>NC_007575.1:0-1200000 GCF_000012965.1 Sulfurimonas denitrificans DSM 1251 | reverse complement strand
GCGTATGCTCACGCACTAGAATATGCAAAGAAAAACTCACTTACTTTTGTTCATCCATTTGAAGATGAAGAGGTAATTGCAGGACAAGGTACGGTAGCGCTTGATATTTTAGATAAGTGCCAAGACCTTGACGCTGTTGTAATACCAGCGGGTGGAGGCGGACTTATCTCTGGAATGGCATGTGCGATTAAGAGTGTAAACCCTAATATCGAGGTAATTGCAGTAAGTGCGAAGGGCGCACCTGCTCTTAAGAACTCTTATGATTTAAAATCACCAATAGATAGCCTTAGTGTAAGAACTATCGCCGATGGTATAGCTGTTCGTGATACTTCCGCTATCACTTTAGCCTACATGCTAGAGAGTGTTGATAGATATATCAGCGTTGATGATGAAGAGATTGCAAGTGCTATTTTATTTTTACTTGAGAAACAAAAACTTGTAGTTGAGGGTGCTGGAGCTGTTGGAGTCGCTGCACTTTTACATGATAGGCTCTCTCACTTAAAGGGTAAAAAAGTAGCCATTGTTTTAAGTGGCGGAAATATGGACGTAACGCTTCTCTCTGTAATTATAGAAAAAGGACTTCTAAAGTCTGGCAGAAAGATGAAGCTAACCGTTACACTTGTAGATAAACCAGGCTCACTTATGCGCTTTACTCAGATACTCCAAGAGCTAAATGCAAACATAGTTCATATCGCTTATGACAGGACTTCTATCTCTTTAGATTATGGTGATGCAAATGTTATGGTACATGTAGAGACAAAAGGTGAAGAGCATCAGCAACAGATATATAGAGTGCTAAGAGAAGAAAACTACATAAGAGATTAAAAATGGTACCTACTAAAAAAAGCAGTTTTGAAGAAGCAATAATATATTTACAAATGCTAGATTCAAAAACTCTTCTTAGTGTAGATGCTTTTACTACAATAAGAGGCTTGAATATAACAACTCTAGGTGTTGAAGATGAGCATAGAATGTCTATCTTACATCAAAGATACTCCACAAAAATTCTCTCATTAAGCTCAGATGGCTTCTATTTAGCTTATATTACCCAAGATGCAAAAGAGTCAAAACTTTATGATTTAAAAAATAAAAAAACTCTAGCATCTATAGATAGACATCAAGGTAATGTCTCATGTGTTAGTATTGATCCCAAAGATAGATACATGTTCTCTTGTGGTGATGATGGGGGCATATTTGGAGTAGATATTAAAACCGCAGAGTTATCGCTTACCCTTCCAAGGCACTTAGACATAGTCAATGATATAGCATTTAGTAGCGATGGCAATTTAGTAGCAACTGCTAGTTATGATAGAAATATATCTATCTTTAATTTAGTTATGAAGTCACCAAAGGCGAAGTTAAAAGTTCATCCAGCTCCTGTTCTTAAAGTAGAGTTTATAGATAATAACAGACTCTTTAGCTTTGATAAAAATAATAATGCTTATATATCTGATATAAACACGCTAAGAGTTATCACTAAATTCTCAGAAGTACATGATGATATTACTCAAATCGTAATTGGCTATAAAAATAATTTCATCTTTTTTGGTACAAAGCTTGGTTATATTTTAGTATATGATTTGAATACGTATGGGCTTATCTCAAGAAGATACATAAAGCTAGAACACTCTATAACAGCACTCTGTTTTAATGAGGAGACAAATGAGTTAATCATAGCGGCAGAAAATGGAGAGCTTCTTTTTTACAATATCTTTGATGATGAAGAGAGTTTTAGTAAAATTATCAGAGATAAAAAATATGACCTTATGCTCTTACATGTAGATAAAAATCCTATATTAAAATATACAAAAGCTTACATCGCCTTTGAAGCTTTATGGAAAAAAACACTAAAGGGTGCCAAAGAATTTCTTGAGAGAAATGACAAAGTAGGTGCAGCAAAGTTATTTGAACTATTTAATACAATACCTTCAAAGCGAGCATTTGCTCAAAAATTTATTCAAGAGTACTCAGAGTATGATAAATTTTTAATGCTTATAAAGCATAATAAACTCGCCCTTGCATATAGTTTGGCAAATGCACATCCTATCTACAAAGAGTCAAAAGCCTATAAAAACATGGAGATGGAGTGGGAGAAAACATTGGCACTAGCAAAAAAATATCTACTTGATTCAAAATTAAGTTACAAAGCGCAAGAGATATTAATGCCATATAGAGGAATAAGTGAAAAAACAGCGCCTATTCAAGAGTTAGTTTTAAATATGAGAGTCTATACAAGATTTAAAGCTTCAATTATTCAAAAAGAGTTTAAAGTATCTTTTGAACTTATAAAACAAAACCCGTTTTTAAAAAATTATTCGGAGTATAACGCATTGATTCAATACTCTGATTCGCTATATATCAGAGCACAAATGCTTCTCAATAGCGGTGATACGCATGGAGCTATAAAAATATTTCGTATTTTACTAGATTTTGATGATTTTAAAAATGAGGTAAAAGATATCATACTTGATTTAGAGAGCAGACATAGGTTTTTTAATGCCATTGAGGCAGAAAATTTACCCTTAGCTTATAATATTTTAGATATATCTCCCTCACTTAAAGATACAGAAGATGGAGTAAAACTCCAACAACAGTGGGATAATGACTTTGCTCAGGCAGAAATATATGCAAAAGAGGGTAATGTAGAAAATATTAGAAAAATTTTGGCTCTATATATGAAAACAAGAAGTAAAAATGGTTATATAGCAGAGATTTTCTCTACTTTGCATTTGACACAAATTAAAAATGCAATAAATGAAAAAATAGATCAAAAAATACTAGAAAATGGATTAAAAAATTATCTATTATATTACGGAATAACAGAGCCGATAAAAGAGCTTTTTATACTATTTCAAGCAGAGTATCCAGAGTCAAAACTAAACATAGATTCGCAAGTGTATGGCGTTATGAGTAGATGGAGACCATCTATGGCTGTTGATGCGATTTTGTGATTAAATGAACACTTGGTAAAATCTTTTATATACCATTTTTAAACTCCGATATAGTTCATTTTTTATATAATTGGCGAATTTTTTAATATAGGAGACTTTTCATGCAGATAAGTGGCGCACAGATAGTCATTGAAGCTTTAATTGCAGAGGGTGTAGATACAGTTTTTGGCTACCCTGGCGGAGCAATTATGAATGTCTACGACGAGATTTATAAACAAAATAACTTTAAACATATATTGACTAGACATGAGCAAGCGGCTGTTCATGCTGCGGAGGGCTACTCAAAAGCGAGTGGAAAAGTTGGTGTTGCTATGATAACGAGTGGTCCAGGTTTTACAAATGCTGTAACTGGACTTGCAGACGCTTATATGGACTCAATTCCATTAGTTGTAATCAGTGGTCAAGTTCCTATGAGTTTAATCGGAACGGATGCATTTCAAGAGATAGATGCGGTTGGAATAAGTCGTTCATGTACAAAACATAACTATTTAGTTACTGACGCTAAAGATTTGGCACGTGTCTTAAAAGAGGCGTTTTACATAGCTTCAAGCGGTCGTCCCGGTCCAGTTCATGTTGATATTCCAAAAGATGTGACTGCTCAACTAGCTGAGTTTGACTACTCAATAGAGCTTGATTTAGAGACTTATAAACCTCATACAAAGGGAAATCCACGTCAGATTAAAAAAGCAATGGAAGCAATCTCTAAGGCAAGAAGACCTATCTTTTATCTAGGTGGAGGAATTATAAACTCAAATGCAGCTTATGAAGTGAGAGAACTTGTAAAAAAAACAGGTATTCCAGCGGTTGAGACATTTATGGCAAGAGGTACTTTAAGCCACGATGATGAGCTGCTTATCTCCATGCTTGGAATGCACGGGAGTTACGCAGCGAATATGGCTATGAGTGAAACTGATTTAGTAATCGGGCTTGGTGCTAGATTTGATGACAGGGTGACTGGAAAGCTATCAGAATTTGCAAAAAATGCTGGAGTTATACATGTAGATATTGACCCAGCAAGTATCTCAAAGCTTGTTATTGCAGATTATCCAATAGTTGGTGATGTAAAAAATGTTGTAAATGAGATGATTGAACTCTCATCTTCTATAAATCCAGCAAAATATGCTTCATGGAGAGAGACTATTAGAAATTTTGATGAGCTTCATCCTCTCACGTATCATGAAGATACTGATAGATTGAAACCCCAGTGGGTTATACAAAGAGTTGGAGAACTTCTTGGGGATAGTGCAAATATCTCAACAGACGTAGGGCAACATCAGATGTGGAGCGCACAGTTTTATCCATTTACTCGTCCTCGCCAGTTTATTAGTTCAGGCGGTCTTGGAACTATGGGCTTTGGTTTTCCAGCTGCTATGGGTGTAAAAGTTGCTTCACCAGATAAAATCAGCATAAATTTTACGGGAGATGGTTCAATTTTAATGAATTGTCAAGAGCTTATGACAGCGGTTGAGAAGAAGTTGCCAGTTATAAATATTATTTTAAATAACAACTATCTTGGAATGGTTAGACAGTGGCAGACACTTTTTTATGACAAGCGCCATAGCGAAACTGATTTAAGTGTTCAACCAGATTTTGTAAAACTAGCAGAAGCTTTTGGCGGAATAGGTTTTAGAGTAACAACAAAAGAGGAGTTTGATGCGGCATTAAAAGAGGCAGTTGAGAAAAATATTGTTACTTTTATTGATGTTGTTGTTGAGAGACTAGAAAACGTTATGCCAATGGTTCCAGCTGGTGGAAGTTTATTTAACATGATGCTATTAGAGAAAAAGGAGAAAAAATAATGCAAGATGAAAACGCAAGAAGAGTTATCTCTGTTATCGTGGTAAATGAAGCTAGTGTGCTATCTCGCATAACAGATCTCTTCTCTGGACGTGGATACAATATTACGTCTCTAACAGTTGCTCCTATACCTGAGAGCAAATACTCAAGACTTACAATTGTAACGTCTGGATCAATTAGAGTGATAGAGCAGATAACAAAACAGCTCCACAAACTCATACCAGTTTTAAGAGTTTATGAACATGCGGATTTGGTAGAAAAAGAGATGGCTTTGATGAAGTTTCCAGTCTCTGAGAATATTACGGAGATAGCAACTCTTTGTGCTGCATACAATGGCAAAATAGTTAATGTCGGCGATAACGTTATTATTGCCATGGTTGCGGATGAGCCAAAGAGAGTTGATAATCTTTTAAAAATCATAAGCAGATATAATCCAAAAGAGATTGTAAGAAGCGGTGCTGTAGCACTAGAGAGATAAGGCGATGCTCCTTAGCAGTATTGCACAACACTTAAAACTTCCATTTTTTGGCGAAGATTTAGAGCTTGATTCTATGAACGAATTAGCCCTATCTTTGCCTTCACAACTTACTTTTGCGATAAATAAAAAATACTCCCAAGAGCTAGAATCTTCAAAATCAAAAGCTTTTTTAATAATAGATACATTAGTAGAGAACCTTCCAAAAGAGTCTTCGTACATAATCTGTCCAGATGTCTCTATATCAATGGCACAAGCGACAAAACTCTTTAATAAAAGACCAATAGAGCCACAACTACCATCTGCTACTATTGGAGAGGGCTCTATGATTGATTCCATGGTAAGAGTAGAAAATGGTACATGTATTGGCTCAAACGTTATAGTTATGGCTGGTGCTTATATCGGTGCTAATTGTGTTATTGGAGATGATACTACCATATATCCAAATGTAACTATTTACAGAGATACTATAATAGGAAAAGAGTGCATTATACATGCAGGAGTTGTAATAGGAGCGGATGGTTTTGGTTTTTCTCATACAAAAGAGGGTGAGCATATTAAAATATATCAAAATGGAAATGTTATCATAGAAGATTGTGTAGAAATTGGTGCCAATTGTGCTATTGATAGAGCAGTTTTTAACTCTACTATAATTAGACGTGGTACAAAACTTGATAACTTTATACATATTGCACATAATTGTGATATTGGCGAGCACTCTATCTTTGTGGCTCAAACTGGAGTAGGTGGTTCAACAAAATTAGGGCGAAATTGTGTTGTCAGTGGGCAGAGTGCTTTTAGCGACCATCTAAACATTGCACCATTTTCGACCTTTAGCGCAAGAAGTGGTGTTACAAAAAGCATAGAAAAAAGTGGTGGAGTTTATAGTGGCTTTCCACTAATGAATCATAAAGAGTGGAAAAGGCTTCAAGTAAAGATAGCAAGGCTAAACGATTAGGAGTGAATATGAATTTAAAAGATATTGCAAAAATAATAAATAGTGATTTTAGTGGTGAATATTTTGAGATAACAAAGATGAATACGCTCCGTGATGCAACAAAGAGTGAAATATCTTTTGTAGCAAATGCAAAATATATCAAAGAGATACAAAACTCAAATGCAGGTGCAATAATAGTAAGCAAAGATACTAAAGAGTTCGTTCCTTCTGGATGTGTGGCATTAGTAGTTGAGAATCCATACTGGGAAATGGCCACACTATCGAAATATTTTGCACCAAGCATTGAAGATGAAACTTTGCCAGAGCCAAAAATAGGCGAAGGTACAACTATCTCGCCAAGAGCAGAGATAGCTCGTGGTGCAATAATTGGTAAAGGTTGTACAATCATGGCACATGTATATATTGGAACAAACGCTGTAATCGGAGATAATACCATAATATATCCAAGTGTAACAGTCTATAGAGATTGCAGAGTTGGAAGTGAGTGTATAATACATGCAAACACGACAATTGGAAGTGATGGCTTTGGTTTTGCTACAAACAAACAGGGCGAACATAGAAAAATTTATCAAAATGGTAATGTTGAGATAGAGGATAATGTAGAAATTGGCAGCTCAACTACAATAGATAGAGCGGTATTTGGTACAACACTCATAAAATATGGTGTAAGAATTGATAATCTTGTTCAAGTTGGACATAACTGTGTTATAGGAGAACACTCTGTTTTAGTTGCTCAAGCTGGAATCTCAGGCTCTACTACAATGGGTAGAAATGTTGTTATGGGCGGACAGAGTGCAACGGCTGGACATCTCAGCATCGCTCCATTTACTACAATGGCTGCTAGAAGCGGAGTTACAAAGAGTATTGATAAGAGCGGCTTAACATTCGCTGGTTTTCCACTGCTTGAACACAGATTATGGCTGAAACTTCAGGCTAAAATAGCTAGACTAATAAAACAAAACTAAAAGGAAAAATATGTCAAAAACAATCGCATTAAATGGAACAAAAAAAGGTGTTATTTCAGTAACTAAGATAGATGAGCCTTATGGAGCTGGCAGTCATAGCGTTGCTAGCATAGGTATTTCACTTGCTGGAAATGCAAATGAACCTGAGTGGAAAGTTCATATTCCATTAGAGAATTTAGATGAAGTTATTGAGGCATTAAAGAGTTTAAAATAGTAAGTTCTTAGATTGGAGTAAGTTTGAGAGGAAAGTTTTTTTTATCTCTTTTAGTCTCAACTCTCCTTTTTGGGCAAAAGCTAGAGCTCCATTTTGATGGAAACAAACATATAACATCTAGTGAACTTTACTCTTCGCTAGATTTGCAAGAACCGCATTTTTATGAATTTTACAAACTACCTTCTTCCATTGATTCAAAAATTGTTGATTTAAGCATACAAACGCTCAAAGACTATTATAAAACTAGAGGTTTTTTTAATGCTGTAATTGAATCAAAAATAGATAAAGAGAGCCTATTTTTAAACATACAAGAAAATAATCCAATTATTATAAAAGATATATCAAATATCTCAGATTTTAAAATTGATGAGGCTGTTTTTTTTAAAATTGGTGATATTTTTGATTCGCAAAGATTTACGCAAAGCAAAAAAGATATAAAACTCTTTTATGCAAACAACCATTTTTGTAATCCTATAGTTGATGCAAAAGCGTGGATAGATACAGATAGTAATGCAGCATATCTAACTTATGAATCGAGCAAAAATAAAAAGTGTTATTTTAGAAATATAGAGATAAAAACCTCAAAAAATATAGATGAAAAAACAGTGCGCTCTGTCTTATATCTCCAAGATGGCATGGAGTTCTCTTTAGGTGCAATTACTAAGAGTTATGAGGAGCTATACGCATATGAGGGCATTTCAAAAGCAATAATAGATACAGAGATATATCAAGATGAGTTTGTAGATGTAAGCGTTAGTGTAGTTCAAAATGAGAAACCGCTGCGCTTTGAATCTGGTATTGGGATAAGCAGTGATGAGGGTGTTATGGCTTCAGTTGGACTCTTGAATAGAAACTTTTTAGGAAATCTAAAGACACTTAGCCTAAAGAGTAGAGTCGCTCAAATCAAACAAAACGTAAAGCTAAATTTTGATATGCCACTCTTAAATAGAAACTTTACAGGTTTTGAAATCGGTTTTGAAAATGAAGAATTTTTAGGATTTAGTGAGTCTAAATTTTATCTAGATGGATATTTAAAGCAAAGACGAGATAAACATACTTTTAAAGAGAGTCTTATTTTTGATAAAGTAAATACATACAGAAGCAATGACAGAGAGCTTTTTCCCATAAATCAACTATTTGTTTTATCTTCAAAACTAGAATATAGCTATGATACAAGAGATAAAATATTAGACCCAAGTAGTGGTTATTTTGTTAAAAGTGAGCTTATGGGCTCAATAAAATCAAGCGTCTCTGATGCAACCTACTATAAGTTTAAGACAACTATAGGGAGTATTAAGAGTGTAGAAAAAGTTACTCTTGGCTTAAAGGCTGATTATGGATTCTTAAAGCTTCTTGATGGAGAGCTCCCAACTTCTTATGGATTTTTCTCTGGAGGAATGTATAGCAACCGTGGATATAGCTATAGAAAACTAGGTCCACAAAATAGCATGGGTGATCCAATCGGTTTTAACTCTATTTTTGAAACAACTGCTGAACTTCGTTTTAAGATTTATGGTGATTTTAAAGGAGTGATTTTTAGTGATAATAGTTTTCTCTCACAAGATAGCACTCCGAATTTTAGTAGTGGTTATTACAGTGTCGGTTTTGGTTTTCGTTATCTAACTCCAATTGGACCTATTGCTATTGATATTGGTTTTGATACAAAAAATCCAAAAGAGCACTATGCTATACATTTTCACATAGGAGAGCTATTTTGATAAAGAAACTTCTCTCATTTGTGCAAATAACAGTTCTAATTTTAATAGTGACTCTATTATTGGCTCTGTTTGTTTTTTTTCAAAAAGATATAGCTCCTGCGTTGGCTGAAAAATATTTAAAAGAGTTTAACATCGAGTATAAAGAGCTAAGAGGAACTCTATTTAGCGGGGTTGAAATTTACGGGTTTATTTATGAAGACAGTTTACATGTAGATAAATTGAGTATAAAATACAATTTTTTATCTCTTTTAAACCCAACACCAAGAGTTGATTATATAGCTGCATCTGGAGTTAAAATAGATTTAGATAAGCTACTTTTATCACTGAAAAATAGCGATGAATCATCACATATAGCATTTAATATCTCAAAAATAGAAGTTAATAATGGAGTTTTAAATTATCAAAAAGAGAAGGTTCTATTTGATTTAAGTGCAGATGAACTTAGCTTTAGAGATGCACTTGATATAGAAAAAATATCCTTACATGTAAAGACAAAATATGCAGACGCAGAATTTTTGGGTTATTTTAAAGATGAAACTCTAAGAGGAGCTCTCTCTTTTACTCTAGTGGATTTTATAGAAAAAAAATATATTTCTACTTTAGCTTATAAGCCAAAAAAAATAGAAGCTGACATTTGGATAAACTCTCAAGAGATAAATCTCGTAACTACTCTAAAAGAAGCAACTCCAAAATATCTCCCAGATTTTTTGATAAAAGATATAAAACTTAAGCTCAGATACCTCTTTGAGAGTAAAGATTTGACGCTCAAAGCAGACTATAGCGCCACATATAAAGAGTTTGAAGTGGCAATTATACAAGATGCTAAGATGGATAAAAACCTACATGTAAGCTCTCAAATAGCAGCAGAGATAATTACCAAAGATATTGATATTGCATTTGATAGATTTGTGATAGATTTAGAGCACAATCCAGATGAGAGCTATGCAAAGTTTAGTGCAAAAGATATTGAAGCTGACTTTAAAACGCTTGATTTTATAAAATATACAATTAACGCAGATACAGCCTATGCTAAATTTGATGCGAATCTCTCACTTGAAAACAATGAGACTTTGCTAGAATCAAACATATATCCAAAAAAAGAGTTTTTACATTACAAAGAGTACGATTTAAAGAGATTCTCAAAAGTAACTCTTATGGCACGTGAAAAAAATTCTAACATCTCTATGTTTGTAAAATCAGATATTGCTTCTATTTCGATGTTGGCAAATGAAGAGGGGGCAGATGGTTATGTATATATTGGTTCAGCTATTTTTGATTATAGAGTTGATTTGAAAAACAAGATAGCTGTAGTAGAGAGTAAAATTAACTCCATAGATAAATTTCTAAAAGAGCTCCAAATTCCTCCATTCAAAGCTTTTTTTGATGCTAAAGTAGAAGCAAAGTCTATTATAAATTTTAAAGACTCCCTAGAAGTAACTTCTAGTGTAAAAATTCCATTTTATACTTTAATACTTGATTCAAAAAGAGACTACTCTGGCAAAGATAATAGTTTTAATTTTGTATATAAAGATAAAGAGCTGATTTTAAATAGATATGACGTAAGTGTAGAAAATCAAAGAGTAACATCAAGCAAACCATCTAAAATTAGCTTCAATGATGATTTTGATATTGAGTTTAAAGAGTTTTGGATATATGAGAATATTCTTCTTAGGGGAGTTTTAAAAAGTAGTGATATGAGTGGAGATTTTTCTCTCTTTAGTGAGAGTTACCATTACAAATCAAAAGAGGCTGATGTCATGTTAAAACTTGATTTACATGCAATAATTGATGCACAAGGAAGAGAAAATATTAGTGGAGATATTGAGATAAAGAGTGGTTCTATTATGTACAAACTTAAAAAAGATTATGCCATCAGCGATAAAGACATCATAATCATTCAAGATATGAAAGAGTCAAAAAATGAGGATGCAAGAGCTATAAACATAGCAATAACATCATCAAAACCTATAAAATATGAGGTAGAAGATATCTCTTTGCTAATTGAGCCATCTTTGATTCTATATAAAGATATGGATTCCAACTTAGAAATTTTTGGTGCTTTAAGTATTAAGAGTGGAGTGGTAAATCTTGAAGATAGAGTATTTGAGTTTGATGAGAGTGAGATATATTTTTATGGAGGTGATGAGATAGATCCATACCTTAATCTAAACCTGCACTACTATACGACTGATTATATAGATATAGAGATATATGTTACAAACAGAGTTAGCTCTCCAGTTGTGCTTTTCTCCTCAAAACCAGCTATGAGCCAAAACGACATACTCTCTTACATACTCTTTGATTCAAGCGCATCTTCTCTCTTTGATACAACCTCAGAGTCAAAAACATCTCTAAACACGCTTCTTCTGGGGAGTGGAATTAAAAAAATAGTAAATAGTTCAGGAGTTCTAAGGGTTGATACCCTCAATATTTTGACAAATAAGGAGGGAACGCTTGGTTATGAAGTTGGAGCCAGATTTAACAAAAATATTCGTATAGTCTATAAAAATGATGAGATTTCAAGTTTGATACTACAGTACTCTTTGAGTAAATCACTAAGAGTTGATGTTGACGTAAAAGAGACGGGGCAGGGGGTTAGTATTATCTATATAAAAGATTTTGATATCCACACACCTTAGCGTGCAGATACAAACTCTTCGATTCTTTTGATGCCTTTGCGGATACTCTCTATATCAGTTGCAAAACTAAATCTTGCATAACCTTCGCTTCCAAAGCCAACGCCTGGAACTAAAGCTACACCCTTTTCTTCTAATAGCTCTTTACAAAATTTCATGGAGTCCTTAGATACTTTTTTGATGTTTATAAAGAGATAAAATGCACCATCAGGCTTATAAACACTAAGTCCATCAATCGCATTTATAAGCTTTACAGCCTCATCTCTGCGCTCTTTAAAAGCTATTCTCATCTTCTCGATATCAGCATCAGCTTCACCATTTAAGCCAACAATCGCTGCTTTTTGAGTAATAGAGTTAATGTTTGAAGTACTTTGGCTCTGAAGTTTTTTAGTTGCTTGGATAATCTCTGTTTGGTGCGCAGCCATATAACCAAATCTCCAACCTGTCATTGCCACTGATTTGCTAAGACCATTGATAGTTATGGTTCTTTTATACATGTCATCACTAACTGCTGCAGCAGACGTGAACTCCCCATCATAAATTAGCTTTTCATACATCTCATCACTTGCAACTAAAACATCAGTTCCTTCTAAAACTTTACCAAGTGCAGTTAATTCATCTTTTGAGTAAACTGAACCAGTTGGGTTTGATGGGGAAGTTAAAACTATCATCTTAGTCTTTGGAGTAAGAGCATTTTTTAACTGCTGTGGTGTAATTTTAAATGAACTTTCATCATTTGTTTCAATCTCGACAACCGTTCCGCCATGATAGAGAACAAGCTCAGGGTATGTAACCCAATATGGAGCTGGGATAATTACCTCGTCACCTTTTTGAATAACTGCTGCAAAAAGATTAAAAAGAGAGTGCTTTGCACCGTTATTTGTAATGATTTGGTTTGGCGCATAAGTTAAACCATTATCTCTTTTTAGTTTATTTGCGATTGCAGCTTTAAGTGTAGGAATCCCCTCAACAGCTGTGTATTTTGTGAAACCTTCATTAATCGCAGCTATTGCAGCATCTTTAATAACTTGAGGAGTGTCAAAATCAGGCTCGCCAGCTGAGAAGCTAAGAATGTCTTTACCAGAAGCTTTTAATTCTCCTGCGAGTGTTGAAATTGCAATTGTAATTGATTCAGATAGTGTATTTACGCGATCACTAAGCATGAAGAACCCTTTATTGAAAATATTGGGCGAATTATACTGAAATATATTTAATTTTTCATTGCTCTGATGAATGATTCATAAATATTTTCTAAGTGTAAATCTTGCTCTAGAAGTTCTTTGTTGTCTTCAACTAAAATATGCTCCAAAACTGCAACACGTTTTAGTAGATACTCAAACATCTCTTTGTTTATATCTGGAAGAAGGTTGTGCATAAGAGGGTCTTTGCATCGCCCTTTTTCTATTACATGTGCTGGGATTCCAATTGCAGTAGCGTTGTCTGGAACAGCTTTTACTACAACAGAGTTGGCACCTATTTTTGCATACTCTCCGATTACTATATTTCCAAGTATTTTTGATCCTGCGCCTAAAACTGCACCTTTTTTTACTGTTGGATGTCTCTTCCCTTGAGTAAGTGAGACTCCGCCAAGAGTTACACCTTGATAGATAAGTACATCATCTTCTATTACTGCAGTTTGACCAATCACAACACCAGTTCCATGATCTATAAAAACTCTCTTTCCAATAACAGCGCCAGGGTGAATATCTATATTTGTTAAAATTTGAGTTAAACCCATTATGATTCTAGCTAAGCTTTTAAAATTAGACATGTAGAGTTTGTGTGCTACTCTATACCATGCAACAGCCCAGACTCCTGGGTAGTTAAACAAAAAATCCAATTTAGAATTTAAAGCAGGATCATTTTTGTATGCGTTTGAAAAGTCCTCTTTTATTTCAGCAAAAAGTCCCAAAGGTAACTCCTAGTTCGTGGTTCTTAAATAACCGTTTTGTTGTAAAAATAGTTCTAATTTTGCAAGTGTATCACTTTTTTCTTTCTCTGTAATAAAGCTAGAGTTTGATAAATCATTTTTAAGCTTTTTTGATAACTCTACTGCATCGTAGCCAAGAGAGTCTAAAATATCTAAAATACTCTTTGATTCAACAGCATTTTTAATCTCATAATCATTTTCACCTATGATAATTGTATATTCACTTGGATGGGTAAAGAGGTTGTGATTCATCCCCAATGTCTCTTGATATGCACCAACATTAAAAAAGCCTAAGAAATAATCCTCTTCATCAAGATTTACATCATGAAGATATAGAGGTTTATCTGGATTAAAACCAATTTCACCATCACTATCACATGTAATATCCCAAAGTGATGCTGCTCTAAGAGGTGTTGTATTTAGATGATGCAGTGGCATAACTGGAAAGTGCTGATTTAAACCCCAGTAATCTGGCAAACTTTGAAATATTGAAGCATTTATAAGGTAGCGCTCTTGAAGCTTTACTTGAAGTTGCGCTAACTCATCTGTTGGATTAGATGATTTTAAATAGAGTGCTCTTTTGATAATATTGTGAACTAAAATTTCTGCATTTGAGCGGTCTTGAAGATCAATGTAACCTAAATCAAAAAGTGTAAGAATAGACTCTAAATGGTCTAGAGCATCGTGAAGGTACTCTATACAGTTTGTGTTGTTTAAGAGTTTGTTTAGCTCTATTAACTCCTCTATTAGAGGTGGATTTACAGCTTTAAAATTGAGGAGTTTTTCTTGAAAATCTTGTGTAAAAAGTTCTAAAACAGGTGTAATTAAAACTGCATGAGAAGCGACAATAAATCTGCCCGATTCTGTAAAAATATCTGGATGAGAAACATTTTTTGCATTCATAATTTCTCCAAGCAAGAAGACAACACTGCTTGAGAACTCGTCTATTGAGTAGTTGCGAGAGTTTGAGTGTGTGTGTTGGTCGTACTCAACTGCAAGCCCTCCACCGATATTTATGCTGTTTAGTTTTGTTGCACCCATTTTTTTCAGCTCAGCATAGATGTTTCCAGCTTCACGAAGAGCTTTTTTAAGCGGAGCAATATCAGACATTTGAGAGCCTATATGAAAGTGAATCATGCTCAAATAGTCTAAGAGATCTGCTTCTCTAAGTAGCGTAATTGCTTCAATAATTTCTGTGGAAGTTAGTCCAAATTTTGCATCCATTCCACCGCTTTTAGCCCAGATGCCGCTTCCTGCGCTGTGAAGCCTTACTCTTATACCAATATTTGGGACTTTTAATTTACACTCCTTTGCTACTTCTATGATTGTCTCAAGCTCACCTAAACCTTCAATAGTGATAGTAATATTATGTCCGCTTTGAGCTGCTATAAAACCAAGAGTTATCATCTCTTTGTCTTTAAAACCATTAACGGTAATATTTGCGCCGCTTGGAGTCTTACTCATAGCAAGAATCAACTCAGCTTTACTTCCTGCTTCAAGTCCATAGTTAAATTGAGCTCCTTGAGATGTTATAGCTGCAATTGCATGTGGAAACTGATTTACCTTTAGTGGAAATACAGCATTAAAAGAGCCTTGATAATTATTTTGTTGTATAGCTTTGTCAAAATAGTTATAGAGCGTTCTTATTTGACTCTTGATTAGATGTGGAAACCTAAGAAGTATTGGTCCTCTAACATCGTCTGAACGAATCTCCTCAACAATCTGAAGAAGTGAAGGCATACATTTGTAGTTTAATCTGATTTGTCCATCTTCTATTATAAAGTTATTATTTGACCAGATAGCAAGACCAAAGTTATTCATTTATCCATCCTATATATTTAATTTTTTATGAAAATATTTATCTATATCAAAATATATCTCACCACTTCTATTTTTAAAAGTAAGATGCGCTTTACTTAATTTGCTAATATGGTTAATTCCCATAACTGCAAGAACAACTTTCATCCCTTTTATTAAATTGACATGATAGTTTCCTATCTCTTTTCCCTCTTTTATAACGAGGTAAGATGCTCTTTTCTTCTCATCTTGAGTTGCCATTCCAACAGGACATACATGTGAGCCAAAACCAGAACACATTCTAGCTCGTATGCATCCTCCACTCATCATAAAACCTCTTGCAATTCCAACTGCATCAGCGCCCATGCACATAGTGATAATAATATCATCAGGCGTTAATATTTTTCCACTTGCAACTATTTTTATCTCATCTCTTAGATTATATTTTCTAAGCATTGTATCTAAGATATAAAGGGCGTTATTTGTAGTTAATCCAACTGATTCCATTAGCTCTAATGGTGCAGTAGCGCTTCCGCCTTCACCGCTATCTATTGATATAAAATCTGGAATGTTCTCACCCCTTGATTTTTTCTGAACTATCTCTCTTACTAGATCTTCAACGCTATTTAAATCAGATATTACTATTTTAAAGCCAACTGGTTTTAGGGATAGTTTTTGGAGTGTTTCAACAAAGTCAAGCAGATGAGACGTAGTGTCTGCATAAGGAAATCTATTTGGCGAAAAAACATCTTTGCCCTCAGGAACACCTCTATAATATGCGATATCTGCAGTAACTTTAGCACCTGCTAGTTTTCCACCTGTCTGTTTTGCACCTTGAGCGATTTTTATCTCAGTCATACGACAAAAAGTCATCACTTTTTTATACTTTTGGGCATCAAATGCTCCAAATTCGTCTCTAACGCCATAAAGACCTGAACTCATCTGAAATATCATATTTGGTATATCTTCTGGAGGTTTTTTTGGAAAACTCTCTAAGGGTGCACTCCAATTTACACGAAAGAGAACATGTGATGTTTTGTCATAAATATATGTATTTTGTGTCTTTTTATTTAGAAGTATGGTTCTGTATAATTTTGTAGCTAAAGAGCCATTAAATACTTTTTTTACAATTTTAAATACAACTTCTGCAAAAAAAGAGCTTTTAACTATCTCTAAATAACCACAATCTTTTAAATTAGGACTATGTGTAAAGAGATGGTTTGATGTAAGTGAGCCTTCTCCTGTATTTATGGTTAAGTTTGTAGTAGCACCTGCAATTGAAAAAGCACGAATTGCTTCAGGACTAAGTGCTCCATCACTCATAGCAGAGCGAATAATAGGCGTATGAGAAATAAAAGGAAACTCTCTGTCTTTTCCAAATACAACTGAAGTATCTTGACTTACCTCGTTGTCATTTAGTACGCTTGATGAGTGCTTTATGATAAATCTTGAGCCTGAAAATGGTTGTGAAACAGAAAATGATTTATAGTTTGGCACATCTTTTGCCGCTTTATAAACCCAATCAACTTTATCTTTTGATTCATAAAAAGTCTCATCCGCAAAGTATTGACGAAGAGGTTCTCTTAGAGCCTCAAAAAAGTATCTAAATCTTCCTATTACTGGGTAGTTTATAAGAAGGGCATGTTTGCGTTGAATATATTTGTCATATATGTATAAAAATATAATACCAGAGACTATGAGTATAATAAAAAACTCAATAAAATCTATGAAAATACTCCAAATAAAATGTAATGTATCCATATTTAAAATAGCTCGCTTAAGATGGTTTTTTCTGTTTTGTCTTCTAAATTCTTTACCCAGATAGTTCCATCTTTAATCTCATTTGAGCCTATAACTGCGCAATATTTCGCATTTGATTTATCAGCAGCCTTTAGATGATTTTTAAGGTTTTTTGTTTTGTACTCAAGTATGACAATATCACTTTTTCTCTTTTTTTGTGCGATTTTTACAATCATATCAAGAGCTTCATCGTCCATTGCGCCTAAATAATAGCCATCTTTTTTCGCTTCAGGCATTATTATTAGTTCCATCAATCTCTCAATTCCCATAGCAAAACCAACAGCTGGGGTAGGGCGACCATCTAAAAATTCTACAAGTCTGTCATATCTTCCGCCACCAGCTATCGCACTTTGGCTTCCTATGTTGTCACTTACAAACTCAAAAGCTGTTTTGGAGTAGTAGTCAAGTCCACGAACTAGATTTGTATCTATTTCAAAATCGATTTCGTTTTGTTTAAGAATCATCTTAAGTGTAGTAAAATCACTCTCACATGTAGAACATAAACAGTTCAAGAGTTTTGGTGCTTCTGTGTAAATGCTTTGACACTTCTCATTTTTACAATCAAGCACTCTAATAGGGTTTGTTTCTACTCTTCTAGTGCAATCTTCACAAATCTCATCTTTGTGTTTTGTAACAAAGTTAATCAACTTCTCTCTATATGGTGGCATACACTCATTGCATCCAAGAGAGTTTAACTGAAGTCTGTAACCAATGCCAAGCTCTTTTAAAATATCACTCGCCATCATAATCATAGAGGCATCTTCATAAACACTTGATTCACCAAAACTCTCAACGCCAAACTGATGAAACTGTCTTAAGCGTCCCTTTTGAGGTCTCTCGTATCTAAACATAGCTCCATGATAAAAAAAGCGGTGAATTCCGCCAGCACGGTCAAGCTTTTTTTGTACAAAAGCACGCACAACTCCAGCTGTTCCCTCTGGACGAAGGCAGACATCATTCTCACCTTTATCTACAAACTGATACATCTCTTTGCCAACAATATCGCTAGATTCGCCAACAGAGCGTTTAAAAAGAGCAGTCTCTTCCAAAAGAGGAGTCTCAATAAAATGAAACCCATATCTCTGAGCAATCTTTGTAGCGACAGTTATGAAATGAGTAAATCTCTCATAATCCTCACTTAAAATATCATTCATCCCTCTTAGTGAACTGATCATCTAATTCCTTTACATGTAACATAGTTTTTAAGTTTGAAAGAATACCATTTTTTTATTCTATATATAGAATTTTATTTTAAATAAACTTTAAAAATAGTATCTTGTTGCTGTACAAAAATTGTAAATTGAAAAAAGTGAGGATATGACCATGATAGAGTTAACAAAGTTGCCTTTTACGCACGATGCGTTAGAGCCGTTTATTTCAAAAGAGACAATAGAGTACCATTATGGTAAGCATCATACTGGTTACGTAAATAAGCTCAATGAGCTTATAAAAGATAGTGAGTTTGATAAGATGTCTCTATCTGCAATCATACGTGATTCTGATGGGGCGGTTTTTAATAATGCGGCGCAGGTGTTTAACCACTCATTTTACTGGAATTCACTTGCTTCTTCAAAGTCAAAACCTAGTAAAAAACTACAAGAGAAGATAGACAACGATTTTGGCTCTTTGGATAAGTTGAGAGAAGAGTTTATAAAAGCTGGAGTGACGCTGTTTGGTTCAGGGTGGGTGTGGTTATGTAGAGAACCAAAGGGGATGTTGGTGCTAAAGCAGACAAGCAATGCACATACGCCACTTGCTTCAAATTTGATTCCTATTTTTGTTTGTGATGTGTGGGAACACGCCTATTATTTGGATTATAAAAATCTGCGTCAAAAGTATTTAGAAGAGTTTTGGGAGCATATAAACTGGGAGTTTGCAACACAAGCGTATGAGAAAACAGACAATAATGTTTTTATAGGCATAGAGCCTTGTAACGACATCCACGACCCATTTTGCCAAGTTTTAGATGAGCTTCAAAATCAAGATAGAGTGACTAGTTAAAATAGATTTTTTTGCGTATAATTACAAAATATGAACAAAAAGGTTTATGATGCAACAACATGATAGTTTAAAAGCAGACTATAAATTTAGTGAAGAAGAAGCTCGTATTTTAGCGACTCTTCAACCAAAAATGAGTGAGCTTTCAGATAAGTTTATAAATGAGTTTTATGATTATATTTGGGGCTTTGGCTCAACTGCAAAATTTCTTAAAAATCAGAAAATTATCGATTATCACAGAACTAAGATAAAAGCTTGGTTCATAAACCTATTTTGCGGAAAATATGATTTACAGTACTTTATGTATCTATATAAAATTGGTGAAATACATGTAAGAATAGGACTTCCTACCCACTATGTTAACTCAGCTTTTACTTTTGTAAGAACGTTTATAATCAAGAATATACAAGAGAGCATAGAAGATGAAGAGAGTCGTTTAAAGGCGATTCAAGCAGCTGAAAAAATTGTAGATATAAACCTTGATACGCTTACTAGTTCATACAGAGAAGAGGAGTTAAGTAAGTTTTTATCACTCTCTAAATTTGAAAAGACAATTTTAGGCGGGCTTAAAAAATTTAACTCATATATAAACTTCTTTTTAGCAGGTTCACTCGCTCTTGTCGCTTTTTTTGCTATTGGACTTTTTGTATATGATATTTATCTACTCTTTTTCTCAGACATAGGAATAGAGAAGGGGATTTTGACAGTTCTTGGAAGTTTGCTTGTTTTATGGGCAGCTATAGAGCTTATTCATGAAGAGATAAATCATCTTCAAGGCAAAGGTTTTGCGATAGGCGCTTTTATAATGCTTGCCATGGCAGCACTTATCAGAAAAGTACTTATCTACTCGCTCTCTTCGGAGAAAGGCAATGACCTTTTAGTTATAGGTGTAGTAATCGTTGCATTGGCTTTTTCATACTGGTTGGTTAATGTAAAAAACAAAGCACCTCTTTAATACCAATAAAGAGGATAGTGTCTTTTTGAATTATTTGACATATTGTTAACTACAAGAGCTATCACAAGCATCATAAGCGTTCCTAACCCAATCGGAGTAAAAGGGTATAGCCATCCAAGTGATTGAATATGCTCACTTCCAATTACATATAAAAGAGCGGTCGCCCCTCCTGGAGGATGCATAGTGAGAGTGAGATGCATAGCTAAAACAGAAAGAGCCACACTAAGTGAACATAAAATTTCCAGACTTAATACATCTCCTAACATCTTGACCAAAAATACTGATATAAAAGCAGAGATTATATGTCCGCCTATTAAGTTTCTAGGTTGTGAAAAATGTACTTCTGGAGCACCATATACCAAAACCGCAGATGCTCCAAATGAGCCAAGAAGAAAAAAACTATCTTTTGCCGAAAATAGGTTACTAAAAATTGACATTACATATATACCGATAAATGCGCCTACAACAGACCATATTATCTTAGTTAATGGTTTGCGAGAAGGGCGAATATCTTTTGTTTTCATTCTATTAAAGTAGTTTCTAAGACGCATAAAATCTCCATCTGTTATATAACAATGACGAATAATAGAGACTTTTTAAAGAGGAGGTGTTGATATAAATCAACATTATAAAAAAAGACAAGTTAGATATTTATATTGTTTAATATCTCTTGCGTGATAGAGTCAATATTTTTTGTTGCATCAATAAGTACAAGTTCTATATTTAAGAGGTTTGACGCTTTTATGAGTGCGTCTTGAATTTTTAGAAGGTATTCAATGCCTCTTAACTCAATTCCATCTAATTTTTTTTGCGAAAGCCTAAGAGAGAGCTCCTCATTTGTTAGTTGAAGTAGAAAAATCTTTTGTGGATATATTCCACCAGTTGCAAATCTATTTAAGTGTAGTATTGCCGTTTCACTGATTTCACCTTGAACTAAAGCATAAGCTACACCACTCACTACACTTCTATCAGAGATAATCATCTTAGATAGATTTGGTTCAATAACCTCTTGTATATGCTCTGCACGATCAGCTAAAAATAGTAAAAATTCTGCTTTTTTACTCTTTATTTTTGCGTTTAAAACTATCTCTCTTATCTCTTTACCAGCTTCTGTTCCACCAGGCTCTTTAGTGATTATTGCATCACTAAAATGCTCTTGGAGCTTTGCTATCTGTGTACTTTTCCCAGCAGTATCAATCCCCTCTATTGCAATATACATGATTTTTTCTCCGCTATAATTTTTTGAACCTCTTTTGGAACTAAATGCTCTGTTTTTGCATTAAATTTGAGAAGATTTCTAACAATAGAAGAGCTTATAAAAGCGTGTTGAAGTTTTGGCATAAGATAGACAGTCTCAATTTCCTCGTCTAAAGAGTTATTTAGGTATCCAAGTTGAAGCTCATACTCAAAGTCGCTAACAGCACGAAGACCACGAATTAAAACAGTAGCATTATTTGATTTTGCTAACTCTACAGTTAAGTTGTCAAAACCTACAACGGTTACGTTTTTTAGTCCCATTAGGGCAGCTTTTACCATCACTATACGCTCATCAAGCATGTACATGGGCTTTTTATCAGCAGAGAGTGCAACTGCTACTATCACTTCATCAAAAAGATTCAATGCTCGCTCTATAATGTCAAAATGTCCGTTTGTAATGGGGTCAAAAGTCCCTGGATAGAGCGCTATTTTCTTCATTATTCCCATCTTTTATATAGACTATTTTCAATTCCAAGCAGATCAAACCACTTTCCAATAATAAAGTTTTCCATATCATCTAAAGTCTGCTGTTTTGAGTAGTAAGCCATAACAGGAGGAGCTATTATAACTCCTAACATTGAGAGTTTATGCATATTTTCTAGCGCTATGGCAGAAAAAGGCATCTCACGTGGAGCTAAGATAAGCTGTTTGCGCTCTTTGATCATGACACTTGCACAACGTGTGACTAGATTATCAGCAATCCCGCATGCAATCTTAGCAAGCGTATTCATACTGCATGGCGCAATTATCATAGCATCAACACCAAACGAGCCAGAAGCTATACTTGAGGCTATGTTTTCATTTTCATGAATTGTAATATGCAGCTCTTTATCTAAAACAACCTCCGCATGTTGTGTCATTATAAAATGTTTCTCTATCTCTTGCGGAAGAAGTTCAAGTATTTTTATACCCAAATTTACTCCACTAGCACCGCTTGATGCTACTACGATTTTTCTCTCTTTCACTCTATCTCCGCTGAGTTACTACCTGTAACTTTTACTTTTAAAATTTTTCCACTGCTGTTTTGAACATTTATTATATCATTTACTTTAGCGTCTTTTTGAGCTTTTGCACTAAAAGTAATATCCATTCCATCTCTGTGCATGGTTACGTTGATGTTAGAGTCTCTCTTTACCACATCTGCGATTTCTACGTCTCTTATCGTTAAAATTGCATCTTTTTGAATATGTCGCTTTACTTGAAGGGATGTTTTATAGATATTTTGAAGAGGTTTATCTCTAAATCTATCTAGTCTAACGCTCTTTTTGAATGTGTTTGATGGAGAGAGATTTGTATCTTTTTTTAAACTATCTTTGCTTTTGTAAACTTCAACGTTGGCAATTATATTGTAGTCAAAAAAAAGCTTTTTATTATCATCTGTTTTTATGCTTATTACGCCTCTGTCTGATAAAAAATCATCATCTCTTAGCTGTATAGTATAAACTTCAGGAAGCGAGGATAAATACCCACGTGGCTCTACATGTATAGATTTTATATCTATATTTTCATAACTTTTTTTATAATACTCTTCTAATCTCTGCTCTAATTTGGATGTGTTGATTGGACTCTTTAGGATAAAATTTATATAACTGCTCTTTGAGGTGTAATTTTTATATCCATGCTTTGATAAAAGTTCAATAAACTCTTTTGATTTGATTCTTTGCGAATATCTATTCTCTTCTATAGTAAGAATTGAAAAATCACTTTTTACATGTGGAATCACTGTTGATATTTTTACATCTTTACTATCAACATAATAGACACCCTCAAGTGCATTATTTGCGTAAAGATTTAATAAAATTAGAGGTAAAAACAGTATTTTGATAAACATAAAATAGACTCTTTAGTAGTTAAGTTTTTATATTTTAGCATAAATATTGCTTTAACATATTGGCACAATAGATAACAATAACTTTAATTATAAATTAAACCTAAAGTGCATAATGTCGCCATCTTGAACTATATACTCTTTGCCTTCTAGGCGCATTTTTCCAGCCTCTTTTGCCTTATTTTCGCCACCACATGTAACAAAATCACTATAAGCAATAACTTCTGCTCGGATAAAACCTTTTTCAAAGTCATTATGGATAACTGCTGCTGCTTTTGGTGCTGTTGTGTTTTTGCGAATAGTCCATGCACGAACCTCTTTTACTCCAGCTGTAAAGTAGCTCATAAGACCTAACTTGTCAAACCCTTTTTGTATGATTTGGCTAAGTCCTGACTCTTCTACTCCGAGTGAAGATAAAAACTCCTCAGCTTCATCATCGCTAAGTCCGATTAACTCCTCTTCAATTTTTGCACAAAGTTTTATAAGTTCACAGCTGTTTTTTGCAGCATGTTCTTTTAGTTTGATAACAAAATCGCTATCTTCTAGCAGACCATCTTCATCAACATTTGCTCCATACATTATCTCTTTACCTGTTAAAAGTCTTACTTCGTGGTTTAGCTGTTTGTACTCTTCGCTATCACATTTGTGAAAGTTTCTAGCTAAATTTCCATCTGCTAAATACTCTAAAAGTTCCTCTGCTAGAGCTAAAAGAGCAGCCGCAGTTTTATCTGTTTTTGCCTGTTTTTTTAGTCTGTCTGCTCTGTTTTGTAAAACTTCTATATCAGCTAAAATAAGTTCGCCCTCGATTATTTCAACGTCTCTTAAGGGGTCGATACTAGCTTCTGTATGAACTATATTATCATCCTCAAAACATCTAACTATATGTAGAATAACTTCTGTCTCACGAATATTTGATAAAAATTTATTTCCTAAACCCTCACCCTTGCTAGCACCTTTTACTAAACCTGCGATATCGACAAAATCTAGTGTTGAGTACTGTATTCTCTCTGGATTTACTATCTTTGCAAGAGCTTGAAGTCTGCTATCTGGAACAGGAACTACTGCTTTGTTTGGCTCGATTGTACAAAACGGGTAGTTTGCCGCTTCTGCATTTTGCGCTTTTGTGAGTGCGTTGAAAGTTGTTGATTTACCTACGTTTGGAAGTCCTACAAGACCGATGCTTAAACCCATAATTGACCTTTTTATATTATTAATTAGTTTGTATTTTAGCCAAAATTAGCATAGAGAGTGATAAGGTGGGATTTGGCTTCTATATTTTATGAGATTTTTTTCGTAATTCTGCTCTTAGTGCGTCTCTTGAGGCTCTATCTACGAGTGTAAAAAGTTTATCAATACTATCTTTATCTTCGCTCTTTTTATGACCTTTTACTTTTATAAGATCACAATCATTACATGTAAGGAGTTTATAAAATCTTTTGTATAGTTTGTGGTTTTTGAGGAGTTCTTCTTTTTTGTTCATGAAGCCATTTTTGATAAGCTTCTCTTTTCTAGCAAGAAGTGAGATGATATTTTGAGAATCTGTATAGATTATAATCTTGCGTTTTTTAAACTTTATCTTGCCAAGCGCCCATATTAAACTTTGCAGTTCGAGTTTTGATGAAGTTGTATTTATAAATCTTCTTATTAGGATTTTATCTTGAGGGTATGGAGTGTTAAACTCATACTCGGCTAAGAGCAGATACGCTCCATAACCGATATTTGTTTGCGGATTTGCACTTGCATCGGTAAATAGAAAAAATGTTGGTTTTATTCTATCTACATAAAGCATTAATAATTTATTTTATCTCTTTTATAAACTCACACATAAGACGCACTCCAGCGCCAGTTCCACCATAAACGTTACAATCCCACGCAGCTTCTGTATAAGCAGTTCCAGCTATGTCAAAGTGCATCCATTTGTTCTTGTTCTCATCCCTTATAAATTTATCTAAAAACATACCCGCTGTAATTGCTCCACCGTAAGGTTTTGAAGCCGTATTGCTGATATCTGCTATTTCGCTCTTTAGAAGTTTTTTAAGATGCTTGTTAAATGGAAGTGAACTTATCATCTCTCCTGCATCGCTTCCTGCGCGAGAGATATCATGCTTTAGTTTATGAGAGTGCCCCATTAAACCTGTTGTGTATTGACCAAGAGCTATCATACATGCACCCGTAAGTGTGGCAAAATCAAAGATATAATCTGATTTAACTGCATCTTGTGCATAATCAAGAACGTCTGCTAAGACCAAACGACCCTCAGCATCAGTGTTTCTAATCTCAATTGTAGTTTTACTTCTTGAGACTAAAACATCATCAGGCTTGTAAGCATTTCCACCTATCATATTTTCAACTGCGCCAATAAATGCATGAACTTCAACATCAAGCTTTAACTCGCTTACCGCTTTAATGATTCCTAAAACTGCACATGCACCAGCCTTGTCCATTTTCATAGTTACCATAGAAGTAGCAGGTTTTAGACTAAGCCCGCCGCTATCGTATGTTAGACCTTTTCCAACAAGTGTGATGATTTTTTTAGGGTTTTGTGGTTTGTATGCTAAATGAATCAGTGCACTCTCATGAACAGAAGCACGACCAACTGCAAGCATTGCACCCATTTTTTCTTTCTCCAATGCGCTCTCATCTAAGATAGTACACTCTAGATTGTTCTGTTTTGCCAGCTCTTTTGCAACACCGCTCAGCGTTTGAGGGTTAATCTCTTGCGGCGCTTTGTTTACTATGTCACGAGTAAAATTTGTAGCATTTGCTACTATTAGAGCTTCAGCAAAACTCTCTTCTACTTTAGTGTAATCCAAATCATTAGAGACTAGAAAAATATCTTCAAATACTGATAGCTTAGGCTCTGATTTATAATCATTAAACTCATATCCGCCAAGAACAACACCCTCGACAAGAGCACTTATAACTGATTTGCTTAAGATTGAAATTTTTGCTGATTTGAAGTTTGAACTCTTTAATGTTTTTATAACAACAGAAGTTGCAGCTCTTATATCATCACTTTTTTTACTATCAACTCCACAAAAAAGCAATCCCTTCTCATATAAAAAGCAGATACTCTCCTGTTCGGCTTTAAATCCAGCTTTCTCTAAGATATCTACATGTAAACACTCTGCTAACTCATCTTTTTTTACAAATATAACATTTACATCCGCTAAAACTTCACTTAACTCTTTTTCAATTAGTTTAATATTCACTATCTATCCTTAGTTATCAAAATTTAATATATTTTTTGCTTGAATCATATCTTTGTCGCCTCTGCCTGAAAGGTTAACAATGATAAGTTTATTTTTTATATTTGGCATTTTTTTAAGGTAAGCTACTGCATGTGCGCTCTCAAATGCGGGAATAATTCCCTCCTTGCGTGAGAGCCAAACAAATGCATCTAGAGCTTCTTGATCTGTTGCATGATTATAACTTACGCTTTTATTTTCAAAATGAAACGCATGTTCGGGTCCAATTCCAGGATAATCAAGTCCAGCTGAGATAGAGTATGCCTCTTGAACCTGCCCATCTTCATCTTGAAGAAGATAGCTCATCTGCCCATGAAGTACTCCAGCTCTGCCTTTCTCAAGTGAGCATCCATGCTCCAGTGTCTCTATACCATGACCGCCAGCTTCTATACCAATACACTCAACCTCTTTATCTTCTAAAAAGTGTTGAAACATACCAATAGCGTTGCTTCCTCCGCCTATACATGCTATAACATGGTCTGGTAAACGACCCTCTTTTTTAAGTATCTGTGCTCTTGCTTCATAACCGATAATAGCTTGAAAATCTCTAACCATCATAGGATATGGATGCGGACCTGCAACTGTTCCGATAATGTAAAAAGTATCTCTTGCATTTGTTACCCAGTGACGGATTGCATCATTCATAGCATCTTTTAGAGTTTTGCTTCCGCTCTCGACACTATTTACTTTTGCACCAAGAAGTTTCATACGAAAAACGTTAAGTTCCTGACGAGCTACATCTTTTGCACCCATAAATATCTCACACTCTAAATCTAGAAGTGCGCAGATAGTAGCAGTTGCTACTCCATGTTGACCAGCTCCAGTTTCAGCTATGATTTTTTTATATCCAAGACGTTTTGCCATAAGACCTTGAGCAATAACGTTATTAACTTTATGTGCCCCTGTATGGTTTAAATCTTCTCTTTTTAGATAGATTTTTGCACCAAGTTCATCAGATATATTTTTTGCATAGTAGAGCGGGGAAGGGCGACCTACATAATCTACAAGATAGTAGTCCACTTCACTCCAAAAATCTTTGTCAAAGCGGATACTTTCATACTCTTGTTCTAGTTTTAAAAGTGCAGGCATAAGAGTCTCAGGTACATATCTACCGCCAAAGATGCCGAAGTGACCATTTTTTGGATCAAATTTTGAAGCTGATGGAATGTACATTATTTTACCTCCACTAAAGAGTAAACTTCAGTTAACTCTTGTAATTTTTTATATCCGTCTAAAAAACTAAGACAGAGTATGAAACAAGCCTCTACACATAAAGCACCAGCTTGATTTATAAGTTTTACAGAAGCAGCCGCTGTCCCACCAGTAGCTATTAAATCATCAACAAGAAGTACTCTAGCGTTTGGAATAGCACTAAAAGCATCAAGATGAATTTCAACTTCATCAAAACCATATTCAAGAGAGTATTTTTCACTAATAGTAGTGTAGGGGAGTTTTCCTTTTTTTCGAATTGGAACAAAACCGACTCCAAGCATTTGAGCTAACGCCGCACCAAATATAAAACCTCTTGCATCTATTCCTGCAATATAGTCTAAGTTGTACTCTTTATATTTTTCATAAAGATGGTTCATAGTGACACCAAAAGCTTTTCCATTATTTAGCAGCGTCGTAATATCTTTAAATACAATACCTGGTTTTGGAAAATCTTTTATATCTCTTATTGCACTCTCAATTATAGCTCTCTCAGTATTACTCAATGTCATAACTTATCCTCTAAAGTAGAGCGTCTATACGACTCTCTAATGCTTTAATTTTATTGTTGAGACGATCAGTCTCTTGTCTGTGTTTTGTATTTCTCTGTTTTAAAACTTTGAGTTCATTTCTTAGTTTTGTTAACTCATCACTTAAAATATCAACATTACCTAATGCACGTTGAAGTTGAATCTGATATTTTCTTATAAGTATCTCAGCCTCTTGAAGAGTAAGTTTCATCAAGTCATTACTTCTCTTTTCTTTGTTTGTAATGCTTTTAAAGTAAAACATCTTTACAAAAAAGTAAAAAGCCGCCATTGATAATATTGTTAAAAGTGACCATTCAAAAAACATGTTTTTTTCCTTAAGTAGGCAGTTTAAGTATTTATCGCTTCTATTTTCGCAACTCGTTGCTCATGACGACCGCCCTCAAAGCTCCCAGCAATCCAAGCATCTATAATAGACTCGGCTACACCTTTTCCTATAATTCTCTCACCAAAGCAAAGAACATTTGCATCATTATGCCCACGTGCAACTGAAGCGGTATATGCGTCATGACAAAGTGCTGCGCGTATGTTAGAGTAGCGATTTGCAGCCATGCTCATACCGATTCCTGAACCACATATTAAAATTCCAAATGCTGAGTTGTCTTTTAAAACAGCTTCACACACTTTAGTAGCATAATCAGG
Organism: Sulfurimonas denitrificans DSM 1251; assembly: GCF_000012965.1. Lineage (NCBI taxonomy): Bacteria > Pseudomonadati > Campylobacterota > Epsilonproteobacteria > Campylobacterales > Sulfurimonadaceae > Sulfurimonas > Sulfurimonas denitrificans. The sequence continues at coordinate 1,171,074 of NC_007575.1, read as the reverse complement.
ATAATCGACTCTATCTTTACAAAATGGTCCAAGATCTACAACCTCATGACCTTTATCTTTTAATAACTCAACTGTATAATCTTTGAGGTCTAATCCAGCATGATCTGTTGCGATATAAAATTTCATTATCTTCCTTGTTTTATGGTAGTAGCATAGCTAAAATAGTCTGTACTGGTAGCAGTAGTACAAAGTTTTTAATCGGTGTCATAAGAATTATTAGAACTATAATTATTCCATATCTTTCATATTTGTAAAAGAATTCTGCAACAAAATCAAGTCTATATTTCATACTAAGATGCATGATAAAGTGCGCACCATCAAACTGAGGTATCGGAAGAAGGTTAAATACTCCAAGAACTACATTTATAACTAGGAGTTGTAAAACTAACATGTAAGAAAAAATATAGATTAAAGAGTCTTCACTTGTTGGTTGATTCATAGCAACTATGGCGATAGAAGCAAATGCTGCAAGTGTAAAGTTATATACTATTCCAGCCAAATCAACTTGCATAGCAGCGTTGTATCCGCCATTTTTTATAACAGTTGACATGTTGATTGGTACAGGTTTTGCCCAACCAAATAAGAAACCGCTATCTGCTCCAAGAAGCATCGGCAAAAAATACATAGTTGCAGGAACGATAATTGTACCAACTAAATCAACATGCGAGATAGGGTTTATAGATAATCTTCCAGCGTTTCTTGCTGTTGTGTCACCATACATGTAAGCAACCCAGCCATGCATTATCTCATGTCCTATAATAGCTATTGCTAGAGCTAAGACAGCAGTTGATATCTTTAATAAATCAATAGATTCCATGATCATCTTTATCTTGTTTTATTCTCTCTGCAACAGCTTTGCTTAAATGAGAAGCATCTTCTAAATCGGTTGGTGTTTTTCCGATTCTATCCCATCTAATCTCCCAGTTGTCATCAATACTGAAATAGACAAACCAAGGAGTTCCTTCAATATTTTCATAAGGAACTGCACCCCAAAAACGGCTATCGTTTGAGTGGTCACGATTATCACCCATCATAAAGTAGAAACCTTCATCAACTTTAATTGGTGCAAAGTGAAAAATCTCCATTGGGTATCTTCCATTGTTCACGATTTTTTCATCATGATGAATCCCTGGATGCTCTTTTGTATATGGATTTTTCACCCAAAGCTTTCCTGCGAAAGTAATTATCTCATGCTCTTTAAAATTATCCTCTATCCATACATCACCCTCGCTATGATGAAGATACAAATCTTTATTTGATATAAAAAGTTCATCATTAGGAAGGGCTACACATCTCTTTACAAAGTGCTGCTTGGTGTTGTGAGGAGGTCTAAAAATAACTACATCACCACGCTGAGGTTTATCGCCATCTACAAGACGCAATCTATCGCTCCATGGCATAATAGAGACCTCTAAAAATGGAATATGTGGCATAGAGACACCATAAGCAAATTTTTTAGCAAAAAGGTGGTCTCCTATCAAAAGGGAGTCTTTCATTGAACCGCTTGGGATTTTAAAGGCTTGGGCGATAAAAAATATAACAAAGAGAACTATTATTATAGTTCCCGTCCATGAGTTGGAAAATCTGTATGTTTTGTATAAAAATTCTTTCATTCATTCTCTTTTGCATGTGCTTTTGCGGCTTTTAGTGTGTTGCTTAGGAGCATGGCGATTGTCATAGGACCAACGCCACCGGGAACAGGAGTTATAAATGAGCATTTTTTTGCTACATTTTCAAAATCAACATCTCCAACAAGTTTTCCACTCTCGGCACGGTTTATGCCAATATCTACGATAATAGCACCACCTTTAACCATATCTTCTTTTATAAGATTTATAACACCAGCACCTACAAAAATCATATCTGCGGCCAGTGTATGTTTTTTCAAATCATCTGTAAAAATATGGCAAATTTCAACTGTTGCATTTGCATTTAACAGAAGTGCAGCCATAGGCTTTCCAACTATATTTGATGCACCAACAACAACACAATTTTTACCTTTTACATCTATTTTGTACTCTTTTAAAAGCTCCATAACACCAAGAGGAGTACAAGGGACAAATCCATCAAGTCCAGTTGTAAGCCTTCCTACATTATATGGATGAAAACCATCAACATCTTTGCTTGGCTCTACAAGCTCCAATATTTTTGTTGTATCTATCTGAGTGGGGAGTGGAAGTTGAATCAAAATACCATCGATATTTGGGTTGTTGTTCATCATAGTAATCGTATTTTCTATTGCACTTTGGGATATATCGCTTGGCATTTCATGTGTTACAGAGTAAAAACCGACTCTATCACATGCCTTTTTTTTCATATTTACATAAGCAGCACTTGCAGGGTCTTGCCCTACTAAAATAACTGCAAGTCCAGGAACTAAGTTAGTGCTGTTTTTTAACTCTTTTACCTCTTTGGCTACAGTTGTTTCTATCTTTGCAGAGAGTGCTTTTCCATCAAGAAGTTGCATTTAAACCTCATAATATTATTTTTTTGTTATTATACCTTTATATATTAAAAGGTCGCTTTATGAGAGATATGTTGTTACTTTTGTTACCATTGTCTCTTTTTGCACAAAGTAGTTTTATAACTCCGATGGAGTACTCTTCGTCACTATATAAAAACCCAAGAGGAATTGGTTGCCATAAGTGTCATGGTGAGTTTGGAGAGGGTAAAATTGTCGCAAGGTATGAACATAATAAGGAACAGAAAACATTTTTTGCTCCAGGTATTAACAGTATGGATTTTAATGATTTTTATAGAGCTCTAAATGTTAGAAAAAATGGTATGCCAAGGTACTTTTTAACACAAACAGAGATTAAAGCACTCTACTTTTATCTTCAAGAGAAAAAGAAAAAGTGATAAATAATTTACAAGAGATAATAGAGGCTTATGAAAGTAGAGATTTAAAAGCTCTTAATTTGCTTGCTGTGCCTACATGTAGAACTCTAAATAAAAGAGCAGATTTTCGCTCACTCTTAATGCTCTCTTGTAACAACTTAAAACATTTAACAAAAATTGACACTCTTGAAGCCGACGCTATAATCTTAAACCTTGAAGATGGTGTAAGTAAAGTGGATAAGCCATTTGCGCTTGTTTTGTGTGCTATTTTTCTCTCATACTACAAAAGGTGCGATAAAAAATTAATAGTTCGTGTAAATGCCCTAAATGAGGGCGGATATGATGAGATAGCATATCTAAAGAATTTTATGCCAGATGCTATAAGAGTCCCAAAAATCAGAGATAAAAAAGAGGTAGAGTCTGTATGTGAACTCCTAGATGAGAAGATAGAGCTTCACCTCTCAATCGAGACAAAAGAGGCATGGAATAGTATGCTAGAGCTAAGAGTTGATAAAAATGTAACTACCTTTTATCTAGGGATTTTGGATATTTTTGCTGATATGAAGTTATCCCAAACTCTTATTTCAAGAGAGAATCCAGTAGTTTTGTATATGCTTTCTCATTTTTTGATAAGCTCTAAATCAATAGGGGTAAAACCCGTCTCTTTTGTATATCAAGAGTTTAAAAAACTGCCTGAATTTGAGATGTGGCTCTCTTTGGAAAAAAGTATGGGCTACGATGCAAAAGGGTGCCTCTCTCCCACTCAAGCCTCTATTGCAAATAGAGTTTTTACTAGCAGTGAAGCAGAGATAAAACGTGCAGAGATAATTGTTAAGCTATTTGAACTAAAACAAGAAGAGGGAATTAGCGGTTTTGAGGATAAAGAGTTCGGTTTTATAGATGAGCCAATTTACAAAGGCGCATTGGCAACACTCAATAAAAACGTTTAAATAGTTCTCTATCTTGCTAGATTATAAAATACGTTGTATCTTATAAGAATCTTCTCTTTAGGTCTTGGATATCTGCTATATGCAAACTCTATTGTCTCTTGAGTAGTTGAGTCAAGTATATGATAACCGCTATTTTGTAAAAATTTAAAGTCACTCATATCTCCATTTGGATGAAGATAAAACTCAACAATATTTACTTTATTTACATTCATCTCTTGTCTTAGATTTACACTCGCAACTCTATTTAGTATCTCTTGAGTAATTCTTCTCATAATTTCTTGATTATCAATGAGGTATTTCTGTTGCCCCTCTGTAAACTTAGAGAACTCATCTCCATAAAGCTCTCTTAAATCAGAGTTTCCAACACTGCTTCCTGAGGCTTTTTTTACTTTTTCATCTTTACTCTGCTCTTCTGATTTATCTTCTCTCATCCAAGCAAGAGGATCGCTGCTTTTTTCTTTCTTCTCTTCTACATGTGGTGGTAAAAGCGGAATATATGGTTTAGTTGGAGGGAGAGGTTCTGTCTTTGGTTTAGGCTCTTTTGGCTGAGGCTCTTGAGATTTGTTTAATTGTGAGGTGTTTTTTTGCTCTGAGATTTTTTGCTCATCATACTTAATAGGCTCTTTTTTTGGAGCTTTTGTTATCTCTTTTAACTGTTTTCCTCTTTGCATTTGTGGAGCGATATCTGGTGTTTTTTCTATAACTTTTTTTTCACCATCATCATCCTTTTGCACTTTTTTTTCAATCTCTTTAAGTGAGAGCTTTATTTTATTCTCTTCTGGTTTTTGAATTTTTTTTATTTCAGGTGTGATGGTTCCTAATAGCCAAAAAAGAAGCATCAACAAAACATGTACCAAGATGGCAACAAATAGAGAGAAGTATGAGCGATTCAAGCAGTTCCATTTACATGTAAAGTTTTGCGAGATTATAACTAATGTAGATTAATACAACTTCGATATAATTACAAAAAAACAGAAGGTCATTTTATGAGCATAGATAATTCATTAAAAGCTTTTAAAGAAGCACAAAACTTAATTCCAGGAGGCGTAAACTCTCCAGTTAGAGCTTTTAAAAGTGTTGGAGGAACGCCCCTTTTTATAGCGAATGGCAGTGGTGCATATTTAACAGATATAGATGGAAATAGATATGTTGATTTTGTTCAAAGCTGGGGTCCTCTTCTTTTTGGACATAGAGATGAGAGCATTGAGAGTGCTGTTATAGAAGCTGTCAAACATGGTCTTAGTTTTGGCGCTCCAACACAAGCTGAGAGTGATTTGGCTGCGCTTGTTATCTCCATGTTTGACTCAATTGAGAAGATTAGATTTGTAAGCAGTGGAACAGAGGCTGTAATGAGTGCTATCCGTCTTGCTCGTGGATATACTAACTGTGATGATATTGTAAAGTTCACAGGGTGTTATCATGGACATAGCGATTCACTTTTAGTTCAAGCTGGAAGTGGCGCTGCAACGTTTGGAAACCCAAGCTCTCCAGGAGTTCCAGCTGATTTTACAAAGCATACACTCTTAGCAGAGTATAACAACATAGAGAGCGTAAAGAAGTGCTTTTCTGACTCCAAAGATGTAGCTTGCGTCATAATAGAGCCAATTGCTGGAAATATGGGACTTGTCCCAGCTGATAAAGAGTTTTTACGTGAGCTAAGAGAACTTTGTGATGCAAATGGTGCCTTGCTTATCTTTGATGAAGTTATGAGTGGTTTTAGAGCCTCTGTACATGGTGCGGAATCTATCACTGGCGTAAAGCCAGACATAGTAACTCTAGGAAAAGTAATCGGTGGTGGAATGCCAGTTGGTGCTTTTGGAGCAAGAGCCGAGATTATGGCTAAACTCTCCCCCGAGGGACCAGTATATCAAGCAGGAACACTGAGCGGAAATCCAGTTGCTATGGCAGCAGGTCTTGCAGCTATTACAAAACTCAAACAAAATGGACAAATCATCTCTGTTTTAAACTCTCGTGCAACAAGACTTGTTGAGGGTATGCAAGAAGCTGCAAAAACTTATGGCATAGCAATGCAGATAGACACAAGAGGAAGTATGTTTGGATTTTTCTTCAACGAGAAGCCAGTGAAAAACTTTGCAGATGCGTGCAACTCCGATGAGAAACTATTTGCCTTATTTCACTCTAAGATGCTCAAAGAGGGCTTTTACTTTGCATGCTCACTCTATGAGACAGGTTTTATCTCAACTGCTATTACTGATGAGATGATAGAAGATACTATTAAAGCAAGTGCTAAAGTCTTTAAGGAAATTACAAATGTCTGAAAAAGAAGAAAAAACTCCCAAAATAAAGCCAATAATAGAAGCTGCAGATAGCCTTTCTCTAGGAATCTCTATAGTTGTAGCCGTTTTAATGGGAGTTGGAATAGGTTTAATACTAAAAAATATGACAGGAGCGGCTTGGACGCTTTGGATAGGTGTTTTCTTAGGTATTGCAGCAGCAATCTTAAATGTTTACAAAGCTTATTCAAAACAGTATAAAGTCTTTGAAGAGTTGGCAAAAGAGCCAAGATATGCCGTTAAAAAAAAGCTTGATGATAAAGAAGATGACGAAGAGGATTATAGTGAAAAAAACTATTAAAAATCTCTTGATTCTTGAGTTTTTAATATTAGCAACCGCTTTAGTATCTTTTGATTTTTTTATAAATATGCAAATAGCCTCACTTAGTAGCTTTTTAATTATTGCAGGCTCTTCTTATGCTTATAAAAAGATGATTAATGCACAAGTAGAGCTAGAGAATATAGATGAAAAAAGAGATTTTTTGGATGAAGTAGAAGATCCTTATGAGCTGTATGATGAAACACCAATAAATGATGCTCCTGCTGAAGAGCTTGATTTAAAAGCTATTGTTAAAGAGGAAAAAAAAAGGATAAAAATCTTAAATTTAAAAGATATTAAAAAAGGCTCAAGAGCGTCAGTTTCACTCTTTAGATTGGCTCCGTATCTATTTTTAATTTTAGGATTTGTTGCACTTAGAAATAATGAAATATTAGATATAAAAATCTATCTCCCATCTCTTTTTATTGGCATACTAGCGGGATATTTTATCTCAAGAGATTTAAGTTTTAAGATAAAATCATAGGAATATTTATAGTTATCTTTTTTTGAATATCAATGAAAAAGTTACTCTTTGCACTCAAAGCTTTTAACTCATTTAAACTCTCTTCATCTACTTCACTTGCACTTATTTCTATGGAGAATATGGAGTATTTTTTATCTTCAAATTTTAGATGTTCACCAACTCTATAAAATATTTTTGTGGTAATCTTTTGGCTTTTCTCATAGCATGAGTAAACTTTGTTTAAAATCCTTATGAAGCCATTTGAATCAATAATAATTTCTGGAATAGTAGGATCAAAAATTTTTTCAAAAATTATTTTTGAGTTTATAGAATAAGTTAAAATACATAAGTCAACGAGAGCATAGATATTTGCAACTTCACCTATAGGTTTAGGTTTGTTTATTTTAAAGGAGGGTGCTTGGTAGAGTTTAATACCGATTGTTTCATCATTTTCATAACCAACAGTAATGGCAAAAAAATTGTAACGACCAAAACCTAACTCAAGAAAAGTTGTTTTAAATCCAAAAGAGATATTTGCATAAGTGGTTGCAAGGTTGAAAATCTCTTCCGCACTTGCATAACCAAGCAAAAATTGTGCTTCAGCATTAAGCGAGAGTATCTTCATGGAAGAGTTAAAGAGTATGAAAGGGTTGTAATCATACTCTATCCATTGCTGTTCAAAAGTCATCTTTAAATCTACTACTCTTCTATATAATTTTTAAGTTTTCTTCCAACTTTAGGATGTTTTAATTTTTTGATTGCACTTGACTCGATTTGACGAACTCTCTCACGAGTTACATTGAGCTCTTTTCCAATCTCTTCTAATGTTCTATCAGACTCATCATCCATAATTCCAAAGCGAAGCTTGATAACCGCTTTCTCTCTCTCATTTAGCTGCTCTAAAACACTCTCAATTTGAACTCTTAAGTCATCTTTTAAGATAGCATCAGAAGGAGATAGCGATGTTTTATCTTCAATAAAATCGCCAAAGCGCCCATCATCTTCACTTCCAATAGGTGCTTCAAGACTTATAGGCTCTTTTGTGATTTTAATTACATTTTTAACTTTTTCAACTGAGAGACCAACTTCTAGTGCAATTACTTCAACATCTGGCTCTTTACCATGTTCTTGAAGGTGTTTACGCATAATCTTGTTAATACGATTTATAGTCTCTATCATGTGAATAGGGATACGAATAGTTCTTGCTTGATCTGCAATTGCGCGAGAGATTGCTTGGCGAATCCACCATGTAGCATAAGTTGAGAATTTGTAACCTTTTTGATACTCAAACTTGTCAACAGCTTTCATAAGCCCTATATTTCCCTCTTGAATAAGATCAAGGAAAGGTAATCCTCGATTTGTGTAGCGCTTAGCAATAGATACAACAAGTCTAAGGTTTGATTTAGCCATTTTTGTTTTGGAGATTTCAGAGATATTTTTACCGCGTTTAATCTGTTCTAAAATATCTGCTAACTTTTCTGGATCCATATCAAAGCTATTTTTTGAAGCCTCTTTTGTTTGAACTAACTTCTTAATCTCCATGTATGTGCTAACCATGGTGGCTTCAGGCACCATAGTAGCTATATCCTCTTTTGTTAAATCACAAATCTTATCAACTAGTATTCTATGATTTGCTTTAAGTGTTGCATTGAAAAGAGGTAGTTTATACTCTAATCTTTTTAACTCTTTATCATAACCTTCATCACTCTTTAGTGCGGTCTCCATAGCTTTTACAAGCTCATTTATGAGCTTTGAAGTAGGTCCTAGATCTAATAGCCTCTCTTTTAAAACCCCTTTTTTATAAGTAGCGCTTAGATAATGCATGACGAGATCAGCTGTGAGTTCAGCATCAGTATTTTCAGCTAATTTTTCAGCAAGTTTTATCCACTCTTTTTTAGCTTTTTCTAAAGCTTTAAAGCTTATAGTTACTTTTTCTACTCTACTTTTATCTTTAGCAGTTAATGTTTTTTCAACTACATTTTCTTCATCACTATCTTCTACATCATCATCGCTATCTTCACTATCATCACTCTCGTCTTTTTCATCTTCAAAGCTCTTAAAAAGCTCTTTAACTCTTCTTTCTCTGTTTATCAGAGGCTCTCTATAGTCAAGTATAAAATCTATTAGGTATGGAACAGAACAGATTGCATCAATGATAATACTCTCTCCGCCTTCTATTTTCTTACTTATCTCAATCTCTTCTTCTTTTGTAAGCAGTGGAATTTGACCCATTTCACGAAGATACATACGAACAGGCGAATCAGATCTTGACCACTCAAGCAGTTCATGCTCTTTTAATATGTCAAAGCTGTCTGTCTCGTTATTCTCAATCATCTTTCTTTGAGCACTTCTTCTAGCTTCTGCTTCTTTGTCATTAAGCAATTTCGCATGTTCTGATGATGTATATATGCAAGCTTTATGCTTCTGTATTAGTTTAAAAATATTTGCAGCTTGTGCAGCTGTTGGTTGTTTGTCAAAAAGTTCTATAAGTGATTCGTAAGTGGAACACTCTTTTGGCTTTTGATTGGCGAAAAATGTTTCAATAGCCTTGTTGAGTTCTTTTGCTGTCATATTCAAAGTACACCTTGTTTATCTATGATAAGATTTTTTAAAGGTGGATTATACCGAAATAGGCTTAAGGAGTGCTTGTTTAAAAATTGGAACACGTTTTGCTTTTAATTTAAAATATTTTGACAAAGGTGCTCTATGCAAAGCGGATATTACAGTTCAGCTGCTGGAATGGTTACACAGTTTAACAGGCTTGATACTATCGCAAACAATCTTGCCAATGTAAACACAGTAGGCTTTAAAGAAGACAATCTTATTGTTGGTGACTTTATGCGTCTTTATAAAGAGGCCAGAGATGAGCTTCCAAATGCAAATCATACAAAAGAAGCAGCACAATTTTTAAACAGAGCTATGAATAAAGCTCCTCAAGTTGTTGATGCTTACACAGACTTCTCATTGGGAGTTATGCAAAAGAGTAATAACTCATTGGATATGGCTCTATCTAAAGAGGGACTATTCTTTTTAGTAAAAACTCCAGAGGGCATTCGTTTAACAAGAGATGGAACATTCACTAAAGATGATGAAGGAAAATTAGTTACAAAGCAGGGATATGAAGTATTGCCAAGTGACTATTTTATATCAAAACAACCCATCATCTTTAATCAAGGTGATAGTGCAATTGAGATAGATAAAAATGGGCAAATTCTTACAAACATCCCAAATTCTATGACACTTAATCAACTTAACAGGCTATTTATTGCGCAGCCAGACAATATTGATTTTCTCAAAAAAGAGGGAGATGGTCTTTATAGATATGATGGTGCAGGCGGTGTAGAGGGACTTGTTAGTTTTGATGGAAGCGAAGCTGTTTTGCAAGGGTTTATTGAGAAGAGTAATGTTAATGCTGTAAAGATGATGACGCAGCTAATAGAGACAAATCGTTTAGTTGGCATGTATCAAAAAGCTATGGATACACAAATGAACGATATGAATCGTGATGCAATTGAAAAACTTGCTAAAAAATCTTAAGGAGAATAGGTCATGATGCAATCACTTTACACTGCTTCTACTGGAATGATAGGAATGCAGACGCAAATCAATACAACGGCAAATAATATTGCCAACGTAAATACAATAGGATTTAAAAAATCTCGTGCGGAGTTTGCTGATCTTATGTATAAAGTAATGGATTATGCAGGAACTTCAACGAGTGACGTTACTAAGAGCCCTACTGGAATAGAGGTAGGTCTTGGTGTTCGCCCAACTGCGATTAACAAAGTATTTTCAGAAGGAAGTCTTAAGCAGACAGACAATGAGCTTGATGTGGCTGTAACTGGTAAAGGTTTTTTTAAACTTGAGCTTCCAGATGGTAGTGAAGTTTACTCAAGAAATGGCGCATTTAAAGTAGATGAAAATGGCTCAATTGTGAATAGTGATGGTTACAGATTGGTTCCAGAGGTTGTTATTCCACCTGATGCAACAAACATAAATATTGGTACAGACGGAACAGTAAGTGTAGTACAAGCAGGACAGGCGCAAGCAACTCAGATAGGTCAAATGACACTTACAAATTTTATAAATCCAGCTGGACTTCACTCTATGGGAGATAATCTCTACATAGAAACTGATAGTTCTGGTCAGCCAGTTGAGGGAACTCCTGGTCTTGATGGACTAGGTGTTTTAAGACAGGGTTTTGTTGAGCTTAGCAATGTTGAACTTGTTGTTGAATTAACGGATTTAATTACTGGTCAAAGAGCTTACGATTCAAACTCAAAAGTGATTACTACAAGTGATGAAATGCTTCAAACTACTAACAACCTTAAGAGATAGTAGTTCAGCAATAGCGGCATGATACCATTTAATATGATGTCGCTACTCTCCTTTATTCTAGTTACAAAGCCTCTCTTTTTATAAAACTCAAACAACATTTTAGCTATAATCGCAAAAATTATTTAAAAATAGAAGTTGGGGATTAAAATGCAAAAAGCAAATATTGACGGAAAAGTTTGGAGATTTGGAAAAGATATTGATACAGATTTAATTATAGCAGCACGCTATTTAAGCACTTCAGTTCCAGAAGAACTTGCAAAGCATGTTATGGAAGATGCAGATCCTCAATTCGTTAAAAAAATGAGTAGTGGCGACATTATAGTTGCTGGTGAGAATTTTGGTTGTGGAAGTTCTCGTGAACACGCTCCAATAGCACTAAAAGCTGCTGGAGTTGCTGCAGTAATTGCTCCTACATTTGCAAGAATTTTTTATCGTAATGCTTTTAACATGGGACTTCCAATTTTTGAACTCCAAGAGAGTGCGGAGATAGCTGAGGGAGATGAGATTAGTGTTGATATGAACAATGGAACAATTACAAATAAAACATCATCAAAAGTATATAAATTTATTCCAATTCCACAATTTATGCAAGAGTTAATAGACGCTGGCGGACTTATGAATTTTGCTCAAAATGAAATTAAAGGTAAATAGTTATGAAAACATATAAAATAGCACTTATTAAAGGTGATGGAATTGGCCCTGAAATAATAGATGAAGCGGTAAAAGTTTTAGATGCTGTGGCTTCATGCTGTGATTTAGAGTTCTCTTACGAAGAAGCTTTAATGGGTGGATGTGCTTACGATATCACAGGTGATCCGCTCCCTCAAGAAACAATCAATATCTCATTAAACAGCGATGCTGTACTCTTTGGTGCAATTGGTGGAGCTAAATGGGACAATTTACCTCGTGAGAAGAGACCTGAGAGTGGACTTTTGAGATTTCGTAAAGAGCTTGGTGTTTATGCAAATCTCCGCCCTGCTAATGTTTTTGACGAACTTATAAATGCTTCATCACTTAAAGCTGAAGTTATAAAGGGTGTAGATTTGATGGTTGTTCGTGAGCTTATTGGTGGAATCTACTTTGGAGAGCCAAAAGGTAGAGATGAGAACAGAGGTTGGAACACGATGGTTTACACACGTGAAGAGATTGTAAGAATCGCTCATCAAGCCTTTAAAATTGCAATGAGTAGAAGCAAAAGAGTTTGCTCTATAGATAAAGCAAATGTTTTAGATGTTTCACAGCTTTGGAGAGAGGTTGTGATAGAGGTTGCAAAAGAGTATCCTGAGGTTGAGTTAACTCACATGTATGTTGATAATGCAGCTATGCAGTTAATAAGAGATCCTAGACAGTTTGACGTAATGCTCACTGGAAATATTTTTGGCGATATCTTAAGTGATGAAGCAAGTATGCTCTCTGGCTCTATCGGACTTCTTCCATCAGCTTCAGTTGGTGCTAAGATAGGTGTATATGAGCCAATACACGGCTCTGCACCAGATATTGCAGGGCAAGGAATAGCAAATCCAATTGCCACTATATTATCCGCTTCAATGATGCTTAGATATGCTCTAGGTGAACATGGAGCAGCGGATAAAATAGATGCCGCCGTAAAAAGAGCGCTTAAAGAGGGTTATAGAACAAAAGATTTAGCTCAATATGACGCTAAAGAGGTTTGCTCAACTAGTGAAATGGGTTCGATAATCGCTAATTATGCGGCAAAATGAAAACACTTACTCTAGCAAATATTTACGAACTTCAGGGCCTAAAAGAAGAAGCCCTTGAGATTTATAAAGAGATTTTAAAAAAAGACTCCTCAAATAGTGATGCTAAAATTGCTATACGAAGGCTCTCTGGTATGAGAAAAAAATTTTTAAATGTAAATACGCAGATGAAAGAGTACTTTGTAAAAATGGAAGAAGATATAGAGTTTAATGAATTTGAAAGGTGGCTATTAAAACTATGGAACTAAAAGATATGATTCTCTCAACTTTAGCAGAACTTGAAGATATGAAACCTGATATTGACAACCACCAGATAAGCAAAAATGAATTTAAACTAAAAATTAAAGAAGATGTAAGAGCAGAGATAGAACCTGAGCCTGAGCAAGTTCTTAGTAATGAGATGATGTTTTTGACATCCATGAGAGAGAGACTTCTCGTACTTTTTGAGGGATTTCAAGCACCAAATAACACAAATATAGAAGCTAAAGTAGATATGACACTAAATTTTTTAGAGTATGTTTTAGTAACAATTGATTCAAGAGTAGAAGAGTTAGAGCGAGGAAGCCGCAGATGAGCCAATACAGAGTACTTATAGATGCAAATGATGAAAAAGGTTTGGTACACAAAGTATCAACTGTTTTTTATCAAAATAGTTTTAATATTCTCACAAATAGTGAATTTGTTGATAGTGAAAATAATAAATTTTTTATGAGAAGCGTTGTTGAGGGAGATATGCCACTTGATGAGTTATATCAGTCAATTGTTAGTGTAATGCCACCTAGTGCAAATATAGATGTAATTGCACCAAAAAATAAAAATATAGTTATTATGGCTACAAAAGAGATGCACGCACTTGGCGATATTTTAGTACGACATGAAGCAGGAGAGCTTGAAGCAAATATTTTATGTGTTATTTCAAACTACGCAGAATTAGGTTCTTTTGTAGAGAAGTTTAATATACCTTTTATTGAAATCTCACATGTAGGATTAGATAGACAAGAGCATGAAGAGAAGATTATAGATACTCTAGCAAAGTTTGATAATATTGACTATATTGTTTTAGCAAAATATATGAGAATTTTAACACCAAAATTTGTAGAAATATATGAAAACAGAGTTATAAATATACATCACTCTTTTTTACCAGCATTTATAGGTGCAAATCCATATAAACAGGCTTATGAAAGAGGTGTAAAAATCATCGGTGCTACATCACACTTTGTAAATAACAACCTAGATGAAGGTCCAATTATCGCTCAAGAAGTTATACATGTAAACCATGCCAATGGCTGGAGAGATATGCAACGCATGGGCAAAGATGTTGAAAAAATTGTATTATCACGCGCACTCAGACTAGCGCTAGAAGATAGAATTTTTGTATATGCAAATAAAACTGTAATTTTTTAATGTTTAACCTAGTCCTTGTAAATCCGCAAATCCCAAATAATACTGGCGCAATAGGAAGACTCTGTGTAAATGCTGGAGCCTCTTTACATATCATAAAACCTATAGCTTTTGATATAGATGAAAAAGCAGTACGCCGAGCAGGACTCGATTATTGGCATAAGTTAGATTTACATGTATGGGAGAGTCTTGAAGATTTTTTCAAAAATAATAATATAATAAATAATGCTCATTTTGCAACTACAAAAACTGATAAACCATATTTTGAAGCAAATTTTAGTGATGGAGACTATATTTTTTTTGGAAGTGAGACTGCTGGGATTCCAGAAGAGATACTAACTAAATATAAAGAACAAAACATAACTATCCCTATGACAAAAGAGGGTAGAAGCCTAAATCTTGCAATAAGTACAGGTATCGTTTTGTATGAAGCTATAAGACAAAATTACACTATTTTTTTGGAGAATGTATGAGCACTTTTATGGATATATTTATGTCAATTCTCTTTGTCTTTTTTATGATTTTTATCTTTGGCGGATACCATAAAAATAAGTCAGCTCAAAGAGAAGCACAAAGAGAAGCTGATGAAAAAAAAACCAAAGAGCAAGAGAGTTCTATTTTAAAATAATATCTTTGCCCATCTCTCTAATTTTTCTTCAAATTTTTCAAATAAGTTTTTTGCGCTATTTACTACGATTTTCATCTTTTATCCCTATTTTTATCATTTTATTTGTCAAATAGTACACATTCTTTAAAAGAATAATAAAAAATATTGCATTCTGTCATATTTTTTTGACTAAATTTTTAAAAACCACTATAATTTTGCATAATTAAACTATCAATTGGAGTTTTAGATGAAAAATTTTCTTGATATTGTTGAAGAGATAAAAAGTATTGTTTCTAGTCAATACAGTGGGAAAAAAATATATGACAAAGATGTCGCTGATATACTTGGAATCTCTCAGATGAATTTTGCTACGATGAAAAAAAGGAACAAAATTCCATTTGGAGAACTTTTAGATTTTTGTGCCTTAAAATCTATATCTATAAATTGGCTTCTTTATGGGCAATCACCAGAGAGCCTCGTGGAAGCTACGAATAGATTTTTTATGATTAAATATTTTAGCGATGTAAGTGCTTCTGCTGGTGGTGGGGCTGAACTTGAAAATGAATCAAACGAGATGATTAAAATTCCTCAAGAGTTTGTAGCAATGCTAGGCGGGGAGAGAGAGCTTAAACATATAGAGGCTATAAACGTCTCTGGAGACTCTATGGAGCCAACTTTTAGCTACAACGATATAGTTTTTATCAATAGAGATAAAAAGGATCTTCAAAGAGGTGGGATTTTTACGATTAGAACGGAATCTGGGCTATTTATAAAGAGAGTTCAAAAAAGAATAGATGGAAAAATAGATGTAATTTCAGATAACCCAATTTACTCAACACAGACATTAAATCTTGGTGAGATAGAGGTAATAGGACGAGTGGTAAGTAGATTTGGAAATGTTGACTAAGGGAGTTAGATGAGATATTTTTTTATAATTTTTTCTATATTGTTATTTGGCGGATGTTCACTATATGTAAGTAAACCTGAGCTTAAAAAAAGTATCTCAAAGCCATCAGAGATATATGATTTAACAACTATTCCTCAAGATGCAACATATTTTTCTAAATTTATAGAGAATAACAACTCTTTTTATGAGATTCAACAAAAATATAGTTCTAAGTACTTTAGTGTTTGGAATATGGATAAGCCAAGAGAGAGTATAGAATCTATTATATGGCCTTTTATTGTGTTTACTCCAAAGAGAAGTTATGGAGAAAATTTACAACCCCTAGAGCAAGGTTTCTTTGATGAGATGATAGAGAGTGCCTCATTTGAAGATTATGCAACATTAAATAAAAAAGGATTAACTCTAAGAGAAGTTGATCTAAGAGCATTTCCAACCATTAGACCATTATTAAAAGACCCATCTCTTGCTGGAGAGGGTTTCCCTTTTGACTACCTTCAAAATAGTACAGTACATGCAAATAGTCCTATTTTTATCTCACACTACTCAAAAAATAGGGATTGGGCTTATATCTTTAGCAGTTTTGCATCAGGCTGGATTAAAGCTAATGAATTTGTAATCTTAGAAGAAGATGATAGAGATTTTTGGCAAAATGCAGAGCAGATTTATATAATAAAAGAGGGTGTAGCTATTTATGATGCCGAGAGAGATTTTTTGTATAAATCAAAAATAGGTATGAGTTTTGCGGTTGTATCAGAAGATGAAATAAGCTATAAGGTATTAACCGTTGCTTCGCATATAGGCACAAGAGCTATTTATTCAACCTCTATAATTTCTAAAGAGATAGCGACAAAAGAGGTTATGAGATTAAATGTAAATAACCTGCCAAACATAGTAAAAGAGGTTTCAAAAACAAACTATGGGTGGGGTGGAATGTACGAGCAGAGGGATTGCTCTTCTATGCTTCGAGATATGTTTGCTCCCTTTGGTATATGGCTGCCAAGAAACTCATATCAGCAGAGTAGAGTAGGGAGAGTTATCTCCCTAAAAGATATGAACGAGGATGAGAAAATTAGAGTTATAAAAGAAAAAGCAGTTCCATTTCAAACCCTGCTTTATAAAAAAGGGCATATAGTTTTATATGTGGGAACATATAACGAAAATATAGTAGTTTTTCATAATACATGGGGCATAAAAACAAAAAAAGATGGTGTTGAGGGCAGATTAGTTATTGGTCGGGCAATTTTTAGTACTTTAAAACTTGGAGAAGAGCTACAAAGTTATGATAATGATTCAGAGCTTTTAAAAAATATAATAAGTATGAATATCATAACAGAGTAGTTTTTTTTAAAAAAACAACTTTAAGCAAAATAACAAAGCAATACATTAATTGTGAAGTTTCTATAATGAAGTAACTAAGTGAGAAGATATCTTCTCACTCAAGAATTTTATGCTTTTATATCTAAAAGTGAACCTAACATCTCATCTTGTGTTTTAACTGTAGTGACATTTACGGAAGTAGCATCTACAGATACGATTTGATTAGTTATCTCATTAGCTAAATCTGTCTGACTTCTTTTTGAGCCATTATTGTCTGCTTTTGAATTTTCTGCTTTGACGTAATTCTCGCCACCATTAATCTTAGTATTTGTAGGGATAAAACCATCTGTATTTATATTTGCAACATTATGCGCACTGTTATTTAACATACTCTGGTGTGCTTGAATTGATGAAATATTATTTGATATATTCATTTTTAAACCTCTACTTTAAAATAGTATTTAATGTAAATCGGTATTTAGCTTAATTTCTCTAGTGCTTCTTTGAACAACATATTGCCCATTTAGAGAGTTTTGTCTAAAGTGAAGACCATGCAATCCTGCAAGTTCCCACCCTTTCATATAGTTGTCAAATTTAGTATTTGGATTTACTTTTTTGAGTTCAATTAGCTCTGCATCATTGATATGAAACTTTGTTCCAGCAAAAACTGCTAAACCACCATCAATAATACAACCATCACCTAATGGAATACCACATGTAGAGTTTGCACCAAGAAGTGTATTTTTACCGATAGTTATAGGATTTCCATCTGTTCCGCTAAGAACACCAAGTATAGAAGCACCACCACCGATATCACTCCCAGCACCAACAACGGCAGAACTTGAGATTCTTCCCTCAACCATTACAGCTCCTGTTGTTCCAGCGTTAAAATTAACATAAGAAGCACCAGGCATTACAGTAGTCCCTGCAGCTAATTGTGCGCCAAATCTCACTTTTGATGTATCTAGGATGCGAGTGTTGTCAGCTGGAATAATATGTTGAAGGAACCTTGGAAATTTATCAACAAATTCTATATGTGGATACTCATTTGCCAGTTTCAACTCTATTTCAAACTCACGAAGATAATCTAATTCAAGCGGTTTTCCATTTGACCATGCAACATTTGGAAGTGCCCCAAAAGCACCGTTTAGATTTATGCTTCTAATTTCAACTTTCGCTTGTGAGAGTGCATATAGCTTTAAATATGTCGCTTCAACGCTCTTTAGCGGTTCATCAGCAAAAATAAATGTTACTTTAAACTCACCATCTTTAGAGCCACTTGTAGCTATTTGGTTGTAAAGAGCAGATATAACTTGTATATTTTTATGAGCATCACCATATGCTTCCTCTGAATATGGAGAAAAAGCATTTAAACAGCTCTTTAAAAAAGCTTTATTAATATTACATATTACTTCACTTTGAGTAAAATCTATCTCGACACCTTGCTCTTGAAGTGCCTTAATAAAAATAGCGGCACTACCAAAATTTTCATTCCAATTAATTACTGGGTACGTTGCCTGAAGTGTTTTTTCAAGGTTTAGCTGCCCCATATCTACTCTACATACACCAAAAGCCAAAGGTTCTTTATAACCATTGATTGATGTTTTAATATCTTGAACAAGCGCTTTAAAAGCCTCTGTAGTTTGAATGATTTCCATAAATTCTCTCTTAAGTGATTTGTGATAAATATTATACTTAAACATTACTAATAATATTTTAGTATATACTTTGCTCATGAATAAATGGATTGAATTATTAAAAAAAAATGACCTGATTGGTATGAAAAAGTATATAGAAGAAGGTGCTGATGTAAATGAAGCAAATGAGAGTGGTGAGTCTGTTTTGGCTTCATCGCTTAGATATAGATGTGATTTCGATTTAGTTATGCTCTTGGTTGATAGCGGTGCTGATATTTTTGACTTTGATGAAGAGGGCGTAACTATCTTTGATATGGCAGTTACTTATGAGAATATTGAATTTGTAAAGTTTCTTATAGCACAAGGCGTGGATGTAAATACCACACAAAGAAGAAGCAGATTTACACCCCTTATGGCAGCTGTTTGTTATGGTAGAATTGAGATGGTAGAGTTTTTGATAGAGCAGGGGGCAAATACAGAGGCTATAGATGCCAAAGGTATTAGCGTTATAGATTTTGCAAGAAAAATGAATAAAAAAACAATTTTAAAACTTCTAAAATATGACAAGAATGCTCCAATAAATAGGAGTTATGCAAGATAAATAGTCTTTAATCTAAGAGTTTAACAAAGTTTTTATAATTCTCTATAATTTTTTGGTTTTTTTGATTTTGGGTGTAAAATTCAATAGCTTTTTTTCCAAGTCTTGGAATCTCATTTTTAACAGCCCAGCTACTTACAGTTCCTTCTGGAATCTGTAAAATATTCGCTAACTCTTTTTGTGTGATTTCTAGCTCTTTACAAGCATCTTTAACAACATTTGATTTTGTTTTTTTCTCTTTTTTAACTCTCTCTTGCTTGAGGATTAGTTCATTATCTTCTTTTTTGTCTTCTTTATCTATTAAAGGCTCTTCTTCCTCTTTTTTTGTAACGGACTCCATATCTCTGTTTTGGCTAATCCATCTCAATACATCAAATCCAGTTATAACCCAATCTCTATTATTAAATTTTGAGACAATATCTTGTGTGAATTTTAAAATATTATCTCTAGCAAACTCCTCATCTGTAACTTGGTAAAGCATGCTAAATGCAAGTTGCTGTGCACCAAGAGAGGAACTTCCCCAATCAAAACCATTATAGACTGCAAATACATCATATCTAACAGGGAGTTCAAGTTCACCATACGTAACATATTTAGCACCCAAGAGTGTTTTATGCCCTTTAAATGTATGATGATTTTTATTTACAGTTACAATCATTTAACCCTCTTAAATTTTAAAAGTGTAGTGAGAATCACTCTTTTTTTGCAAATCTTTTTTATTTGAAATACAGAAACGATAAGCAACGTAAGCAAAGATAGTTACTATTAAAAGTATGAATAACCAAACTAACATGACAGCACTCCTTGATTTTTACTTGTTTATTATAGCAAGTATCGACTATATATTTATTAAATTAAATTATATTTTATGTCAAGTTTTTCAAGATGTTCTATAAAGTGTTGAAAATAGCGCTTAACGCACTCTTCATCTTCGAAACATAAAGAGATTTCAACTGAAGCTCCATCATTATTTAGTATTGGAAGAGATGAGAGTTCTATATTTTTTGGAATGATGTTCATAACTTCAATTAAACTATTTTCACTTGTTTGTGCGAGTAGCGTAAATCTATATTTTTTTACACTTTTACTAAATAACTCCTTTATAACACTGCTTATCATCGGATGAGCCATTTGTGGAAATCCTGGAGTAAAAAAATATCTATCTTCAAGTGAAAAACCTGACATGTTATTTATTGGATTAAAAAGAAGTTTGGAGTTTTGTGGTAAATCTGACATGTGGATTCTATAAGGATAGGCTTCTTCTTTAAATCTCTCTATTATGTCTCTCTCAAACTCTTTATCTCTTTGTAGTGGGTTATTTGTAAAAACTTCTGCAGCAATCTCTCTTGTTAAATCATCAGGAGTAGCACCAATTCCTCCAAAAGAGAACATGACA
Source organism: Sulfurimonas denitrificans DSM 1251 (assembly GCF_000012965.1). NCBI lineage: Bacteria > Pseudomonadati > Campylobacterota > Epsilonproteobacteria > Campylobacterales > Sulfurimonadaceae > Sulfurimonas > Sulfurimonas denitrificans. Next base: position 1,150,288 of record NC_007575.1, on the reverse strand, counting down.
CTATTTTTATCCTCTTTTATGAGTCGATAGATATTTTTAATAAGATTTTCATCATCTTTTATAATAAAAGAGGCAAAAAGCTCATGCCCATATTTTTGAAGTTCATTTTTTAAAAATTCAAAATGTTTATCGACTCTTCGTCCATTTAATATCTCACTGCCAATTATACAAGCATAAAAATTCATACTGCTCTCTTGTTTTTTGCTCAATTATAGTTTAGGGATTGTTAGAAGAGTCTTATATAGAGTATAATTACAAAATTAAATTTATAAAAGGTGTTTTTTATGTCTTATGCACAGCAATTAGAAGAGTTGATAACTAAGAGTGTTATTCCAGATATTGATGAGAGATTGGATGAGATTTTCGAGGAAATCGCTAACAATAAGGAAGCAAGCGAGGATGCAAAAGAGGAGATAGAAGACCTCAGAGAATTCAAAGCTGACCTTCAAGATGTACTTCAAGACTTATCTAGTGGAGATATGGAAGAAGATGAGTGTAAAGAGCTGATTGATGATATTTTAGAAGCTCAAAGTAATGATGACGAAGATGATTTTGGATTTGAAGAAGATTAACAAATAATTTATATAAGGTTATAAAAAGGTTACTCCTTTTTTATAGCTAGTTTTAAATTCGTTTATATATAATTTCATCAACAAAAACAGATAGGATAATCATGAGAATAATACTACTTGGCGCACCAGGGGCTGGAAAAGGCACGCAGGCAGGGTTTTTAACAAAAAGATACAACATCCCTCAAATTTCTACTGGAGATATGCTCAGAGCTGCTATAAAAGCTGGAACTGAAATGGGCAAGATGGCAAAAGAGGCTATGGATACAGGTAAACTTGTAACAGATGAGATTATTATTGGTCTTGTAAAAGATAGAATTGAAGAAGAAGATTGTAAAAACGGCTTCCTTCTTGATGGCTTTCCTCGCACACTAGCTCAAGCTGATGCTGTTACAAATGCAGGCATAAATATTGATGCGGTTATTGAGATAGATGTTCCAGACTCTGAGATAGTAAAAAGAATGTCAGGTCGCCGTGCTCACTTAGCAAGTGGTAGAACTTATCACTTAGTTTACAATCCGCCAAAAGTTGAAGGTAAAGATGATATAACTGGCGAAGAGTTAGTTCAGCGTGATGATGACAAAGAGTCAGTTGTATTAGACCGTCTAAGAGTTTATCACGAACAAACAAGCCCACTAATAGGCTACTACAAAAATCAAGCAACTAAACTTGATACATTAACTTATATAACTGTTGATGGTACGGCTGACATCGCTGATGTTGAGGCGGCTATCGTTTCTAAATTAGGTTAAAAACCACTCTACATGTAAGCATCCAAAAAAATTCTGGGTGCTTTGTAATCTTAATTTATTTTTATTTGATGTATAAAGCAGATAAATTAGCTGAAAAACTTAGAAATAATATACTTAATAATAAACATTAAGACCTAGTTATATTTTAGCCTTAACAAAACTTCCCATTTCAGAAACTATTGTCTCAATAGTTCCTTCGCCACTTATTACATGTAAAAGATTTTTAGCATTGTAAAAAGCTTGAATATCAAACAAAGGCTCTGTGTAAACCTTCATACGGTTATCAAAAACTTCAGTGTTATCATCAGCACCGCGCGCACGACCTAAAACTCTATCACGAGCAGTCTCTTCGCTAACACGAACTTCTATAACACTTGCAAGTTCTAAAGATGAGTCTATATGTAGATACTCATCTAGTGCGTTTAACTGTTCCATGCTTCTTGGGTAACCGTCTATGATGATTATGTCGGTAGGAGCATTTTTGATAGCGTTCGTGATAGTTTTTATAGCTACTTCTATTGGAACTATTAAGCCTTTAGATATATAGTTGTCTATCTCTAAACCAAGTTCACTTTTAGTTGCAACTTCTGCTCTTAACATCTCACCTGTTGAGTAGTGCGTTATGTTATCATTTTCTTTAGCAATTAACTCTGCATCTGTTGTTTTGCCAGAACCTGGGGCGCCGATGATTAGAAATAGTTTTTTCATTTTAGTACTTTTGAGTGGTTTTTTAGTAGCAACAAAGAGTTGCTACTGTGTTGGGGGTTTATCTAAGTTTTATATGTAAATCTCTAAGTTGAGTCGCATCAACTTCACTCGGTGCTTTTGTAAGGATACAAGAAGCTTTTTGTGTTTTAGGGAATGCGATAACATCACGGATACTTGATTTTTTAGAAATTAACATCATAAGTCTGTCAAATCCAATAGCAAAACCGCCATGTGGAGGAGCGCCGAATTTTAGAGCATCAAGTAAGAAGCCAAACTTCTCTTTTGCCTCTTCTTCACCAATGCCAAGAAGTTTGAATATCTCCTCTTGCATCTCTTCTTTATGGATACGGATACTTCCGCCACCAAGCTCTGTACCGTTTAAAACGATATCATAAGCGATAGAATCAATCTCTTCGATGTCGTCTTTATCAGTATCTTTTGGTTGTGTAAATGGATGATGAAGTGCTTTTACTCTTCCATCTTCAACCTCAAACATAGGAAAGTCAACAACCCATACAAATTCAAAAGCATCTTTGTCTGCAAGATTCATTCTCTCATGTTCTGCGATAAAAATTCTAAGACGACCCATATAATCCCATACAGTTTTTTTATCACCTGCACCAAAGAAAACAACGTCTCCAACTTTCATACCGAGTCTATCAACTAGAAGTGCGATATCTGCATCTGAGAAAAACTTGATAAGTGGACCTTTTAGTCCATCCTCTTTCATCTGAAAATATCCAAGCCCTTGTGCGCCGAACTGACGAACAAAATCTTCAAAAGTTTTCATCTCTCTTTTTGAGAAAACCAAATCTGCACCTGGAACTCTAAGAGCTTTTATACGGTTTTTGTGCGGTTGTTTAGCGATATTTGTAAATATTTCGTTATCACATCTCTCAAATATATCGATAACATCAACCATTTTCAAATCATATCTAAGGTCTGGTTTATCAGATCCATACCACTCCATAGCATCTCTGTAAGCTATGCGGTTAAATGGAGGCTTGATTTCAACGCCACAAGCGCCAAACATTGAGACTAAAAGTTTTTCAGCAATAAGCATTACATCTTCTTGATTACAAAAGCTCATCTCAACGTCTATCTGAGTAAATTCAGGCTGTCTGTCTGCTCTTAAATCCTCATCTCTAAAACACTTTGCGATTTGGAAATATCTATCAAATCCGCCAACCATTAAAAGCTGTTTAAATAGCTGCGGAGATTGCGGAAGTGCGTAAAATTCGCCACTGTGAACACGAGAAGGCACTAGATAATCTCTTGCTCCCTCAGGAGTTGATTTTGTAAGTATCGGAGTTTCAACCTCTAAGAAGCCATTTTCATCAAGTATGTTTCTAGCTGCGATTGCAGCTTTTGAACGAAGACGAAAAGTCTCATACATAGATGGGTCTCTAAGCTCCAAATAGCGATATTTAAGTCTTGTCTCTTCACCGACATTTTTATCGCCTATCACAAATGGAACCGCTGCTGAGCGATTTTCAATAGTTAGTTCACTAACAACAATTTCAATTGCTCCAGTCTTTAGGCGAGGGTTTGTAAGTCCCTCTCCACGGAGGCGAACTTTACCTTTTGCAACAAGAACAAACTCGTCACGAATACTACTTGCTATTTTGTGAGAAGATGCGCTGTCTTCAGGGTCACATGTAAGCTGAATCAATCCGCTTTTATCTCTTAAATCGATAAAAATAATCCCGCCATGATCTCGGTAGCTATTTGCCCAACCAGCTAGAACAACCTCTTGTCCTATATTTGCTTCACTTAATTCTGTACAATAATGACTTCTCATAGATATAGAGTCCTAGTAAATAATTTTCGCAGATTATACCTAAACTACTCTTATCATATAATTATATGGAGCCATTTATTTTTTAGCACCAAGAGTGTATAATGAACGAAAAAAATTAAAGAGCAGTTTTGGATAATAAAATTATAAAAAAAGTTGGCGTTATTTTAAGACCATCATCACCTCAGTTAAAGAGTGGCTATGAAAAGCTAGAAAAAATCTTCAGTAGCTACAGCATAGAAGTTTTAATAGAAGATAAAAGTGCCAAAATGATTGGCGCATCAGGGGCTAGTTTTAAAAAGATTTGTAATGAATGCGATTTTTTAGTAAGTTTTGGAGGTGATGGTACGCTTATCTCTACCGTTAGAAAATCTTTTGATTATGATATCCCCATCTTAGGCATACATGCTGGAAATCTTGGGTTTTTAGCTGATTTGTCTTTGGATGAACTTGACTCTTTTGTAGAAAAAATAACTCAAAACAGATATAAGATAGACGAGAGAGCAGTCCTAGAAGCTACAGTTATAAAAAATGAAAAAGAGATAAAAATGTACGCTTTTAACGATGTCGTTTTAACTCGTACAAGAGTTTCTAACATGATTCATATTGAGACACTTGTAAACTCTCGCTCTTTTAACACATACTATGGAGATGGCGTTGTAGTATCTACTCCAACAGGCTCAACAGCGTATAATCTCTCAGCTGGAGGACCAGTACTTTTTCCAATGAGCAATGTTTTTGCTCTAACTCCAATCTGTCCTCACTCACTAACTCAAAGACCAGTTGTTCTTCCTGGAAAATTTACAATAGAGATGAAAACATCTGAGGAGAGAGCTCTTATAATTATAGACGGACAAGATGTACATGAGCTAGAGCTCGGGGAGAGCGTTCATATAAAATTAGCAACCAAAACAGTTAAACTGATGCATAAAGAGGAGTATAACTACTTTGATGTGTTAAAAGAGAAGCTAAGATGGGGCGAGTGATTGTTTGAAAGAAAGTATAATTCGCAAATATTTAAGCAAGGCAGTTAAATGATAGAGAGATTTTATTTAAAAGATTATCTTAGCTTTAAAGAGGTAGAGCTTGAATTAAAGAGTGGACTTGTTGTCTTTACGGGTCCTAGTGGAAGCGGCAAGTCAATTTTGATGGGCTCTATTTTATCATCTTTTGGAAGCACTTCTTGCGAAGCTTCTCTTTGCGAATCTAGTGTAGCGTGGGAACTTAATGGTGAAGAGTACGGAATTGAGAGTGATGATATAAATGTATTTAAACATATAAAAAAAGAGAAATCAAGATACTTTATAAATAACCAAAGTATCTCAAAAAAGGCGATGAGTGAACTCTCTTCAAACTACTTAAGACACCTATCACTAAGAGATTTTAGCGATTTTGATAATGAAAATCTTTTAAATATCATAGACTCTAGAATGGGTCTTAAAAATGCAGAGATACAGAGAGTAAAGAGTGAATACAAAGAGCTATTTCTAGAGCATAAAAGAGTGAAAAAAGAGCTCCTAAGCATAGAAGATGAGCAAAAAAAGATAGTTGAACTAAAAGAGTTTGCCTCTTACGAAATCAAAAAAATAGATACTATTAATCCTAAAATCTCAGAAGATATAGAGCTATTAGAGATAAAAAAAGAGTTATCAAAAAAAGAGAAAGTTTTAAAGAGCCTCTCTAGCGCAGATGCTATTTTTGAGCATGAACATGCTGTATTTAGTGCGCTTGATTTACTTGATAAAGATGGTTCTTTTTTTAGTGATGCCATGAACGAGCTAAGAGCTTTGCTTGAGAGTGCACAAGAGAGATTTAGTATGCTTGAAGAGATTGATGTAGAGGAAGTTTTAAACCGCATCGAAGAGCTTGGTGAATTAAAGAGAAGATATGGAAGCATAGAAGAAGCACTAATATATAAACAAGAGAAGATTCAAGAACTGCAAAAATATGAAAATATAGAGTTTACAAAGGGTGATTTAGAAGCAAGAGTAAAAGAGTTGGATAAACAAGTAGTAGATTTAGCTTCAAAACTAAGCCTCGCTCGTTACTCAGAGATAGACTCTTTTAATAAAGAGTTAAATAAATATCTAAAAGATTTGTATCTACGAGATGCTCTTGTTGAGATTAACGAGAGCGAATTTAGCGCTTTTGGAAAAGATGAGATAACTATAAAACTAAATAGTACTGATTTACAAAAGATAAGCACAGGAGAGTTTAACAGACTAAGACTCGCTATCTTGGCTCTAAAGTCTGAGACCATGAGTAAAGATGGCGGTGTTTTAATTCTTGATGAGATTGATGCAAATCTTAGCGGTGAGGAGTCAATGAGCGTTGCTAAAGTTTTAAAACAGCTCTCAAAACATTTTCAGATATTTGTAATTTCTCATCAGCCACAATTAACATCTATGGGAGATCAACACTTTTTAGTCTATAAAGAGGGTGATGAATCTTTAGTCAAAGAGCTTGATTTTGAGAGAAGAGTTGAAGAGATAGCTAGGATTATCAGCGGAGAAAGCATAACTCAAGAAGCAAGAGGCTTTGCAAAAGAGCTTTTAAATCTACAAATAAGAGAGTAGAAATGGTAGTTGATACACACGTACATCTTGATGATGAGAGATTTATAGATGATTTAGATGAAGTTTTAAATCGTGCTAGAGATGGCGGTGTTGAACGCTTTATCATCCCAGGCGCAGATCCCATAAATCTTAAAAGAGCTGTTTTAATAGCTCAAAACAACAGCGATGTCTATTTTGCAGTTGGAGTACATCCATACGATATGGACTCTTTTAATGAAGATGATTTTAAAGAGTTAATTATGCACAAAAAATGTGTAGCAGTTGGAGAGTGTGGATTAGATTATTTTAGGCTTGAGGGGACAGAGGATGAAAAAGAGGAAGAAAAGAGAAAACAAAAAGAGATTTTTATTGCTCAAATAGAGTTAGCTAAAAAATATAAAAAACCTTTAATCGTTCACATTAGGGACGCTTCAAGAGATTCAAAAGAGATACTCTTGAAACATAATGCTAGTGAAGTTGGTGGTGTTTTGCACTGTTATAATGCTGATGAAGAATTACTTAGTTTGGCAAAAGAGGGCTTTTATTTTGGGATTGGTGGAGTTTTGACCTTTAGCAATGCAAAAAAATTGATTCATGTGTTACCAAAAATCCCATTAGATAAGTTACTCATTGAAACAGACGCTCCATATTTGACTCCAACTCCCCACAGGGGCAAGAGAAATGAGCCTCTTTATACACAGTTGATTTTGAAAAAAATAGCTGAACTTTTAGAAATTTCAGAGCAAAAAGTGGAAGAAATAAGCACAAAAAACGCCTTTAAACTTTTTCATATTTCTTAGTATCAGCAATTTTTATTATATTATATATAATTTTTAGATAAAATCTATCTTCAAATTTATTAAAGAGGAGCTGCAAAATTGAAATATATCATTATGTTTTTCTTCCCACTTTTGCTCAGCGCAAACCTTTCTTACCTTACAAATCAGACTAAAGAGATAGCAATATTGGAGTCTTTCGACATAGAAGCTTCTTTCTTGTATGACCCGATTATGAATCAAATGAAAAATTCTCAAGTAGATATATATTCAGAAGAACAGTTTCTTAGAACTATGGACGAGGCACATCTTTTTATACCTACAGTAAAAAGTATATTGACAAAATATGGCATACCTCCAGAATTTCTTTTTTTAGCAATGGCTGAATCTAGTTTTTCAACAAAAGCATATTCTGTAAAAAAAGCATCTGGTTTATGGCAATTTATGCCTGAAACTGCAAAATTGTATGGATTAAGAATTGATCAATATGTTGATGAGAGAAGAGATTTAATTAAGTCAACAGAAGCAGCCGCTAAATATCTTAGTAAACTTTATGAAAAGTTTGGCAAGTGGTACTTAGCAGCAATTGCTTACAATTGTGGCGATGGAAGACTCTCAAGAGCTATTAAAAATGCAAACAGTGATGAGCTTACTATTTTATTGGATCCAAAAAAACAGTACATCCCAAAAGAGAGTAGATTTTATATAAGAAAAATTGTCTCTCTTGCAATGATAGGCAATGATGAGCAGTTTCTTTTAAATAGCGAGTATGAGTATCTTTTAAACAGAGCAAACGCTTCTTCTATCTCTGCTGTAAATGTACCAAGAGGTGAATCTTTAAGAAGAGTCTCAGCGCTTATCAATATACCTCTAGAAGAGCTTCAAAAGTTAAATAGACATTTAAAGCATGATTTTGCGCCACCATACTTGAAAGATTACAATATTTATATTCCATATATAAAACTCTCTGAATTTAAACAAAAGTATTTTGAAGAAAAATTAAATAAATTTTATAGAGTTCACATAGTTGAAAAGGGTGAGAGCCTCTATAGTATAGGTAAAAAATACAATGTAAGTCATGCAATGATTAAAGATTTTAATGCTTTAAAAGTGGACACACTAAGTTTAAATCAAAAGTTAATTATCCCTATAAATGGTAAAGTAGAAAATCAAAGAATCAGTAGTAATTTTTCTGCTACGATGAAAAACAACAAGAGTATAGAACCTCTTTTAGAATCAGTTAAAATAGATATTTAAAAACAAGAGAGATTTCAGTACTATGAATAAAATATATATATCCTTAGCTACCTTAGTTCTAATTTTTGTTACAGGTTGTAGCTCAAGAGGAACAAGAGCATATACTCCTCCAGATACGCAGAGCAGCTACTCCTCAGATAAGAGTGTTCATAGCTCATCTATAAATAAAAAAGATTATAATCATCCTACAATGAGACCTTATGAGATAAGAGGTATAAAATATTATCCTACAGTGGTAAATGTTGGTGATGTATTTGATGGTTTTGCAAGTTGGTATGGTCCTGATTTTCATGGTAAATTAACATCTAATGGTGAAACATATAACATGTATGACATGACAGCTGCACACAAGACACTCCCTATGAATACAATTGTAAAAGTTACAAATCAGAGAAATAATAAAAGTGTAGTTGTAAGAATAAATGATAGAGGTCCTTTTATTGAGAGAAGAATTATTGACCTCTCAAACACTGCAGCGAAAAAAATAGATATGCTTAATGCTGGAACAGCTCCAGTTAAGGTTGAAGTTTTAGGTTTTCATTCAAAAGATAAAAGAGATACTCCTCTTGACAAAGACCTGCAATCATCTCCTCAGGATCAAGTTATAGATGGATTTGCACTACAAATTGCATCTTTTTCAAGAGTTGAGGGCGCACTTGAGACACAGCAAAAGTATAACAATACGGATGGATATAAAACAGTTATTAAAGATATACAGACAAATAATGGCAGAATGTTTAAAGTTTGGTTAAAAGGCTTTAGAAGTGAGCAAGAGGCGAGAGACTATCTAGCACTTGGTAATTTTAAAGGCTCATTTATTGTGAGAGAGGATTAGGATGATTAGTAAAAGCAGAAAAACAAAAGAGACAGACATAACTGTTTCACTGGATATAAATGGCAACGGTAAGAGTAAAATAGATACAGGTGTTGGTTTTTTAGACCACATGCTAGATAGCTTTTCAAAACACTCTTTGATTGATTTAGAGATTACATGTAAGGGCGATACACATATAGATGATCACCATAGCGTAGAAGATATAGGGATAGTTCTTGGCGCCCTTTTTGCAGAAGCTCTCTATCCTGTTTCAAATATGGAGCGTTTTGGAAGTGCAAATATAGTTATGGATGAAGCGTGTGTTAGTTGTGATTTGGATTTGAGTAACAGACCATATCTTGTTTATGAAGTTAATCTTGCTGGGAAAGTAGGACAGTTTGATACAGAGCTTGTTGAAGAGTTTTTTAGAGCATTTGTGTTAAATGCAAGAATAAGTACGCATATAGTTCTACAAAGAGGCAAAAACAGACACCATATTATAGAGGCAGCTTTTAAAGCTGTTGCAGTTGCGCTTCGCCGTGCAATGCAAAAAAATGAAAGAGTCGGGATTCCTAGTACGAAAGATATGCTTTGATTAAGTTGATTGTGCTTGATGTTGATGGGTGTATGAGTGATGGGAAAATAATATACCACTCTGATGGCTCAGAGATAAAAAACTTTAATGTAAAAGATGGTTTGGCGATTAGCTCATGGATAAAAATTGGCTTACATGTAGCCATAATTACTGGAAGAGACTCTAAAATAGTCCAAAGAAGAGCAGAAGAGTTAGGAATTAAATATCTGTTTCAAGGCATTAAAGATAAAGAGAGTGTTTTAAAAGAACTTATCTCTTCCTTGGGTTTTAAGCACTATGAAGTTGGTGCAATCGGCGATGATTTAAATGACTTTAAAATGCTGCGCAGTGTCGGCAGAAGCTTTACGCCAAAAGATGGAGTAAAAGAGATTAAAGATATTGTTGATACTACTCTTACATGTAATGGTGGAGATGGAGCAGTTAGAGAAATGATAGACATTCTTGTAGATGAGAATGATTTAAGAGAGCAATTTATGGCTCTTTGGTTATAATTAGCATGAATATGAACTATTTTTTTCTCTTTATCTCTTTATCTCTTTTAATGATACTTTTTGTATTTAAACCTGTTGAAATAAAAGAGAATTTTTTTGGAGATATTGAGCTATTTAGTATCTCATCTTTTACTATGTATGAGTTTGACCCTCATGGTCTCATAACGCTTATGAATGGCTCAAAAGCCATTAAATATAGTGACAGATACAGCGTTGATGATATAGACTACACAGATAGTTCTAAAGAGTATGTTTCAAACATGAAATCAAAAAGAGGAATATACAAAGATGATATTGTATATCTCGATGGCAATATTGTTTATACAAGAGAAGATGGTTTGACATTTAAGACACAAAAAGCGATATATAATAAAAAAACTAGTATAGCTATTGCTGATGGAGATTATCTTTTATATAGAGATGCAAATAGAGTTATAGGGGAAGGGTTGCACTACAATAGTGCGCTAGAGAGAGTTACTTCAAAAAATGTAACAGCAAAATATCAACTAAAAGAGAGATAGATGAAAAAAACAGTTTTTTTAATAATTTTATCAGCAGCGTCGCTGTTTGCGCAAGAGCTACAGGTAAAAGCAAAACTATTTAATGCAGATCAGAAAGCTGGAATTTCTATTTTTGAAGGTGATGTAAATATCATCAGAGGCAATGATGAACTAAATGCTTCAAAGGTAACCATACATACAAACTCTGCGCAAGAGCCCACTAAGTTTATAGCTGAGGGTAACGCTTCATTTAAGATAAAAACCATTGAGGGTGCTTTATATGTAGGAAAAGCGCATAAAGTAATCTATCTTCCTAAAACAAAAGAGTACTATTTCTATCAAGATGTACATCTAAAGCAACTTGATGATAAAAAAGAGATTATTGGCGATGAAGTAATTTTAAAAACAATTGAAGGTAAAGCTTACGCAAAAGGTGCTGCTAAAGAGCCAGTAATTATGATTTTTAATATGCCTGAAGATCAAAACAAGACAGAAGTTCAGAAGAGTGAAAAAAATGATTGAGATTGTAGATGCAAAATTTATTACATCTGCCCCAAATTTAGATGGTGCACCTCCTAGTATAGAGCAGAATGAAATCGTTTTTATGGCCCGCTCAAATGTTGGAAAAAGCTCTCTGCTTAATGCTCTAACAAATCATAAAGGATTGGCTAAAGTATCATCAACACCAGGTAAAACAAGGCTTATAAACTACTTTGATGTTACTTTTATAAATAGAGAAGACTCTTTAAAAAGCTTTGCTAAATTTGTTGATTTACCTGGATTTGGTTATGCAAAAGTGGCAAAATCGATAAAATATGATTGGGAGAGAAACCTAACAGACTATATAGCATCAAGAAAGCAGATTAAAATTTTTATACATCTGGTTGATTGCAGACACCCTTTTTTAGATATTGATAAATCTGTTAGTGATTTTTTGCTTGAGTGTGCCAACCCCACACAGCATATTTTTCAGATATTTACTAAAATAGACAAGCTCAATCAAAAAGAGCAAACTGAGTTAAGAAGAGATTTTCCTAATGCCCTGATGGTTTCTAGTTCCAAAAAGAAAGGATTAGCAAAAATAGTAACGCTTATCTATAATGTTTTAAAGGAGTGTGAAAATGAAGATTGAATTAACAAAAGCAAAACTCTCTGATATACAAGAGATGCAAAAGCTAGTGGCTGCTGAAGTTGAAGCTGGTGTAATTCTTGCAAGAAGCTCAGATGAAGTGGCGACAAATATAAGATCTTATATTCTTGCTAAAGATGGCTCTGAAATTATTGGATTTTGTGCTCTTCATATTCATACACCATCTTTAGCAGAGATTAGATCTTTGATTGTAAAAGATGGAAGAAGAGGAGAGGGAATAGGGCAAAGCTTAGTTACAAAAGCAACTGATGAAGCACAAATATTAGGACTTCAAAAGGTTCTTAGCTTAACTTATAAACAATCTTTTTTTGAAAATTTAGGTTTTATCGAGATTCCAAAAGAGTCACTCCCAGAACATAAGATTTGGGCTGATTGTATTAAATGTAAACATTTTCCAATATGCAACGAAGTCTCTCTTATAAAAACCCTCTAGCATTATACCTTTATGGTATATTGTTTCTTGTCTATACTGCACTAAGCGGAATATATCTTTTTTTACCGCCATTACTTACAGTACTATACTTTTACTTTTCAAAAGCACTTAAAAAAGAGCAGACTTCAGTTCTTATTTTAACTATTTTTTGTCTTTTATTTTTTGAATCAGAGAATAGTTATGTGCTATTTAGTACCATAATCTATTTTTCAATTTTGCATAAATATATTGTTCCAAAAATAACTCAGAGTTTTAGTTGTGTTACATGTATTAATTTTATGATTGTTCTTTTTGTTTATGTAGGCTTTTTTCTTTTTTACTCTTTTTTATCAAATATTTTTTTATTTGCTTTACCAGCTATCAACTATTATGTAATCTACTATATAGTTATTGAATTTTTAATTTTGAGCATATTATGAAAATTAAATTTATACTTTTTATATTTGCATCTATCTGGCTAGCTCTTTTAGTAAGAGTTTTTTTTCTCTCAGTTGAATCAAACAGTTACTATGAAAGACTCTCATACAATAACACAATTAAAATCGAACAAATTGCTCCTGTAAGAGGGGAAATAGTAGATATAAACAACAGACCAATAGCAATAAATGAACTTGGATTTAAGATACAACTAGCTCCACATCTAGGTCTTGAGAGAAATTCTGAAATTTTTGAAGATGAGATAAATAGGCTTATTGCTCTATTGCCAAATTTAGATAAAGAGAAGATGATAAAAGAGTATAAAAAAGTTGATTCATACTACAACCATAACTTTATAGATATAGTTGATTTTGTATCATATGAACATATTATGCCTATATATTCAATATTGAGCCTAAGAGAAAATTTAAATATAGTCTCCTCTCCAAAGAGATTTTATCCATACGGTGAGATAGGTGCACATATTATTGGGTATGTTGGGCGTGCAAACAAAGATGACATTGTAGATGATGAGCTTGTTAAACTCATAGGATATAGTGGCAAATCTGGTATTGAAAAATACTATAATGAGTATCTTCAAGGTTTAGCAGGAAACAGAGAGATAAAGGTAAATGCGCATAATCAAGAAGTAGAAGAGCTCTCAAGCCAAAAACCATCAGAAGATACAAAACTTACTTTAAATATCGACATAGAACTTCAAAAATATATATCATCATTCTTTGTAAATAAGGCTGGTGCAGTGATTGTTATGGATGTGAATGGCGCTATTTTATCGGCAAGCAGTTTTCCAGAGTATGACCTAAACACTTTTGTAACTGGCATAAGCAATGAAGTTTGGGATAAGTTGTCAAATAGTCTTGATAAACCTTTTACAAATAAACTTATCCATGGACTCTACCCACCTGGTTCAGTTATAAAAACAGGACTTGGACTACTGTACATAACTTCGCCAGAAGCTGGTCCAAACTTTAATGTTCACTGCACCGCCTCTATGCCACTTGGCTCAAGGGTATTTAGATGTTGGAAGAAAGATGGTCATGGAAGTACTGATATTAAAAAAGCCATAAGAGAGAGTTGTGATGACTATTTTTATAAAGGAAGCCTAAGGCTCGGTATTGAGAAGATGAGCGATGGGCTCATGAGATATGGACTTGGAAAAAAAACAGGCGTTGATTTGCCAAATGAATTTATAGGTACAGTCCCATCTCGTGAGTGGAAAAGAAAAAAATATAACAAACCATGGTATATAGGTGAGACTGTAAACACATCAATCGGGCAGGGAGATTTTTTAACAACTCCGATGCAGATAGCCCAATTTACAGCACTTATGGCTACAGGAAAGTTGCCTAAACCATACTTTGCCAAGATGATAGGCGATGAAGTTGTAGAGCCAGACCTTCAAGATGTACTCACGGAAAATGAGCTAAAGAGGCTGCCTACAATTCAAAGAGCGATGTATGAAGTTTGTAATGTACCTGGTGGAACAGCTAGGAGTTATGTAAATACAAAAGTAAAAATTGCAGGTAAAACTGGAACAGCCCAAGTTGTTGGTATTTTACAGGATATTAAAGAGAGGGAGCTAGAGCATGAAATGGAGTACTATACACGTTCTCATGCTTGGTTTTCAACGTATGGTCCATACGATAATCCACAATATGTTGTTTTAGCTATGGTAGAGCATGGAGGACATGGTGGCGCTGCTACTGGTAATATTATATCTGGGGTTTATAATAAACTCTTAGAACTTGGATACATAAAAGAAGATGAAGAAGCCCAAGAAGATAAAGAGTAGGGCGCTTTATAGATGAGAAAATTTCACCTATATTTATTAAAAAGAGTTAAGTAAAAAAAGCGACAATATTGTTAATAAAAATATCGCTCCAGTTTTATTGTATAGTTTGTTTGCTACAATAAAAAGAAGAGCTATAGAAGAGCCAACCATTACATAGATGTCAAACTGTGCAGTAATTAAGTTGATGGTTAGTGGATTTATGATTGATGAAGCTCCTAAAACCATAGAGAAGTTAGCAACGTTTGAGCCTATTATGTTTCCTATGCCCATCTCTGCATTTCCATTTTTTACAGCAACCAAAGAGACTACAAGTTCAGGTAGAGATGTTCCAAGTGCAATAAGAAAAAGTCCAATTATCCACTCACTTACGCCAAATAACCTAGCTATATCTGTTCCGCTCTCAACAACGAAATTTGCTCCACCTATTGTTAATACAAATCCAATACCTAAAAATAGAATAGTTTTTAACCAATTAAACTTCTCTTTTGATAAATCCTCATCTATTGCATCTTCAAAATCATCTTTTGGACCAGTAAATAAAAATAGAATATATGAAACCATTATTAAAAGAAATAAAATCCCATCAGCCCTGCTTATAACACTATCTTGAATCATCAGCATAAAAATAACAACAGGCACAATAATCCAAGCACTATCTTTTACAAAGATGTCTCTTTTAGGGTTCATATTTTTTGATATTAAGAATACAACTCCTAAAATTAATGTTATATTGAAAATATTGCTACCAACAACATTAGCTATAGCCATCTCACTTTTGCCTCCATATGATGCCATCATTGAAGCTGCCATCTCTGGCATTGAAGTTCCAAATGCTACAAGAGTAGCGCCTATGACGTAGTGTGATATATTGAAATGCAGAGCTATTCTCTGAGACTCTTTTATAACAAAATCCGCCCCATAAACAAGTGCAGCCATAGCAACTGTAAAAATTATGAAATCCATATATCGTTATCCCTCGCTTCTAACTATTAAACTTTGAGGCAAATTAAACTCTTTGATAATTCTAGCCTCCTCTTCTCTCATCTCTCCGCTATCAACTTCATGGTCGTATCCAAGAAGATGTAAAAGACCATGTATAAAAAGGAGTGCAAATTCATCATTTAGAGTGTGTCCAAACTCTTTTGATTTTTCTTCTACATGTAAGGAGCAAATAACAATACTTCCTAATGGTGAGAGCGGCATTTCGATATAAGGAAAACTTAAAACGTCTGTTGCTTTATCTATATTTCTATGAGCGCTGTTTATCTCTCTCATCTCATCTTTATCTGTAACTATTAATTCTATCTCTTTATTTGTGAGGGAAGAGGCAATTTGTTCAATTACCTCTATATGAAGGTTTAGTGAGGTTCTGTTGTCAAAGTCTATCAAGTTTTATGCTCTACCTTAACCAGCTAAATTTAGGTTGGTTCCTAATCCAGTCTTTTGTGCTACATCTTTTCTAGACTCTTCAGTTACAGATTCTAGAACTTTTAAAGCGTCTCTCTCCTGAGTCTCTGTAGCTTTTTTTATAGCCTCAACTCCAGCTGAAGATTGAGTAGGTGTGTTTGAAGATGAAATTTCCATAGTGTCCCCTTTTTTTTGAATATTGAGGCATTATATAGGGTATTGCATTTAAGGAAGATTAAAATAATATGCTAAAATTCCCTTATGAATTTAAAAAATAAAAAAGCAATTTGTATTATGAGCGGTGGAATGGATTCTACACTAGGGGCTTATATGGTAAAAGAGATGGGTTATGAAATTGTAGCTTTACACTTTAACTATGCTCAAAGAACTGAAGCAAAAGAGCTCTTCTGTTTTAAGAAAATATGTGAGGCACTAAATGTCTCAAATAGTTATGTTTTGGATTTAGACTTTTTTTCAAAAATAGGTGCTTCTGCTCTTACAGATAAAAGTATAGATATACCTATAAATGGACTAGAAGAGGGTGTTCCCATCACTTATGTGCCATTTAGAAATGGCATATTTTTATCGATAGCAGCAGCGCTAGCAGAAAAAGAGGAGGCTGTACTTATTGCTATTGGTGTTGTGCAAGAGGATAGTAGTGGTTATCCAGATTGCAAAGACTCTTTTATCACTAGCATGGAGCAGAGCATTAATCTTGGCACAAAAGATGAGACAAAAATCAAAATATATATGCCACTGGTTCATCTTAGTAAATCTCAGATAGTTGAGCATGCACTTAGACTTAATGTTCCACTTGAACTTACATGGAGTTGTTACAAAGATGAAGAGGCAGCTTGTGGTGTTTGTGACAGTTGTCGCCTGAGATTAAATGGATTTAGATTAGCCAATGCAAAAGACCCTATTGAGTACATGTAAGATTAATTTTAATGATTTAGAGATTTTGCATCTACAAAAAGCAACTCTAAAAAATAGCTATCTAAGTGTGAAGAAAAATGGTGAAATCACTCTTAAGACTCCAAAAGTATCAAACGCATTTATTCAAAAGCTTCTTATCCAAAGAGAGCCATGGATAAGAAAACAGCTAAAAACCATAGAGTTATCAAAACCTATAAGCATAAATCTTCAAGATGAGATTCTACTCTTTGGAGAGGTTTTTAGTATGGATTCAGATGAGGCAAAAGAGCTAAGAGAGTTACTTCAAAAAGTAGATATTTCAGAACAAGATACTATTTTAAAGTGCTATGAAAAATTTTATAAAAATTTTGCAACTCTTTACCTAACTCAAAGAGTAGAATATTTTGCAAAGGTTATGAAATTGAGTTTTAGTGAACTAAAATTTAAAAAAATGCGAAGTAGATGGGGAAGTTGTAGCTCAAAAATGGTTATTACTCTAAATACAGAACTTATAAAAATAGATAAAGAGCTTATTGATTTTATAGTGGTTCACGAGCTTTCACATCTAGTGCATATGAACCATTCAAAAAAATTCCACTCTCTTGTTTTTGAGTATATGCCTAAAGCAAAAGCCCTAAACAAAGAGCTTAAAGCGATTTGTCTTTTATAAAATATTCTATATTGTATCTGCTAGATGGTGACCACATCATCCATCCATTAGTATTTATATCTTGTGTTGCTCTAATCTGCTCTTTTATCTCAAACTCTCTGTAATGCCGTTTTTCATGTGCGTAGTCCTTAAAATACTGCAACCATGGTCTAACTCTTTTTGTGTCAATTCTATCTTCTATATTTTTAATGCTTCTGTAAATTACAGTATGTGGGTGGTTTGATGGGCTTTTAAATGAAAATGAACCACTTGCAAATCCAGATGGATATAACATTGGAGCCAAATAATCTACATGTGGTGCCATCGAGCTAACTGTTTGACCTATGTTATTATCATCCTTGGTCCAACATATATTTCCATAAGTATCCGCAGAGATAAATACCCCATATTTTCTAAGTCTCTCTTGTGCAAGATTTAAAAAATCACTAATTGCTTTTATACGACTCTCTTGAGTGCTCTCTTTAGAGTAAAGCAGCCCATCTTTTGCAGGAAAGCGAATATAGTCAAAATTTATCTCATCAAAACCGACTTTTGCCGCCTCTTGCGCAACAGAAATTGCGTAGTTATGCGCTCTGACATCAAAAGGATCAACCCAAGCCATATTGTCATGGTTTCTCCAGATAGTGCCATCTCTATTTTTGATAGCATAATCCACATTGTTAATAGCTTGAAGCTCATCTTTAAATGTCACAATTCTTGCAATCGTATAGATATTTTTAGCTCTCATAATTGACATAAACTCTTCTATATTTCTATTTATGATACTTTTATCAGCGCCATAGCTGTTGGCTTGTTCAAAAGATGTTTTAAATGATGTGTGTCCATACTCATTTTTAACATCTACAACAACTGTATTTATATCTGTTTCATCTATTATTTTTAAAATATCTCTTAGCTTTGGAGATTGATTATTTGTATGCCAAAAACTTAAATATAGCGCTTTTACAACAAGAGGTTCAAGCTTAAGAACTTTATCACTTGACTCTTGTGTAATTTTATATGGTCTATATCCACACGCTTTTACATGTAGAGGTTTTTCAAGACTATTTATAGTAAAACTTCCATTGATATCGCTTTTAACACTCAAAACAGAATCACTAATAGTGACATCTTTAATAGGTTTCAAACTGACCGCATCAATAATATTTGCACTAAATGAAGCAAAAAGTGTATTTTGCAAAAGCATGGCGGTTAATAATAGGATTTTCATTAATTTCTCTCTTCTTTTAATTTATCTAACATTTAAAAAGTATCTAAGACTAGCGTCACTCCACTCTTTAGAGAGGCTTAAATGTTTCTGTATAGACTCATTTACTATCTTAAAGTCGCTATTTTTTTGGCCAAACTCATCAAGAACCTCTTGTAATGCTACTTTTGCAGCAGTTATTACATCCAGAGGAAACTCTTTTATCTCTATATTTAACTCACGCAAATTTTTAAGTGCATGGATGTTTTCATAATGAAACTCATAAGTCATATTTGAATTCATCTCACTGCTCGCAACTTCTATCATACTTTGATGCTCAAACGCCAACTTATTCCAAAACTGTTTATTAAAAGTTAGTTCGAGGATAGATCCAGGCTCATGCCATCCAGAGTAATAAAATGGTGCTACTTTATAAAATCCCATCTTTATATCCAGTGCAGGACCAACCCATTCGGTAGCGTCAATGACACCTCTCTCAAGTGAAGTATAAATCTCTCCAGCAGGAAGAAGAACTGAATTTACTCCCATTTTTGAAAAAACTTCTCCACCAAGTCCTGGAATTCTCATCTTGAGTCCATTCATGTCAGAGAGCGAATTTATCTCCATTCTAAACCACCCGCCCATCTGTATGTTTGTGTTTCCGCCCATAAAAGGGTAGAGATTATTTTTTGCATAATGTTCTCTCCATAATTCCAACCCGCCACCATAGAGCATCCATGAGTTTATCTCTTCAGAAGTAAAACCAAAAGGAATACCGCTATATAGTGAAAATGCACTATTTTTACCTTTCCAATAATATGGACCAGAGTGAAAAGCATCTATCTGTCCACTGCTTGCGGCATCAAAAACAGCAAGATCAGGAACGAGTACATTTTTAGGATAGATTTTTATCTCCAAAGAGTCACCGCTTATATCTTTAACTCTCTGGGCAAACTTCTCAATACCAGTACCAATAATTGGAAAACTCCCTGGCCAACTCGTTGCTAGCTTTATAACTGTTTTTTTATTTCTATTTATATTTACTCTTTTTTCATCATCGCTCTTAAATTTTGGATGCTTAGAGTAATCAATAGCCTCTCTGTTGCTATCATTGCACCCATTTAGTGCTAAGGCTGCTGAGGCGGTAGTTGCTGTGGCGAGAAAATCTCTTCTATTCATTACATGTACCTTAAAAATCCATAGTTAATTGTGTTTGATTTGATAGAGGCCTATTTAAAATTGACTTATCAACGCCTACGATTAGGGCAAAATTGAAGAGATTGTTTCTTAAAATATTTACAATCTCTTTCTCATTTTTATATCTAAAGATATTTTTGCTATCTTTTGACTCAACGTCATGAGGGAGTACAAAAATAGTATTTGCCCATGACGCATGTTGTTGTAAAAAAGAGATTTGCTTCTCTATAAGCTCTATATTTGGTTCAAATATAAGCACTTTGTCACTAGAGCCAAAATTTTTAATCTCAAATTTTTTGTTTGTAAAAACTGGTTCAAAATGCTCTATTGGAGTGAATTTCTTTAGTTTATACTCTATCTTAAGCGTTTTATACAGATGTAAAAGTTCCTCTAAATAGGGAATGAAAAATGGCGAAATAAGCTGTCTTTCATAAAAAACATTATCATATATAAAAGATGTTTCAAAAAGAGTTTGCTCCATAATTTCAACTGGCTCAAAAGAGGCAATTGGCATTTTTTTAACAACTGCGAATATCTCTTTAGAGGTAAGGGCAGGGCTAAAGAGGAGGATGGTTTTTGTTTCGACTTCTGAAATAATTTTAAAAATAGATTTCAAATCTCCGCAAATAGTGCGAAAATTTGGCAAAGTTATCACTTGCAAAGAGAGTTTTAAAATAATCTCATTGCACTCATAAGCGACTATCTCTTTTTCAATAGTTTTAAAACGAATTAGTTTCTTGAGCGCATTATCTAGACTGTCTGCTTTTATCCAAGCAATTTCATTATCACTTATTTGTGCGGGTTTATCAAAGATAACTCCATAAGCACCATTCTCAACTGCGAGCGGAATCTCTTGCGTAGTGTACGCAAAAAAAAGATCGCCTCTCTTTACTTTGAGAGCATCAAAGGCAATATTTTCAAAACTATGAACATAAGGCTCATTAATAAGAGTAGTTTGAGTAAGTGCTAAAAAGTTTTCGAGTCTCATCCAATAGGCGTGCCTGCTTTTTTAGGTTTTTCAGGTCGTATCAAACACAACCCATCTTCATCTTTAGCAGCAAGAAGCATTCCCTCTGAGATCATTCCCATAAGTTTTGCAGGTTTTAAGTTCGCAACAACACAAACTTGAGTATTTATAAGAGACTCTGCGCTATAAAACTCTCTTATTCCAGCAACTACCTGTCTAGGTTTTCCTTCATTCAAGTCAACTTGAAGTTTTAGAAGTTTTTTACTCTTCTCAACTTCTTCTGCTGCGATTACTGTCCCAACTTTGAGAGAAGTTTGAAAAAATTGCCCAATTTCTATAAGATTATCACCCTCACACAGACTTTGTTCCGCAGCCTTCACGCTCTCTTTTGTAATATTTGGTTGAGCAAGTGGGGCTTCAGGCATAAGCGGCTCATCAACACGTGGAAATAGAGGTGGAACAGGTTTAATATTAAACAATTTTAAAAGCTTTTTCTCTTGAACAAGCTCTCTGTAGCTCTCATGAGAGATAGAAAAGTTTAGAGCATCTGCAATAATATCTGTAGTGCGAGGCATAACAGGATGAAGCATAATAGACGCTTTTGCTAAAATATTTGCAACAAGTGCTACAGTAGAGAGCGCTTCATCTTTTTTTCCATCTTTCATCTTAACCCATGGAGCATGCTCTTCAATGGCTTTGTTCCCGATAGAAAATAGTTTCCATAACTCCTCTAAATAGCGATGCGTTTGAAAATTTTTCATAAAAATATCGAGTGAATCAAGTACGACATTCATCGCATCAATCTCTTTTTTATGATATTTTAAAACATTAACACTCTCTATCTCAAAATCTGAGTATTTACCACTCATACCAATGATACGATTTAAAAGGTTTCCAAGGTCGTTACTTAACTCTGAGTTTATCCTATCTATAAATGCTCTTTGAGAAAAGTCTCCATCTTGCCCAAAAGGTACTTCTCTGAGCATAAAATATCTTAAATTTTCAACGCCATAAACATCAGCAACTTGTTTTGGAGAGATAACATTGCCTTTTGATTTACTCATCTTCTCGCCATCCCTAGTCCACCATCCATGTGCACCTATATGCTGAGGAAGAGGCAAATCAATACTCATTAAAAATGCTGGCCAGTAGATTGCATGAAAACGAAGTATATCTTTTCCAACAAACTGCACTGAAGCTGGCCAATAACGCATATTTTCCTCTGTAGTTCCATATCCAAGAGCTGTAATATAGTTCATAAGAGCATCAAGCCAAACATACATAACATGCTTGTCATCTTTTATAGAGTTTGGCATCCCGACACCCCATGTAAAAGATGTTCTTGTGACTGACAAATCTCTAAGTCCGCCTTTTACAAAGTTTATAACTTCATTTGCACGAGAACGTGGAAGGATAAAATCAGGGTTCTCTTCATAGTGCTTTAAAAGGGCATTTTCATATTTAGAGAGCCTAAAAAAGTAACTCTCCTCTTTGACAATATTTGTACTTCTGCCACAATCAGGACAAAATTCACCATCGACTAGTTGCGTCTCAGTAAAGAAAGTCTCACAACTTACACAGTAGTGACCCTCATAAAAATCTTTATATATATCACCTTTTGCATACATAACTTCAAAGGCTCTCTGGACACCCTTTTTATGCTCTGCATCAGTTGTACGAATAAATTTATCATAGCTTATATCAAACTCATCCCAAAGGTTTTTAAAAGAGGCACTTATCTCATCTGCAAACTCTTGTGTTGGCTTAGAATTTTTTTGAGCAGACTCCTCTATTTTTTGACCATGTTCATCAGTACCAGTTAAAAAATAGGTATCTTCACCTTTGAGCTTCTCATATCTAGCTAGAGTATCAGCTATAAAAGTAGTATAAGCATGCCCAATATGAGCCTCTCCGTTAACATAATAGATAGGTGTTGTTATATATTTACTCAATTTTTATCCTTAAAATTCAAATTTAAAACTCAAAGCCACCAGTATCTCCTTTGGACATACTGTTGTAAACCGCTTTAACATAATCAGTTCTAAGCTCACAGCTTAGATAAAACTCGCATTTGCTACAACTTTCTAAGCTTTTTGCACTCTGACAATCTTGAAGCTTTACAATCATATCAACAAGATAAAGTTCAAATTTATCCAACTCTTTGCTATTGGTTGCTTGCATAAACTTCTCTTACTCTTTGTATCTCATATTTTGAGCCAAAAAAGCATGGTGAAGTATCATGTATATGTGCATATTCAAGGTTCATTAAATCAACTGCACCATCAATGGCTTCTCCCCCAGCTCTATTAAAGATAAAAGCAAATGGAAAAACTTCAAAAAGCTTGCGAAGCTTTCCATCTGGCTTATCTGAAGTGCTAGGATAACTAAAGAGGCCACCGCCTTTTAGCAGTATTTGATGCAAATCTGGAACCATTCCTCCAGAGTATCTTAAGCGATAACCCTCATTAAAAAAGCTATCAACCATCTTTTTATGATAAGGCTTCCAATTTTGTTGAGTTCCACCAGGTGCATTTAACTTCCCTTTTTCATTGAGACGAATCTCTTTTACAAACTCAAACTCTTTGCCTTGAAGAAGGTGTAGTTTCGTTTTGTTATGAGCAAAAACCATCTCAACGCGAGGACCAAAAACAACGTAACATGAAGCTACCATGTTTTTTGCTCCAAATGCACCTTCATATATTCCAAAAATAGAGCCTACACTAAGGTTCACATCTATTAATGATGAGCCATCCAGAGGGTCATAAGCAATAAAATATCTACCATCTTTATGTAGTATAACCTCTCTCTCTTTCTCTTCACTTGCAATTGTATGAATAGAAGTTACATGTGAAAACTCCTCTTCAATAATCATATCACATTTTATATCGAGCTGAAGTTGCGTCTCTCCAGAACTATTTTCTTGCTGTGAATAACCTATATCTTTGGTGTCTATTGCATCTTTTATTCTTATTGCTGTTCTTTGTATTGCGCTAAATATGTCAGTCATCTATTTAAACTTCCTTTGCATTTTTTAATATCCACTCTATTACATCTTGACAACTGTTTATGTCTAAGATAGCAACATTTTTTGGAAAATCATATCTGCTTATATCTATGCTACCATCAGTCGCTAAAGCATTCATGTATGGAAAATACTCAGCATCTAAAGAGTCCCTAAAGACGCTTATTCTAGGAAGAGGAAGGTTTTTAAGCCCTTCAACTAGCAAAATGTCAAACTTGTCAAAAAGTCTAATCATCTCATCTAGTTCTTTTTGTCTTTGAGAGAAGTATGTAGTGCGATTTGGAGAAGTTACAATAACCTCTGCGCCAGTATCTGCAAATTTATAACTATCTTTGCCTTCCACATCAAAACGAGCTTTATCTTTTGGGTCATGTTTTATAATGGCTACATCCATCTTATACTCATGTATGAGCTTTCTCGCCACTTTTAATATAAGTGTCGTTTTACCACTATTTGATGGGCCTGTAAATGCTACTGCTAATCTTTTTTTCAATATGTTAACCCTCTTAAAAATTAAGTGATTATACAAAATAGTCTTTAAAAGGTTGTTTAATAAGATATAATTCTCTCACTATTTCTAGGGATTTAAATGAAGATTTTTTTACTATTTTTAACTTTTATGCTACTTTTTAGTGGATGTTCTAAAAAAAACGCCTTTTTTGCGTTTAAAATGGATAGAGAAAAAGAGTTAAGTGCTTCTAGTATTCAAAGCAGTAAAATAGTTTCAAAAGAGGGCGAAGTTATGGGGGTTATGTCTTCCATTTACCTCAATGAAGTCTATCCTGAATCATTTAATGGATATGAATATTTCATTATTCTTTTATACCTCAAAGATGTAAAAGAGCTCAACAATCCAAATAACACCATTGAGAGTGATTTAAAGCTCACACTAAACTCAAAACTGCCAATTAAAGTAGAAAAACTACCTAAAGAGAATCAATTTTCACACTTAATTAATAGAAAAAATGACTGGACAAACTCTTACATAGTAGCATTTGAGCAAGCAGAATCTATAAACCTTTTCCTAGAAGACAATCTATCTTCATCTGCTGTAGTTTTAAAATACAAAAAAGAACAATAGCTAAAATTACAAAGCATGTAATAAAGAGCTAAGTAATACAATAACTATCTCTAGTCCAATAACAATAACAAGTGGTGCTAAATCTAAACCATTAAAATTTGTCTTTATATATCTTCTAACAAGCGCATAAGCTGGATTTGTGACTCTGTACAAAAATTGGACTATAGGATTAAATGGGTCTGGATTTACAAAACTAAGAAGTGCTGCAATAATTACAACCCATATATAGACATTTATAACTCCTATTGCTATAGAACCCAAACCTTGAATTATCTCTATTAAAATGCTCATTTTACAATCTCACCTAAATAATTTTTGATATGTTTATATACTGTGGCAATATCTGGTCCATGTTCAGAACCCATTAATAAAATTCTTAGCGGCTTAAAAAAATTTTTTCCCTTAAGTCCAGACTCTTGTATAATGTAGTTTTTAAAATCTTCATACTCCTCAAAGTAGGGTGCTTTTTGTATAATCTTAACTATAGTCTGTGCATACTCTTTAAACTCATCTGGAATATTTTTTTCTGCAAAAATTAGCGCTATCTTTGCTCTTAACTCTTTAGTTGTACTAGCTTCTTCAAGATATATTTTAGCAACTTCTCCAATTTGAGCATCTGCAAAACCAACATATCTTGATAACTCTTTTGCATCTAAGATTTTTAGATGTTCCTTGTTTACATGTTTTAACATGTTTATGTCGAAACGGGCAGGGGATTTAGATATATTTTCTAAACTAAACCACTCAATTGCCTCTTGTATAGTAAATATCTCTTTTGGCGGTTTGTTTCCTATTAATATTAAATAATTTGCAATTGCAGATGGAAGATAACCCTCCTCAAGAAGCCACTTTACACTAGAAGCGTCATCTCTTTTGCTCATCTTCTTACCATCATCATTTAAGATGATAGGCAGGTGTGCATACTCTATATTTTTACTGTATCCAAGAGCTTCTCTTATAAGAATCTGTTTTGGTGTATTACTTACATGGTCTTCGCCTCTAATAACAAGTGAAATGTCACTAAGCATATCATCAACTGCACATGCAAAGTTATACATTGGCGTCTTGTCTTGTCTCATAATGATGAAACTATCTATATCATTTGGCTCGAATTTTATTTCGCCCTTAATATGATCTTTTATGATAATTGGCTCTAGCGGTTTTCTTATTCTAACCGTAAAAGGGTGCTCATTGTCTATCACAAGCTCATCAGGAAGTGAGGCACACGCATCATCATATCTGTAAGCAGTTTTACTATTTTTTGCCTCTTCTCTTTTTTTATCCAGCCAATCAGATGAACAAAAGCAGTTAAAAGCTCTCTTGTCTTGCAAAAGTTGAAGTGCCATAGCTCTGTGAAAACGAAAATTTTCACTCTGATACATGACAACAGAGTAATCAATACCAAAAAGATTTAAAATATCTAATATCTCTTTATCTTTACCCTCAATATTTCTGTCTTTGTCCGTATCTTCAATTCTAATTACTAAATCTTCTTTTCTCTGCTTTGAGACAATATAGTTAAATATAGCAACTCTTAAGTTACCTATATGCATATCACCCGTGGGACTTGGAGCAAATCTTAACATTAAAAATCCTAAAAATAATTTTCGTGATTTTATCGCAATTTAGCTGAGGAGAGGTTTTTTTATCGTCAATTCTAAGAATGTGTAGTAGTATAGAAATGTCTTAAAAATTGCACAATTAATTGATGACTCAAAATTGCATTATGAAAATAAAATTGTCTCACTTGGTTGTTGAATGGGCAAAATAAAAAAATGTCCCAGAGAAAACTTAAATTTTAAAGTATTGTAAAATAGAGGATTAAAAGGTGTATGAAGTGGTGACCCCGAGGAGAATCGAACTCCTGTAACATGGATGAAAACCATGGATCCTGACCGCTAGACGACGGGGCCACTCTATAGCGTTTTTTTCAGTTTTAATTACTGAGCCGAAATTATATAGATTTTATTCTTAATAAAATATAAAAACTCAGTAATTTTTTTAATTATTCGTAAAAACTGCGAAGCGCTCTTATGATTACAGCATTTTTAGAGATGCTCTCTGCTTTAGCATTCTCATTTACAATCTCATATAAATCTAATGGAAGAGAGATAGAGAAAGTTTTTGTCTCAATTTTTTTCTTCTTAGCAACCATTGCAACAACGCTTGTTAAAAGTTCTATAATTTTTTTAGTATCTATTGGTTTTTGGATAAAGCTATTTACACCAACCTCAATTGATTCTGATATTTTTTCAATATCATTGCTAGCAGAAATAACAATAATAATTTGAGTAGGGTTAATCTCACGAATTTTGCGAGAAAGCTCTATACCATCCATTTCAGTCATTATAATATCAACAAAAACAACATCAGGAGCTGATTTTAAGTAAGTTTCTAATGCTTCTTTTCCATTAAAGCATGATCTTACGTCTGAGAAAAAATTTTTAAAAGTAGAGCTGAGCAGCTCATTTGCGACTTTCTCATCTTCAACAACCATCGCCGATAATTTTTTAGTTTCTTGTGTTAGTTGTACCAAATCTATATTAGACATTGCACGATCCTTTATTTTTAAATCATGAAAAGATTATATCAGATAATTGGGTAACAAATCAAACTGTTTTTAGCTAATAAAAACTACACTAATTCAATTATATTTTTTAAATGCCTCAAGCCACTCTAAATCAGACTCTTTTGCACTCTCTTTTTGATCAAGCAGTGACCCTATAATGCTAAGTAGAGTCTCCTCGTCCATAAATTTCAATAAATTGGGATTGATGTTTGTCTTGTGAATGTCTTCATAACTGTTTAATAGATTTTGAATATCGTTAATTAGTTGTTCTTTTCTTTCCATCAGTTTTTTACTCTTATGTTATAGTTTATAATTCTTCTCTTATAGGCTGTGTATTATGTCTCAAGCTATTAATCAATTTATATATTGGTTAACATAATGTAAATTCTATTGAAAGTATTTTATATCTTATTTTATTAAAATTGATTTAGATATCGCTTTTTTTATCTCTTCGACATCCAGATTGCCACTTATTTTTAATTCCATGTTGCCATCTGAACCAGTTATATCCATATCTTTGATTTTTTGTTTAGATTCATCACTCATGCAATCACATTTGCCTGTTTTACACTTTTTAACCATTTCTATTACAGTATTCTTTTTTATTGTGCTACTAAATTTTATGCTTACACCATTTTCATATGAAGTTACATCTGTTTTTTTCATAAAAAATCCCTTTATTACGATTTTAATATTAGATAATATATCTAGATATAACCAATAAGCTGAGTTTATTTAACTTCTTAGTATAGCGTATTTAGCGCTAAATTGTAACAACTTCTATATGGATAATAAGTGTTTACAGTTACACCACGGTTACAATTAAAAAGTAAATAGTGAGATAAGCCCTATAAATAGGCTTTTAAAATGAATAGGTACAACGTAAGCCGAGTTTTGTTTTAATAGTATTAATCTACTTTACTATTCACATAGTAACTCTAGCGAAACAGTAGCATAGCAAAACATGTAGTTTTACTTTAAGAGGCTGACCATCTGTTTCTTGCTGCCATGTTGGGTTTACAAGCTCTCTATATTACTATAGAGACTGGTGGTCTCTTACACCACCCTTTCACCTTTACCGCTAAGCGGAAGTCTTCTCTCTGTTGCACTTTCCCTCGCATTGCTACGGCCATTAGTTAAATGGAACACTCTCTTATAGCAGCTCGGACTTTCCTCTTGAAATAAATTCAAGTAACTATCTGTTGTACCTATGAAATAGTACAGAATCATTCCTTTATATCTCTTTTTGGGCATAGTTAACAACTGTTCATATTTAAACTTGCTATTATGAACAGTTGTTCTTTACGCATAAGGTTTAATTAACAATTGTTCATATATAATTTCTTTTATATTAACGATTGTTCATATCAATAGAAAAGGACTGTAATGCCCGAAATTAGCATAGGTAAAGAAAAAACTGGTACAAAACAAAAGATACTAAAATCTTCATCCAAACTCTTCTCTGAGCATGGATTTAAAGCTACTAGCGTACGAAAAATAGCATCTGAGGTAGGAATAAGAGAGAGTGCTTTATATAATCACTTTAAAAACAAGGAAGAGATATTTTTATGCGTTGCAAAAGATATTTTTACTACACCATTCTCGCAAATAGATAGTGATATTAAAGAATCTGCACTAAAAGGAAAGGTATTTTTACAAAAATTTTCTATGCAATATAAGCTTCTTACATTTGATAAAAACAACGAAAATATGTTCAGGCTCTTGATGATTGAACTTTTTCAAAATCAAGAACTTAGAGAGCAGTTTATAAGTGAATTTCACAATGAAAACATCAAGATTTTATCTGAAGCCTTTTTTATTATGATGCAAAATTCTCTTATTCGTTCTGCAGATCCGATGATGGTTGCTTATGAGTTTTTATCCACCCTCTTCTACATTAGATTGCAAGTTACGCTGCTTAGATTTGATGCGTTATCAACAAATGCGCTCTCAACTCAATTTGAAAAACATGTTGATTTTTTTTGGGAGAGTATTAGGGTATAGTTATAGATTTTATAATATTGTTTAGTATTATAAATTTGGTTAAAAAAAACGGCTCCAAAAGAGCCGTTTTTTGGAATTATGCGATAGCTTCTAGTGCGTATTTTTCACCGAGCTCATAAGCTAATTTATTTGCTGCATGAACTTTTGATGGTACTTTTGAGAGCATTGTCTCTATTAAAGAATCTTTATCTATTGGCTTCATTATAGTATTTGCAATAGCTAGAGCAACAACTGATTGTGTAATAACATTACCAACCTCTTCTTTTGCTATTGTAATAATTGGAATTTCTATTATATTCCATGTTTTTCTATCTTCATCCGTAGGTTTTACTAAGTTTGGATCAACAACGATTGTTCCACCTTTTTTTACTCCACCCTTAAATGAGTTATAACTCACCTGAGCAACCGAAAGCATAAAGTTTATTTCGCCATCATTTGCGTAAGGATAAAAAATTTCTTCATCATCAAGCGTGATATCAACAACAGTTGGACCACCACGTACTTGAGAGGTGTACGTTGCTGTTTTTAATCCATGTCCACCAACTTTAATTTTTGCCGCTGCAAAAATTTCACCTGCAAGAAGAACACCTTGTCCGCCAACACCTGTAAATCTCATTAATGTTCTAGCCATTGTGTTTCTCCTTATATTTTTTTCTCAAAATCATTTTGAGTAATTGTTTTTCTAGTGCCTTGATGTACTTTAATTATCTCTGCATACATATCACAGTATTCAGCTGCGTTTGTATCCTCTTTTAAGATACCTGTTGGAAATTTATTTAACTGCTCTTCAGGAGAGAGTTCATCATACTTCTTCTTAGGAATAGTAATACTATCAATCCACTCCAAATTCTCCATAGCAGAAGCCATCTTGTTTTTTCTACCAAGATTTATATGACAGTTTGACATAATATCAAGGAAAGAGAACCCTTTATGCTCTATCGCTTTTACAAATACTTTTTCAAGTTTTTTAGGATCAAGCATAGTTTCTCTTGCAACAAAAGAAGCTCCTGCTGCTATAGCTAAATTTGCAGCGTCAAAAGTTGGGTCAATATTACCAGCTTTTTGCGATACAGTCCACATACCTTGCGGAGTTGTAGGACTTGTTTGTGAATTTGTCAAACCATAAATAAAGTTATTGATTACAATCATAGTAATATCTATATTTCTTCTACAACCATGTATTGTATGGTTTCCGCCAATAGCTAAGGCATCACCATCTCCAGCAACACAGATAACATGTTTATTGGGATTTGCAAGTTTAATTCCTGTAGCAAATGCGACTGTTCTACCATGTGTAGTGTGAACTGTATTAAAATCTATATATGATGAGAACCTTCCCGAGCACCCTATTCCAGATACAACACAGACATCATCTTTATTGAGACCTAATTTATCAATTGCTCTTACAAAAGCTTTTAAAATAACGCCATCTCCACAACCCCAACACCATAGTGTCGGCATTTTTTCTAATCTTAAATATTTATCATAATTAAATGCCATTTTATAGCTCCTTTACTTTATTCACAATTTCATAAGGAGAAATTGGTCTTCCGTTTACTTTAAAGAGACCTTCAATATCAAGTCTTCCAGTTGAACGTTGTACTTCATCTCTATATTGACCTATATTTAACTCTACACATAAAACCTTTGGTATTTTAGCTGCAAGTTCTCTCATTCTATCTTGAGGACTTGGCCATAAAGTGATTGGTCTAAATAAACCAGCTTTAATTCCCTCTGCTCTTAAGTGACGAATTGCCTCTTTTGCAGCAAGAGAAACAGAACCATAAGCAATAATCAAGATTTCAGCATCATCAAGAAAAAATTCTTCATTTAGCTCAATCTCATCTTTGTGAAGTTCAACTTTATCCTCTAATCTTTGAATAAGTTTTCTACATGTCTCTATCTCTTCAGTTGGAAAACCTTTTCTATCATGGTGCAGTCCAGTAAAATGGTATCTATACCCTTTAAACATAGGGTTTAATACTGCTGGTTGATCATGCTCACATTGATATGGAAAATACTCTTCAGCTGGTCCATCGAACTGTTTTCTTGGAACAATAGCGTCTCTCACTTCATCCTCTGTTGGAATAACAGCTTTACCATGCATGTGACCTAAGGTCTCATCAAGTAAAACAAAAACAGGTTGCATAAATCTATCTGCTAGATTGAACGCTCTTACAGTTTCTGTATAACACTCAGAGAGCGATCCAGCACATAGTGTGATTGATTTATAATCACCATGTGAAGGATTTTTTGCTTGTGCAACGTCACCTTGAGATACACGAGTTGGAAGACCAGTTGAAGGACCACCACGCATAACATTTACTACAACTAAAGGAACTTCAGTCATTTGAGCAAGTCCAAGATTTTCAGCTTTTAATGAAATACCAGGTCCAGAGGTAGCAGTCATTGTTCTAACGCCGCTCATTCCAGCTCCAATTGCAGCAGCAACACCAGCAATCTCATCTTCCATCTGTATACATGCACCGCCAACTTCTGGCATCAAATCAGACATCTCGTGCATAATTTCACTTGATGGAGTAATTGGATAACCACCAAAAAATCTACATCCAGCGTCTCTTGCAGCTAAAGCGGAAAGTTCATTGCCGCTTGAAATTATTTCTCTAGTTGCCATTATTTAGCTCCTTTTTGGTCTAGTGACATATAGTTATTTGCAATAATTGCAGCTTGACGCTCTTTTGCATCATCTGTAAGTTTTGCAAATTTAAACTCTTGTTTATCAGCTACATATATAGCAAAGTCTGGGCATGATAGCTCACACTCATTGCACCCGATACATGATTCAGGATTATTCACAGAAATCATAGCCCCCAAAGTTGATGATGCATCATAAACCATTCCAAGTACACCTGAAGGACATACTGATACACATATATCACACGCCTTACAATTGCTTGTATTTACCCACACAGGCACATTGCCTGGGTATTGAATCATCGCAGCTCCCATTTGTTCTCCTCTTTTTTTTAAATTACCAAGTAAGTTTTTACTTGTATTTGATGTTAATTTCTCCATCAACATCAATCTTGTTTTCATAAACAGATTAACTAAGTTTTATTAATGTAACTCTAAATTGTGCTAATAACGCTTCTTAAATAACATATATGTTACCTAATGAGGCTCGCACAAATTCTTTAAATTACTTTGCTAAAACCTCTGCTATTGCCTTTCCAATATCTGCTGGAGACACTACAACTTTTACACCAGCATCTTCAAGTGCAGCCATCTTCTCAGCAGCAG
The DNA here is from genome assembly GCF_000012965.1 of Sulfurimonas denitrificans DSM 1251. Classification (NCBI taxonomy): domain Bacteria; kingdom Pseudomonadati; phylum Campylobacterota; class Epsilonproteobacteria; order Campylobacterales; family Sulfurimonadaceae; genus Sulfurimonas; species Sulfurimonas denitrificans. Next base: position 1,117,381 of record NC_007575.1, on the reverse strand, counting down.
TTCCAGCGCCACCGCTAACAATTGCTCCAGCATGCCCCATTCTTTTGCCTGCAGGTGCAGTTTGACCTGCAATAAATGCAACAACGGGTTTTGTAATATGCTCTTTTATGTATGCTGCAGCTTGGATTTCTAAATCTCCACCGATTTCACCAATCATAACGATTGCATGAGTCTCTGGATCTGCTTCAAACATTGGCAGTAGTTGTTTGTATGAAAGCCCGATTATCGGGTCTCCACCTATTCCAACTGCTGTAGAGATTCCAAAACCTTGTTTTACAACTTGGTTGGCACCCTCATAAGTTAGAGTTCCAGATTTTGAGATAAGCCCGATGTTTCCTTTTTTGAAAATCATCCCTGGCATAATTCCAATTTTGCACTCTTCAGCTGTAATAATTCCTGGACAGTTTGGTCCAATTGTTTTCATGTTGTGTTTTATTGCGTAAGCTTTTGCAGCTTGCATATCACGAACAGGAGCACCCTCTGTGATAATAACTGCAAGCTCAATTCCAGCATCTGCAGCTTCCATAACAGCGTCTGCAACAAACGCAGGTGGAACAAATATCATAGAAACAGTTGCACCTGTAGTTTTTACAGCCTCTTTAACAGTGTTAAATACTGGCTGACCTAAATGCTCAGTTCCACCTTTATTTGGTGTAACACCACCTACGATTTTAGTTCCATAAGCTAAGCACTGCTCAGCATGAAAAGAACCCTCTTTTCCTGTGAAACCTTGAACAATTACTTTTGTATCTTTATTTACTAATATACTCATAAAAAACCTCTCTTTACTTAGCTTGCGCAGCAGCTGCTACTGCTTTTGCAGCACCATCAGCTAAATCTGTAGCTGCTATAACATTTGCAATGTTTGCATCTCTTAAAATCGCTGCTGCTTCTTCTGCATTTGTACCATCAAGACGAACTATTACAGGAACATGAACATCTACAAGCTTAGTAGCTTCTAAGATACCATTTGCAATACGATCACATCTAACAATTCCACCAAAAATATTTACAAATATAGCTTTAACTTTTGGATTTTTAAGAATAATCTCAAATCCTTTTGCAACTGTCTCAGCATTAGCTTTTCCGCCAACATCCAAGAAGTTTGCAGGTGTTCCGCCCATGTAGTTGATAGTATCCATTGTTCCCATAGCAAGCCCTGCTCCATTTACCATACAGCCGATTTCGCCATCAAGACTTACATAAGAGAGACCATATTTACCAGCTTCACGCTCATCAGCATCCTCTTCACTTATATCTCTCATATCTTCAATATCAGGGTGGCGACCAAGAGCAGAATCATCAAATCCCATCTTTCCATCAAGTGCTAAAAATTCACCGCTTCCAGTTTTTACAAGAGGGTTGATTTCTATCATTTCTGCATCATTTTCCATATAGAGTTTATATAGTTTTGAAGCAAAACTTATAAGTTTTTTTTGCTCATTTGGATCAGTAATACCTAAACCAAATACAAGTTCTCTTCCATGGAAACCTTGAAAACCGATAGCTGGATCTACTGCTATTTTGATAATCTTCTCTGGAGTATTGTGAGCAACATCTTCGATAGCCATACCACCCTCAGTTGAAGCCATAATTACTGGCATTTCACGAGCACGATCAAGAACAACACCAAGATATAACTCCTCTTTAATATCAGCGCCCTCTTCAATGTAGAGCTTTTGAACAAGTTTACCCTCAGGTCCTGTTTGATGAGTTACTAGAGTCATACCTAAAATTTCTTTAGATAACTGCTCTACTTCTTCTAATGAACGAGCAAGTTTTACACCGCCACCAAGACCTCTTCCTCCTGCATGGATTTGGGCTTTTACAACCCAAATAGAACCACCTAATGTCTCTGCATTAGCAACTGCTTGTTTTACACTCTCAGCCATCAAACCTTTTGGAGTTGGTACGCCGTACTTTGCAAAAATCTGTTTCGCTTGATACTCATGTATATTCATCTATTTTCCTTTGTTTAAATTTTACGCTCTTGGCGATATCATATCTTTTGGTATAACATACTTATCAAACTCTTCAGCACTGAGCAGTCCTAAATCTATTGCTGTTTGCTTTAGAGTTGAACCGTTTTTATGTGCTGTTTTTGCGATTTTTGCTGCATTTTCATAACCTATATAAGGGTTAAGTGCAGTTACAAGCATCAGTGAGTTATTTAGATAAAAATCTATTTTGTCCTCAACTGGCTCAATTCCTACAGCACAATGGTCGTTAAATGAGATGATAGAATCCCCAAGAAGACGACATGATTGTAAGAAGTTATAAGCAATTACTGGTTTAAATACATTTAACTGAAAATTTCCCTGACTAGCTGCAAAGCCGATAGTTGTGTCATTTCCCATAACTTGACATGTAACCATAGTTACAGCTTCGCTTTGAGTAGGATTTACTTTACCAGGCATAATAGAAGAACCAGGTTCATTCTCAGGAATAGTAATCTCCCCTATTCCACATCTTGGACCAGATGCTAGCCATCTAACATCATTTGCTATTTTCATCATATCAGCAGAGAGTGCTTTTAATGCGCCATGAGCATATACAAGAGCATCATGAGATGTAAGAGCGTGAAACTTATTTGGAGCAGTTATAAAGTTGTGTCCTGTAAGTTCTGTTAATTTTTTAGCAACTCTCTCACCTAATTCTGGATGAGCATTAAGTCCAGTTCCAACAGCAGTTCCGCCAAGTGCAAGTTCACGAACAGCTTCTAGTGAATCTTTTGCCATTTTTTCGCACTTATTTAGCATCTCAACCCAACCGCTAATCTCTTGACCCAAAGTAAGAGGTGTTGCGTCTTGAAGGTGAGTTCTGCCGATTTTTACAATCGAATCAAATCTAGTGGATTTCTCTATCAGTGTTGCTTTTAGTTTTGCAATTGCTGGTAAAACACGAGTTTCTACTGCGATAACAGCTGCTACATGTAGCGCTGTTGGATAAGTGTCGTTTGAGCTTTGAGATTTGTTTACATCATCATTTGGATGAACTAGTTTTTCTACCCTAAAATTTCCACCAAGAATTTCAGTAGCACGAGAAGCTAGAACTTCATTGTTGTTCATGTTAGATTGTGTACCTGAACCTGTTTGCCAAACAACAAGTGGATATTCGCCATCTAATTTTCCAGCTAACATATCGTCACACGCCTCTGCAATTGCATCAGCTTTTTTTGCATCTAATTTGCCAAGATCTTTATTTACAAGTGCGACAGCTTTTTTAAGATATGAAAACGCTCTCGTTATCTCATAAGGCATCTTCTCTTCGCCAATAGCAAAGTTTTCAATTGATCTTTGAGTTTGTGCAGCCCAATAAGCGTCTATAGGAACCGCAATCTCTCCCATTGTATCTTTTTCTATTCTTGTACTCAAACTACTACTCCCCTTTATCAAAAAATTTGTTTTTATTTAATGTATCTATCAAAGTTCTAACGGAGTTACATGAGCCTTCAAACATAATTTTTTCTGACTCATCAAGAGATATTTCTATAATTTTTTCAGCTCCATTGGCACCTAGCATTACTGGAACTCCTGAAACTACATCTGAGTGACCATATTCACCCTCTAAAAAAACTGCACATGGATGAATCTGTTTTGTATCTTTCAAGATTGCTTCTACCATTAGTGCTGTTGCTTTAGCAGGAGCATAATACGCTGAGCCAGTCTTTAGATGTCCTACAATTTCCGCACCACCATTACGAGTACGAATTACAATTTCGTTGATTTCAGATGTGGACATAAGATCAGTTAAAGGAACACCAGCTACAGTTGAATAACGAGCAAGAGGAACCATATCATCTCCATGTCCGCCCATCACTGAAGCACGAATCTGTCCTCCACCATACCCTAGTTTTTCCTGAATAAAACTAGCCATTCTCGCACTATCTAAAATTCCAGCCATACCTATTACACGGCTTCTATCAAAACCGCTCTCTTTTAGTGCTACATAAGTCATAGCATCGAGTGGATTTGAAACCATAATTATGATTGCATCAGGAGAATATTTTGCAACCCCAGCAATTACATCTTTTGTAATATTTGCATTTATCATAAGCAAATCATCACGGCTCATACCTGGTAATCTTGGGCTCCCAGCAGTAACAACAACTACATCGCAGTTAGTTAAATCTGCCATCTCCTCAGCAACACTAACTATTGTGTGGCTTCTAACAGCAGCAGCAGCCTGACTCATATCAAGTGCTTTACCTTTAGCAACATCTATCTTGTTATCACGAAGAATTATCTCATGACAAGAACCAAGCATTGCTAAGGAGTATGCTACAGTTGCACCAACATTTCCAGCGCCTATAATTCCTACTCTTTTTCCTTGATTCATACATACTCCTTGAAATTTAAATTGTAAAATATTAACAAAATATTGTACTCAAAGACATTTTTTGCCTTTTCTATAATACTAAAAAGTATCACAAAAAAAGAAAAAGATTGCTACATGTAGAGAAAAAATCTCTACATGTAGTTAATATTATATGCTATCAACTATCTTATTTAAAGTTGCAGAAGGTCTCATAGCAGCCTCTGCTTTCTTATCATCTGGGTGATAGTAGCCGCCAATATCTTGAGCTTTACCTTCAATAGACAATAACTCTTCAATAATTTTTGCCTCATTCTCTGTTAAAGCCTTGGCAATAGGTGCAAATTTTGCCGCTAATTCTGCATTTTTACCTTCACTAAGAGCCTTAGCCCAGTATTGAGCCAAGAAGAAGTGAGAAGCTTTATTGTCTGGCTCTCCAGCTTTTCTTGATGGGGCTTTGTTGTTATCTAAATACGCAGCGTTAGCGATATCAAGAGCAGTTGTAACAGCAGCCAATTTATCATCAGAGTTTTTCTGAGCAATAAATCTTAAAGACTCAGCAAGAGCTAAAAACTCACCTAATGAATCCCATCTTAAGTGCCCCTCTTCTAAGAATTGGTCAACATGTTTAGGAGCAGATCCGCCAGCACCTGTCTCAAATACACCGCCACCAGCTAAAAGTGGCACAATTGATAACATTTTTGCAGATGTTCCAAGCTCTAAAATTGGGTACATATCTGTTAAGTGATCACGTAAAACATTTCCTGTTACAGAGATAGTATCTTCACCTTTACGAACACGAGCATTTGTATATTTAGCAGCAGATGCAACATCCATAATTGGAAGTTCTAAACCTGTTGTATCATGATTTTTTAAGTACTCGTTAACTTTTTTAATCATATTTGCATCATGAGCACGATTCTTATCTAGCCAGAAAACAGCAGGAGAACCAGTTAGACGTGCACGCTCTACAGCAAGACGAACCCAGTCTTGAATTGGAATATCTTTAACACGAGACATTCTCCAAATATCACCAGCTTCTACGTTGTGAGACATTAATACCTTACCATTTTGTTTCACTTCAACACTGCCATTTTCAGCAATCTCAAAAGTTGTTGGGTGAGAGCCATACTCTTCAGCTTTTTGAGCCATAAGTCCAACGTTTGCAACATTACCCATAGTTGTAACATCGTATTGACCATTAGCAACACAATCATCAACCATTGCTTTATGGAAAAACGCATAAGAAGCATCAGGAATTACAGATACACACTCTTGTACTTTTCCGTCACGGTTCCACATTTTACCGCCATCACGTACAACAACTGGCATAGAAGCATCTATGATGATGTCGTTTGAAGCGTGTAAGTTTGTGATACCTTTGTCAGAATCAACCATAGCCATTGGAGGTTGAATATCATAAGTCGCTTCTATAGCAGCTATAATTTCAGCTTTTTTGCTTGATTTTTCTAATTTTTTGTATAAGTCACCAAGACCCATATTTGCATTGTAACCAATAGCAGTTAGTTCATCGCCATATTTAGCAAAAACATCTTTGAAAAATACTTTTACAGCGTGACCAAACATAATTGGATCTGAAACTTTCATCATTGTAGCTTTTAAGTGTAGTGACCATAAAACACCATTCTTTTTCGCATCATCTAAAGTTTTTTGATAAAACGCTTGAAGAGCTTTTGCTGACATAAATGTAGCATCCATAATCTCTTTATCAACTACATCATTCAATGTTTTTAAAACTTTACCGTTTAATTCAATAGTAACAGGAGCGTTGCCTTCTACAATAACTGACTTTTCATTTGAGAAAAAATCACCGCCGTTCATGTGTGCAACATAAGCTTTAGATGGAGATTCAAATGCTCTAAGTTTATGAGGATTTTTTTGAGCAAATCTCTTAACAGCTGCAGCCGCACGTCTATCTGAATTACCTTCACGAAGAACAGGATTAACTGCTGAACCTAAACAAGTAGAGTATATCTCCTTAAGTGCTTTTTCTTCATCAGTTTTTGCATCTTCAGGATAATTTGGAACATCATACCCTTGAGCCTGAAGCTCTGTAATACACTCAATAAGCTGACCAACAGAAGCAGAAATATTTGGAAGCTTAATAATGTTGCCATCTGGTTGTAAAACAACATTGCCTAATTCAGCTAATTCATCATTAATTCTTTGCTCTGGTTTTAATCTATCAGAAAACTTAGAGATAACTCTACCAGCTAGTGAAATATCACTGGTAACTACTTCAACACCTGCTGCTTTAGTAAAAGCATTTACGATTGGTAGTAACGAATACGTTGCTAAAGCTGGTGCTTCATCTATTTTTGACCAAATAATTTTTGACATCTTTATTGTCCTTAGTGATATTTTATATTTTTGCAATAAGGTAACACTTGCTACAAAAACTTACAAGGGATATCTTACCACTAAGATAAATAATATGACGAAACATTGCCTAAGTATTCACTGTTTTCAAAATAGTGTTTCATTTTGTAGCACGACTTATATTGTCTAAATGTGTAGAATAGTTACATGAAAAATCATGTGTTCCTTTTTTTGAGCGCATAAAGTAGAGATAGTCGCTTTTTGCGGGAAATATTGCAGCTCTGATAGCATTAATGCTAACATTGCACACAGGACTCTCTGGAAGACCGCTGTTAAGGTAGGTATTGTATGTTGATGTATCTTCTTTTATTCTTGCTGGTGTCACTTTTACATGTGAATATTGTCCATAATTAAGAGTTCCATCCATCTGTAGTTTCATCCCTTTTTTTATTCTGTTATATATCACAGAACTTACAAGTGGCATCTCTTCTGCATTGGCAGATTCTTTCTCTATTATTGATGCAATTGTTACAAATTGAAACCATTTTTTTTCATTATATAGCCCAAACACTTTTTGTGACAAGCTTCTCATTTGTGCATCAGACTCATTTAACAAAACTCTAATAACTACTTTTTCTGTTATCCCAATTGGCAATCTATATGTATTTGGAACAAAAGCGCCCTCAACCCAAGATGTTTGAAGTGCATACTCTTTTTCTAAAATATCTCTATTGAGCCTTAACTGCTCCGCCAACTGATTTAAAAAAACATAGGTTGTCTCCCCCGGTATGAGAGTTACATTTTGAAGTGCCGCTTTTGCTGTTGTTAGTTTATATAAAAAATCCCATCTGCTGTTGAGCGTCGTTTTCATATTAATCCAACCGCTTTGTGGAGAGCCAAAAATTCTGAGTAAAAGCGCATCAAGTTTGCTAACATTGTAATTTTTACTATCCATTTGTGTTATAATTCTGCCAATAGAACCTTCAGGAATGTATATTACTCTAGGGGAATTTACAGGCTCATTTAGGTAATACATGAACGATACTACAATTATCAACACAATATCAAAAATCCATTTTACAATTGTTAGTATCTTATCATTCATTTTTTTACTTCTCTTTACTCTTTTTATATTTTTACAAAATGGAATTTTTTTACAAAATATATCATTTGAAAACATCAATGTTGAGAAATTATACATAAAATGGGATAAAAAGATAACTCTATATGCTAAAGAGGTAGTTGTAAAAGAGCAGAAAAATCAAGATGTTTCAATTGATGATATAAAAGAGCTTTTATCATTACTTAAGATAAATATTTCATATCTAAACCTATTTGAAGAGGTTACGATTGACAAAATATCTTTTGGGCAAACAGATATAGCAATTAACTACAACATCTCAAAAGATGGTTTTTTAAAAATATCCTCTCCATATATGGAGTTGGACGCTAAACTTATCTCAAGAGATTCTCTTTTCCATCTTAGTATTGAAAAATTTCATATTTTAGACAAACATGTAAATGTAGATGGTGATATTGTTTTTGATTCAAGAGATGAATTAGAACTTACCACTTCGCTTAAACTACATGTAAAAGACAGTACGACACTCAAACTATATGCAAATAGCAACAAAGACAAGCTACGCTACGCTATAGAGTCGGACAAATCCATAAAAAATTTAAAACATATTACTGAACTCTTTGATATTGATGAGAGAGTAAAATATTGGGTTGATGATGCAATAAAGCTTACAAGTCTTGAGATTAGCTCATTTTATGGATGGCTTGAGTATAAAAATCTAAAAGATGCTTATCTAAACATTTATGCTAAAGCGGTTGCAAATGATTTGATTTATACTTATGATACAAAAGTCGCTCCTATTAGAACAAAATCTACCAACTTAGAGTTTAAAGACGGGGTGCTTTTCATAAGACCACAAAATGCCTACTCTTACGATTTTTTCCTTGATAAAAGCTGGTTAAAAATTGACTTTACAAAACAAGAAGAGATTCTATCTCTCTACCTTCTTTTTAGTGGAAGCGCCAATAAAGATTTGTTGCAACTACTTCAAAGATATGAGATAAATCTTCCATTTATTCAAAACAGAGGGGCAATTGATACAAATCTTACATTAGATATTAATCTTATCTCTACTGATGTAGAAGCCATTGGAAGTTTCTACGCAAAAGAGGCACAGATAAACTACCTTGACCTCGATATTGACATATATGACGCAAATATATCAATAAATAATACTCACGTTGAAGTTAAAGATATGAGCGCAAAATATGAAGATATAGCTTACGCACATGTAGATTTAGATTTTAGTGGTAAAGATTCAAGTGGAAAATTGACTTTTAGGTTTGATTCGCTTGAATTTAAAGATAATAATCTCTCTTTGCAAACCACACAAAATCCACTCTTAGCTACATACTTTATATCTCCGCAACAAGATTATCTAGAGATTGATAAATCGAGCTGGAAGTACAATAAAGAGAGTATAAAAATAGATGCTACAAATATAGCATTTGATATAAAAAATCTCAAAGCCAAAGTTCCACCTACTAAAATTGAACTCTCAGAATTTGCTTCTGTTGTTCTGTCTGGGGATGTTTTTTTTAAGCCAAAACAGCTAAATTTGGATGTAATGGTTAAAAAACTTAATTTCTTTGGCTTAAATTTAGACAACCAAATGCCAAAATTAAAAATCATACATGATAAAGATACAACTTCAATATCTTCAAAAACAGCTCTAAATTTCACTCTTGATAAGCAGATAATAAATCTCAATAACATCTCTGTTGACATCTCAAGTGAGTTTGTAAGATTTAAAAATATAGCGCTTGATTATAAAGATGTTTTAAAATCAAATATTAGCGTTGAGTATGATCTTAAAAATGAGATTGGTGTCGTAGATATGAGTGATACAACACTCAAAAACTCTACTTTTGGAGAAATTTTTAAAAATGAAAAAACTACTCAGCTTATTTTACAAAACAGAAATAGTAAAATTTATCTAAGTTCTAAAGAGTATAAATTGGATTATATTTTTAGTGACAATGGTTGGTTATTGGACTTAAACTCTTTAGAAGAGATTGTTAAAAGCTCAAAAATTTTAGAAAAATATGCACTCCTTGATGGAAGCATAAGAGTAGAAAAAAGAAAAAATAATGAAAATATACTATTTAATCTTGATTTAAATTATGAGCATAAATTTCTTGTAGATGAAAATATTCCTGTTGAAAAATATATAGTTGATGGAACTTATAACACAAAAAATAGCGAAGTGGCTTTGAGTATAAATAGTGTAATAGATATAAAAATCAAAGATTCTATAGATATAAAAGCAGATAATATAGGAGTTGATATTCATGAAATTATTAATATCTTTAGTGATGAAAACAGCACGCAAGAGAGCAAAAAAGCGACTTTGCCAATTTATGTAAATGCAACAAATAGTTATATTTATCTAAGCCAAAATAGACAAGCAATATCGCAAAGCATCAACTTTAAATATGTAGATGATATCTTCTCTGCAGAGCTAAAATATAAAGCTGGCAAAGCAACATTTCTAAGCAAAAACAATGATTTTCATCTACATGGAGAAAAATTCAATGATGAATTTATGGAAAAAATATTTTCTCTCTCAAAGTTTAAAGGTGGCAAAATGGAGTTTTATATTAGTGGTCAATTAGATGAGTATAGCGGTACTGTAAACATTGTAGATACTACTATTCAAGATTATAAAATTTTAAATAATATTCTTGCATTTGTAAATACTGTTCCATCTCTTGTGACATTCTCACTTCCTGGATATAGCAAACAAGGCATAACAACTAAAAATGCATATATGAACTTTAAACTTAAAGATGATGTGTATAACATCAGCGATATATATTTGAAATCACAAGAGATAGAAATTGTTGGGCTTGGAGAGGCAAGCATAAAAGAAAATAGTATTAATTTAGACCTTAATTTAAAAACACAACTTGGAAGCTCTTTCTCAAAGATTCCTCTACTTGGGCATATTTTACTTGGAGAAGAGAGCATCTCTACAACACTAACGGTAACTGGTGCGCTTGATGACCCAGATGTAAACACTCAACTGGCAAAAGATATAGCAATTGCACCTTATAATATCATCAAGAGAACGCTGATGATTCCTCTTGACTTATTTAAAGACAACAAAGATAAAGAGTAAAGTTACTCATTTCTAAGAACAGTTAAAATATCTACTTCACTTGCTTTTTTTGCAGGATAAAATGATGAGATAATTACAATTACAAATGCTCCAAAGACAATAGATAAAAAATCTTTTACACTTAAATCTAGTGGCAATGTTGATGTAGGATAAACATCTTTTGGAAGATGCACTATATCAAAAGTGCTAAGAATCCATAAACCGCTCATACCAAGGGCTATCCCAGCTAAAATTCCGCTTGTTCCTATCACAACTCCAAGATATAAAAAAACCTTTTTAATCTCAGCGGGAGTAGCGCCCAAAGAGAGAAGTAGTGCAATCTCGCTTCTTCTGTTCATAACAGTCATAAGCAGTGATGAGATAATATTTATTGCTGCTATAAGTATAATAAGCATTAGAACTATAAAGAGTGAAGCCTTCTCTAGTTCTAGCGCTGCAAAAAAGTTTACATTGTCTTCCCACCACCCTTTTATGCTTACACTTTGTGGAAGATGCTCTTTGAGTTTTATAATATCCTCTTGCGGTGTTTGCGAAAATATATGTATGCCACTATATTGATTGCTTGGTAAGTTTAGCATCACTTGAAGAGAAGAGATTGTTGTGTAATTGTATGCTTTATCATAAGCTGAAAGCCCAGAATCAAAAACACCTTTTACACTAAATCTTTTAATCTTTGGGGTAACATTCATACCACCTGGCTCTACATGTGTAAAAATATACATCAGTTTATCATCAACCAAGAGTGCAAACTCATCTCTTAGCGTTTTGCCAATTAAGACGTCAAACTTCTCAAAGCTTTGATCTTTTATCGCCTCTTTTAAAACGCTATTTACTTTAACTTCACTCTCAAAATTAACGCCAAATAGATAACCACCTTCAAGTTTAGAGCCGCTTCGAGCCATAATCGCTGATTGGACATATGGACTAAAACTCAAGTTTGGAAATTTCATCTCAAGATTTAAAAGTAACTCTTCATTAACAGCACCATAAAATTTAGGAGTTATTGTTAGAGGATAGTTCATGATAGTTAACTTTTTTTTAAATTCGTTATCAAATCCATTCATAAGAGCCATCGCAATCAAAAGAACCATAACGCCTAGAGATATCCCTAAAAATGCCAAGAGTGCTGAGAGAAATATAAACGGCTGCTCATTATCAAAGCGTAAAAAACGCTTTACTAAGTACGGAACTATTGATGTTTTCAAGAAGCAAATACACCTTTTTTTGGACCACTTTTACCGCAGCAAAGTTTGTATTTTTTTCCACTTCCACAAGGGCAAAGATCATTTCTGGATATCTTTTTGCTCTCATTTTCCATCTCACTTTGATAATGGTTAAATTGAATTGAAGCTTCATTCATCTTTCTTTGTATATCTAACTTTTCAGCAACTCTTCTAGCCTCTTCCTCTGGGTCTTCAACTCTAAATTGAATAATTTGAAGAGTCTTTATAGTGTTAAATTTAATATCCTCAACAAGCTCTGTAAAGAGGTTAAAACTCTCTTTTTTATACTCTACAAGAGGGTCTTTTTGGTTATATGCTCTTAGCCTAATACCTGTTTTCATATTATCCATCGCATAGAGATGCTCTCTCCAAGCACTATCTAACTCTTTTAAGTATAGCTCTCTTTCTATCTCACTACAAATTGAATCATTAAGCACACTCATTTTTTCATCGTAGCTACTTTTAATCTTTTGTGTTAAAACTTCTAAGAGTTCTTCATACTCATAAGATGCAAAATCAGCTGGATTTAGTTCTAAATTTATCTCTTCATGTATAAGTTTAAAGAGTTTTTCTAAATTAAAATCCTCTTTTACCCCGCCATTAAAAATGGAGACATTAGCAAAAAGATGAGCCACATACTCAGCTCTGATTTCGTTAATTTTCATAGATATATTAAACTCAGGGTCAAGGAGTTGATTTCTAAATTTATAGACAATTTTTCTCTGCTCATTTGCAACATCATCATATTCAACAATATGCTTTCTGCCCTCATAGTGCATATTTTCAACTTTTTTCTGAGCTTTTTCAACTGCGCGAGTAACCATTTTTGACTCTATATACTCTCCATCTTCAACACCAAGTCTCTCCATGATGCTCTTAATTTTATCGCTTCCAAAAATACGCAAAAGACTATCTTCTAGCGAGAGGTAAAACTGTGTTGTTCCATTGTCTCCTTGACGACCACTTCTTCCACGAAGTTGATTATCAATTCTTCTGTTTTCATGACGCTCAGTTCCTACAATATAGAGACCACCAAGAGCTTTTACTTCATCATTTACCTTAATGTCAACACCACGTCCTGCCATGTTTGTAGCGATGGTTACAGCACCTTTTGCACCAGCATTTTTAATAATCTCACCCTCTTGTGCATGATTTTTAGCATTTAAAACAGTATGCGCAATTTTCTCTTTTTTCAATACTTCATGTAGAATCTCAGATTTTTCAATAGATGCAGTACCAATAAGCACTGGCTGACCAGTAGCTGAGAGTTTTTTTATTGTAGCTATAACCGCTTCAAATTTCTCTTTTTCTGTTTTATAGATTAAGTCGTTTAAGTCTTTTCTTAAAATAGGAATATTTGTAGGGATAGAGATAACATCCAAAGAGTAGATTTGTGCAAATTCTGAAGCTTCTGTTTGTGCTGTTCCTGTCATACCCGCTAATTTATTATACATTCTAAAGTAGTTTTGAAATGTAATATCAGCTAGTGTTTGAGTCTCTTCTTTTATCTCAACACTCTCTTTTGCTTCAAGGGCTTGATGAAGTCCCTCTGAGAAGCGACGACCTTCGCTTAGGCGCCCCGTAAACTCATCTACAATTACAACTTCACCGTTATTTACAACATAATCAACATCTTTTTCAAAAAGGTAATTCGCCTTTAGTGCCTGATCTAATATATGAGATAGTGAAGCATTCTCTGGACTGTAAAGATTTTCAACTTTGAAAAGCTCCTCTGCCCTTGTTATACCCTCTTCTGTCAATAGAACTGTTTTATCTTTCTCATCAACGCTAAAGTGCTCATCTTTAAGGAGCTTAAGAGCTATGTCATTTGCGTCTTTAAAGTCTCTTAGTGTTCTGTTTGTAGGTCCTGAGATAATAAGTGGAGTTCTAGCTTCATCAATCAAGATACTATCAACTTCATCAACAATAACAAAATTATGACCTCTTTGAACCATATTTTCACGAGAATAGCTCATATTGTCTCTTAGATAATCAAATCCAAATTCGTTATTTGTTCCGTATGTAATGTCTGCGTTGTAAACTTCTCTTTTTACAACTGGGTCATGCATATTTTCTAAGATAACGCCAACACTAAAACCTAAAAATTCATATAATGGTCGCATCTCATTGCCATCTCTTGAGGCAAGATAGTCATTAACAGTAACAAGGTGAACGCCTTTGCCACTAATTGCATTAAGAACTATTGGAAGAGTAGCAACTAATGTTTTACCCTCTCCTGTTTTCATCTCAGCAATTTTGCCCTCATGTAGAACTATTCCACCGATAAGCTGAACATCAAAATGTCTCATGTTAAGCACTCTTGTGCTAGCTTCTCTAGTTATCGCAAAAGAGTCGACTAATACGCTATCTAAACTTTTACCACCAGATAAAACACTCTCTTTTATCTCATTAAAAGCACTCTTTAATGCTTCATCGCTGAGAGCTTTATATTTGCTCTCTAAGTTATTTATTTTATTTACTATTTGTCTATATCTTTTTAGTTCTCTATCATTTGTAGTACCAAAAATCTTACCCATTAATGCTTGTAGCATTTGCGCCCTTATTATAGATAAGTGCGTAAAACAGGCACCTACCACTGAAATTATTTTTATTTTATCATACATATAATTAGAAATTGCATAAACTAAAAAATCATTCTCTTTTTATGAGATATTAAATAATATGTAAACAGTCACTAAGATATAATTTTTATAAATTAAGGATAATAATGAAACCATTTTTAATAGCAGTTTTTATTACAGTTGAGCTCTTCGCCTCTTTGGACTCTATCGTCTCATTTGATGCAGACTTTACTCAAAATATCACAGACGATAAAAATAAGACAATCAGTTACAATGGGCACATAATAGCCACTAAACCGCAAAACGCAAGATGGAGTTATTTTAAACCTGTAAAAAAAGAGGTTTACATTAACGATTATGATGTAACTATTGTTGAACCAGAGATTGAACAGGTTATTATTAGAAAAATTGAATCAAATTTTGATTTTTTCAAGATGATAGAAAACGCAAAAGAGAACTCAAAAGATAACTACACAGCCAAATATGGAGACACTCTCTTTAACATAAAGAAAAAAGGTGACTTAATAGAGTCTATCTCATATCTAGATGAGTTTGAAAACAGGGTTGTAATTATCTTTAAAAGTCAAAAGCAAAATCAAGCTATAAACAAGATACTATTTATGCCTACTTACCCATTGGACTTTGATATAATTAGAGACTAATAGAAGCCTCTTCAACTCTATTTCTACCCTTATTTTTAGCTCTATAGAGTGCTTTGTCCGTTATATTGTATATTTCATTGACTTCCATAGCGCACTCTTTTGGTATAAAAGAGATACCTATAGATATGGATAGGTATCCTGAAATTTCACTAGATGCATGCTCTATTTTTAAATGCTCTATATTTTTTCTTAAAGATTCCGCTCTCTTTAGAGCACTCTCTTTATCGTTTGTATAAAAAGATATACCAAACTCTTCTCCGCCTAGTCTATATACATAATCATTTGCTCTTTTAAATAAAGATTTCATACTCAAAGAGACTAGCTTTAATATCTCATCACCTTTTTGATGACCATAAT
This sequence comes from Sulfurimonas denitrificans DSM 1251, assembly GCF_000012965.1. NCBI lineage: Bacteria > Pseudomonadati > Campylobacterota > Epsilonproteobacteria > Campylobacterales > Sulfurimonadaceae > Sulfurimonas > Sulfurimonas denitrificans. Next base: position 1,101,701 of record NC_007575.1, on the reverse strand, counting down.
AGTCGTTATACTGTTTAAAATAGTCAATATCAATAATCAATAAAACTAAATTTTTATTATCTCTTTTTGATATTTTGTACTCTTTATTAAAATTTGTATCAAAAAAACGTCTGTTATAAAGCCCCGTTAAGGCATCAGTAATTGAGTACTCTTCAATCCTTTTCTTGTCTGTAATGTCTCTTATGATAGCTGAGAAACCTAAAATATTACTGTATTTATCTGTTTTTGGGGTTATAGTAGTCTCTATCCAATACTCCGCACCGCTCTTGTTTAGATTTTTTATCTCGCCTTTATATATTTTACCAGAGAGAATTATCTCCCACATATTTTTATAAAGCTCTTTTGGCGTGTCTGGATGGGCAACAATAGAGTGAGATTTCCCTATAATCTCTTTTTTTGAATATCCAGATATCTTTGTAAAAGCATCACTAACTTCTGTGATAATCCCTTTTTTATTTGTTTTTGATGTTATTACATATTTATCAATTAGTTCTATATACTCTTTATTTGTATCTAAATATTTTGCGTCACGTAAAAAACCAATAATCATATCTATAAAATATGCAAAATCTTCGTTATGGATATTTTCATGTTTTTTTAAAAAACCTAATTGTAAAACACCAAATATTTTATCATAACTAATAAGTGGGATTGTGCATATATTTGAAGGCTCTGCAGTGATTGCTTCCATGCGAAACTTTATTTTTTTATCATCATTTAAGTCTGTATGGATAATCTTTTTTTGAACTCCAACCTCCCCTATTATTCCTTCTCCAAGCTCTACTATGGGTTTCATTTTATTTGTAGCATAAGATGATGCTAAATAGAGTTTATTATTCTCTTCATCAAATATATAAATTGCGCCCTGAATGACACCAAATTTATTTGCGAAAAAATAGAGAGATGATGACGCAATTTCTTCAATAGTTTTACACTTTTCTAAATCATTTTTAAGATTTATTATTGATGTTAGGTTGTTTTTAATCTTTTTTTCACTTTTTGCATACAACATGTAACTTCTTACCATAGATGCAATAGTTATAAATATAAGAAGAACAACAAAAGCTCCTATTATCGTTCCATATAATTTTGTCTTTTTTAACTCATCCAATTTTTTATTTAATTTTTGATTTAAAAACTCTGCATTTATACTATATAGTATAAACATTTTATCGATAACATTTGTAGATATTTTGAAAAATTCCAACGCTTCAATCTTTGCATCATGTAAAAGAACTGTATTTTTAACGTACTCCTGCATCTTTTGAGTTTCACTACTTATATTTTCAAGTTGAGAAAGAAGTCTTGTTTTTTCAACATCATCATGAATCTCATTTATTGTTTTATATATTAGTTTGATATGCTCCTCACACAAAAGACAGTTGTTCTTAATAGTGTATAGAAGTTCATTATCTGCAGATTCGTCTAAAATAGCTTTACTTGTTTTTGCTCTTATCTTGCCAATCACTTCTATAAGATTTGGCAGATGCTTAAGCATAATCTCTACAAAAAAGTATTTATCACCATCTGCTTCTAAGAGTAACTTTGACTTAAACCCCAGATAGTAAGCTTTCTCTTTTAGCTCCTCTATCGCATATGTATATTTTTGATACATTACTATTTTGTCTTCAGATGAGCTATCCATTATAAGTTTAACATCATCTATAACATAATCATAACCACCATCATAAAGTGATGGATATAACTCTTTTAAAGCCCTTATATCTTGAATATCTTTTTTTGCATCTGCTTTTATCAACTCAACACTGTTTAATATACTTTTATATCCTGCATCATCCACAGAAAATTGATCAAACTGGCTATATCCTCTTAATTTTTGGATTTTAAGTATAAATTTTTGGATTTTTTGTGCGAACTCTATGCCATCAATTTTATATTGTGTTTTCTCTATCTCATTGTTATAATTATTTATAAAGTTATTAAATAAAAAAAGTGTTCCTCCAATTAAAAAAAGAATTAGAATAACAATTTTAGATATTTTTTGCATTTTTTTTAAACCTGATATATTAATTTTTTTTAAATATTTTAACAAAATAAGATAAAAAAACTGCTGTTATTAGTGGGAGATTTTTTTGTGTGAGTAGCGCAGAAAAAAATTCTGCGCTAGGATAATTAGAGTTTATAGTCTTTAATAAGATTAAAGTTAAGATATTTGTATATCTCACTCTCTTTACCAATGATTTTTTTAGTTTTTTCTAAGTACTCAGCTTTAGTTGGAATACGTCCAAGTATAGAGCACACTGCAGCTAACTCAGCAGAACCAAGATAAACTTGAGCGCCTTTTCCTAAACGGTTATCAAAGTTACGAGTTGAAGTTGAAAATACAACCGCATCATCAGCAACTCTTGCTTGATTTCCCATACATAGTGAACATCCTGGAATCTCAGTTCTAGCACCAGCTTCACCAAAAGTTACATAATAACCATCTTCAGTCAGCTGTTTTTCATCCATTTTTGTTGGAGGACAAACCCAAAGAGTTGTTGGAACTTTGCCTTCACCTTTTAAAACTTCGCCTAAAGCACGATAGTGACCGATATTTGTCATACATGAACCAACAAATACTTCATCAATTTTAGTAGGACGAGAAGATGCAAGAACTTCACTTAGTGTTGCAACATCATCTGGATCATTTGGACAAGCTAAAATAGGTTCTGTAATAGTGTTCAAATCTATCTCGATTACTGCTGCGTACTCTGCATCAGCATCTGGCTTCATAAGTGATGGAGATGCTAGCCACTCTTTCATCTTGTCTATACGACGCTTAATTGTACGTTTGTCCTCATATCCAGCTTCAATCATAGACTCTAAAAGAGTTACATTTGATTTTAGGTACTCAATTACTGGCTCTTCATTTAGTAAAACTGTACATGCAGCTGCGCTTCTCTCAGCAGATGCATCTGAGAGTTCAAAAGCTTGTTCACACTTCATATCAGGCATACCTTCTATCTCCATGATACGACCAGCAAATATGTTTTTCTTACCCTTTTTCTCAACAGTTAAAAGACCCTCTTTTATCGCTTGATGAGGAATAGCATTTACTAGGTCACGAAGAGTTATACCAGGTTGTAGTTCACCTTTAAAGCGAACAAGAACAGATTCTGGCATAGTTAAAGGCATAGAGCCTGTTACACCAGCAAATGCAACTATTCCTGAACCACCAGGGAAAGATATACCAATTGGGAAACGTGTATGGCTATCAGCACCAGTTCCAACAGTATCAGGAAGAACCATTCTGTTTAACCAAGAGTGAATAACTCCATCACCTGGACGAAGAGCAACACCTGAACGCTTAGAGATAAAATCTGGTAACGTGTGGTGCATTACAATGTCTGATGGCTTAGGATACGCTGCTGTGTGACAAAATGACTGCATAACTAAATCAGCAGAGAAGCCAAGAGCCGCAAGTTCTACTATCTCATCTCTTGTCATTGGTCCTGTTGTATCTTGAGAACCAACTGTAGATGTTTCAGGCTCTACGTACATTCCTGGGCGAACACCGCTCATGCCACATGCGCGACCAACCATCTTTTGAGCTAGAGTATAACCTTTACCGCTATCAGCTGGCTGTTCAGCCGTTAAGAATTTATCAGATGCACCAAGACCAAGAACACCACGAGCTTTAGAAGTTAAGCCACGACCGATAATCAACGGAATACGTCCACCAGCACGTACTTCATCAGTAATAGTGTTAGGATTTAGTTTAAAAGTTGCAATACATTTGCCATCTTTGTGAGCTTCACCCTTGTATGGATAGATAGTAATTACATCGCCTGTTTCCATTTCAGATACATCAAGCTCAAGTGGCAATGCGCCTGAATCTTCACATGTAGCAAAGAAGATTGGAGCGATAATGCTTCCAAGAACAACACCGCCAGTGCGCTTGTTTGGAACACCTGGGATATCTTCACCCATGTGCCACTGAACAGAGTTTACACCAGATTTTCTTGAGCTTCCAGTTCCAACAACATCACCAACATAAGCGATTGGATTGCCTTTTTCTTTTAGCTTTTTAATAGTCTCGATAGGATTATCCATCTTAGCAACAAGCATAGAGTTTGCATGTAGTGGAATATCTGAACGAGTAAACGCTTCAGAAGCTGGTGAGAGGTCATCCGTATTTGTCTCTCCAGCTACTTTAAATACACTTAGGGTCATTTTTTCTGCTAATGCTGGTCTTGATGTAAACCACTCAGCATCTGCCCATGATTTTATAACTTCAGCCGCATGAGTATTTCCAGCTTTATAAAGTTCTTCTACGTCATTAAAAGCATCGTAAACAAGAAGAGTGTGTTTTAGTGCCTCTTTAGCTGCATCTACTACTTCACTGCTTTTGGAAGTAAGTGCATCAACCATAGGTTTGACATTATATCCGCCAAGCATCATTCCCATCATCTCCACAGCACGAGCAGGAGATATTGCAGGTATGCTAATCTTCTCTGAAGCTATATCATTTAAAAATGCAGCTTTTACATACGCAGCGTCATCAACACCTGGTGATACACGATTTGTAAGAAGATCTACATTTTGAGCCATATCGCCCACTTTATCTTTTATCATCTCTACTAAAGCAACAGTTTGCTCAGCATTTAATGGTAGTGGTGGAACTCCAAGGGTTTCTCTTTCTGCTATATGTGCTTTATAATCTTCAATAAATGACATCATTATTCCTCTGTTTTAAAATTTAGTAAGATTGTAACTAAATAAAGAAACACAAAAAACATAGTGTTACCATAGTAAACAAATTCTCTATATTTTATTTAAAATATGTTTCATATGGTAACTTTATAAATCTCTTGATTTTAATTCTGCCTCAATAATCTCTCTATCTTTTCCATGATAGTTACTTTTTAGCCATAGAAGATACACATCTGGTAAATCGCAGTAGATCATCCCTTTATATTTTCCATATTCAACTCTATTTTTTTGTGGAATTTTTAAAACTACCTCTTCACAAAATGAATCAGTAAAAATTGTCTCCACAAGAGCTTTGAACTCTATAAACTCAACTCTTTTTTTAATTGAAAAAGTGTATGTGTTAAAATCAAAAAAACCCCTTCTTAGCTCCACAAAAGTTTCTATCTCTTTTATCTGTTCAACCAAAAGTAGTTCTAAATTTTTTACATGTACACTAAAAGAGTTTTGGTGTTTTGTAAAGACAAAATGTATTTTTGTCATTATAAAATATCACGCATCCCTTTTGAGTTTGGTGCAGATAAGATACCCTCATTTTCAAGCTGTTCAATCAATCTTGCAGATTTGTTGTAGCCGATTTGTAGTTTTCTTTGAAGATATGAGATGGATGTTTTTCTATCACTCAGTACTACATTTTTAGCTTCATCAAACATTGGGTCAAGCTCTTCATAACTCTCATTTGATGAGTAGCTGTTTTCATTTTCTTCAATTAAAAAACTTTTATCGTAGTTTGGTGCTCTTTGTGATTTTATAAAATCAACAATCTTCTCTATCTCCTCTTCAGTACTCCACGGTGCATGAAGACGCACTAAACCAGTGGAACCTGGAGGAGTAAAGAGCATATCGCCTTTTCCTAAGAGTGACTCCGCACCTTGTTGGTCTAGTATGATTTTACTATCAACCTTCTGCCCTACTCTGTAAGATATACGAGATGGAAGATTTGCTTTAATTAGCCCAGTTACGACATCAACCGATGGTCTTTGCGTTGCTACAACTAAGTGAATCCCTGAAGCTCTTGCCATTTGAGCAAGTCTTGCTATGGATATTTCTACATCTTTACCGCTTGTCATCATCAAATCTGCCAATTCATCTATGATAACAACTATGTAGGGAAGATGCTCTCCACCCTCTTTTTTTACCTTTTCATTGTAGCTCTCTATATTTTTTGTTCTGTTCTCACTCATTAAAGCGTAGCGTCTCTCCATCTCATGAACCATGTTATTGAGTGCTACAATAGCCTGTTTTGCTTTTGTGATGACTGGAGTTAATAGATGCGGAATATCATTATAGATAGAGAACTCTAGCATCTTTGGGTCTATCATAAGAAGCCTAAGCTGGTCTGGCGAATTTTTATATAAGAGAGAGAGTATCATCGCATTTATACCGACACTCTTACCACTTCCCGTTGTTCCAGCTATAAGAAGATGCGGAAGCTTTTTGAGGTCTGTTATAAAGGGTTTACCAACTATGTCTTTACCCAAAACGATAGTAAGAGGAGAAGATGATTCTTGAAACAGTTTACTATCAATCAGTTCTCGTAAGTAGATAGTATCAATCTTTTCGTTTGGAATCTCAATACCTACAACATCTTTTCCTGGGATTGGTGCTTGAATACGAATAGTTTCAGCACTTAGTGCCATAGCTAAGTCATCTTGAAGATTTAAGATTCTTGAAACTTTTACATTTGCAGCAGGTTTAAACTCAAAGGTTGATACTACTGGTCCAGCATAAGTTCTTACGACATCGCCATCTATTTTAAAGTGAGCTAACTTTTCTATAAGAAATTTTATCTTCCCATCTAGTTCGCTCTCATCTACGCTATGTGCTTTGTTGTTTGGTTTTTGTAGAAACTCAATAGATGGAAGTTTAAAGTTCTTTGGTTTTTCAACACTTCCTTTTTCTATCGTTGCTAAAAGCTTGGCATTCTCCTCTAGCTCTTCTACAACTATAGTATTTTTTTGCTCTTTTATCTCATGAACAAGTTCTAAAATATTGTGCTCTTTTACTTTCTTGCTCTCTTGTGCAACTTTTGGTTGCTCTTTTCTAAGATATGCTGGTTGATCTATTTCTAGCTCAACTTCTATCTCTGGTTCAACTTTTATCTCAACAACATCTTGAGTATAATCTTGCGAACTCTCTTGTTCTTTTTGCTCTTTGTTGAAATTTGCATATACTTTAGCAATACTGTTGCTCTTAGATTTAGCTTCAAAGCTTTTTTTTATACCTTTATCTTCTCTCTTGATACCTGATTTTTTAAGCTTAGCATATAGTACATCAACCATCTCATGAGCGCTTCTATCAAAAATGATAACCATAGATAAAATCGCAATTATAAACCAAAGAGTCCAAAGACCAAAAAGACCAATGAATGGAGATAAAAAATTAACAAATCCAGCAACAACTTCGCCTCTTAACTCATTAGTTATAAGCAATGCTTGAGCAAGTAAAAGAGCAAAAAATACCAAAACAGAAGCCACGCTTAACTCCACAACTCTACTGTTAATACTGCTTTGTTTATAAAAAATATAGAGTGGAATTAAAGAAGCAAATATATACATGTAAGAGATATAACCAAAATATTTGTGATTGTATTGCGCAAAAACAGCGCCATAACTTCCCATTAAAGCAGTGTCTCCAAAAATTGTAGCGAATCCAAGATATGTAAGTAGCCCAAAACAGAGTATAAATAGAGTATCTTTCAAACCAAAACTTCCTTTTTAATCATAAATATTATAAATGTAAAATAAAAAAGAAATTATAGCTAAAAGTGTTCCATAAAGGCTATTTTTAGAGGTAGTTCACCAAGCTTAACTTAGAAATTTTACCAACTGTAGATAGCATTGCTTGATAGTTAGTGTTTAACTGTGCCAAGGTCAAGTGAGCTTCTGCCATATCTGTATCTATTACAGATGATCTAAGAGTCATAGAACTCATCTTTAACATTTCAACTCTCTCCAATGATTTACTAAGAGCATTTGTTTGAGCACCTACTTGTGAGTGCGATCTAGTTACATGTTCATGCAATTCATCTATCATTGCAATAGCGTTTTCAATTCCTATACTTCTTGCATCTCCTGAGTTACTATCTGGATAAAGTTTATAGTTCTCAACTGCATTTATAACATCATTTAATGTTTTAAAGAAATCTGTTTTTGGATCGCGCACCGTTAGAGCATTATTACTATTAAATGTCATAACAGAAGCATCCGCACCAACGCTAAAATCACCACTGTTTGAGTCATAAAGAGCGATTGTTGCTTTTGTGTTGCTTGCATTTATCTCTTCAAACCCTAATTTTCCATCATTAGTTAAAAATGTTCTTCCTCTTAAATCTGCGTCTTTTATCGCAGTATCATACTCTGAAGATGTACCAGGAAAAGTTGCTGGAAGATTTCCAGTTACAACCATATTTATAACATCACTAAGTTGTTTATATGTCACTTCATCAGCTTTTGCGTTTACTCGTGGTGATCCCATATTAAAGATATTATATGTGTTACCGCCAACTGTAAAAGTTGAACCCGCAGTTGCTAAATCAATCTGCGCACTGTATGGAGTTCCATTTACATCCATGCCCTCAAGAACAAAAGAAGTTCCATCCAATGTTCCAGAAGTGCCTTGAGTTAAGTCAGCAACTTCAGATAGTTTTGTAGATAATGTTGCAAAAGCATTACTCCCTTTTATAATTTGAGAACTGTTAGATGACAACTTTGAACCACTTTTATTAAATTCCACTCTATCATAAAGGGTACCCTCTATAATATTTGTAGCAGCAACATTATCAGCAGATGTCATAGAAGATTTAAGAAACTCTTTAACATGTAGATTTGGATTAGTTGCAGTTGAAGAACCTAAAATAATGCTATTAAAACTTGTCTCACCTACACCTAAATCATCTATGTTTGTAACATTTGCAGCAGCACCACCACTAAAATCGGTTGCACCAACCATGTGAAACTCTATACTAGAAGAGCCTCTTATTTTATCTTCAATAATTATTTGTCCACTTGGGTTCATGCTTACATTTACAACATCAACTCCAGGTGTATTTCCATACATATCTCCAATCTTTTTAAGCAAATCACTAATTTTTTCATCATCAGACATTGGAAGTTTTTCTTTAAAAGAGCTACCATTGCTTTTAGTTCCAGTTATGTAAAAAAAGTGTTTATTAGTACCAACATCAATAAAGTTGTCTGTATCACCCATCAAATCTCTAATGGTATCACTACTTTTTAGATATTTTGTATCACCTTCTACCGCTGCATCTGTAAAATCTGGGTATTTTGAACTTAAATTTAATTGAATAACATTTGTTGTTATCTCTCTTCTTGTTGATTGCTTTTCACCAAAAAATAGCTCTTGACCGCTAATGTTATACTGTTGTGATGTTCCAGAACCTGTAAATGCTTTTAAGATTGCATCATTTCCATTATAGGTTCCATCATCAGCAATCGGTTTTGTGTCAATTGCAGAGCCTGAAAATAGATATTGTCCGTTTATAGAAGTATTTGCCAAACTCTTAAAGTGCGTCTCTAAACCTCTTAACTCATATGCAATAGCATCTAGCGATGCTTCACTATTTACACCACTATTTGAAGCCTTAACCAGAAGTACTCTGGCACGATCCATAGATAGTGCAAATTCATTTAAAACGGAATCTGTCTGATTTGAAAATTTCATAGCACTAACTGTACTTTTTTTACTCTGGTCTAGAGTTGTTATTTCATTATCAAGTCTCATAGTTTCAGTAAAAGCCCTTATATCCTCTTGGGCATATTGGATTTTAAGACCAGAGGCTATCTGCTTATTTACATCAAAAAGACTCTGACTCAAACGTGAATTACTCTCACCAAATACATTTTTATAATACATGTTACCAGTGACTCTCATATCAAGACCTCCAATTCTACTGAACTCAACTAACTACCTTATCATAAAGCAACATAAGTTCCATATACTCTATATCGACTAAAGAAAAAAAACTTTGACTCCACTTCACAATCTTTTAAGCTATAAACCACTATTATTTCGCTTAAAGCCAGTGTGGTGAAATGGTAGACACGCCTGATTCAAAATCAGGTATAGAAATATGTGGCGGTTCGAGTCCGCCCACTGGTACCATGTTCTTATCTGTATAAGTTTTAACAAATATCCAAAACTCCTAAAGCCAGCCTATCGTTACCTTACAACCACTCTATTTCTACCATCTTTTTTTGCTTCATATAGGGCATCATCAGCTCTTTTAAATATCTCTTTTGAATCTTCGTTAATAATATATTTTGTTAAACCAAAAGATGCTGTAACTTTTATATTATCTCTAATAATTGAGTTTTGTATATTTACTCTAACCTTTTCAATAATCGTTTTCGCTTCATTAAGGGTTATATTTTTTAACATTATTACAAACTCTTCTCCACCCCATCTTGCAATAAGGTCGTTATCTCTTAGTGAACCTTTGAGTGTTTTTGCTATTGCTACAAGCACTTCATCTCCAACTTGATGGCCATAAGTGTCATTAATGAGTTTGAAATGGTCTATATCTACAAGTACTAAAATAAAATCGCTATCTGCTTTTCTTTGATGTTTGACAATCATATTTATAGTTTCATCAAAATAGGCACGATTGTATAGTTTTGTAAGAGAGTCTGTTATGTAGAGCTCGGCAAGGAGCTTCTCATTTGTTATATCATGATAAACAGCATTAAGTTCATGCACCTCTCCATGTAGATCTAAAATCGGCACTACTCTTGACTGCAACCACTTCTCTTGATTTTTTGATGTTTTGTACTTAAGCTCGCCATTCCAAGGTTTCTTATTTTTGAGAGTTTCTATAAGATTTCTATAAACAATATCAGATATATCATCTGATTTAAAAATAGATACATTTTTACCTATAAGTTCATCTTTACTAATGTTAAAAGAGTCGCAAAAGAAACTACTTACATCTTTTATAAATCCATTTGCAGAAGTTTTCATAACCATAATATTTTTATCAATTATGTCTCTATCAGCTTCTAATTTTTCGTTTAGTTTATTGACTTTATTCATCTCTTTTTTTATCAATAATTTTGCTTCAAAAAGCTCACTAATATCATAAATGGAGATCATTACTCTGCTCTCTGAGATAATATAAGGAGAGATAGTTACTTGTTGTTGCATGAGTTTAAGCGAAGACGTGGTTACTTTATTACGATTTATAGATATAAATTTTTTACTGCTATTTGTATCATAAAATGTAGGTGTACCAATTGTTAATGCAGTTTTTATTTTTCTATAAAGGACTTTATAATTTATATCTGGATAAAACTCTTGTAAATTTTTGCCTAAAATATCTTCTTTGTTTATTTGTGTATTTATAGCAAGCCATCTATTCCAATAACTTACTACAAAATGTTCATCAATAATCATATGCCCATTTTCTAGTGAGTCTAACAATACATCAGGATATCTAATCTCTATCATCCGTAAATCTCTTCTATCTTTTTATCAATCAAAACTTTTAAACTCTCTATCGCTTCATCTTTTGTAAGAATATAAATATTGCCTATAATCTGTTGATCTTGAAAATCTAAAATTGTACTAATTATAATAATCTTTGAATACTCTGCAACATCTTCTTCATCTACTATAGAAGATGGGTCTAAAAATTGTAGTGATGGAACAAAAAACTGCACCTGAGTATTTAACTCTTGTGTCAATCTGCTAACAATTGTAGAAGTTAGTATATTTGTAAGTTCTATAACCGCATCATTTATATCATCAAAAGATGGATTTTCTATAGAGTAGAGATGTCTTCCAAGATTGATTGATGAGTCTTCACTTATAACAAACATACACTCTCCGCCAAACTTGCCAGTAAAGAGCTGCTTTGTTACAAAATACATAGACCTTATATCTATAGATTCTTGAATTTTAACTGCAAGTTCATCACTGTTACAAACTTCAATTTTAGGAATATGCATTGTTCCAAAAGCATTTAGCAGATTTGCCATACTAGCTGTAGCAGCACCTATAGAGACATTCATAAACTCTCTTAGTGCGTCAAGTTGATCTTCATTAAATTGTAAATTCAATATTTTAGCCCCTATAATAATAAATCTTGCTCAAAAATCTGTACCATAATATCAACATTTATCGGTTTTGGATACATATTTTTAGCTCCTGCTACTAATACTCTTAGCTTTGCTTCGCTTTGAATATCTGCACTTACAACTATGACTTGAGCCTCTTTATCTATCTCTCGTATCCTCTTTAGTGCCTCATACCCATCCATAACGGGCATTGTTAAGTCTAAAAAAACTACATCAGGATTCTCTTTTTCATAAAATTCAACAGCTTCTAGTCCATTTGTTGCTTGAATAAGTTCAGCATCGGGCTGCACTACTTTTAGACTTTTTATAACACCCATTCTAGCAATTTTCGAATCATCTACAATCAAAATTTTCAATAGATGCCCCTTTGTTGTTTATTTTTATTGCATGCTTAATTGTATGATATTTTTAATTAACTACACTTTATTATTTTAATTTTGCTATGTTTTGAGCGTATTTAACATCTTCACCTGCTTTTACACTAAGCTCTAACATCTCTTTTTGAGCCAATATTACTATGGTTGAGCCCATCTCAAAACAGCCAAAGTCATCACCTTTGTTAAGGTTTAGATTTTCATAGCAATAAAGAGCACTTCTTTGTGCATCAGCATTTGTTTTTATCTTTGGCTCAAATGAAACTTGCATAACACCCACATTTAAAGCACTAACTAACACCATGTAAAATTTTTTTCCCGAAGAACTCTCACAGAGGAGAACAACTCTCTCATTCTCTATAAAAAGGTTGATTCGTTTTTTAAGAGATGGCATATTTACAGGATAAAACTTTCCTGGTATATGAGCAACCTTTAGAACTTTTAAATTTGTCGGTATGTGATAACGATGGTAATCTTTTGGAGAGAGATAAAAGTTTATGAAAGTTCCACCATTTACAAGTTCCCTATCTTCTTTCGAGAAATGCTCTCCTAAGAGCTCATCACTTCTGTATCTCATCCCTTTTATCTGTAGGGCGTACTCCTCATCTAAGGTTCCACACTCAGAAATCAGAGAGTCACACGGAGAGATAAAATCTTCGCTATCGAGTGAATAGACTCTTGGCTCTCTTAATTTTCTAGTAAAGAGTGCATTTAAACTCCTATATGTGCTTGCATCATGAAACTCTCTCATATCAAGCCCCATTATATTTACATAGCTACTGTTTATAAAATTTTGTATCGGTTTTGCAAACTCTTTGTTGGCAAATTTACCAAAAGCTTGTGACAAAGCTGACGTTACATGTTTTTTCATACTCTACTCCATAACTCTTTTTTTCTAAACAATTTTGCGTTTTGCAATCTCTTCTATAAGAACCGTTGCGTAACACCCTTTTGGAAGATAAAAATTTAGCTCATATTGTGCTTCTTCATCTTTATATCTTCCATCAATATCTTTTGGAAAAACCCAAGCGTATCTTCTTGCACCATCCTCGTTTATCTCATCATCAAAATCTTTCTCTATCTCTCTTGATAAGCCAGTTGAGTGTTTTGCTTTTTTACCACATAAAAGCCCAGTAACAGAGATATCTTTTGCATTAAACCTATCAAAATCATGTGCTTCACCAATAAATTCAAAGAGTCTTCCATATGGATAATGCTCCATTATATCTCCGCTAATGAGTTTAAAAGGGTGCTTTTGTGATTTCATCTTTAATAGCTCATCTTGAGGTATATTCAGAAGTGGTTCTAGCTCTTTTACATCAAAGTTTTGAATTAAGCTATTTATTTCCAATCTTCTACTCAACCAGAGATTAAAAAGGTGACTCTGATATGCACTAATGAGAAGTTGTCTAACTTTTGGGTTTCGTTCTTTTTTTTCGCCCTTTGCAATTAGCTCTCCATCAATATGGTTGTTTCCATCTGTTCCAAATCTTTGATAGCCAAAGTAGTTAGGCATACCAAAAGAAGCTATATTTTTAAGCGCTTCATCTATTTTTAGAGCTGAAGTCGGATTTACTTTTTTTAGTTTTATATAGAATTTATTTCCATTTAAATGCCCTATTCTTATCTTGTTGTTGTGATAAGTTTTAGATAATATTTTTACATCTTCATGCTCAAATGTATCCATTTTTTCTTCATATTTTTTATGCAAAGAGATATACTGTTTTGTCATAGCATGTTTGTCTTTTAGCCCAGCGTAACCTATCTCTTTGTTTTTTATACCTAGATATTTAGCTATCATAGAGACTAACTCAAGAGTTGAAATTCCTTTTTTTCTGACAAAAAGTATAAGGTGCTCACCCTCACCGCAAAACTCATAAAGAGGCACCTCTTCTACAACAAAATCTCTTGGTGTCTGCTTGAAATGAAAATCTATACTTGAGTGAGAGAGTGAATAAAATCTATCCATAATTTTCCTATCTGTAATTTAATTTTTATTAAAATGATGCGATTTGCATCTGTTTGTGTAAGCTTTTCTTACACACTCTGCTATTATATTTATCGGTGTTTTAGTTAATTTTGCCCGTCTTAAAAGAGTCTTTTTAAATCTTCTGTCAAATCCAAAGAGCATCTCATACTCTTCACCGCTGCACCCTACTCTTTTTTGAATTTTTTTATAAAATCTAAAACCAACCCCAGAAGCCAAAGATAGCTTTTGTAAGTCGCTAAAAATCCCATCTGATATATCCATTCCAACTCTCAAAAAACGTCTATTATTATAGATAAACTTATCTCTTAAAAATATATTTACAAACTTTGAGTTTTTATGAATTTTTCCCAAATTCATTAATTTTTTTAGCTCTTTAGCGCTCTTACCAAGAGTTCCGCTATAAGCTATTAAATCGCCTCTCTTTAGACCTTTTCTCATCAATGGCTTATTGCTCTTTGAGACAATAGTTACTGTGATATCAAGCTTTATATTACTTATAGTATCTCCGCCAATAATATCAACTCCATATTTAGCACAAGCATCTTGAAACCCTTTAGCTAAATCTCTCATTTGAGATTTTGTGATATCTTTTGGCATAGCTACACTAAGAAGTGCGTACTTTGGCGTAGCGTTCATGGCAACGGCATCTGAAATATTTACCATTATAGATTTATAACCTATTTGATAGTGGCTCATCCAGCTTGTTTTAAAGTGAATATTCTCAAAAAAAGCATCTTTAGAATAGACCATACCATCTATGAAAGCACCATCATCACCAATATTTGCGCTCTTAAACTGCGAGATAAAATAGTTTTCTAAATTCAATAAATCTTCTTAAATTATATGATAAATAATCCCCAATTATATCTAAACTTCAAGGAAAAACAATACAGTCTAAATATTGTGTTAGGAAGCTTTACTCTCTTTATAATAGAGCTTAGATAAGTTAAAGATAGATTTTACAAAAAAAGTGAATAATTATTATAAAGACAGAATTTCTCAACTAAAGTATTTAGCTTTTGAGAGAATTGTGAGAAAAAATTTCACACTTTGACATTTTACTCCAGTTGAATGTGACGCATTAAGTAACATGTAGATATTAGAAAATCATTTTTTATTATACACAAAGGCTAAAAGCAGTACAATCCACCTTATTTTATTACATTTAACAAAGGAAAGCTAATGGGTATTCCTATTTATACTTACGATGCTATTGTTGTTGGTGCAGGCCTAGCTGGTTGCGCTGCTGCAAGAGAGTTACAAACTGCAGGAAAGAAAGTTGCGGTAATTACAAAACTTCATCCTCTGAGAAGTCATTCAGGAGCTGCACAAGGCGGCGTCAACGCTGCATTTAGCGACAAAGACAGTGTTGAACTTCATGAGTTTGATACAGTAAAAGGTAGTGACTATTTAGCTGATCAAGACGCTGTTGAGTTTATGTGTAAAAATGCACCAGAGACTATTCGTTGGGCAGAGAGAATGGGTGCTGCATTTAGTAGAACAGCTGATGGAAAAATTGCACAACGCCCGTTTGGTGGACAATCATCACCTCGTGCATGTTATGCAAAAGATAGAACAGGATTAACACTTCTTCAAACTATTTACGAACAAGCATTTCGTGCTGGGGTTAAGTTCTGGGATGAGTGGTATGTAGCAGACCTTATATATAAGGATGGCAAAGTTTCTGGTGTTGTCGCATTTAATATTAGAGATTTACAAGTTGCAATCTTTAATGCAAAATCAGTAATGTTTGCAACTGGCGGATACGCTCGTTCATACAAAATAAATTCAAACGCACATGCAAATACTGGCGATGGACTCTCAATTGTTGCTCGACATGGACTCCCGTTAGAAGATATGGAATTTGTTCAGTTTCATCCATCAGGATTATCAGGTAATGGTGTATTGATTTCTGAAGCAGCTCGTGGAGAAGGTGGTCGCTTGTTTAACTCTCTTGGTGAGAGATTTATGGAAAAATATGCACCAAATGCTATGGAACTGGCTTCTAGAGATGTTGTAAGCCGTGCTATTTTAAATGAAATAAGAGAAGGTCGTGGTGTAGGTCCTAGAAAAGATGCTGTTTTTATCGATGTAACACATCTTGGACGAGATTTGATTATGGAGAGATTACCTGAACTTCGTGATTTAGCTATTACTTTCTTAGGTCTTGACATGATTAAAGAGCCGATTTTAATCTCAGCTACTGCTCACTACTCTATGGGTGGAATTCCTGTAAATATAGCTGGTAATGTACGTAAAAACAATAACGAATTTGTTGAAGGTTTTTATGCTGCTGGTGAGTGTTCATGTGTTTCAGTTCATGGCGCTAATCGCCTTGGTGCAAACTCTGTTTTAGAAGCGTTACTGTTTGGTCGTTTTGTTGGTAAGACAATGGTTGAGGAGATTGATAATATTCCTCTTAGAGTAGCAACTGTTGATGATGCGAAGATTGCAATTGCGGAAATAAACTCTATCCTTGAGAACAACGGAGATGAGACTATTCCGCACTTAAGAGAAGAGCTACAACAGTGCATGACTGCAAATGCTGGAGCATTTAGAACAAAAGAGACTTTAGAAATCGCTGTTGCAAAAATAAAAGAGCTTAGAGATAGATTTAAAAATATTCGTATAAAAGATAAATCAAAAGTTTTCAACACAGAACTTCAAGAAGCTATTGAGTTTGGTCACATGATTGATTACTCAGGCTTTATAGTCGAGAGTGCTATTGCTAGAAACGAGAGTCGTGGCGCTCACTATAGAGAAGATTTTACAGCTCGTGATGATGAAAACTTCTTAAAACACACTATGGCTTACATGGATAAAAATGGGAATATTTCACTTGATTATATGCCTGTTAAACTTGGTAAGCACGAACTAAAAGCAAGAAATTATTAAGGAGCACTTATGAGTACAGATAAAATTAGCACACAAAAAGTAAATTTCAAAGTGTTTCGTTTTAATGCCGATGAAGACTATCTTCCATATTACGAAAACTACACTATGGATATAACTTCTGAAGAGGTTGTTTTGGATGTTTTAAACAGAATAAAATGGGATTATGATGGAAGTTTTTCATACAGAAGAAGCTGTCGTCATGGTATTTGTGGTGCTTGTGCCATAAAAGTAAATGGTCGCTCTACACTTGCATGTAAAGAGAGCATGTCAACTATGATTGAGTACTTTGGTAATGAGATAACTCTTGAGCCACTTAGTACAAAAAGAGCCATAAAAGATATGATTATCGACAAGGGTGACTTTTGGGAGAAGCATGCTGCAGTCACACCTTATCTTGTTGCAGATATAGATGAGTCTCCTGCATGTGAGAATTTAGTATCTCCTCATGATTCGGAAGAGTTAGATGAAGCGGACCTTTGTATTCAGTGTGGCGCATGCCACTATGCATGTCCAGTTGTTGAGATAAACAGCGACTTTTTTGGTCCTGCTGCCTTTGTGGCAGCTTATCGTTTTGAATCTGATGTTCGTGATAGTGACAAACAAAGACTTATAAATGTAAATGAAGAGAAGCAAGGCGTTTGGGATTGTGTTAAATGTATTGAATGTACAGAAGTTTGTCCAAAAGGTATCAATCCATTTAGTAAAATAACGAAGCTTCACCAGATGGCATTCAAAAAAGGTGTTGCAAAAAGTAATGTTGCAACTCGCCATGCAGTTGGTTTCTTACACTCTATCAAAAGAAATGGTGTTCTTGATGAGGGCGGTTTAGTGCTCTACTCTGAGGGAGTTCACATAGTCAAACATATTCCTGTTGCACTTCAAATGTTTAGAAAAGGCAAAATTGTATTGCCATGGAATATAGTAAAATCTGACAACCTTGATGAGATACAAAAACTTATCAAATCATCATCAACAGTAAAGTTCTAGGAGTAAAATAGATGAAAAAATTAAAATACGCACTCTTTACAGGATGTACAGCAAAACAGAGTACTCCAGAGCAGATGATGTCAACTATGGCAGTAGCTAAAAAATTGAACATTGAGCTAATAGAACTCACTGAAGCATCATGCTGCGGAGCTTCACATCTACAAGATTATGATGATTTTTTATCACTTGTGCTAAATGCTAGAAATATAGCTTATGCTGAAAAACATGGACTCACTATGGTTACAATATGTAATACATGTCAGCTAAATACTGCAATGACAAAACATAGACTAGACAAAAACCCAGAGCTAAAAGCAAAAGTAAATGATAAATTAGCAGAAGTTGGATTGGAGTACAAAGGTACCTCAAACGTTATCCACTTCTTGTATGCCATTATCGATGATTTTGGCTTGGATAAAATCAAAGAGATGGTTGTAAAACCTTTAAGCCAGTTCAATATCGCTCCATTTTACGGCTGTCACAATATCCGTCCATCAGAGCTTCATGATGAGTCTCATAAGCAAAAAGAGAATCCTTACAATCCAACTTCTCTTGATGATTTAATCATCGCCTGTGGTGGTAAAAATGTCGATTATGAAGAAAAAAATAAGTGTTGTGGTTTTCACGTTGAGCTTCAAGCTCCTCACACAGCAGCAGTTCTAACAGGAACTGCAATTGCAGGCGCAACAGACAACAATGCAGATATGATGGTAACACCTTGTCCGCTTTGTCATCTAAAATTAGATACTCAAACAAAAAGTGCTTCTGAAGCAATAGGCAGAGAAGTATCTCTTCCAGTTCTACACATGCAGCAGATGATAGGTCTTGCTCTTGGTTGTTCTGCAGCAGAGCTTGGTCTAAAACACCATGTTACTGAAATAAACTTCATCTAAAACTACAAAATAGAGAGGTTTTCTCTCTGTTTTTTTTTTAAAAACTTTCTACAATCTTCTTTCATAATTCTCCTTTTTAGCTGCTTCACTCTATTCGTAATAACTCTCAATATAGAAATCAGGACTATGTATGTAGCAGAAGAGAACCCAGAAAAACAATGCCTAAATATGGCAATTAGTATTAATTTTGAATTTTGGTGATTTGAGAATTTTAATACCCATTATAAAATTTAAAAGGTAAAATATCAATATGAGTAAATAAACAACATAAACTCGTTTGTAAAATAATTTAAGAAGAAGAAATAATGAAAAAAAACATACATGTATCAACAATCTTATTGTGTTGCTTATTTAGTGCGGATATATTTGGGGGTGATGTTTTCACTCAAAAGAATATTGGTTTAGAAGCAGCAAATGATATTGCAAAAATGAGTGTCGATGCTTGTCGTAATGATGGATTTAATGTATCGGTTGTTGTAGTCGATAAGCACGGAAATGTACGAAGTGTTATGCGAGATGATTTGGCAGCAAAATTTACTATAGAAATTGCCCAAAGAAAAGCCAACTTGGTGATAATGGCTGGCACATCTTCTGGCGCATTTAGAGCAGCTAGAGCTGATATTCAACAAGAGTTGAACAATATTGATGGATTAATCGTGATGCAAGGAGGAGTACCTATTCATGCTGGTGGCATACTAATCGGTGCTGTTGGAGTAAGTGGTGCACCTGGGGGTGAAAAAGATGAGGCCTGTGCAGCTGTTGCAATCAAGGCAATGAGTGAGCGCTTAGAGTTTGCTAGTAATGAGTGATTATCATCAAATCTTTGATCTAAATAGTCGGATATAATCACCTAGCAAATCATTTCAGTTCAATGGTGGGGCAGTCGATAAATCCAATCATTAGAAAAAAGTTATGATAAGTGATGCAACTCCTCTGTATTATAATTTTACAATTTTAAAATATGGCATAATACAAAATCAAAATTTGTTTAACTTTTAGGATTTTAATGTTTAAAACAGTTCTTTTTATCTGTTTTGCTTTTGTACTTAGTGCAGATGCAAATCTACTTCAAGAGGCGATTGACTCTGCTCCTATTGGCGCTACCATAAAACTATCAGCTGGGATTTATAAAGGCAATATTGTGATAAATAAGCCTATCACTATTTTAGGCAAAGAAGAAGGCGTAATTATAGAAGGCTCTAGTAGCCAAAATGTGATAACAATAAAAAGTTCTTCTGTAAAATTAGAAAATTTAAAAATCATTAAAAGCGGCAGTAGGCTAGATAGTATGGATGCTGCTATTTTCATAAACAATTCTCAAAAAATAACCATTCAAAAATGTGTAATTGAAGATTCTCTTTATGGTATTTTTATGGATAATGTCAGCAACTCTGCTATTTTAAACAATAAAATTTCATCAAATGGACAAGATATAGGTCTTAGAGGTGACGCTCTTCGCCTTTGGTTTAGCCATAACAATATCATAGAAGGCAACTCATTTATAAAGTCAAGAGATATCGTCTTGATGCGCTCAAATAGCAATACTCTTAGCAATAACTATATACAAGAGTGCAGATATGCTATATTTACAGAGCACTCAAAAGATATCATTATTGATAGTAATATAATCAAAGATAGTGCAGTAAGCATACTTCTTGAGGGGAGTCGTGATATCAATATAACAAAAAACAGTATAGCTGGGCGTTATGGCACTCAGACAAATTTGGGAATTCTCTTTAGGGGAGCTTCAAATGTGCGCATAGAGTCTAACAATATTTGGCAATGCAATCAAGCTCTCTATATTGACAACTCTCCAAAAATTCGTGATACAAAAAACTGGATATTAGATAATAGAATCAGCTACAACACAAGAGGTCTTAATTTTAAAAATGAGAGCGTAAGAAATGTTATAAAAAGCAATGAGCTCTTTGGCAATATGGATAATATAATGACAGATAGTTATAACGGCAAAAGTAATGAAAATGAGATAGAGTCAAACTACTGGGATGATTATGAGGGATTTGATAGAAACCAAGACAATATTGGTGATAGCTCATATAAAAAGTATCTATATCTTGACCAGTTATGGGTGTCTAATCCCAAATTGCTATTTTTTTATGGATCTCCCGTTCTCTCTATGCTGAATTTTTTGTTAAAAGTAGCCCCATTTATGGAGCCTATTTTTTTAGTAGAAGATAAAAAGCCTATTTTTAAAGCCTCTTACTAGATATTACACACTAAAGAAAACTCCGTCTCTTTAGTGGCAGAAAGAGATTTTAGTTACTAAACCTTTGGTCGAAAAGCTTTTATAACCTCTTCATTTGTCTCTATATATGGTCCATTTATGAGGTCTATACAATATGGAACAGCAGGAAAAACTGCATCAAGACACTCACGGATAGATTTTGGCTTTCCTGGTAGATTAATAATAAGGCTTTTACCTCTAATACCTGCACTCTGTCTTGAGAGTATAGCCGTTGGAACATATTGTAAGCTTACTTGGCGCATAAGTTCGCCAAATCCTGGCATCATTTTTTCGCATACATTTTGTGTTGCTTCTGGAGTGACATCTCTTAACGCTGGTCCTGTTCCACCAGTTGTAACTATTAAACAACACTCTTGCTTGTCACTAAGTTCTATCATCGTTTTTTCTATCATCTCTTGCTCATCAGGGATACATCTATAAACTATCTCGAACTCACTCTTTAAATACTCTTTCATTGTATCTTGAATGGCGACTCCAGATATATCTTCATATATTCCTTTACTTGCTCTATCACTTGCTGTTATTACGCCTATTTTTATTGTGTTCATATTTTTCTCCTAAGAAGTTAATAAAAAGTGGTTTGCATCTTTTATACATGTTAGTGTAGCAAACTCTAAAAAGAAAGCTTTAGCAATATCAGTATCTATAATCTGATCTTTTTTGCCAAGATAAACCTCTATATTTACGCCACTTTGAGCTATCTCTTGGAGCTCATTTTTGTTCCACTCATAAAAGAGGAGTTCTCTTAACTCGTCAATGTCATCCTCATTATGCTCTACGCTTTTTTGAGGGTATGGGTGAAAACACATTTTAGTAAAATTCTCTATATATAAATCTCTATTTTTTATAAACCCGACTATTTGCGTTTTTTTAAACTTTTCATCTCTGTTTTGAAAAAAAGCTGGTGAAAACAGTTGAAGAGTATCTACTCTTTTTAAATCTCTCAAATGCTCTTTAACATCCTTTATAGCTTTAATTGCTCCATAACTAAACCCACAAATCGTATATCTGCTTTTATTTATATATTTATCAAAATATATATTTTCATTTTTCAGAGTAAAACCGCTATAAAACTTCATTTATATACTTTTTAACTTCTAACTTAGATATGTTCTCTCTCTCATTTAAGACATCTTCTACTCTTTTAATAACGCTCTGCAGCGATTCTAAGAGACTTTTTGTCTCATTATAGAGTCTATTTATTAGTATCTCTTTCTCACTCTCTTTTGCAATAAGAGTTGAGCCCATTCCATACTCTTCAATCATTTTTAAGATAATCTCTTTTGCCTCATCCAAATCAGCTTTTGCACTGCTTGCATGCTCGTTATATTTGATATTACATGCAACTATACCAGCTAAGAGCATTTTTACTCTTGACTCTAGCTCATGTTTTATAAGTGGCTCATCAGTTGATGGCGTAAGCTTCTCGTTTGAGAGCAATATCTTCTCAAAAGGTAGATCATAATAGGTGGCACAAACAACTTTTGCTGCTTGATAAGTAACACGAAATCTCTTTTGCATCTCACTTAGAATTTGAAGTTTTTTCTTACCAAACATCACTTTGTCTTTTACATGATCAAAGTGATCTATGGTTACTTGAAAATCATGTTGTCTGATAGCTAGAAGTGAAGCTTCATTTACAAGTGCTGCCAAAGATGCACCATTAAAGCCAACAGTCATATTTGCTATAGTTTTTACATCTACCTCGTTAGGAACTTTTTGTAGATATTTAGAGAGTATCAGTGCTCTTTCTTTATTTGTTGGAAGCTCTACAAAGATTCTTCTATCAAACCTTCCAGCCCTAAGGAGTGCTGAATCTAAAACATCTATCTTGTTTGTTGCGGCTATGACTATGATTCCGCTTGAATTTTCAAAACCATCCATCTCTGTTAAGAGCTGATTTAGTGTTGCTTCTCTCTCATCACTTCTTTGTCCATCTCTTTTCTTACCAACAGCGTCAATCTCATCTATAAATATAATTGCAGGAGCACTGTTTTTAGCAGCAGCAAAGAGTTCATGAACTCTTTTTGCACCCATTCCAACATATATCTGAACAAAAGAGGCGCCACTTTGGTAGTAAAATGGTACTCCAGCAGCGTTTGCAACAGCTTTTGCAATCATTGTCTTTCCAACTCCAGGAGGACCAACTAAGAGCACGCCACGAGGCATTCTTGCACCAAAACTTTTATATCGTTTTGGTTTTTTCATAAAATCTATAATCTCTTCAAGCTCACTTTTTACATCACTTATCCCACCAATATCATCAAAAGTAACATCACTTTTAATAGACTCTATTGGTCTTGAACCCTCTTGTTTGGAGCCGTAACTGCCACTATCTGCCTTGGCAACATTAAAGTACTCATTTTTTTGAAACCATCTATATAACAGTGCTGCAAAACCTAAAAATAGAACTAAAAAAAGAAAATATATTACTATATTGGAGCTATTTTTTATAGAGACTTCATAGTTTGTGAACATTTTTGGCGATACTTGCGAAGATGCTATTTTATATATCTCTTTATCAGTTTTTAAATATATATAATCTTGTGATGAGATAACACTTTTTACACTTTTGTTTTCTAAAATTTTCGTAGCATTAGCAAGTGTAATAGGCTCTGCATTATCCCTTAACATCGCAAATAAGATAAGTATAACAACTAAAGATGCGGATACATAAAGTACAACTCTATTTGTTTTAGACCCTACCATAGTTAGACTCCTCTTTTACCTCATAATCACTAATATTTATCCAGTTTCCCAGTAAATCTTCATCTGAGCGCACAACTATTTTGTTAAAATGTTGATCATATCCTATAAAAAAATCATCTTTTTGACTCTCTATAAGAACATCAAGTGTACCTCTAAAGGCTTTTCTAAAAGCAAAATTTTTCTCTTTTACAATACTCTCCAACTCATGAAGTCTCTCTTTGGCTACTGCGCCACTTACTTCTGGCTTCATTGTAGCTGATGGAGTTGAATCACGTTTTGAGTAGGTAAATGCATGTAGATGAGTAAGTGGTAGCTCTTTTACATTTCTCATAGCTTCACTCCAAAGCGAACTGCTCTCTCCTGGATGTCCTGTTATAAAGTCTGTTCCAATAGCAAAACCCTTACTTGAGAGTAGTTCAAAAAGCTCTCTATCTTGCTTGTAAACATTTCGCCTGTTCATCAATTTCAGTATTTGCGGAGATGTATGTTGCAAAGCGATGTGAAGATGACGCTCCAGCCATGGCTCATCCAAAATCTCTTTAAACTCATCGTTTATCTGAATAGGCTCAACACTTCCAACCCTAATGCGTCTAACACCTCGAATTTGAGATATTTTTTTCATAAGTGACGCTATCGAACTATCATTCTTTTGACCATAGCTTCCAACATTTGTTCCAGTTAAAATAAACTCTCCAAAACCATTACGAGCCAATCTTCTTATCTGCTCTAAAATCTTCTCTTCATCCATACTTCTAGCATCACCACGAACATAAGGGATGATACAGTAGGAACAACGAAAGTTACAACCCTCTTGAATTTTAATAAAAGCTCTGCTCTTACCAATAAAATCATCAACAACGCTCTCATCTATGTGGTTTAAATCCCCAGGTTCATAAAAAGGCTCATCTTTGTTTAACATCTCATCAATTTTTACTTTTTCACTCTGCCCAAAAACTCCAGCGACTCTGCCTTGTGACAAAAGGCTCTCACCTTTTGTATGTGCTCCGCATCCTGTTAAAAAGATTTTAGCACCACCGTTTTTTTCTACATGTGAGATATATGAACGTACATGTGAATCTGCTCCATTTGTAACCGTACAGGAGTTGATAACTACAACATCCGCTTCACTCTCATTCTCAGTTATATCGTACTCTTTTAGTGAGCTCATCATGACTTGAGAATCATAAAGATTTGTTCTACATCCAAATGTTTTAAAATATACTTTTTTCTTCATTTATACTACTTCATCGCTCTCAAATGGAGGCTTTCTCTTAGCAGATGCCTCCATATGAAGCATCTGTGTAGGATACGCAATAGTTATATCATCTTCTGCTAAAAAAGCGTCTATTATCTCTGTTGAGATGACACTTCTTAGTGTAAGAGTTCCATAAGCATTTGTTAAATACCAAGCATCTATACAGATACCATTTGGCTCAATGAAAGAGAAAATTCTAGGCTCAACATTTGTATTTTTAAGGCTATAGTTGCTTCTTAGTTTGTTGAGCTGTTTTCTTGTGATGTCTGTGTAGCCTTTTGAGAATTTCTTAGTTATCTCTTTTGCTAAATGCATCGCTTTTTTGTGGTTAGAATCAAAGGTTATAGTTATCTTAACTCCATCCCAAACGGTCTTTAGTGAACTGTGTGTGTAGTTTGCTATCATTCTTGTAAAGATATAGTTATTTGGTATGAAAATAATTCGTCCAGCTCTTCTATTTTGAGTAACTGCGGTGAGTGTTATATCTTCAAGTATAGTCATACGAAGAAGTGAGATATCCATAACATCACCAACATACTGCATTCCATCCATATCAACACGGATTCTATCTCCTACATGTACACTTCCGCCAAAGACAATTACAAGCCAGCCAAGTATGCTCATAAACCAATCTTTCATAGCAATTGCAATACCAGCAGAAGCAAACCCCAAAATAGTAACAAGATAGTTTGCATTTTCAATGTAACTAAAAAATAGAATTAAAATAATGAGCGTAAAGTTGATAAAAGTGATAATTTTATTTGCCATATAGAAGCGTTCATTATCTTTAATATATTTTTTAATGATAAGTTTTAATAAGAAAAATATCAAGAAAACAACAAAAATAGTTACAGCTATTTTAATAAGTTTTAAAATTTGAACTTCTATATCTTTATTTATATTTACCGTTATGATATCTAATCTTTTTTCATAAACATCTACTGTAACATTCATAGTGTCTAGTGCTGATTCAAATCTCTCTAACTGTTTTAGTTTAAAATCTAGCTGTTCTTTATATTTATGCTCTGTATCTATCGCTTCTATTTGAGTGTATATATTTATTTCTGCTCTTAATAGTATTATTAGCTTATTTAGTTCATCTTTTTTTAGAACATAATCACTGAAATCTTTATCTAGAGTTTTCATCAAAGAGATACCCATAAAAATATCTAACGGATTTGTAACAGATGCAATCTCATCGATATTTGGCGGAGTTATCAGGTTTGAGAATGGTGAGCTATCTTTTCTTTTTAATTTCTCAATTTGTGATGTTAAAATCTTCTCACGACCAAGAAGCGCATTTAGCTCATCTGCTTCACTAAGTGATTTATCTCTCTTTTTTTGAAGATAGTTAATTCTCTCCACAATTTTATCAAGACTCTCTCGAACTTCCAAAGAGGTAAGATAAGAGGCATAACTCTTTATCCAAACACTATCTCTTTTAGAAATCCTCTCTTCAATAACTTTTAACTCTGAGACAAGTTGAGAAATTTTATCTTTTACAGCTCTCTCTTGCTCTATTTTTATACGTTCTAGCTCTTCTTGAGTAGGCTTTACCTCACTCTTTAAAATATCGCTAAAGAGTAGTGATGAGGCGATAAGTAGATAAAAAAATATTTTACTCATCTACTGCTTTCCAAATTTGTTCAAAACACACATAATGGTACCAGTGTCAACTTTATCTGTAATTACAACATCCCCAATTCCAAGAGGAAGAATGAAAGTTATAGCAGAGTCAGAACTCTTTTTATCCAGAAAGAAAGCCTCATAAAACGCTTTTACATCTTTAATGGCATAAGTTGTCGGCAAGTTATACTTTTGTAAAAGTGCCTTAACCCTTAGAGCCTCTTTTTCAAACATGTAGTTCATCTTTATCGCCATCTCGTTTGCCATCACCATTCCGATGGCTACAGCTTCTCCATGTAAAAACTCTTTGTAAGCAGTCTCATTTTCAACAACATGTCCAAATGTGTGCCCATAGTTTAGTGCAGCTCTAATCCCCTGCTCTTTTTCATCCTGAGTTACAACTTTAGCCTTAGTTTGAAGAGCTTTTTTTATCGCTTCTTGCAAGATTTCTGGCTTGCTTAAATCAGCCCTCTCTAAAAACTCAAAAAAATCTTTATCAAAAGTAACAGCCATCTTCACTATCTCAGCAACTCCAGCACCAAACTCTCTTGGTGGAAGAGTTGTTAAAAAGTGTGGGTCTATATAGACAGCGCGAGGTTGATGAAATGCACCGACTAGATTTTTTCCATATCTGTTATTCATCCCTGTTTTACCGCCAACGCTTGCATCAACTTGAGATAAAAGTGTAGTTGGAATCTGGATAAAATCTATCCCTCTTTGATAGATGCTAGCAGCATATCCGCTCATATCACCAATAACTCCGCCACCAAATGCAATAATCATTGATTTGCGGTTGAAACGGTTTTCAAAAAGAGCCTCAAGGATTGTGTCAATACTCTGTTGATTTTTATACTCTTCTCCATCCCTTAGAGTTACAACATAAAGCTCTTTTGCGCTTATCTTTGACAAGAGATACTCTAAGTGAAGAGCAGAGATTGTAGAGTTTGTAACAACTGCTACTTTTGTGTCAAAATGGAGGGTAGGAAGTGTGCCTATGGTTATGTCGTAAGAGTTATCTACAACTTTTTTAAGCTCTATATGTACTTGCATTATATGTCCAAAAATTAATTAAAATAAGTGGATATATAATACTTAAAAAAGGATAAAAAATCGCTAAAGAGGCTGCTTAAATCTGTATTGGTATGAAGATTTGATGATTACCATCTAGCTTATGATAAAGTCTCTCACTATCTGTTGAGAGAAGAGAGTAGATGGTTTTTTGTGTTAATTTTTTGTTAAATGGCAAAATCTGAATAAAATCCTCTTTGTATTTTAATTTTTTAATCGGATTTTCACTCTCTTTTAGAACTTTAATTGTCTTTGAAAAAATCGTAGAGAGGTTATAGTAGTGTTCAATTACCATCTCTTTTGCATCTTGGGGCTCATTCATGTAGTTATATAGCTCTATATTTAGGTTCATTTTTTGAGAGATATCAAAAATAGTTGATGAAATTTTTTCCAAATCACGATTATCTCCAAGAATTATAGAAGCATCTTTTACTGAAGAGAGCTTTTTCTCTGCAATTTTAAGAACTGGAACGTGTGCTTCATAGAGAATATTTCTCATCTTATAGTTTTTAAACATCTCATTAGAGACAATTACTAATCCAACATGATAAATTTTTATATCATTAAAAAAGCTCTCTCTTAGATTTTTGCTCTCATAATTTATATCTATAATTACGTTATCACTTCTATACTCTTTAACTCTCCAGAGTGTCTCGATGTCACTCGGATTTACTATTTTTATGATTAAGGTGTGTCCAAATTTCTCATGTGCAAAGATGGCTCTTTCTATAAATTTTGCTACCTGCTTGTATTTAATTAAATCCATATCTAAATATATATAGATGTTTGAGCCAAAAGGCTCTGGGAACTGTCCTAGCTCTCTTTTTATGGCTCTATAAACTGACCTTAAAACCGCTGGCTCGCCAACTAAAACCAACAAATCATTTGGCTGAATCATACGGCGGCGATTTGGCATAATAAGTTTTCTGTTTCTGTAAATTGCAACAATTCTCCACTCTTTTTGCTCAATTACTCCGATATGTTTATATACAAAAGAGCTTCCAAATGGAACTAAAACTTCCATTATTTCACCCTCGCCTATTCCTACGTTTTGGGCGATTACAGGAACATTTGGAAGATAATCAAGAAGTCTTGAAGATAGAATCTCTTTTGAGTTAATTAAAACTATATTTGGATCTTCATTTTTTAGTTTCCACTTATTTAGGATAATAATACGCAGATTCTTTTTTATGCTTCTAATGTTTAAAATTGTATTTTCAACATCTAGTGGGTTGTCCATAACTATGATAACTTGAACAAAATCCATCTTAAGAAGATTTGCTAGTTTATATAAACTTGTTGGATCAAACTCATAAAATTTAAAGCGTGAAGGATTTGCATTTGGAAATTTCTTCTGTTTTGTTTGCACTACATAGTATATGTTTTCACTTGTATATGCATCCACAACTCTGTTAATAAAATGTTCAGCCGTTTCGCCATCGCTAATAATTAGTATCTTTTTCATAATGCTGTCTTTAAATTGTTTGCGCAATTATAGCATTAATATTTTGGCTATTTTTTAACAAGTTTTGCACCCATTTCAGCGTGATGTGTATATGGGAACTGATCAAAAAGAGCCATATCTATCACGTTATGTGTCTTTGTAAGAAGTTCTAAATCCCTAAGAAGAGTTTGAGGGTTACATGAGATATAAATTATATTTTCATATCTTGAGGCAAATCTACATGTAGCCTCATCCATTCCACTTCTTGGCGGATCTACAAAGATAGTTTTAATCTCATAAGAGTCTATATCTATCTCTTTCATTCTATTAAAAATTCTCACACCATCAAGAGCTTCTACAAACTCTTCAACTCCCATGCGAACAAAGGAAATATTTTTCACTTTGTTTAAGGACATATTTGATTTTGCAGCATTTATTGAAGATTTTGAAATTTCTGTTGCTAAAATTTTTCTATATTTTGAAGCAAAAGGTATTGTAAAATTTCCAGCACCACAATATAGTTCTAACAAATCGGCGTCCATATTAGGAAGCTCTCTTAGCGCCCATCCAATCATCTGCTCATTAACTTTTGCATTTGGCTGTGTGAAACTGTTTTCAATATAATTAAATTTGAACTCAACACCATCTACATGTAGTATCTCAGTTACATAATCTTGTTTGATAACTACTTTTTGACCTCTGCTTCTGCCGATTATATAGATGTCTAATTCATCAGAGATTATCTCTGCAATCTCTTTAAAAGTGGAGTCTAAAGCTCTGTGATAAAGCAAAGAGACTACTATCTCGCCACTATTTGAGCTTAAAAAATCTACGCCAAAGAGTTTAAAGTCTATCTTATGGCGTTTTATTGCCCTTAAGAGTTTTGGCATAAGAGCAAAAATAGCACTACTAACTTGCGGACACTCATCAATAAGGATAACACCGCCTTTATCTGCTCTATTCATAGCATAATTGATTTTCTCATCTCCCTCATGCCAGATTTTAAACTCACTTCTTGAGCGGTAGTTACTGCGAGGAGACTCAAAAACAGAAATTTTACCCATATAAAAAGGTGCAAACAGTTCTTTGTTTAACTCTACTTTTTGTGAGAGTTGAGTCTCATATCCACCATCATATACTATACATGCACCACATATTCCAAAATATTTACAATTCAATTTATCTACTTTATCTATTTAATTGACGCTATAAGATTGCCAATAAGCAGATTCCATCCATCTATAAGAATAAAAATGAGTATCTTAAAGGGCAGAGCTATCATAACTGGCGGCAACATCATCATACCCATGGACATAAGGATTGATGCCACAACCATATCAATTACCAAAAATGGTAAAAACAACAAAAAACCTATCTCAAAAGCTGTCTTTAATTCACTTATAACAAAAGCTGGAATGATGATAGAGAGAGGTACTTCAGCTATTGTTGTAGGATTTTGCATCTTTCTTATTCTAAAAAAAAGTGCTAAATCTTTCTCTCTTGTATTTCTAATCATAAAGTTTTTAAATGGAAGAGCTGTTTTATCAAACGCCTCTTCGTACCCTATTTTCTCTTCTATATATGGTTTTATTCCATCTTCATAAGCTTTTATTCCAACAGGTTCCATTACAAAAAATGTCAAAATCATACCAAGCATAACTAATAGCTGAGTAGGAGGAACTTGTTGAGTGCCTAGAGCTTGTCGTAAAAAACCAAATACAATAACAAACCTTGTAAAAGTTGTCATAACAAGCACCATACTCGGTGCTAAAAAAAGAAGTGTTAAGAGGACAAGAACATTTAGTGAGCTTACCAACTGCTCTGGTGTTTTTGGCGCTGAGAGTTCAAAGTTCATAGTAGGAATAGCAACACTATCTGCCCCAAAAAGAGAGATTGCACTTAACATTAAAATAGAGAGAAAAATTCTAAACATTATTGAGCTGCTGCCCTATCTAAAACACTCTGTTGTACTTTTGATTTATCTGCGTTTTTACCAGCATAAAAACGAAGTTCAACTCTGCGGTTTTGTTCTCTTCCACTCTCCGTTGCATTTGTTGCCTTTGGAGAGAACTCTGCATATCCAGCAGCACTTATGCGCTTTGGATCTACTCCATCTAAAAGCAACTCTTGTAATACAGATATAGCTCTAGCTGATGAGAGTTCCCAGTTATCTTTATATGGACCCTTTACGCTTGGACCTTGATCATCAGTATGACCACATACGCTTAGAGTTGTCTCATTTGGCAGCTCGCCAATTATTAACGCTACTCTTTTTAAAAACAGAAGTGAATCTTCATTTTGTATAACTGCACTTCCTGGTTTAAAAAGAAGAGATGCTGGAAGTTCTATTACAAAACCATCTTGAGCCTCTTCTAAAGATACTACTGCAGCACTTCCTTGCGTAGAAGCCTGTGCCTCTTGTATCTCATTCATCTCTTTTAGAGCAGCTGAAATTCTATTTACCTGCTCTGAAGTCTCATCAGTTGACTCAATTGGAGTTGATTCTTGGATACGTCTTTTTGAGACTTCAGTTTTTATGCCACCTTCTAAAACGCTCATCGCACCTGATAGTGAGCCAATAGCTTCAGATACTTTTTTTGCATCCATGCTCGACATTGATAGAAGAAGAACGAAAAAACATAAAAGCAGAGACATTAAATCCCCAAAAGCTGCCAACCACTCTGGCATACATGTAGGACAATCTGGGCACTTTTTTTTCGCCATTAGTTAAATTGACTCACACGCTCATTTGGAGCTAAATAACTTAAAAGTTTTGCTTCTAATGCTCTTGGTGCATCACCTGATTGGATAGACATTATTCCTGTTAAAATCATCTCTTTAACTAGTGACTCTTCATCATTTCTAATACCTAAAATATTGGCAATTGGATTTCCGACAACGTTTCCGATAATCGCACCATACATAGTAGTAAGTAGGGCAACTGCCATTGATGGACCAATTGCAGAGGGGTCCGCCATATTTAAAAGCATAGCAACAAGACCAATAAGCGTTCCAACCATACCCATAGCTCCCGCTAATCCAGCCCACTGAGAGAAGATTGAACCATTCATCTTATGTCTAGTGCTTGTTTGTTCCATCTCAATCTCTAAGAGTTCTCTAATATTATCTGGCTCGTTTCCATCAATTGCCATGGAGAGCCCTTTTTTTAAAAATGCATTTTGTTCATCGTTAACTTCACTCTCAAGAGCTAAAATACCATCTTTTCTTGCCTTGGTTGAAAACTGTACAAGTTTTTTAATAAGTTCTATTTTATCCTCTTGTGGCGGTTTTATAGCTATCATAAAAATTTTAACAAAAGATTTCATCTGCGAAGGTTTAAATGATATCATCAGTGCGCCGATACTTCCACCAATAACAATTAATACAGAGGGAATATCTACATACGGACCAATACCAACACCCATAGCCATAGCACCTAAAAGAAGTGCCATAATCAAAACAATACCTATGACCGTACCTAAATCCATTCAAATACCTTATAGCAAAATATTGGGCTTATAATACCACAAAATATATTAGGCTCCACACTAAAAGGGTATTTTTCATATTTTAATTTCAAATATAACCGCTAAGAGATATAATTTTATTAACTAAAAAAAAGAGCAACTATGAATAAAAATAAAATTAGTATAGTTATATTAGCAGCGGGAAAAGGCAGCCGCATGAAATCCTCCAAAGCGAAGGTTTTACACCCGATTTGTGGTAAAGAGATGCTTTACTATATCATCAAAACTTCAAGAGCGATAAGCGATGATGTAAGTGTTGTAGTAGCACATCAAAGAGATGCTGTAGTAGAGTCTATGAGCCGCTACTTCAATGATATAAATTTTGTAACACAAGACGCTATAAACTTTCCTGGAACTGGCGGAGCTATGAAGGGTGTGAATATAAAAAATGAGAGAGTATTAGTTTTAAACGGCGATATGCCACTTGTAGAAAAAAGTTCTCTCGATGGGTTTTTAGAAGCACAAGGCGATGTTGTTATGTCTATCTTTAATCTACAAAACCCAAGTGGCTATGGTCGTGTTATCATAGAAGATGCAGAAGTAAAAAAAATAGTAGAGCAAAAAGATGCAACGCTACAAGAGTTAAAAGTTCAGAGTGTAAATGCTGGGATATACGCATTTTCTAAAAAAATTATAGAAAAATATATCCCTCTTTTACAAAATAACAACGCCCAAGAGGAGTACTATCTAACAGATATAATCTCAATGGCAAGAAATGATGGAATAAAAATAACTCCGCTTTTAGTCAATGAAAATGAGTACAAAGGTGTAAACTCAAAAAAAGACCTATCTGATGCTGAAATTATTATGCAAGATAAAATTAAAAACTCTCTAATGGAGTCAGGTGTAACTATGCAACTCCCCTCAACTATATATATTGAAGAGGGTGTTGTTTTTGAAGGTGAGTGTATTGTTGAGAATGGATGCCGCATTACAGGAGAGTCAAAAATAATCAACTCTCATATAAAAGCACATAGTGTCATAGAAGATAGCATAGTAAAAAACTCAGATGTTGGACCTCTAGCACACCTACGCCCTGCTTCAAATATTGAAGATACTCATATAGGAAACTTTGTAGAGATAAAAAAATCTACCCTAAAAGGTGTAAAAGCAGGACATTTGAGCTACATAGGCGATGCAACCGTTGATGAGGGCACAAATATAGGCGCAGGGGTTATTACATGTAACTATGATGGCATAAACAAATATAAAACAGTTATAGGCAAAAATGTTTTCATCGGAAGTGACTCGCAGTTAATTGCCCCTGTAGTAATAGAAGACAATGTAATGATAGCAGCTGGAACAACTCTAAGAAGCGGAAAAGTAAACAGCGGTGAGCTTGTGGTGAGCGCTTCTAAGTCAAGGATTATAAAAGATTTTTACTATAAATTTTTTGCTAAAAAATAAAATAAAGAACCTTAAAATAAGCAATATCTTTTAAAATTGATAATTAATATCATAATCAGAAAATATTAAGCTCCTCTTTGATATTATTTTGATAACAATTATCATATAGGAGATATTAAATGTCTGATTTATCAATAAAAAGTGAAATTAACAAACTTATAGCAGAGTCTGGATTTGCCAAAAATCAAAAACTGGTTTGTCCAATAGCAAAAATCTTTAAAATGCGTCATCCACATATTGACACTTTTAAAATATGTAAATTTGCTTCACAAGCCCTGAGATAAGGCTAAATTATGAGTGTATTGGTAATTGGTGGAGATAAAATTAGCTCAATTGAGTCAATCCTTAAGAGCCTTGGAGTTTTGTCAATAGTCCACTGGGATGCAAGAAAAAAAGCTAGTACATGCAAAAAAATCATACCTATTGATATAGAATGTGTTGTCATGCTAACTTCTTTTTTAAACCACAACGCTATGAAGTACTTTAGAAATGAAGCAAAAAAAAGAGAGTTGCCAATAGTGTGTTCAAAAAACAACAGTAGCTGCCTTTATAACGAATATATAAAAATTATGAAAAATCAGAACTGTTTTGAGTGTGATAAATATGCAAAATGTAACTATAAATAGAGGAGTAAAAAATGGCGCAGCAAATCATCAATGAGATAAATAAATTTATTACTTTTAAGTTTGATAATAAAAAAAACAGAGTTGTAAATATAAAAACTGCAAAAGAGCTTGAAGTAGATGAGTTTTTAGATATTCAATACATTCTTGACTGCAATAAAATTAGATACAAGTTTGAAAAAGGGTTTGAAATCCAGATATTAAATTAAAATGGAGTTGCAAAATCAGTTATCTTATTTAGTTTTCACATGAGAGAGCGTGAGAACTAAAACTGCTACAGTTTTTTTTCTAAAAAAGGCTTTTTATACGAGCAGCACTAACAAAAAAACAGCCTATATCTATGTCTATTTTCATAAACACAATTGTAGGTAAATTTATACATGTAGGCTTAAAATATGACAAATTGAAATAAAGATTTTATGAGTATAATTGCTACACTATAAAATATCACTCAAGAATTACTTGAATTTAAGTGCGAAAGTTGAGTAATATTTTTATTAAAATTTGTTATTAGAAAAAATCTCAATTAGCAAAGGGCAGTATGTATAAAGTAATGATAATAGAAGATGAGCCTCTCATTGCTTTGGATCTTACAAAAATTTTAGAAAAAAAAGGCTTTGAAGTAACGGGTCATGTGGGAAATTTTGAAGATGCTCATGCACTTTTTCATGCCAATAAACCCGATATCATACTCAGTGATATCAAGCTTGAAGACAATGAATCAGGCATAGAGGTGATAAAAGAGTTAAAAAAGATAAGTGATTTTAGTGTCGTTTATCTTACTTCTTATGGCGATGATGAGATAGTTGAAAAAGCACTTCAAACTCATCCCGTTGCATATATTACCAAGCCTTTTAAGGAGAGTGTTTAAGTGCTACACTCATGCTAGTTTCAGCCTCCATCAAAGGCAAAAATCTCACATTTGATTATTATTATAACAAAGAAACGCAGATGCTTTTTTATAAAAATGAGCAGATAACTCTCTCAAAACAAGAATCTCAACTTTTTCACATATGTTATCTAAGTAAAGGCTCCTTTGTTCCCATGCACACGATTGAGTACTATATTTGGGGTGAGGAATACGTGAATGATTCGACAAAAAGAGGACTTATTTATCGTTTGAAGAAAAAATTAAACCATACTATTTTTGAGTATTTGGGTGGATTTGGATGCAAAGTGGATGGACTTTGATGAGAACTGTTTTTTTTATTTTTCTTATTACTTTTCATCTCTTTGCTACAACATCAATTGCCCAAAAATCAGCTCAATTAGGACTCACTCAAGAAGAAAAACAGTGGCTTATAGATAATCCTCGCATCCTTGTTGGAATGGATCCAAATTATGCACCTTATGAGTGGATAGATAAAAATGGCAACCACATAGGTGTTGTTGTAGATTATATTCATGAACTTGAAAAGATACTAGATGTACGTTTTGAGATACTAAAAAACAAATCATGGGATGAGCTACTTACTCTTGCACAAAAGGGTGAACTAGATATGCTCACAAGCACGGTTAAAACACCTGAACGTTCAAAATATCTTACCTTTAGTGAACCCTACCATATTGCACCAACTATTATTGTGGATAATAAAAAAGGTGCTTTTATAGGAAGTTTAAAACAGCTTTCAAATAAGCGTGTAGTTGTTGAAAAAGGCTATTTTATGGGAGAATTTATAAAAAATAAATACCCAAAGATTCAGCTTGTACTGGCTTCTAGTACGAAAGAAGCTTTAGAAATGGTGACAGATGATAGAGCCGATGCTTATGTAGGTGATGCCAATATTGTAGATTTTGTTATGAGGAAAAATGATTTTAGTACACTGCGTTTTTCGGGTCAAACAGAGTATGTAAGCTATCAAGCATTTGCACTAACAAAAGGGAACGAACCACTTGCTCCCATTTTGACAAAAGCGATGGCAACTACCCCAAAAGAAGAGTTTGATGCAATATTTTATCATTGGCTTAGTATTGATAATAGTACAAATGTTAAAACACTTGTAAAATATGCTCTTTTGCTCCTTGTGATACTTGCAGTAGTTGGTTACTGGATTTATCTCTTGCGACGAGAAATTAAGTACCGAAAACTTGCAGAAAAAAAACTCAAAGCCAGTGAAACACTTTATCGTGAACTTACTGAAGATGTTACAGATGTGATTTGGAAAGCTAACAGTAATCATATTTTGACCTATATCAGTCCAAGTGTCGAAGAAAAACTAGGCTTTAAACCTGAAGAGTTGGTGGGTCGTCATGTCTTTGAAATGTTTACGCCCGAGGGAGTAGCTATTGTCATGGAGCGAATTAAACAAAGACAAGAGAATCAAGAACAAGCCGTACACGATGTTCATTCTATTTTTGAAGTACAACACAAGTGCAAAGATGGCTCTTTTATTTGGGGAGAGGTAGTTTCAAAAGCGGTCTATGATAAAAATAGAAATATCATTGGTTACCACGGTATTAGCAGAGATACAACGATGCGAAAAGAGATGGAGAGAGAAAAAGAGTTATTGTACCAAGAGTTAGATCACAGAGTCAAAAATAACCTTCAAGTAATCTCAAGCATAGTCTCTTTGCACTCTTGCCAAGAAGATATATCAAAGTCACTAGAAGATATTCACAATACTATCAGTGCAATCTCTTTAGCTCACGATAAACTTCATCAAGATGAGTTGCACAAAACCTTAGAGATAAAACACTATGTTAGCGCTCTTTTAGATAATCTTTTGGCAAGTTCTGTTTTAAAGATACAAAAAGAGATAGATTCTACACAAATCTATCTAGGTGCGTCTCACTCTATCACTCTTGGCATCATCATCAATGAATTTGTCAGCAACTCTATCAAATATGCTTTTCAAAGCATAAGTTCACCCAAAATTACACTTACAATCACGCAAGACAAAGAGTTCATCAATGTTTTAATTTCAGATAACGGCATAGGCTTTAAAGGAAAGAAGCAAAGTTCTGGTATTGGGATGGATATTATTAAAACTCTTGCAAAAAGCAGATTCAAAACCGATGTGATATTTTTTGATAATAACGGAACATCATTAACGTTTAAAATTCCTTTATAAATAAGTTTTTTTTAAGTTTCATCAAACATTTTTCAAACGCTCATTAGTTAAAGTAATGAAAATAAATGTTTTAAAGGAATTTAAAATGAAGTACAATCCAGATTTTAGCTCACGATTTCGCATCCTAAAAGGCGGAAAGATTAGCTTAGTCGTCTCTGCTTTAATAGGAAGTATCACAATACTTTCAGCTTCGCCGACAGGCGGAGTAGTAACAAGCGGTGTTGCAAACATCTCTCAAAGCGGTGCAATAACCAATATAACCCAAAGCACAAACAAAGCCACCATCAACTGGCAAAACTTCTCTATCGGTGCAAATGAGACAGTTAATTTTGCTCAGCCAAATGTAAATGCTATCGCTCTTAACCGTATAGTTGGAAATGAGAGAAGTGTAATAGAGAGCACTAAACGCAAACGGACAAGTTTGGATACTAAACTCAAACGGTGTGCTTTTTAACAAGAGTGCAAGCATAAACACAGCTGGACTTGTAGCTACAACAAAAAATATCTCAGATGCAGACTTTAACGCAGGTAACTATAACTTTACAGGCGAGAGTACAGCAAGCGTTATCAACATGGGAACTATCAACATTACAGATGGCGGTTACGCTTCACTTCTTGCAAATAGTGTAAGAAATGATGGAACTATCACAGCCATAAGAGGAAAGGTAACTCTAACAGGCGCTAGTGAAGCAACTATCAACCTAAATGGAAACTCACTTGTAAATCTAAGAGTAGATAAAGGGGTGTTAGATGCACTTGTAGAGAACAAAGGTGCCATTTACGCTGATGGCGGAGAGATTTACTTAACTACAAATGCAGTAAATGAACTGCTAAAAGGTGTTGTTAACAATACAGGTATCATAGAAGCTAACTCTATTGATGGTATAACAGGCAAGGTAGAGCTTTTTGCTCATGGCGGAACGGTAAAGATTGGCGGAACTATCACTGCAAAAGATGGGTTTGTGGAGACTTCGGGAAAATCTTTACATGTAGAAGATTCTACCATTATCAAAACCAAAGAATGGCTCATTGACCCTGATAATGTCATTATCGAATCTAGCGGTGGAGATGTTTTAACAGGAGAGAGTGTGAGTGTAACTGCGATTCAAAACGCCCTTAGCACAGCAAATATAGAACTCCAAGCAACTACCAATATTACTGTCAATGAAAATATAATTTGGAGCACAGACAAACAGTTAACATTATCAGCCGATAGTATAAATGTCAATAAAACCATAGAAAACACCAACACCACAAACGGTGGTGTCTATTTCAATGCAGCTAATGTACGCAATAAAGTTGTCTTTGGCGTAGATGGTAAAGTCATTATCCACAATGTCAACCAACTCCAGTGGATGAATCAAGCACTTGGTGGGAAGTATGAATTAGGAAGCAATATAGATGCGAGTGTGACTTCTTCTTGGAATGGTAGTAAAGGGTGGATACCAATTTTTACAAGTGAAGTGATATATGATTCCGAGATGTATGAATATATTACTAATTATTTTGGCTTTACGGGAACCTTTAATGGACTGGGGCATACCATCTCAAATCTAACCATCAATGATACTACAAGATACCATACAGGACTTTTTGGAATAATAGATACTGCTACAGTACAAAATGTTGGCTTAGTTGGTGTTAATATCACAGGCTACAATTACGTAGGGGCTTTGGTAGGAGTAAATAATAGTAGTACATCAATTATCAAAAATGCTTATACCACAGGCTTGGTAAATGGGTATGAGTGGGTAGGTGGTTTAGTAGGAGCTAATGTCAACAATTCAACTATCAAAAACTCTTATGCCACAGTCACGGTGAGTGGAACACGAAAGGTAGGTGGATTAGCAGGATATAGCAGTTCAGCCATCATAAATTCTTATGCTTCAGGAACAGTAAGTGGAACGACTTATGTGGGTGGTTTAGTTGGACTTGACTTCATTGGAGGAACTATCACAAACGCTTACTATGACAATCAAGCCAATACAGGCACTATGGGTGATAGTGGTTATGGTAAAACAAAAGCCCAACTTTTAGCTTTAGTCACAGATGCAATTTGGGAGAATACGATTTGGGGAACAGCGGCTTCCCAAACCAGTGGATATACAACCGATGCAATCACATTACCCTTTTTACGAAGTGCCACAAAGTTTGACAACACTCTTTTTAACAGTGGATTTGGAACCGCACTAAACCCCTACACCATCACCAACTGGACGCAACTCCAAAATATTAACAACAGCAATATCTTAACACACAACTACTACTTCAATCTATCCAATGACATGGGGAGTACAACCGCAGGCTACACAAACAGCGGTACAGGTTGGAATCCTATTGGAGATGAAACCAATAAGTTTAAAGGTACCTTTGATGGTTTAAACCATACAATTTCAAACTTATATATAAATGATAGTGCAAAAGACTGTGTAGGGCTTTTTGGAAATGTAGATGAAGGAACAATAAAAAATATAGGTGTCCTTAGTGTTGATATTACTGGAAAAGTGTATGTTGGTGGACTGGTGGGAGCAAATGAGGGAACCATTACTAATGCCTATGCCACAGGTTCAGTCAGTGGAAATAGTCATATAGGTGGATTAGTAGGATCAACCTCTGGAACTATTACTAATGCCTATGCCACAACTTCGGTAAGTGGAACTGATAATTTAGGTGGATTGGCAGGGTCAAGCATAGGATTCATTACTAATACCTATGCTACAGGTTTAATAACTGGAACTACTAAGTTGGGTGGATTAGTAGGGTGGAGCAAAGGAACAACTCTAACCAATAGCTTTTGGGACATGCAAACAACAGGACAACCTACCGTTGGTGTAGGAAACGGGTCTTCAGGTGTTGCTGGCAAAACAACAGCAGAGCTTCAAAAATTTAGCACCTTTAATGATGCTGGATGGGATATTGCAAGCGATAGTGCTTTAGCTGTTGGAACTCCTCTGCTTAGTATGAATGGAGCAACACCTATTTGGAAGATTAAAACGGATGTTGCACCAACACAAACACCAGTTCCGACACCAGTTCCGACACCGACACCTGAACCTATTCCAGAACCAATTACTCCGCCTACACCTCAAAAGCATAATAACACAGGAGATATACTAACACCTATTATCAATGGAATCCAAACTACAGTTCAAGTTCCAAATATTTTAGTAA
Organism: Sulfurimonas denitrificans DSM 1251; assembly: GCF_000012965.1. Classification (NCBI taxonomy): domain Bacteria; kingdom Pseudomonadati; phylum Campylobacterota; class Epsilonproteobacteria; order Campylobacterales; family Sulfurimonadaceae; genus Sulfurimonas; species Sulfurimonas denitrificans. The sequence continues at coordinate 1,060,588 of NC_007575.1, read as the reverse complement.
ATCTCTTGGCAACAAATGCACCTAGTGTAACTCCTTCTCTAGCGATGCAACAAGCAAATACAAACTTAGCTACAAACTTTGGGGTACAAACTGGTAGTGTACAAATAACTTCTATAGCCGCCAAAGGCGAAGAAGCTAATGCACTCGTAACACTAAGCGAGATAAAAGAGGCTATGGGAGATTCAACTCAAGATGTAAGAGTACCGTTCGCATATAACTCTATCATAGACCTTGTAAACGGTGGAGTGCATCTACCAGAGGGCGTAGATCAACAGTTCTATGTAACTAAAACTCCTAAGAAAAAAAGTAACTAAGGAATAAAGAGATGAAAATAATGAAAATAACAAATTTAACAGCTAAAGCACTGACTTTATCATTTGTAACAAGCTCACTTCTCGTTGGGGCTTCTATCCCCTCAAGCAGCGATATCCAAAGAGAGGTTCAACCTCCAAAAGACCTACCAAAAAAAGTAACTCCTTTGGTTGAAGTAGGTGGTGTGCAAAAGTATGCACCTGTTATGCAAGATGATAAAAGCGGAAAAACAATCTTTGTAAAAAGCTTTAAAATCACAGGTGCTATTCACATGTCAGAATCAAAGCTTCAATCTCTCATTGGCTCTTACATGGACAAAGAGTTAACATTTGCACAGCTTCAAGAGGTAGCTTCTATCATCACTAAAGAGTATCGTGCCAATGGCTACTTTGTGGCTCGTGCTTATATCCCTATTCAGAGTATGCAAGATGGTGTTGTAGAGATTGCAATCATAGAGGGAAACTACGGTAAGTTTATACTAGAGAATAACTCACATGTAAGAACACCGATAGTCCAAGCGATGCTTGATGATGTAAAGAGTGCAAACATAGTAAGCACAAATACACTAGAGCGTGCCATGCTTATCATAAATGACACCCCTGGTGCAAAAGTAACAGCAGCAGATGTTAAACCTAGGCAAGAAGTAGGAACAAGTGACTTTGCTATAACAACAGAAACTAAACCTTGGTATGACGGATATGTCTTAGGCGATAACTACGGAAGCAGATATACAGGCGAAAATAGACTAATGGTAGGAGTAAACCTTAACTCTCTTGCAGGTTTAGGAGATAAGCTCAGTCTAAGTGGGCTTATGAGTAGTGAGAGAGATTTAAAAAACGGAAGAATTGCTTATAGTGTTCCTCTTATGGCAAATGGTCTTAGAGCAGAGGTAGGTTACTCTAAAACAGATTACTCTTTAGCTCAAGAGTACAAATCTCTTGATGCTTATGGAACATCAAACACACTTGATGCAACTCTATCTTATCCAATCATCAGAACAAGATTAGAGACTCTAAGAGTCTCATCTACTCTAGCAATAAAGAGTTTAAATGATAAACAAGCAGGAGTAACTACAAGTGATAAAGATGCTAAGTCAATCAACCTTGCCCTCTCTTACACTAAAGAGCAAAAACTCTTTGGACTTGACTCACAGATAAACTCAGGAGTCTCATACACTTATGGAAATTTAAAGTTTATTGACGCTGCCTCAAAAATAGCAGATGCAGCAGGAGCAAACACACAAGGAAACTACTCTAAAGTAAATGGTTATGTTGGTATTTCAACGCTACTGCCACAAGAGCTAACACTTCAAACTAACCTACAAGCTCAAAAAGCTCTAGGCGGTAAAAACCTTGATGGAAGTGAAGATATGTCCATAGGTGGAAGTAACGGTGTTAAACTATTTCCAGATTCAGAACACAGCGCAGAAAATGCCTTACTCTGGAGTATTGAGTTAACAAGAGCACTCCCTACAATAAATAGCTACTCTCATAAATTTGGACTATTCTATGACGTTGGATATGCTTCAATGCAAGATGACAGTAAAGACCCTACTTTTCAAAACAGAACTCTTCAAGATGTAGGAGTAAGTTACTACGCTTCATACAAATCACTATTTGCTAAAGCTCAAGTTGCAACTGCAATAGGTAGTGAAGAAGTAACAAGTGAACCTAAGTACAGCACTAGGGTTTTAGTTCAGGGTGGGGTTAGTTTTTAATCTCATCTTATTTAGTTTTCACATGAGAGAGTGGAAACTAAAGTAAGTTATTTTTTTAAAATATTTAAAAGAGATAAAAATAGAAAGTTTTTGTAATTACTCTCTTTGAGTATTTTTGAGATGTTAATTTCACGGAGTGCGGTTAAAATTGGATTTTTTAATACATTGCTTATAGCAACTTCGATAGAATTATCAATACCCATAAAATAAGCCTTTATGTTAAGATGTTGTGGTAACAAATTATACTAAAATGTGCCTATTTATGGGCTTTATTGATGCTTTTGAATGTAGGAAATTTAGGATTTTCTATGTGCGAAAGTTGAGTTAATTAGATAAAATCTCCTTCTCTTCATACTCCACTTCAAGCCCATAAATAGCCGCTTCATCAACATTTGAATATAGTTTTTCCTGATATGCTATAGGCATTGCTACAGTTGTTCCGTTATCTTTATAGGTAATGAGATCACTCACTTTTGTATAAAAAACAGTTGCTTTAAATGAGGTTGTATCTCTTGCATACTCATACCCAACTTCAAAGCTATCGGAGACTTCTGGCTTAAGAGCGCTATTTCCCCTAAATCTGTAAAACTGCATAGGCATAGAAGAGGTATTTATGGGGTATGCAAGGACATAATCATCTGAGTTTTGAGTTAAAGAGGGAGCGTTGAAGCCATGTCCGTAGCCGCCTTTTAATCTGTTATATTCATCAAGTTTATAAACAAGATTTGCTTTTGGGCTTAGCTCTGCTCCAAACTTCTCATGCTTGTCATATCTTGCACCAAGAGTAAGAAGAGTTTTTTCTCCAACTGCTATCTCATCTTGAAGATAAAACGATGTGTAATCTATCTCATCTTTAAAATCTTTTGCAGGAGTAAAATCATAGGCTTTATGATACTTCTCAACTCTTCTCTCTGCGCCGAGTATGATGTAGTTATCATCAATCGCGCTTATTGCAAACTCCGCATTCATGACCTCATCATCCATCTTATGTGTATAGAGCAGACTTGTATCATCCGAGTGAGCATCTAGTGATGTCATGTAATATTTTAGATTCATTTTTACATTATCAAAATATTTTCTATACTCTATGGAGTCATGACTTTTTTCAATATCGTAGTACTCTTTGTATTTCAGATTATCTCTAATCTCATCTCCTCTCATGGATGAGATAGCTATTTGTTGTGAGTCATCTATATCGTACCAGAGGTTTAAAATAGCATTTTTAACATCCCTGCCCTCTCTTTTGGCTAAAACATTTGTGCCATCTTTCATAGGCTCTATCTTAATTGCTTGAGCAAAAATAGTTGCTGAGAGTTTGTCGGTTATCTTGCCTCCAACATTTATTGAGTAGTCTTGTTCATCTCCGCCATCTGCACTGCTAAAGCCGTACTTTGCATCAACTTCTCCAAAAAAACTATCTGTTGGTTTTTTTGTAATGATATTTACCACCCCGCCGATTGCACTAGAGCCATAAAGTGAGCTCATAGGACCTTTGATGACTTCTATCTTTTTTATGGCATTAAGAGGAACCCAGCTATATGCAAAATCACTCATCCCAATAAGCGAATCACTAGCACTTATTCTCTTGCCATCTATTAAAATCAAAGAATGCTATCTGAAGAGTTTGCTGGCTTGTAGTTTTTTGTGTCTGTTTTAAATTATAGGCACCAAGTAGGTGCCCTCTTGCTCTTAAATCATTATTTACACTTAGTAAATATTATTTAACTCCTAAAAGTGTGCTCTTAGACCTGCAAAATAGTAAACGCCCACATTTGAGCCAAGTACATCCTCTACTTTTTCATCCGTTATATTGTTTATACCTCCATATATATCAAAAGTTTTATTTAGCTTGTATTCGCCTCTTAAATCTAGTGTTGTGAATCCATCAGCTGTTGCTTCCATACGGCTCTCGTTTGGCGCACCTCTGTTTAACACATTTGTATAGTACTGTTCTCCTATATACTTTGCAAAAATGCCTCCGCTAAGTGCATGTGTAAACTTATAGTCAACTCCTAGCATTACAGTTCTCTCTGGCTGAAACTCTAAATCTTTTTTTGTTGCTTCATTTTTTGTTCTTAATTCACTCCAATAGAAACTGCTGCTCAAATCACTGCTTATCTTATACTTTAATGACAACTCAATACCCTTAGTATTTGCATCTGCGACATTCTCAAATGTATAAGCAGCATTTCCACCATAGAGCCCCATTGTTTGAGCTATCATATCTTTGACATCATTGTAAAAAAAGACCAAATCATAACTCACAACTCCATTTTGTCCACCAAGTCCTATCTCATAAGCGTTTGTGGACTCTGGCTTTAAGTCATATCCCATTGCTTGGGCACCAACTTGAAGCCCTGCTGGAGTCTGCTTAAAGATATACATCTCTCTGATATCTGGCACTCTATACCCTTGCGCAAAATTTGCTCTAAGAGATGCCATTTTGTCAAACTCATAAACACCGCCTAGACGAAAAGTTGCTTTTGAATCTGCATTGCTTATCGCATCATATCTAGCACCAACTATTGCGCTTAGTTTTTCACTCATCTGCCACTCATCTTGCAGATAAAACGATTTATAATCCATCTCTTTTCTAGTGAGGGTACTTGCTTGAGAAAAAACACTTGAATCCCTTGTCTCTTCTCTATACTCGCCTCCTATAGTAACTAAGTGCTCATCACTTGCCATGTATAGTGCGCTAAGTTCAGCTACTTTTATATCCACATCCGCATCCATACCGTTTTGTGCAGATGCTTCCTCACTTGCATACCCCATAGCAGCGTACTCTCTTGCTGTAGTCTTATTTCTTTTTTCATAGTTGCTGTTATAAACTCTTGCTTTTATCTCTAACTCATCCATAGCTTTATAAGTAGCATCAAGACTCAAATCTAAGCGGTTGTTCTTATCGCTTGAGTTAACAGGAACATTAAAAAGAGGCACCCCATAAGCAGATGGATGGAAGTAGCCTATATATGCTCCTTCGCGCTCCTCCACAAAGTAGTTAACATCAAACCCAAGTGTAAAATCTGATGAAAAGTCATAACTCACTCTTGAGCCTAAAGTATAAACATCACTATCTTCACGGTAAGTTACATCTTGTTTGTAGCTGTCTTTTATATTGCCGCTTATATTTGGATTTGGATGAGCAGATGGAGCTACTCTGTTTCCTGGAACTGGTGCCCAAACATTCTCGCTCTCTTTTTGAGTGTATGGTTTTGTAGTAGTCATAGTCGCATACGCACTATATGCAAATTTATCTATCTTATCTTGGATAGAGAGATTTAAATTTAAGCTATCTGCCTCACCATCACCATTTGCCCCATATCTTGCACCTGCATCGATTTTAAGAGCATCTTTAGGTCTTTTTGTGATGATATTTATAACACCTCCAACAGCATCTGCACCATAAAGTGAACTCATAGGACCTTTTACAATCTCAATGCGCTCAACAACAGAAGCAGGAATCCGCTCAAGGTCGTAAGGGTTTTGCACTTCACCTGCCAATCGTCTGCCATCAAGCAAAATAAGAGTGCCGTTTGCACTCATTCCTCTTATGGTTATAGAAGCTTTGCTCTTTGAAGAGGCATTTGGAAATGTACCGTACATGACATTTAACCCTTGTGCTCTTTCTATGATCTCTTTGAGACTATACGCCCCCATCTGCTCTATCTCTTTTTGTGTAACTACTTCAACTGTTGCCGCAACTCCATTTATACTTTTTGAAGTTTTTGTAGCTATACTAATTTGCTCTAGTTCTACTGTATCACTTGCGCTTATTTGCGAATTTAAGAGCAATGCAGCCAAAAGACTCAACTTTATTTTATTCACTATTTTTTCCTTTTTGATATTTAATATCAGAATGGTATAAAAACTATACTTAATTATTTCTGATTATGATAACTAATATCAAACATACAACTGAGAGCTCTGTTTTTTATCAGGGTTGCGATTAGCTCTTTTATCATAAATCAATATTTTTAGAGTTTTTAGTTAAGTGCAAAGTAGATTGGAAGCATTACTCTTGAGACTCTCTGAGGTGCTGGCAGAGTTGCTTTGCATAGTTTGTCTGCTGATTTGAGTGCGCTCTTATCCAAAAGAGAGTGTCCTGAAGATTTATGCAAAATAACATCTATAAGTTTTCCATTTGTATCTATAACCAAAACTATCTCAACTGTTCCATGAAGTCCCATTCTTCTTGCATTATTTGGATATTTTAGATTTGCCAAAACCATATCTCGGATACTATGAAAATTTGTTTTTTCATACTCTTCTTGTTCTGCTTCCTCGCTTTGCGCTATACTCTCTTGTATAACATCCTCTTTTGCTTCATGATTTTCTTGCGCCTTGGTGCTCTCTTGTGGTGCACTACTAGTTTGAGCAGATTTATCTTTTAGAGGTTTTGCTATTTTTGCAGGAGTTTGCACTTCTTGCTCTATCTTTTTAGGCTCTAAAACCTCCACTTTTTTTTCAACTTTGGCTACTTTTGATTTTTGAACTATCTCTTTTTTTATAGGCTCTGGTTTTGCTACCTTTGAAGAGACCTCTTTTGGAAGTTCAAAATTTTTTAAAGAGATAAACATGGGCTCTAAAGGGGTGGGAAGTTTACTCTTTGTATCTAGGGCATAAACAAGAGTAAAGATAGCGACTACATGTAGAGCTAGAGAGATATAAAAACCACTTATGCTACTTCTGCTTACTACTCTCATACAAAGCTCCTATTTTGTTAGTATAAGCTTGTTTTCACACGTGATTCTAAGCGTATATACTTGATTGGCATGGATTATGCGAACTATTTTTTCACCTTTAAAGAGCTCTTTTGAGTCTATTTGTGGTAGCTCTTTCATCTTTTTGTAGCCATTGAGATTTTTTCTAAACCTCTCTCTTTTAAAACATCAACTACAAAGATAAAATCCTCATAAAGCGCCTTCTTATCAGAGACAATCGTAATAACATCATCTTTTGAAAACTCAAAAAGCCTTCTTTTAAACTCCTCCCTATCAACAAGCGCATCATTAACATACAACTCACTATTTTCTGTTATGACTATGTTATGTTTTACATCTTTTATCGCCTCTTTTGTAGATGAAGTTGGCAACTTAACATCAATCTTTCCAAGTGCTATAAAGTTAGATATAACAAACACTATCGCAAGCAAAACAAGCAGAACATCTATAAATGGGACAACATTTATGCCCTCATATCTTTTTATTGATTTCATCTTCCCACTTTGCAAATAAGATATCCGTTTTACGCAAAAATGCACTATAGAGCATCATGGAAGGAATCGCCACTAAAAGCCCAAGCGCTGTTGCCTTTAGCGCCAAAGAGAGCCCTATAACTACAACTGAGGTCTCTAAAGATGAGTTTTGCCCCATGTCGTAAAAAACAACCATTATCCCCATGACAGTCCCAAGAAGCCCAACGTATGGGGCATTTGAAGCTATACTTGAAATAGTAGAGAGATTATTTGTCAAAATAACCTCTACCTCATTTTTTGTTTTATACTCCATTAAATCAACACTTTTATAAAAAAAATATCTCTCAATAGAGAGCCAAATAGATACAAAACTCATAAAAAAGAGTATCGCCAATATCCCATAATCTACGCTCTCTTTTAAATACTCCATATTTCAACCTTTATTGATAAGTAAAATCAAAATCATATAGCCAAATTGCTTAATTTATTCTGATTTTGATAATAAATATCATATTTGCTATATTTAGATAATTAAAATGGTTTAGGTATATGGGGAGATTAAAACTAGCGGTTTAAAATTAAAAGGTTTTGATTAAGGTGCTAAAAGTGCACCTTATCTCAGTTTTAGAAATCCATCACTGATAGCTATGGATACTTGTTTTGTAGCATTTTTAATGAGCATACGCTTGTCGCCAAGTGTGTCTGATTCTGGTTTAAAGCCTAAAATTTTTGATTTATCGATAACGATTTCACTTTTTGCATTTGCCACAACTTTGTTTCCGTTATTGTAAGCGTTTAGAGAAATCAGCATTTGTAGGTGCTCTTTTTCAACCGTTTTGAAAATATTCTGCTTACTTTTTTCTTTATCCTGAGAAAGGTTCACCTTCACATCTAAGAAATAATCATCTTTTGAGTCAAGAGAATTAGTCTTTGATGTAAGAACCACAAAGCAGTTTGTCTCTTTGAGTGCATTTACAAGAGCAAGAGTTAACTCATCTGATGTAACATTAAACGTCTGAGCATTGTTTTGCATCTCAACCTCACGCAGATGAAGCGTTGCCATACTTTTGGTGCAAATACCCATATTATCTATAAACAAAACATTTTTCTTATCTACACATCCAGAAAAAAGCATAAAAAAGAGTGGAATTAATAGAACTTTTATCATTTTAAAATCCTCATTTTAAGATACAGAAGTATATCATAAGGGGTGTTTTAAAAATCATTAAATATAATGTTTAGCAAATGAGTAATTAAAGGAGTTTATTATGTGTAAAGATGCGATAGTATTTGACAACAAACCAAACGGCGTTACGTTGGAAGCTTGGATTCCATATTATATTTGTACATGTGGAAGAAGCGAGGGTGGTGTTTTTTGTGATGGAAAACATGAAGGAAGCAGTTGTATGCCAAAAAAAGTAACAGTTGAAAAAACTAAACAGTATCATATCTGCATGTGTAAATCTAGTAAGAACTTCCCATTTTGTGATGGAACACATAGCACATATAGGGATGAAGATATTGGTGGGAAAGTCAGGTATGAGGAGGAGGTAGAGTAGCTAAGTGCTACTCTGCTATAAAACTTTTTTGCTTAAGAACTGTAAATTTCTCAGCTTTTTTGTTGCCCTCTAAGTTTAATTTTTTAAGCGCTTTTGGATTTACAAGATAGTATCCAAGTTCAACTTCAACCTTATCCCCTTTTTTCAGCACTTCAGTATAAGGAATTGCTCTTTTTTCATTACCTTTTAACATAGTATCAACTACAACTTGATTTGCAAGCCAAGGCATTGACGGTCCGCTTTCATTTCCTATAACTTTAACAAATGTAAAAGTTTGTAGAGATTTACTCTCTTTTTCACTTATAATTTTTACTCTCAACTCCGTAACTCTAAGAGGATGCAACATCAAATCATGTGGCGCTTTATTTGTAACAAATACATCAAAACCATTACTTTTTTTACCAAGTTCAATCTCAACATATTGTGAAAGAAGCTCTGGTTTTTTATGAGCACCAGCGAACCCGTGATATGCATGTTTTTGGCTCTGTCTAATAGTTGTTGCAGTTCCTTCAACTTTAGGCATATGACATGTAATACAATTTTCCTCTTTGTTTTGCGCACCATCTTTACCTGTTTCGCAAATCATAAACTCACTTGAATTTTGTCTATGAGAGTGACAACCCATACACATTTGCCCATTATAATATTTCTCATTTGTGTAATCTATATCATGATAAGGAGAGCCTACTGTAGTTTTGTTCATACCCAACCAAGAGCTCTCTTGTTTATAAATTACTTTTTCATTTTCTCTTCCTGCTTCAGCTGAGTAGAAAGTTTTCTTATCTTTTGAATATACATTTTTATTTGCACCCGCATGCTCTTCTACATCTTTTATGGTGTGACAACTTACACAAGTTATACCCTGTGCCACCTCTTTTTCATCTTTTGCGTTTGGAGCATGACACTCAGCACAACTATATTTACCGCTATCTCTTGATGGGTGCATATCCCATACAGCTTTATGAATCTCATCATCATAGTAAGTTGCATTTCTATGCATTGAGCCTTCAAACTCATTTACTATGTCTGGATGACACTTCTTGCATGTTTCATTTTCAGTTTGAGCAAAAAGTAATGACGATAGAGTAATCGCCAACAACAGTATTTTTTTCATATAAATTTTCCTTTTAATTATTATAAGTTGAAATTTTAACACATTAATAATTTAAATAATTGATTCCTATCAACTAAAAATGGTTTTAAGGCTAAAAAATTAAAAATAAAAGAATAAGATTTTTCCTGCTAAAATACGCATTTATGTTATAAGTAAGAGGTTTTAGATGGTTATTCCAGCGGATTTGTTAAAAGGTAAAAAGATACTCTTAGGCGTTACTGGCTCGATTGCCATATATAAGTCTCTTGAGCTTGTTAGACTCTTTAGCAAAGCGGGAGCAGAAGTCAAAGTTGTAATGAGCGAAGCTTCTAAAAAGTTCATAGCGCCTCTTAGCTTTGAAGCTCTTAGTTCAAATATGGTTTTAGATGACACAAATGAGTCATGGGCAAATGAGCATAACCATATAAAAACTACTCAGTGGGCAGACCTCTTTGTTATCGCTCCAGCAACTGCAAATACGATAGCAAAACTTGCAAATGCAATAGCGGATAATATTTTGCTAGAGTCCGCCCTAGCCTATCCAGACCTGAAAATAATAGCACCCTCTGCAAATACAAATATGATAAATAATCCAATTACAAAAGCAAATCTGAAGATGTTAGCAATTGCAAACTATGAGATAGTTGAAACGCAAACTAAGGAGCTCGCATGTAAAAGTGTTGGCAATGGTGCTATGGCAGAGCCTCTTGAGATATTTTGGCACTGTGCAAAAGCGCTTCTAAGAGATACGTTTTGGATGGATAGAAGAGTTATAGTTACAGGTGGTGGAACTATTGAAAAGATTGATGATGTACGCTTTCTCTCAAACTTCTCAAGCGGAAAAATGGCATCTGCTATGGCTACTGCACTATATTGTAGAGGTGCAGATGTAAATCTTATCTCTACTAAATTTGAGCCTGAGTTGCCACTTGATTTATATACAATCAAAGTAGAGAGTTCTGCTGAAATGGCTGAATATCTAAACGACTCTATTCGAATTGCTAAAAAAGGAAAGCTATCAAAGGCAACACTTATGAGAGATGAGCAGATTCATCTTATTCAAAAAAAACCATATCTTTTTATGGTAGCTGCCATTAGCGACTATGTTGTAAGTTATGCTCAAAGCGGGAAGTTAAAAAAAGAGTCTCTTGGGAGTGAGTGGAATCTTCAACTCAAAGAGAACCTAGATATTTTAAGTTCGATAGACAAAAAGGGCATCACAACTATAGGTTTTAAAGCTGAAATGGATGAGCAAAATGCTTTGCAAAATGCTCAAAAAATGTTAGAAAAAAAATCTCTTGATGCTGTTTGTCTAAATATATTAAAAGACTCTTCAAGTTTTGCAACAGATACAAACAGCGTAGATTTTTTGTCAAAAAATAAACATCAGAAGATAGCTCTTTGCGACAAATTAAATATCGCATTTGAGATTTTAGAGCATGCTAAAAATATATGAATAGAGTAAAGCATATAGCCATAATCATGGATGGCAATGGACGCTGGGCTGAGCTTAGAGGAAAAAAAAGAGTAAAAGGACATGAAGCTGGTGCAAAAGTAGCAAGAGCTGTCACTGAGTTTTGTGCCAAACATAAAGAGATACAAAGACTCACTCTGTACGCTTTTTCAACGGAAAACTGGAAAAGACCTAAGCTGGAAGTTGAATTTTTAATGAAACTTTTAGAAAAATATCTCAACAGTGAACTTGAGACTTATCTAAAGAACAACATCAGATTTGAGCCAATTGGAGACATCAGCGCCTTCTCTTCTTCTCTTCAAAAAACCATAAGAGATGTAGAAGAAAAAAGTGCACATTGTGATGGTTTGGTTCAATCCCTTGCACTAAATTATGGTGCACATGATGAGATACTAAGAGCGATAAACAGAGTAAAAAAAAGAGACGACGATATAACAGAAGCTATGCTCTTAGATGCACTAGATTGCAAAGATAATGTTGATTTACTAATCAGAACAGGTGGAGATCACAGGTTGTCAAACTTTTTACTTTGGCAGAGTGCTTATGCTGAACTATTTTTTACAGATACCCTATGGCCTGATTTTAGTGTCAATGAGCTAGAAAAAACATTAAACGATTTTACAAAAATTGAGAGAAGATTTGGAGGGCTGAAGTAGTGGAACTTACATTTACTTTTATTTTAGCTCTTCTTTTTGGCTCATTTTTAAATGTTGTAATCCTAAGAGTTCCAAAAGATGAGAGTGCTGTTTTTGTAAATTCTCACTGCCAAAAATGCAATGAGAGTTTAAAGCCTTGGCACAATATACCTATTTTTTCTTGGATTTTTCTAAGAGGAAAATGCGCCTTTTGCAAATCCGACATATCAATTCAGTACCCAATTATAGAGCTCTTAAGTGCTCTTATAGCTCTTGGCTTAGTTTTTAAGATGGGACTTAGCTTACCTACTCTTTTTATTACATGTAGTTTTTTAACTCTCTTAGCGCTATCTTTAATTGACCTTAGATATAAAATGGTTCCAGATTCTCTCAATCTGTTAGCACTGCTCTTTGGAATTTTTGGTGCTTGGAGTTTATCTGGCATAGTGCTTAATTTTCAAAATGCTCTTCTTTTTGCTGGAAGCTTCACTCTTCTTAGATTTGCACTCTCATATATTTTGACATCAACAGCTAAGAGAGAAGCTAAAAAAACTCTTACTTCATGGAGTAAAAACTACCATACCTACCCTTTTATAGAAGCTATGGGGGAAGGCGATATAATCGTTGCAGCTACAATGGGCGCTCTTCTTGGGGTTAAACTAACGCTTGTAGCTATTTTCCTCTCAGCACTCTTAGCTCTTCCTGTTATGCTTTTTGCCCTAAGAGGCTCTAAAGAGGAGCAGAGGGTTCCTTTTGTCCCTTTTTTAACAGCAGCTACTTTTATAGTATATATTTATGATAGTGCTATTATGCGCTATATTGAGGCTAACTACTGATGAAAATTGTTCAAAACTACATAAGAGAGTCTGTCTCAATTCTATTTTTATCTATCTTTTTACCGCTTTTCTCAATTGCTTCAATTGTGTTTCTAATAAAATTAGCTACCTATACAGCAGTTATTCAACTTACTATTTTTGAGATGGCAAAACTTTTTTTCTTTATGTTGCCAGAGCTGCTATTTTACACTCTTCCTATCTCTTTTTTCGTAGCTATAACACTAGCGCTTTTTAAACTCTCAAATGACAATGAGATAGTTGTACTTTTTGCACTTGGCATTAGACCTAAACTTATAATAAAAACAGTTTTAAAACCAGCACTATTCCTCTGCGCTATTCTTCTTTTTAACTTTTTTGTACTCTTTCCACATGCAAAAACTCTATCTAGCAACTTTATCTCTTATAAAAAAAGTGAAGCAAAATTTAACCTCTCAGCTTCAGAGTTTGGTCATAAATTTGGCGAATGGCTCTTATATATAGGAAAAGACAACCAAAATGAGACATATTCAGATGTTATTTTATTTAATAAAAAACAGGATGAAGAGGTGCTAATTAGAGCAAAAAATGCCCAAATTATAAATGATTCGGGAATTTTAAGGCTAAAGCTAACTTCAGGAGAGGGGTATAGTTATTCAGATGAGAAATTTACGCAGATAAACTTTGAGACTATGTTTATCAACGATACAATGAAGACAGATTTGGATAAATATGAAACACCTATGGAGTATTGGCTACCAGAGGCTCCATCATCAAAAAAGAGAAAGATGCTCATCTCAAATATACTCTTTAGCCTTTTTCCAGTTTTAAGCATATTTTTAGCAGCTACAATTGGAATTGTTCATGCGAGGCATCAAAAGGGTAAAATTTATCTATTTATGTTTTTAGGAATAATCCTCTATTACACTCTAGCCGTTACACTACAGCTCATAATTGGCTCATACGCACTTCTAGTTTTAGCATTTGGATGGCTTCTTGGAACATATATACTCTACAAAAAGATTATAGTAGCCAAATTTTAGATGAGATGTGCGTTAATCATTGCCTATAATGGCACAAATTTTTTAGGCTCTCAAACACAAAAAGAGTCTAAAAACACTATCTTAGGCACCTTAGAGATAGCTTTAAAAAAAATAAATATTGAAACAAAGATAGTTGCAAGTGGCAGAACAGACAGAGGCGTTCATGCGAGTGGACAAGTTTGTCATATTGACTTGCCTCCATACTGGAGCGATATAACAAAACTTCAAGACTCTCTAGGAAGAGTTCTTCCACCATCTATATTAATCAAAAAAATCAAAATTGTAGATGATACCTTTCATGCAAGATATAGTGCGAAGAGACGAGTTTACAGATATATCATCAAAAAAGCAAAAAGCAACCCTTTTGAGGAGAATTTTGTCACATTCATTGATGATACAGATTTTTTTGAGATTCAAAAAAATATAAAACTCTTTTGTGGAGCATTTGATTTCAAATTTTTTATGAAGAGCGGGGGTGATATAAAAAGCACCACAAGAGTTATATATAGAGCTTTTGCTTACGAACATAAAGGTTTTATAGTGCTAAATTTTGAAGCTAACGGCTTTTTAAGAAGTCAAATAAGGCTTATGGTTGGCGCACTGCTTAGTTTAAATGAAGATGAGATTTTAGACAAACTTGAGTGTAGAGTAAATCATAAAATAAAACCAGCAAAAAGCAATGGGTTATACTTAAGTAAAATTAAATATTAATCTTTTTTTGCTAATATTTTGACAATTTTAAAGAATTGAGCCAAATATGAATTATGAGATAACAAAAGCATGCGAAAATGAAAAAGTTGAGTTTAAAAATCCTTCTACTGCCCTATATGAAGTGCTTGGATATGAGGGAATGCGTAAACTTATGTATGAGTTTTATGAGAGGATATATGAGAGTAATATAGCACACTTTTTTCCTCAAGATAGGGATGAATTTGAAGAGGTAAAGAAAAAAAATACAAAATTTTTCATCCAAATTTGTGGAGGACCATCTATCTATGATGAAGAGATGAAACAAAAAGATTTGAATGAGTATATGATTGACATTCATAAAAACTTCTCAATATATGAAAAATCAAGAGATGAGTGGCTTGGAACTTTTAGGGAAGTACTCAAAGAGTTACATGTAGATGAGGAGATAAAAAATGATTTTTGGCAATACCTCGATAAGTTTTCAAAACTAACCGTCAATAGATACCTAAGAGAGTCGGCTTACGTTTAAGGAACTCTGCTTTACTAAAAACTTCTTAAGCCTGCGAATTATAGTATAATCGCAATAAATATTTGAGGATTAAAATTGCAAGCATTTGGAAAATTTTTAACAAGTTTTGATGTAGAGTATGTTGTTGAGGAGTATATTTATATACCACAAGAAGATGAAGTAATAACGATAGCAGAGCTTAAGAGTAAGCTTGAAAATAAACGAAAAATGGTCATAGGAACTATCTTCTTATATAACCCAACAATAGCGCCAGTAGGATACAACACAAATACAAAATTAGCATCTCAGGGATATAACTTTGATGGAGAATTTTGTGAACTAAACTTTGATAATAACTGTAACCTATTCTCATCTGCTATAAAGAGTGGATATAGAGGAAAACTTATAGAGATAAAATATCTCTTTGGGTTAAATAGACCAAACATAGAGCCAACATCAGTTCTTGAAGAGTTTGATGCTGATTTGGACAAATATGCAAGTGATCAGCTCACAAGATATGATAAAGAGTTAAATTATCAAGACTATCTAAATATTCGCCTAAGCGGTAAGTTTGTATTTTTTGCATCTGGGAATAAGTTTGACAGACACCATAAACACATAATTACTTACGTAAGAAATTTATCTGCACAAGCTTCAAAACTAGGCAAAACAGTAGCCTTTATGCATGATAACAACTATGATGCACAAGAGAGCGCTGAGGGCGGATATTTTTTACCAGCGATTGCAACTGGAAAATTTAGAGATACTAGAGCAAACGCTTTTAAAAAAGCGTTCTCAACATTCCCTCCATCTATAGTAAAAACTTCATAAAAGAGTTACAGAGCTATCTCTTTTATATCTGCAATTTTTAATATGCTCTTGTAGATAGAAGCAATTAGAGCTTTTCTATTCTCTCTTATTGACTCATCTTCTGCATTTACCATAACATCATTAAAGAAACTATCTAGCTCTCTCTTTAGGCTAAATAAAGCGTCAAGTTCCTCTTCATAAGAGTTGTATGAGATAGCACAAACTTCGTTATATCTCTTAAAGAGAGCATCTTCTGCGCTATTTTCAAAAAGCTTCTCATTTATAGCTTTGATGTTTGACATGTCAATATCTTTTGTAATATTTGCAACTCTTTTAAATGTTGAGAAATATTCACTAAACCCTTGGCTATTTACCATACTCTCTAATGCAGATATTTTTTTAGAGATTCTAAGAAGTTCTCTCTCTCCTGAGATTAAAACCGCTTCAACGATAGATGGATTTACTTTGAAGTACTGTCTAACTCTCTCTAGGAAAAATGCTTCAAGTTTTGAGATGTCAAATGAGTCATAGTTTTTGCTAAGAAGTGTAAGTGTTTTAACTATATCAAACTCTAAATCATGCTCTTTTGTAACTCTTATAAGCCCATTTACAGCGCGGCGCAGAGCAAATGGGTCACGTGAGCCTGTTGGTATCTGGTTTATACTAAATAGCCCTAAAAGTGTATCTAGTTTTAAGCTCATGGCAACTATTGCGCTCATCTTATTTGATGGAAGTGCGCTATCCTCACCATCTGGAAGATACTGCTCTCTTATGGCAGTTGCTACATTTTGGCTCTCTCCAAGCAAAGAGGCATAGTATGAGCCCATCAAACCTTGAAGCTCTGTAAACTCATAAACCATCTCACTCATAAGGTCAGCTTTTGCAAGAGTTATAGAGCGATCAAGCTCTTCAAGAGTTACATGTAGTGGTTTATATATATCAAAAAGAGCATGTGCAATTTTTCTCTCACGCTCTATCTTATCTGCAACGCTTCCAAGCCCTTTCATAAATACAACTTTTTCAAGCCCAGCCGTGCTGAGCCCTTTTTTTAAGTCATTGTTATAAAAGAAGAGAGCATCTGAGAGACGAGGACGTAAAACTCTCTCATTTCCCTCTATCACTTTTGAAAAATCATTAGTAAATGCATTTGATACCACAACAAATCTATTTATCAGTTTGCCATCTTTAAATACTGGAAAATACCTCTGATGCTCTTTCATTGATGTAATGATAACTTCAGGAGGAAGCTTTAAAAACTCTTCATCAAAAGAGCCTAAGATTGCAGTAGGGTTTTCTGTAATGGCTACAACTTCATCAAGCAACTCTTTATCTATCTCTATTTTAACGCCATTTTCTTTTTCAATTGAAGCAAAATCTTCAACTATTTTCTTCTCTCTTTGTGTTGCAAAAAGTGTTACACCGCCATCTTCTAAAACTTCAAAATACTCTTTTGCACCATTTATCTCAATAGCTTCAAAATTGCTGATACGATGAACAAAAGTCTTCTTTGCTGATTTTACTCCAAAGATTTCCATATCTACAAGCTCATCTGCGAGTTGTACATTTACCCAGCGAATCGGTCTGATAAAGCTCTCTTGCAAGCTTCCCCATCTCATAGATTTTCCAAACTCTAAAGAGTCTATCCACTCTTTAATTATGGTTGGAAGCAAATGAGAGGACTCTTTTGCCATCAATGCTCTTTTGTAGTAGATAACCTCTTTGTTGTCTTTAATAGTTGTAGTTATCTCATCTATGCCAACACCGCACTTTTTTGCAAATCCAAGTGCTGCTGGAGTTGCTACTCCATCTTTATAAGCCACACTAAGAGGCGCTCCAAAAAACTCCTCTACGCTCTCATCTTGCATACTTTTAAACTCTCTATGCCAAAGTACGAGTCGTCTTGGTGTGTAGTAAAACTCAAAATTTCCCAAAAGAGAGTGTTTCTCTAAAATATCAGCATATTTTTTTTCAATATTTTTTAGTTCTCTTAAGAGTGGAACCGCTGGTAACTCTTCTACGCCTATCTCAATTAGTAAAGTTTTTAACATTTTTAGCTCTTTTATTTAATTACATTTGGGTGCGATTTTATCAATATTTTGCTTTAAGAGCGATTATTGAATAGTTTTAAGATATTTTAATTAATATGAAAGATTTTGTTTGTTGTAACTTACTTAGAGCTACAATTGCGCCGTAATTTAAAATTAAAGGAATTTAATATGCCAACAATAAATCGTTATGTAGATATAGACACAGTTGAGAGAGAAAGCAAGAAAGATTATATAGATCGTCACTCACCATTTATCCACTGTGATAACAGTGCTAAAGAGGGTGAAATGTTTAGCGTAACTATTAAGATGGGAAATGAGTACTCTCACCCAGATGATTATGATCACTTTATCGCAAATATGGCGCTTTATAATGGTGAGACTCTTTTAGCACGTGCTGACTTTACTCCTGGAACACTAGGAAATATCAAAGCTCACGCAACTGTTACTTTTAACATAATTCCAACTGGAAACAAGTTGAAATTGGTAGCTCACGCATACTGTACAAAACATGGTATTTGGGAATCAACTCCCGTTGTAGTAGAAATTACAAAGTAGTACTATAAAGCCCATAAAAAATGGGCTTTTATAAAGAGAAATCTCTCTTTTTATTTTATCTCTTCTGCCATATCATCAAGTACCCCAAATAGCTCTTTTGAAGATTTTTCTGCTTCAACAAATGATGAGATAATCTTTGAAGCATTTTTAAGAACTCCATCTTGTATATAATCAGGAACAGATCTTACTCTATCATGCACAACTTTATGAATCGGGTCAACCTTAGGATATGAAGAGGTATTTGCAAAAGCCTCTTTTCCAGCAGCAAGGTACCATTTTCCAAAACGACAATTCATGTGATCTGAGAACTTGAAGTTATGGTCATCTTTAAATACCGCACCATATCCGCTTAATTTAAATGCTATATGGTCAAGCTTAGCAAGAGTAATAAAGAGCTCATTTGATATTTTCTTATTTGCAAGTTGAATATCTTTTGCGCCATCAACTAAATCATGAAGACTACCATTAAAGTGATCAAGCTTCTCTAAAGATGTAGAAACTTCGACACTCATCTGCTCTGAGAACTCTTGCATTGAAGAGCTGTTTTGTTTTAAGAGGTTTATGTTTAACTCTACTTCATTTGTAGCTCTTTGTGTTCTCTCAGCTAGTTTGCGCACTTCATCTGCAACAACTGCAAACCCTCTTCCATGTTCACCTGCACGAGCTGCTTCTATTGCTGCATTTAGTGCTAGTAGATTTGTTTGATCACTTATATCTTTAATGAGTGCTATTACATTTGATATCTCAATAACGCTACTGTTTAACTGATCTGCATTCTCTTTTGAAGAGTTCATCTTTTGAGATATATTGCTCAATGAGTGAACCATCTCATCTGTTGAGTTTTTAACCTCTTCTACAATAATTTCGGTACGTGCATTTTTATCATTTATCTCTACTAATGCATTCATATTGTTAGAGAGCCCCTCTTGAACACTTCCTACACCTGAAACTGCTCCTTCATTTAGAAGTTCAGTTAATGCAAGTGTTAAATTATTTGCTTCTAAACGCTTTTCACTCTCAGCAGAGTGTTCTTGTGTTTTTTGCAGACTAATTTTTGCTTCTTCAATTGCTGTATTTGCTACACACGCCAGATGATTTGCCGATTGCTGAATAAAGCCTATCTCATCAGCCGCACAACTTGTAATTTTTTTTGAAAAATCTTTTGAAGAGACTATCTCATCTATCTCTTGCTTAAAGCGCTCAATTCTAGAAGTTAATCCATTTGAGATAATAAAGCTAAATCCAGCAACAAAAGCAAGAATTACAAAACTTAGGACAATACCAATAATCATGCTTCGTAATGCATTATCTTGTAATTCAGAGATGCTATTTTTTAGATGCAAAGAGATTTCATCTTCAACTTTTTTAAGAAGATTTATCTTTAAAGTTATAGTCGCAAACCAATATGTAGCATCTATGCCAAAACCGCCATTAGGATTAGAGAGCGCAATTTTGCGCATTCTGTCAACTTCTTTTACTTCAGGAGCGCCCATAGTTTGATTATAAAATCCAATAAGTTCTTCTGGAGCTAAAAAAAGAAACTTATTCATAAAAATATCTTGCGCATTTAAGAGTCCTATTAACTTCTCATAAAAGCCCTCTGCAAAATTGTCTCTTGAAAAAGTTGATGATAAAACAGCTCTCTCAAGCCCTGCTCTCTCTTTTGAAGCTAAAAAGTTAACAAATGCGTTTGTTAGATTATTCATCTGAGCATTTGAACTCATTTTTGCTATCTCCTCTATTGAAGAGATGAAATCATTGTTTACATTTGTATAGTAAGTAACAGGAACACCAACCGCTACACCCAAAGAAGACACACCATCTCTTATCTCTTTGAGTTTTGAGAGATTAGCAACTGCTTTTTCCATTTTGCTTTGCAATGAAGCTGCATAATCAATTTTATTCATAGATGAGTAAAATTTGCTAAGTTCTTCATGCGTTGCATCGGTGTCTTTTCGAATATCTTGGAGTTCTGAAGAAAACTTCTCCCCTTTTGAACCTATAAATCCAGCAGAAGCACCACGCTCTTTTTGAAGATTATGAACAAGAGAACTGCTCTTTTGACTAAAAGCAACCATCTCTTCTATCTGTTTTAGTAGCTTTACCTCATTGTAGTTTTTGTAGCCATCAATCCCTAAAAAAACTAATATTACGGTAATTGGTACAATTAACATTAAAACCATTTTTAACTTAATTGAGATATTATTAAACACTGTTACTCCTTGAATTTGTTGAGTCGTTTATTCTAACATATTTCTTTTATTTATACTCCCTTTACTAAATATTTTTATAAAAAAAACTTATTTAAGAGTAAATTGTCTCCAAAAAGTATTTTATTAAACTATTTTTTATTCTTTATTTAATCTAATTTTACACAAATAATTAAAATGTGATAAAAAAAATTATATTTAGCGACACAATGGCGACACTTGCACGATATAATTCTCGTGTAAATTAATTATTAGCTGTACTACTATTTCTAGCTTTAATTATCATTTATAAAATCAATAGAGAGATTTAAGGTATTTTAAATGGTATATAAAACAAAGAAATATGGTCAGCTTATAAATGATAGAAATTATTATAAATATTTAATTTCA
The DNA here is from genome assembly GCF_000012965.1 of Sulfurimonas denitrificans DSM 1251. Taxonomy (NCBI): domain Bacteria; kingdom Pseudomonadati; phylum Campylobacterota; class Epsilonproteobacteria; order Campylobacterales; family Sulfurimonadaceae; genus Sulfurimonas; species Sulfurimonas denitrificans. Next base: position 1,039,535 of record NC_007575.1, on the reverse strand, counting down.
CTCATTATAATTACTAATTACATGCTAAAACTAATAAAAAACATTAAAAACAACCCTCTTCAAAAAACTTTAAAAAACTTAGCAAAATGTATCCTCTTTTCTTCCAATTCCATATAAATTTCTTCCATTTTTTTTCTTCAAGCACAAACAGACACATTTTATTTTAAATAAGGAGTAAAGAAATATGCAAAAATTAAGCATAAAATTAAGATTTATTATTTTAATCTCAATTCCAATAGTAGCGGTCTTGGCTCTCGCAGTAGGCAGAATCTTTTATGATATAAGCATAAAACAAAACCTTGAGGTGACAAAAGAGCGTATTATAGAAGCAGAGTCTCTAAGTAGAGCAGTTCACTATCTGCAAATAGAAAGAGGAGTGAGTGCAGGATTTTTAGCGAGTAAAGGGCAAAATGGCTCTAGCATCTTACAAAGTAGCCGCCAAAATAGTGATGAAGCATTAAATAACATAAGAGTTACTTATGAAAAAACCAAAAGCGATATCTCCATGTTGAACAACTTGAATGAGCTCAAACAAAAAAGAGATGCCATAGACTCTTTGAGCATAAGTGGTTTGGATGTTGGAGCATACTATACACAAATAGTTGCCGCTTTAATTGACACAGTTACAATTATTCCCTCTCTTATAGATGATAAAGATAATAGAAATACAATTCAAACATATACCCATCTAGTCTTTACCAAAGAGTCATTAGGACAAATTAGAGCACTCTTAAATAGAGTTTTTTCTACAAATAAGATGGAGATAAAAGAGTTTTCTATGCTAATTGGCAGAGAACTTATTTTAAAGGGAAATAAGAAAAAATTTGAGGCTCTTGCCTCAAAAGAGTTAAGAGACTCTTATGAGCGTATCTTTAGAGGAGAAGTTGTTAAAAAAACATTTGACATTATAGAAGAAGCAAAGAAGAGAGGTATTGAGGGGGATTTTGGCATAGATTCAAATATGTGGTTCTCTACAGTAACTTCAACAATAGAGCTTCTTAGAGAAGTAGAAATTGAGATCTATAAGAGTGTATATACATCCATAAACAAGAAGATAGAAGACGCATCCAATAATATTATAATACTTTTAGCGGGATTGGTGATTTGTACTATTTTATTTATCTTTTTTATTTTACATCTCATAAAGATATCTATAGTAAAACCTATAGATATCTTTAAAAATACTCTCTTGGGCATAGGAGACAGTCGAGATTTAACTATAAAAATGGATGAAAACTCTCCTCAAGAACTCTCTGAGATGGCATCAAGTTTTAACACTCTCATAAAAACTATTAGAGAACTTATAGAGACCTCTAAATTGTCATCAAGTGAAAATGCTTCCATATCACATGAGCTCTCAACTACATCACTAAGAGTAGGCACAAACGTAGAAAAAAGTGTTGCAGTGATAAATGAGGCAGAAAAAAAAGCAACCCATATTAAAGATGAGATAACGGCAGCAACTAAGGACGCCATTAAAAGTAAAGAGGAGATACTAAAAGCAAATGAAACTCTTGCAAAAGCAAGGGATGAGATAGTCTCTCTTGCAAATAAAGTTCAATCCTCGGCAGAGGTTGAAGTTGAATTATCACATAGAATGCAGACACTCTCTCATGAAGCAAATGAAGTAAAGAGCATACTTGACATCATAAGCGATATAGCTGATCAGACAAATCTTCTTGCCCTTAATGCTGCTATTGAAGCTGCTCGTGCAGGTGAGCATGGACGTGGATTTGCGGTTGTAGCAGATGAAGTACGCAAACTAGCAGAGAGAACGCAAAAAAGCCTTAGTGAGATAAACGCAACGATAAACATAATCGTGCATGGAATCATAGAGGTAAGCACTCAGATGGACTCTAACTCTAAAGAGATACAAGAGTTGGCAAGTAGCGCCTCAAATGTGGAAGAGATGATAAACAACAGTGTCTCTATAGTAAAAGGCGCTGTAACTGCCACTGATAAAACTGTAAATGACTTTGAAAAAACTAAAATAGATGTTGATTCTATAGTCTCTCAAGTGAGCGACATAAACGACATGTCATCTCAAAACGCAAGAAATGTAGAAGAGATTGCCGCAGCTGCTGAACATCTAAATGTTATGACTGATGAGCTACATGTTAAACTTGAGATGTTTAAAACGTAGAGCACTAACCATATAATATCTCTGATATTATATGGTTGAGAGTGTATATAACATCCCCTCTGTATTCTCTAAAATATCACCTATACTTTGAGTGTTTTTAATGTTCTCTTTTATAAAACTTAATTCAAGTGGCAATCCACTTCCAAAAGCGTAATTGTACTTTTTTCCAAAATCACTTAACCTTTTATCTATAGCGCTATTGTCAAGATTTTTCTCCACTAAAAAAATATATCTGTTTGTCTCAAAAAGATATATTGACAACTCTTTACTTTGAACTTCAGCAGAAAACTCTTTTTTAAGACTCTTTGCAAGAGAGTTAAAGATAGAGTGCATTTTAGCACCACCATATTTATCTATAAATCCTTTAGTATTTTTTAAGCCAACACAAAAAATCTCATAATTCTCTTTTGTAGATTTTTTAGGCTCTAAGAGTGCTTGAGAGAATGACTCTCTTTTTGGAAAGTAGTCCACCTGTTCACTAAATCTGTTTATCTCTTCATTTAGAGCATTAAGATTTACAAAACTTAGAAGACAACCTTTAGCATTTTGAAATTTCGTAACACTTATACTATATTTTTTGACAATTTTTTTATTTACATCCATTACTAGGTATGTCTTGTCATCGGAGTTACTTATCTCTTGTACTAGTTCACTATTGCTCATTGAAACGTACTTTTTATTTTCAAAAAGGTACCCCAATCTAAATCTGCTAAAATCACCTGCATCTATCTCTGTAAAAAATTGTTTCTTAAAACTGCTATTTGCATAAACAATCTCACCTTCATCAAAATATGCCAGTGGAAATATGATGCCATTTAAAAGCTCTTTTTGTAGATTTTGTTGAGCTTTTATCCTACTTTCTAAAACTGTTTCTCTCTTTTCTCTATATATACTTATGGCAATTTTTGAGATATTTGATAAAAAACTACCCATATCTATGGGTTTTGTTATAAATTTATCAACACCAATATCTATTAGTTTGACAAGATACTCTGCATCATTATGTGCAGAGGTTACTAAAATATTTTGCTCACTGTTTATAAGTTTTATTCTCTTACACATCTCAATACCATCCATAACAGGCATAGAGATATCTGTTATTACTATGTCTTGTCTATTTTTAGTATAGCTTTGAACTCCAGAGAGTCCATTTTTTTCAACTTCCACATTATTAAAAATTTTTCTAAGGAGTTTTTCTAGCTGAGCTGATATACTTATATCATCCTCTACATAAAGCACTGAAATATCTCTACAGATTGCACGAAGCTTTTTTACTTGTTCCTTATCCATTTTCTTATCCTTTTTAGCTCTTATATGGAAGCTTGATTGTAAATATGGCTCCATTGTCTATATTTGAAACACTAAGCTCTCCATCTAGATTCTCTTCAACTATTGTTTTTGTCATATATAGCCCAAGCCCCGTTCCGTTTTTTTCATTTTTTGTTGAAAAGTAGGGAGTAAATATCTTTGGTAACACATCATCGTCTATACCACCTCCATTATCTGAAATTGAAATAGTTATAAAATCACTATCTTTAGCACAGATAATTTTAATTTTTGGCTCTTCTATATTGTTTTGAATTAAAGCATCTTTAGAATTTATTATTATATTTATGATTGCTTGTACTAACTCATCTTTAAAAGTATCAAACTCTATGGAAGCACATTTTTCATCTACATCATATTTTATTTTTGTATCTCTAGCATCTTCTCTAAGAACTAGAAGTGCTTCTTTTATTATATTTTGCATAACGATACTCTCCTTTGTTTTACTCTCTTGAAGAAAGTTTTTAAAAACATCTATGGTGCTTGAGAGATGTTTTACATGTGAGTCTATAATTTTTAAATTCTCCTCTAAAACATTTATATCAAGCTCATCCATCAACATATCAAACTGTAAATTGTTTGCAATCATACCTATTGAAGTTATGGGCTGCCTCCACTGATGAGCTATCATAGCTATCATCTCTCCTAAGGCTGCATGTTTTGATTTTGCTTGAAGTTCTGCGGAGGTTCTCTTTAGCTCTGTTGTATCAAGGCTTGTTGCGCTATAACCAATTAATTTATTTCTAAAGTACATAGGGGAGATAATCATATTTACACTATACAAAGAGCCATCTTTTTTTCTATTTGTAATCTCTCCTTGCCACTGCTTATATGAGCTTAGATTTTTCCACATCTCTTTATATGTTGATTCAGATGTCTCTTTGCTTTTTAAAATAGCATGTGTATTTCCTAAGAGCTCCTCTTTTGAGTATCCGCTTATACGCTCAAAAGGTTTAGAGACATATCTAATGATGCCATTTTTATCACTCTCTGAGTAGATTATGTCATTATCTATCATTGCTTTCTTGGTTGCTAACTCTCTCTTTATAAAGAGTGCATCTATGGTATCATCTATGCTATCAAGAAGCTTATGCTTGTCTATGGGTTTAGATAAAAATGCGCCTATTGAGAACTCAAGCATCTTTTCTCGCTCCATGTACTCATCATATCCAGTTGTTACTATGATAGGAACACTGCATCCGCCCTCCCTAATCTGCTTTATCATCTGCTTGCCATCTAGTATTGGCATAATTAAGTCAGTTACAACTATGTCTATTTCGGCATTATGCTCTCTAAGAAGTCTAAGACCCTCTTGCCCATCATGTGCTATATATATTTTATTGAAATAATCACGAATAGAGTAGGCAGTCATTTTAGATAAAAACTTGCTATCTTCAACATACAATATTGTAATAGATTTTAGTCTCTCATAATCTCTCAAAATTCAACTCCGCACTTTTATTTCATCTTTAATGGGCATAGAGATACTAAATACTGCTCCCCCATTTTCATTTCTTACAGAAATATCAGCTGCTAGATGTCTTTGTAGTATGATTCTTGACATATATAGCCCAAGCCCTGTGCCATTTTTCTCCTTTTTTGTTGAGAAATATGGTTGAAATATCTTTGTCATAATATCTTTATCTATTCCACCTGCATTATCTTTTAACTCTATAATTAGATTTTCGTCTCTTAAAAAACACTCTAAAATTATCTTTTTATCTCTTATATCTTGCGATTCAAATGCATCTTTTGCGTTATACATAAGATTTAAAAGCACTTGAGTCAACTCATTTTTATATGTATTTATCACTAAATTACTACATGTATTTATTACTTCTATCTCAATAGAGTTTTGCTCTAACTGTTTTTTTGTCAAAGAGATACTCTTTTGTAAAATATCTTCTATCAAGACCTTCTCTTTTTCTTTGCTCTCTTTGAAAAAACCTCTAAAATCATCTATGGTGCTTGAGAGATATTTTATTTGCTTATTTATATCCTCTAACTCATTTTTAAAAATCTCTTTATCTAGTTCATTCTCTTCGCTAATAATTATGTTAAAGAGCATATTATTTGAAATCATACCTATTGAAGTTAGTGGCTGTCTCCACTGATGAGCAATCATCTCTAACATCTCACCCATAATCGCACTCTTTGACTGCAAGAGAAGCATCTCTTCATGTTCTCTTATCTTTTTTACAGATTCAAAGACTCTCTCTTCAAGTTTTTCATTTAGCTCTTCTAGCTCTTTTACACCCTCACAAGCGCTTAGAGCAAAGTTGATTTTTCTCTTAAACTTACATAACAAATTATATATATTTTCTATATCAATATCTTTCATATAGAGAAGTTTCAAATACCCCTTCTTAAGCGATAAAATTATTAAAAAATAGTCTTGAGTATCTTTTAAAATACACTCACCCCTTGAAACATCATACGCAAGCTCCTCATCTTGTCCAAAAGAGACCATGGGTATATCTACACTCTCATCTTCATAGTAACCACAATAGAGAGCTTTTGTTTCTCTATAAAAAGTTATAACAACTTCACTCATCATGCTCTCTATTTCAAAAGAGTTACCTATAGAACTCAAGCACTCGTATGAAATCTCTAAATAGCTACTATTCATCTACTTTCCATTGCTAAATTATCTCACTTGGATAGCCTAAGTAGTACCCTTGCATAGCATCTATACCAAGCTCAAAGAGAGCATCATAAAGCTCTTTTGAACTTACATGTTCTGCTACTACTTCAACTCCTAACTTATGCGCAAATGTAATTATTGTCTCTACAAATATATGCATATCAGAGTTGTTTAGCATCTCTTTTATCAAAGAAGCATCAATCTTTATAAAATCTGGTTTTAGTAAAAATATATGAGCAAAGTTAGAGTAACCGCTTCCAAAATCATCTATTGCTATTTGTACACCAAACTCTTTAAATCGTGCAATAAAACCTTGAACAATAGCGATATTATCTAGCTGGTCACTCTCAACAATCTCAAATACAAGTCTATCTCCAAGAGCATTTTTAACTATACTATCCTCTAATTTTTGAAGCAGTTGTTTATTTTTCATATCTGCATACGAGAAGTTTATAGAAAAAACTACATCTTTATCTGCTAACATCTTATCTATTGCTTTGAATATTACCATTTGAGAGATTTCATTATAGTAGCTATGATTTTTTGCTATCTCTAAAAATAGCGCAGGAGAGAGCAGTTCACCACCCTCAAGCGAATTTCTTATGCGCATAAGAACTTCATATTTAAACTTCTTATCTTTCATAACAATAGGCTGATAGACAGGAATAATTAAATCTTTTTCAATTGAGTTTTTTAAAAGCTCTTTTACCTCTATGATATTTTTAACACTATCTCTATCATCAGGAACATCTCTATGAAGAGCATAACGCAAACCATATCTTTTAGCATGTATCAATGAACGGTGAAGATTCTCAAGCAGATGATGCTCACTATTCGCAATTCCCATAGTTACACCAACAGAGATATTATCTACTCCAATTAACGTGTATCTCCTCTTATCTAGTGTACGAGATATCTGTATTGCCTCCTCTTTTATCTCCTCACAGCTACTTGGAGCTTCATCTCTAAGGAGTATAAATTCATCATTTGAGAGTCTAAAGAGCCCATAACCATGCTCTTTCGCCTCCTCTCTTAAGAGCTCTGCAATTTGAAAAAGAAGATGATTTCCATGAGCATAAGAGTAGTAATCATTTATGAGTTTAAAATCATTTATATTTATAAGAATAGCCCACTTCATCACATCATTGTTAATAATTTTTAGAAGATATTTTTGGTTATACAAAGAGGTTAGTGAATCTCTGTTCTCAAGTTCCTCTTGAGATGAGGCTGTATTTTGCAAAATATCTTTTTCAATCTGTTCATAGTGATACTTCATCATCTTGTTTGCATATATATTTTTTACAACAGAGTGGAGTTTTTCAAGCATTATTGGCATATCGATAGGCTTTAGCAAAAAGCCAGATACTCCGATGTTTAAGAGTTTTAAAACTTCATCTGATTCTTTATGGGCAGATATTAGAACTATGTATTGATCCTTATTTATCTCTACTAGTTTTTTACAAAGTTCAACCCCATCCATATTTGGCATCTTCAGATCTGTAATAATCAAATCATAGTGCTTCTCTTTATGCATCCTTAGTGCATCTACGCCATCTATAGCAACGTCCACACTGTCAAAAAGATTAAGAAGGGTCTTTCTTACCTGTTTGCGGATACTCTCTTCATCTTCTACATACAAAACTGTTATAGAGCTTCCAAAAAGACGTATCTGTTTGATTAGATTTAGATCCATTTTAACTCCTTTTTATTTTATCTCATGCGCCATTGTATTTAATATTTTGAACAAATCTTTTGAAGCATTCTCTGCTTCGCTAAATGCTAAAATAATTTTTGTAGAGTTCTTAACTGCCCCATCTTCTATATACGCAGGAACTGATCTTACTCTATCGTGCACAACTTTATGAATTGGGTCTATTTTAGCATAAGATGTGGTTTTTCCAAATATCTCTTTAGCATCACCGATATACCACTTTCCAAAACGGCATGCTGTATGCTCTGAGAACTTAAAGTTACGGTCATCTTTAAAGACTGCATCATACCCTGTAAACTTAAAGACTATATGATCTAGTTTTGCTAGATTTATAAACATCGCATTTGAGACCTCTTTGTTGCTATGCTGAATCTGTTGTGCACTTGTAACTAATGAGTTCAAACTGCTCATAAAAAGCTCTAGAACCTCTACTGATGTAGAAACTTCTACATTCATCTGCTCTGAGAACTCCTGCATTGAAGAGCTGTTTTGTTTTAAGAGGTTTATGTTTAACTCTACTTCATTTGTAGCTCTTTGTGTTCTCTCAGCTAGTTTGCGCACTTCATCTGCAACAACTGCAAACCCTCTTCCATGTTCACCTGCACGAGCTGCTTCTATTGCTGCATTTAGTGCTAGTAGATTTGTTTGATCACTTATATCTTTAATGAGTGCTATTACATTTGATATCTCAATAACGCTACTGTTTAACTGATCTGCATTCTCTTTTGAAGAGTTCATCTTTTGAGATATATTGCTCAATGAGCTACTCATTTTATGTGTTGACTCTTGAACATTTGCAACAACTTCTTCTGTTTGTGCGTTCTTTTTGTTTATCTGATTCAACGCTTCCATAGTTTCTAATATGCCAGACTGAACCTCTGAGGCACCATCTATTGCACCTCTGTTTAAAAGCTCTGTAAGCCCTAATGTTAGTCTGTTGGCTTCTAGTTGTTTCTCATTTTCCATATAGTGTTTTTGCGAATCCTCAAGAGAGAGTTTTGCTTCTTGCATAGATTGATTTACAACATCTGCTAGGTGATTTACCGACTCTTGTATAAAGCTTATCTCATCGTTTCCATTTTGTGTAAGATGTTTTGAGAAATCTTTTGTAGTTATAATCTCATCAATCTCATCTTTAAAACGCTTGATTCTGCTTACTAGATTATTTGAAACATAGAAACTAAACCCAACTATGAAAAGAACTATCAAACTATTTACAAGTAAAGATAGCATCAAATAATTTGAAGCACTTCTCTTTAATGCAACCACATTTGACTCAAGTTGCGCAGAGAACTTGTCTTCAACACTCTTTAGAAGATTTATCTTTGAAGTTATTGTTTTAAACCAGTAAGTAGCATCTATGTCAAATCCGCCATTAGGCTTTGAGAGTGCAACTTTTCGCATCTTCTCTACCTCTTGAATCTCTGTTGCACTCATTGTTTGAGTATAAAACTCAATCATATCTTGAGGTGCAGAAAATAGAAATTTATTCATGTAGGTATTTTGCTCACTAAGAAGTGTTATAAACTTCTCATAAAAGCCATCTGCAAAATTGTCTCTTGAAAAAGTTGATGATAAAACAGCTCTCTCAAGCCCTGCTCTCTCTTTTGAAGCTAAAAAATTTACAAATGAACTTATCATATTATTCATCTGTGCATTATGTGATATTTTTGCAATCTCTTCTATTGAGGAGATGAAGCTGTTGTTTACTTTTGTATAGTATGCAACAGGAATTCCAACGACAACGCCAAGAGAAGAGACACTCTCTCTTATGCTCTGAAGCTCTAAAAGACTTTGCATAGCCTTTGACATTTTATCTTGCAGTGCAGAGGAGTGAGTCTCTTTATTCATAGATGAGTAAAACTTTTTTAACTCATCATATTTTTCATCTGTATCTCTGCGGATAGAGTTAAGTTCTGATGAAAATACCTCACCTTTTGAGCTGATAAACCCAGCAGAAGCACCACGCTCTTTTTGAAGATTATGAACAAGAGAACTGCTCTTTTGAGTAAAAGAGACCATCTCTTGGATTTGAGATAAAATAGCCACTTCATTGTAACTTCTATAACTATCCATACCCAATGATATGAGTATAACAAAAACTGGGATGATGACAATAAGTGCCATTTTCAACTTGATGGAGATGCTGCTTAACATAAAGACCCTTTTATTAAATTTTTAATTTGGTAACACTATATTGTAAGAGTGTCGCTTTTTTGTCGCTTTTTTATATATTTAGCTTTAAAATGTCTCTTGGAATTGCTATTTTAAAACTCGCACCCTCATCTATATTTTTTGCACTTATGCTTCCATAAAAGAGTTTTGTAATAATTAGCTTACTCATATAAAGCCCAATACCTGTTGCGTTTTTATTTTTTGTACTAAAATATGGCTGAAAAATTCTATCCATCATACTCTTCTCTATCCCACCGCCATTATCAGCAACTTCTATGTATAAGTTTATATCATCTACACCACATGTAACTTTTATGAGCGGATTTAAAATATCTTTGCTTATGAACTCATCAATGGAGTTTTTTATCATATTTAACAAAACTTGATTTAGTTTTGACTCTAGTAAAAAAAGTTCACTAAACTCATTTAACCCATCTTTGTACTCTATCTTAATGCTGCATTTTGATTTATCTATATATGACTCTAGCAGTTTTTGAGGACTTGAGAGAAGTTTGCCCAAGAAGATATTTTTCTTCTTCTCATTATCTTTTAAAAAATCCATAAAATCATCTATCGTTTTGTTTAAATAATCTATGATGTTCTCTACTTTTTCAATTGATTCATCTATATTTTGGCTACTCAAAACACCTAATGTTTTTTTTGCTTTTACGTTTATATTTATAGAAGAAAGGGTGGCTAGTGGTTGTCTCCACTGATGAGCTATCATATGTATCATCTCACTCATACTGCTAAAGCGAGTCTCTTTTTCCAAAGAGACAAAGGTCTTTGTGCTCTTTATCTCTTTACATAAATCTACTATCTTAAAATAACTACTTAGTTTTGAGACTAAGAGTTTACTGTTTATTGGTTTTGAGATAAAACCTATCGCACCTGCTTCATAAGCTTTTATCTGACTTGTATCACTTTTTTCTACGCTAGAGATAAAGACAAAAGGGATATTTTTTGTCTTCTCTTTACTCTTTAACTCTCTTAAAAAATCATATCCACTAAGAAGAGGCATCTCTATATCACTAAGAACTATATCTATATCGCTATTTTCAACTATCTCTAGTGCATCTTTAACAGTTTTAGCCTTATAAATATTATGCTTAAAATTGGTTGTGATAATAGCCTCAAGAAGCATAAGATTTATCTCCATATCATCAACCATTAAAATATTATACACTGCTTGACTCCTGTAAAATTTTATCTAAGAGAGCAAACATCTCTAGTGAAGCGCTCTCCATCACATCAAAATTATCAATTATTTTTTGAGAATTTTTTAAAGTATTTTTCTCTGAATCTTTGTCGATAAATGCTAAGTTAAGATTTGCATTTTTATGAACTACTTCATGAGGAGTAGCTATGAGTTTATATGAATTTGTGCTTGAGAATCTTTTTCTTCCCTCACCTCCATACCAAACTCCAAGTTCGCACTCGTGCGTATCTTGAGCATCAAGCATCTTGTGGAGTGAGATAATAGAGTTATAAACACGTGATTTGTATAAAATATGCTCTAACTTTGCAAGAACTATAAATATGCTGTTCTCCATACCATAAGAGTAATTAACCATCTTAAGCGAGTTTTCACTTAGTTTAATTAGGGTCTCTTCAAACTCATTTATCTTATTTGTTGATTTATCTACCGTCTCTTTCATATTTGAAGAGCTCTCTTGAATCTCATGCATATCTTGCTGAAGCGATTTTATAGAGATAGAAATTTCACCCGTTGCTTTATGAGTTCTCTCTGCTAGTTTGCGTACTTCATCTGCTACAACTGCAAACCCTCTTCCATGCTCACCTGCACGAGCTGCTTCAATAGCAGCATTAAGGGCAAGAAGATTTGTTTGGTCTGCTATATCTGTAATTAACTCTATAACCGAAGTTATCTCGTTTGTTCTTTGAGCTATCTCTAAAACACTCTCGTTGTTTATTGTAACTCTTTGACTTAGTGCATTTAGTTCATTTACAACATCAGATATATCTTCTCTTGACTCATTTGCTAGAGATGAGGCATCTTTTGTAGCTGATGTTATGATTTTTAAATCTTCAACATTTCCATTTAAGTCAGAGATTATTAGAGATAGTGACTCTGAGACATTTACGCTCTTTGTACTTATCTTTGCGTTAAATATATCTCTTTGAGATTTTTCATGTTGAAGTTTCATAAACTCTATACTCATACTAACGCTCTGTATGGCTTTTACAAATTCGCCATCCATTCCGACAGAGGAGATTTTATGCTCAAACACCCCTTTTGAAGCCTCTGTAATCGTCTCATTTATCTCACTTATGAGGTTTTGAGTATGTGTAATTAAAGAGCTAAGTTCTTTGCCCATAATTCCAAGTTCTGTATCTTTTTCATTTGTAGAGTTTTGCTTATGGCTAAAATCACCTTTTGCAACGTGACCTATTAGTAAAGTAAACTCATTTATGCCAGATATAATTGACTTTCTTATAGCAATGGCTAAAACAAAAACTGCAACTCCTACAATTATGCCCGCTACTAAAACTAAATATTTAAAGAAGTTTAACTCAACTCCCAACTCATTTGAATCTCGCTCTAACTCATCTGCTTTTAAATCAAGAAGCTTTTGGAATGACTCCCTTGAAGCGTTTGCATAAGGAGTTAACTCTTGGGAATAAGCAGCATAAACATTCTCTTTCTCATATTTTATCTCATTGGCAGAGAGAGACTTCATCATATTGTATGAGCTATTTAAAAATAACATCGTTGACTCTTTTGCCTCATGAAGAAGTTTACGTGAACTATCTATCTCTATTGTCTTGTGCAAATCATTAAAGAGTAACTCTATCTCATCTATAGTACTCTTTAGCTTTTTTATATTTTTATCAAAGTTTCCGCCAAGCATAATATCTCTGCTTAATCTACTTACATAGTTTAGATTTTTCTCTATCTTTAGAGTGCTCAATTCACCCATCATTGAGTTATTGTGCAGATGATCATACTTTGAAGCTATATGACTCATAGCAAAATATATAGACAAAGCAGCAATAAAAACAAAACTGCTAACCATCACTATAAAGTAGTTCATCTTTTTATAGATGCTTAAATTTTTAAACATGTAAAGCCTTTAACTTGCAAATTGAGATAAAAGAGCTTCTATCTCATCGTTTGAGACAAGCTCATTATGCGTATCTCCTGTAATATGTTGAGCTGAGGAGACTCTGCTCTTATCCTCTACTCGTCCATCAAGAAGATTATTCATGTAGTTTGACAAAGAGCGCATAACATTGATAACCCTCTCTATTTTTTGACGATTTATATCTTGATACTGCATAATTTCCATGCACTCAAGCAGAGAGTCATTATTTGCTCTAAAAGTCTCAAGAACTCTATCTACTTCTCTAATTGCCACTCTGTTTTTTTCTAAACTAAGAGCAAAAGCTTTAACCTCAGGAAATTTTGAACTTAATCTCTCCAAAAGCACTATATTACGCTCAAAAAGTTCCAGTGTTTTAGTAATTTTCTCCTCTTTTTCTAGAAATTCATTATAGACATTATCTAGTAGATCAAATATCTCTACGGACTTTTCTTCACTCTCGCGAGTAACTTCATCAAGCTGAGAAACCATCTTATTCTCTCTTGTAGCAGGAAGAGGCCACAGGTGAGATGTATCCTCAGAGTAACCGTTTGGATACTCAAATACTACTTTTTCTTCATCTCTCATACAGACTCCTTATTCATTAAAATTTAATTTAACTTGATATAAGAAATTGTATTTTGTAAGTGTCGCAGAAGTGTCGCTCTTTGCTAAATTGTGCTTTATATCTTCAAAGATATTATAAAACAAGCACCTTTATCCACATTTTTAACACTAAGTTTGCCGCCTAAACTCTCTTGGACTATCTTTTTTGACATATAAAGCCCAAGACCTGTTCCGTTTTTGCTCTTTGTTGAGTAGTATGGCTCAAAGATTTTGTCTATTATGCTCTCATCAACGCCTAGAGCGTTGTCGCATACTTCTATGATTAGCTCATCTTCTTGTGTGTAAACATTTACTCTTATTTGCCCATCTTCTATATTTTTTGACCCTATTTGATCTATGGCATTTTTATATATATTTAAAAAAACTTGCGATATTTTTGAGAGCATAGTCTCTACTTTCATCTCTCTATCAACTCTAAAATCAACCTCAAAAGAGATGTTTTTGGAGTTTAAAATAACCTCCACTAGATTTTTAGCGCTATAGACTATATCTTGCACCTCTATACTCTCCAAATAATCACTATCTTTAAAAAACTCTCTAAAATCATCTATGGTTTTTGACATGTAGCTTATCTGCATGTTTAACTTATCCAAAGCGCTATCAAATGAGGTATCATCTAACATATCCATCTCACGCATAACTCTTATCCTTGAGAGAATTGTACTTTGTACGCTTAGAGGCTGTCTCCACTGATGAGCTATCATAGACATCATCTCCCCAATGGCTGCATCTTTTGACTGCATAACAAGGATTCTGTTTTTCTCTTCTAGTTCTGTTATATCATTAAAAACTATAACCTCTTCATCTTCATAATCATCCTCACTAAAGAGATTTCCAGAGCTCTTTACATTATAAATCTTCTCTATGCCATCTTTGTTTATCATCAGAACTTGATAACTCTCTTTAGACTTTTGACGCATGTAGTTATTCCAAGTCATACCCTCCATCTCTCGTGTAAGATACTCACAACCGTTTTTTTGACGAAAAAGCTCACAAATACAGCTGTGTTTTGATTTAAAATCTTCAAGATTGGCAAATCCAAATTCGCTAAAAAATATAGTGTTTATATTTTTTATATTTTTCCCATTAGTTACCACTACTATGGATTGTTGCGAGTTATAGATGGCATCTCTTCTTTTTAGCTCTTGTATTTCATGAGTTATATCATACAAAGTGATGATAAAAGTACTAAGATTTAGCATTTTATATCTCATTTTGTAATATTTTCTATTATAAAAAAAGACCTTATCGCTTTTTAAATTTGCATCATAATCACTTAAAAAAGAGATAAAAGTAAATATCTCCTTTTTTTGTTTAACATCTTCAAGCAGTTTTGAGAGCTCTATACCTTTGCTTATGTTTGCAAATATATTTTTTGCATTGCTATTTAAGTCTATAACTCTAAAGGCGTTATTTACGACAATCTGAGCCTCATCAGAAGCTTGAAGCAGAGAGTCTATGTAGTTATGACTTCTTTGCAAAGAGAGAGTTCTCTCCTCTACTTTTAACTCTAACTCCTTGTTTAGCATCATTAGCTCATCTTGGCTATTTGCGGCAAGTTTTGCAGCAGGAAAAAACATATAGCGTACAAATAAAAATGTCATACTAATGCTGCTTAGTAAAAAAAATAGATTTAATATAATCAATCTTTTTTGTCTAGCAGCAAAATTCTCTTTTACTATATCTACTACCTCTGAGACTCTCTCAAATGTAATCTCTGCACTTGTTTGTAAAGCGTCAAAATTTTCTCTATTATTAGACTCCATAAACTGCTCAACACTGCTTAATAATTTTTCCACTTCACTCTTTATGCCAATCAATTTTTCATCATGTCTAAAATATTTCTCATGTAAAAAGTATGTATTTTCTCTCATCTGTGTATAAATACGCAAGAGAGTGTTTTTTGAGCTACTATTATCATGCATATATACTTTATGTGATTCAAGAAGTATTTTTTGCGTAAACATTCTCTGCTTTGCAGCCATATCTATCTCTTCTTGAAAGCTATCTCTTAGCCCTTTTGCCTCAATGCTAAAAAACAGAGCAAATAAAATCCATCCTCCAAATAAGAGTGTTGGAACTGTTTTTAAATATCTTGATTTGATTATATTTTTTATCATGTTTGTTACTTTCTCTCACTAAGAAGTGATGCTATTTTTACATCTATGTTAGAGAGTGGCTCTACAAAATCAACAGCGCCAATCTCATAAGCAACCTTTGGCATTCCCCACACAATAGAGCTTTTCTCATCTTGAGCGATTGTTGAAGCACCGCTTGTTTTCATCTTTAACATCCCCTTTGCTCCATCACTTCCCATACCTGTTAAGAGTACACCTATGGCATTTGAACCAACATGAGAGGCAACTGAGTTAAACAAAACATCAACTGAGGGTCTATGTCCGCTTATCTTCTCGCCAGTTCCTAGCTTTACTCTATAGTTTCCGCCATCTCTTCGCACCACCATGTGCAAATCTCCTGGAGCAACAAGAACTCTTCCACGCCCTATAATGTCGCCATCTTCTGCCTCTTTTACTTCAACCTCACAAAGAGAGTTAAGCCTCTGTGCAAAAGAGTTTGTAAACCCGCTTGGCATATGTTGAACAACCACAACCCCTGGTGTATCTTTTGTAAAACGGGCGATTAGCTCAGCTAGTGCCACTGTTCCGCCAGTTGATGCACCAATGGCTATGAGTTTGTTTGTAGTTTGAGCTAGAGAGTATGTAGCTTTTGGTTTATACTCCAGCGTTGAAGTTTTTGCTTTTGCGGCTTCTATTCTTGCACTTAAATTTGAAGAGGCTACCATTTTTACTTTTTGGATTAGCTCTTTTTGTATCTCATCTATACCATCATAAATATTTGAGTGAGGTTTTGCAACATAGTCTATTGCTCCAGCTTCAAGCGCATCAAAAGTAACTTGCGCTCCATCTTGAGTAAGTGAAGATACCATTAAAACTGGAGTAGGAAAGTACTTCATAATCTTTTTTAAAAAGCTGATTCCATCCATTCGTGGCATCTCAACATCAAGACAGATAACATCTGGTTTTAGTTGAACTATCTTATCTCTTGCTACATAAGCATCGGGTGCTGTGGCAATTACTTCTATCTCGCTATCTTTACTTAGAACATCCTTTAGGACTGTTCTAGCTGTTGCGCTATCATCTACTATTAGAACTCTAATTGCCACAATTCACCCCTTAAAACTCTGTTTTTTGAACATACTTGAGCATCACACGCCCACTGTTTGACTCAAGAGAGATTTTTCTGCCTCTTGTTCCGCCTAAATCACTAGCAACTATTTTTATGCGTTGCTCACTGAGAATGTGGTGCGCTATTTGAATGTTTTTCTCTCCAACTAACATGCCGTTTTGTGCATTGAAGTTGTTAGGACTAGCTCCTCCAAAGAGTTTGGCAACCATATCTCTTCTTTGACACCCAACCGCTTCCATCGCCTCTATAAGCTTTGAAATTGCTATGTTTCCATACTTTGGACTAGCTAGTCCATCATTGTTCCAAAGAGGCAGAAGGTAGTGGTTCATCCCAGAGATTTGCATTTTTGAATCATATAAGCAAACAGCGACACATGAGCCTAAAACCGTCTGTATAACTGATGGGCGTACTGCTACAAAGAGCTGACTTGAGTGGATATACTTTTTTTCGTACTCCATTTTTAAAACTCCTCACCAGCACTATCCGATACAAATAAAAAGTCATCATCACCAAAGAGATTCTCATCACTCTTAAGCGATTTTGCAAGAGTAATTTCAAAGCGGGTAGATTTAAACAGAGTACTCTCAAAATGAACCTCGCCATCAAGTAAATCCACCAAATCTCTAACAACAGAGAGCCCAAGCCCCTGCCCTCTGTGCGCTCTGTTCATACCGCTGTGTGCTTGATGAAAACGCTTAAAGATATTTTCATAATCACTCTCATCAATCCCCTCTCCAAAGTCCTGAACAACTAGCTTTATATAGTTATTCTCTTCGCTTATCTCTACGATTACCTTTGAATCAACGGGAGAGAACTCAACAGCATTTGAGATAAGATTTAAAAGGATTAAGTAGAGTTTTTCTCTATCTAAATAGATAATATCATCAGATGAGATTTTTGTCTGCAAATCTATCTTTTTATGTTGAAGCGGATATTTCAACTCCTCTTTTATTTGTAGCAAAATATCCAAAAAGTCTATCTTAGAGGACTCTATGGGGATAGTTCCCGCTTCTATCTCTGCGGCTGTTATGATGTTTTTTATCTGAAAATTAAGCATTAAAGACTCTTCATACAAAGACTCGCCAATAAAGCTGACTTTCTCATCACTGCTTGACTTTAAGAGCGATTTTGAGAGGCTTATCATGCTAAAGATAGGGTTGTTAAACTCATTTTTGATGATAGACATAAACTTGCTTCTGTTCTCTTCTGATTTTGTGAGTCTTTTGTTTACATCTTCGAGTTTTTTTAGCATCTTTTTACTATCTGCTATGATTAAATCTCTCTCTAAAAATCTCTTTTGAATCTCTTCTAGCAACATCTCATTTGTAACTTCGCCTAAATTCATCACTATCTCCTTTTACTGTTTTTTATAGATAGATGGTTTTTCAAGTTTTAAGACTCCATCTTTCATGGTTACTAAACTCTCACTGTGCCCTATGAAAAAATATCCACCTTTTAGGATTTTTGAACTAAGGTTTTTAACAACGCCCTCTTTTGTCTCTTTGTCAAAATATATCATTACATTTCTGCAAAAAATCATGTCAAAACTCTGAGGAATCTTTGAGTAATTCCCATAAACAAGGTTAAAACTTCTAAATGTAATCATAGATTTTACAAAAGGTTTTATCTCATAGAAAAGCTCATTTCCCTGCTTTGTCATAATATTTTTTTTATCAAAAAACTTCAACAACATACTCTTTGGAAGAGCGCCTATATCTTGAGCGCTATAACACCCCTCCATTGCTTTTAGGAGAATATTCTCAGATATATCAGTAGCTAGGATTTTTATGTCCCAATCTTGTGGATTTTTAAGAGTTGAGAGCAAAAACATAGCTATGGTGTATGGCTCTTGACCGCTAGAACAAGCTGCTGAGTAGATTCTAAGAGTTCTTTTTTTTGCCGCTTCAAAGACTTTTACCTCTTGCTCTAAAAAATCCCATTGCGATTGCTCACGAAAAAAACTAGTTACATTTGTGCTTATCTCATTGATTAGCATTATCGTCTCTTCACCAGAACCATCTTCATTGAGATACGCTAAGTACTCCTTAAATGAGCGCAGATTTAGCTCTCTTAGCCTCTTTGAGAGGCGACTGCGAACTAACATAATCTTATGCTCTGCTAGGTGAATCCCTACCTCTTTATAAACAAATTCACTTAACTCTTTAAACTCTGATTTTGTGATTTCGTATGCTGCTACATTCATGCGCTGTACTCAAAATCTAAATGGTCTCTAACACCCTCAGTGTTTAATATAAGTGCTATCTGCCCTGTTCCCAAAATCGCCGCACCTGATATCTCTTTTACATTGTTGCTTAGAACTCCAAGAGACTTTATAACAACCTGCTGACGTCCGAGTAGTTCATCAACCTGAATAATATATCTGCCTCTTTCATGGTCGATGCAGATAAAAGTGGAGTTCTCAAACTCTGTTTTGCTCTTGTTTAACCCTAGAAGCCTGTTTAGCCTAACAATTGGCAAAATTTCGCCTCTATAGTTTATAAACTCTCCCTCACCCTTTACATAGTGAATATCTTTGATTATCGGGCTAAAAGACTCAACAACAGATAGAGTTGGAACTATAAGCATCTCATTATCAACTCTTATTGTTAGTCCATCAATAATTGCTAGAGTCAGTGGAAGAATTATTCTAAAGATAGTTCCAACTCCAAGCTCACTCTCAACAGTTACTTTTCCTCTTAACTCTTCGATGGATTGCCTAACCGCATCAAGCCCTACTCCGCGCCCACTTATGTCAGTTATGGAGTTTGCGGTTGAAAACCCAGCACAAAATAAAAAGTTTATAATCTCATCTTGAGTATATGAAGCCCCCTCTTTTGCAAAGCCTTTTTCTATCGCTTTTTGAAGAATTTTTTGTGTATCAATACCTCTTCCATCATCTCTTATCTCTATAACAAAAGAGCTTCCTTTATGTGCGGCACTTAGATATATATTTCCGCACTCCTCTTTGCCAAGAGCGACTCTATCATGAGCACTCTCCTCTATGCCGTGATCAACAGAGTTTCTAAGCAGATGGATTAGCGGTTCTGAGAGTTTATCAACCATAGTTTTATCTATCTCTGTATCTTCTCCGCTTAAGATTAACTCTATCTCTTTGGAAGTTTTTACACTGACATCTCTAACAACTCTCTTCATCTTTAAAAAAGTATCTCGGATGGGAATCATTCTAAGGCTCATCACCTTGCTTTGAATGATTCTAGTTGATTTTGACAACATCTCTAAGTATTGATTTAGCTCATTGTCATTGATAGAGCGAATCTTCTCATTTTGGCTAATATAACTCTGTGCGATTACAAGCTCACCTATGGAGTCAAAGAGCTCATCAAGTTTTGCAGACTCAACACGGATAGAACTTTTTGCTACGCTTTTATGTTCTTTGCTTCCATTTTGTACATATAGAGTTTCTTGTGATTGCGACTCTTCTTCTTTTGACTCTTTTTCTTGCAACGTCTCAAGCTCTTTTAAATCAACAACACTTAGTGAGACTTCATGCTCCTGCGCAATAAACTCAAAAACATCCAAAATATCCATCTCATCACTATCACTTAGTAGATAGATATAGAGAGATTTTACATAAGAGTGCTCTGTGTTAAACTCTTCTAATGTTGGGATATTCTCATCAATAATGTAGTTTGAGTACAAAAGAGTCCCCAAACTCTCAAGCAGTCTAAAAAATATCTGATGATTGTATCCTCTTAAATATATATCGCTATCTAACTCAAGTTTTATCTCATATATCTTTTTGTCACCTATATCTTTTAAATTATATTGTGTATGTTCAACCATTTTTTTAACAATCACAGACTCTTGTGCTACATGTGCAAATGATGAGGCACTAACTATCTCTTCAAAACTCTCTTTGCTATTTTCTTTGATATTTAGTGCTTTTTTTATCTCTTCTAAAATCTCATAGTAGTTCGTGGGATAACCATCTACTCCATCTTCTTCATACTCAAAAACACTCCCCACAATGTCAAAAGAGCGGATAAAGAGGTCAACCTCACTTGAGTCTAACACGCTCTCATCTTTTCTATAAATAGAGAGTAAATCTTCAAAGTGGTGTACAAACTCGCCAAGTTTTACAAAACCAAATGAGTTTGCATTACCCTTGAGCGTATGAATACCGCGAAATATGTCATTGATGAGATTTTTATCGTTTGGAGTATCTTCAAGGTTTAGAAGTTTTGGAGCTATCTCTTCTAAAATCTCCTTACACTCATTTAAAAAAATCTGCATCACTCTGTCATGTTTATTCATCTCTTATCCTCTTATATTTAACGACACTATTCCAATTCCTTCCACATGTATAGAAGGTTTGTCTAAAAAATTTATCTTTACATGTGGTGCCGTTTTTCTAATTGACACCAAGAGAGAAAAAAGCGCACTCGATTCTACTCCCAAAGTATCATCAACAACTACCTCTTTTATCTCTGAGATATTTTGTAAAATATCTTTTGCCAAAGTATTTAAAGAGTCATTACTCGATTTTGCGTCTATGATTAGTACTCCATCAGCTAAATTCATGACTAAAATTCTCTTAAATCATCATCATCCAAAGGTAGAACTTCAGAAGGTTTTTTAGTTGCTACTACAAGTGGAGCTTTTCTGTTTTGCTTTGTATTTGACCCTAAAGTTGGTTTTTGTTGATGATGTAAAACCGACTTTGTCGAATGAGTAGAAGATGTAGCTATACCAAAGATACCAGCCAAATCACCAATAGTTATTTTCATAGTAGTAGCTTGTGCACTCATCTCCTCACTAGCTGCTGCACTCTCCTCTGAATTACTTGCAATTACCTGAGTAACAGAGTCAACTTGACTCATCGCTTCGCTTAGTTGGTTTATGCCTGTTGCTTGTTCCTTTGATGCAATAGCAATCTCGCCTACAATGTCACCTGTCTTTTTAACTTTGTCTAAAATCTCAACAAACGCTTTGTTTGTCTGCTCTGTAATTTGGTTACCCTTTCTTACATCATCAATAGATTTCTCAATAATCGCCGCTGTATCTTTTGCCGCAGTAGCACTTCTTTGAGCAAGGTTTCTAACCTCTTCTGCAACAACCGCAAACCCCAAGCCATGCTCCCCAGCACGAGCTGCCTCAACCGCAGCATTTAGTGCAAGAAGATTTGTCTGAAACGCAATCTCATCAATAGTTTTAATGATATTTGAGATTTTTCTACTGCTATCATTAATTTCAACCATAGAAGTACTAAGCTCTCTAATATGCTCATAACCCATCTTTGCAGCTTCGTTTGCATCTTTGCCTAACATATCTGCTTCTCTTGCATTTTCAGAGTTCTGCTCTATTGTCGCTTTTATCTCCGTAAGTGAGCTTGTAATCTCCTCAACTGAAGCAGCCTGTTCTTGAGCACCCTCTGCTAGTTGTTGTGAAGATGAACTTATCTGGTTTGAAGCACTAGCAACCTGTTCTGCGCCTTCGCTAACGTTTGTAACACTGCTTGATATAAGCGCCATCATCTGGCGAACCATAAAGAGTGCAATAATCAAGGCAAGTGCAATACCACCTACTGCAATTCCGATATTTAGATTTCTTAAATTTTCATAATCTTTTGTTGTTTGAGCATCAATCTCATTTAAGTTATCTTGGTTGTTTTTCAATATAGTATTAACATTCGTACTTACCGCTTCCCCATACTCTAAACCTTTTGTAGCTGAGAGCTCAATACTTTTTCGTTGAGCTTCTAGTGCCTCTGCGCTCTCTCCTAATGAAGCTATTGAGAGTGCTTTTATCTCAGATATAAACTCATCATACTTTTTCAAATCACTCAAAAGAGTCTCTATCCTTGATCTGTTTTCTGCTTTTACCATTAAATCTTTTAAACCTATAAGCAATTTATCCATCTCTTGTCTATCGTTATGGATAATATTTGCATATGAATTTATACTATCTACACTTTTTGAGAGAATAATATTTTTCTCATTTTTTCTACAAGATTCTGAATTTCTTGCAACAATTCCCATTTCATTGAGTTTTTTAGCTTCAACCTTAGTTAAATTTGTAATAGAGTCATTTAAACTTGAGGCTCCGCTTAAACCAGACCAAGCGATTGCTATCGCAACTATTACCAATACCGCAATTATCATAGACAACTTTTGAGTAAATGTCATTTTCATTTTTTTCTCCTAATTTTTATATTTCTTGAATTTTTTCTATCTGTTTTACACTGTTTAGCTCTGATTCTGAAAATATCTTCATAAGATTCACAATCATCACAACACCATTAGCTGTTTTTGCCATAGACTTTAAAAATGTCGTATCTATTGCTGTACCAAACTTAGGAGGAGGAGCCATCTCCTCTTGAGTTATATTTAAAACATCCGCTGTTTTATCTACTATAAAGCCTATTAGACTATCTTCAACTATCCCTATGATGATTGTAGTTCTCTCGTTGTACTCAATCTCGGATAGTTCAAACTTCACTCTTATATCTATTATGGGAATTACTAAACCCCTTAAGTTGATAACGCCTTTTACAAAAGTTGGCATTTTTGGCACTTTTGTAAACTTCATCATCGCAATAATCTCTTTTACATCAAGTATCTCAACTGCATACATCTCCTCATTTATCTCAAATGAGAGGTATTTTTGAGCACTTGAGAGCGCTAACTTTGTCTTATTTGTTTTTTGGGTAATAGCCATCTTATATGCCTAAAACTTTTTTAATTGCTAAGACAATTTTGTCATTGCTAAACGGTTTAACAACCCATCCAGCTATACCTATATCTTTTCCAGTCTGTTTAATCTCTGTTGAGTTTTCAGTCGTTAAAGCCAAGATTGGTTTTTGTCTAATTGACGCAATATCTTTTAATTTTTTTGATAGCTCAAGTCCACTCATCTGTGGCATATTTATATCCGTAAACAAAAGGTCATAATCCACACTTCCAGATGTAACTTTTTCTAAAAATTCAGCTGGATTTGAGTATGTGTCAAAAGATATACTTCCATTTGCCACAAGCTCTTCAACTGCCAATTCAACAGAAGCTAAAACTGCTTTACTATCATCCACAAACACTACTTTTTTTAACATTTTTTATCCTTTTTTTTTAATTTTGTTTAGTGATTTGACTAAAATAATTCAAACTCCTCCTCTTGTATGGGGGAGTTTAAAATAGATTTTTTGAACTGCTCAATAGAGCTCTTTAGAGAGTCTTGAAGGTAAAAAACATCTATCGTATCTTTATATACAAACACAGTCTGTATAAATCTTGATATATCATCATAGATAAACTCAACCATCTTAAACTTATTTTTTTGTTCGCTATCTAATGAATCCAAATCTATCTCTTTTAAAAATGTTGACAAATCTAAAATCAGTCCCGCCATCTGTCTCATAAAATCTATCTGAGAGAGTATAGTTTGCATCTTTTTAAGAAGCTCACTTATTTTTAAAAGAAGCCCAGAGGAGAGATTTCCCTCAAATATATAATTTATATATATTTCAAAATCATCATTAATCTCAATGAGTGTGACAATATCCTCTTCAATAACACTCCAAAGAGAACTATTGTTTTGCAAGTCAGTTAAAAATTTTTTACTGCTTAGTTGTTTTGGTGCAAGAATTTTATCTATCGTTTTACTCTCTGCCTCAATAGCTACATGCTGGCTTTTTTGAGATACCACATGTTCCTCATTCTCTTTGTAAAATTTATTTAAAAATACATTTTCACAAACTTTAAGCAGCCTATATAAAAACTCTTCATCCTTAAAAGGTTTATGTATAAACTGGCGGATTCCTATATCTATGAGTTCTACAAAATACTCAACTTCATTGTGTGCAGACAGCACAATAATTGCTTGGTCTTGATTTAAAACTTTGATTTTTTTGCAAAGTTCTACACCATTCATAACAGGCATAGTAATATCGCTAAGCACAATATCAATAGAGCCTTTTTTATAAATCTCCAGTGCTTTAGCTCCATCATAAGCTGTTTTTACATCTAAAAAAAAGAGTTTTGAGAGCTCATAAAGCTCTGCGTTTAATGCTGTATCATCTTCAACTATAAGAAGTGTTAACTCTTTTGCAAACTCTTTTAATTCTTTAAAAATATTCATTCCCCTCTCCTTAAAATAACTCGAACTCTTCTTCAACTAAAAAGTCATTAAAAACACTCTGTTTTAATTGACTAAGAGATGAACGCAAAGAGTCCTCTAAATATGAAGTATCTTGTACTTCCCTTTTTACAAATATCAAATCTACAAATTTTGCAATATCATCATAAATAAACTCCATCATTTCTAGTTTTGATTTTTGCTCATCACTCAATAGCTCAAAGTTGATACTCTCTAAGAAGTTTGCAAGTTCAAATATAACTACAGATATTTTTGTAGTAGCCCCTATTTGTGAGAGAAGAGTGTATATTTTTGAAAGAACAGAGCTAATCCCATTTATCACACTTACCTCAACCCCATAATGAAGCTCATTAACTAAATTTTCTAAATCATCTCTTAGCTCTAAGAGATACTCAATATCTTGTTCCATCTCAGAATTTAGATGTAAAATAGTTCTATTTTGATTTTTATAAATTGCTTTTTTATTCTGTATGCTATTATTTGCAACTGTTGTGGTGTTTAAAAGAGATGAGCAATCCTCTTTATACTCATCCATCTTATTTGAGAGAACCTTGTCTTCACATACTCTAAGAAGTCTATAAAGTAACTCCTGATGATCAAAAGGTTTGTAGATAAGCTGTTTTATTCCTATATCTACAAGTTTAACAAGATACTCAATATCTCTATGCGCAGAGATAACTACTATGTCTTGGTTTGGATTTATCTGCTTTAGATTTCTACTAAGAACTACACCATCCATTTTTGGCATAGTTATATCTGTTATGACAATATCAATGTTGTTGTTTTTGTATATACTGAGTGCTTCTACACCGTTATAGGCAAAAAAGACTCTTTTAAAAAATAGTTCTGTAACTCCAACTAGCTCTTCATTTAGCGCCTTGTCGTCTTCAACTATAATGACACTAAGATTTTTTGCAAAATCTTTTAACTCTTTTACAATACTCATTTTCAATCCTATCTCTTTGGGAAATATTTTTTAAGTATGTAATAGTAGTCTTCTAGTGTCGCCGTTATGTCGCTGTTTTGATTTTTTTGTAAAAACTTGCTGGTTTTTTAAACTTATTGAAAATAAACTCGCATCTTTATATGCTTAACTCTCTTAATTTTAAACTATGATAAGTTTGTTAAAGACTTTTAGAAAATCGTTATGATAGTTTTTTATCTCTTCTATTGAGGCATCTATGTTTTTTAATGTTTGGCTCTTATGTTGCTTTATTATTTCATTGATATTTTCATGTACTTTTTTATGTTGACTCACTACCTCTTTAAATCCATCTTTTTTTCCATAACGCTGCACTCCTTGAGTATATAGCCATGTGCCAAAACGGCACTCTTTATAATCTAGTTTGGGATATTTTACTGTGTCTGTTTTGAGGTACGCCATGACATCTTTAATCCATATTTTATGTTCTGTAATTGCGTAAAGAAGAGGCATGTCATCACGAGGGATTTTTACTATATTTTGCCACTGTGCTGGTGGAGTCCACTGATTTATCCATTTCATAACTTCTTGAGAAGGCATTGGTTTTGCTATAAAATAGCCTTGAGCCTCTTCACAGCCAAGTCTTAGAAGCATATTTCCTTGCTCAATATTCTCAACACCCTCAGAAATAACATCACGACGAAATGCATTGGCTAAACCAATGATACCCTCTAAGATTGCCATATCATCTGTATCTTCAAGCATATCTCTTACAAAAGTTTGATCTATCTTTAGTTGTTTAGCAGGAAGATTTTTAAGATAGGTCAAAGAGGAATATCCTGTACCAAAATCATCTAGTAAAAAAGATATACCTATTTTGTTGCACTCTCTCATAATACGCGAGACATGGTTAATATCCTCAAGTGCGCTACTCTCAAGTATTTCAAATTCAAAATCGCTTGTTTTAACTTCAGGATAATTTTTTAAAAGATTAATTATTTTTGCAGTGAAGTTGGCTTCTTGAATTTGCATCGGACTTATGTTGATGCTAACTACTAAGTTATGCCCCTCTTGTTTCCATTTTTGAATTTGTCCCATAACGGTATTGATGATGAGATTGCCAAGTTCTACGGATAGCTTATGGTTTTCAATAGTAGGCAAAAAATGAGCAGGAGAAAGTAATCCATGCAGAGGATGCTCCCACCTAACAAGCGCTTCTAGACCTAAAATTTTGCCACTGCGCATATTAACCTTTGGTTGATAGTACATAACAAACTCTCTATTTTTTATAGCCACTTCTATAGCTTCAAGACTCTCATGATGACTACGTATATGTTTATCGAGTTGAACATCAAAAATATGAAAACGATTTTTACCAGATAGTTTTGCTTGATACATCGCTTGATCTGCTTGACGAAGAAGCTGATCTGCATCTATGATATCCTCATAGCTATAAAATGAGACACCTGCACTAGCGGATACTTGCATTGTAATCTCTTTTGATTTAACAGGTTTTGCTATAGTGCTCAAAATCCGATTAAGCATTGGGAAACAATCTTCTTTATTTTTTATATCATATAAAACGATTACAAATTCATCCCCGCCTAAACGGGCAATAGTATCTACATCTCTTAAAATTTGTTTGATTCTGCTTGATAAAACTTTTAGTAAAATGTCCCCATGATTATGACCATAAGTGTCATTAACCTCTTTAAACCCATCCAAATCAAGATAGATAACAGCTGAAAAAAGCTTGTCTCTTTGAGTTTGAAGCATTGCTTGTTTTAGTCTATCTGAGAGCAGTGTTCTATTTGGAAGGCTAGTTAGCGTATCATAGTGAGCTATGTGTTCTAAATGCTTTTGTTGCTCTTTTAGTAGTGTGATATCTTCACCAGAACTCAAAGTACCGATAATGTTCTTATCATCATCTAAAAGATAAGCGTTATGCCATGCAATAAGATACTTTTTCTTTGATTTGCTAACTATCTTGTTTTCAAAATATTCACTGCCCTCTAATCCGCCAGAGACTATTTTAAGAAATAGTGGATAGATTATTTTCATCCCCTCAGGTTGCTCTAAACAAAAATCAAACCAAAGTTTACCTATGAGTTCTTCTTCACTATAGCCTAAGATTTCGCACCCTTTGCGGTTTATAAGGTTAATGTGACCCTCTTTATCTAAGGAGACAATAATTGCTTCAACAGTATTTAAGTAGTGTTTAAAAAGGTCTCTCTCTTGGAGAAGATTTTTCTCAAGCTCTTTTCTAGAGGTAATATTTCTTGAAAAACCAACAGTACCGATAACCTTTCCATCTACTTTTACAGGTGATTTATATGTCTCCGACCAGATTACTCCATCTTTTGTGACTATAGGCTCTTCTACTGTTTTTGACTCTCCAGAGGCCAATACATTAGCATCATCTTTGCGGTAAGATTTTGCCAACTCTTTGGGCCAAATATCATAATCTGTTTTTCCCACAACCTCTTCAGGCAAATCAAAACCACAAGCTTTTGCCATAGGTTGATTTAGTGCTAAAAAACGGCTCTTCTCATCTTTTAGCCATACTAAAAATGGAAAATTATCTATTAGTGCGCGCTGGTAATGCTCTTGATAAATAAGCTTTTCTTTTAAATTTTCACGCATTTTAAGCTCACGCATCAAATCTAGCGTATTTGAAGAGAGAGTGCTGTATATGGAGAGTATGATATCGATTAACAAACGAGTTGAACCGCTCATGCGCTCATTTGCATATTTTTTTGCAGACGCTATATCAAGACCATCTTCTATGGCAAATACAATATATGCCATGTGACGATCTGTCTCTAAAATATGTGAAGCCAACCAACTAGCCAAAAACCCTAAAGCCTCTTGAGCCAACTCACTAAGCGACTCTCTGTTTTGCTCATTTTTTAGTCTTAAAACAGTATCTACAAATGTTTTATGAACAACTTTATGAGACGCATCTAGTTCATCATTTGGCAGATATTTATGCCAAATCGCCTCTTCTGTTTCAAAGTGATAAGAGGTATAGTCTATAAGTTCATCAAAGATATCATTTAAATCATCGTCTGTATCGCTATAAGCTATATGAGTAGCTAGACGATTTAGTATAATAACGAGTTTTTTATGTTGCTCATCAATAATTTTTATCTCTGTGTTAAAATGATTACTCCAAGGGAAGATATCAATAGTTTTCATATAAGAACTCTTTTAAATGTTAAATGATTTACAGGGCGCTAGCATATTTAAAAAACTATAAATAGATGCTTATGGTTATTCCAATATCTTGAAGAGTTTTAAGTTTTAACCAGTAGATTGTTTAAAAAAATGTAAATCTTATGACAAACTCTGCACCACCATCATCACTATTTTTAGCTATTATAGTTCCTTGACATCGTTGCTCAACTATAGTTTTTACCATATACAGCCCAAGTCCTGTTCCATTTTTTTCATTTTTTGTAGTAAAGTAGGACTCAAAGATTTTATCTATTATCTCCTCTTTTATCCCATCTCCATTATCCATTATACTTACAGTAATTCCACTCTCATCTTCATAAGAACGTATTGTTATAGTTGGATTTTCAATCTCTGCATAGAGTAGTGCGTCATTAGCATTTTTTAGTATATTTAAGAAAACTTGTATCATCTCATTTTTATATATATTTATAGCTTTTGTATCTTCTAACATCTTAATAATTTTTATATTTGAGTTTTTAAGGTTTGCCTCTATAATAGATAAAGCAGAATCTATAGCATCTTTGATAAATGTATGCTCCTTTGATTTATTGGGAGCGAAAAAACTTCTAAAATCATCTATTGTTTGCGATAGATGCACGACCTGTTTTTTTATTACAGATAAACCCTCCTCAGTATCCTCTTTGGTTTCATCTCCTAGCATCATACCCATAAGAATATTATCAGCTACAATGGAGATAGTCGATATAGGTTGTCTCCATTGATGCGCTATCATGCTTATCATCTCACCCATAGCAGCTTGACGCACATGTTTTAGAAGCATATTTTCTTGTTCTTTACTTTTTTGTATCTCTTGCATTAAACGCTCTTCTAATTGAGCATTTGTATTTTCTAGCTTCATCTGTGAGTTTATTATTGTCTCTAGTTTTGATTCTAACTCTTTGTTACCGCTTAGTAGTTGCTCTTCTAACTCTTTTCTTTTTGTTATATCTGAATGAAATCCAGTAACCCTTATAGGTTTTGCATCTGCATCAAATGATGCTTTTCCTCTGTCAAGTATCCAGACATAATTACCATTTTTTGCACGAATTCTATGCTCAGATATATAGTAATCATTTTTTTTCTCAAGATGTATTTTTAGAGTTTGCATCACGTCTTGTATATCATCAGGATGAACTCTGCTTGACCACTCTTCTAAAGTATTTGTTATCTCTTCTTCACTATACCCAAGCATCTGCTTCCATTTTGGCGAGTAGTAAACTTCATTTGTAATAGGGTTCCAGTCCCAAAAACCATCTTGTGTTGCATCTATGGCTATATCATTCATAACCTCACTAAAACTACAGTTTGTTTGATAGTTTCTAACTCCTGTTGTCACAAGCACAAGCAGTTCATCATGTCTAAATGGTTTATGAAGATAGTAAACATTTTTCTCTATTCTTCCAAGTATCTCATCAACTGAAAAATCTGCAAATGCAGTTACTATAATTATGTTCATATTTTCATCAATTTCTCTAGCTCTTTTTGCAACTTCTAATCCATGCATCTGAGGCAGACGCATATCTATGATGGAAACTGCAACCTTGTCTTCATTTTCATAACACTCTTGAAGAGCCATAAGATACTCTTTTGGAGTCTCAAAAGTATATAAATCAAACTCATCTTTTATCTCTTCTTTTGATTCAAGAGAATCAAAAAAATTCTTAGCCTTGCTCTCTTTTTGCTTTAATATATTTTTATAAAAATCTAATATATGTATCTCATCATCAATAGCAAATATTTTAAAACTACTCATTTATCGGTATCTCCATCATTAAAGTTGCTCCATTTTCACTTTCATTATTTGTTATATTTATCGTTCCGCCTATACTGTTTAAAAAATTATTTAGCGTATGTAGCCCAAAACCGCTACCCCCTTTTTTAGTCGTATATCCAAAGCCAAATATCTTATCTATATCATCTCTTGCAACTCCACAGCCATTATCTTGAACTATCAAAAGCACCATATTTTTCTCTCTTTTTATAGTTATATCTATAATGCCATTGCCACTGTTTTTAGATAATGATATAGACTCTATAGCATTTTTAATAACATTTGCTACTCCGCTTTGAAGCCTATATTTCATTATTTGCACTACCACTTCATCATTTTCGTGAACTTTTATAGATATGTTAAATCTAAAAAACTCCAAAGAGTAATCCTCTATAAGTTCGCTAAGCATTTTATTTAGTGAAAAACTATATACGTAATTCTCACTCCCATCTCTGTTTGCAAGTCTGTCTTGCTGATCTTTTATCATCTCTGAAGCATGGTTTTTAACTCTCTCTATGCCATCAACTACATCAAGTATCTCAGATGTTATATCATCACTAAGAGCTTCTTTAAAAGCCTCCAAAAAAACCTCCATAGAAACTTTCTCCTCACCCTTTGCATGAGAATTTTGCACCATCTCTATGACTTTGTTAAATCCAAGCTCACTCTTTTGCAGAGATGATGCACTGCTCTTTAGTACAAAAAGCTTTGAATCAAGAATTGCCAAAGAGTTTCCAACATTATGCAAATATCCTCCAGCACTCTCTAAAAGCCCCTCTCTATAAGCTGAGAGAGCCTCTTTTTCTTTCATTTTCTCACGCATCTGAGACTCTATGTAAGCATTTGTTCTATCATCCAACTCATTGCTAAGCGTATTGAAGTTTTGCACTAGTTTATAAATTTCTTCTATATTACCTGTCTCTCTTAGCTGAGTATTTGGCTTAGTGCCAAGATTGCTTGTTAGAGTTGAGAGCTCATTTATTGGCTTTGCTATATATTCTGAAATAGCGTTAGATTTTCTCATAAGATATATAAAAAAAATGAGATAAAAAAATATCATAAGTGCAATAACTACATAACCTATAATCTGTGCTTGAGATTTAAACTCCATAATGGGTCTATATATGATAAATTCATCTACAACTACCATCAAACGCCAATTTGTCTGAGGTATAATTTTTTGAGAGATGATGTAGTTAGCACCTTTTATAGTAAATTTATCTATGGGAGTTGCTTTTTTAAAAAAACTCTCCATTTCTTTAGAGTTCTTAAGCAGATTGAACTCTTTTGGTTTTTCTATGGTTGTAGATATAGTGCTTGTGTATGTATGCCCCTTTAGCTCTTTTATGGAAAACAGCTCCTCAATACGCTTTGGCATAGCTATGATTGTTCCATCCTTATCTATCAAAAACGCACTACCACTCCATGGTATATCAAGTGAGAGAACATTTTTTATAAGTGAATCTATCGTAACATCGAGCCCACTGACTCCCTCTAAAAAATTACCATTGTATATTGGTGCAATAATTGATATCATCCACCCTTGCCCTGCTGGATCAAGATATGCACTTGTCCAAACATCTTTTCTTTTTGGATTGTAGTTTGCATCTGCTAGATAATAAAAGTTATAACTTGTAGCATCAAGCTCTGCGCCATATTGAGTAGCAGCATCACTCATAAATGGATAGAGTCTGTTTATCTTATCATAGGTATTTATATATGCTTGTGTAATAATTGGGTTTGTATCTACTATAGATTTCATTAATGGGTCTATAAATTCACTGCACTCTATCTTTTTTAGATTTTTTGGTGTTGCATCAAAATCTTTAGGCGCATATATGGATGAACCGCCATTATCTACTAGTTTATATAATGCGCCATTTTTATGTCTGCCAAACTCTGCTTTAACTTTTTGGGAACTACACTCATTTAAAGTAAAAAATCTTTCATGGTCTCGCTTTAATATAGCCATATCTCTTTTAACTTCACTAAAGAGCATATCTATATGTCCAGCCTCTCTGCTGGCTATTTCGTTAAGCGCTAACTTTGCTTCATCAAGAAGTATATCTTGCGATTTTTGAGATATAAAAAAAGTTACTCCAAAGTATAAAAGAAGAAGCACAAGCTCTATAGCAAATACAGGAACAAGTGCACTAGATAGGTAGCTTTTGTAGATAAGTGACTTTAGAGATATGTTTTTTTGCATATACGCTCATCGGCATTATTTTTCACTTTGTTTTTAAAAAGTAAAAAGAAGTATAGCTAGCCAATGTCGCCGTTATGTCGCTGTTTTTATTTTTTTGAAAGTTATTGTTTAATGCGATATCCAATAGCGTGAATATTTTCTATAAGGTCATTTGAGAGTTTTTTTCTGAGTTTATAGACAATTTTACGAACGTTTTCAAGTTCTACATCAACGCCATTAAAATAGAGATAGTTTATGATTTCAATATTTGAAACGGTGCTGTTTATTTTTGATAGCAGAAACTCTAAGATAAGTCTCTCATAGTTTGATAGTTTTACAGCTATCTCATCTATATAGAG
The DNA here is from genome assembly GCF_000012965.1 of Sulfurimonas denitrificans DSM 1251. Lineage (NCBI taxonomy): Bacteria > Pseudomonadati > Campylobacterota > Epsilonproteobacteria > Campylobacterales > Sulfurimonadaceae > Sulfurimonas > Sulfurimonas denitrificans. Next base: position 1,006,015 of record NC_007575.1, on the reverse strand, counting down.
TTCTCTCTCGCTTGTGTAGTAATAAACATTACTTCGCAAAGTTATCTTGTTTGACAAATCTTTTTTGCCATAAATAGCTCTACATGTTATAAGAAGTTCGTGAAATAGAGTCTCAAGAGAAATAGGCTTTGTCAAAAAACGTCTTATATCAAGGTTTATAAGTTCTAGTAGATACTCAGAGTCTTGATAAGCTGAAAATATGAAAATAATCTGTTCATCATCTATCTCTCTTATCTTTTTTGTCATCTCAACACCATTCATATTTGGCATAGCTATATCACTTAAGATAATCTCATATTTTTCACCATTTGCGACTTTTTTCTTATATAGTTCCAAACCCTCTGCTCCATCAGAAGCGATACCAACTTCTTTAAAGAGTGGAGTAAAAATTTTAAACAAACTCTGTTGCAGAACTATATAATCCTCTGCGATTAGAATATTTATCTCTTTTGTATATTTTCTTAGTTCAATAACCTGCTCTTTAAACTCGTAAAGATCTATCTCAGGCGAGTAGATATTTTCATCCAAAATGTTTTCCAAAATATAAATTTTCGTAATTTTATCTTATAAAAGTATAAAGTAGATTTTAACATCACTTTAAATATACTCACACAATAAAAATTGGCAAAAAAGGGCGTTGTTGAAATCTTTTCAAAATTTACTTCTTCTAGAAAATCTCTATCGCTTAAGAGCGCTTGGATTTGAATATATAGACCAATTCTCTATAAATCAAAAAACTCAAAACTCAAAACCGCTTACCATAAATGAACTCTCTAAGGAAGTTTCTACATGTTACTTATGTGATTTAAGTAAGTCAAGAACACAAAGTATGAGTGGTTATGGAAATTCAAACGCAGATGTAATGATAATTGATTATTCAGTCTCTCTTGGTGAGGATAACACAAACTCTTATTACTGCGGAAGGAGCGGCGATATTTTAAAAAATATGATAGAGAATGTTTTAGAGTTAAAAATAGAAGATGTTTACTTTACACATGCAATAAAGTGCAAACCCCTAAACTCAAAAACACCATCTGAATCTGAATGGGATTCATGCAAAAACTACCTTTTCTCTCAAATAGAGTTTGTAAAACCTAAAGTCGTTGTAACTTTAGGTAAAGATGCCTATGCTAAAGTAACCTCAGAAAATGACAATTTTCAAAATGTAAGAGGTCATGTTATAGATTTTAAAAGCTATAAACTTGTACCTATTTATCACCCAAATTATCTCCTAAGAAATCCAGATGATAAAAAAATTGCATTTAATGATTTAAAAACAATAAAGAGTCTGCTAAAGTAAAGTAGTAAACTTAAAAACCAGCTCTTTGTTTCAAAGGCAAGTTCTAATTTTACTCTCTCTATGCTATAAGATTTTTATCTATAAAGAGCGTAGAAGCGACTTCCACTAGTTTCTTTTTAGTAGAGTAAATCGTAGCGCTATCATTTATAAGAGAAGTTGCCATTGTCGCTTTAATTTTATCTTCTCGAATAAGATTGTCGATTTTTTCTGTACTAATCAAATCACCTTTTTGTATGGATGATTTTAACATCTCTAGCTGTACAAATCTCTCTAAAGTATCTTCAGTTGAGCTTATGATGTTTATGTCTATCAAAATAGATGCAAGCTCTTTTCTTAACATGTTATACTCATTTTTTATATATTCGTTACGACTCTTTAGATAAAAGTTAAGGTTTTTTTGGATATCTCTTGTATCTTTTAAAACCTCTACTATAATCTTTGCACTGCGTTTTAAATCTCCTGCTTCAACATGCTGAGAACTTGTCATGTACTCTTGTGCAAAAGAGGAGTATTTTATAATCTCACTATATAGTATCTTTAGATTTGATTGATATATCTCATCAATGTCAGCATTTATATTTGTAACCTCTTGTGAGATTTGAACTTCCAAATCCTCTTTTGTTTTGAGGTTGCTTGTGTGTAGATTTATCGCATGGAACATCGCTCTTTGGCAGTTTTCATATAGATTAATTATCTCTTTTTTAATAGATACTATAGCTGCATCTGGAAGAGTTATGTTTGCATCTAAGAGAAATTTTGGTTTTGAGTGAGCTTTTACTTTTTTCTTTATAAGTCTCTCTGAGAGTTTTACTATTTTGTTAACAAAAGGTGAGAGAACTAAGAGTCCAATGATACTAAATAGTGTATGAAAAAGGGCTATTTTCATTCCATAATTTTCGCTATCTATCCCTAAATATGGAGCTATTAACTCTATAAAGCCACTAATATAATGAAGAAAGAGAGTAACAATTACAGCTGTGACAAGGTTAAATACAAAGTACGCAAAAGCAACTCTTTTTCCATTTTCATTAGATGCCAAAGATGCTAAAATCGCCGTAAGTGTTGTTCCTAAGTTTGCACCGATAGTTAAAGAGAGCGCATTTACATATATGATGCTTCCTGCATTTAATGCAGTAATTACGATAGCTAATGTTGCAGCGCTTGATTGGATAACAACAGTTACAATAATACCTATAAAAATATAGACTAAAATCCCAAGTACTCCATCCATTGAGTATGAAGCTAGGTCTATAGAATCTTTTAATGTATCAAAACCATCTTTCATGTAAGCGATACCTAAAAAGATAAAGCCCAAACCTAAAAGAACGTTTCCCAAGCCTTTATATGCGTTACTTGCAGCAAACCTTAAAATAACCCCAAAAACGATTAGGGGCATAGCATATACCGAGATTTTTACATCTACTCCAAGGCTTGAGATTATCCATGCAGTTGTAGTACTTCCTAAATTTGCTCCAAAGATGATACCAACACCTTGAACTAAAGAGAGTAATTCAACAGATAAAAAAGAGATGACAATCAAAGAGATGATAGTTGAACTCTGAACTAGAGACGTAGATATTACTCCAGTTAAAATAGAGTAGAAAAGATTGCTTGTAAATTTTTGAAGTAACTTATCTAAAACACCGCCTGATAATAATCTAAAGCCATCTTGCATAAAGAACATGCCAATTATAAAAATAGCAATACCGCTTAGAAGAACTGCAAAATTTTGTGAAGTAATTACAAAATATGCAAAAAAAAGAAAGCTCAAAGGAATTAGTAATTTCTTAGACATGTAAATCCTATAAATATTTTTAAAAAACGCAGCATTCTACCAAAATTAAGAGCATAAAGAGGCAATTAAAACAAGATAAAAAATTTATACAATCTATGCACAATCTCAACTATACAATTCTAAGTTCAAGGTGGCTATAATAATCCTCAATAAAAAATGAACCAAAAAGAGCCATATATGATAAAACTACTTTTTTTAACACTACTATTACTCCCGATTGCTCTTTTTTCAAAGGGTACACAACTCTCAGATATTCCTCTACCTGAGACTGCTGTGCTAAATTTAGACCCTTACCCATGTGATGAAGCTTGTGTGCAAAAGTATCTAAAAGATGGTTTTATTTTTTCCTATCTCTCATATCAAGATGTTGAAACACAAAATACATTTTTATCAAAAGAGAAAGTTTACTATGCTCCTGTAATAAAAAATGAGTCAACTCAAGAGAAGAAAAAAATCCGTATTGCCCTTCTTATGCCATATAAAACCATTGGCAGATACGCAGCTTCAACAACAAACGCTTCATTTGCTTACCTCATATCTAGAGAGGCCCCATTTGAGCTAAAAAGTTACAAGATAGAAGATGAGAATTATGAAGAGATAAAAAAAGCACTAGATAAAATTAAAAGCGATGGATTTGAGTATGTGATTGCACCAATGACACAAGCTGGAGAAAAAATAATCTCAAGTATTAATCCAAAGATAAATATCTACTTTCCAACAATCAATAAAAAGGATACTCAAAACTCCTCTGAGTATCTATATTATGGTGGAATAGATTATAGAGCGCAGATAGATATACTTTTAAAATTATCATCTTCTTTATTGGTAATATTTTATGACAACTCTGAAGTAGCACAACAACTCTCACTCTATGAAGAGTTCTCATTTAAACAAAGCGGTGGAAGTAGCGTAGTTAAATTTGAGATTCCACAACAAATTACAAACTTAGAAAAGCAGATAAAAAATAACCATAAAATTTCTGGCGGTTCTTTCTTTTTAAACACACCTATTGTTAAGAGTGGAATGATAATGTCGCAACTTACTCTTTATGATACAAATATTGCAAACATACTCTCAACACAAGCAAACTACAACCCTCTTCTTCTTTCTATGACACAATATCAAGACAGAAAAGAGATGATAATAGCAAACTCAATAACAATAAATAATGACCTCTTAATTGAGACAAACTCAATTTTGCAAAACGATATAGTTTATGATTGGATAAATTACACAACAACAGTTGGAATTGATTACTTCTCACATGTACTAAATGGTGAAAAACGCCATTATGATATAGCAGTAAATTCAAATCAGATGATATATCCTATAAAACTTATTCAACCATCAGTATCAAGATTTATACCCTATAATTAACCCTCAAAGAGCGATTTTATAAGGTTGCGCACATCTGAGGTAATTTTTTGAGGCTTTGCATCAAAAGTTATATATACAAGTATAATATCAAGCTCAAAGATTTTTTTATTATCTCTAAAAATAGTCTGGCTAAGCCTAAATGATGCCCCTCTCATCTCTAAAAGTTCACTCCTTATATCAAGCTCATCACCTAATTTTGCAGAAGCTATATAATCCGCCTCAACCCTCTTCGCTATAAAATGTCCATGCTCTAAAACAGGAGTAAGCCCACGAATAAAAAAAACCTCACTTCTAGCACGTTCACAAAAATTTAGATAATTTGAGTGATAAACCACTCCGCCTGCATCTGTATCTTCGTAATAAACTCGTATCTTCACCTCATAAACCCCTATATTAAGGCACTTTGACAGCTAAGAGTTAGCCAATGTGTCAAAAATTGTGCCAAATTTTTCTAATTTCTGAAACCTTGTTGCTTCATCTTCTTGGATAAATTTTGTGTATGTTGAAAGTGTAATTGAGACATCTTTATGACCTAAAGTTTTTGATACCCAAACTATATCAACACCTTGACTTATCATCTGTGAAGCAAATGTATGTCTAAGATTATACAGAACTCTCTCTTTGATTTTGTTTCGAGTTAGCAATCTTTTAAATGAAGCAGCAAGGGTATCGTGAGAAAAATATCTTTTGCCACTTCTAGTATAAAATAGATACTCTTTATCTCCAGTGAGCTTTTGTTGACTTAGTAACACTTCTAAAGTTTGAGGTAAGATATCCACATATCGCATAGATGACATTGTTTTTGGTGTGCCATCTTTTCCTGCAACTCTTGTTTGCATTATTTTGATTTGCTTTTTATCAAAGAGTATATCTTGCCATCTAAGAGCAACTGCTTCTCCTGGTCGCATCCCTGTAAAAAGCATTAGTTTATAGAAGTTTTTATTGTGTTCAAAAAGTTGTGTATCTTCTAAAATAAGTTTAATCTCTGCATTATTAAATGGCATCACATCCTCTTCTTCATCAAATAAAGTCTTTTGCTTTGATTTTTGTTTTGGAGCTTTTACTAACTGCATTGGATTTTTAACGATTATCTCATTGATAAAGGCATCTTGTAAGATATTATAAAAGATTGAACGATACTTTTGAGCACTTGATGGTGTGAGTGTAGTAAGCAATCTATTTTGCCAATCTTGTATATCCATAGGCTTTATGGCACTTATTTTTGTTTTTCCAAAATATGGAACAACATAGTTTTTAAAAGCTGCCATTTTTCGCTCATATACATGAGGTTTGATGTTTGGCTTATTAGAATTGATACTTTTTATTCCAAACTCTTCTACAGTCATATCTTTTGGATCATCAAACTCCTCTTCTAAGGCTATATTTGCACCTGTAAGTCCTAGCATCAGTTCTGGGATAATCTCTTTTTTGATGATTAGCAGATTATCACTATTTGCTTTTAATGAAGTACTTCTTCGTTGTCGCTTGTTATCAATGAAAAAATCCAAATTCCAGTGACCGCTTCGCTCAATAATCCTAAATCTAACATCTTGATAGATATATTTAACTGATTTTTGTTTTTTCATCATCCTGCCCTCTTCATTTTTTCAAACATCTTTTTTGCATTTGGATTTGATAAGATCACTGGTTTTTCTTCAATCTCAACCTTGAGAGGCTTTTTTATCTCTACTTGTCTTTTGATACCTGATTTTTTAAATGCAATAATTGCTTCAGGGATAAAGCGAAGTTTATTTTTGCCAACCTTTTCATAATGTAGCCCCTCTTCTAAAACTCCGTTTTTGATATAGTGGTTGAGTGTAGGCTCTGTAATATCCAAAAATGTCAAAACATTTCGTTTAAGTTGTAGATTTGGCATAAACATTTGCAAAGTATCTTGTATATCTTCAAATTTTGCTAGTAATAAATCTAATTTTTGTCCATCATACATAATCTTCCTCCTATTACTACAATACATTCATATTTTTCGAGTTATCGTAAGCTATCTTATAAATCGTATTCATTACAAACCCCTATTTATAGGGTTATCTTGGCTATCTTGGTTATCTATTAACTCAAAGACTAATTTATTGTTTTGTCTTGGGATTCTTGTAGCTTTCCAATATTTATCTTTTCCATTTTGGATGATTTTATTGGCTTTATCTTTGTTGTAGCCTGCATCAGTTAAAGTGCTTAAAATATCACTGTACTTTGGTTTTTCTTTACTTGAAGCGATAAATCTAATGATCTCCTCTTTCATTTCAAGGTCCTCATTTGTCTCCATCGCATAATCAACATCAACTTTTGTAAGGGTATTATCTTGGTTGTATTTAAAAGCTATGTAGTCTGATGTGTTGTTTCTATCTTTAATGGGAATGAGGATATAGGTCTGTTTATCTTCATTTTTTCTAAGCTCGAATGCCAAAGCAACATCTTCAGCAAATGCACTACTTCCTGCAAACTCTGAGTTAAACTCTTTTTGAAGTTTGTTTTGATGATGTAGAAAAATGATTGTAGCACCGTTTTTTCTCAGGATTTTTAGAATATTCATAAGCTCTGTTACATCTTTGTGGTTGTTTCTATCCCCTGTTATAAAGTTTTTGATAGAGTCAAATACGATTAAACAATCTGTCAAATCAATCTTTTTTAGCTCATTGATTACTTGCATAAAGCTGCTTCTTGATAGTTCAACTAAGTAGTTGAGTCTATTTCCAAATTTCTCTTTTAGATGGTGGATATTTCTTGTTTTTATAGTAAGTTCTGAGTTATCTCCATCAAGATAAAAAACTCTTTTGACTTTATCTTCACTAAGAAGCATATTACAAAGTGCAACAGAAACCAATGACTTACCAGTTCCTGGACGAGCCACAATCATTATGATGTCGTTTTTTACTAAAAAATTGTCGTAGAGATACTCAACTTTTTTGTTTTTGATTTTTTCAACATCCAAATCTAAAGAGCTTATATAAGCTTCAAATTTATCGGTAAAGGGTTTTAAATTTCTTATATCTCCAAGTGATTCCATTTTATCTTGCAACACTTGCAAGTCATTGATTTTTTTAAAATCTCCCTCCTTTACTTTTGCAGCTACCACTGTTATTTGTCTCTCTAGACTATAAAATTTTAGTTGTTTGAGATAATCAGTTAAAGAAGCTAGTGGATTTGCAGCTATAACATCAAGAGAGTAGCTCTCTTGGATTTTTGCTTTATTTCTAAGATAAACTGTTATCTCATCTATTGGTCTATCATTGTTATATTGATCGATTATGGTATTAAAAATAAGCCCATGTTGTTCAAAATAAAAATCATTTGCTTCAATTATAGAGATAGCTTCATTGATTTTATCCACTTCTGGATAGGTTATAAGTGTGCTTAATATGGCTCTTTCGATACCAATTAAGCAGTCAAAACTGTAATTTGTGTTAGACTTCATCGTTTGTTTCCTTATGCAACTTCGGATTCAAATACAAAAACAAGCTGAGAGTGGCCGCTTTGGGTTTGTTCTTTTTTTAGATTTAGCTTCACTAAGTCATCAGTTCCAAAAACATCTTTGATACTCAAATCAAACTTTTTACAAAGCTCCTCGATATCCTCTTTATCAAGTGAATTATCAAAGTATCCATCTTCCCAAATCAATTTCAAAGCTTTTATGATTTGCTCTTTTGGAAGTTTTTGCAGTTTTTCAAACTCCAAAATATCTTCTATATTGCTATGAGTGGTACTTATCTCATCGTTAAAAGCGATTTTGATTTTTGAGATATCGATATAGTCTTTATAAGCTGGATTTGAAGTAAGATTGATAAAAGTGTTTATCCATCTATCAATAATCCAAGCTACTGTTTTTTGACTTGAGCAAAGATTGCTAAAAAGTTTGTTTTGAGATTTGATTGCTTTTTCATACATCTTAGTAGCTCTATTTGTAAGATATTCATCCACAATAGGTGCTACATCATCAACATATGAAGTTAGAAACATTTTTGATGTTTGTGTTTCAAAAAACTCTTTGGCACTATCTTTTGCCCAAGGCAGAATCGATTTAAAAATATTTATATCTTTGAATATCATTGCAGGATTGCTAATCTTTGGTGCAAGATATTCGACGGCTATCTGTTTTGAATGCATTTTTGCTCCTTTATTTTATTTAGTTCATACTATATTAAATATATGCTATTAAATAGAATGTTAATCTAATACAATTTAATTTAAGCTTAAAAATATTAAATATATGCTATATTCTGTTAATTTTATGCGCTTAAAGGTTGTATATGTATCTTAAAGAATTTAGAGAGAAATTAAATTTAACACAAAATGAGTTATCTAGTATTTTAGATATAGCTCAAACGACAATAGCTAGATATGAAAATGATAAAGTTAAGCCAACATCAACTGTTTTATTAAAATATATAAACGAACTTAATGCCAATCCAAATTTTTTATTTTTGGGCATTGAACCTCATTTATTAAACAATCTTCCAAAATTAGATTCATCAAATATGGATTTATTGAATGATATAACGCTTATGATGTCTCAAGAACACTTAAGAGAAAAACTCAATAAGATTTTGATTGATGAAATTATTCAAAGGTTTGAAAAACAAAACGATTCGCTCGTAGCAAAACTTCTTGAAATAGTAAAAATGGATGATCCAGTAAAGACTAGACCATTTTTATTTTTATATTATATCTTTCAGCTCATTGAAAAAGATTTTACTGATACACCAAAAGAGATTAGTGATTACAAGCAGTATTTAGGGGATGTTATTACCAATTATAAAGTGGTCACTTGGAAAAATCAACCACTATTTACTGAAAAAATCAAAAGTGAAATCAGAGACTTTTTAGATGTGAAACTAACTACAAAAGAGTGTGAGCTTCTTGTAAAAAATTACAAGAATACTCTTGAGATGCTCGAACAGAAGATGCCACCGTCGATGATTAAATATCATCGAAACTCTTTTAAATAGTTTTATTTATAAATTTTCACACACTACATGTGTTTTAACGAAGTGAAAAAAAGCTGTGTAGCTTATTTTTCCTTCATCTGGAAGATTTGAGTTTATAATCGCCCAGGTTGAACGAATCGATGCACCTCTTCTAATCAAATCAATTATTTGATATCTATATTTTTCCATTCTACTTTTTGCTGCCATTTGTTGCTCCTATTTTAAATCTTTACCCATATTCATAATTTTTGATTTTTTCAAAATTATGAATACCTTGTAAATAAAATCAAACGAGGTGAACATGGAACAAAAAAACAACATTGTTGACAGTAGTACTCTTTCAAGTTTAGAGTTTCACACAAAGCTCTCCAAAGAGCAGCGAAAAACACTTATAAACTGGTTCAATAAACAAAACATCGAATTTCAGATACTGATATTTGATGAGCAAAAAAATCAGTTTTTTAAACTAAAAAATGAGGGAATTGATAAAAAGCTTTTATCTCTGGCTTCATATTTACTTGCTATCAAGCACTTTTACGACAAAGAGCAGCTTTTAAAATCAAAAAATAAAAGCCAAACTCTAAATGAACTTGGAGGTATCGCCAAATTAGAGCGAATAAAACTCAAAAAAGAAAAACCAAAGCAGAAGCTTCAAATGCTTTTATCGATTCATTCAGTTATTTTGGCACTGCATAATGATGGGTATAGTCTAAGAGATATAAAACAACACTTGCAAAGTAAATATAGAAAAACTATCTCTCATACCTATCTATCTCAATACATAAACGAGTACATCATAAAAAAGGATGCGAAAAATGTATAACCAAACAACTTTTATGATGATGCAGGTGGTTGTCTTTTTTAGTGGAGTGATTGCTGGAGCTGGAATATTTTACTTTTTACAAGATAGATTTGCACTTGGTATTCAAAAGCTTCTTATGAACTATTCATCAGAGTTTCAAACCCAACTAGCTCAAAATGTTGATGAGATTGAAGAGCAATTTGGTGAGTATAAAAAATATCTTTTAAAAATTGCAAATGAAAATGCAAAGGAGCAAAAAGATATTCAAGATAGTTTCAAACTTATAGACAACAGCCTCTCAAAATTTCATACAGAGATAAAGTCAACTCATTATGTGAGACAATCTTTGGAAGATGAGATTACAAAACTAAAAAATATTGTCAAACGACACAATAAACACAATAAACAAAAGGAGCAATAAATGGCGTTTTTATTCGATAAATTTAAAAATATGTTCAAAGAGAAAACTGGTGAGGAATTCACAAAAAATGAAAAAGAGTATGTGATAATTTATTTTGCAAATAGCAATCCAAAGTCATCTTCTAAAACAATATTCTATGGTGCAATGTGTTGTTTAAGAGCATTTTATCCATTACCAGTGGTTAAAGCTATGATACAAGGTGAAGTAAAAAAAGCATTTCAAAAAGAGAAAGCACCAAAGCGTATTAAAAAGCTTTATAAAGAGTTTGCGGAAATAATTTTTAATGCAGCTATGGAAAAAAATATCAACAACAATATAAAGCGAGATGAAAAATCTAAAAGTCTATAAATCTTTCAACAATCCCAATGCGAATAAGCAATCTTTAGTTAAGCTTATTCGTTTTGGGGCATCATTTGCACCTTTCATATCGATATTTAAAGCAAAAATATAACTGCCTTCAGCATTTTCAATCCAGCCAACAAACCAACCTATTCCACTATCTGGTGCATTTTGCCAACCAGTTTTTGCGTATAGTTTATAATCATCAGCACTTTCAAACAGTAAAATCTGTTTTACATCTCTTTGCGCCTCTTTGGAGATAGGAAGTTCCTCTTTTACTAATTTTTTCAAAAACTCTACTTGCTCAAGAGCACTAATTTCAATTGGACCATCGAGCCAAAAACGATCTATTATCGCTCCAGTATCAGCATTTCCATACTCAAAAATTTTTAAATAATGTTTCATTCTTTTCAAGCCGATTCTTCTAGCGAGCTCTTGATAAATTGGTACATTTGAAATGGCTATTGCTTTTCGTAGTCCCATATCTTCTTTCCAGCTTGCAATAAATGGATTCTCTGGTCCAAGATATGGTATTTGTTCATCTATATTTTTAACGGCTTTTGTTTCTAATCCTATTAAAGAATTTGCAATTTTAAAAGTTGATGCAGGTGTATATCTTTTTTGAGCTCTTGCTTGATTATGGATGATTAGCTTTTGCTTTTGCATATCATAAAGCACAAAGGTTGCATTGGTATCTGCTTTGCTAAAAATTTCTTCTATCTTTTGATTGAGCTCATTTGCAAAAAGAGTTGTCGTTGTGAAGATGATAAGTATAAACGAGAAAATAAAACTATGCATAAATGGTTTCATTTGGAAATTCCTTATGATTATGATAAATTTTATCAGAAAAATACAAAGCTTTACTATAAATGGCTGTCAACTCTTTTGTAAAGCTTTGTAAAAAAAGGTGTAAATTGCACCTCTTCTAATTTTGTAAACTATTCCCTAAAAATCCCCTAAAACAAGCCACTTTTTAAACAATCTAAAAAAACAAGGAAACGGGGAGCAAAAAATCTTATTGCAAATCTTTTTTTCTACTAGCGGTTATACTTGACAAATTTGGTGTTAGAATTTTCTTTTTTATAACCCTTACGAAAAGTAAGCATTGATTCAAACAATGACTAAAGTTGAGCTAGGTGGAAGAGTTTACCAGAATCTTTTCTTTCTAGACTATTTAAAAACTGTGAAGCAAAATGTAAAGTTCTCAGATACTTTTCAAAACTGTATAGCCACCTTGGTAGTAGGAGAAACACCTAAATTTAGTTTTATTAGATCTATCAAAAATCTAATCTTTGTTTGATGCTTTCAAAGTGAAAAAAAGTAGAAGGACTCAACACATACCTGTAAATAGAGGCAGGAAAAAGAAAAATTATAGATAAATGGAAAAAGCAAAAATGAGAGGAAGTGTATATTATCAAACAGCAGTGCTTACAAAGCTCATCTTCTTTGAAGGTGCAAAAAAATCTGATAGAGTAAATCCAAATCATGAACACTATGGATGTGTATCATCTTTTAAAACGATGGAGAGTTATAGAAATGTGTGGAATAATTTTTTTAACTATCTACAAGAGCATTTTAAACTCAAAAACTGTGAACTTATCACTGATGAGCATATCAAAAGCTACATTGAATATAAAATAGAATATTACCCTTCAAAACAATACTTAGAAAAAATCATATCTGCTCTTGGTAAACTAGAAATTGCACTTAATCGCTACTCAAAAGAGAAATACCAATTTCAAATTATCTATGATTTTAAAATAAGACAAAAACTATTAAATAATGCTAGAGATTTAAAGCTTGTGGCAAATAACTATCATAACAGAGTATATGATAATCCACTTCTTATCATTGAAAATCTCTCCAATCCAAAACACCAATTAGCTGCAACCATACAGCTTGAAGGTGGAGCTAGAAGTGAAGGAGTGACACTTATCAAAAAAGAGCAGCTAAAAGATATAAAAATCGATGAGATTACCAACAAAAGCGTTGGAGTAATAGAAACCAAAGAAAAAGGTGGCAAAGTTGGTGATGTGTTTATCTCAACTAAAACCTATGAAACTTTGCAAAACTTCTTTTTACAAAACAACACTTCATATTTCAAAATCTCTTATCAAGAGTATATAGATGATATCAAAACCACATGCCAAAAATTAAATATCACTCATCATGAATCACACGGCTTTAGATGGACTTTTGCACAAAATCGTGTAAGGGAGTATCAAAATCACGGCTACACTTATGAGCAAGCTTTACAAGGGGTTAGCTGGGAGATGAAACACTTTAGAGCGAACATCACTGAACACTATCTTGGACACTAAAAATAAATCATTACAAAGGAAAAATAAAAATGGAACCACTTATCATAAATGAATATTTAACGGCTATCAAGCTTGATGAAGAAAATCAACTTCTATTCGCCTATGACATCAAAGACAAAATAGTAGATGAGCAAAGTGAGGGTATTTTAAGTGAAGTGAATGAAGTGATGTATCACAAAATATCATCATACTTTCATATAAAGCCAGAAGATTTTGGAGTGCGAATTGGTTGAAATTTGAGCTAAATTTTGGTAAAATTTGCTTTGAATATCAAGCCCTAAGACGGGAGCGACTCTGCTAGTTCTTGAGGGCTGAAAAATTAAACTTTCTCTAAAATCTCTTTTCGTTTTTCCCAATCACTCATATAAAGAGCTAAATAATCGTAAAATTGCTTAGAATGGTTTGGATAAAGTAAATGAACCAATTCGTGGAAAACTACATATTCTATACAGATCTTTGGCTTTTTTATAAGCTCAATATTAAGATTGATATATGATTTATGAGAATTACAGCTCCCCCATCTTGTTTTCATTTGTCTTATTTTTATATCCTTTATCTCTTGTTTAACAATTTTATTAAACTCTTGCAAAATATTAAAAAAATGAAGCAATGCTTTTTCATAATACCACTCGTAAACCAAATTTTGTTTTCGTTTTAAATCATTTTTATTTTTAACATAGATTTCTAAATAGCCTCTTTGAAGCTTAACAGTTTCTTTATTTGATTCAATTACTTTCAGCCTGTAACTTCGACCTAGATATTTGAAATCTTCGCCACTTACATACTCTTTTTCTGTTAATTGAAATGATGCAAAAAATTCTTTCTTTTTTTCAATCCACTTGGCTCTTTTTTTGATTATAAATTTTATATGCTCATCACTAGTCATCTTTGGAGCAGTTAAAATTACTTCTCCAGATGGTTTTACTTTTAAAGTGATATTTTTTACATCTTTTTTAGTAATTTGGATGTTTTCAAGCATAAAAACTTATCCCTATACCTCTAATAGTTTGATAAATTTTTTCTTTGTTTTCGATTGATATATCATATTCATCCTCTATATCCCAAAGAACATCTTCCATTGCACTTGTTATTTCATTTTCAACATCTTTATTTTTATGCCATTCAGGTTTTTTAGAAGCTCCTGAATAAATTTCATCAAATTTCAAAGTCAAATTTTTAACAATCAGTTCAAAATCAACAACTTCTAAGTTACCCAAAATGTCACCTAAATTATCATATATAGCTAGTAGAGTTTTTTTATTTTCAAACTCTTTTGGATATTTGTCTTCATTTGGTTTGGACATACCTGTCATTAAGTCTTTTAATTGTTTTGCTTTTGCTAATTTTTCCTCTTCGCTTAGTCTTTTAGCGTTATATTCATTGATTACATCTTCTATTTGCTGGGCAATTGACTTATAAAATGCTGGATTTGATTCCATTTTTTCTTTTACAACAGCACTTACAGCACTCAAAATTGTGTCTGCTTTTGCACTTTTACCCTCAACCCTTTGCACCTCTTCTTCAAACTCTGTTTCAAAGATATTTACAAGCTTTGTAAGCTCATTCACCTCTTTGGCACTTACAAAGGTGTCAAGTAGCTTTTGCATCTGCTCTTCATATTTTCCAAAATCACAAGTTTCGTGATATCGTAGCTGCACTACTTTTCTGAGTTCATTGTAAAATTTGATTTTTTTCTTGTATAGCTTGATTTCATTCTCACTTAAAATGTCATCGATTTTTTCACTAGAAAGTCCTAATTTAAAAGCACGAGAGAAGTGTGATAACCACTCTTTAAAATCATCTCTTTTTTGAATATCTGCTAATACAACTACATAACTTTCTAAATCATCTTTGAATTTAACATCACTAAAAAGGTCTTCTAAATGGGTGTAATAAGTTTTAGCTTTTGCTATTTCACTTCTTACATCTACTACAGCTCCCGTCAAATCCTCTGGATCAAAGCCATCAAGTGAAGCATAATTTGTCAAAGCCTGGTCTAGTTCTCCTAGAAGCCCTCTATAATCAACAATATACCCATAATCTTTTCCATCATAAAGTCTATTTACCCTTGCAATTGCTTGTAAAAGGTTATGTTCTTTTAGTTGTTTATCTATATAAAGCGTACTTGCTCTTGGGGCATCAAAACCAGTTAAAAGCTTATCTACAACAATCAGTAAATCTATCTCATCACCATGAATAAATTCATTTTTTACATATTTTAGATATTCTTCTTCACTTCCATAGTTTTTGATAGTCTCTTGCCATGCTTTTGCCACATATTCTTTATTTCCACCATCTAGTTCTTCATGTTCATTGCTTGAAATTACATAAGCAGTTCGTATATCTCCATACTCTTCAAAAATCTCATGATATTTTATAGCTTCATACTTGCTACTTGTCGCAAACATCGCTTTAAATCCACTATTTGACATTTTTAAAGTTTTTTTGAAGTGCTCATTAATATCTAGTGCTATTAGTTCAAGTCTTTGCTCACTTGATGCAACTTTTTGAAACCTCGCCCATTTGTGCTGCAAATCTCTTTTTGCATCATCACTTAACTCTCTTGCGATCATGTTGAACTTTCGCACCAATCCATCCGGACTAAGTACCTCTTGATCTACAAGCCTTCCTTCATAGAGCAATGGTAAAACTGCTCCATCTTTTACAGCGTCATCTATGGTATATCTATGTATTTCACCACCAAACTTTAAAAAACTGTTTTTATTTTTCTCTTTTTTAAGAAGTGGTGTTCCTGTAAATCCAAGATAACAAGCAAGAGGTAGAGCTTTTTTCATAGCATTGTGCAAATCTCCACCTTGAGTACGGTGAGACTCATCTACTAGCACGAATACATTGTTATCATTGATAACAGTTTTTGAGTTTCTTACCTTTTCAAACTTATGTACAAGTGTTGTAATCACACTTATACCGCTTTGAAGTTTTTCTATCAAATCACTTCCACTACTTGCTCTTCCTGCTTTGATGTCAGTATTTTCAAAAGTTTTATGAATCTGCTCATCCAAATCAACTCTATCGGTTACTACTATGATTTTTGCATTAGTGTAAGTTAATTTTAGAAGTTTTGTAAGCATTACCATTGTCAGAGATTTACCACTTCCTTGAGTATGCCAGATAAGTCCACCAGCTCTTATACCATCTGTTATCTTTTCTACTCTTTTAAGTGTCTTTTCAATTCCAAAGAACTGTTGATAACGGCTCACTTTTTTTACTTTTTTATCAAATAAAATATAGTGTCTTATAAGTCTTAACAGCCTATCTTTCGATAAAAGCGCAAATAAAGTAAGGTCCAGACTAGTTACTTCTCTATTTTGTATCATCGTTTTTAGAGTTGTTTTTGCCTTTTCGCTCTCTTCCTCTTTCCACAAGCTATAAAACTTTAAAGGTGTTCCCATGGTTCCATATCTAGCTTCATTACTATTTGCTGCAATAGTTAGTTGGATATATTTAAACAGATGCGGTATTTCATCTTTTTTTTGCTCTTTTTCAAGCTGCTTGATACCATTTTCATAATTTAGACTTGATTTTTTTAGCTCAATTACCACTAGTGGGATGCCATTTACAAACACCATCAAATCAGGTCTTCTAGTTTTTGTAATTTCGTTTTGGTTAGCACGATCCACTATAAACTCTTCTGTTACAAAAAAGTGGTTATTTTCAATGTTTTCAAAGTCGATGTATCTAAAAGAGAAACTTTTTTTAGTGCCATCATCAAGGTTCTCTTCGTAACTAGTACCTAAAAGTAGATGATTGGTGATTTTCTCATTTGCTACTATTAATCCCTCATTTAAAGATACATCCAAGTCTTCAACTGCTTTGGCTATATTATTAGCACTAAACTTATAGTTTTGCCCTTTGTACTCATAGCTATTTAAGGCATAAAGTCTCTCTATAAGCATCTTTTTTAAAAGCACGGTGGAGGTTTTATTTTCTCTAAAAATAAGATTATCTTCTTTGGTTATAAACTTATATCCAAACTCTTTATGGCTTAAAAGATTGATACAGTTTTGTTGTATTACTTGTTCAAGTGTAATGTTATCATTCATTTTAAAATCTCCCAATGTCCGCCTTTCGCACCGCCAATTCTTTCAAGCTTACCATCTTCTTTTAGTTTTTTAATTTGCCACTCAATACCTTTAACAGTAAGTTCTAGTGTATCTGCCAACTCTTGATTGGTAATATTTGGATTCACACTAATAAGCTCCAAAATTTTCTCCCTAGTTTTTACCCTAGCTTTTACCCTAGTTTCAGTATTTTCTATTTTATTAGGGGTATTATTAAAATAAAATTCCACCCACAAACCATTTTCCCATCTAAATTGTGGAGTAATGCCATTAAACTTTTGTGATTCTTCTATGATTTTTTCTATTCCTCTTCCCCAAGACTCTATATAACCAGCTAAGAAAAAAGGATAAGCAACTAGAGGATTATGTGGCTCGGATGTATGTTTTCGCAAAAGTGTATCTATAGTCCAGTGTGGCGGTAAATCTCCTGCATTCCACATGAGAAGCTTATCATCATATACACTTATTTGGATGCTGTTTTGTGAACTATAATCTTTATGAACAACTGCATTGATAAGAGCTTCTCTAAATGCTAATTCTGAAATAGGAAAGCTCTCCACCCTTTGAATACCTTCATAAGTTATAAAAGCACTGAGATATTTTGTAAAGATTAGTTCAATAGCTTTATCTACTTGCTCAAAAAGATTACCCTCTATCACATCTTGATAGACTAAATCAGTGTTTGATTTAAAGTATCCTATCTTGATCATACTCCCCATGACATATTTCATAGGCTCTTTTGCAAAAAGTAGTGCAGTCGCTCGCTTGAGATAATCACCCTCTCGCAGTCTCAATTTATCTACTAAAACATCATCACTCTCTTTTAAAAGTTCAGGATCTATTCTCTTCTTTTTAGAGGCTTTGTCTCTAAAAAGTTTAAAAGCATAAGGGTCTAAATCTGTATCTCCAAAATAAGGTACTGGCACACTATCCCAAGTTTTGCCTTGTGTTCTAAGTAAAAACTTATCAAGTGCAACACCTTTTAGCTCTTGTGTTGTGCTTCCACTTCTGTAGTAATATGAACCTTTATAGCTTATAGGATATGGGTATTTATCAGTGATAATTTCAATGTACTCTTTATCTTCATCTTGCAAAAGATTGACATCTACCATGATGCCTAAGATATCTCGTACTTTGTTTGGTATATCTTCAAGTAGTTTTTTGGCATTGTCGATGCCTTTGATTCCGCCATCATCATCCACACCGATATATAGCTTCCCACCGTCAGTATTGCCAAATGCACTAAGCCATTTGATATACTCATCTCTCCAAGTTTGTTTAAACTCTATGTTTTGTGATTCGTTAATTTGTAGTTTCATTTGTCAACTCTTAACTTTGAAGATTTTTAGGAAGAAAATTAATCATTTCATCTTCATCGGCTTTTGGTTTTTGATTTCCATTTAATGCTTTAGAAGCTTTTTCATAATCATCACTATTTGTTCTAGGAGCATTTTTATAAATTTCATTTAATTCATTAGTTAGCTCATCTCTTTTAATAGCATTTTGATTAAAATCAAAAATCTCATTTTTTATATCAGTTAATAAATTTAAATGCTTTTCCCTCATTAACCATAATCTATTTGCCGTATTTCTATGTTCTAATACCTCTTTTTCAGGATTAAAGCTTAATTGAAAAATTAAAAAAAGAGCTTCAATAACAGTAAAAAAAATTCCAGCATACAAATAATCTTTATCATCTTGATTGAAAATTTGTAAAAAAAGTACAAAAAATACAATACCCACCAAGATTATATTTAACCATTTAATACAAGTAACATAATTACTTTTCCTTGTGATTGCCATTTCATGTGTTTTTTGTGTGTAAATCACATTACCTAATGCTTGTTTAATTATTTCAAAGTTATTATTGTCCATTATTCTTCCTTACTTATTGGGATGTCAACTCTTTCTCTTGCTACACAAATTCCATCTTTTATAATGTAACATTCAACATAGTGTTCACCTTTATATCTTGTATTTTCAATTTTAGTTTCTGAACCATCGTCAAGAGTGATTTCACCTCTCAAATCATTTTTAGCTTCAATTCCAAAATTTCTAACTTTCCAATAAACACTATATGGCTTTGGAACAGTATTGTTTTGGATATAAAATTCTAATCTTTTTTGAGGTATTAAAATATATTTTTTTAATAATTCTAATAATGGTGTTTTTTGCTGAAAGCCTTTTTGAGTTACAGTGCATCCTATTTTTAATTTATAATTAGGATCTAATTTTTGTGTAAATAAATCTTCAATGTACTCTTCACTAAAAGAATAATCTTCATCCAAGGACTTAAATCTAATACTATCTTTCCATTTGGGAAATTTTTTTCCAAAAATTTTTCTCCACTCTTCACAAGACTTATAATATCTACCTTTTGATTCAAAATCTATTGCTTTATTTGAACGATTTAAAGCAGATTGAACAAAAGATTTATTATTTTCATCTACATTATCAATTAAATATTCAAAAAAGCTTCTTATTAATTCTGAATCATTCAAATCTTCATCATTATTTTCACTTAAAAAATCAATAATGTAATTTTCTAATTCAAATGATTTTATTTTTAAAGAGGAAGTATTTCTTTTCCAACTTTTTATCATTCTTGTAAGTTTTGAAGTAGTTCCTGCTGTTAAATTATTTGAAGTACTAAAAATGTTTAAATCATTTCTTGGGTTAAATTCTTCCCAACTCCCGCCATTTTCAGTATTAGGTATTGTAAAAGTTCCATTTTCATTTTCCCATGCAGGTAAAACTTCAATATTATGAGTATTCTCAGCAAATTTTACTAATACTACTTTTCCCCAACCCTTTATAGTATCTGTTGTAGTATAAGTATCTTTCAAAATATCTTTTATTTTTGTTAATAATGCAGATTGTCCGTTACTTGTATAATTATCATATTTAGTAAATTCACTACTTGGCATTTTAAATATTAAATCAACATCTTGTAGAGCTGTAAAAGGTCTAATATTTGTTTTTTTCTTATAAGAACCAAACAAAAACTTACTACTTCCATTATATGCATTAGTATAATAATAGTTATGTAAAGTCTTAGCTACCCCATCATATTTTATTTTTGCATCATTTTCCTGATTAGTTGTTAATCTAATACTTTCATTAAAGATTTTAAATTGATTATTCACACCTTAACCCTCACTTGTCCAGTTAGTAGTTGTTGCATAAGTGCTTTTTTTTGTAGTTTTAGTTCTTCAAGTTCACTTTTGAGTTGATTTATCTCATCATCAGCAACGCTTAAAACTTCGGCTATTTTCTGTTGTTCTGGAAGTGTTGGGAGTTTGATTTTAAACCACTTAATATGAGTTGGACCAAAATTAAATTGTGCGGAACCTGTTAAAACCCCAAAAACTTGTTTTTCAAAAAATAAAGTTTGAAAGAAAAAATATAAATATTCCAAGAGTAATTTATTTTTCAAGTTTTTAAATCTCATTGTGCTTGTATTCATACATAAAGGCAAATCTTCTTTTTTAGCAAATGCTATTTTCTTTTTAAAACTTTCAGAATTAATACCTGAACACGATATTAATAAATCTCCTTCATCAATTAAAAAATGTTTATATGCCCCATAAGCCTCTTCTTCACTTATATAAGTTTCAGTTGAACTAAGATTTAAAGTATTGTTATTTAGATTCCCTACATTTAATAGCTTCACACCACTTTTTCGATACTGTGTATTTCGCACTCCTGGACCTTCTTGAAAAAATACAAGTTTATCAAGCCTAGCTTCTTCCCACTCATCACTAAATCCACTAAAACGAACTTCACCGCTTAAAAGCTTTTGCATAAGGGCTTTTTTAAGTAGTTCTTTTGCTTCTAAAAGCTCGGTTTGTTTAGTGATGGCTTCGTCCCAAGTTGTCAAAATCTGGGCTATTTTTTCTTGCTCTTTTAGGGGTGGGAGTACGATAGACATATTATGGAGTTCTTTACCTTGAATTCCTAAAACTGTTGTTCCAATTGCCATTCTATATAAATATGATTGGAATCTATTACTTAAAAAATAATGCTTCAAAAAATCATTTTTAACATTCTTTTTACTTCTAAACTTTATAACTCTTTGTGCTAAGGCAATATTTTCTTTATCTATCTGTGCAACATTACCTAATGGTGCTTCTGTTGTAATAAGAATATCACCAATTTTTGGCATTCCTCTTTTCATGATTTCATGATATTCTACTTCAGATACAAATTCTGAAGAAGCTTCATAATCAATAAAACCTTGTTTAATGTTTTTTGCAGTAACTAAAAAAATCCCTTTTCCCGTTTTAATTGGTGTTTTACCTCTGTAATCCACATAACTTGTTGCTTCCTTGATTTTCACAACCTCCCAATCCTCAGGAATAATCCCCACTTTTGTTTGCTTATAGCCTTGTTTGATTTCACTCATGACTTTTTGTCCTCAAGGCTTTTGTGTGACTTTTCTATCTTACTTACACTTTCTTTTGGAGTTGGTAAATCCTCTGGCATAGTTCCGCCTAGTTCAGCTATAGTTTCTCTTACTTTTTTGCCTACTTCATAGTGGGTTTGGTTGGCTTTTGTTTTGCCGTGGATATTGTCTCTTTTTAGTTTTTCTTCTGTTTGTGTAGCACGGAATAGATTGGCTGCTAGTTCTGTACTTCCCATGTAGTCAAGGATTTTGTGAGATTTTTTTAGTCCTTTTTTCTCATGTATCCCTTTTGCATCAAGTCCACCATATAAACCTTTGTATCCATGATTTTGAAATATCGCAAAATCTAAATCAGTCTCAACCCCTGCAAGTTGTGCCGTTTCTACTAGCTGTTTATTATGTTCTTTAAGTTCATTTCGTAAAAACACCCTTTTTTCATCTTCTCTAAGCTGTGCAAATGCTTCATCGTTTTGTAGCTCTTGTCTTCTGGTTTGTATAGCAAAATATGTTTGCCCACTTGCTACTACTGGTTTACTTGGGTCTGCATTTTGTACAACTAAATAACATGCATATCGTGAAAGTGCAAAAGATGGATAGCTATTTTTTGCACCTTTTCCGTGTGTTATCTCCTCGTTGACTTCAACGATGTGATCATTTACATCAAAACCACTATTTACACAAGCTTCTTTTGCTTTGTCTATTACTTTTGTAAAGTTTCTAAAATCTGTATAATCAAGAAGTTTTCCTAAAGCCCTTGCATACCAAAACTCATTGCCATTTTTGTCTATTTGTTTTATCTCTTCAAATGTTTGGTGGTGTTGTAGTTCAATATCTTTTTTCATCTTATAGCCCCAACTCTTTTAGATACCCATTCATTTTAGATTTTATCTCTACTAACTCAATTTCAATAGTTGCTATATTTGTTTTGGTAGCATCTAAATCGATGATTTCCTCTTCTTCAAATGTATCTACATATCTAGGGATATTTAGGTTATAGTCATTTTCTTGTATCTCTTCTAGTGTCGCTACATGTGAGTACTTCTCTATCTCACTTCTATTTTTATAAGTATCAAATATCTTTGCTATATGCTCATCTGTAAGGTTGTTTTGATTTTTCCCTTTTTCAAATTCACGACTTGCATCGATAAAAAGAATATCATTATGAACTCTATTTTTTTTGAATATCAAAATACATGCAGGGATTGAAGTTCCAAAAAAGAGATTTGAAGGAAGTCCAATAACTGTATCAAGTAAGTTTTGCTCGATTAGTTTTTCTCTGATTTTCCCTTCACTTGCTCCTCTAAAGAGTACCCCATGAGGTAATATAACTCCCATTTTCCCATGAGAATTAAGAGAGCTTATCATGTGTAATACAAAAGCATAATCCCCTTTGCTTTTTGGTGGTGTTCCATATTTGAACCTTCCAAAGCTATCATCAGAGGCAATCTCTTCACCCCATTTATCAAGGCTAAACGGTGGGTTGGCTACTACGACATCAAAAGTCTTAAGAAGATTATCTTGTAGATGTAGTGGATTTCTTATAGTATCTCCCCACTCGATAACTGCATCGTTTATCTCATGCAAAAACATATTCATCTTACAAAGTGCTTGAGTTTGTCCGTTTTTCTCTTGCCCATAAAGACGGAAGTTTTTACTTCCTATCTCTTTTGATGCTTTTATAAGGAGTGAACCAGAACCACATGTAGGGTCATAGATCATCTCTCCCTCTTTTGGTTCAACTAGTTTTGCTAAAAGAGTTGATACTTCGCTTGGAGTATAAAACTCTCCACCTTTTTTTCCAGCATCACTTGCAAAGTGTGAGATAAGATATTCATAAGCATCTCCGATGACATCATTGCCCTCTAACCTTGAAGGTCTTAGATCAAGTCTTGTGTCACTAAAATCTTCAATAAGATTTTTGAGTATTGTATTTCTCTCTTTAGTGTCACCTAGTTTGTTTTTGTTGTTGAAGTCTATGCTTCTAAAGATACCTTCTAGTTTATCTCTATTGTCCTCTTCGATTCTCTCAAGCACTTTATTCATTATCTCACCAAGGTTTGGAGCCTCTTTGTGTTTAATCAAATAATCAAATGTGCAACTCTCATCAAGTCTGAATTTTTCTCTTTTTAGCTTTGCTTCGATTCTATCCGTCTTATCACCGTACTCTGCTTTCAGAAGGTCAAGTTTCTCTTTGTAAAAATCAGAAAGATACTTCACAAATAGCATTGTAAGAACATAATCTTTATAATCACTTCCATCCATCGTACCTCTGAATGTATCGCAAGCTTTCCATACTACATTGTTGATTGTGCTTTGAGTCGTTTTTTGCATTTAATTATTCTCCTTGTAATGCTAATGTTTCAAATATCTCTTTTGAATATTTTTGTTTTTGGTTTATTAGGTTTTGTAAAAGCTCGTTTTCTTGATGAGCAAGTTTTAAGTATTCTACTATCTTTTTTTGTTTATCTAGGTTTATAAGCGGTATTTTTATCTTATTTACATCTGCCACTTTTATCATAGGTATCGTTGTACCTGATAGCTCTGTAGATAAAGCTCTTCTGACAATAGTGCTATTAAGATAATGAGCTATGAAATGTGGATCAAGTCTAGTATCTTGAATTTTTACTCGAACCATCAAAGATGGATAGATAAGATTTTCGTACTCTTTATCTATATATACAGCAAAGTTTGGTTCTCGAAGTCTTAAGAGTATATCGCCTTGTTTTACTAGATAATCCTCTTTGATTTGCTCATTTGAGATAAACTCATCTGCAAAAGTATTATCATAGACGGCATCTTCATTAAAAGACTTGAGAGATACAACACTATAATATAACTTTTGATCCTTGCTCATATCAGCTTTTTTTCTGTTAAGCACAAGTCCAGTTTTTATCTCGGCTATGTCGTTTAGTTTTATTTTCACCTATACACCTTGTATTTTTTGTATCATTCATATAATAATACATTAACTCTAGAAGTATATCAGATGAAAATTTGATTGTCAAGAGTTTTTTGTCGTATTATAAAAATAATACAATATCAACTATTAAATACATAAATGTTAATAGCTATAACAGAAAGTATTAGAACAACATCAACTTTCCAACTCCAGTAGTTAGCAATATTATTGAAACCATCATAGCCTGATTCACTTGCTCCATCATCAAAACTATCTGAGTTGCTTCCATAAGGTGTACCACTTACATCAATACCACCACTTGACATCGGTAAGCCTGTAGTTGGGTTTATATCGTTCATTGTTTTCTTCCTTTTTATAAATATCTTTATAGGTATTCATAATTTTTAGAAAAAAACTATTTGCCAAACTGTCAAACTTGCCAAACAAAGATTTTCAAATACTAAGTTTTTCAAACCAGCCATTTTGTTTTAGAGTTTCGCATCTATTTTCATAATGTTTCATCATTACAAGAACTAAAATTGTTTGTGATTTGATTTTGACTTTTTTATCTTGTGCATTTGGTTTTTCTTTTATAAAAAACTCGATATTTTCAAGTTTTGATATTTTTTTGATGTAAGTTGGCATCTTTTGCACATAAGCTTTTACTATCTTTGAAGCTGTTTCTTTAAAATCGTTTTTATCTACCTTTGCTTTGCTTACAAGTTTCAAAAAGTCGTTGTATCTTATATTTGTTTGTTTGCCGTTGATAGTCAGATGTGATTCAAAATTTCTAATACCATTATAAAACCCTGTACTTGCTATATCATACAAAGGAGCTATAAAAACTTTGTCATTGTCATATATTGCAGATATATTTTTGGTGTGCATATCTTCATGTCTGATTACAAAAGAGTAAAAATAGTATTCTAACATTCTTAGTCTATCACTAACTCTTGGAAATATTTTTGCAGCAGTTTCAAAAAGTTTTTCAGAGCTTGTTTTATATTTGTTGTCACTATTTAATCCCATAAAAGTTGAAAACTCTTTTCTTTGAAATTTATAGCTTCCAACTCTATCAAAATACTTTATAAAGTAGTGATACTCTCTGTCTCTCTCTCTTTTAAAAATACCACTCATAGGAACATCAAAGCCTAGTTCATTTTTAGCAAAACTCATATGAAGATGTTCATTGATAGCGATATGTGGAAAGTAATATTCACTATTCTCATCAGCCTTTATAGGGTCATATGGCTTTATAAAAAAGTTTGCATCCTCACCGTTTTTTGGAGTTCTGATTGTATCCCCATCAACCACCACTTGAAGTTTGTGCTGATAACCAGATAAACTCATGGTTCGTACATGTTTTAATTCTTCGGTTTCATCCATATGAAGAGTAGGAAAAAGTGAAATATCATCAATATCTATGTCATACTTTAAAATATTTGGAAATTTGTTTTTACCTAGAATTTTCTCTTTGTTGACTAGATAACTTTGAGCTCTTAGCTCTCCTGTAAATATTAGAGGTTTAGAAGAAAAAATCAAATCATTTTTACTATAGTCATTGTGAGCCAATAAAAAAAACTCTGTGGCATTTCCAACTTTATCAATCAATATTTTTCTATCAATCCCCTCTGGAAGACACTCTTCAAAATCTATAAAACATGATTCTTGAACAAATGTTTCTAAGCTAAAGGGCATTTGAAATTTCGCGATATATTTGCCACTAGTTAAATAGTTGGTGTCGTAAGTAAAATAGTAAGCTTGATAATTAAATCCAAGATAACCAACTAAAATTTGATTTTGATAGATATAAAGAAGTTCCGGATACTCTTCATAATAAGCATTTGATATTTTATATGCTGTTTGTGAACTTTGTCCAACAATTTTGACTCTTTTTTGAGTAAGAAGAAGTTTTAACTCATTTAAAATAGCCCTTTTAGAAACTCTTTCTAATTTATTTTCTATATCGCTACGAGATATGTAAGTATCAACATTTGAAGCTAAAATCTGTAAAATATCAAGAGAGAGTTGTTTCAAGCTTAATCCTTAATATAATCTAAAATATATGCACGAGCTACACGAGAAGTATATTTGAATAAAACTTAATATAGTCTAAAATATATGCACGAGCTACACGAGATATGTTAAAGACCATTCGCTCTATTTTCGCTCCAAAATTAGATCTTAAATAGAGAAAGTAAAAGAAATTGAAAACGTTAAAAACCCTTTTTTAAAGGCTTTTTCTATAAAAAAAGTATAAGTAGCCTATTCGTAATAAACTCGTATCTGCACTTTCTAAACCCCTATTTATCGGTATTCTTATCATCGCTATTATCAAACTTGACCATAAACTTGTCCATTTGAGCGATTTTTTTCAATCTCGTTTCATCATCTTCTTGAATAAATTTTGTATAAATTTTAAGTGTGATTGAAACATCTTTATGACCTAGCATCTTAGAAACCCAAGTTATATCTGCCCCTTTACTAATCATCTGAGAGGCAAAAGTATGTCTTAAATTATACAGAGGCCTGGCTTTTACACCGCTTTGCTTTAAGATTTTTCTAAAGTTTACTCCGATGATATCGTGATTATAAAATGGCATATTTGATTGATTTAAAAAGATGTACTCACTATTGCTTGTAAGCTCCAATTGAGCCATCAATGAATCATGAGTTGCATTGAGCATATCAACAAAACGGTTACTGGACTTTATTTTTGTTAGCCCATCAACTATATCCTCTCCTTTTTTAGCTCGAAGCCTAGTTCTTTCTACTTTTATGGTTCTTTTTTCAAAGTCTATATCACTCCATTTTAGAGCAATGATTTCCCCTGGTCGCATACCTGTTGCTGCCATTAGTTTAATAAAATTTTTCATATATCCATTTGCATGTTCTATGATTTGATTGAGTTCTTTTTCGGTAAATGGATTAATCTCTTCTATTTTGATATTGTTTTGCACTTTTGGTGCCGTTACTTTTTCTAGTGGGTTTTTTAAAACAAGATCATTATGAAGCGCTTTATCATAGATAGAAAACAAAATAGATCGAAACTTTTGAACCGTTAGGTGTTTGTACTTTTGCAAAAGTTGATTTTGCCATCTTTCTATCTCTAAAGGTGTAATTCTTCCTAGTTCTCTTTTGCCAAAATATGGTGCGATATGATTATTATAGTGCATAATATTTCGTTCCAAAGTATGTGGTCTGATTTGTGTTTTTTGCAACTCAAAAAACTCCTCTGCAAAATCTTGTAGTGTCCAAGTTTTAGCCTCCTCTTCTATACCAATAGGCTCTTTTCCTAATCCTTCGTAAATATCAGGAATTACTTGTCGTTTGATGACTTTGAGATTTTCAGCAGTTGCTCGTAGCTTAGTCGTACCTCTTTGCCTTTCTCCAGATGGCAAATAAAAATCCAAATACCAATGACCAAATTGCTCTTTGATAGTAAATTTTAGTTCGCCATAAACATATTTGATACTTTTAGCCATTTGAAACAACCTTTCGATTATTCAAAAATTTTGAGGCAATTGGATTTAAAGTTTTTTCTACTTTTTTAACCTCATATTTACGGTGCTTCAACTCTTGCTTGAATTTTATAATTCCCTCTGGGATAAACTCCTCTTTACCATCATGGTTATAAAAATAGTCTATCTCCTCTGTGAAACGACCATCTTCGATATATTTTGATACTGTTGATGTAGATACACCCAAAAATTTTGCAACTTGCTTTTTTGTGCTCAATGTTGTCATGCTTAATGCAAAAAGTTATCTATAAAGGCTTAGTTCACTTCTAATATCTTTTAATGTGTTTTCAAGATCTTCAAACATATTTTTCCTCCAATTCTTTGTATATATTCATAATTTAAAAAAGTTTTAGCTCTTCGATTGGTCTTAATTCGAACTTTGGCAAGTTTTTCAGCTTCGCTCTCTAGTCGATAGAAAATTGCATTTTTTTCACTTGGTCTTTGCTCATATATCCATTTGCCTTTATCTCCCCACACTTGGAGCCATTTGATAGCTTTTTTCTGCCCTACTTTATACTCACTTAAAAACTTCACTTTTTCAAGATAGGATAAAACCTCACTTTGGTTCATCTCGCCATCTTCTAGTGCATCAAGTACATACATCACAAATTTTGATTCTCTTTGACTTATGTTAAAAGTGTCATAGTCCACTTCTTTGTCAATTTTTCTATTGTTTGTGAGATATGCTTTTCCCGTGATGTCATAATGACTCGCTTTTTGAGGATGAAGCAAGATACAAGAGTTAAATGTCAACGGCGGAGTTAAAATAGGCAGTATGAAAAGCTGCTAAAAAGTAGTTTTTACAACCAAAAGCTTAAAGAAACAAATTAATTTTGTTAAAGTCTTTTTTCAAAAAATTGGAAGGAGACAAGTGCTTAAAAAAGGTGAAGTAAAAATGATTCATAAAATGCTCAAAGATGGGCTTAGTAAAAGTGCTATAGCACGAAAGATAGATATTCTTTTGAGAAAACTAGGTGTGATATAAAATCATATTATTTGATTACTTAACTAAGTAACTCGTTATGTGCTAAAAGATAAAATGAAATATGAATTTTAATAACAGAATTAATCGATTATCATTAGCTTTAGTATTGTTAAGCAAAGGTCAAGACCCTGCTATACTTAGTACTACTCTCATTTTTTTTCTCCTATAAAAAGGCAAATTTTTCTCTAAAAGCTTTTGCTCCATCTTTACTAGACTCTATGGTATCAGAGCTATTTTTAAATGAAAAACGCAGTTTGCTCTGCTCTATGGTTTGTATATCTTTGATTTCATTGCTGTTTATAAGATATGAACGGTGAATCTGAATAAAACCAAAACTCTCCAGCTTTACATGTAGATTAGAAATCTTTTCTCCATAATAAGAAAACCCCTTGCTAGTTCGCAACATTACCTCAGATAAATCAGCTTTGACATAATAAATCTCTTGAGGCTTTAAAAGCAGATAGCTATCTCCAAATTTACTTAAAATTTTAAACTCTCTCTTTTGGATTAAAGGAGCTTTTATGCGTCTAATAGAGCCTTGCAGCTGCTCGATGCTATAAGGTTTAACAAGATAGGCAACCGCACCAATATCAAAAGCCTTCAGAGCATGCTCCTCGTAGGCTGTTTGAAATATTATGCCAACATCTGGGTTCAAATATTTCAACTCATAACCTAACTCTATGCCACTTACACGAGGCATATTTATATCTAAAAAAACTATATCAAAGCTATCTTTCTTAAAAATCTCTCTAGCTTCATCTGCATCCCAAGCCTCTTGTACCTCTGTATATTTCAGAGTTAAAAGCATACGAATCAACCTTTTTCTAGCTAACTCTTCATCATCAACGATTAATATTTTCACTGCAATCTCCTAAAATTATAAGAAAAGTCACTTCCTCACTATTTGCAACTTTAATACTTCCTCCGCACAACAGCTCTATACGCTGTTTTAGGTTGTTAAGCCCTACTCCAAATTTTGTAGATTTCATCTTATCTCCATCATTTCTAACGATGAGTGTTTTTGTCCTCTCATCAAAAGATATCCAAATATTAAGATCTACATTTAAGTTTTTAAAGCCGTGTTTTATGGCATTTTCAACAAGTAACTGAAGAGAAAATTTTGGCACTTTACATGCAGGTATATCTCTTTGTACATGTAGTTTTATTTTTTGAGAAAAGCGAATATTTTCAAGTTCTACATAGTCACTAAGATTACTAATCTCATCTCCTAAATTAAGAAGTGCTGTTTCGTTCATACTATTTCTCAAGAATGAAGATAGTTTTAAAACCGCCATCTCCGCTTTTTGTGGGTCTTGATGAATTAACTCGGCGATTGAGTTTAGTGCGTTAAATAAAAAATGAGGATTTAGTTGCGTCTCAAGTGAGCGAAGGCGACTTTGAACATACTCTTTGTCTATCACATCTTTTTGATTTCTCATTTTTACAAATCTATACAAAAGTGCACCAATAATATATGTCAAAATCCCAATTGCAACAGAGATAGTGCTAAGAGTGTTTTTAAATGCTGGGATAATTTCAATATTTATATTTTGGGCTACATATACACCAAAATAAGTTCCCAAAAATCCAGACAAAAAAGAGAATAAAATAGAAAGCGGCAGCCAGTAAAACTCTTTTACATTTGGCAATATTATCTTGTTCATATTTGATACAAAAATAAGTGAAAAAATAGTTATGCTAAAACCTAAAATAACTCCAAAAATAGCACCATCAAGAAGTGAGAACTCAAAAAGCCCATAACCTAAGCTTGAGAGTACCATTGCAAAAACAATCCCTATGGCTAAGATATATAACCAATCTTCTGTTTTTATGTGGAGTGCTACACTATACATGTAAGAGTCTTTGTAAGTTTTTTACACCAAGCATAACGCCAGGCCATCCTTGCGCTGCATAAACACTATCTCCGACATTGTAAAGTCCATTTATTTTAGTATCGTTTGATGGTAGAAATGGTAGAAAATTTTCCATACTGATTGCATTTCCTCCAAGTTGTGAACGATTTAGATAGCGATTAAAACTCTTTGGAGTTGCTGCAAAGCTTTGAATAACTTCCTCTTTTTTAATGCTGAGTTGATTTAAAATTGTATCTAAAAGCAGATTTTTAAGCTCTTTTTTTTGTGCTTTATATGTTTGTGGATTCTGCCAAAATTGAACATTTGTATGAATAGAAGCCGTGATGCTATAGTGTCCACTAGGAGCGAGATTCAAATCATCTATATCTGAGAACGACACAAAAAGGGCGCAAGAGAGAGTATTTGCAAACTTCTCTTTTTGAATAAGTTGATAATGGTGGTGAAATTTTTGCTCACTCTTTATGGTTAAGTAGAGCATAAAGGAGCTTTGATTGTTGTTTAGTTTTTCGTAATATTTATAGTACTCTTTAATTTTGGCATCACTAAAGAGCTTTGCACTATCATAAACTGTGGAGTTTAAAATCACTTTTTTAGCCCTAAAAATTTCATCTTTTGTATAAAGTTCAAAACTATCGCTCTTTTTTTCGATGCTTAGTATCTCACTATCTCTATAAATATTTTTTATATTTTTAGTCATATCATCAAATAGACGGCTAAAACCGCCAACTACATAGTGGTTAACATTAAAAGTGTAACCAAGAGAGAGTGCTGCTGTTAGAAAATTTATCTCTTTTGCTGGAGCTTGGGCTACTATGAGAATTTGAGACTCCAAAAATTGCAGATACTCTTCATCAATGCCACCAAAAAAATCATCTATAAAATGAGATGCACTTACTGCTAAATATTTAAAAAACGATAAGCCTAATGGAGTAAAGCTAGCTAATGAGCAAATTTTTGAAAATAGATTTTTATTTGAGTAGTAGTGTCCATTGTGCTTATAAAAATCGCTATTTATTTTATGTATCAGAGCCCAAAACTCTCTATTTTTTGGATGAGGATAGTTTGTCTCTAAGACGTTTAAAAACTTCTCAAAATCTTTATAGCGTGGTGTTGCTTTTTTATTTTGAATAACTACAATAGTTGGATCTGTTTGTATAAGTTTTGGACTAAAACCAATAGAGTCAAACATCTCTTTTACAACAAATCCATCTTCATACCCGCTAAGAGTTGTAGCACCTGTGT
Source organism: Sulfurimonas denitrificans DSM 1251 (assembly GCF_000012965.1). NCBI lineage: Bacteria > Pseudomonadati > Campylobacterota > Epsilonproteobacteria > Campylobacterales > Sulfurimonadaceae > Sulfurimonas > Sulfurimonas denitrificans. The sequence goes on along the minus strand of NC_007575.1, from coordinate 973,712 downwards.
TATAGTTAAAATTTTTATGTCTAAAAGTTGAGCTACACCCTCCAAGATATGGCTCTTTTTCAAATAGTGCAACATCTTTTTTCTTAGAGTTCAAGTAAGATGCAATGGAGCTACCGCCTATTCCAGAGCCAACGACTGCGTATTCAAACATCATAAAATCCTGTAGTTACAATTTTAAAAGATTTTATGATTTATTTCATATTTTTGGTAGCGTATATTTGTCACTTTATCTGTAAAATATTCTAAGAGCGCCCAAAACAAAGAGAATTAAAGCTGCACTTTTATAATCTTTATCTAAAAGAAGTAAAAATATAGAGCCAAGCATCATCACAAAACTTAGCGCATAAAATTTCACAGCCTCCTTTAAATCTTTTTTTATCCATCCTAGTTGGTCGTTTGAAATCTCTACATGTAACTCATTTGAGCTAATTTTTTTAATAGCACTCTTAAAATTTTTTGCTAAAAACGGTATATCTTTTATCTCATCTATCAATGTTTCAATAATAGACTCTTTTGCTCCAAGTGCCTTTGGAATATTTTTTTGTAAAATTGGCAAAATATCTTTAACACCATTGAAATTTTCTATGTAAGTAGTGCCTAAACCTTCAATAATGGCACTTACACGTAAAATATATATAGCATCACTTGGAAGTTTAAAAGGCAGATTTCTTGTCGATTCTAAGACATCAAACGCCAACTGTTGCATCGACTCACTATTAAGATTATCATTTGAAAATATCTCAAACATTTTTTCACTAAACTCTGCAAGCTCAGCAGTTGGAGCCTCATAAGCAATAGTTCCTAGCTTTTTATTTGCAGCGATATATGATTCATAATCCTTCTCATTTGCTGCCTTTATAAGCTCAATAATTGCAACTCTTGAGCTGTTTGGAACACTCTTTAGCATCCCAAAGTCAAGAAGTATGAGCTCTGCTTCTTTTGAAACTAACAAGTTTCCAGGATGTGGATCTGCGTGAAAATAGCCTTTTATTAACATCTGAGTTGTATAAAAATCTACAAGTTTTGAGATTATTGCTCTAAAATCTATATCATATTTTAAAAGGCTCTCTTTATCATCAAAACGAAAACCCTCCATAAAACTCATAACTAAAGCATCATCACAACAGAGCTCTACAAAAGGCTTTGGAAACTTTATACCACTATCTTTGTAAACGCTTGAGAATTTTATGAGATTGTTTAGTTCATGAGTTAAACTAACTTCTTGAAGAATCATTTTTGAAAACTCTCCAATTACCGCTTCAATGGAGTTTTTTGTATAGTGCGAAAAGAGAGGACGAAAAAGAGCATTAAAAGCAGATATGATTTTTATGTCCGCTTTTACCTGCGCTTCAATTGACAAGCGACGAAGTTTTACAGCTACCTTTTTCCCCTCATGAGTATAAGCTACATGTACTTGTCCAATAGATGCACAAGCAATAGGTACAATCTCAAATGATGCAAAACTATTCTCATCAAACGCCCTATTAAAAACCTCATCAAAGTCTTTGTCGCTCATAGCTGGGAGTTGGTCGTGCAACTCTTTTAGCTCATCAAGATACTCTTTATCAAAAAAATCAGACCTTGTTGCTAAAACTTGAGCTAACTTTATAAAACTAGCTCCAAGATAAGTTATAGTCTCTTTTAACAAAATGGGAGACAAAGGCTTCATACCTAAGAGGCTCTTTCTTTTTTTTATAACTAAATAGATAGTGAGTAAAAAAGCAAAAACGCTATAGAGTCGTAGAGGTGTGTAGAAGCTTAGATTTTTCATAAGTTTATTTACTTAAATCATCTTTGAGCTTTTCTATATCTGCTTTTGTAGCAAGACCTAATTCATCTATAATCTCTCTAAGCGCTGCTTTGAGTTCATCTTTTACTCTTATATGTTCCTCTTGACCTTTTTTTTCAATCGATTCCAAAAAACTCTTAGCATCTGTTGTTTTAATCTTCCCCTGCTCCTGAAGTTTTCTAACCTCTTCTTCAACTTTGTCTCTCATAACAACCGCCGCACCAATACCTGCATATACTAAATCTTTTAACATTTTAAATCCTTTATTACGAGTAAGTTAATGTATTTTACAAAAAACAGAATTACTTTAGTACTTATTTAATGTCGTTTCATAATCATAAGCAATTATTTGAACTAAAAATAGCTCAAGTGAGTTAATAGGGTGTTAAGCAGGTAAAGTTACAGCGAACTAAAGTCCGTTGTAACCTCGTCTATGCTCTCTTTGGGGAGTAGTTTTTTTGCGTATTGGAGATATAGTCCTGAGTTGTAGAAAAACTTAACTATATCTCTATCTAAATCATCATCTTTTGCCATAAAGTAGAGAATTTTCATAGCGCTTGAGAGTGGATTTCCTTTCTTGTATGGGCGGTCACTTGCTGTTAGAGCTTCAAATACATCAGCCACTGCCAAAATTCTAGCCTCAAAACTTATCTCATCGCCACTTAACCCTAGTGGATACCCTTTTCCATTTATCTTTTCATGGTGATTTCCAGAGATTTGTGGAATCTCTTTGTACTTTTTAGGGAAAGGGAGCTTATTTAAAATATCGATGCTTATCTTTGCATGCTCATTGATAATAGCTCTTTCTTGTGATGTTAGTGTTCCCTTTTGTACACTTAAATTATACGCTTCATTTTCCGTTAGGATGAGATAACTTTTGCCATCTATCTCCCAATTTTGACTTGCTATATTTTGTATAATTGCAATCTGCTCATCGTTTGTAAACTCTGTGCCTCTGTTGCTCTTTTGGATTACTTCAAAGTAACTATCGAGCAAATCAGTTTTTTTACTAAATTCACTCTCAAGCTCTACATGTAAAGTTTTTCCACTCTGTAAAAGTGTTATTTTTTGATTTAAAAGTTCTATCTCAAGAGCCTTTTTAATAATTTCAATACGACCTTTAACAACTTCTATGCGATCAAAAATAGTTTCAAGTTTCGTAGATTTATCTACAACTTGTTCTGGAGTTGCAAGCTTGCCTATATCGTGCATAAGTGCTGCAAAATTTATCTGTTTTAGCTCTTGTGCACTAAAACTCTTGGCACTAAATACACCTTTGTCTTTATCGATTGCCTCAGCTATCATAACTGTTAACTTAACCATCCGCTCTATATGTCCAGCGGTATATGGAGATTTTTTGCCTATAGCAAAAATAATACTTTGCAAAAATGCTTCAAGAAGAGTTTCAAGTCCTTGGATAAGTGTTGTATTTGTAATAGCAATTGCGGCTTGTGATGCTAAAGATAGAGTCAGCTCTTCATCTTCTTTGTCAAAAGCGATAGTTTCATTGTTATCATCATACTTATTTAAAAGTTGTAGAACTCCTATTATTTCAGACTCATGATTTTTTAATGGAATAACTAGCATCGATTTTGAGCGATAACCAGTTCCCTCATCAAATTTTCTAGTCCCATCAAAGGAGAATCCTTCAGCTTCATAAACATCTGGAATATTTATAACTATATCGCTAAGCGCACATGTAGCTGCCACCATTTTATTGTTTGGTGTAGAATCTTGAAGATATAATGGAAGTGGTGGCCATGTTATAGCTCCGCTTATTCCGCCCATTTTTATACCTAAAGAGTCTGTTTGAGCTACTTTAAAGTGTAGATGTTTATCTTCTAAAATATAAAGTGTTCCAGCATCCGCATTAGAGAGTATCTTAGCTTCTGTTACTATAATCTCCAAAAGAGCATCTATGTTAGTCTCAGCTGAGAGCGCTGTGCCTATTTTATTTAGTTTTTGTATCTTCTGCTCAGTTGTGTATTGCATAGAGACTCTCTTAATAAGACCGTTTTTAAAACAAATTTCCTCAGAATCATTTAAAACTCTATCTCTAGAAATTCCAATCTCAAAAAGTTCTTCTATTATCTCTTCATGGTAGAAAGGTTTAAGATGATTTATATAAATCTTAACATCTTTGCGTTTTAGCAACTCTAGCTCTTCTCTTAAAAAGTGTGGGGTCAAATGTTTACTATGTTGTGCGATTTTAGTAAGTTTATTTGGAAAAGAGACATCGATTATAAGAGCTTTTATAGACTCATTACTATTTATAATATCCCACAGTTTAGGGTTTTTAAAAGTGTCTCCCGAGAAGAGAATCGAGCCTTTTTTACCCTCTATGAGATAACCACAGCACTCTACAGTATGATTTGCCTCCAGGGGAGTTAGAGAGACTCCCTCTTCTAGCTCATACTTTTTATAGAGCTCCAACTCTACATAGACAACAGAGGGGGTTTTAGTGTTTATTAGATTTATTTCACTAAAATCTGGCCAAATTTCAGAGTTAAAGAGATGCTTTTTTAATGCTTTTATGGTTTGTGGAAGTCCATATAGATAAAGAGGTTCCTCTCTTGTGGCAAAACTGTTATCTATCAAAAAAGCACTATCTACTATATGATCAAGATGGGAGTGCGAGAAGAAGATTTTATTTATATTTTTTGCATCCCTATCAAGTGCTTGCATAATATTTCCAGCATCAATAACTGTATTTTTTGTAACCATAATAGATGTTGTAAAGGAGTCTTTGCTTCTGCCGCCTTGTGCTCCTAGTACCTTTATTGTATCCATGTTATCCCTTGCTTGTGTGTTCGAACACACCATTAAAGTTGATTGGTGGCATCTCTATATAGTGATGACATCTCTCTATATAAATGCTATAGATTGTTTTATTTGTTTTATTCTCGTTTGCATCTAGTGTTTCAAATATTTCTAGTGCCTCACTAAATTTAGTATCTTTATAAAGAGCAATAGCATGATGATAGATTTTTAGCTCCTCTTCTAGCTCCTCTTTTGTCACATTATATAGAGGAGTCTCTAAAGCGTCATCATAATCATGAATCTGCCAAATCTCTATGGGAACACTCTTACCCTTTACAGTCACTAAATCTAAAAAGCGAAAGATATAACTACCTTTTAGTTGCTCTTTTGTAAAGTTTGAGATATTTAGTTTTGAAGAGTAGTATTTACAGAGTGATTCAAGGCGAGAGCCGAGATTTATTGGGTCGCCTATAACCGTATAATCACTTCTGCTACTAGAACCCATCTCTCCAACAATAGCTACCCCCGTATTTATCCCAATACCAATATCGATGATAGGAATCCCTTTTTTATCCGACATTAGCACTGCGTTTTTAAACTCTGGATTTAATCGTATCTGCTCATTTAACTCTCTTAAGGCATGGAGTTGGTCTAGCGCCGCAGATACAGCTACATCTGCATGATTTTCAACCTCATTTGGAGCATTCCAGTATGCCATAATAGCATCACCTATAAATTTATCAACAGTTCCTTTTGATTTTATAACAATATCCGTCATAGGGTCCATATAAGCATTCATAAGATGAATTAAACTTCGTGGGTCTCCCATAGCTTCTGAGAGGTTTGTAAAACCTCTCACATCAGAGAAAAAGATGGAAATCTCTCTCTCCTTTCCTGCAAATATATCCCCCTCTACAGAGAGCAAATCATCCATAACAGCCGAACTTACTTTACTTGCAAATTTGCCCTTTATCATCTCTTTTTGTCTTATTTCCAAAAAGTAGTTGATTGCTTGACCTAGAACAAAGAGTGCATTTACGCTCACAAGAAGAAGAAACGTATGAAGAATAGCTCCCTCATACACCATAAAATAGTAGTGAACTCCTATAATAATAGCATTTATAAAAACAAGAGAGATAAAACTAAGCACAGCTGAGGGAAGTAGTAAAATAGCAAAAGTAAGCAGTGCCAAAATGCTAAATGATGCCATATCAACACCAACACTCCAGATAGGTTTAGCTATGAAGTCTGCATTTATAATATTGTCAATCGCATTCGCATGTACTTCAACTCCAGCAAATACACTATCAAATGGTGTACTTCTCAAATCCATAAGCCCCGCAGCAGAAGTTCCAAGAAGTGCAATTTTCCCCGCTATATGAGAAGCATCTTCAGTTTTATTATAAACATCAACAGCAGAGATATAGCGATAACTATTTTGTTTACCTCTGTAGTTAATCTGCATGCGAGCAAAAAAATCTGTAGGTATCATAGTCTCACCAAGCTCTACATGTGAGGCTCCATTATCATCATATACGATTGTGATTTTTTTCTCATCTAGCATAATACGCACCATCTCTAAACTAAGAGATGGATAGAGTATTCCATCATATTCCATAACAAGCGGTATAGAGCGGACAACGCCATCATTGTCTGGAATAGTATTAAAATAGCCACTTGAATAAGCGCTCTCTTGAATCGCTTCAATGTTTAAAATAGTGCGATAAGGCTTTACTAGAGATGAGCTCTTTGGACGATTTTGCTCAACTATGATAGCGTTTGATTTTGGGGATGACTCTGGAGCGATTCCATCGTTTGAGAGAGCAAAAACATAACCAACTATAGTAGGTGTCTGCGCTATAGTCTCAGCTAAAAGAGCATCATAATCCACAACCCCTTGAGTCGAGAGTCCTAGTTTTTGAAAAACCTTTTTTGGTGAGCTGTTATCAGGCTCTGCAAAAACTATATCAAGCCCAACTATACCAACCTCATACTCTGCTAAATTTTGCAAAAGTTTAGAGACAACATCCCTGCTCCATGGCCACTGCCCTAGCTCTTTTAGGCTTTTCTCATCTATATCAATTATGATTATCTCTTTATCGCCTACAATCTCGCCTCTGGCTTTAAACATCAAATCTTTTATCTTATTTTCAAAAGGAAGATAAAATTCAGATGTGTACATGTAAGCCAAAGTACTCATAAAAGCTATAAGCAGAGCAACAAAGAGCTGAGCTAAGGATTTTTTCATAAGATTAAAAACTTATTATTGCATTTGTTATTGCTGTAATTTTGTCATAATTAAACGGATCTTGATTTGAGTTATTTTCTACATAAGAGAGCGTTGCATTTAACATAATGCTGTTACTGAGGCTATAGCCCAAACCAAACTCATACTCATGACGTTCATCCGATCTCTTTGCTTGAAAGAGTGGGTCAAATTTCTCATAATCCGTTTCATTTCTTGTATAACCGATAGATGTTCTTACACCATTTTTAAACATCTTGGCTATCTCACCTCCAACTCTCCAGCCGCTGCTCTCAACATCAGTTCTGCCACTATTTACCTCAGAGGTTTGCACATAGCTCGTATTTAGAGAGAACAAAATAGGGTCTTCACCAATTGCTCTTTTGTAAGAGGCACTAATTGTGTGGCTGTTGCTATCTTGAGTTTTATCCTCATCATAGTAGCCTCTTTTGTATGTATATCCACCCTCAAGAAAAGAGATTGAACTTAACATGTAAGTTGCTCTTATGCCTGAACTTAAATTATATAGATATCCATCGTTATCTAAAAATATACGGTCATATGTGAGTGGAAATGAGAGTTTATAGCTATTTTCACTCCAAGTTGGAGCCACACTTAGCGAGAAAAGTGAGAGGTCATTTTCACCATACTCTTTATATAGTTTTGTATATGCTACAAATGAGCTCTCAAGCATCCAACCTTTTCTATCTCCAAAATCATAGCTGTGATTTAGAACAAAAGTTGCAAAAAGATTTGTATCAGACACTTTTTCATTACCCTCAATAGGCATATTAAAGAGTGGAATAATGAACTCCTTGCGCCCAATATCATTGTTCGCATTGCTGTCATATCCCATACCGACTATAAACGCACCGCCAAAAGTGTGACGCTTCATCTGCTCACTGATTCTTGTTTTAAAAGCGAGTGCTACATCACGAATATTTTGAGGAAGGTTCTCTTTTAACACCAAATCCAACTCTCCTTGAGAGAGCTCAAGCTGCCCTGTCTCATAATAAAGACGTGCCAACTCCATGTGCGTTCTTGTGTGCGAGGGATTTAGCATAAGCACCCTATCAAAAGCTGTAAGTGCCTCATCATATCTCTTTAGCTCTAGTGCAGAGCGACCTAAAAAGAAGTTTAACTCCGCATTTGCTGGCGACTTTAGACTCAGCTCCTCAAAAACAGGATACGCCTTAGCAAACTCTTTTGCGTTATAACTCTGTATGGCATCTTTGTAACTGCTCTCATCTGCGAAGAGGTTTATAGATAGTAGTAATATAGCTGTGACATATGAAAATTTCATTCTTTAACCCCTTTAAATACGCCTGTTCCGCTCAAGGCTGCATTATTAAATGTTCCACTCCATGCACCGCCGATAGCCTCAGCAGCTGGTCCGAAGAATTTTCCTTTAAAGTCTAATGCTGTAGTTCCATTAGTATGTGTCCCTGAAAAAGTGTTGTCAATTATAGAATTTGATGGTGTTGTTGCTGTTCCAATTCCAGTTACAGCACCTAAATCTTTAGTATTAAATTTCATCTCTGTAATAGTTATAGGATTAGTTGCTCCAAATTGAATAGCTGCTTTAAAAGAGTTAGTTTCGTCTAGCAATATCGGACTAGCCATTGTTCCATGTGTTATGGTACCTAAAATATTTCCGCTGTAGTTATATGTTGTACTTGTTGGTATTGAACTAACTGGAGTTTCATATCCTGCAACCCAGTACCCTTGAGCGTAAGAACCGCCTGCTGTAGGTGCTTTTTCAGTTGCAACCCAATATCCCCATGAAGTGTAATCATTTTGATAGCTATACTTACCTGTTGCCTCTACCTTATCAGGAAGTGTAGCCATAGCAAAGTCATAAGTTTTTCCATTTACGGTTTTACTCTCAATAATCATAGCTTGCATATCTTCTCCAAGATAAGAGGAGCTAGGGATGGCTTCAGCGCTATTTGTTTGACTTAGGTCAGCCATAGAGATAGGCGTTGTAATTCCTAAGTTATTTGCTGCTACTGTAATATTCAATTCCCCTCCTTCAATTGGATTTATATTAAAAGTAGTAATATCTCCCATCCAAATATTTGGCGTAGTACTAGTGTCCGCACCTATGATAAAGCCCTTCATAGCTCCTGTAGCAAAAGAGGTGTTGTAGTCAGTAACGCCTTTAAAAAGATTTACATCACTACTATCAGTTACTTTTTTCATAAGTCCAACATTAAGAGTTTCTGACGAAGCTGCATTTACCTCTTCATGTGCTAACCAGTTGTATTTTTCTGTACCAGCTTTATTATTATCAAGTCCGCCATTATCTGCATTGATAAACTGAGCATTTTCATTAAAGAGATAGAAGTTATGATTGGTTACATCAACTGAATCTGACGTTGTTACACCACCCAAACTCTCAAAATGTTTGAAAACAATCTTATTGTCAGTACCATCAGCAACAACTCTTCCTGTTGTGATGGAGCCTGTAAAGTAGTTTTTTACAACGGTAGAACCACTTTTTTCTTCTAAAACATCAAAATAACTCTCCATCATAATGCCATTTCCGCTTGATGGAAATTTGATAAATGTTCCAGTGTTATATAGTTCATCAAAATCTCTATTTGCTAAATTTGTACCATAATCGCTATAAACATAAACCTTTGCATCTACTGGTTTATCACTCCATAATGCTTTTTCTATAGCTAATTTTCTATAATTAGCACCAACTGCAGGTGTAGTCATATTTAAATCATTAGAAAAAATACCGTTACCATAAGATATTGTATTATTCACATCTGTTGGCGTTGGAAATATCTCATTGTTCATAAGCGGATTATCAATTACGCCAAATGCAAAATCTCCAACAACCATAGTTCCATTATCAACAGTTGGTGTATGATAATTTGTATATACATGTAATACATTTCCTGTTATAGGATTTACCATTTTGCCATTTCTTGCATCTTCTACTAAAGTGCCATTATCATCTATCTTATAAAAGAGATAGACATTTTGTTGGTATTCTGGAGATAGATGAGTATAAGTAATATTAGACCCATCTACAGTTACATAATCAGTGTTTATTTCTAAAAAATGATTATTTACATAATTAAACATATCATTTGAGATACTATCAAAATTTTTGATGCTGTACATCTCTTTTGATCCAGAGCGATCTACGATATAAATCGGATAATCTGTTGTTGTTTGCATAAAAGGCACACTATTGCTATCAGATGATACAGCTACAGCGTCTGTTATAGGTAGAGTTCCATATACAGAAACAGTATTATTAAAGTCACTGTTGACATTATTATAAATAAAGTACCATTTTCCGCCATCTTGTAGGGTTCCATAGCTTTTAATATTTTGATTGGCTTCTGGTACTCCATGGATGTAAAAGTTGGCACCATTCATATAGTCCGACAGGGCGCTACTTAAAGAATTTTGATAGATAGTATCATTATTTGATATATCGCTATAAAGTGCTGCGTAGCTATTTATAGATGTCCAGTCATCTTCAATGTAATAAAGCTCATTAAAGATTTTTAAATTAGTATTATAATTCCATTTTCTTGTATCGTAATGACTATTTTCCTCATATTTTATAACATCAGAAAAATTTTGATTCATAACACCCTTAGCACTTGTAACTAACTCATGCCAAGTAGAAGCGATAGGTTTTAATCCACTAAGACCCTCTACATACCCACTTGCCCCTGAATCACTTGGAAAAGATTTAAACAAAACAGGATTTTCATAGTCTTGAGATTTAATATACATTTTTTGAGCATTAGCTAGTTCACTGTTAATATAGCTAAAATTTCCATCTACTGATGTTGTTGCTATATATGCGTTATCGCTTGATACCCATAGTCTATTTGTTGCATCAAAGAGCATTGTTTTTGTTACGTTCTCAGGGAACAGAACTGTTGAACTTGCACCATTTGAAGCAGACATATTTGAAAATAGTGTCGTATATGAAGCTGGGTGAGGTGGTGGAGTATAGCCTCCACCACTACCGTTTGATGGAGGAGTAACTACTGGTGGTGTAGTAGGTATAACTGGCGGTGGAGTTGGCTCAACAGGTGGAGGTGTTGGAACAACTGGCGGTGGAGTTGGCTCAACTGGCGGTGGAGGGGTAACAACAGTTGGAGGCGTTGGATTATTTGAAGCAATTTGTTGTTGAATCTGCCCTACAGGCACACCTAACCCTTGTGATAAATTTTCAACAACTCCACCTTGAGTTGAATTTTGCTGATTTGTCTGCTGTGCAGCTGCTGCAGCTGTTGGAGAGAATGTTTGTGGTGCTGCTGCTGGAGCATTACCAGCTGGAGATTGAAATCCGCCCTCATCACCTTGCGTAGCTGGAGCCCCATTTTGCGCTGCAGATGAACCGCCGCCATCTTGTGGAGAGTTTGAACTCTCCGCAGGTGAATTAGATGGAGGTGGCGTTCCTAAGCTTTCGTTAAACTGTGCTATATCCTGCGGCGTTGCCTGTCTTGGAGGCGAGGGAGGTCCACTCACTGGGACGACTGTTACTGTTCCAGTTGGCAGATTTACTGTAACTCCCGTTTGAAGTGATGTCGCTGTGATTCGTCCGCCTAAACAGATAATAGTATCAGGTGCTGATGATGATTGAGGAACATTTCCACCTATGACAGTTCCTCTAATTCCAATGGTAGCAGTTTTAGTTTCAAGCGTAAAGTTCTCTGGAGCACTTTTTCCAATGCGTCCAGTTATGGTTTTAAAAGTACCTTGATTAAATTTAAACTTTGCTTTAGGGTTACTTCCCTCACTTAGATACTCATCTACTTTAAAATGGCTCTCACTTCCTAGAGTGATAACTGTTTTATCTGTAAAAATAAGCTGTATCTGCGAGCCTTTAGTAGTTTTTATACTATCTCTCTCCTCAAGATTCATGCCATTTTTTACACCTAAAACTGTTCCCTCTCTCTCTAGTGAAGCTTCACCTTTAAGTAGTGAAACACTTCCTATTGATGCAAAGAGCAAAGAGTAGCCAAACAACAAAGATAAAATAAATATACGAAAAATAAAAGACATGATACGCCTCCTTTAAAATAACTACTTTTAACTCTATTATATAATATCAAACTTAACTAAAATAAAAAATAAATAGTTAAGAAATTAATGAATTTTATAACACTTACTCCATAAATAATAATTTATTATTACATGTAGTTTATATTTTTGTTAAAATTGGGTTAAATGCTTTGCTTGAGAGGAGTATTTTATCACCTACTAAGAGCTCTTTTATCTCATCTTTTATAGCTGTTACTTTGATGATTTCATTGTGTGCCAAGACTTCTACTATATATAAAATATCACTTTTTTTGATGCTTAAAACCTCGCCGAGTATTTTAAACTTTCCACTAATATTTTGATTTGCAAATACCTCACTCGGCGAGCCATCATGGGTTATCTCTCCACTTGAGATTTTAAAAACTCTACTTGAGAGCCTAAAAATCTCACCTATATCATGGCTGACAAGTAAAGAGATAATGCCAAATTTTTGGTGTATGAAAAAAAGTTCATCTTGGAGTTTTTGTCTCATTGTGCTATCAAGCGCTGATAATGGTTCATCAAGAAGAAGTATTTTAGGCTCTCTCATAAGTGCTCTAGCAACTGCTACTCTCTGTTTTTGTCCACCGCTTAAGTGCTGTGGTTTCATCTTAGAGAGATTTTGTATCTCCATTATTTTTAAGATATCATCAACTTTTTTAAACTTATTTTTATCTTGAAGAGCAAATTTTAGATTATCCTCCACACTCATATTTGGAAATAGTGCGTAGTCTTGAAAAACAAAGCCTACATTTCGTCTCTGCGGAGGTATGTTTATGCCTCTCTTACTATCAAACCAAACTTCATTATCAACTTTTATGTAGCCACTCTCTGGAACTTCTAGACCTGCAATTATTCGCAAAAGTGTTGTTTTTCCGCTTCCACTTTTTCCAAAAAGAGTTAAAAATTCACCATCTTCTATTTTTTTATCTACTGCTAGATTTATCTCTCCATCTGCTGTATTTAAGGGCTTTATTATATTTATCTCTATCATCTAAGCTCACTTCTTATCATATTTTTATTTATAGCATAAACAAGGAGCAAAATAGAGAATGTGATGATAAAAAGAGTAAGAGCATACTGGTTTGCAACTCCGTAGTTGAGGGCTTCAACCTCGTCATATATAGCAATACTAGCAACCTTTGTCTCTCCTGCAATGTTGCCTCCTATCATCAAAACTACTCCAAATTCGCCAACTGTATGAGCAAAAGTGATAACACTTGCACTAAGTAGAGATGGTTTAATATTTGGTAAAAGTACATACCAAAGAGTAGCCATTTTACTCTTTCCAAGAGTATATGAAGCCTCACTCAAAGAGCTTGATAGTGAGCTAAAACCACTCTGTATAGGATGAACCATAAAAGGCAAACTAAAGATGATTGAAGCGATAACAAGACCCTCAAAACTAAATACAAGCTTTACATCAAACACTCTATCAAGCCAAGCACCAAAAGCATTTTGAGGGCTAAAAGCAAGAAGCAGATAAAACCCTAAAACAGACGGTGGAAGAACTAGAGGCATGGAGACTAAAGCCTCTATCGCTGGTTTAAACTTTGATTTTGTTTGTGAGAGATAGTAAGCAAGAGGTATCCCAATAAAAAGTAAAATAAGTGTTGTAATACCAGCTAGCTCAAAGGTTAACTTCATAGTTTGAAAAAAACTCTCTTCCATATTCTCTCCTAGTTAACTTTTAGATTTCATCTGATTTTCCGAGTAAAATTGAGATTTCGTTTGATTTTACAAACCATCTTTTTTCGTCTCCAACTCTACATGTAAACTCTCTTAGTGCATCTTTTGTGATAATAGATGATATTTTTGAGCCATAAAAATCAAAAGTCACATTTGCTAAAATCTCGCCCTCCTCTATCTCTATTATTTTTGAGATAAAAGAGTTTCTAGCACTCACCATAGACTCTAACGTTGCTATCATCACCTCACTTTCTTTAAAGAGAAGATAAACACTTTGTCCGATTTTATAACTCTCATTACCACTCAAAATAAGGGCGCTAAAGAGTTCATTTTTAGTATCGATGATTAGATGTTCTATCTCACCACTCTTTTTTATCTCTTTAATTACCCCACTTACTCTGTTCATTTAACTCTACCAAATCCAAACTCTTCAAAAGTATTCTGCGACTCATCACTTAAAATAAACTCTGCAAACTTTTTTGCTAGAGGCTTGTCTTTTGCATATTTTGTTAGAACAAAAGCTTGCTCCATTGTTGAGTATTTTGTTTTATCAATCAACATGTACTCATCTGTGCTTCTTAAACTCTTAATAAGCGAGTATGCTACAAGACCTATCTCAGCAGCTCCAGAATCTACAAACTGAACACTTTGAGCTATATTGTCACCCAAAACAAGTTTAGACTTGGCAACATCTTCTAATGAGTAGTTTTTTATTATCTCCATTGCCGCAACTCCATAAGGGGCAAGGCGAGGATTTGCTATAGATATATGTTTTACTCTCTCATCTCTTAGAGCCTCTAAACCCTTTTTTATAAGCTCTTTATCTGTACTAAACAGTGCTACAGCTCCAAGTGCGTAAATCTCAGGTTTTGTGATGGCATTTTCATCCTCATCTATCTTAGCTGGATAGGTGCTATCTGCTGCCATAAAAATATCATACGCAAATCCATTACTAAACTGCGCATAAGCCTTACCTGTTGAGCTAAAGGTTATAACTATCTCATCATTTGGGTTTGCAATTTTAAATTTATCAATCACTTTTTGCATTGCGAGTTTGGTGCTCGATGCCGCAAAAACATTTATTGTATCTGCTAAGAGAGAGCCGCTCAAGCTTAAAAACAGTGCGACTACAGTTATGACTTTTTTCATCTATTTTTTCCTTATATATTGCATTTTTTAAAGTTAAAGACTTTAGCGTTATATAACTTAATATATAATGAAAAACAGTCCAATTATTTTACTAATGAAGAGCACTACATGTAGAGTTTTTAGCAAATTCTACGCTCTCTGGCTGAATTACAAAATGTGTAATTCCCTCATCACAGAGCCTCTCTCTAATAAGATTTGAGAGTTTATCTACCTCACTTAAGAGCAAATCATTTTTAAAAACTATATGAACAGAACCATAAAATTCTCTTGAACTTGGGCGGTATAGATGAAGGTCATGAATAGACAAAACTTCATCAAAGCAGAGTATAATAGCCTCAACCTCTTTAATATCATCAACATTTGAATCCATAAGTGAGTAGAACGATTTTTTAAGTAGAGGATATGTCTCTAAAATTATATATATACTAAAGAGAATTGATAAAATAGAATCAATTGCAACTATGCCAAAGAAGTAGATTAAAACACCTCCAACTGCCACACTAAAAGAGATTACAGCATCACTGAGCATGTGAAGATATGCTGATTTCATATTCATATCTTCATGGTCGTGATGATGGTGATGCTCATGCTCTATATTGCTTCTGCCCAAGAGCCACGAGCTAAAACCATTTATCAAAAGTGCAACAAGTGAAGCAACTATGACAACGGGAGCATCTATTGAATTTGGTGTAAAGAGGCGCTCAATTGACTCAAGCAAGATAAAAAGCATAGTGATTACTAAAAATATTGAATTTACAAAAGCTGCCATCATCTCAGCTTTTATATATCCAAAAGTCATAAAATCATCTGCCTTCTTTGTACCATAAACTACTGCTACAAGGGAGATAAACAGAGCTAAAACATCGCCTAGATTATGAAGTGCATCTGCTAAGAGAGCCATTGAACCGCTATATATACCAGCAAAAATCTCAGCAACTACGAGAAAAATATTTAAAAATATGACTTTTTTTAGTATCTTATTTTTTTTCTCATGTAAATTCATCTAAACTACCTCTTTTGTGGACTCATTTTTTAGCTATTTATAGTACCATTTTACCCATGATAGATGATTTAATTTTAAATTACATACTTCTTTTTGTTTTTCTTGAAACTTATGAAATTTGGTGGCAAAGAGCCTCAAGCATAATGGGCATGATTATTAAAATGCAGAGATATTACTCTAAGAGCATATTTCTCTTTTTACTTATGCACCCAACTTTTTACTTTGCTATAGGGTTTGCTCTACTAAGTGAGTATAACCTCTATGCGATGATTTTACTACTTTTAAAGACAGCCGACATTGCCACAAAAATACTCTTAATAGAGCAGATATTTACAAAGAAAAAGCTCTCTCATGAACTCTCTCTTGTACTTCTTGCCCCAATTGATAGTTTTTTACCATATATGGGGCTTTTTATCTACCCTTTTCTTATCTATCTAGCTATCTAAATCAGAGTATCTATTTTTAAGCTGAGCCTGTTTAGATAAAAATTTTAAATTTGAAGCTACATCTTCTGTCTGCGTGCTATGTGTGTTTAACTTTTGCATTATCGTCTCTACTTCGCTATTTAATTTAGATAAAAAATCATCCGTCTGCGCTTTATAAGCAGCTCTATCATCCTCTTTTATCTCTTTAAAATCATCTACAATTATACTAAGTTGAGATTGTGATTTTACATATTCGGACTTTATAATCTCAATATCTCTCATCAAATCTCTCATCATTGCATATATATCATGTAAAGAGCTGTTTTGACTTTGCAGCTCTTGCATCTTTTTAGAAGAGAGATTCATCTGATTCATTATAAGCTCGCTTCTCTCTTGAATATTGTGAAGTTTGCTCTCGCTCTCATATAGGGAAGTATTTACCCCCTCGGTATGTGATTTTAGTGAAATAATCTCTTTTTCAAAAGGTCTGATAACCTCTGATAACTGCTCATTTGTATGCTTTGTTACGCTCTTAGCTATAGTTTGAGAGATAGTGCTAATTGCATGTAAACTCTCTCTTAGCTCTTCGAGCTCATTTTTTATGCTCTCTCTACTCTCTATAGCTTTTGATAGTGTGGTTTTTACTTTGTTAAAGTGATCTTGCTCTGCTATGCGGAGTATATCTATATGTTTATGCACGACACTATCAAGGGAAGGGAGTTGAACCTCTGTAAATTTTTCAAACGATTTGCTTACATTTTTATACCAATCACGCATCTGTTCAAAATTTTCTAAAAATTTGTTTTGATTCTCAAGGATTGTATCTAGCATCTTTATATCATGTTTAAATTTCTCTCTAAGATGATCTTCTGATTCTCTCTCTTCATTTTGATTTTGAATCATCCTCCTCTCTAACTCTGCACTAAACTCTCTTAGATATGTAATCTGAGCTAGGAGACCTTTTGTGGACTCATCCTCTACTTTGGCATATTGAGCCTGTTGTGTCTGATGCAAAATATTCATAATAACGTATAAAATCAAAGAGACTAAAATAGGAAAGAGGCTCTCTTTTAAAACAAGAAAAGATTGAGTGGCTTCTGGATGAACTATGAAATGGATTGTGCCGCTAATAGAGCCAATGCCTACCATTAAGGGAGCGTAGTTTATCTTGTTTGGCTGTTTTATAATTGATATCTGTCTTAAAAATAGAAGTCCCATAAAAGCAAATGCAACAAGTAAATCAATATCAAACATCTCTTTATCCTCTAAATGGAATCAGAACATTCTAGCATAAATTTTTATAAAACTATCTCCAGCACGTCGGGTGGTTTTTTAGCGATTACCTTTTGTGCACTAAATGGTGTAAATCCCCAAGTAACGAAGATAGACTCTATTCCAGCTGCATTTGCACTTAGTATATCTTTTGAGTTATCTCCAACCATCCATGCTTTATGAGAGTTTTTATCAAATTTATAATATTTTAGTATATACTCAAGCATCTCAGGGCTTGGTTTTGAGTTTGTAACCATATCTGCACCGATGATTATGTCAAAGAGGCTTTTTACTTCCAAATGCTCTAACATACGAAGTGCAAACTGAGTTGGAGCATTTGTTGCAACTGATATTTTTATATCTCTTTGCACTAGCTCAAGAAGCAGCTCTTTAACGCCATCATAAAGATAGACACTTTTTATGCACTCGCTATCATAGTGGCTCTCAAAGAGTTCTCTATCTATATCTCTATAAATTGGAGTCTCATAAAAGAGTTCGGATAGATTTCTAACCTCCATATTTATAGCCTCAACAACATACTCTTCTGTTATCTCTGGGAGATTATGATTCATTTTTCTTACATAATTTACAGAGCTTGTTATATCCTTTTTGGAGTCAAGAAGTGTACCGTCCATGTCAAAAATAACTACTTTCATAATGCTTACTATCTCATCTTTGCGTATATGTCAACAAGTGCCTCTACAAAATACTCACTATCATTTGGACATCTGCAAACTCTATACTCTTCATAACCCATCTCATGAGCAACTTCACGATACTCAATCTCAAGCTCGTAATCAGTCTCAGAGTTATCTATCGTAAAAGCTATTGGAAAAATTATAACTTTTCTGTTTTTTATCTCTCTTAGTTTATCCTCTAAAGATGGCTTTAACCACTCCATAGGTCCTACTTTAGACTGATATGCAAGATGTATGTTTTTAAAAGTCATACCCTCTTTTTGCATCATCTGCTCTAAAATCGAGATATGTTTTTGTACATGTAGTTGATATGTGTCGCCTCTTTGAATCACTTTTAGAGGAAGTCCGTGCGCAGAAAATATCAGGTCAAACTCACTCATCTCTTCAAGCGAGACTCTCTCTTTTATGCGCTCTAAGATAGCCATGTTGTAGTTTTTATTTTGAAAAAAGTGCTTTATCTCAACTAAAATAGCATCTCCGCTACTCAAGTGATACTGCTCTTCAAAATCTTCTAGTGAAGATTTTGTAGTAGTTGTTGAGTACTGCGGATAGAGCGGTATAAGATAGATTTTTTCTATATTTTTATCACTAAGTCTCTCTATTGCCTCAGAAACAAAAGGCGGAGTATATCGCATAGCAAAATCAACTATAATATTCTCCCCTACTCTGTTTTGAAGTTTCTCTACTAGTTTTTTTGTATGCCCAACAATAGGAGATTTCCCGCCAATTTGATTGTATATCTCTTGTGATTTTTCTGTTCTGCTAAAAGTTATCAAAGTCGCTATAAGCTTTCTAAGAAGTGAGCTTTTTACAGTGATAATATTTTTATCATTAAACATATTTGTTAAAAAAACTTCAACCTCTTCTAGGTTGTTTGGACCACCCATATTAAGTAAAATTATCGCCTCTTTTTTCATCTTCACTCCTCTTTTGCTCTTTTGCTTATCTCATAAACTATCTTTTGAAGAGGTAGCATATCTTCATAAATTTTATATAGTGTATCCACCAACAAAACTCCATCTTCTATGGTTTTTGGAGGTAAAACTTTGTATGTTGCCATCCCTTTTTGAAGGCTTAAATCAACGCTTGGCATATCTTCACTAAAACCTTTTGGATATCTTTTATAACCTTGTTCTATGGTTGAATATCCCTTAGAGTTTAGGTTTTTTAGCAGAGTATCAAGTTCTACTCTTCGTCTTTCATCTCTTATATATTCACGATAAGCATCAAGCATGGGTTTGTTAAACCATCTAACACCAACCGCAACAAATAGTTCATCTGGTGAGAAGTGCATGTAAAAAGATGATTTTTGAAGTCTGCATCCATCCCAGCCATCTTGAGGTATGATGATGCCTACTTTTGACTTCATAGGCTCTTTATTTGCACCCATTCTGCGTATATCTCTATACATCTTAAAAAGAGACTTGTTTATCTTTGGCTCAGGAGTTACACGAGGCTCCAACGCCATTAAATGCTCACCCATCTCAACCACAAAAGCTTTTGAGGGGTTTAGTATAACTCTCTCATACTCATCTCTATTAGCCTCAAAAAACTCTCTAGTGTTGTTTTTACGAATAGCCTCCAAAAAAGGGATTGCCCCACAAAATCCTTGAAATTCCAAACCTATTTACCTCAAGCCAATTTTCTATTTCTCGAAGCAATTGCTATTGTTATAAAGAGTATCGCATAAGTTATCGGTACAAAGTCTGGGATTGGCACAGGGTCGCCTTTTGCGTATGAGTGCATTCCCGCTAGATAGTAGTTTACTCCAAAGTAAGTCATGATTACTGATGTATAAGACAGAAGCGATATTACACTAAAATTAAACTCGCTATATAAAGACTTGATAAATCTAAGATGAATTACAGCGGCATAAACTAAAATTGTAACTAGCGCCCATGTCTCTTTTGGATCCCAACCCCAATATCTACCCCAACTCTCATTTGCCCAAACACCGCCGATAAAGTTACCAAGTGTTAAAAATGCAAGACCAATCATTAGGCTCATCTCATTAATTGAGTTAAGCTCTTTGATGGAAGATGAGATATGTTTTTGATTATTCTCTGTCTTAAATACGAATAGTAAAATAGTAATAAATCCTAAAAGTGCGCCAAGCCCTAAAAAGCCATAACTCGCAGTAATTACCGCAACATGTATGCTTAACCAGTAAGAGTTTAAAACTGGAACTAGGTTTGTAACTTGTGGATTCATCCAGTTGAGATGCGCTACAAAGAGGATAAGCCCAGTTAGTACTGCAGTTGAAGCCATAGTCATAGATGAGCGTTTTGAGAAGATAAAACCAGCTAAAATAGTTGCCCAGCTAATATATATCATAGACTCATATCCATCAGACCAAGGAGCGTGACCAGAGATGTACCATCTAAGTCCTAAACCTACAGTATGGGCGATAAAGAGCAGAGTTAATGAAAACAGAGAGATTTTTGATAAGAGATTTATTTTAAGAGTTGGTTTTAAAATCTTTATAAAACTAGCAATTAAAAGAACAAATCCTATAAGAAAATATAGAGGGTAAATTCTCTCAAAAATATTTGCCTCGTTGTAAAACACCTCTGCTTTAATTCTCTCATCAGCTGGAAGAACAGATGAGCCGTAAAATCTTTGATAGTTCACAATTTTATCTATTGCTCTGTTTGCTTCAGTCCAATCGCCGCTTTTAAGTGAATTTTCTATAGCGCTAAAGTATTCAAAAGCAATATCTCTAATTTTTTGAGATGTTTTAGGATCAAAATCTTGAAGCGCTTCCATAGTCTCATGCCATTTGTTGTTTACATCATTTGGCTTTGGCCATATTTTTATTAACGCTCCTGAAAATACAGCATACGAGATATTTACACGCTCATCAACTTCTAAAACAGCTTTGTCAAAAAGGTCTCTATGCTTAGGCTCTTTTCTTACAGCTTCATCTACTGCCACTGCTATTTTGTACCCTTCTAAGGTTTCTGGACTTGTAAAAAACTGAGAAAAAGAGGCATATTTTGCGCTATTTTCTACACCAATCATTTTATTGAGTTCTTCATTTTTTGTAGAGATAATTTTTAAGTTTTTATAGATATCTGGTTTACTCATCATTCCAAGAATAACTTGGTTTGCGTTTAACTTCTCTTCGCCTACATTTACATAAGCTTTTTTATGTATCTTTGCAACTATCTCTGTTGAGAGTGTGTCAAGAGGCTTCATTCTTCCGCCACTATCTTGAATAATCAACTCGCCAAATTTTGCAGCATGCTCTTTATCAAAAGCTAAAACAGTTTTTATAGCTGGATTTAAATCCTCTGCATAAGATGGTGCAACGCTAAAGAGCAACCCTGAAGCAAATAGTAGGCTAAGTGCTCTTGTTGAGCTTGCCTCTCTTGCTTTTTTAGAGAGTTGAGAAAATCTGTTACCTCTTGAAAATATTGACCAGAACATACCGATTCCTAGAAGTATATAACCTATGTAAGATGGCAAGGTTCCTGGATCATTGTTTACAGAGAGAACTGTTCCCATCTCATCTTGATCATATGAAGATTGGAAAAATCTATAACCACGGTGTTCTAAAATATTGTTCATAAAAATTCTATATGGCATATGTATATTTTTCTCCTCATCTACAAGTTCAACTTCACTAGCATAAGATGCTGGAGACATAGACCCTGGATATCTATCAAGCTGAAAATCAAGTAGTTTTATGCCAAAAGGGAGATTAAGCAGTTTCGCTCCGTATGAAATATCTACATGTACTCCATTTA
The DNA here is from genome assembly GCF_000012965.1 of Sulfurimonas denitrificans DSM 1251. Lineage (NCBI taxonomy): Bacteria > Pseudomonadati > Campylobacterota > Epsilonproteobacteria > Campylobacterales > Sulfurimonadaceae > Sulfurimonas > Sulfurimonas denitrificans. Next base: position 951,869 of record NC_007575.1, on the reverse strand, counting down.
TATCATAGTGATTCTCTTTTGCCATTCTTCCAGCTTGAGCAAAAATCATCGCCTCTTGTGAAATGTCTCCAACTTTTATATTAAACACAAATGCGTCTTTAGATGGTTTCATAGCTGAAGCGTTAGGGTTTGAAACTATTTTAACTGTTGCATGCTTGTAATGTTTACGAACAACAAAATTACTACTTTGAGTACCAAAAAGAGTTCTTAGCTCTAACTTGCTCATTGGCGAGGGAGTAATTTCTCCCTGCTCTTTGCTATCCATCTTAAGAAATTTTAGAGTCATATCATGTTTCATATATACTTCACCATCTTTTGAAAAGATAGAGATTGTTGGTCTTAAGAAGATTTTTCCTGATTCGAAATCTATTGCGAACTCATCATTTTCATAAAATTCACCTTTTTTTAGCCTAATTGGTTCACTAGAATCATTTGCAGCAACCATCATATCAAGAGCTTCAACTCCACCCTCAGTTGACTCTTCAAGCATCTCAATGGCATCTGGAATATATTTAATCAAATCAACTTCAACTTTTTTTGAATCAATCTCCAAGTTTGAGGAGAGAGTGTTTTGGCTCTTTTTTGATAGAAAAATAGGCTTTGAGGTTGATTCAACTTTATCGCCTACTTTAGCAGATACGTTGAAATAATTTTCCATACTTATCATAGTAGTTGCAACTTCGCCCTCACGGATGTGCATAGTTCCCTCATATCCTGCATATCTAGTTATTGCAGCACCAAGAAGAATGATTAAAAAAGAGAGATGAAAGATAAAAATAGGGGCTTTTTTAACGCTAAACATTTTAAACTTGTACATGTTTATCATTAGGTTTATGGCTAAGAGTGCCATTAGCACCTCAAACCAAAGGGCATTAAATACTTCTGCTTTTGCAGTCATTGTCCCATAATCGTTCTCTATAAAAGTAGCATAACCAATAGCTGCTGCAAAAATGAGCATCATAATAACCATGCCATTCATAGAGCCAAAAATCGAAAGAAATTTCTTCATATATATCCTTAGTTTAAAAAGGATATTCTAGTAAAAGTAAGATAATAGAAGATTAAATAACGACTAAAGCCTAAATTTACTCTTCTAGCTTAAATGTAATCCTAAAATCTCCGCTATCAAGCTGCTTTGCTTCATGTGAAATTGTTAAAGGGATTCTGTCATAAAGTGGAAATGGTTCGTGAAAAAATATACCTACGAGTCTATCATTTTTGCTCTTTAAAAGAGACAATCCTACCATAGTATTTACCATTGGTTCAGGCGGTTGACACTTTGTAGCATCATACTCATAGATGGTTAGACCATCCTCTTCATATTTGTAAAAATCTAGCGTTGCTCTAGCAACTGTTATCAACTCTTTTTGCATTTTATTCTCCTTTTTTAAAAACTTATTTTATCACTCTTAAACGCTTAAAAACTTGTCATATAGCAAGTTTTATCTCAAAGCCTTTTCTATCTCCAAGAAGAAATTCCACACTTCCTCCATGTGCAGATGCTATCTGGCGTGAGAGTACTAAACCTAAGCCATTTCCTTTTACTTTTGTACTTTTAAATGCCTCAAAAAGCTCTTTTGTATTCTCTATCATGATACCGCTGTCATAGATGCGAAACTTATGAAATTTTTCATCTCTATCATAAACCATCTCAACCTCTCCACTCTCGTTATCATCGAGTTCTATAGCATCTATGGCATTTGTTAAAAAGTTAGAAAAGAGCATCTCAAGAAGATCCTTATCTGCATTTATCTCAAAATTTTTCTCTGGAAATATAAATGTTATCTCTTTTGTATAACCATAATATCCCACCGACATGTTAAGTGCATCTTGAAGCTCGCCCCACATGAAAGATGCTTTATTTGCATGTACACCTTTAGAGAACATAAGAGTAGCTTTTATAATACGCTCAATTCTAGAAACCGATTTTTGTATCTCTTCTACAATAGCGATATTCTCTGGCATTACTCTTTTTTTTAGAGTTGAACTAAGAAGTGAAATAGAGCCTATTGGATTGCGTATCTCATGAGAGAGATGCGCTGCCATCTGCCCCATAATAGCTAAGTTCTCTTTTCTTTTTTGCTCTGTTATATCAGTGGCACTTAGCATTATCTTCTCTTTGTAAGAAGAGCTTTTAACCAGATAAGATTTTGTGTTAAAAGTGACCTCATAATCATTTTTTTTAGACTCTAAGAGCAAAAAAAGTTTACCAAGTGATTTTGCTTGAGAGTTTTGTAAGAATATATCTCCGTTTTTATCCAAAATCCAAATCGCATTTGGCAGAAATTCTACAACCTCTTCAACAGTATCTTGAAGATGCATGTAAGAGGCCCTTAACTCACTAAACTCTTTTTCAACCTTGTATGTCTGCTCTATTAAAAGATTTAACTCTTCTGAAGAAATCGCAGACATTACTCACTAAATCCTAAGATAATTTTATAAAGACTATAAGCATCATAACTTCCGCAAAGCTCACGAATTGAGTGCATAGCGTAAGTTGGAAGCCCAATATCTATGGTGTCAATTCCAATCCTTGAAGCGGTTATTGGTCCGATGGTAGAGCCACATCCCATATCGCTTCTAGTTACGAAGTTTTGTATAGGTTCACCTAAAGATGAGGCAACATTCATAAACCTTGAAATCGTTTTAGAGCTTGAAGCGTAACGCTGATTTGCATTTACCTTTATAACAACACCACCATTTATAAGCGGTGCATGGTTTGCATCATGTTTACTCGCAAAGTTTGGATGCACTGCATGAGCGTTGTCCGCACTTATAAGTATTGAGGAACGAATCATCTGCGTATACTCTTCAAAATCGCTAAACATCCTCTTTAGAGTACTCTCTAAAAAGCTCCCACCTGCCCCACTCGCCGACTCGCTTCCAACCTCTTCATGATCACTTGCGATAAAAAGCATAGGAGAGAGAGCATCAACACTGCAAATAGACAGCATCCCAACATAACAGCTAAGAAGATTATCCAGCCTTGCACTGGCTATAAACTCACTCTCAAGCCCAATGTAAGAGGCATTTTGAGTATCATAAAAACTAAGCTCATTTGCGTATATCTCTTTTATATCCTCTGCTCCGCCACTCACTAAAAGCCATTTTAAAAAATTCTCAAAATTAAACTCTTTGTTAGTTGAGAGTATCGGGCAGATATCAGTTTGTGCATTAACGCTCTTCTTCTCATTTACTTCACGATCAAGATGAATCGCAAGAGAGGGGATAATTGCAATAGATTTTTTAGCATCTACAAGAGAATCTTTTATCATGTTTTGTGAATCCAGATAAGAGATACGCCCAGCCAAAGAGAGGTCTCTATCAAACCAAGTATTTAACAAAACCCCGCCATAAGGCTCAACCCCAAACTTTACAACTCCATGCTCTTTTATAACAGGATTTGGCTTTAGCTTCAGATTTGGCGAATCGGTATGCGCTCCAATCATCACATAGTTTTTACTTTTTGGATATGTAAAAGCGATGATAGAGGAGTCATTACGAGTAACATAGTACTTCTCGCCTTGCTTTAAGTTCCACTTTTGAACCTCATGAAGCCTTGTAAATCCAGCATTTTCAAACATCCCAGCCATATTTTGCGTTGCATGAAAAGGAGTCGGCGAAGCGTCCAAAAAGCCTAGTAAACCTTCATTAAAATCTTCTCTATTCATATAAATATCTCCTATCTCTTTTTTTCACTCAAATTCTATACTATTTGGAAGCTTTTTTGGTGCTTTTATGCGGAGTTGTTTGTGGATACTCTCTCGTCCATAAACTACCTCTATGCTTGAGACACTAACTCCAAACTCTTTTGCTAAAAAGCCTACCATATAGTCCGTTGCTTTTCCGCCCTCAGGTTGCGCCCTAACACTTACTTTTAGCTGGTTTGCTCTTACTTTGCCTATAACATCTCTCTTTGCTGATGGGGTTCCCAGTATATTTAAAACCAAAACATCACCATCCCACTCATAAAAAAGATGCTCCAAATCTCGTGATTTCATTAGAAAAAAAGCCAAATAAAAAGCACTATGCCAATGAGAAGATTTATATAACTCATCCCATCTTCAAAGAGCATTATTAGCATCTCAAAGTACTGTTTATCTAAAAAACTTTCTGCTACTAAAAGCTCTCTATTTGCATATAAAGTAATATCCGCTCCCCAGATATAGGCAATAATTTCTGGAAGTATAAGAAATATAACCACACCGCTAATTCCCCAAAAATTCTTCTCTGGCTTCATTGAAAGAAGTGCCTTTTTTGTGTTTGGATTTGAAGCCATCTCTTTTGCTTTTCTTTTAATTTTCTCTCTCATATCTATCCTCTATGAAACTAAAATATCAACACTCTCATTGCCCTCTAAGAGAGTGATAATTTTTGAATCAACTCTTATTGCTGATTCTATAACTATGTTTTGGAGTTTTGATATTATCGTGATTTTTAGTTCTCTGTTTCCTGAATTTTGTCTAATTAGTTGGTACAAATCTTCTAAAACTCTCATGTTTGTATCTAATCTTATTGCAAGGTTTATCGGCTCTTGCGGTTCAAGCGGCGCTTCTCGTACCTCTTTTTTTGTCTTTTGTGTCTCTTTTTTTGCCTCTTTAAGAGTCATAATTTTGCTCACACTTGTTCTTGTAAACATATCTGTGTGAGTTACCTTTACCTTAAAGGCTATTGGCTCGTTTAAGTTCATTGATTGGAGTTCATCAACTTTGTCTGAAAACAGCATAAGCTCAATATTTCCATGAAAATCCATAAGATTTACTATGCCAAATTGAGACCCTTTTTTAGATGTTTTTTTAACTATCTCTTCAATTTTGCCTATAAAAATAGCATAGGTACCATCTTTTACGCTCTCAAGTTCTGAGGAGAGCGTATAATCCAACTCATCTAATTTATCTCTAAACTCATCTAGCGGATGACCTGAAATATAAAAACCGATAGTCTCTTTTTCAAACTCTAAAATCTCTTTTAGCTCATACTCTGGCGAATTACTCAGTTTTAGCTCAACGCTTGTTATCTCACTATCATCTCCAAAAAGACTTCCAACTGCATTTTTTTTAGCCATAGAGGCATCTTTTGCAGTGTCAACTATCTTTTCTATCTGATCTAGCAGAGCTTTTCTTGAGAATCCAAATCTATCAAAACCACCAGCTTTAATTATGGACTCAACTACTCTTTTATTTACCTTTGATGGCTCAATTCTATTTACAAAATCTTCTAGTGATTTAAACTCTCCGCCATCTGCTCTTGTCTCGAGAATGGATAAAACTGCTGCCTCACCAACACCTTTTATAGCACCTAAACCAAAGAGAACTATCTCTCTATTATCTTTTGTAATTGCAGAAAACTCAAGTTGTGAGTCACAAATGTCTGGAGGCGATAGCTCAATACCCATTCTTTTTGTTTCATCAATATAGCGCACAACCTTATCGGTGTTATCTTTGTCTGATGTAAGAAGTGCCGCCATAAACTCGTTTGGATAGTATGTCTTTAGCCATGCAGTCTGAAATGTAATCATCGCATAAGCAGCAGAGTGAGATTTGTTAAAACCGTACCCAGCAAACTTTTCGATTATATCAAAGAGTTTTGAAGCCTCAGCGTAGTCAAGTCCTTGACTCTGCGCTCCCTTTGCAAATTCGTCGTTATAAACAGACATATCTTTTTTCTTACCCATGGAACGACGAATAATATCTGAGTAACCAAGAGAAAATCCGCCCACAGTTTGAACTATCTGCATTACCTGTTCTTGATAAACGATGACTCCGTAAGTATTTTTAAGAATAGGCTCCATACTATCAAAAGTATATTCTATCTTCTCTCTGCCGTGCTTTCTTTCTATAAAACTTTTAAGCATTCCAGACTCCATCGGTCCAGGTCTGTAAAGTGCTAAAACCGCAATTAAATCCTCAAAACTATCTGGTTTTAGCTGCTTATTTAAATCCTGCATACCAGAGCTCTCTATCTGAAACATTCCAACCGTATTTCCACCGCGAATCACATCATAAACCTTAGGGTCATTCTCATCTATCTCGTGCCAAATCACATCTTTGTTGTAACGAAACTTTATAAGCTTGATAGCGTTATCGATTACATCAAGAGTTTTTAAACCCAAGAAGTCAAACTTGATTAAATCAACATCTTCAAGGTAGTTTAGAGAGTACTGAGTTACAAAAACATCCTCGCCTGAGGGCTTATAAATAGGCGTTTTTTTCCATAACTCTTCGTTTGATATAACTACTCCAGCGGCATGAATACCAGAATTTCTCTTTAATCCTTCAAGTTTTTTTGCAAACTCCCAAACTCTTGCAGCATTTGCATCACTATCTATTAACTCTTTTAATTTTGGCTCTTTTTGAAAAGCTCCAGCTATAAACTCTCCATTTTTTGTTCTTCCATTTAGCGTGATTCCAAGCTCATCGGGAACGAGTTTTGCCATTTTGTCAGCCTCTGAGAGTGGCATATCCAAAACTCTAGCAACATCACGGATTACTCCTTTTGCCAAAAGTGAACCAAAAGTGATAATTTGCGCTACTTGATTTCGTCCATATTTCTCTACCACATAATCTATTACTTCACCTCGACGAGCCTGCATAAAGTCCATATCGATATCGGGCATACTTACACGCTCAGGATTTAAAAATCTCTCAAAAAGCAAATCATACTTCATCGGGTCAATATCTGTAATCTCAAGCGAATAAGCAACCAAACTCCCAGCCGCACTTCCTCGCCCTGGACCAACGGCAATGCCCTTCTCTTTGGCAACTTTGACAAAATCCCAAACGATTAACATGTAACCAGGAAACTTCATAGAGTTTATGACATTCATCTCAAAATCTAATCTATCTCTATACTCTTGATGTTTCTCCTCGGCTACATGTGCTAAACGATGCTCAAGCCCTATTTTGCAGCGGTAAACAAAATACTCAGCATCAATCTCATTCTTATCACTACCATTTATCTCTAACCCATCATTTCGTGCATACTCTGCAGAAAATTTAAAGTTTGGAGGAACTGGGTCGCCCAATTTTAGCTCTAAGTTGCACTTCTCAACTATCTCTTGTGTATGTTCAATAGCTTCAGGAATATCTGCAAAAAGCATCGCCATCTGTGCTGGGCTCTTTAGATAAAACTCATGAACAGAGTGACGCATACGGTTTGGGTCGTCGTAGAGTTTATTCATTCCTATACACATAAAAGCTTCATGATACTGTGCATCTTCTGCAAATGTATAGTGTGTATCATTTGTAGCTACTACTTTTATATCTAACTCTTTAGATAGTTTTAACACCTGCTCATCTATAAAGAGCTGATCGCCAATCCCATGACGCATAAGCTCTAAATAAAAATCATCCCCAAATATCTCTTTGTACTCCAGAGCAACGGCTTTTGCACCATCATATCCAAGAGCGCCGTTTTTAACATTTCTCTCATTTGATAGGTTTAGGTGCCAATTTACCTCGCCTTGAAGACATGCAGAGGTGCATATAAGCCCCTCACTATGCGCTCTTAGCTCATTTTTATTTATACGTGGGAAGTAGTAAAAGCCCTCTATGAAAGCTTTTGAAGAGAGGTACATGAGATTTTCATAACCTTTTTGGTTTTTTGCAAACAGACAGATATGAAATCTCTGCTTTGAGCTTTTATCATCCATGCTCCCGCCATTATGAATGTAACCTTCCATCCCGATAATAGGCTTTATCCCAGCGGCTCGCATCTGCTGATAAAAATCAATCGCTCCAAACATATTGCCATGATCTGTCATAGCAACACTCGTCATACCAAGCTCTTTTACCTGCTTTACCAAATTTGTTAGTTTATTTGCACCATCAAGAAGAGAGTATTCTGTATGAAGATGGAGATGGGTAAATGGTTGAGGACTCATTTTTATAACCTTTTTTACTTATTGTTTAAAGCTTATGATTATAGTAAAAATGAGTTTAATCTCTGATTGTAAAGCTCTTTTGCGGTCTTCCTATGTGGAAACCTTGAAGATAATCAACACCCATTTCTCTTAGTGTTTTAACTATCTCTTCATCCTCAACATACTCTGCAACAGTCTTAACATTTAGCTCTTTTGCAAGAGTTAAGATACTATTTACAAAAGCTCTGTCTTTTTTATCTTTATTGATATTGATAATAAACTCACCATCAATTTTAAGATAATCAATAGGAAACTTCTTAATATAGTGAAACGATGAAAATCCAGATCCAAAATCATCAATAGCAAATTTATAACCAGCCATTTTAAGATTTATTACAAATTTTTCTAAAAGTGAGAAGTTTTTAACAGTCTCTCTCTCAGTAATTTCAAAAACAATATTGTCTTTTGAAATATCATACTCTTTTATAAGCTTAGTAATAGCATCTGCATAATTGCCAACAACCAAAGATTTAGGAGAGAGGTTTATAAATAAGATACCACTGTAATTCTCTTGTTTAATTTTAATAAACGCATTTTCTATAACCATTAAATCCATACGGTTTATGATACTCATGCTCTCAGCAACCTCTATAAACTCATAAGCAGATACAACCCTTCCATCTACTTCTATTCTCATAAGAAGTTCATGAATTTCATTTTTGCCGCTCGCTGTGGTTTGAATAGGTTGAAAATATGGAACTATACGATTATTTGCAACAGCATCCATCAGAAGTACACTCTTTGCTTTTTGCTCTTTTACTACAGATATAATATCATCGCCTGATGGAACTCTTATGCTGTTTTTGCCATCCTCTTTAGCTTTGTACATCATTCCATCAGCTATTAAAAATAACTCTTTTTGAGTTTTTGCATGTTCTGGATATATAGATATTCCAATAGAGACAGTAACTCCTGTATAGTTTCCATCCGCAGTCAATAGTTTAAAATCCTCTATAGCTCTTGCAATTTTATGTGCGACAGCAAGAGCGCATTCCAAACCGCATTCAGGTAAAATCAAAGTAAACTCATCACCGCCATAACGAGATAGAATATCCTCATTTCTTTTTGACTCAAAAAGAACTCTTGAGAACTCTTGTAAAAATTGGTCTCCAAAAGCATGCCCATATTTATCATTTATCGGTTTAAAGTTATCGCAATCTATAACCATAAGAGCAAACTCATAGTTATGTGACTCTGCACGCTTTATCTCATACTCTAAAAAGTCTATAAAAACTCTCTGGTTAAAGAGAGATGTTAGCGGATCATGCGCAGCATAATATTCCAAATCGTTTGTATATTTATTTATGGCTTTAACGCTTCCAACAAGATTTGCCATAGTTGTCAAAATACTATCAATTACTATATGTTTTATTGGATCTGATGCCATCTCTGATTGGACACTCAACCCAACTATACCGCCTATTTTAGGAGTATCTAAAAATAACGATTTTGTTCTATGCGCAAATTTTTCATAATCTTTTATATCTATATGCATCTTGTATTCAGATATGTTGTGACGAATTGTATAGTCTGTATATCCTAAAAAGTGGTTGCTACTCTCAACCGATACCCTTACATACTCTTCAAACTTCTCTTTGACATCTAAATCTGGTATTCCATGCCAAAAAATATCAACTTCAAACTGATCGTCTCCAATTCTAAAAATAGTCATAAGAGTATATGTCTGCATAACTTTATTTATATCAATTAAGAGCTCATTTATAAAATCACGCCAATCCCTTACAACCTCTGAGGTGATTATAAACTTATCCAAAAGCTGTACCTCAAACTCTAAGAGGTCTTTATCAACTGCAATTGTTCTTAGTTTTTTAGCCAGTTCATTGACATTAATTATAATTGCATTAACTTCATCAAATCTAAGGTCAATCTCAGTAGGATCAAACTCTTTAAAATCATTAAGTGAGTTAATTCCCTCCACTTTTGCGTTAAAGAGTTTGAGTGAATCAGTTATCTTTGAAGTAGTATATCTAGAGCTAATATACGCTCCTAAGATAAATATAGGCAGAACAATAAGGAAAAAATAGACATAATTTAAAAATGTCTCTTTTATGATTTCAACGAAATCCTGCTCAACATCAATAACACCTAGCGTATCTCCCTCTTTTGCATTAACATGACAGCTTAAGCACTCTGTTTTTGCAATTAATGGCAAAATATTTCTAAGTTTCCCCATATCGCTAGATGTAAATTTTTTACCACTTTTCATTACAGAAGCAGCTAGATCATCTTTTTGTTTCTCTTCAACTTCACCAAAGAGCTCTTTGATTTTATCTCCACGATAGATATTAACAGAGTAACTATCATCAAAATTCTCTTCTATAGAGTACATAAACTCATTTAAATCTTCTCTGCTCCACCCTTTTTTCATAACTTGATACATAGATGAGAATATCTGATTTGAAACTATATTTGAGTGTTTTATTGCATTTTCTTGTGCTAATTTAGTATGAAGATATGAGGTAAAGAGTAAAACAACTATAAAGAGGGACGAGAGCAAAACGATGTTAATTGAAAATATAAAATTTTTTAATGTTTTAGGCATATTAAAATCCAAATATAAAATTATTTAAGAAAAAATTTATTATATCTATTAATTATTTTTTTTTACTTAATTTAAGTTAAATTAGAGATTTTTAGATACTGATACGAAAGTTATCGTATCAGAACTATATAAAAGTAGTTATTTTACTTTTTCTAGATATTCACAATCAACAGTATTTACTCTGATTGTGTCGCCCTCAAGAACATGGTAAGGTACTTGAACAACTGCGCCAGTCTCTAGCGTTGCAGGTTTCTTACTTCCACTTGAAGTATCACCTTTGAAGTTTGGAGGAGTATCTGTGATAAGTAGTTCCATAACTTCAGGAGCACTTACAGAGATGGCATTTCCTTTGTAAAAAATCATATCAACTTGGATTCCATCTTTAAACCATTTTGAAGCGTCATCGCACTGCTCATAGCTAAGACCAATCTGCTCATAACTATCATTATCCATAAACTGATACTGCTCGCCATCATCATAAAGATACTGCATAGTTTTAAAAGTTATCTCAGGAACTTCAAACTTATCCCCAGCATGGACAGTCTTCTCAAAAACTCTTCCATTAAGAAAACTCTTCGCTTTCATACGAACAAATGCAGCACCTTTACCTGGTTTTACATGTTGAAACTCAATAACTTTACAAGGTACTTCACCAATAATAAGACGAATATTCTTTTTGATATCACCCATTCCAATAGTTGCCATAAATAGACCTTTTAGAAAAATTTTCGTGGATTTTACCCTAAGTGTACTTAATCTATTTTGTTACTATATTCCTCGTTTGCTAAGTTCTACTTCTCCTCGTTCTAAAGTTCTTTCACTGTCTCGCAACTTGGGAGCGAGGATAGTTAAAAAATTACACTCTGATAATATATTAGCATAATAGTTTCAATGCTATAAAAAAAAATAGTGTCAGCGATCTGTCAGAACAAAATAATAAACCAAGACATACTATCCCAAGCAGAGCATAGAAGCCAGAAATTTCAGTTAATGTTATAATGTCAAAAAATTATATGCTTTAGGAATAATATTTATGGAATTTACTTTAGAAGCTACTTCAAAAAATGCTCGTGCTTGTACCATTAAAACTGCTCACTCAACTATTAAAACTCCTGTTTTTATGCCTGTTGGGACTCTTGGGAGCGTGAAGGCTCTTGATATGGAGGATGTTTTAGATCTCCTTGGTGCTGAGATAATTTTGGCAAATACTTACCACATGTATCTTCGCCCTGGGGATGAGACGGTTGCGAAGATGGGCAAGCTTCATGGCTTTACTACATATCCAAAGAGTTTTTTAACAGATAGCGGCGGTTTTCAGGCGTTTAGTCTTAGTGATATCTCTAAAGCATCAGAAAATGGGATAGAGTTTCGCTCACACATTGATGGCTCAAAACACTTTTTTACTCCAAAAAAGGTTATAGATATTCAGCACAATCTAGGAAGCGACATCATGATGATTTTAGATGACTTAGTGGCACTTCCAGCAACTGGGGAGCGCATTGCTCTTAGCATTGAGAGAACTACTGCGTGGGCAAAAGAGAGCATTGAGTATTTTAGAAAAAAACAAAAAGAGGGAATCGGTGCAGAGCAAAATATCTTCGCAATTATTCAAGGCGGAACAGACAAAGCATTTCGTACAAAGAGTGCGACTGAACTATGTGCGCTTGATTTTGATGGTTTTGCTATCGGTGGTCTTAGTGTTGGTGAGTTAAATAATGAGATGTACGACACAGTAGAACACACGGTTAAATATATGCCTAAAGATAAGCCGCGCTATTTGATGGGAGTAGGAACTCCTGAGGATTTAATAGAAAATATAGAGCGTGGAATAGATATGTTCGACTGCGTTATGCCAACTAGAAATGCGAGAAACGGAACGCTCTTTACATCATTTGGTAGGTTAAACATAAAAGGGGCAACTTATAAAGAGGATGCACAACCTGTTGATAGTGAGTGTGAATGTCTTACATGTAAGAGATATTCAAGAGCTTATCTAAACCATCTTTTTCGCTCTCGTGAGATAGCATACTTCAGACTTGCGACTATACACAATTTACACTATTATTTAAACTTAATGAGAGAAGCTAGAGAGGCGATTTTAGAAGATAAATATGCAGAATTTAAAGCAGAATTTTATAGAAAAAGAGGCTAATCCATCATAATGATGGATTATAGATTGTGCTCTTTTTTGTATTTTACAAGAATAGAGTAAGCCTCATCTTTAAGCATTAGTTTCTCTTTTTTAAGAGTCTCAATTTCCAAATCTGTAAGTATAATTTCATTTTTTTCAGCTTTTATTATCTTGTCATCTAGTTCATTATGCTTGTTGAAGATTCTTAAAAAATGAGCATTTTCATTTCCACTCTCTTTCATATGAGTTATGATATCACGGTATTCATGTAGCATTTTATTTCCTTGTATTTTTTTTGGAATATTATCATATTAGTCGTTAAAAACTTCTCTAATTTCTCCATAAAGTTCCTCGCCATTATATAGAGAGAGTTTTTCATCTATAATTACCTTTTTATTTGGGTCAAAAAGCATAAAAGAGGCCTTTGCTCCAACCTTTATCTCTGAGCCATCTTGCCCTATCGCTTGGAGAGGATTTATCACACACAACTCTAGTAGTCTGCTCATTGTTATCATCTTACTCTTTACAAGCTTGGTATAGTAAAGACTCATAGCATGTAAAAGCCCATCGCACCCGTAAGCAGCGTCATAAAAAGCGACCTCTTTTCTTAGCGGAGAGCTTGGTTGATGAAGTGTTGTCAGTATGTCAATTTGAGAGTTTTTAAGTGCTTCTTGAAGAAGTAACATATCTGTTTTTGAAGCTAGTGGCGGATTTAGTTTTGCTGTAGTGTTAAAGCCTTTACAAGACTCATCAGAGTTTAAAATATGATGAATAGAGACTTCACATGTAACGTTTACACCCTCAGATTTTGCTTTGTTTATAAGATATATTGAGCGTGGAGAAGCTATAGCTTTGAAAAGTATCTTTATCTTAAAGTGTCTTGCAATCTCAATCATACGAGATACATGTAACACTTCACTCAAATCAGGAATTCCAGCAAGACCTAACTTAGAGCTAACATCGCCATCTAGCATAACTCCGCTTGAGATTAGCGAGTTATCTTCGGCTTTACAAAAGATAGTTACTCCATACATTTGAGCATACTGTGCTATCTTTATAGCTACATCATTTTTTGCAATTGTACTCATATAAGGCGAGATGGCTCCACGTTTTAGTAAAATTGCAATATTGCTAAGTGTTGTATCCTCTTTTAGTGTGTTAATCATCAAATCAACTTTTGCACCACGTAGCTCATGGAGTCCATTTTGGGCAAACTCTAAAACTATCTCATTGTCAATTGCAGGAGTAGAATCTGGATTTAGTACAATATGCCCTATTCCACCAGCTAATGCTTCGGTTGAGACTATTTTTATATTTTTAGCATTTAGATTAGAATCTGGTGTTTTTATATTTATATCAACCAAAAGCGGTAGAAGATAGCAGCCTTTTGCATCTACTATATTTTCGCCTTTTATATCTGTGCCAATCTCTGCAATAATCCCATCTTCTACTCTTACATCACAGACTCTCTCGCCGTTAGCCTCGCATATAGTTGCACTCTTGAAAATCATAAACACTGCCCTCTTTAAAAAAATGGATTTGGTATAATGCTAAAATTATAAACAACAAAGGCTTAGAATTGCGTTTTTTATTTTTTCTTCTATTCCTTATCTCGTTTACAAAAGCTTCAACGCCATACGAGCTAGGAAAAAATGTATATCTAAAAAATGGGTGTTTTAGTTGCCATGGAAGAGATTTGGAGGGGATGCACAACTATCCATATCTCGCCAACCGTGCAAAAGGCTACATGTCATACAAACTAAAGAGATTTCGCTCAAAAATATCTGAAAATCAGCAACAAGATATGATGATTCCTTTTGCTCTGAATTTAAGCGATGAAGATATAGAAAATCTTACAACGTATATGTATGAGTTCGTTAAAGAAGAGAGTAAAAAAAAGTACGATGACAAGTTTTATAGAGAGGGAGATGGTGGCTCATGAAGATTTTAGTAAGTGCGCTTGAACACTCCGCAAATATTCATCTAAAATCTCTAAAAAAAGAGTTAAGCAGTGATGTAGAGTTTATCGGGATTTTTGATAGAGATTTGGGCGAGAGCATAGTTGATTTAAGAGCACTAGCAATCATGGGATTTGTAGATGCAATAAAGAAGCTCTTCTTTTTTATAAAACTAAATAATGAGATGCTTAATTTAGCTAAAGATGTTGATAAAGTTTTGCTGATAGACTCTTCAGGGTTTAATCTCCCACTTGCTAAAAAAATCAAAAAAAAATACCCCAACAAAGAGATAATCTACTATATCTTGCCTCAAGCGTGGGCTTGGAAAAAAAAGCGGATTCCTATCTTAGAAAAAACCATAGACCATCTTGCTTCTATCTTACCATTTGAAAAAGATTACTACTCTAAAACTGCGCCAATTACTTATGTTGGACATCCGCTACTTGATCAGATATGTGAGTTCAAAGAGACTCTAAGAGAAGAAGTAAAAAAAATAGTCTTTATGCCTGGGAGCAGAAAAGCAGAGATAAAAAAGCTTCTTCCTATCTTTAGAGAACTTCAAAAAAAACTTGATGCAGAGTCAATTATCATTATTCCAAAACACTTTTCTAAAGAAGATATAAAAGAAGTTTATGGTAATCTTGCAGGTTTTAAAATAGCTTACGAGACGCATGAGACGCTCCTTGAAGCTGATTTTGCTTTTATATGTAGCGGAACGGCAACGTTGGAAGCATCACTTATTGGTACGCCTTTTATCTTGACATTTATTGCTAAGGGGCTTGATTATTTTATTGCAAGCAGACTTGTTAAGTTAGAGCATATCGGGCTTGCAAATATTATGTTTTCAAAGTTTAAAGACGGAGTGCTTCACCCTGAATTTATACAAAAAGATGTAACGCTAGAGAATCTATTAAAATCGTACAATGAGTATGATAGAGAGAAATTTTTGAGTGATTCAAAATCTCTCAGAGGTTATTTGAAACATGGCAGTTCAAAAACAGTTGCGAAAATCGTCGAAAAATCTTAAATAGATTTAATTATTAGGATAAAAAACTAAATGAAAATAAACTTTATAGACCTACAAGCACAATACAAAAAATACGAGACAGAGATAAACAGTGAAGTTATGGAAGTCTTTAATTCAGCGCAGTTTATCGGCGGAGAAAAATTAGACAAATTAGAGAAAAATTTAGCAGCTTATACTGGTGCAAAACATGCAATTGGTTGCAGCAGCGGAACAGATGCGCTTCTTTTGGCTCTTATGGCTCTTGATATTGGCGATGGCGATGAGATAATTACAACTCCATTTACTTTTATCGCAACTGCTGAAGTTATTGCTCTATTGGGTGCTAAGAGTGTTTTTATTGATATTGATGAAGAGAGTTACAATATAGACCCTTCAAAAATTGAAGCGGCTATAACTGATAGAACAAAAGCAATTATTCCAGTTTCACTTTATGGTCAATGTGCAGACATGGACAAAATCAATGATATTGCAAAAAGACATAACCTAATAGTAATCGAAGATGCTTGTCAAAGCTTTGGAGCATCATATTTTGATAAAAAATCATGCAACCTCTCAACTATCGCATGTACAAGTTTTTTTCCTTCCAAACCGCTTGGAGCTTATGGCGATGGCGGAGCCATATTTACAAGTGATGATGAATTAGCCTTAAAAATGAGAATGCTATTAAATCATGGTCAAAATGAGAGATATAAGCACAAATATATAGGAATAAACGGTCGTCTTGATGCAATTCAAGCAGCAATTTTAAATGTTAAACTGAAACATTTTGAAGAAGAAGCGAACCTAAGGGATGAGATAGGCAGCAGATATAGTGATTTACTTGAAGATGCAGATGTTATCACTCCTAAAATCTCAGAGGGAAACATAAGCGTATATGCGCAATACTCAATCAGAGTAAAAGATAGAGAGGCGATGGTTGCAAAATTATCTGCTCTTGGAGTTCCAACTGCTGTTCACTACCCTGTACCTCTTCATCTTCAAGAGGCTTTTAAACATTTAGGCTATGGCGAGGGTGATTTTCCTATTAGCGAATTAATCTCTACGCAGATTATGTCACTTCCTATGAGCGCTTTTTTAAGTGAAACGGAACAAGATTTTGTTGTTCAAGCTATCAAAGGTTAATAATTGAGAAAAATTGCAATTCTCGGACTTGGTGTAATGGGGAGAAACCACTACAACACGCTAAAGCAGATGCCTTTGACAAAAATAGTTGCTCTTTGTGATGTTGTTAAAAATGGCGACTTTGAAGAGCCGTTTTACTATGATTTAGATTTGATGTTAGAAGAGATAAAGCCCGATGCTCTCATCATTGTAACACCAACATTTCTGCATAAAGAAGCAGCTCTAAAGTGTGCATTACGTGGTGTTGATATTTTTATAGAAAAGCCAGCAGCTTCTAGTGTTGCAGATGCAAAAGAGATACTACATGTAGTAAAGAAGAGTGGCATAAAAAGTTGTGTAGGACATATTGAGAGATATAATCCTGTTGTAAAATCTCTTATAAATGAGATAAAAGAGCATGAAATTTTATCTATCTCCATTGTTAGAAGTGGCTCTTTTCCAGAACGTATTGCTGATGTTGGAATTTTGACGGATTTGTCTGTTCATGATAGCGATTTGATTAGATTTATCACAAAAAAAGAGATAGTAAAAAGTGCTGTTTTTAAATCTCAAAAAATTCATAAAACTCATGAAGACAATGCCATCTTAGCGTTTGAACTAGATGGAAATATCATCGGAGACATATCCACAAATTGGCTTACACCGTACAGAAAAAGAGCCATAAGTGTTACATGTAGAGTTGATGAACATAGTAAAATCAAGTTTTTTGAAGCTGATTTACTATCACAAACACTCACTGAGCGTGTAAATATAAATCCATCTTCACATATAACTAAAAGCTGTTTTGTAAATAGAAGCAATGCTCTTAGTGATGAGCTTGAAGCGTTTATAAACTACTTAGAGAGTGGAGACAGAGGCTCTTTAGCCTCAATTGAAGATAGCATAATTACATTAGAAATTGCGAGCAAATAATGTCACAAAACCAAAATAACATACACTCTAGCGTTATCATTGAAAATGGTGCAAAAATAGCTTCTAACGTAATCATAGGTCCATTTTGTCATATAGGCAAAAATGTAGAGCTTAAAGATGGTGTCATCTTACAATCAAACATTATATTAAGAGGAAAACTAGAGGTTGATGAGGGTGTAAAAATTTTCAGTTTTTCAACTATTGGAAGCGATATTTCAGATATCAAAATAGGTGAAAAAACTCATATCAGAGAGTTTACACAAATAGGCGCTCAAGAGAGCGAAGATGGAAGCAACAAAAAAATCATTATCGGTGCAAATAACTTTTTGATGGGCTATGTTCAGGTTTTTAGCGGAGTAGAGCTTGGTGATTTTTGTATCGTAACAAATGCGGTAAGACTTTATGAAAACGTGAAATGTCAAGATAGAGTTATTCTTGGCGGATTTAGCGTGATAGAAGCAAACAACACAATAGGAACAGGAGTTATGATTGGCGGTGCATCTGTTGTAGATAGTGATATTCCACCATTCATGCTAGTTGAGGGCAACAAAGCCACTATAAAAGGCTTAAACGCAATAGGTCTTAGACGCAGACTTGAAAACAGAGGCGATATAGAAGATATTAAAGCCGTGTTTAAAAAGATACTCGGTGATGGAGCAGATAAAATTCTAGCCCAAGAGATAGCTGACACTAATCCTAATGAATTTATCAAAAAACTAGCCTCTTTTGTGGCTTCTAGCAATATAAAATAGATAAAAGTCTCTTTGCTTTTTTTACAAAGAGACTCTTTTTTTAAAGTTAAACGCTTAACTTTTTTCTTATGATACTAACAGCTTCAACCATATTTTTTAAACTTGGTTTTACCTCTTCCCATTTTCTTGTTTTTAATCCACAATCAGGATTTATCCAAAGTTGTTCTTTTGGCAAAACCTCAAGCAGAAGTTCTATTTGTGACACAATCTCCTCTACACTTGGGATTCTTGGGCTGTGTATATCATAAACTCCTGGACCTACCTCTTTTGTATATCCTACTTTTTTAAAGATTTTAAGCAACTCATTACCACTTCTTGCAGTCTCTATTGTTATTACATCTGCATCCATATCTTCTATGGTATTTATGATATCGTTAAACTCGCTATAGCACATGTGAGTATGGATTTGCGTCTCCTTTTTTGCACTGCCAACGGCTATCTTAAAGTCTCTTGTTGCCCACGCTTCATATATTTTTATCTTCTCATTTCTTAGCGGATACCCCTCTTTAAATGCCGCTTCATCAACCTGTATGATTTTTATACCTGCTCTTTGCAAATCATCTATCTCATCACTAAGAGCAACAGCTATCTGCTTTGAAACTTCTCCTCTTGGCATATCATCTCGCACAAATGACCAGTTAAGTATAGTCACAGGTCCAGTTAACATTCCCTTCATGATACGCTCTGTTTTGCTTTGCGCATAAGTTGTCCAATCCACAGTCATAGGCTTAGGTCTGCTAATATCTCCATAGATAAAGGGCGGTTTCACGCATCTGCTTCCATAGCTTTGAACCCAGCCGTTTTGTGTAAATCCGTATCCACTTAACTGCTCACCAAAATACTCAACCATATCGTTTCTCTCTGGCTCACCGTGAACTAAAACTTCAAGTCCGCACTCTTCTTGAAACAGCACACACTCATCTATATATTTTTTTATCTCTTTTTCATACTCATCCCTTGAGATAAGAGAGTTTTTAAAATCACTTCTCGTACGTCTAAGTTCAGGCGTTTGAGGAAACGAGCCTATAGTCGTTGTGACTAAATCTTTATATCCAAAAATCTCTCTTTGAAGTGCAATTCTTTCGCTAGATATACCATCTCTTTGAAATTTAGTATGATTTTGCACTCTCTCTTGCACAGCTCTATCATGAATAAGAGGCGAGTTTTTTCTACTTTTGTTTGCCTCTTCATTATTTATCAAAGCTTCTTTTTCTCTCTCGTTTATGCTACCCTCACCATCAAAAAATATTTTTGAGATAAGTGAAATTTCAGAGAGTTTTTCAAGAGCAAAGCTTAACCACTCTTTTATATCTTTATCCATTTTATCTTCATACTTTAGAGTAAAAGGTGTGTGAAGAAGCGAACAAGATGAGCTAAGCAAAATATTCTCTTTTTTTACAATTTTTGAGATATTTTGTAAAAGTGCAATGGTTTTTGCTATATCACATCTCCAAATATTTCTTCCATCAACCACTCCAGCTATAACCTTTTTACCACTTGAAGCGATAATTTCAAGTGAGTTTAGATTTTCATCTCCATATAAAAAATCAAGCCCTAGTGCCCAGATAGGCGTATGAACTAAAACTTTTGTCGCTTCGTTTGAGTGCTCAAAATATGTAACAACCGCAATTTTTATGTTTGGTGAAACTGCGCAAAGTCTATCGTAAGTAGGTTTTATAAGACTAAGCACTTTTGTGTTTGGCTCTTTTACAAAGATAGGCTCATCTATCTGAATAGTAATCTCATCATCAAGAGTAGCTATAGTTTTAACAAGCTCCTCATAAATCGGGACTATTTTGCCCCAAAGCTCATAAGTGTCGCCACCATCTGCTCTTTTACTAAGCCCAAGATATGTTATAGGTCCGATGATATTTATCTTTGTTTTTATGCCTAAGCTTTTTGCTTCATTGTACTCATTTACAATCTTTGAGGCATCAAGTTTATAACTATCACTTGGCTCAAGCTCTGGAACTATGTAGTGGTAGTTTGTGTTAAACCACTTTGTCATCTCCATAGCTACGCTTGAAGCATTGCCTCTTGCCATTGCAAAATAAAGCTCTTCATTTTTTAAGTTTTTAAATTTTTTTGGAATCGCACCTAACATAACAGAGGTGTCGAGCATATTGTCATAGAGAGAAAAATCGTTTGAACTTATAAACTCAATTCCAGCATCTCTTTGATACTCCCAGTGTCTCTTTTTTAGCTCTTTTGCTACTGTTTGTACATCTTCAAATGAGCATTTTTTAGCCCAAAACTCTTCTAAAACCTTTTTTAACTCTCTTTGCTCCCCAATTCTTGGAAAACCAACTATGTAATTTTTTGACATGTAAATATCCTTGTACTACTATTTTTTTATTTTGTTTTTTATGATGATTTTGAAAAAAAAGATATTTAAAGCGGGGGATGTACGCCAGTGCGTCTAAACGCAAAGTAAGTTGTGTAGTATGGGCAACGAGGGATAAAATGATTTATCAAAAGAGAGAGTCTTGTTTTTAAAGCAAAAAATATATTGCAATAACAAGGCTTAGAGAGTAAAGAAAGTTTTAACACTTTAAGGTCACAAACATTTTCAACTTGCTTCATATCTCTTCCTTTTCATAATTTTTTGGTAATTCTAGCACATATTTTATTTTTAGATGTTATTTAAATGTTGTAAAAACTTATCGGCTTCTATAAAACCAACTACTGTTTTTGAGCTTATTACGTTTGATTCTTTATCAAAAAAGATGATTACAGGTGGACCAAAAACACCATATTTTTTACTTAGCGCTTTTTGTTCATCACTATTTTGTGTAACATCAGCGCGGATAAGTACAAACTCACTCATCTTTGCTTTAACCGCTTCATCTGAGAATGTTTTTTTATCTAGCTCTTTACAAACAGCGCACCACTCGGCACTAAAATCAAGAATAATCTTTTTACCAATATTTTTATTTAAGAGTAAATCTAACTCAGAGATAGTGGTTACATTTTTAAAATCTAAATGTGCAGATTTAACGCTTTGAGCGCTACCATTAGAAGAAGATTTTAAAAACTCTAAGGGCTTTTGCATATTTACAGCTCCTGCCATTAAGCCAACAAACAGAGATACTGAATAGATAAAAACAAGGATAGAGATAGTTCTTCTAAATACATGTGCTTCTTTGTCAAAAGCTCCAAAATAGGTAGCAAAACCAATTCCAAGCATTACACTAAGAAGTGCGATTATACTCTCATCTACAACACGCTCAAGCATCCAAATAGCAACACCAAGCATCATAACACCAAATACAGCGCTAACCATAGTCATCCATGCGCCAGGGCGAGGCATAAACTTACCAGCGCTCACACCAACTAAGATAAGTGGAAGTCCCATCCCGATACTCATAGCAAAAAGAGCCGCACCACCAAGTAGCGCATCGCCTGTTTGCCCAATATAAACCAACGCACCTGCAAGAGGAGCAGCAACGCAAGGTCCAACGATAAGTGCTGATAAAAAGCCCATTATAGCTACACCTACATACCCGTTGCGGTTTGAGCTACGGTTTGAGCTTATCTTTGCAACAAAAGAGTCAGGTAGCTTTAACTCGTAAAAGCCAAACATACTAAGTGCTAAGGCTACAAAAATTGCAGAAAATGTATATATTGCCCATGGTGCTTGAAGAGATGCTTGAAGATTAGAGCCAAATAATCCTGCTAAAACTCCAGCTATTGTGTATGCTGCCGCCATTGCTAGAACATAAACTAAAGAGAGCATAAAAGCTTTTTTTGTAGTTATTCCCTCTCCTTGGGAGATGATAATACCAGAGATGATAGGAATCATCGGGAAAGTACATGGAGTAAGTGCCAAAAGAAGCCCAAAACCTAAAAATGTTGCTAAGATAAGAGCGATACTTCCATCTTTTATAGTATCTGCTATTGAGTCACTCTCTGAGAGCTCTTTTTTCTCTACCTTAGCTTCTGTTTTTATCTCTATTTTTGAGAGATTATCTTTATCCACCTCAAGCTTTGAAGAGTCTATATCAAAAGTAAAAGATTTTGTATCTGGCTCATAACAAAGCCCCTGCTCTGAGCATCCTTGAAATGATAAATCAAGTGTAATATTTTTTATTCCGCTTACATGTGAATCTTTGCTTAGAGTTATTAAAAAAGTTGGAGATTCAAGAAAGACCTTATCGCCGTGATGCTCAACGCTCTTGGGAGATACAATATCTTTTATCTTTATACCATCTGAGTTTTTTAGCTCAAGCTTGATAGCTTCTTCATAAAGATATATATCTTTTCCAAGCTCTATTCTCGCCTCTAGTTGGGTCTTTTCATTTAGAGTAGCCGATGGCGCAAATGCCTCATCAGGCATTAAAAATTTAGGTGATACTGCTAGGAGTGCAATGGATGAGAGTAGAAACAGAATGATTTTTTTCATGAATTAATTGTCCAAATTTGTAAATGTGAGTAAATTATAACATTTTAAGTGTAAACTTTATGAAAATTCCAAATTTGGTACTAAATTCTTATCATAAAACTTAAGCTCATTATTTAAGCGCAAAATTAGCAATATTTATCTAATCTACAAAAAATTTAAAAATAGAGATAATCATGTCAAACAGATTACAAAAAGAGGACTCCCCTTACCTACAACAGCACAAAGACAACCCTGTTGATTGGTATCCATGGTGTGATGAAGCCTTTAAAAAAGCAAAAGATGAAAACAAAGCTATTTTTATCTCCATTGGCTACTCTTCATGCCACTGGTGTCATGTTATGGAGGAGAATGTTTTTGAAAATCAAGAGTGCGCAGATATATTAAATAAACACTTTATCAGCATAAAAGTTGACAGAGAAGAGCGCCCAGATATTGACAAACATTATCAAGAAGTTTACATGTTATTAAACCGACGTGCAGGCGGATGGCCAACTTCTATCTTTTGTACGCCACATAACAAGCCATTTTTTGCAGGAACATACATAGCTCCCCAAACAAGAGAGGGAAGTATCGAGGGGATGGGGTTTATTGAACTTACAAAATTAATAGCAGATAAAATCTCTAGCAACGATGAGCAACTTTTTAAAAATGCAGATGAGATAGAGAACTTTTTAAATAATAAAGAGCACCCAAAAGAGGCAACAGTTTTAAAAGAGGATTTTGTAAAAAACTTTATGCTTCAAGTTAAAAATAACTATGAAACAACTTATGGTGGCTTTTCTCACTCGCCAAAATTTCCTCATGTTAGCACTTTAGGTACTCTACATGTAATAGATAAGCTTTACGATGACAAAGCTGCAAAAGCTATATTTTTGCACACACTGCGTATGATGAAACAAGGCGGCATGTACGACCTTGTTGATGGCGGATTTTGCCGATACAGCGTTGATGATAAATGGTTAGTACCGCATTTTGAGAAGATGCTCTACGATAACGCCCTGCTTTGTGAAATCTACACAAACGCTTATCTCTCTTATAACGATGAGAGTTTTTTACATATTGCCAAAGAGTGTGCTGATTTTTGGCATAACTTTATGAGTGAAGACAACCTTATGTATAGTGCTAGTGATGCCGATAGCGAGGGCGAAGAGGGAACTTACTTTGTATATAGTTATGAAGAAATTTACAACCTTTTAAGGGAAAATAACTACTCAAATATAGAGGTTATTTTAGATGCACTGAGTGTCACAAAAAATGGAAATTTTGAGGGAAAAAACATTATAAGATTTATAGATGAAGACGGAATTGAAGGTTTTAGTGAAATAAAAAGACTTCTTCAAACTCTAAGAAGCAAAAGAGAGTACCCTTTTATTGACAAAAAAATCCAAACATCATGGTCAAGCATGATGATAAAAGCGCTCTTTAACTTGGGTAAAATCGACTCCAGCTATACACAAAGAGCTATAAACTCGCTAAATGCACTCTTAGATACAATGCTCATTGAGGGTAAGCTTTACCACACAACACTTATTCATAAAAGCCCTAAAGTTGAGGCTTTTTTAGAGGATTATGCTTACCTCTCTCTTGCTCTTATTGAAGCATATAATGCGACTCAAAATGAACTATATCTTATCCGTGCACAGCACTTAACAAACATAGCGCTTGAGAAGTTTTATGATAAAGGAACATGGAGATTTAGCGTTGGAGAGTTTGAGACAAAAGCGGAAATATCTGACAATACTTACACAAGTTCAGTTTCCATAATAGTTGACGTTCTGCTCTCTTTAAGCACTCTTTTAGAAGATGAGAAATATAACCATTTTGCCTTTAAAACGCTAGAATACAACTCATACGAGTTAGGAAGAAGACCTGTTATCTACCCTTACATGTTACGCCAAATGTTGCGCTACTTAAGGGGTGATAGAGTTGTAAAATCAGAGCAGAAAAACTTAGAGTCAAACGCCCTAAAAATAGCCTCTTTAGACTATCCTTTTATATTTAAAAAAGTCTCTGAAGATAAAGGTTTTATGATATGTGGAGATAAGAGTTGTTTTGCCAATACAGACGATGTAAATAGTATCAATGATATAATTGGGCAAACTTTTTAAAGGATTTATAATGAAAAAAATTATTTTAATGGCACTTTTAGCGCTTGGCGTTATGAGTACCTTTAGTGCATGTGAGAGAAATGATTACCAACATCCTCTTCATAGAAAATAGGTAGGTTTAATTTGAACAGTATGAAATTAGGCGTAAACATAGACCATGTAGCGGTTTTAAGAGAAGCTAGAAAAGTAAATGACCCAGACATCTTAAACGCTCTTTATGTTGCCACACAAAACGGAGCAGACCAGATAACTATCCATCTCAGAGAAGATAGAAGACATATACAAGACGCTGATGCGTACGCTATCATGAAATACTCTAACGTAGGTGTAAACCTAGAGTGCTCCATAAACAGAGCTATTTTAGATATCGTAACTGACTTGAAGCCTCACCGCACTACTTTAGTTCCTGAGAAGAGAGAAGAGGTAACAACCGAGGGTGGACTTGATGTTGTAGGGCATGAAGATGAAATAGCTTATGCGATAGAGCTTTTACATGACTATCTTATACCTGTATCACTCTTTATAGACCCAACCATAGAAGCTGTTGAGAAGTCAAAAGAGCTAGGCGCTGAGATGGTTGAGCTTCATACTGGGGCTTTTGCAAATCTCTATGCGATGCTTAGCTCCTCACTTCCGCACTCCAATCACTCCATAAAAGAGTTAGAACTCCCTCGCCATGAGCTTTCCATCAGACTTGAGAAGTCCATCTTAGCAATAGATGAAGCCGCAAAACATGCAAAAAAAATCGGTCTTGAAGTTGCTGCTGGGCATGGACTAAACTACCATAATGTTCATGAGATGATGAAAATAGCTGAGATAACAGAGCTAAATATCGGTCAAAGCATAGTTGCCAGAAGTATATTTAGTGGTTTAGGCGAAGCTGTAAAAGAGATGAAAAGATTAACAAGCCGATGAGCAAAGTGCGCATTGCTATAAGTGTTGGAGATTTAAACGGCGTCGGAATTGAGATAGCCATAAAAGCACATGAAGAGGTCTCAAAACTCTGCGCTCCTCTTTACTGCATAAACTCTTACATGTTAAATCAAGCATCAACTCTTTTAAATTACAAAATACCATCAAATTTTGAAATATCAGAGGTTGGCGGAGAGTTTGCTGTAAAAAAAGGGTGCGTTGATAAAGATTCTGGCAGATACTCTTATGACTCTTTCATTCATGCCATATCTTTGTGTGAGCAAAAAAAAGCCGATGCTGTTGTAACTATGCCTATTCACAAAGAAGCTTGGATGTTAGCTGGACTCAAATACAAAGGTCACACCGACTTGCTTCGTGAGCACTTCAAGAGAGATGCCATTATGATGCTTGGATGCCAAAAGATGTTTGTCGCTCTTTTTAGCGAACATATCCCGCTAAAAGATGTCGCTTCATCCATAAAATATAAAAAGTTAAAACAGTTTTTTTTAGATTTTAATAACTCAGTACCAAATGAGAGAGTAGCCGTTCTTGGATTAAACCCACATGCTGGAGATAATGGAGTTCTTGGAAATGAAGAGCTGATAATCACAAAAGCTATAAAAAGTGCAAATAAAAAAGTATGTTTTGAGCAATTTATAGGTCCATTAGTTCCAGATATAGCTTTTACTCCACACATAAGAGAAAAGTTTAAATACTTTATTGCCATGTATCACGATCAAGGATTAGCACCGCTCAAAGCACTCTATTTTGATGAGAGTATAAATGTCTCACTAAATCTACCAATCATAAGAACCTCAGTAGATCATGGAACAGCTTTTGATATCGCTTATGAGAAAAAAGCTAAAACGCTAAGCTACATAAACGCCATAAAGAGCGCAATTGCACTTGGAGAGAGACTTTAATCTACATAGTTCTATTTGTAAAATTCTCTATACCACTTCACAAACTTCTCTATTCCAACCTTTAGTGAAGTCTCTGGTTTATAACCAAAATCATTCATCAAATCGGTTACATCCGCATAAGTTGAGACTACATCACCATCTTGCATTGGAAGAAAGTTTTTTTGCGCCTCTTTACCTATGGCATTTTCAAGAGTTTTAATAAAGTCTAAGAGCTGAACTGGAGAGTTGTTTCCAATGTTATATATTTTATATGGAGCTGATGAAATTGATGGATTTGGAGTTGCTGCATCAAATTTTTGTGATGGTGTTGATTGGTTATCTATAACTTTTATAACACCCTCAACTATATCGCCAACATAAGTAAAATCTCTGCTCATATTTCCATGATTAAACACTTTTATAGCTCTATCATTTAGTATAGCATCAGCAAAAAGCATAGGTGCCATGTCAGGTCTTCCCCACTCTCCATAAACTGTGAAAAATCTCAGACCTGTGCAGTGCAAACCATAGAGGTGCGCATAGGTGTGAGCCATCATCTCATTACTTTTTTTAGTTGCTGCGTATAGTGACACTGGATGATCGCTATGATCACTACTCTTAAATGGCTGAGACTTATTTAATCCATAAACGGATGAGGATGAGGCAAAGGCAAAATTTTTCACATCATAGTTTCTGCAAGCTTCTAAGAGGTTTAAAAAACCAACGACATTACTTTGAATATATGCGTGAGGATTCTCTATGCTGTATCTAACTCCAGCTTGAGCTGCAAGGTTGCAGAGCGCATCAAATTTTTCTTCTTTAAAAAGTCTATTTATTGTCTCTGCATCTTCAAGATTTGCTTTAATAAATTTATGGTTTGGATAAGTTTTGGATTGGGTAAGTTGATTATCTTTTATATCATCTTTGTCTATTCCAAGCTCTTTTAGTCTGGCATACTTTAGCTTTACATCATAGTAATCATTTATGTTATCAAGTCCAACTACTTCATCTCCTCTTAAGAGAAGCTCTTTAGCTAGATGATAACCTATAAAACCTGCTGTTCCTGTTACTAGTATCTTCAAATTTTAATCCTTACAACTCATACTCTTTATTATTTTTAGAGATGAATTGTATAGTATAAAATCTTTTAAAATAGTTATCTGCTTATTTTATAGCTTTAACCTGACAAAGAGTTGCTTCTATTTTAGTTTTAAAACCAATTCCTACATCACTCCATGTTTTGCCCTCATGAAGATCATAACAAGCTTTATTTATCCCAGCTAATGCTTCGTTTGCGCTAAATTCTAATAAATCGATTGAGCCTTTTGCCTCAAAAATTCCATCACTAAAACTATAAGTCATAGGAGTAATTTTTTTAACGCCATTCATCTCTATCTCTACATTTAACTGACCTGTTCTTGGAGCATCTTTCACTCTTTTATCTGCTTTAATATCTAATATTTTTGCATTAATATTTTTATCACTCATAAGTCCAAAGAAAAAATTTGCAAGCTTTGAATCTCTATCTTCATGCTTTGAATTTACACTCGATGAGTCTATAACAACTGATGAACCAACCAATATAGAGCGAAAATCTTCACCACTTGGAGCTACTCCAACGTAAGTTACTTTGTCAAAAGTTCCATTAACTCCAACTTTTTTTGGGGTTTTATACCCTGTCCAACTTACCTCTACATTACCATTTTGAGCTAGAGTACATCCGCTTTTTTCACTTGCATTAACATTAAATGCGAAAGATAGCACCACAAGAGCTGAGAGTATTACATTTTTCATTTTTATTCCTTGACATAATTTTGACAAATTATAGCCTCTATTTTCTTTTTATTTCACTTTTTTTTAAATAGGATACTATTCTTAAAGTTATGCTTAACTATCTCAAGTTCAAACTTCTCTGACAGGTAAGAGAGTGTATTCAAATCAAAAAAACCTATATGAGTGATATCTCTAATATACCACCACTTTAAAAACTCCTCATCACTACTAGGATGAAATGCACTCATAAGCAGAAGATAACCACCTTGCCTTACATGTAAGAGTAGTTCAGCAAAAAGCTCAAGAGGGTTTTGTAAATGCTCAAAAACTTCTGTTGAGAGAATTAAGTCATACTCTTTGTCTTTATATATTTTTTTAGGAAAATAGTGCAAATCATATCTATCACAAAAGATGCCTTCTCTCTCTAAAACAATGGGTAAAACCTCGCCCTCTCCACATCCAAAATCTAATGAAGTTTTTATCTCTTCTCTATATGGCAGAACAAACTCACAAACTAAATCTTCAAACATTTTTACATAACCAAGGGACTCAAGTGTATTATGATGCTTATCATAATGAGCCCTCTGGCGCACTTCATCGACGTAGAATCTCTCATCAAGCGCTATATAATTACATGTAGCGCATTTATAATACTCTTTAGAACTTTTTGTATCTACAATTTTAGTAGTTTTGTTACTACAAATTTTACATATTTTCATAGTGCAAATAATACCATCTATTTTTTATGTTTCACAAGATATAATTTAATATTTCAATTAGAGTGTAGGGGTTTTTTTATGGATGAAAAACAGACAATATTAATAGTAGATGACAAAGAAGAAAATATTGGCACTTTGAATAAATTGCTTCAAAAATACAACTTGCTAAGCGCTTCTGATGATAAAGATGCAATTGAGATACTATTTGGTGAAAATGAGATAGATTTAATTCTCTTAAATATCACAATGCTAAAGAGTGATGGTTGTGAAGTTTGCAAAACTTTAAAAAATTCTCCAAAAACATACCATATTCCAATTATTTTTTTAAGTTCTAAACATACACAAGAGGATATTCAAAAAGGGTTTGATGCGGGAGGCGTTGACTATATCAGTAAACCATTTCATCCAGATGAACTTCTCTCAAGAGTTTCTACACATCTTGCATTGAGGGCTTATGAGAAAAATTTAGAGTGCAGAGTTCAAGAAGAGATACAAAAGAACAAATTTAAAGAGCAGATGATGTATCAACAATCTAAACAAGCTGCTCTTGGTGAACTTTTGATGCATATCTCATATCAATGGAAGCAACCTCTTGCATCTCTTTTATCTATAACTAAAAAAAACAGACAAAAAATACTCTCTTTGGACTCTTTTGACAAAGATGACTTTTTAGAGTCGTTAAAAAAGTCAAAAGATATACTAGAGTTTATGTCTGAAACAATAGATACCTTTCAAAATTTCTATAAACCCTCATACGACACAAAAGAGTTCTCTCTCTCCGATACCATATTAGAGATTCTCACAATTGTTGAGGGAACTTTCTACTTTGATGACATAAAAATTTATATTATCTCACATGAGAGAGATACTGTTTTTGGAAATCAAAATGAGTTCTCTCAAGTAGTATTTACTATTTTAAATAATGCAAGAGAGATTTTTAAACTCAGAGATACAATAAACCCAGAGATACATATCTCTGTTAATAATAAGAAAGTATCCATCAGTGATAACGGTGGTGGAATCAGGGGAGAATCTTTTGATAATATATTTTCATACGACAACGATATGAACAATGAGTTGCATTTAGGTCTTTATCTATCAAAAATCTTAGTTGAGAAAAACGGCGGAGTTATAACTGCGGCAAATTCTAAAAATGGTGCTACTTTTACCATAGAGTTTTTAACTTGGATGTAGTAGCTAAGCCTTTTTAAAGATAAGAAGTGTTTTATCTTTTGTATCATATAAAGAGAAAGTCTGCTTATCTATGAGCTTTAAAGATTTCTGCTTTTCAAAGATTTTTAGTTTGTGAAAATATTGTACTATGGTGTCTTGATACCTTTTATATCTCTCATCTTCACACATCTCAAACATGGTAAATTTTGTAAAGAGCTTATCATCTTCAAAAATTGCATCAACTACTAAAAACTCTCTCTCGTTTTCACTGCTCATGCTCCCCTCTGCGACATCCTTAAAGCCATAAAGCGTGTTAATATCTGCGATGAAAACTCCATCATCACTTAGCCTAAGAGAGATTTCATCTAAAAACTTTAACAGTTCCTCTTCGTTTAAAAAATTCAATACATCAAAGATAGCCACGATTGCATCATATTTTGCATCAACTTTTGATATATCAATACACTGAGCATCTAAACCGTTTGCCTTGCACTCTTCAACCATAACTGAGCTAAGATCAACTCCTCTACATGTAACGCCATCGCTTATCATACGCTTCATAAAACCGCCACGACCACATCCAACATCTAAAAGTGTTTTAACGCTGTAACTATCTAGCTCTGAACGGTACAAATCATATAGTGCTTCAGTCGCTTCTTCTATACCTAAGAGATGTTCAGCTTTTGCATAAAGGTCAAGGTTTGTCATTTTATTTTTTGCTCCGCATCAATTACGCTCTTAATCTTCTCATAGATATCAAGAACTTCATCTTTTTTAGCGATGTAGCTGTTTTTATTTGCAATAAGATAAGTTGATGAAGTCATGATATCCTCTACAACTTCAAGTCCATTTTGCTTCATAGTTGAGCCAGTCTCTACAACATCGACAATCATATCAGCAAGACCTATAAGAGGAGCTAGTTCTATTGAGCCATATAGTTTGATGATATCAACTGAGACAGCGCGCTCTTCAAAGTAGCGTTTTGTAATATTTACCATCTTTGAAGCGACTTTTATCTCTGGTTTGTTAAGGTCAAATTTCTCGCCCTTTTTCATTCCAATAGCAACTTTGCAGATACCACGTTTTAAATCAAGCAGACGAATTACATCAAGTCCCTGCTCTTCTAAGGTGTCAAGCCCCACAACTCCGATATCAGCTGCTTGATGAAAAACATAGGTAGCAACATCTTGATTTCTAACAAGCAAAAAGCGAAATTTTGGAGTCTCTAGGATTAATTTTCTATCATCAAACGCAAACCCATCACCAAATAGAGTCTCAAAAATCTCTAAAGTCTCTTGCGCAATGCGCCCTTTTGGAAGTGCAACTGTTAGCATAAATTCGCCTTTTTCATAATATTTTTCATCCCCTTAAAAAGCAGTAACTCATCTACATCTGAGTTTAAAAAAAGTTTACTAAACTGCCCTGCATCTCCGCCTGTAAGATATATTTTCATACCATAAGAGGCAACCTCTTTATAAAGAAGCCCAAGGTATCCATAACTTATGGCATCACGAGAATTTTTCGGCATTTTATCCAAATCAAGCTCAAAGTTAAATGAGTACTCAAGTTGAGCGGAGATATTTTTATAACACTCATTCATGGCTTTAACTCCAGCATATATAAAACCGCCCTCAAAGTTTCCATTTTTTATGATATCTACAGTAATAGCACTGCCCGCATCTACAACCACGCCACTCTCTATCGCTTCACAAGCCATAATTCTATCTATTCCCATTGTTTTATAGTATCTGCTCATATCTACATGTAGCGATAAATCAATCCAATTATCTAGCAAAGATAGGCGCTCTTTTACACTGGAATTTACACATATATAAAAAACTTCTCTCTTTATGGATGATGGATTAAAGAGTTTTGCATCCTCTTTGTATGATGAGTTTTCATCAAAAAAATGATAAGTTGTATTTCCAATATCACAAAGAAGCATTACTGAATTTTCCAACCCAGCTCTTGGAGTGCACTCTTTGCTTTTGAGCAAAGCGGTGCGTCTATAAAAATAGTTTTATGTTTAAAATTATGTGCACAAAAAAGAGTAAGTTTTGTATAAATCTCTTCAAATTTCTCAACATCTTTTATTAGCAGTTTACTCTTTTGAGAGATAACAAAAATCGCCCAGAAATATCCAGTGATATCAGTTGCTTTATATATTTTAATTCTGTTTCTTATTCCTAACTCTTTAGGAAAAATCTCTTGCATTTTTTTATAAATTTTGCCTTTTTTTCTAAGAGAATCTACTATTATCTGCATAATTTTTACCTTTGTTTCAAAAAAATATTTTAGCCAATAATTGTTTAGTACAACTTTTATTTTCAAACATCTCGCTATAATCGCGCTTATGAAAATTATTAAAACTAAACTAGACTACTCACATAGTTATATACAATTTGACATTAATACTATCTCCGTTGATCAGATTGTACCTTTTGATATTTATATTAAAAAAGATAATGATTATGTAATAATTATTGAAGCTGGCACATACATAAGTGAGACTCTTTGGAGTAAACTTAAAAACCATGAGGCATTATATATTTCTACCTCAGATGAAGATAAACAGATACTCTCATGTAAAAGTCTAAGGTACTACATACGTCACAACAGAGAGAATCACCAAAAAAGAGTTGCTCTTCTTTATGATGTAACTTCTAAGCTCTTTAATGTTTTTATCAAGAGCCAAGATAATAAAATAGACCCTGATTGCACTGAATTAATTATAAAATCAATTATTTTTCTAATTAAATATGATGAATATTTTATAAAAAACACTATGACATATTTACGAGATGAAGATCTCTTAGAGTATCACTCATTACATGTTGCCATCTACTCTCTTGCCTTAGGACATGCGCTTAAATATTCAGAGATTCAGCTCATTAAATTGGGTGTTGCAGCACTTCTTCATGATATTGGTCTTAAAAAAATTGATACTAATATTATTACAAAAGAGGCAAAACTTAGCGCTCAAGAGAGTCAAGCAGTGCAAAAACATTGTAACTACAGTGTTGAAATCATAAAGCAGAATAAAATCTTAGATCCATACATAATAGATGCCATTATGCATCATCATGAACGCTATGATGGAACTGGTTATCCAAACCAATTAACAAAAGAAAACATTAGTGATTTTGCTGCCATTATAGGGATTTGTGATGTTTTTGACGCACTTACAAGCCACAGACCACACAGAAAAAGTCTCTCATCTTTTGAGGCTCTTAAGTTAATGATGAAAGATTCTGAGATGATTAATCAGTTCAATCAAAAATATCTTCTCATAAGCCTTAAAATGTTATCAAAAGGGCATACATAAGAGCAAAAATGGATGGGTAAACCCATCCAAATCTCTTAAAACTTTAGTTTTATGGTTGTTTTCGAACTCTCTTTTGAAGAGATCTTTATATCAATACTATATCTACTACAAACTCTTTTGACAATATCGAGCCCTATTCCAAAGCCACCCTCGTAATCATTGGCTCTGTAAAATCTATCAAAAATTTTATCTTGCAGCTCTTTTTTTATCCCTATGCCGCTGTTACTGATAATTAACTCCCCATTTTTAAGCTTTATCTCAATTACTCCGCCGTGCTTATTGTATTTTATTGCATTTGAGAGCAGATTGCTAAACAACCTTTGCGCACTTACCTCATCAATACTAAAAAACAAATCTTCTAACTCTTTTTCTATTGTGAGTGATTTTTTACTCGCCAAATCTTCATAGAGTGTCAGTTCGCTCTCTATCATACTCTTTATATTTAGCTTTTTTGTCTCTTGACTTTTGTTATCCATAAGAAGGTATGTCAAATCTGAGTATATTTTTTGCACTCTTTTTGCACTTATTTGAACACGACTTAAAATTTTCTCATCAATATTTTCTTTCTTTAACCTATCAATGCTCATTAAAATAGCAGTAATTGGAGTGTTTAGCTCATGAGTAGAATCTTTTATAAACTTATCAAATTTTATTCTCTCATTTTGTATAGGTTTTAAAAACATCTTTGTTAAAAAGTAACCAACAACTACAACCAAAATAACAGAAAATATGGCAATAAAGAGAGTGTTTTTTATCAGTTTTAAAATCTGCTCATTTGCATTTTTACTCTTTAGTACTAGATACTTTACGCCATGATGAAGTTGTGGAGTAAGATCTACAAAGTAATCAAACTCTCCATCTTCATAAAAACCCTGTACAAATTTAACACCAGAAAATTCTCCAGCTATTGGCTCCTTATCTATGCTATAAAGAGCTATCTCATATCCATCTACAGCCTCTACATGTAACTCTTCTGAGTGCATGTAAGATGAGATTATTTTAGAAGAGATACTTAGTGCTATATTTTGCATTTTCTCTTTTTTGGCACTTCTTATATTTGAAGCCTCATAGCTATAAAAGCTAAATGCAATGATGATAATTAAAAAGATAGATGAACTTAGGTAAAGTCCTAAAAAGCCATAAAGAGACTTTTTCTCGCTAGATGTTAACTCTATAACCGACTCCTTTTATAGTAGTTATAAAATCTTTTCCAAGATATATTCTGATGTTTTTTATGTAAGTTCTAAGTGTTGAATCTGATGGTGTTTCAGAATCAAGCCAAATATTTGCTGCGAGCTCATCATGTGAGATTATCCTCTCTCTGTGCGATAAAAAATACTCTATGATTTCAAAATCTTTTTTTGATAGTTTTACTCTTTGCTCACCCTTTACAAGTTCATAAGTAAGTTTGTCAAGATAACTTTTAGCGTCTATTACTACATGTAAAGAGTTTAAGTTGTGCACTCTTAAGAGATGATTTATCCTCGCATCAAGTTCTACTAAATCAAAAGGTTTTTTAAGATAATCATCACAACCCAAATCAAACCCTCTTTTTAAATCATGTGCAGAATCTAATGATGTGATAAAAATAGTCGGTATGTTTACATGTTGCTCTCCCAAGAGTCTTAGCAACTCAAATCCATTTAAAAGTGGAACATTTACATCAAAGAGCATAAAGTCAAAACGGCTATTTATAATCTTCTCATAAGCATCCTCGCCATCATAAGCTGATGAGACATCATAACCTTTTTCACTTAAGTGCTCATAGAGTATTTCAGATAAAATAACATCATCTTCTAATAGTAAAATCTTCATATCGCCATTTTACTATCTTTTTCTTATAGAGTATAACAAAGGAATAATAAGAAGCGTCAAAATTGCAGAAGTAACAATTCCTCCAATCATAGGTGCGGCAATACGCTGCATAACTTCACTTCCTACTCCATGAATATACATGATAGGAATAAGTCCACCAAGAATTGCAAAAACTGTCATAAGCTTTGGTCTTAACCGTCCTGCAGAGCCTCTAATTATAGCTTCTTGATGTGTAGATATTTTCTCATTTATAGCCTCTTCAAGATAAATAATCATAACTATAGCTGTCTCAGCAGCAATGCCAAGAAGTGCTAAAAAGCCAACAACTACTGCTATAGAGAGATTGAATCCAAGGTAATCTATATATAAAAGTCCACCAAGAATTGCAAATGGCAGAGTTGAGAAAACAATAAGAGAATTGAGAACATCTTTAAGAGCAAAATATATAAGAACAAATATACTAAGAAGAACTATTGGGATGATAAAAGCCAGTCTCTTTTTAGCCGCTTCTAAATACTCGCTTTGCCCTGCAAACTCATAATAGTACCCTTTTGGAAGTTCTATACTTTGCAGTGCATCTTTAGCTGCACTTTTATACTCATCAGCACTTACATCACTCTTTGGCGTAATATACACAAATGAGACCTTCATCCCTTTTTCGCTCTTTATAACGCTAGGGCTCTCTATGTACTTAATCTCTGCAAACATCTCAATTGGTAAAAAACCAAATTTTGTTTTAACCTTTAACTCTTTTATCTTCTCAATACTCTCTCTTTGATTTGAGTTCACTCTTATAGATATAGGGTGTCTCTTAAGACCATCTATAAAAGTACTTACTCCCAAACCTCCAACACCAAAAGAGATAGTATCTAGTATGTTTTGCTTTGTAAGTCCATATCGTGATAAACTATCTTGTTTGATATCCACATCTAAGAAATATCCGCTATTTGATTTATCGGCAGATATATTTAATGTTGATGGCATAGTTTTTAATTTCTGCTCTATTTGTGAAGATATCTCTTCTAAGATTTTATTATCATCTCCATAAAGCTTAATCCCAAGCGGTGTGCGGATTCCTGTTAAGAGCATATCTATTCTGCCTCTAATTGGATATGTCCATGAGTTAATCAACCCTTTTATTTTTAGCTTCTCCTCCATCTCTTGCATGAGCCTCTCATAAGTCATGCCCTCTCTCCAAACAGATTTATCTTTAAAAGTTATGATTGTCTCTATCATGCCAAGCGGAGCTGGATCAGTTGCACTATTTGCTCTACCTGCTTTACCAAAAACAGTATCAACTTCTGGAAAACTTTTAATAATCCTATCCGTCTCTTGAGTAATCTCTTTTGCCAAATCAATGCTTATGCCATAAGGAGTCACTGGCATATACATAAAATCTTGCTCATTGAGTTGTGGCATAAACTCCCATTTTTGAGCATTGTAAAGAGGGTATATGTAAGCTATACCTATGACGAGAAAAACAAAAACAAGGTATTTTAATTTTAAAAATAGTTTTAACAAAGGAGTATATAAAAAGATAAAAAATCTATTTATATAGTTACTCTCCTCTTTTTTGATATCTCCTTTTATAAAAAGTATCATTAAAACTGGCACTAAAGTGATAGATAAAAGTGCACCTATTAGCATGGCGAATGTTTTTGTATATGCTAAGGGCGAGAAGAGCCTAGCTTCTTGACCCTCAAGTGCAAATATTGGTAAAAATGAGACAACGATAAGGATAAGAGCAAAAAATATTGGGCGACCAACCTGCTTTGAAGAGTCTATGATTATTTCAACTCTGCTCTTAGTACCATCACTTTTACTTAAGTGTTTATGGGCATTCTCTATCATAACAATAGAAGCATCTACCATGGCACCAATGGCTATAGCGATGCCACCCAAACTCATAATATTTGAGCCTATCTCAAATAGACTCATAAGCCAAAAAGTAAGAAGTATGGTCATGGGTAGCACAATGATAACAACCAAAGCACTTCTAAAATGAAATAAGAAAAGAGTTGTAATAATGATTACAATAATAGACTCTTCAAGTAGTGTGTTTTTGAGTGTATCGATAGCTTTATCTATGAGTTTACTTCTATCATAAGTTGTAATTATCTCTACATCCTCACTCTTTAGCGTCTCTATTTTGGCTTTTATTTTTTTTATCACTTCATAAGTATTCTCTTTATATCGCACCAAAACTATACCGCCGACTACTTCTCCCTCACCATTAAAATCAGCAACACCTCGTCTTGATTGTGGAGTTTCTACAACTTCACCTATATCTAAGAGCCTTAGCGGTGTTACACCGTTTACCTTTAGTGTGATGTTTTTCATATCTTCTAAACTCGTTAAATATCCACGAGCTTGAATAATATTTTCATAACCATTCTCTAAAAGTACACCACCACCTTTATCTTGGTTGTTTTTCTTTAGTGCATTGATTATCTCATCAATTCCTATATCATATTTAACCATCTTATCTTGATCAATTAAAAGCTGATAATTCTTTACAAAACCCCCAACAGCAGCCACTTCACTAACACCATCAACACCTAAGAGCCCATACTTTAAGTAGTAATCTTGATAATCTCTTAATTCTGAGAGATTTAGTTTATTTGACTTCAATATATACTGATACGCCCACCCTACTCCCGTAGCGTCTGGTCCCATGCTAACTTTTGCACCCTCAGGAAGTGTTGGAAGTATTGAAGAGAGTTGCTCTAGTATCCTACTTCTAGCTGCATAAATATCAGTGTCATCTTTAAATATTATATATATAAGAGCATTTTGAAAACTACTCATAGCTCTAATCGTCTTAATATTTGGAAGTGACATCAAAGAGCTTATAAGCGGATATGAAACCTGCTCTTCTATGATTTTAGGAGACTGCCCCTCATACGAGACTTGTAGTATAACCTGAGGAGGAGAGAGGTCTGGGAGCGCATCAAGAGAGATGTTTTTAAGACTAAATATACTCACAAAAGTTAAAATAGCTGAGAGTATAAGAACTAAAAATATATTTTTTGAGCTAAAATCTATTACTTTTTCAACCATCTCACTACCACTTTTCGCTCATGTATGAGCCGTTAGTAACTGCATCACTATCAAGCAAGAAGAGAGCATTTTGGGCTACCTCGCTACTCTCATCTACTCCACCTAATATCTGATAAAACCCACCCGCATACCGAACTTCCACCTCTTGTGGCTCATACTCAGTTAGGGATACCTTTTTAAAGACATAAAATTTATCTCCTCTTTTTATAACCGCATCTTTTGGCAGGGAGAGCAAAGAAGTTGTTACATTAGAAAAACTTACCTTTGCAAACATATCAGGTGTTATTTTAGCTTGAGCATTATCCAAATCTACTCTTACATTAAATGTCAAATCATCTTTGTTGATTTTTGGATAAATTTTAGAAACCTTAGCAACTCTTGGCTCGCTAAAACCCTCTATCTCAACACTAGCACTCATACCCTGTTTTATAAATTCAAAGTCTCTCTGATACACTTTTGCAATAATCCACATGTTAGAACTATCAGCGATTTTTAAGAGTGTTGTGCCAGCTTTTGCATAAGAGCCCTCAAGTATGTTTTTTTCTATTATATCTCCATTGAACTTACTATATAGCGGTATAGTTTGGGCTGTAGAGGAGATTGCTTTTTCATCCAATTCATAGAGTTTTAACTTCTCTAAAATAGTTGAGTTAAGAGTCGGAAAATTTTTTGTAGAGGCAAGCTCTTTTTTTAGTGTGTATATCTCTTTTGAATAGATATCAAAAAGTTTGTCTCCTTTTTTAACCTTTTTATAGAGCTCATTTGCTCCTAAATTTTCTATAAAACCATCAAATCTTATACTTACTTCATAAATTTTACTCTCATTGTAAGAGGTTGTAGCGTAGTATGTTTTAGATATTTTTTGAGTCTGTATTTTTGGTTTTATACTCTTTATGTTAAAAGTTTGCTCAATTGTTTTTGACTCACCAAGAGCAAATATCAGCATGATTAAAAATATGATTTTCATTTTACACTCCCACTAGTAATATAAAAAAGCTCCAAAAGGGCACTACTCTTCTCTAGGTTATATTTTAATTTCTCTATTTCTAAATCAAGAAGCAGATTCTCATTTTCTATATTTTTCTCTAAAGTCACACTGTTTGTAATGTTTGATTTATCATATCTGTTTAGCTCTTTGTACTTATATAAAATGTCATCAAGATTTTTTATTCGTTTTTTTAAGTACTCTACTCTTTTGGCATTAGTTTGAAAAACAGTTACTGCAAAGAGCATATAGTTTTGCTCTTTTTGCAAATTCTCAGCACTTAGATGCCTTGTTTTTTGCACTTTAGCTTCTTCTATCCCATAAATAGGAAGTGCAAATGAAGCTGACACAGAGAGATAATCATCATAATTTTGACGATGGTTATAAGTTACACCTACACTTACATTTGAGTATTTTTTTCGCTCTTCAAGCCTGCTGTTAAGGTCTAACTGTTTTGCTTTTATCTCATATATCTTATATTTTGGAGATTTTTTTATATTTTCTTCTAAAAAATAATCTTCTATTTGAGCCTGATTTATAGACGAGAAATCTTGATTACTTAGATATTTGAACTCGTTCTTATATGCCTCTAGTTTCTCTTTAGTTTCTAAAATTTTATCCTCTACTGCAAATATCTTCTTTTGAAGTTCAACACTAACTTTAAAAGCATCTACAATATTTATACTCGCTTCACTATATTTAAGAAGTAATGAAAGATTTGATTTTTTCTCCTCTAAGAACTCTAGTAAGGAAGTAGAAGTTGAAATCTCTTCTACTTTTAGTGCCATTTTTTTATATAAGTCCAATCTCAAATCTTCTAACTCATACTCTAAAATAAGAGTATCAGCTCTAAGTATTGCCTCTTTTAAATCAAGTTTTCCAAAAGTTTCAAACTCTTGAGTTATCCCAATAAATTGTGTTTGCATGGCTTCAGCATCTCTTCTAAAGAAGTTATTATTTAATAACATGTCGTTTAGTCCAATGCTTAAAATAGGGTTTTTATATGTAGCTTCACTCAGAGTATTTTGGCGTGATGCTAAAATGCTCTGCTCTTTTGCCTTTAGTGTTGCAGAGAGCTCAAGTGCTCTATCAAA
Organism: Sulfurimonas denitrificans DSM 1251; assembly: GCF_000012965.1. NCBI lineage: Bacteria > Pseudomonadati > Campylobacterota > Epsilonproteobacteria > Campylobacterales > Sulfurimonadaceae > Sulfurimonas > Sulfurimonas denitrificans. The sequence goes on along the minus strand of NC_007575.1, from coordinate 911,215 downwards.
GGCATCATTAAACTCTAAGCTAAAAGACAATAAAGGTACAAAAAGAAGAGAGAACATTTTCATAGCTAAACCTTAGTGGTGAGAATGCATTGATGAAGATTGACCAAGATTAACACTCCCTTTATATACATAATCTTTGTTATTGTCATCTTTTATAAAAAGCTGATACTGCCAAGTACCGTTCATTGCAAAATTCACGTTGCACTCAAATAAGTTATCAATTTTTTTACAAATCTCTTTTGACTCCATGTATGGCATTCCTGGCATCTCAGGCATAAAAAACTTTATTCGTACATCTTTTGCATCCACAACTGCTCCTCCATGCCCACCTCTATTTAACTCAACTATAATTTTATTACTACCTTGGCTTAAGACTTTTTCACTAGATAACATTGCATGTAAATCATCGCTGTCTTTCATGTCCATAAAACCACCCGCTAAAACAAAACTCGAAACTAAAATCGATCCAATAGCTATTTTTATCATCTCAATACTCCATTTTTAAATTATTTATTTGCGCAGTATAATATTTTCAATGTGTAGTAATCGTGTAGAGTAAATGTTTATCACATCAGTATTTGACATTAGTTTCACGTTTGCTTATTAAAATTTGAAATTTAGTATGATATTATTTTAGGACTAAACCTTGATTTTTTTTATAATAAAATAAAATATGTGTTATAATCAGAACTTAATTTCATCAAGAGAGATGCCTATGAAATATATGTTTAGAGTAGTTATTTTATCCCTTCTTTTTAGCACTTCATATCTCAACGCTTCGGATTCTATGGATTTACATGAAGCATTAGAGTTACTAAAATCACAAAATTTAGAGATAAAAAATGCACAGTACGATATAGAGAGTGCTATACAAGAGAGAAAAGCAGCTTCGGGAAACCATTGGGGCAAACTTGATTTAATTCAAGATTTTGCACGCTCAAATGACGCTGGAAATGTCTTTGGTTTCAAACTAAGTTCAAGAGAAGCAAACTTTGGAGATTTTGGTTTTTCAGAATTTTTAAATCCTCTTGGTCAAGCTATAGGAGGTGCCGCTGGCGGTACTCCACCCTCAGATATGAGTGGTTTGCTATCTGTTGAGCCTCGTGATCTAAACTATCCAGAAACTAGAAACTACTTTCAGAGCAAACTAAAGTATGAGCTTCCTATATTTACTGGCTTTAAGATTTCTAGTTATGAAGATATCATGCAGAGTGTTACAAAGATTAGAACACTGGAAAAAACTCAAATGCTAAATGAAAAAGTGTATGAAACTAGAAAAAGCTTTTATGATATGGCTCTTCTTGAGGACTCTATCTCTAACTTAAATGTTATATTGAAAAATATAGATACATTAGAGGCAATGACAAAAGAGATGATAGATGTTGGTTATGCAAAAAAGGTTGATTTACTTGAAGTTGTGGCTAAAAAGGGAAATGTTGAGCGTCTAATCTCACAAATGGAGTCAAACAAAGAGCTTTTATATCACTACTTAAGTTTTCTTCTAAACCAAAAAGTGACATCTATAAAAACTCCCTCACTTGAGATTATGATGCCAACTGTTACAAATGATGAGATACTGCAAAACAACCTAGATATTCAAAAAGCCAACAGTGGGCTTGCTCTTAAAAAAAGTATGGTTGATGTAGCAGAGTCTTCATATTATCCAATGGTTGGTGCTTTTGCAGAGGTCGCAACTGCTGATGATAAGTTTTTAAATGATGCAAGTGATCATAAATCTTACACGATAGGTGCTAGAGCTACTCTAAATATATTTAATGGCGGTATAGATGGCGCAAATGTTGAAAAATCAAGAGTTGAATATCTAAAAACACAAACGCAAGTTGCTCTTGCAAAAAGTGGCATTGAGCTTCAAACACAAAAAATAAGAACAGAGATACAGAGCCTAAACAAGGATATAGAATCACTTAAAAAAGAGCTTCTTTTAGCTGATGAGATTTATAACAACTATGAGGCAAGATATAGAGAAAAACTCTCTTCCATGAGTGATGTTATCATCAAACAATCTGAGCAGATTCAAAAAATATTGCAACTACAACAGACTCTAAACAAACGAAATGAGAGAATTTTCGCACTTGAAAAATTAGCAAACGGAGAAGAAAAATGAGAAAAATAGTAACACTTTTAGTGATGCTAAGTGCCATATTAGCAGCAGAGGGAATTACTCTCTCTGGCACAGTTATAAGTGACAACAGGAAGATGATAACAAGCCGTTTTATGGGCTTTGTAACAGATGTTAAAGTATCTGAGGGTGACAGCGTAAAAAAAGGAGACCTTCTATATACGATTGACTCAAAAGAGATAGATTCTGCTCTTATTCAAGTAGAACTTGGTATCTCTCAAGCACAACTTAGCCTTCAAATGTATCAAAACCAATATACAAACGTAAAATTGAATTTAGATAGACATAGAAGACTCCTTGAAAAAGATATGGTTTCAAAGTTTGAAGTTGAAAACTTAGCTCTTGCTGAACAAAATCTTGCAAATATGATAATTATTGCTAAAAAACAGGTTATTCAAGCAGAAGCACAATTAGCAGAAGTTAAAAATCAGTATCGCTACTTAAACATAACAGCGCCAAACAATGGTGTAATAGTTAGCAAAAACATAAAAGTTGGAGAGATGGCGATGCCAGGAATGCCAGCTTTAGAGCTATCTGATTTGAGTGATTTAAAAATATCAGCTGAAATATCAGAGGACAACTTAAAACTTATACAAGAGGGGAAAAAAGTAGTCGTAAATATAGCGTCTCAAAACATTCAAACAGTTGGAGTAGTAAGCGCAATAATCCCTAGCTCAAACCCAATGACGCACTCATTTAAGATAAAAATTTCATTTAAAAATGTGTACAACTCTATCTATCCAGGTATGTATGCAACTGTTGTAATTGAGTAGGGTTTAATGATGATTCACTATAAACCAACTGATATAGCAGGTAAATTAGCATCTGGATTTTTACGTAATCCTCTTACTATAGTCCTTGGTGTTTTTTTACTCTTAATTGGGTACTTAGCTCTAAATATAATGCCAAGAGAAGAGAATCCACAAATGGTTGTGAGCGGCTCTACCGTTATAGTTGCTCTTCCTGGAGCTAGTGCTGCTGAAATTGAAAAAGCGATTGTAAAACCTCTTGAGAGAAAGCTAAAAGAGGTAAAAGGTGTAGAGAATATCTCCTCAATGGCTATGGATAATGTAGGAATTGTTAATGCTGCATTTTACATTGGTGAAGAGAAAGAGAACTCAAACCTAAAAATTTATGACAAAATTATGCAAAATTATGACATGTTTCCAAAAGGTGCTATGAATCCAATCATTAAACCACTTGATATTGACGTGGATATCCCAGTTCTCTCTGTCGCTTTTTACTCAAAAGATGCAAATATGAGCAAAACTGAACTTTATGAGAGAGTCAAAGATATACAACACCATATCAATGGACTAAGCAACGTTGCAGTTACAGAGCTAAAGGGTGGAAACAAACATCAGTTTAACGTTGAAGTAGATTTAAATAAACTCTCAGGCTATAACATATCTATGGGACAGATTGTACAAGGTGTTCAATCCTTATCGTACAGTGTTCCAGCTGTAAAAAATAGAACTAAAGATAATGAAATAGTAATGCTTGGTGTAAAAAATGCAATTGAGAGCGCTGATGACATTGGAAATATAATTATTGCACAATATATGGGTTCTCCAATTTATCTAAGACAGATAGCAAAAGTTAGTGCCTCTTATGATATTCAAAACTTCAAATCAGCAACTATTAGTAAAAAAAGTGAAAATGAAGAGTTCTCAGAGCTTCAAAACCAAGTAACTCTAACAGTCTCTAAACTTCAAGGTACGAATGCTGTAGTAATTGCTGATGCAGTCAAGAGTGATTTAGAGAGCTATAAAGAATTTTTAAATAACAACAATATAGGCTATGTAATTACAAGAAATGATGGTGAGAGAGCAAATGAAGCGGTAAATGAGCTTGTATTTCACCTTCTTTTATCAATAGTAATTATTGCGATCTTACTTATTGTTGTACTTGGTTGGAGAGAGTCTTTAATCGTTACATTTACTGTTCCTGCAATCTTAGCAATTACACTTTTTGTAGCGTACCTAACAGGACAAACCATCAATCGTATAACACTCTTTGCCTTCTTGCTCTCTCTTGGGCTTTTAGTTGATGCTGCAATTATCGTAATTGAGAATATTCACCGTCACTATCACTCAAGGGAGTCTGCAAATAAAAGTGTTGATGATATTATGATTGAAGCAACAGATGAGATTGGACCACCGACAAATATTGCAACTTTAGCAATTATCATGACGATGGTTCCTATGGCGTTTGTTGGGCAGATGATGGGTCAGTTTATGAAGCCGATTCCTGCAAACGTTCCAGTTGCTCTTGTTGCATCACTTTTTGTTGCATATATCTTTACTCCTTATTTAGCAGCTAGAATGTTAAAAAAACCAGAGTTTCATAGCGAGGAGAAACATTAATGTTTAAAAAATTTCAAGATACAGTATTTGAGGGTATTCAAAATCCTAAAAAGAGGAACTTTATTCTCATAGCTACATTTATAGCATTTGTCTTATCTGTACTTATGATAGCTCCTAGTAAAATGGTTTTGGCAAAAATGCTCCCTGGAAAGAACAATGATACTTTTACAATCTATGCAACTCTCTCAGAGGGAAGCTCAATTGAGCAGACAAGTAGAGTTAGCGAGTGTGTCGCAAAATACCTAAAAAATGAAAAAGAGATAACTGACTTTGAGATATTTTTAGGAATGGGCGCACCTCTTGATTTTGCAGGACTTATCAAAGGCTCACATTTTAAAAATAGTGAAAATGTCTCAGAAATAGTTGTAAACCTTACAAAAAAACATCATAGAGATGAGCCTTCATACTTTATGGTTCAACGCATTAGACCAGAGATTCAAAATAACTGTACAAAACTATATGAAAAAACAACCATCACTTTTGTAGAACCACCTGCTGGACCTCCTGTGTTAGCAGCAATTGTTGCGGAAGTTTATGGGCAAGATTCAGATGGTGTGCGTCTGCTCTCAAATAGAGTTAAAGAGGTATTTGAAAAAACTAGCGGTTTGGTTGATATAGAAGTTATGCAAGATGAGATTTATGATACGTTTGAAGTAGAAGTTGATAGCACCAAAGTATCTTTATCTGGCGTAAATATCAAACAGTTAAACGATGTGCTTTATCTTGCGTTTGAGGGTATGCAGATAGCTGTTAAAAACTCATCTACGATTAACGATCAGATTCCAATCTACCTCTCACTAAGCAAAGAGTCAAAAAAATTCTCATCAAAAGATATAAATGATATAAAAGCGAAACTCTCATCTTTAAAACTGATGAACCAGATGGGAATGATGACACCTCTTACTGAGTTAGTAACAATTGTACCAAAAAAATCAAACCCGATGATAATGAGTAAAAACCTCCATAAAATGACAAATGTTATGGCTGAGACTGATATGGTTTCACAAGTTTATCCTCTTATGGAAGCAAGAAACACTATCCTAGATACCTTTAATGATAAATACGAGATAGAAAAAATTGGACTTTTCAATTTAAGACTTGTAGATAAAGCATCTAAAGATGTATATGAGTTAATCTGGGATGGAGAGATGGAAGTAACACTAGATACTTTTGTTGAACTCGGAGCTGCATTTATTGCAGCTCTTGTGCTTATCTTTTTATTAATGGTAATTTACTATAAAAGTTACGCTCTTAGCGGTATCATTCTATTAGGTTCATTTTTATCAATCATAGGTGTAATAGTTGGTCACTATATTATGGATATATTTACAGCAGATACATTCTTTTTAACTGCTACCTCCCTTATTGGCTTTATCGCACTCATTGGAATAAGTTCAAGAAACTCTTTGCTACTCATAGACTTTACAGCTTCACTTATGAGAGATAGCAAGATGAAAAAAGCAGAAGCTATTGCATATGCAACAGCAACACGTGCTAAACCTATTTTCTTAACTGCAGCAGCAATCATACTAGCTTCAACACTTCTTGCAGGAGACGCAGTATTTGGCGGACTAGGAGTTGCTCTAATCTTTGGAACAATTGCAGCAGTTATTGCCTCTTTAATTATAGTACCAATACTTCTTTATAAATCTGATTTAAATAGACATTTTAATTTGGATGAAATATAGAGATTTCTTACATGTAGTTCCTACTCACACATCAAGAAAATGTGTGAGTTTCAGGAGATTGAAGTGGGAAAAAAGTAGTAAATAGTAGCCTATAATCTTGCGTATTGAACACTCGAACAAGCGTCAATTCTTAACAACTCTTCTAACGTATCATCACTTATCACATTATCTACTAAAATAACAGCGAGTGCCTGTTTTTTATCATTTCTTGCAAGAGAGAAGTCTGCGATATTTACATTATGCTTTGCTAAGGTTGAACCAATGTTTCCAATAACTCCTGGAACATCTTGGTTTTTAAGAATAATCATATCGCCCTTTAGAGCAACTTCTATATCAAACCCGTCAATTGAGACAATTCTAAATACATTATCATCAAAGATTGTGGCACTAATTGTAGTAGTTCCACCCTCAGCAGTAGTTAGTTTGATAGTGATTAGATTTTTATATACAGTTGAGTCAAGTAGAGCTTCAGTCTCTATTTTGATTCCTTTTTCTTTTGCTACAAAGTCAGCATTTACATAGTTAATAGTATTATCACTGATTTGACTCATTGCGCCAACAGCAACAAAAGTAGCAAGAGAATCAACATACTTTGCAATCTCACCCTGTCCACTAACTTTAATAGTTACAATCTGAGATTGATTTAACTGTGTCTCCAAAAAGCCAATCGTCTGTCCCATCTCTAAGAATGGTTTTACAAATGGTGGTATTTTACTCTCATCTATTGGAAGATTCATAGCATGAGCGTATGAGATTCCTTTTGCAGCAGCTATAGCGTTCTCAGCTGCTTGTACACCTATGTTATATTGAGATTCATAAGTATTAGCACCCAAGTGAGGAGAAACAGTCACATTATCAAGGTCAAGAAGAGGATGATTAGTTGCTGGCTCTTTCATAAACACATCGATACCTGCAAAACGAATTTTACCGCTTGTTAAACCTGCATAAAGCGCCTCTTCATTATAGAGACCACCTCTAGCACAGTTGATTAAAACTACTCCATCTTTCATCTTTGCAATCTCTGCTACATCTATCATGTTCACAGTCTCTTTATTCTTAGGAGTATGGATAGTGATAATATCACATGATAAAATATCTTCAAAATTTTTAGTATAAACCATATCAAGATCAGTTACTTTTGATGGGTTAATATATGGGTCATACGCAATTATATCCATCTCAAAAGCTTGAGCTCTTTTTGCAACACGTGAGCCAATGTTTCCAAAACCAATAACACCTAGTTTTTTACCTTTCAGCTCATAACCGTACCACTTCTCTCTTTTCCAAACTCTATCAAGTTTTAAGTGGTTATGTGAATATGGAAACATTCTCATACATGAGAGCATATGAGCCATAGTAAGTTCTACTGCAGCGATTGTGTTTGCAGTTGGAACATTCATAACTATAATTCCCTCTTTAGAACATCCAGCTATATCAACATTATCAACACCAACACCTGCACGAACAATTGCTTTCATATTTTTAGCATGTGCTATAAACTTAGCATCAACGTCTGTTGAACTTCTTGTAATTGCTACATCAGCACTCTCTATAATCGTTAGAAGTTTCTCTTTGTCCTCATCGGCTGCCATGATAAAATTAATGTTTTTATCATTTTGCAGCATCTCTAATCCTGCTTCATGTATATGGTCACAAACTACTATTGTATATTTTTGCATTATGTATCCTCTTTGTATAGCCCGATATTGGCTGATATTTGATAATTTTTTAACACTTGAACTAGAGAGTTTAACTTATCTCTATCTTTTGAGTAAATGAGCAGCTCTGCGCCATTCTTATCTTTTTTAAGATAATACTCCAATTTATGATGCTTTAGCTCCTCTTTTAAACAAAAGAGTTGATATGGATCTAATTGTAGAGCTAAGAGTCTATATATTGGTTTTTCTGCTATTTTCTCATTTAAATCAACTTTTATTAAAACTTCATTTACTGGATAAAAATATCCTAACTTTTCTGTTTTAGAGAAATGATTTAACCAAGTCTGTTGTGGTTCTTCTACAGCTAAATTGCTTTTATGTTTTAGAGGAGCCAGAGAAACAGAAGTTTTACTTAAGTTGATTGAAATAAGAAAAAAAACAATAAAAACAGCTACCCCAACTGCTATGAGAGGGGTAAACCATCTTAAGATTTTTCGCACTGTTTTTACTTGAATTTATCTTTAATCAAATCACCCAAAGAGTGTGACTCATCATCATTAATCTCATCTAACATTGCTTGGTTTTTTATGTAATCTAATTTTTTTACAGATAGTCGAATACGATCACGGCGTGTATCTATAACAGCGATAGCAGCTTCTATTTGTTGTCCAACTTCTAAATCACTTTTTTGTAAAGGAGATAAATCTTCATCACGTATTAACGCATCAACACCATCTTCTAGTGAAACAAAAACACCAAAGTCTTTAATATCACGAATAGTACCACTTACCACGCTATTCACCTTATGGCTTTTTGAAAATGAATCAATTGGACTCTCTAATAGAGCTTTTCTATTTAGAGATATTTTTTGATCTTCAGGATTTATCTTTGCAATTTTTACTTCAACTTCATCACCAGTTTTTAAAACATCTTTACATCTTACATTTTTATCCCAAGAGATATCTTGATTATGAAGAAGTCCTTCAATGCCATCTATACGAACAAATGCACCAAAATCTGTAAGAGATGTAACAGTTCCAGTAATTACATCACCCTCATTATGTTTTTTCATAAATTCATCAAAAGGTTTAGCAAGAAGTCTTTTTAATGAAACACGTAGTTTATGTGTTTTTGGATTAATCTCAATCACTTCAACATCAATCTCTTGCCCAACAGTTAAATAATCATTTGGGTTTTTAACGTTTTTGTCCCATGAAATTTCTGAGATATGCAAGAAACCTTCAATATCATTTCCTAAGTCAACAAAAACACCGTATGCTTCAATATTTGAAACTGTTACAGTAATTGTATCGCCCTCATCCAACTCACTCTCTACTTCAGCCCATGGGTCAGATTGAACTGCTTTGATTGATAGTGAAAGATGTCTTTTATCTTTATCATAAGAGATGGCTTTTACCGTTACAGCGTCGCCCTCTTTGTAAAGTTTTGAAGGATTAACTGGACCTTTGTAGCTTATCTCATTGTAATGAACTAAACCATCAACACCGCCAACATCAACAAACATACCATAACTAGTGATTTTTTTGATAGTTCCTTCGATAGTTGTATCATCTTCCATCAACTTGTCGATAATCTCTTTTTTCTTTTTGCGTTCATCGTTAAACAGCTTGCGACGGGAGACAACAATTGAATTTTGCTCTGCGTCAATTTTTACAACTTGAGCTTTAATTTTACGACCAAGCACTTCATCGGTGTCTTTAAAAGCCGCAAGTGAGCGAGGCATAAAGAATGTAACATCATCAGCTTCAACAACATATCCGCCGCGATTTTTCTTAGTGATTACACCATCAATAATTATATCTTCAAAGTTCTCTTTGTGTTTATCGATGAAATCGATAGTTTTTTGTTGCTCTAAAACTTTTTTATATGATATTTTTGGACGCTCATTGTAGTATCCAGTAACCATTACTTTTATTTTATCACCAACATTAAACTTTAGTACACCATTTTCGCTGATTTCATCTAAACTAAGAATACCCTCTAGTTTATCGCCAACACCTACTAATGCTCTATTTTCATCCGCTTGAATTTCAACGACTTCGCCTTCTACAATACGACTTGTCTCTTGCTGCTTCTCGCTTGCAGCAAACATCTCCGCAAAATTTTCTTCTTCTTCAAATGATTCGTTATCGAACGCCATTACCTATCCTCTGTTACATAAAAATTTCGTGAGTATATCTAATAATTAATAATACTTTTATTAATAATTTAAAAAGATAGGCTCTAAAATGTGCAAAATATATGAGTTTAAAAGGTGGAAGAGGTATTCAAAACAGTACTTAAATACTATTTTGAATTGCGTTTACTACATTTTGAATAATCCAATCAGGAGTTGAAGCTCCAGCACTAATGCCACAAAATTTCTTCTCTTTAAACCATGAAAAATCTAAATCATTTTCATCTTCTATATGGTAACTATCTGTGCAATTATCCTCTGAAATACTAAAGAGTTGTTTAGTGTTTGATGAGTTTTTCCCACCAATAATTATCATAATATCAGCTTTTTTTGAAATTTTTCTAACAGCTTCTTGGTTCTCAAAAGTTGCATTACAAATAGTGTTAAAAACTCTAACTTCTTTGTATCTTGGGATTAAATAATTTGCAATCTCTAAATAATCTTCGACTTTTCTAGTTGTTTGAGCGACTAGAGCAATTCTATCTTTTAACTTTAAATCTTCCAATTCACTAGGCATCGTAACGACTCTTGCTCCATAAGTTGCATAGCTTTTTACACCTTTTATCTCTGGATGTGCATCATCTCCAAAAATAATAATTTCATACCCTTGTTCACTCATTTCTTGACAAATCTGTTGTGGTTTGGTGACATAAGGACAAGTTGCATCTACTACATCAACATTGTTGGCTTTAAGCTCTGCTAGCTCATTTTTTGGTATTCCATGAGTTCGTATAACTGCTTTATCACCAGAAGCAAAACTTTTATGATCATCTGTCAAACCAACTTTAAAATCTTTCTCAAGCCTCTCTATCTCTTTTGAGTTGTGAATTAGGGGACCATATGTTGAAGAATTTTTATTATCCTCTGCTATTTTTATAGCCCTCTTTACACCAAAACAAAATCCATAACTCTCAGCTAGTTCTATTTTCATTATATCTCTTGCCTCCTATAAAGAAGTGAATTCTACTTTTGTTATTTTCTTAAGTAGTTCAAAGAAGTTTGGAAATGATGTGTTTATACAAGCGATATCATCAACCCTCATTCCACATGTAACTCCTGCTATGATGAAACTCATAGCAATTCTATGATCCCCGTGACTATCTATTTTAGCCTCTTTGAGAACTCCGCCTTTAACGCTATATCCATCATGAACTTCATCTACCTCAATGCCACAAGCTTTAAGCCCATTTACAACTGTTGAGATTCTATCACTCTCTTTTACTCTAAGCTCCTGTGCATTTTTTACAATGCTAACTCCATCTGCACATGCAAAAGCGATAGATAAAGCTGGTAGTTCATCTATCAGCCATGATATATTATCTTCAACTGTTATAGCCTTTAACGGAGCATATTTAACATGTATATTCCCTATTGGCTCATATATGTTCTCTGTCGCCTCATATCTTATATCTGCACCCATTCTCTCTAGCGCTTTAAAAGCCTCTATTCTGGTTGGGTTTAAAGTAACTCCCTCTAAAACAACATTAGAATTAGGAGTGATAGCAGCAGCAACTGCAAAGAAAAATGCACTTGATGGATCTGCAGGAACTCTAATCTTAAGTGGTGAGAGAAGTTTTTTCATAGGCTTTATTTTAGTAATCAAACCTTCTACTTCTATCTCTGCACCCATCCCCTTTAACATTCTCTCTGTGTGATCACGGCTAAGTTCTGGTTCAGAGAAACTACACTCCCCATCAGCTCTTAGAGCCGCTAGTATCATAGCGCTCTTAACTTGTGCAGAAGCTATTTTACTCTCATAATTAAACGCTTTAAGTGATGCACCTCTGATGCTTAGCGGTGCTAAGTCTCCATTCTCTCTTCCATCGAGTTTTGCGCCTATATCTCTAAGTGGGGCGGTAATTCTTTTCATAGGACGGCGGCGAAGATACTCATCTCCACTCAACACAAAATGTCCATCGGCAGAACTTAAAAGCCCGCAAAAAAGTCTCATACCTGTTCCAGAATTTCCACAATCCAAGACTTCACTACTCTCTTTTATGCCATCAGAACTTATTTTAATTGTCTCTCCATCATCATCAATGGTTGCGCCTAGATTTTTTACAATTTTTAAAGAGTTCATCGTATCTTCAGCTCTTAAAAAATTTGTAATCTGGCTTGTTCCATCTGCTAACATAGCAAACATGGCACAACGATGAGATATAGATTTATCTGAAGCTATCTCAGAAGTTCTTAAAGAAAATGCTAATGCTTTATAAACTTTTACACTACTCATCTTATCCCGACTCCAAGTTGATTTTTGAGTGCTTCTAAGATAGTGTTCATTGCATTTGTAATCTCCTCTTCTTCGAGTGTTTTATCAAATGATTGAAGTACAAAACGAATAGATAAACTCATATTTTCACCAAGAGACTTATCACTATATTTATCAACTACATAAAAACGTACAAGCTCTTTTGTTGAAGATGCATCGATTACATTTTTAATTTTTTCATAAGCCATCTCTTGAGGCATAACTATACTTAAATCTCTAAAAGATGCTTGATATTTAGAAGATTGCTTTGCTGTTTTTAAATCATTAGGGAGTTTATTAAAATTTAACTCACACATGTAAGTAACATCTAAGTCATACTTCTGCTCCACATTTGGATGAAGACGAAATATCTCTCCTACACTAACCTCTTTAATAAATATCTCAGCACACTGATACGGATGAGATAGTGTATGTTTAGTTTTATATTCACGAAGCTCAAACTCTCCGATAACATTAGAAACTTTTTGCACAAATAGAGCAAAATCAACTTTTGCAGGTTTTCCAGTATTTGCCAAACTCTCCGCTTCTCTATCTCCACTAAAAATAAGAGCCATTTTTAAAGACTCTTCCCTTTGGGAATTAAAAACAGAACCAACTTCAAAAAGTTTAACAGAAGAGTACCCATTGTTAATGTTATTAGATGTAGCTCTAAGAAGTCCACAAAGAAGTGTTGATCTAAGCGTATCTAATGTGTTTACAATAGGATTTAACAGCTCTTTACTCTCATCTAAAATCTCAAACCCATACTCTTGTAGGACTTTTTTCTCATCAAAAACAAAATGAACAGATTCAAAAAAACCGCTAAATGCCGCTTTATGTCTATATGTCACTCTTTTTTTATAATCATAATAGTCACTGCTAAAGCTATTTGTTTCAGTAAAGGTAAATGGTTTTGATGGGATATTATCTATTCCGACAAGGCGAACAATCTCTTCAACAATATCTTGTTTATTTACAATATCATGTCTAAATTTTGGAACTATAATAACAAAGTTATCCGCTAAAGATTTTGTTGTATCAAAACCTAAATTTTTCAATATTTTAGTAATTTTTGCCTTATCGATATTTGCGCCAACTATCTCATCAATCTCTTTTTTGTTAAGACTAATAATTTTATCCTCATGTGGCTCATCAATCTCAATAGTTCCGCCATATACAGACGATTCAGAGTTATCTTCAATAACGCTAATACAATAATCTAAACCTTGATTTAAATCTGGTTCGCTTCCACGAGATGCCCTATAGTAACTTATTCCAGCAGGAATTTTATTCTCTTGCATTTTTTTAGAGATAACATCTGGTGGAATATATGTAGCTTCAATTAAAACTACTCCGTTGCTGTGAGCAACTTTGAAGAGTTCCTCTTGCATAACCCCAACAATTGAAACTTTTTTATCTTTTGTCATGACTGAGGCAAAGCCATTTTTATCCCTACATAAAGATATTTTTGCCATTGTCTCATCTTTGGCACAAAAAAGAGCATAATCATACGCTCTTAATATAACTCCACTACTATGTGTTGCATAAAGCATTAAAGACTCTACGTCAGACTCTTTTTTATCGTCTAATTGCGATAATCTAAGTCTGACTATAAAAGGGAGTGTAAGATTTTTAAAATCAACAGCTTTGTATCTGATGTTTACACCCAAATTATTTTCATGAGAGAGTGATAAGATGCGCCCAATTCCAACTCTCTTATCCTCATCTTCTTGAATTTTTCTCTCTCTTAGTGGTTTGTCAAAAGCTGCACTTAAGTCTCTTGCCACTCCTCTGATACTTAGACAATCACCTCGATTTGCAGTTAGTTCAACCTCTATAATATCATCACTAAATAGATGATTTTGTGAAACCTCTTCACCTATTTTATATTTTCCAATACTGCTATCTATCTCAATAATTCCACTATTAATATCAGCAAGACCTATCTCTTTAGCAGAACATATCATCCCCTCAGATTCAATACCGCGAAGTGTAACTGGCTTTATAATGGTGCCATCTGGCATAACTGCACCAATTGTTGCAACTACAACATCAAGACCAGCTCTTACATTAGAAGCTCCACAAACTATCTGGCGTGTACTAACTCCAATATCTACCTGACAAATATTCAATTTATCTGCATCTGGATGCTTTTTACACTCTAAAACTCTTCCAAAAACTATTTTCTGAGGCACTTCGTATGAAGATATGCTATCTACTTCTAAGCCAATAGAATTTAAAGTTTTTACTAATTTATCGGTAGATATCGTACTTATATCTATCCACTCATTTAACCAACTTCTTGTAACTATCATCTAAACTGCTCCAGCAACTTTATATCTCCCTCAAAAAGTGAACGAAGATCTCCTATCTGATGGATAAGCATTGCAAACCGCTCAACTCCAAGCCCAAAAGCATATCCACTTACATTTTGATACTTTACAGCTTCAAAAACATTTGGATCTACTATACCGCAGCCTAAAACCTCAAGCCAACCTGTTTTTGAGCATACTCTACAACCGCTTCCTTTACAAAAAACACATGAGATATCAACTTCAGCTGATGGCTCTGTGAAAGGGAAAAAGCTAGGACGAAAACGAACTTCTACATCTCCAAACATGTACTTTAAAAAATCTTCTAAAATAAACTTTAGATTTGCAAAAGATACAGCACCCTCTTTATCTACCAAGAGACCCTCAACCTGATGAAACATAGGTGTGTGAGTAATATCATAATCTCTTCTAAAAACAGCCCCTGGAGCTATCATGCGAATCGGCGGCTTTGAGCTCATCATAGTTCTGATCTGAACAGGGGAAGTATGTGTACGCAGAAGCATCTCATCTTTAAAATAGAATGTATCTTGCATATCACGAGCTGGATGGTACTTAGGTAAGTTCAATGCTTCAAAATTATTAAAGTCATCCTCAACCATTGTGCCAGTTTTAACTGTAAAATTCATAGATGAGAAGTACTCTACAATTCTGTCCATTGTCTGCATCACAGGGTGAAGTGCACCTGATTCAGAAGATGAGCTAAACATAGTTACATCTATCGCCTCACTTTTCATGTGCTCTTGAAGCTCTTGTGTTTGAAGAGTGATTTTTCTCTGCACAAGTTCATTCATAAGAGTAGTTTTATGTATGTTTAACTCTTGTGCAATTTTTGATTTCTCTTCATCCGATGCCTCTTTCATTCTAGCAAACTCTGCTGCTAAAACCCCTTTTTTACCAAATAGAGATATTCGAATTTCTTCAATTTTTTCGACACTTTGTGCCTCTGTTATTAAATCATACCAATGTTTCAATCGACTCACCCATACTAGAGGAAAAACCCTCTTAAATTTTAAAAGGATTATAGTCAAAAATAATTTACATACAGCTTCATTTGCCAATTCGTATGCTACAATAAAGAAAAAAAAGGGTTAAAATGTGCATATTTTGCAAAATAATAAACAATGAAATTCCATCAAATATAGTCTTGGAGAATAAAAAATTTTTAGCGTTTAACGATATTAATCCAAAAGCTCCTACTCATATCTTAGTTATACCAAAACTACATGTAGAGAGCTTTAATGAAGTAACTCCAAAGAGTATGAAGAAGATGACTAAGTTTATGCAAGATGTTGCAAAAGAGGCTGGTGTTGAGCAGAGCGGTTATAGGATAATAACAAATATCGGTGAAGATGGAGGACAAGAGGTCAAGCATCTTCACTTTCATCTCTTAGGTGGAGCAAAACTCGCTTGGCCAGACCTAATTGATAACAATCCAAAAAACGATACAGATAAAAAGAGTACTCCAAACCCAAAAAACAGGGCTAAAAAGTAGGATTAAATTATGAAGGGCAACTCTCTATATTGCCCATATCTATCTTACTTCCACCACCAGAAATCATCTTCTCGTTATCTCTTATCTTCGTGCCATTATGTGTAATTGAGTAGGAGATACTGACACTTTCTCTAATTGTGTTAATAGTTGAGCAGTAAGTTTCAAGTGAAGCCATAACCCATCTAGCAGCCACTATATCATCCGCATCAGAATCAAAACTATAATCAAGATGAAGAGTATTGAATTTTTTAGGAAAATCCTCATTCCTCACTACTTCACCATCTATAACTAAATTTGAGACTGTTTTACCTTGATTTTTTGGCAGCAGTACCATATCTGTTGCGCTACATGAGATAATTCCTGATAAAAAATACTCTATTGGGCTTATCTCTGGACAGTTAATTATAAAACTGCTCTTCTGAGTTTTTGCCTCAAATTTCATCTCATTTAAGTGTGATACGCTAATTTTCATCTACTCTGCCTTTAAGAAATTTTCAAAATATTTTAGTTGTTCTTCAGTTCTTTTTGTAGATGTTCCTCCAGCTGAAGTTCTAGCATTCATCGAATTTTCTATCGATAAAAACGCTAACACATCCTCATTTATTCTATCATCGATCTCTTTTAAATATTTGAGCTCAATATCACTTAAATCAATTTTTAACTCTTCACTCTTAGCAACTGCTTTTCCTGTTATAAAATGAGCTTCTCTAAAAGGAATGTCACATTTTTGAACTAGATAATCGGCTAAATCTGTAGCACTTAAATGCCCTATTTTACAAGCATTTTTCATATAATGTGGCTTTACCTGCATGGTTTTAAGAGCCTCTTTTAAAATCTCTAAGGAGATTTCAGCCGTCTCAACAGCATCAAAAACACCCTCTTTATCCTCTTGTGTATCTTTGTTGTACGCTAAAGGAAGAGCCTTCATAACTGTTAAGAGTCCCATTAAAGAGCCATAAACTCTACCTGTTTTACCACGTAAAAGCTCAGGAACATCTGGATTTTTCTTTTGTGGCATGATTGATGAACCAGTTGAGTACTCATCACTAAGCTCAACAAATCTAAACTCATAACTAGACCACATAACAAGCTCTTCACTAAGGCGAGATATATGCATCATCATAGTAGAGATATTGAATAAAATTTCCAGTGCAAAATCTCTATCACTTACCGTATCTAAACAGTTTATACTAGCACTCTCAAAACCTAAAAGCTCTGCTGTCATATCTCTATCAATTTTATGTGGAGTCCCAGCAAGAGCCGCACAGCCCAATGGAGAGATATTATTTCGTTTATAAGAGCTCTCAAATCTTTCTATATCACGCTTAAACATTGAGAGGTATGCACTTAAATGAAAGGCAAAATTTATTGGTTGTGCATGTTGGAGGTGTGTCATTCCTGGTAAAAGCGTTTGAGTATGCTTTGATGCAATCACTAATATCTCATTCATAAGAAGTTTAAGAGCATCTACTATCTCTAAATTTTTACGAAGAACATAACGGCGAAAATCTACTGCAACTTGATCATTTCTACTTCTTGCAGTATGAAGTTTTTTACCAGCATCACCAATAATAGCGGTGAGACGTTTTTCAATTCCCATATGAAGATCTTCATCAGATATCTTCCACTCAAATACTCCAGACTCTATCTCCTCTTTTACTTGGGAGAGACCTTTTGTTATTTGAGAGAGTTCATCAGTAGTTAATATGCCCTGTTTTGCAAGCATTGTAGCATGCGCAATAGAGCCTTCAATATCTTCACGATAAAGTTTTCTATCAAACATAATAGATGCGTTAAACTGATCTAAAAGGCTTGAAGCGGTTGCAGAAAAACGACCTGACCACATTTTGTCCATAATTTCTCCAATATAAAAAAGTTTGGTATTTTAGCTAAATTAAGTGATTTTACAAAACGATAAGAGGGTTAAGATAGAAATTTTCTATCTTAAAAAATACTATAGCAGCTAATTACAAGCAGGAACATTTCCACTATCACCAGCGTACTCAAATAAAAAATCTCTTAAGTGTTTTAAATTTTTAACAAAAATTTTATTTTGAAAATATTCATGCGAAGGCCCAGCACTTTTCTCTTTGCTTTGCAAATGAATTTCTACTAATTTTTCGCCACTATTTTTCATAATAGCATTCCACTCTTTTTTATTTTTAGTTGCCACAAAAACTTGACCTGTCTTATGACACTCAACACACTCTCTTACAAACTCTCTTTGTCCTTTGTAAACAGCGGCATCAAGAGCAATTGATGTGAAGAGAGAGATAGATAAAATAGAAATAAAAAATTTACTCATACATCAAACCTCTATGATAATTACTTACACTGCGCCATAGTTTATTATATCGACTTTGACTAAAATAAAGAGAGAGAATAAATCATGATAATTGGAACTTTTCATATAATTTTTCACTTAAATCCCATACACCTTTGAGTTTAAGAGATTCTACAACACTCTGCGTACAATCAACATCATCAGGCCATCTTCTCTCAAAACTATCTAATGAGTTTTTGTTTGTTCCATCAATTGCAACCATTAATCCAGATATATATATGTCTCTTAGAGCATCCATATTATTTGTAACTCTCCACACTAACATGTAGGCGTTAAATATATCATTTTTATGAGCATCTATAAAAACTACAACTCTTAAGTGCATACTCAAAGGTATAAGTGCCTCAAAATAATGTTTTGCATTTTTTGTTTTATCAACAGATATAACAGTAATTGGATTTTTTGTTCTTCTCATAAACTGATGCAAATTTACCACATCTGGAATAAGCTCTTTAACTCTTATTAAAAGTTCTTCATCACCTAAAAGATTTGGTGCCTCTACTCTGTTTGCTGCTGTAACATCAATACCTAGCTTTCCACCTATTAGCGCCTCATCAGATGAGTGATCTAGTGCATCTAAAATACCCTCTGTTATAAAGAGAGATTTTGGAGTAAACCTATCTAGTATATAGCTAGTTACCGCATCATAACTATCTAATTTTGGAGCTTTTTCATCTAAGAAAATTGCATGTTTAACAAAACTCATCTGCCCTGCACCCCAAAAAGCATGCATAAACTGTTTTGCATGTCCCTTATAATGAGGCTGCATTTTTGCTAGTATTAGATTATGAAAACCACCATTTTCTGGCATATGATAATCAAGCAAATCAGGAGCTGTTGTCTTTAGCAGAGGAAAAAATATCTTCCCAGTAGCCCATCCCATGTACTTATCCTCAAGAGGCGGTTTTCCTACAACTGTAGCTAAGTATGTTGGTTTTTTCTTTGTAGTAATAGCACTTACTTCCATCACTGGATATGACTCTTCTAAAGTATAATATCCTGTGTGATCTCCAAAAGGACCCTCAATTTTCATCTCATTTGTGTCAACCCAACCCTCTATAACATAATCTACATCATGTGGAATATAGAGTGGATTTGTCAAAGATTTTACTAATTTTGCACTCTCTTTTTTTATAAGTCCATACATTAAAAGTTCATTAACACCATAAGGAAGAGGAGCCGTTGCACACCATGTGTAGAGTGGATCTCCCCCAATTGCTATGGTTACAGGCATTTTTTTACCAGCTTTTTGGTACTGGTCAAAAAAGTGTGAAGAGTCTTTATGAATCTGCCAGTGCATTCCTAAATGATTTTTATCATACACTTGAAGTCTGTACATCCCAACATTTACCATCTCTCCGTCAAAACTTTGAGTGTAAACTTGAGCCATTGTGATAAAAGGACCACCATCTTGTTCCCATGTAGTTAAAACTGGGATTTTATAAAGATCTATCTCATTTTCAAGATATTTTATCTTTTGACACTCACCCTCTCTTGAGAGTTTTTTTGGAAATATATTTTTAAGTGAGAAAAGTTCACTTGCCATTGAAATTTTATTTAAAAAACCACTCGGAGGCTTCATGTGGAGCAGTTTTGTTATCTCATCTGCGACAGATTCTATTGTTCTGCCAAAAAGAAGCTCGCAACGGCTATATGAACCAAAAACGTTCATTAAAATCTCTTCATCAAACTTTTTACCACTCTTCTTATCAATCACATTTGTAAAAAGTAGTGCTAAGCCGCCATCTTTTTTCTTAACCTCTGCATAAGCTAAATGAGGGATTTCAAGATAAATATCAAGTTCTGTATCAACTATTCTTAACTCGCCGTTTTTCTTTAATAACTCAATGGTTTTTTTCATTTTTACTTATTTTCCATCATTGCTTCAGCACGGCTAAGAAGCTCTTTAGCCCCTTTTTCTATAAACTCTGCTGCTATTTCTCTGCCAATGTTTTCATAATCTTTCTTAGATGTTATCTTTGAATCACTTAGCATCTCTTCTCCATTAGGAAGACCAAGCACGGCTCTAATACTAATAGTTCCATCATCTAAAACAGATGCATTAACACCTATTGGAACTTGGCAACCACCCTCCAACTCATCAACAAAAGATCTCTCTATAGTTGTCTCAATTCTACTATACTCATCTTCAAGTCCTGCAACTATTCTTAAAACTTCAGCATCATTTACCGCTTCTATTCCAAGTGCCCCTTGTCCCATAGATGGAACCATCTCTTCAAGTGAAATAGGATATACATGTTTTACAGCATCAAGCAAAGAGAGTCTATTTATTCCAGCAGCAGCTAAAATAATTGCATCAAATTCACCCTCTTTTAGCTTTCTAATTCTTGTATCAACATTGCCTCTTAAATCTTTTATGATTAAATCTGGACGAAGTTTTTGTATCTGCATACGACGGCGAAGAGAAGATGTACCTACCACTGCATTTTTAGGCAGTGCGTCAATATTTGCATATTTTTCTGATAAAAGTGCATCTCTTGAATCTTCTCTCTCTGTGATTGCTGCTAAGATAAGACCATCAG
This sequence comes from Sulfurimonas denitrificans DSM 1251, assembly GCF_000012965.1. Classification (NCBI taxonomy): domain Bacteria; kingdom Pseudomonadati; phylum Campylobacterota; class Epsilonproteobacteria; order Campylobacterales; family Sulfurimonadaceae; genus Sulfurimonas; species Sulfurimonas denitrificans. The sequence goes on along the minus strand of NC_007575.1, from coordinate 890,203 downwards.
GCATAACTGTTGGAACATCTTTTAGGGAGTGAACTGCAATTTGAGCTTCTCCTTGGAGCATAGCTTCTTCAAGCTCTTTTAAAAACAGCCCTTTTCCGCCTATTTTAGAGAGCGCTTTATCTTGAATACGGTCTCCTGTTGTAACGATAACATTTAACTCAACTTCAAGACCTGGATTTTGCTCTTGTAAAATAGCTTTTATATGATTTGACTGCCAAAGTGCTAGTTGAGATCCTCTTGTTGCTATTACTAATTTTTTCATCTATTTTACCTCTTTATATTTCATTTTTGTTCTATCTAAAACTCCATCAAAGAAAATTGTAGGAGTTCCATTTACCATCATTGAGTCGGCTACTGCTAAATCACTCTTTAGATGTTCACCTACCTCTTTTGAGATAAGATCAAACATTTTTATATTTGAGCCCATTACTCTATTAAACTCAGCTAATATCTTATCATTTGATTTCTCTTTTGGATCTACTTTTACTTTATATAGATTAAGTACTACATCTTTTTTTCCTTGAAGTTCAAGGGCAGTAGCAGCTTTTACTAACTCTACAGCAGCTGGGTGAAGCGATTCAAGTGGAAAATGGTAATAATACACTGCAAAATCATTTGGTCTTTTTTTCATATACTCAAGAGCTTCTGGAACAAAAGTTTTACAAAATGGACAAAGAGGATCTGAGAAGATTGCTACTTTATGTTTTGCATTTTCATTTCCATATATAAGGTTCTCTTTTTTATAGTTTTTATCTTCAAAAGGCAAAGAGACCAACTCATTCATATCTTTGATTTTTTCTATATCAAAAATCTCTTTTGTTATCACTTTTCCATCTGAGAACCAAACCATTTTTTGAACAACTTGACGTTTGTCTTTTACTAAAAGAGCATCTAGTTCAACATAATATGCGTACCAATCATCATGCCCTTGGACTTCTGTTATATTTGTTACTTTTACGTTAAGTGATTTTATACCTTGATTCGATGCAAACATTTTTTTTAAAAAATTCTCTACATCTTCGCCTGTAGCTTCTGCTCGTAAGAGACTACTTAGTACGAGAGTTATCGCTAATAATTTCAACATCAATGACATTTATATCCTTCTCTTTATTGTATTTTTCATAATCTGTTTTGCACTTTGATTTTACATTATAACGATTAACAAGCATAGTTGTAAATACGCTAAATTGCAATAAAATGCCTATAATGTCTGTTAAAAAACCTGGGATAATAAGTAAAATTGCCCCAAATATACTAAAGAGATTAAGGCGCTGAAACTCCTCTAAGTCTATACATTTATATGAGACCGAAATAACATTTTCTCTAAATGTCGAGCGAAAATTCATAAGTATAGTTATGCCAAAAAATGCACTAAAGAGTATCTCAAAAAAAGTCCATAACCCTCCTATAGCAGAGGAAATATTAACAGAGATTAGCACCTCTAAAAAAAGATAGATTAAAAAATATATCATTACTTAATCAATTCCATAATTTTGTCATAGGCACTACTTGACTCAACAGAGATACTCTCTTTTGTTTTTCTATCAAAAATCTGAACTAATCCACCCTCAAGTTCTTTTCCGATTATAAGCGTATATGGAAAACCAATAAGCTCGGCATCTTTCATTTTAAAGCCAAATCTCTCTTTTGTATCATCAAAAATGACATCTACTTTTGCCGCTCTTAGTTTTGCATAAAGATCTTCTCCAAGACTCATTTGAGCCTCATCTTTGACATTTGAAACCATAATATTTACAATATAAGGTGCACTCTCTTTAGTCCAAATACAGCCACTCTCATCATGGTTTTGCTCTATAATCGCAGCAACCAATCTGCTCACTCCTATGCCAAATGTTGCCATCTCAAAGGGTTTGCTTCTGCCGTTTTCATCACTAAAATTCGCTTCTAATGCTGCTGAGTATTTAGTTCCAAGTTGAAAAATATGTCCAACTTCTATACCTTTTTTAAAGTGAAGGTTTGCTCCACAAGAGCATTTTTGATCTATCTTCAACTCTTTTAACTCTTCATAACTCTTCTCGTTTAGTTCATCTATCTTATCTTTAAACTCATCAATAGTCTCAATATTTGCACCATAATTACAAGATTGACACACTATAAGAGTATCTTCTCCGCTATCTGCTAAGACATGGAACTCTTTACTTCCATCTCCGCCAATTGCTCCGCTATCAGCCGCTACAACTCTAAAGTCAAGTCCAAGTCTTGTAAAGATTTTCTTATAAGTCTCTTCCATTAAATCAAACTCACGAATCATATCTTGTGTGCTTGAGTGAAATGAGTAACCATCTTTCATCAAAAATTCTCTACCACGCAAAAGCCCATATCTAGGTCTAGCTTCATCACGAAATTTAGTATTTATCTGATATAAATTTAATGGTAAATCTTTATAGCTTGTTACTCTGTTTTTTACAAGTTCAACCATAGCTTCTTCATTTGTTGGGCTTAGAACAAACTCATTTTGGTGTCTGTCGTTGATTCTAAGCATCTCTTTGCCCATAGCTTCAGAGCGACCACTTCTCTCCCACAAGCCAATTGGAGTCACAAAACTAAGTTGTACTTCATTGCAGCCTGCAAGGTCTAGCTCCTCTTTTACAACAGCTCTAATTTTCTCTAATACTATCTTTCCAAGAGGTAAAAAATTATAAAGTCCAGCACCTTGTTGATTTATAAAACCGCCTCTTACTAAGAACTTATGGCTTGGCAATGTTGCATCGGATGGTGCTTCTTTTGCAGTTGGAATAAACGCTCTGCTTCTTCTCACTTATCTTCCTTCTATGATATTTAATGCGTGTTCGCACTTATATTTATCTGGTATATCTCTTTGGTCTTTTTCTATCAAAAACTGCACTGCACTCGTTAGCATATCTGCTTTTGACTCTTCAGAGACACTTCTCATTTTTGAGCTCATCTGATGTAAAAATCTCTTTAAAACTTGTTGAGACATTTTATGAATCTGATCCTCATACTCTTTTGGAATAAACCCTTTTTTTATAACTCTCTGGCTCTCTATACGTGCTGCTTCAAATGCTTTTTCGTATATCTCTTTTATCATAGGCTCAATGTTTAATGTATTTAACCACTCAAAAAATTCAACTGTGCTTCTTCCTATAATGCCATGTGCTTTTCTAGCGCCATCTTCACGAAAGCTCATATTTTGATCAACAATATTTTTTAAATCATCAACCACATAAAGGTTTATTCTATCGCCTTTGTGATAGTTTATATCACGAGGCACTGCCATATCAAACCAATATCTATCAAAATCACATGGTTTTATTATCTCATCTGTAATAATAGGTTCAGACGAAGATGTAGCAGTAAAGAGAATCTCAAACTCATTTACAGCTTTATGTAAATCTTGCATATCCAAAACTTTTGCACCGCACTCTGAGGCTAGTTTTTCAGCTTTATGTTTTGTTCTGTTTGTTATATAAACATCTGCTCCACTTGAGAGAAGGTGCTTTGCTGTTATCTCAGACATCTCTCCAACGCCGATAACTAAGGCTTTTTTACCCTCAACATTATCAAGAACTGATTTTAGTTTTGAGACTGCAACACTAGCAATTGATACTGGTTTTGATGAGATATCCGTAGCATTTCGCACTTTTGCAGCGCACTTAAAAGCGTGATGCATGGCACGAGCCAATTTTTGAGAACAAAATCCGTTATCATAAGAGAATCTAAAAGCATCCTTTAACTGTCCAGCTATCTGCGTTTCGCCAATAACCATAGAATCAAGTGATGATGCAACACTAAAGAGATGATGAATCGCACTACTGTCATCAAAAATATCTGCTCTGCCCTCAAGTTCATCTATAGAAACCCCAGATCTTGCGGCTAACATCTCAAATATATGTTTTGTCGCACTAGCTATATCACTGCAGCTGCAAAACACTTCCATTCTATTACATGTAGAGATTAAAATAGATTCGTTAATAGACTCGCCAGAGTTTAGCTTACTTAAGCACCCTTTTGTAGCGTAATCATCTTTATAAGAGAGTTTTTCTCTAACATCAAGAGTTGAATTTTTATGTGAGAAACTTATATTTAAGTAGTGCATTAGTAACTTCTTTTTATCATGGTTTGTAAAATTTCTACTAACTCTGTATCATCTTTTATGACACTCATAGCCTCGTTAGATAGTTTTTGTGCAAGAGCAAATGATTTTTCGATGGTTTTATGTTGTTGCATCATCTCTCTTATCCAAATAGACTCATCTCTGCTCAACGCTTTTGCATGTAAAGAGCTTAGTTTTTCTCTATCTTCTTCACCTAAGTGTTGATAAAGATAGATATAAGGCAGGGTACATTTTCCTTCGACAAAATCGTTCATTGCAGGTTTTCCAAGTGTAGCTTCATCTGAAGTTATATCTAAAATATCATCTATTATCTGAAAAGATAATCCTAGATTTTTTCCATAAATAGAGTGAGAGAGTGCATCTTTTTGAGCAAGGAGTGCAGCAGCGTGGGCACAGGCTTCTATTAGAGTCGCCGTTTTAAGATATAACATCTCAAGATATCTCTCTTCATCGCTGTTAAAAGCAGAGGCCATCTTTACATCCATCATCTCGCCTTTGCTGAGTGCTGTAACAGAAGATGAGATAACTTTTGCAATCTCTTTATCAAATGCTACTAATTCGCTAAAAGCTTTTGAGTAGAGTATATCTCCAAGCATTACAGCGGTTTTGCTTCCATCTGTTGCATTAATAGAAGCAACTCCACGCCTAAGAGTTGCCTCATCAATAACATCATCATGTAAAAGACTAGCTGCATGAATTAGCTCAACTATTGCGCCAAGAAGAGGGGCAGTTGTACAAGTTGGAGCTATCTTTAAAATCAATCCTGCTCTAAGTCTCTTTCCGCCTTGAAGCTTATTAAAAAGATTAGTTACTTCATCATAATCAATCTCTTTAATAAGTCTGGTTATTTCACTATCAACTCTTTGCATAAGACTCTCTTTAGCTATTTTTTTAACTCTTCTAACTCTATATATCTTTTATCATCAAATAAAAATATCTCAAAGAGAGCTTCATTTGACGCTTCTTTGAACTCTTTAAATTTTATTAGCATATACGCCATATTGCCATATTTAGCGCCTTTTGGCATTAACTCTACCCTAAAACTCTGACTTTTATCTCTTAAATGGAGTATATTTTGTCCAACAATTCTGTCATAACTTTTAAATATAACAAGTGCGCCATCAGTATAAAGAGTCCATCTAAAGGAGAGAAGCTTTTTTTTATTATCGTATTTTACAAAAATATTCTTTTGCTCATCTTTTTTAAGCAAAATTTCTCTTTTTTCTCTATATCCAGCAGCAGATACAAACGTGTAACTAAATGCTAAAAGAGTAAAGAGAAGAAGTAAATTTTTCAACTATTCACTTTGTGATAAAATTGCGCCCATCATTTCAATATATAAATTTTTTGAAAAACTATCAATTTCATCTCTATTTGTTAAAATATAAGACTTAATCTCTTTTTCTATTTCATCGCCGTTATCGCTAAATTTATCACTACATCGCTCTCTCATCATCATCTCCATTGCAGCTGCTCTGTCAATAAATTTTTCTAACTCATATCTCACTACATCATTGTTTGCATTAAAAATTACATCCATAAGTTTGCTCTTAGGTGAGCCCATAAATATATCATCTTCGTCTTCAAATAGTCCGTACATTTTATATCCTGTTTAATAATATTGAAGCGATTATATCATCACAAAAATAATAGTGCCTTAACACCTGACATTAAGTCATATTTTTCTATAATTCAAGGATGAAAATATATGACTTTTTAATTATTGGTGCAGGCAGTGCTGGGTGCAATAGCGCTGCTTATCTTCAAAAAAGGGGATTAAAAGTTGCCATTGCTGACAAAGAGGGAGTAGCAAGCGGCGGAAGCGGCGCTGCTGGAGCCTTTTTATCGCCTCTTGCTGGGGTTGAGAATAGTTATAACCTCTTTATAAATAGAGCACTAGAATACTCTTTAGATTTTTATGAAACAATGTTTCAAGATGAGATAGTAAAGAGTGGTGTTTTAAGAGTTGCAAATGAGAATTTTGACACTGCAAAGTTACAAACAAATAGCATAAAAAATCGTTATATAAGTACAAAAGAGTTAAAAGAAATTTCACAAAATTTCGCTCAAATAGATGGATATTTTTATGAAAATGCCGCAATTTTAAATCCACATGAAGTTTGTAGAGAACTCATAAAAGAGTGTGATTTTTATAAATTACATGTAGAAGAGTTAAGATATGAAGATGGATTTTATCTATTTGATGATTTTATGGCTAAAGATGTAATTCTAGCTCAGGGTGTAATAAAGCCTATTGTTTCAACTCCATACATAAAAATAGCACCTATTTTTGGAGTTAAAATCGATGTAAAAACAACAACAAAAGTACCATTTAACATACATAAATCTATCTCTGTATCAACAAATAAAAATGATTCTACTATCTCTATAGGTGCGACAAAAGAGAGACATGACACATCACAAATAGAGTGTTTGACCTCATGTGATAAATGCGCCTTTTATACAAATAGCGAACAAGGACAAGTTGAAGAGTTGCTTATGGAAGCGAGTGAATTAATTAAACTTGAAGATTTAGAAGTAACAAAAATTTACAGAGGTGCAAGAGCGACAATTAAGAGCTATTTTCCAGTAATTGGCAAAGTTATAGATTACGAGGAGAGCCTCAAAAAATATCCATCTATAAAAAATGGAACAAAAATTATGCCAGAGCTACTTACATACTTTCCAAATTTATATATCATAAATGCTCTTGGCTCAAGGGGTTTTGTAGTAGCTCCATTACTTGCAAAACTGCTATGTGAAGAGATTTTAGACTCAAAAAAAATACCGCAAGAGCTCTCAAGCGAGAAACTATTTTATAAGATGGCAAGAGCCAAAAATCAGATAGTTATCTGAGTTCCAACTCCAGCTGATGTGAAGAGTTCTAAGAGCATTGAGTGCTCTATTCTTCCATCAATAATATGCGCCTTAGCAACTCCACCTTCTATTGCTTCAAGACAAGCATCCACTTTTGGTACCATTCCGCCATGAATTGTTCCATCTGCTTTTAGAGCCTCAACTTCCGCTTTTGTAAGCGTACTAAATAGCTCTTTGCTGTTGTTTAAAACACCTGCTGTATCTGTTAGGAAGATAATTTTATGTGCTCCTATTGCTTTTGCAACATACGAGGCGCACAAATCTGCATTTATATTAAATCCAGGGTGACCCATCTCACCTCCAGCAGCGATTGGAGCGATAACTGGAATAAATTTTTCAGCTATAAGATTTGAGATAACATCAGCTTTTACGTCTGTAATATTCCCAGTTAAACCCCATCTTGAAAAATCTTTTGCTTTTGCAGATATAAAATGGGCATCTTTTCCGCTGATTCCTATAGCTTTTGCACCATGAGAGTTTAAGAGTGAGACTATCTCCTTGTTTATCTCTCCGCTTAAAACCATCTCAACGATTCTCATAACCTCTTTTGATGTGACCCTTTGCCCTTCAATAAACTTGCTCTCAATCTTTAGTGCATCAAGCATCTCATTTATCTGTCGTCCACCGCCATGAACTATAACTGGCTTGATTCCAACTAGATACATAAGCAAAATGTCCTCTGCAAACTTCTCTTTTAACTGAGGTGTCTCTTGAGCTGAACCACCATATTTTATAACTACTGTTTTACCTCTAAACTCTTTTATAAATGGCAGAGCTTCAAGAAGCGTTTGTACTGTTTCAATCTTTTTTTGCACTTATTTTCCCCTATAATTATCTATAATTTTAAAAATATACTCATCAACTTCTACATGTAAATCAAGCAGAGATAGCGGTAAATCAAACTGCTCTAACTTTACAAAATCTTTATATGTAACTAAAACGCTATCTGAGCCATCTCGTCTTAAAATCTCTAAAACCTCACTCTTACTAAAAGAGTGATGATCCTCAAAGTAGTTTTTACTAACAACTTTTGGCAGGTACTTATCTAGTCTCTGCGGTCTTGCTATTGCACTTAAGAGCGACATTTTATCACTTTTATTTTTAAGTTCAACTACTCTTTTAAAATGAGTGCCCTCTTTTAAAACTATTGCTTCTTTTTCGCTCCAAAGCCTCTCTCTAAATGGTCCAGATGGCAAACAAGATAAATTTTTACTCTCTACATGTATAAGAATGTCTAGCTTTTTTATATCATGTTTAGAGTAAGCATCATCTAAAAAAACTATTTTTGCACCCATCTCTTTAGCTTTTAAAATCCCTTTTTTTCTATCTTCACTAACTATAACTATTGCTTTAGAAACTTTATGTGCATAAATCATAGCCTCATCACCGCTAACTTCTACGTCACATAATATTTCTACTCCATTATTTACAACATAGAGTCCACTGCTTTTTCGTCCATATCCTCTAAGTACAATAGCTGCTCCCTCATATCTTGATGCAAGTGCCGTTACAAGTGGTGTTTTACCACTTCCGCCAACATTTAGATTTCCTACACTTATGATACCAATACCAAAATTTTCTGTGCGTTTACTCTTAAATCTTACATACATGTAAAAACAGTAAACCCAGCTAAGCGGAAGCATAAAAATGGAGAGGATTTTTTGACTGAGGCTTGGGTTGTAGAAGTACTCCTCAACCCAAAAAACTAATTTTTTATGCAAAAATTTATACTCTTGTTAGAGCTACAGCTTTTACTTTATCGATAACGTACTTAACCTCTTTATCGTTCATACTTGCATATATAGGAAGTGACATAACTTGCTGATACGTTGTAAGTGCCACTGGAAAATTATTTACTTTTAAAGAGTACTTATGTTTGTAGTAAGTTAAAAAATGAAGAGGAATATAGTGAAGACCAACCTCAACACCATGTTTCTTTAACTCTAGTGCAAAAGAGTCTCTATTTTTATCTACTTTTATAATGTAAAGAGAGTAAGGGTGCTCTTTGTTAATAGCTTTAGGAATAGCTATATGAGCTACTCCATCAAGAGCTTTATTATACATTTGAGCTATCTCGTTCACTCTTTGGAGATTTTTATCATGTTCTTGAACTTTTGCTCTAATATAAGCAGCATCTAGCTGGCTCATAGAGTAATCAAATCCTATGTCTGTAACATCATAAATATACTCTAGTGACTCTTCATCTCTCCCCATAGCATGTGCGCTAAGAAGTTTTGCACGCTCAACTATCTCTTTTGAGTTTGAAACAAGCATACCGCCATTGCAGACATCTTTTTTAAGATGAGAAGAGAAGTTAAAACATGTAATATCAGCACCCGTTGCTCCGACTCTTTTGCCATTGTATGTGGCTCCGAGTGCTTCACTTGCATCTTCTACGATTTTTACATCATAGATAGTTCCCATTGAGTATAATCTATCCAAATCACTACACTGTCCAGCCACATGTGTAGCAATTACAGCTTTTAGTTTTTTAGCTCTGTTGTCCTCTAAATATGCCTCTAATTTATCAAGATTGATATTAAATGTATCTGGATCAATATCTATAAAAACAGGTTCAGCATCAAAGTGACGAACAACCTCTGGAACTTTTGGATGCGCATTTACAGAGCAAACTACCTTATCTCCACGCTTTAAATCAAGTGCTAACATAGCTAAATGAAGTGCGGAAGTACCGTGTGAAGTAGCTAATGCGTAATCTGCACCGATATATGATTTAAACTCATCTTCAAGCTCTTGTACTTGGTCTATATCTTCACCATCTAAAACATCACTTACATTTGAGTGTGCTTCTCTGCTGCTCTCATATTTACAAAACAAAACTTTCATTATTAATCCTTATAGTCTAATATTTTGACGTAATTTAGCGATAAGTGGCATCTTGCCCTTAAATTGATTGCGAAGATTTCTCTCTATTATCATATCGAGCATCTTAGCATCATATCCCATCTCTAAAATTTTCTCTCTACTTAGCTGCTCTTCAATATAGAGTTTAAGCACCTTATCAAGCTGAGAGTATGTGTAGCCCAAATCAGCTTCATCACTCTGTCCAGCCCACAAATCTGCTGAGGGAGCTTTTTTCATAATGCTATTTGTCACATTCAAATACTCTGCCAACTCATACACTTCACTCTTATAAAGATCTCCAATAGGATTTAATGCACATGCTAAATCACCATAAAGTGTTCCATACCCTAACATTAACTCACTTTTATTGCTTGTTCCTAAAACTAAAGCGTTATGTTTTGCAGATAAATCAAACAAAGTGCTCATTCTAAGACGTGCAGATAGATTGCCTCTTCTTAGATTATCCATATCTGGATTTACCTCTTCATAAGCTTTTAACATCGGCTCAATCGAGCTAGTGATAGAGCGAAGATTAAAAGCTAAAGAGAACTCATCTGCATCATCAAGAGAACTTTGTGATGAGTAGTGAGATGGCATTTTTACACAAAGTAGATTATCTCCAAAAACTCTTGAAGCAAGTAGTGCCACAACAGCTGAATCAATACCGCCACTAAGACCTAAAACAACGTTTTTAATCCCAGTTTTATGAACTTCTTCATATAAAAAATGTTGCAATTGCTCTGCAATAGGTGCATATTTTTCCATTGCTAACCTTTAAAAAACTTTAACAAATAAGATTATATCAAAGTTTTTGTAATGATATGTAAATTATGATAAATGAGACTATCTTTATGCTTTTAAGGTTACAATTTTACAAAAATATAAAGAGTAGTATATGAAAATAAAAGTTCAACCAATGGGTGATTACCAAACTAACTGTTACATAGTACATGTTAATAATATGGATTTTATTATAGACCCTGGAATGGGTGCGACTGAGTGGGTAATACAAAACGTAACAAACCCTGTTGCTATACTCAACACTCATGGGCACTTTGACCACGTATGGAGCAATGCAGAGTTGCAAAAGAGGCTAAAAATTCCTCTATATACTCCTAAAGAAGATCTTATGCTATTAAAAGATAGTTCATGGATGCCCTCTCTTCCACCATCATATGCTGATATTGAAGTAGAAGCAAATCAAGAGTTTGATTTTAACGGTGTTAAAGTTAAGTTTCGTCATTTTCCAGGACACACCCCAGGGTGCTCAACCATAGAGATAGGTGATGCTATGTTTAGCGGGGACTTTATATTTGAACGCTCTATTGGAAGAACAGATTTTCCATACTCTTCACCTACGCAGATGAAAGACTCTTTAGAGAAGTTTAAAAAAATAGCTTACGATAAGACTATATATCCAGGGCATGGCGGAACTACAACTATAAAGCAAGAGCAGTTGTATAGCGATTACTGGATAGCAAATCTTTAAAAGATTTGCTACTCTTCATCACTCTCTTCACCGCTTAATTTAAGTTTTAAAACATGTCTCTCTGTTACGACTGTTTTAAATTCACCATCAAAAACTTTGATATCTAAAACATGCCCAGTTACATGAATATTTCTTTTTCTACCCTCTTTATGACGTACTTTTGCTGTAAAATTTACAATATCGCCAAACTTTACAGGAGATAAAAATTGACAATCACTTGCAACTAAAACGACATTTCTCTCATTTACAGCAGCCATAGCAGCATAATCAGCCGCACTAAAGATAAATCCACCATGTATCAAGCCCATAGAATCAGCAATCATATCATGAGTAGTGACTAGTTTTAATTTTACAAATCCAAGTTCAAGATTTTCTATCTCTCCACACAAATCTTGATTTATTTTTTCATGTGTTTTTAACAAAATATCATCTATCACATACTCGTTTATCTCTAACTCTTCATCATCTTGGAGAGTCTCTTTTTTATCTTTTGATATTTTCACTTTATTCCCTTTTTTAATCTAACATATACACGAGAGGGAGCAGGATACCCCTCAACTGTTTTAGTATTATCATTTTTATCTAAAAAGTCTTCAAGAGACTCCCCTTCAATCCAAGAAGTTTTTCTCTGTTCATCACTAGATGTCAAAGAGGTCTCTAAAACTTCAAAACTACTAAATCCAGCTCTTAGACACCAATTTTTTAGAGCACTAATCGTAGGTACAAAATAGATATTTGGTATCTTTGAGTAGGATGATGCAGGAGAGAGGCATATCTCTTCATCACCCTCGATATAAAAAGTATCAAGAATAACCTCGCCTTCCTTATCTAGCCCTTTATAAAGGGATTTTAACATTGAGACAGGATCACTTCTGTGATACAAAACACCCAAACAAAAGATAGTGTCAAACTTATCTTCATAAAATTCCAGATGCTCAACACCCAAAAGTTCATAAACAATATCACTCTTTACAAAGCGGTTTATAAAATCAAACTGTGTTTTAAATAGTGGCGATGGATCAAAACCGACAAGCAGTTTTGGAGCATCTTCTTGCATTCTAAATAGATAATATCCATTGTTACACCCTATATCGGCAACTCTTCTATCTTTTAAATTAAAATGTTTTCGTAAAAGATTGTATTTGATATTGCTTCTCCATTCAGAGTCAATATATGTGCCAAATACCTCAAATGGACCTTTTCGCCAAGGCATCATAAGCCTTGCAGTATCTTCTATATTTTTTAAAGGCTTGCCTTTAATAGTTACAACATCTCCTAACTCAACACTACATGTAACGTCACCTAGGTGTTCTATAACTTCTCTAAGAGGAGCAATATTTTTCCATTGCATCCATTTTTGTCGCTCTTTTCTTATTTCATTTATATTCATTTTAATCACTATGATATGTTTAATTTACTATAATTGTACCCTAAAAAAAGTGGAGTAAATATGACAATAGAAAAAAAGGCAACCGTCGTATCAACATCAGTAGCTATGATTCTTGTAGTTATAAAGATGAGCATTGGAATACTCAGCGGTTCTATTGCTGTTTTAGCTTCTGCAATTGATTCAATACTTGATTTGACCGTCTCCTTGTTTAACTATTTTGCTCTTAACAACGCAGAAAAAGACCCTGACACTCTCTTTAATTATGGTCGTAACAAAATGGAGCCTCTTGCTGCAGTTATAGAGGGAACAATCATATCATTTTCGGCACTTTTTATACTATATGAAGCTCTTAATAAAATTGCTCGTCCGCAAGAGCTAGAGTTTGTTGGTGTTAGTATTTTAGTGATGTTTATCTCTTTAATAATTACAACTTTTCTTGTTATTTTTCTAAACAGGGTTGCAAAAAAAACAGGAAATATGGTTATAAAAGCCGACGCTCTTCACTATAAGACAGATATATTTTCAAATGGTGCAGTTTTACTTGCTCTTGGTCTTGTCTCTGTTACAGCCGAGCAAATTATAGACCCGCTTCTTGGAATAGCAATTAGCATCTATATGATTTACTCTGCAATACCGATTATAAAAGAGGGAATGCTAATGTTGCTTGATGCAGCTCTTAGTGAAGAGGATATAGGTAAAGTAAAGACTATTATAGAAGAAAATAAAACCGTAACAAATTATCATCATCTAAGAACAAGAGTCTCTGGCTCACATATTTTTGTATCAGTTCATCTTGTCTTTAATGTCAGCATATCACTATATGATGCGCACCTTGTTTCAGATAAATTAGAAGACAAGATAAAAAAACTTTTTTCTGATAAAAAGGTCCATGTATTAATGCACATGGACCCGTATGATGACTCAGAGATTAATGATGTAGAAGATTTATATTAGAGTTATTTTGCAAACTCTACTGCCCTGCTCTCACGAATAACATTTACCTTTATTTCGCCAGGGTATTGAACTCCATGCTCTATTTCACTGGCTATCTCTTTAGCTAAGAGTATAGATTCATCATCATTTATAAGAGAAGCATTTACTATAACTCTTACCTCTCTGCCAGCATTTATGGCATAAGCTTGCTTAACGCCGCTATGTTGAGATGCTATCTCTTCTATAGCAGTAACTCTTTTTAAGAAACTCTCAAGCACCTCACGTCTAGCACCTGGACGAGCAGCAGAGAGAGCATCCGCAGCACAAACAGCGCCACACTCTATGGAGTTAATCTCTTCATGTCCATGATGAGCATATATTGCATTTATTACTACACTGTGTTCATTGTAACGATTACAAACTTGCACACCCAAATCAACATGGCTGCCTTCATGTTCGTGTGTAAGTGCTTTACCTATATCATGTAAAAGTCCCGCTCTTTTTGCAAGTCTTGCATCTCCACCCATTTCAGAAGCCATTATTCCAGCTAAATGTGCAACTTCCAAAGTGTGAGAGAGAGCGTTTTGTCCATAACTAGCACGATAGCGAAGTTTCCCGATTAGTTTTACAAGTTCTGGATGCATAACACCGATATCAAGGTCAATCACTATCTCTTCACCTTCACTTAGTGTATCGGCTTCAAAATCTTCACAAACTTTGTTGTATATCTCTTCTATGCGTGCGGGCTGAATACGTCCATCTTGTATTAAAAGCTCTAATGTTTTTGTAGCAATTGCTCTTCTATAAAGGTTAAAACTACTCACTAAAATCGCATTTGGAGTGTCATCGATGATTATATCAACACCAAGAAGTGTCTCAAGAGTTTTGATATTTCTACCCTCTTTGCCAATAATTCTGCCCTTTAGCTCATCATCATTAAGATGCACTAAATTTGTAAGACGCTCAGCTGCAAACTCTCCTGCAAAGCGGCTTGTAGCTTGTGCTAAAATATAATTTGCTCTTTTTTTAGCTTCTACTTTTGCTTCATTTTCATAGCGCCTAACTACATGTGCAATTTCAGAGCGTGACTTCTCTTCTACTTTTTCCAGAAGTACTCTTGTTGCTTCCTCTTTTGTCATACCAGCACAATGCTCAATCGCATTTAAAGCTTCATCAATCTTATCTTCATATCTTTTTTTTAGTGAGCTTAGAGATTTTTCATTTCTTTTTAAATCAACTTGTCTTGCTTTTAAAGTAGAGACTTCATCTTGCAGACGTCTCTCTTCATTTTGCTTATAACGTTTAAAGGTTTGCTCTTTTCTATTAACATCTTCTTCTCTTAAAGAGAGATCGGCCTTAGCTCTATCTTTTGCATTTTCATACAATTTTGTAGCTTCCTGCTCTATCTCTTGAGACTTAATGTTTGCTTTATATAGAAGCAGTTGCGCTTCATTTTCTATAGCACCTGCTTGAGCTTTTGCTTTTTCGACATATATATCAAAATTAGCATTAGTAATTTTTTTAGAGATGTAAAATCCAACAAGTCCACTAATAACAGCTGCTGAGCTGCCACTTAGTATCTCGTTTAACATTCTATTTCCTCATTTTATCAATATTTCTGTTTTGTACTCTAATATTTGGCGTAATTATCAAATCGCTCGTAATGTCATAATCATCACAAATTAACTCTTTTGTAAAGCAGAATTCTGACTGTATAAAAATTGTGTACGGTCTCTTTTTTAACTTTTCAAAGAAACGATCATACATTCCTTTTCCAAAACCAACTCTTTGTAAATTTCCATCTACACCAACAACTGGTACTATAGCTACATCTATATTTTTAATATCTCTTAAACTATTTCCCGCTTCATAAATACCAAATTTTTTCTTCTTCAGCGGTAGCCTAAATGGTACCATCTTAAAACTTTCGCCTTGCATAAATGGAACAAATATTTTATATTTTTTCCTAATTTGTTTTATTATTTTTGCTGTATCAGCTTCAAATGGCAGAGATATAAAAAATAGTATTTTTTTATTTTTAAATTTTTTAAGCTCTTTAATTAGTTGATTGCTGATTTTTTTATTTTTATATAAACAGTTGTGTTTTGAACTATTTTTAATCTTATTTAGACAATTTTGTCTAAAAATTACTTTTGTAAGAGCCATCTAAAATCTTTATGGATATAATTTCACTCAATTTTACTTAAAAAAAAGAAACCAAGGTAAGCAAATGTTTAAAAAATCGATTCTAACTCTATCTATAATAGCGACTCTTCTTTTTCAAGGCTGTTCTGAAGACAAAACTAAAAAAGAGGTAAATACTATGATCTCCACTAGCGAGTATGTTCTTACAGACCTAAACAACAAACAACATGTAGTTAAAAAAGTTGATAAGGGTTTTATACTTGCTGGAGCTGAAGACAAAATAGTTATTTTTGATATTTTTGCAACTTGGTGTCCACCATGTCGCGGCGCAGCACAACATCTCAGCTCACTTCAAGAAAAATATAAAAATGATTTAATTATTATTGGTATCACGATTGAAGATAATATTCAAAATGAGAAATTAGCAGAGTTTGCAAAGACTTACAATGCTAACTATATTTTAGTAAACTCAGATCAAAATCGCCGTCTTAATAGTGCTATAGTAAAAGAGTTAGAGCTAGGTGATAGATACCCTATTCCAACATTAGCGATGTACAAAAATGCCAAACTGATAAACCATTATATAGGTGCAACAGAAGAGGAATTTATAGATAGTGATATAAGAATTACTTTAGGTAAATAGGGATGTTTGGATTTATAAAAAAATCTCTTCACAAAACTGCTGAGGCATTAAAATTAGTAGTTCCTAAAAAGAAACTATCATTTTCCAAAAATGAGATAGAGGAGATTCTACTTGAGGCTGATGTTGAATATGCTCTTGTTGAGATAATAATCAACGAACTATATCAAAGCAAAATCACGCGTGAGATTCTTCGTCCAAAACTTCTAGCTACTCTAGCATACACTTCATATAAAGAGCCAGAGTTTAACGCTCCTTTTGTTGAACTTATCGTTGGAGTAAACGGAGCAGGAAAAACAACAACTATATCAAAACTAGCCCTAAAATACAAAAATGATGGCAAAAAAATTATGCTTGGAGCAGGAGACACTTTCCGTGCTGCTGCGATAGAGCAACTCTCTCTTTGGGCAAAAAAGTTGAATATTCCAATCGTTGCATCAAAACAGGGACATGATAGCTCTGCTGTCGCATACGATACAATTGAATCTGCCAAATCAAAAGGCTATGACCATGTCATAATAGATACAGCAGGAAGACTACACACGCAAACAAATTTAGCAAATGAGTTAAAGAAAATTCACAGAATCTGCGATAAAGCTCATAGTGGTGCACCTCACAGAACAACTCTCATAATCGATGGAACACAAGGAAACTCTGCAATAGCTCAAGCAAAAGCTTTTAATGAGATGATAGGGGTCGATGGAATCATTATAACAAAGCTTGATGGAACCGCAAAAGGTGGGAGCATTTTTAGTATTGCTTATGCACTAAACCTTCCTATTCTATATGTTGGAACTGGAGAGCAGCCAGAAAATCTAACACCATTTGACAAGTATGAATTTGTCGATGGACTCTTAGATGCTATTTTTGAAGAGGAGAGCTGAAACTCTCTTACTTCCAATATAGAAATATGACAATTTGACATATTTTTATCCCTTTGTCCCACATTTTTATATAATATCTACATAACTATTTAAAGGCTTAAAATATGTCCAAAAAAAAGACTCTTTTTGAGTGTCAACACTGCGGATTAACAACTCCTAGATGGATGGGTAAATGCACAAACTGTGGTGCATGGGACTCATTTGTAGAACTAAACGAACATCAGCAAGATGTTGTAAAACAGACAAAATCAACTACCTCCCCATCATCAAAAGCTCTAAGTATAAATGAGATAAAAGAGGAAGAAATCTTTAGATTTAGCTCAAAAAGTAGGGAATTAGATGGAGTATTAGGCGGAGGAATTGTTCCAGGCTCACTCACTCTAATAGGCGGAAGCCCTGGTGTTGGAAAATCTACACTTCTTCTAAAAGTCGGCGGAGATATAGCTTCTAGTGGGCAAAATGTACTTTATGTTACAGGGGAGGAATCAACTTCACAGATAAAACTACGTGCAAATCGTCTTAATTCAAATCAAGATACACTTTTTTTACTAAGCGAAATAAGACTTGAGCAGGTTTTAGTAGAAGTTGAACATCGAAATTATAGTTTTATAATCATAGACTCTATTCAAACTCTCTACTCTGAGAATATCTCCTCTGCACCAGGATCGGTAACTCAAGTAAGGCAGATTACTTTTGAGTTAATGAGAATAGCAAAAGATAGAAATATAGCTATTTTTATTATTGGACATATTACAAAAGAGGGATCTATTGCTGGACCTAGAGTATTAGAACACATGGTAGATACTGTTTTATATTTTGAGGGTGATTCTTCTCAAGAACTTCGTATTTTAAGAGGTTTTAAAAATCGTTTTGGTCCAACAAGCGAGATAGGCGTTTTTGAGATGAGAAGTGATGGTTTAGTATCTGCAACCGACATAGCTTCACGATTTTTCAATCGTAACTCAGAACAAGCAGGCTCTGCATTAACCGTAATTATGGAGGGATCTCGCCCTATAATATTAGAAGTTCAAGCGCTTGTTTCAGAGTCTCATACAGCTAACTCAAAAAGGCAGGCTACAGGATTTGATACTAACAGATTAAATATGCTCCTAGCCCTACTTGAGCGAAAATTAGAGATTCCGCTCTCTGGTTATGATGTATTTATAAATATTACAGGTGGCATAAAAATAAGTGAAACTTCTGCAGATCTTGCAATACTAGCAGCTATTATTAGTAGTTTTCGTAACCGCGCCATATCAAAACAGACTATATTTATAGGTGAAGTCTCTCTTGTTGGAGATGTTAGAGAAGTTTTTGGAATGGATGCAAGGCTAAAAGAGGCGAGTATGCAAAACATAACAAAAGCTCTTGTTTGCAAAAAACCTCTTGAAAAAAGTAATATAAAAACTTTTATAGTAGATGAAGTAACAAAACTACTTGAATGGTATTGATTTTTGGCATATTAAAATCTACTTTACCCTATTAGTAGTATAATTCCCAAATTTTTATATTTTAAAAGGAAATTATAGTATGGATGCAAAAGTAAGAAGTGAAGAAAAATTTGTTAAATTATCAATAGCATACGAAGGCAAAGAAGAGGGAAAAGCTGTCTGTTCGACAGTTGATAGGATAATTTCAAAATATGATATACAGCCCGAAATGTACACATGTAACTTATCAAATAAAAAAGATGTAGTTGTTATAGAGTATCATGATGATGTTGAGAGAGTAGCTGGTGATATATTTGAAGAGATAGTTAAAGCCTTAAATATTAAAATAGAAGATTAAAATATATAAATTTATTAAAAATGCAAATTTTGATATACTAATAAAATTAAACCAAAGGAACAATCATGCCAAATAAAGAGACAACAGAAGAGACAGTTACAGAGGGCAAAAAATCAAAAAATTTATTGATGATAATTATTATTGTTGTCTTGCTTCTTATTATAATTGGTGGTGCTGCGATTGCATTTCTTTTAATGGGTGGTGATGAAAAAGAACAAGTAGCCCAACAAAATATAGAACAATCTGCAGAAAAAACTCAACAAAAGAGCGCTTCAACAAGATCTAGAGAAGATTCTGATGATACAGACAATAGAAAGTTTAGTCAGATTGGAATACTATATCCACTTGACACCTTCACAGTAAACTTAAAAAGTGATGCAGGTCGTCGTTATCTTAAAACAACTATATCTTTAGAACTAAATGGTAAAGAGTTGAGTATGGAGCTAGACAGTAAAGCACCAGTTATTAGAGATAGAATTATTAGAATTTTAACCTCTAAAACATTAGAAGAAATTTCTTCAAAAAAAGGGAAACAAAAAATATCAGAGCAAATTATGGATACACTAAACTCTATGATTAGTGATGGAAGTATAAAAGGTATCTATTTTACAGAATTTGTTATTCAATAGATGATTGGTATTGATATTATTAAAATATCTCGTATGGGCGCTTTACTTGAGCGTTTTGGAAGCAAAGCCATGGGTAGGTTTTTATCTAAAGATGAGATAGAACTTGTTAAAAACCATAAAACGGCTTCTGGGTTTTGGGCAGCGAAAGAAGCTTGTTCAAAAGCACTTGGTGTTGGTATAGGTGCGGAGTGTGGATTTCATGATATCACTATCTTCAAATCGTCCAATGGTGCGCCAAATATAAGATTATCACAAAAAATAGTTAAAGAATTCAATGTAAAAAGCATAAGTCTCTCCATTACACATGATGGAGAGTATGCGATAGCTGTTGTAACAATTGAATCAACCGCCGCCAACAAAATCTAACAATTCTATCTTGTCCATATCATATAGTTGATGAGAATCCCAGCTATTTTGTTTTACTATCTCCATATTTACAGCAGCTGCCATAACCTGTTCTTTTATATCTAATTTATCTAAAAGCTTCTCTAAAGTTATTTTATCCTCAAACTCTTCTGTTTTACCATTTATTATAAGTTTCATCATGTAACCCTTTTTTTGCAATAGTACCTTATTATATTGAATATAGAATCAATAACAGCTATAATAAAATTTAAAATTGATATAAAAAGTGAGTCATACTTGAGCTCAAAAAAGTTATTAGCTAATACAAAACAACTTTCTATTCTGCTTGTTGAGGACCATGACGATTTACGAGAAAACACAAAAGAGATTTTAAAAAAATTTTTTGATACAGTTGATGGCTCAAAAAATGGTGAAGACGCATTAAAGAAGTACAAAGAGTTTCATAAAAATGAACTTAAATATTACGATATAGTCCTCTCAGACATCCAAATGCCGCGTTTAAATGGTGTTGATCTAGTTGAAAATATTTATGCTATAAATTCAGACCAGATTATAATAATTTTATCTGCTTTTGATAATTCAAAATATTTACTTCCACTTATAAATTTAGGTATCGAGCAATTTATAAAAAAACCTATTGACTATCAAGATTTAATGAAAGTATTATTAAAAACAACAAAAAAGATAATTTTAAAAAATGAACAAAAAAACAGTTTTCAAACTCCTTCTCTTATAAAATTGGCTGGTCTTTGTACGTTTGACAAAGAGACAAATATTTTACTGGTTGATAATGATATGGTTACGCTAACAAAGTATGAGATTATATTTTTACAAATACTTACAGACAATATAGGAAAAATATACTCAAATGACGATATCACAAAACAGTATGATCTACTCAATGAAACGTTAGACATTATAAACATAAGAAAACTTGTCTCAAAACTTAGAAAAAAAATATCTTTTAACTGCATAGAGAGCGTTTATGGAATAGGCTATAGAATAGTTCCACATTTTAACTAAAATTATTTGAGGAATTTAAAACGACTATGCACTATTATTTAAATTTAAAAAATATTTTTCTCCTCTTAGCGCTATCACTTACTTACATAATCCTTGGTGTAATGAGTATTCAATTTGTTACAATGCCCTCAGGTATAGCTATTGCATGGTTTCCAAACTCTCTATTACTAGCACTTTTTTTGATGAAAAATATAAAAGAGTGGAAATATTACATACCATTTTTTATTGTTGCTGAAATTGTTGCTGACTATCAGGTATTTACCCTTATTCAAGCCTTGCAGTTTTCATTTATCAATCTTTTTGAAACAATGTTTGGCGCATATATTATTAAAAAACTATCTTCAAACGATGGTGCAGGATTTACAAATACTAAATATGTATTACTATTTTTTTTAATAGGATTAACTCTGATGCCAGCTATGAGTGCTTTATTTGGCGCTATCGTATATCACACGCAAATAGACACACAAACAACGTTCTTTGAATTTTGGCGCATTTGGTTTTTTGGAGATTCTATAGGTATTTTACTCTTAACTCCAATTATGGTTTTATTAAAGGAAAACTATAAATCATTGAAGAATTATGATTTTAATATACAAAATATATCCATAGCACTCTTGAGTATCTATCTAGCAATAGTACTTTTTTCTTTTACAGATATAAACTTTATGCTACCTACAACACCTCTGCTTTTTGTTTTACTTCTTTTATGGATAGTTTATAAACAAGGAGTGCTCCCAGGTATGATAATGGCTCTACTAATTACATCTATTGCCATCTATTACACGTCAAGTGGCTTAGGACCTTTTTCAATCTTTGGACTAAAGGGAACTACTATATACCTGCAGGAGTTTATAGCAATTCTTGTAATTACAACCCTATTTTTTGGTGTTCTCCATCAAGAGATAAATGAATCTAAGGCAAAGCTAGAGGAGTTAAATAAAAACCTTGAGAATATGGTTAAAGAAAAAACAAAATCATTAATGGAAGCTAATCAAAAATTAAATAATTTAGCCTCTAAAGACTCTTTAACTAACATTTTCAATAGGCGCATAATCGATGAATTTATATCAAAAGAGACTATTAAATCAAAAAGATATAACAATAGTTTAGCCTTAATCATGATTGATATAGACCATTTTAAAGAGGTTAATGATAAATATGGACATCAAGTGGGAGATGAAGTCATATTAAGTCTAGTTGATATTATTTCTAAGAATATTAGAGAATCAGATATCTTTGGAAGATGGGGAGGAGAAGAGTTCATAATTCTGCTTCCTGAGACAAACTTAAATCAAGCTACTATAGTCGCACAGAATATTAGAAAAAAAGTGCAAGAGTATAGATTTGACAAAGTTGGTCAAAAGACAATAAGTTTAGGTGTTTCAGAGTTTAATAGTAACGACGATTCGACTGTTTTTATAAAAAGAGTTGATGACGCTCTATACAAGGCTAAAGCTACTGGAAGAAATAGGGTTGTGTCTCTTTAATTTAGAAAATCAAAGTTTGTCTGTTCATAGGGTGTTTTAATATATATAAGTTGAGTATATTTTACTCAACTTATATATCTAAAACTCACACAACTTAAAATCAATCGGTTTTTTTCTCTATGTACTTAGCACCGTCATTGACCTTGTCTTTGCTCCACTGGGCATTGTCTTTTGTATCTTTTTTTGCACCTTGCCATGTTGAACTACAACCACTTGCCATTAGTACCACGAACAGAAGCACTATGAATATTAGACTCTTTTTCATTTGAGACCTTTTTTTATTTCGTTTATATTATCAGGAATTTTTTTTGTATATGCGCGAAGTGAATTCCAACTGTTTTCAATATCATTTTTGAGATGTTCCCATGCATCTTCACCGACATCAGCTAACTCGCCAAGCTTTGATTTCACTATGGCGTAGTTGCTTTCTATGGTCTCAATCTCTTGGGAATAATTGATTCGCATATCAGCAGTAGCACCTTTGGCTTTTGCTTTTAATGCCGCCAGATTAGCCTTGACTAACTCCAACTCAGCCTCTATTTTTTGTTTATATGCATCTTTATTCATATTTCTTTCCTTTACTTTTCTAGCTTAACTGTTATATAAAACCCATTAGAACCCTTTATAAGCGTCTGCCTTGGATAACACGAACCAAAATAACCACAAGCGCTATGACAAGAAGAATATGGATAAATCCTCCCAAAGTGTACGAACTAACAAGCCCTAAAAGCCACAGAATGATTAGAATTATTGCTATAGTTTCTAGCATATTGTTTCTCCATGTTGTAAATTAGATTTTTAAGAGCAAGGCTCCAAAAAAAATCTAATTTGGTAAAGCTTTAGTATATTTTAAAACTAACTATATGTTTTAGTTTTTGCGTAAGAGATACACACCAACAACAAAACTCACAGCACCAAAAATATAATAAGTCATTACTTTATCTGTATCTGCACCCGTAACAGCTTGTGTCACTTGTGAACCAACAGAGCTGGATAACTGATATCCCCATACTGCAAAACCAATTCCCACGACTGTTAAGATAAGACCGATGATTTTCATTGAGCTTCCTAAACCTTTTTCCATATTAAACTCCTTAATTTAAAAGAGCTGAAATGTTTTAGCATTGCAGATAACAATACTATACAGCAATATTTATTTTTTAAAGCGCCAATTCAAATAGTAAGTGCAGCAAATTAGAAATTCAAGAGGCGGGTAAAAAATGGGATAAGCTGTTACTCGACCACTCCGTTATGAGCCATTAAGAATACCTTTCCTTAAAGTTCTTTTCATCCTCCACAAGCCACCTAAACAGCGGATTTATTTTCTTCTTAATTATTTTAAAGGAATTGGAGCAGGATTTATTCCAGGAGTTTTAAATACAAAAATATTTGATGAAATGATAAAGGTAAAGGAAAAACAATAATAACCATCCTTTGTGATACAGGTGAGAGATATTTAAACACAACTCTTTATTTGTAAGAGTTATAACAAGAGGAAAATATGGGGCAAAGCCATCACCATTTAACTCATGGTCTTTAATACAAAGCTTGGAAACGTTGAGCTTACGAATTGAAAAACATAGTTCAAATGCCCTAAAAATAGCAAAGTTTTTGGAATCACATCCAAAAATCTCAAACCTAAATTATCCTGCTCTAGAGAGTAACAAGTACAATGGCTTATCAAAAAAATATTTTAAAGATGGGTTGTGTAGTGGGCTTTTAAGTTTTGAAGTAGGAGATAAAGAGAGCGCTTGGAAAATACTTGATACTACAAAAATATTTTCAATCGTGGTAAATATCGGTGATTCAAAATCTATTATCACCCATCTATCTTCAACAACACACCAGCAAATACCACTTGATTAACAGGTAAAAATTGGTATCTCGCAAGGTCTTATAAGATTAAGTATCGGGCTTGAAAACGTAGATGATTTGATTGAAGATCTAAAACAAGCACTAAACGCATAGAAAAAAGATAGTATAAGAGGCTAAGGTTATCCTCTTATACTATCAAATTACATGTAGAAGATAACTAGCTATTTGTGTAAAAACACTCTTTTATCACCAATTTTTTTAATCTCTGAGAAATTGTCCAAATAGTCTAAATAAGCTACAAGATACTTTCTACTGAGTGGATAAAGTTCTTTGAAATTTGATATATCAACATATCCATCTTTTTTTATAATACTCTTCATGTCAAAAACAAGCTTACTCAAACTCTTTGAATCTATGAAAAGATTGTGCTGTATTCTTATAATTTGCCCCTTAGAGCAGAGTGATTTTAGTGTGTTATCACCTATAATTCTATCTAAATCCAAATCATCATAGATATTATATGGAGCCGTTGGGGAGATGCCCTCTTCTTCTAAACGCTTTAATACTATCTGCTCTATTGAATTTTTAAAATCATCTTTTATATCTGCATTTTGATATAAATTTCCATCTTTAACTAAAAATCTCTCATCAAGAAGTTCTCTTAAAACTATCTCTATAAAACCCTCACTAGCCCATTTTAGCCTAAGTTTTATAGATGCATTTGAGAGAAGTGCAAATTGATTTTTGGTGTATATATTTTTGATATTGTTATAAATAATCTCTTTTGTTGATATTGGGTAGATAACAAGTTCCCTCTCATCTACAAAGCAACCAACTAACTCTTTTGCATTCGCTAATGCTTCTTGATGAGAAAGTGCGAAGCGTTGTGCGGATGAGATTAGACCTAAACCTTTTTTATGAGCATCTAGTAAAACTCTGTAAGCTTTTGGGATATTTTTTACATGTAACGCTTCAAGCAGTTGTAATTTTTGAGATTTTTTCATAGGATCACTTACTGGATTTAGAACAACTCCTCCTGCAACTGTAGAGTTTGCATCTCTGATGATTATTTTATCACCATAGACGCTAAAGATATTTTCATCAGCTGAGATAGAAGCAAAGCCTTTTGTTAAAGACTCCTCCGAGTTGTAAAGCAAAATTTTTGCATCTATCTTTCTTGAGCCAAGATATATTGAGTAGTCTCTGTTGTGATATAAAAATTTATCTTTGAGCGCACAAAAAGAGATATCAATGGTTTTAAAACCTCTTAGATACCCTTTTTTACTTATGAGAAATCCACGCTTTATATCTTTGGCATCAATACCGCTTAGGTTTATAGCAGTGCGATTTGAGATATTTGCAACTTGTACATCCTCATCGTGGACTTGAAGATTTTTTATCTTTATCTCTTTTTGTATATCACAAATAAAGATTTTTTCATTCTCAGCTATGGATTTGCCAAGAATTGTTCCCGTTACAATCGTTCCAGCACCTTTAATGCTAAAGACTCTATCAACGTAGTATCTAAAAAAATTTTCTTCTTTTTTGCTATTTGCTTCAAGGCTAAAGAGTTTTGCTTTTAAAGCCTCTATTGAAGATTCATCAAAGATGGAGACTCCCATACTAAACTTCAAATCAAAATTATATTTACATGTAAACTCTTCTATTTCCAAGAGTTTACATGCAAGCTCTCTCTCATCTACCAAATCTTTTTTTGTAACAACTAAAACCGCATTTTTAACACCAAGCAGATTCAAAATCTCTAAGTGTTCTATAGTTTGTGGTTTTATCCCATCAATCACACTCACAACAATAAGCACACAGTCAAAAGAGAAAGCTCCAGCTATCATGTTTTTTACAAGTTTCTCATGCCCTGGAACATCTATAAAAGCTATGTTTTTACCATCTTTTGTGATGTTTGAAAAACTCAAATCTATAGTAATTCCTCGCTCTTGCTCCTCTTTTGTAGTGTCACCTTCAAAACCATTCAGTGCTTTAATAAGTGCTGTTTTACCATGATCAATATGTCCACATGTTCCTATAATTAAGTTAGACATTTGCTATCTCTTTTACTACATGTGCAATCTCTTGTATCTCACTTTTTCGTATAGTTCTAAAGTCTAATAAAAATCTATCGTTTTCTATCCGCCCTATAATATTTTTGGCTCTAAAGAGTTTTTCCATCTTGTTTTGTTTATAGTTATCTATTTTTATAGCTAGTGCGATACTTGGAATCATTTTATTTGGAGTAGTTCCACCGCCTATGACTGTTTTTGTCTCTAAAACTTCACAATCACATATATCTTTAATGGCATCTTGCAAAACTAAAGCATTTTCTTTTAGCTCACATGTAGAAGCAAAGAGCATCTTAAGTGTAGGAATTTCATCTAATTTATTAAGTAAAACAGAAATCACACTATCTTCAAGGAGTGCAAGAGTTAGTTTATCTACTCTTAGCATACGAAGAAGCTGATTTTTTTTGAGTTTTGCAATGTACTCTTTTTTTCCTACTATTATTCCTGCTTGTACACTTCCTAAGAGTTTATCGCCTGAGAAGCTAAGAAGCGATGGATTTTCTTGCATATACTTTAAAACTGATGGCTCATGTTGGTCTAACCCATAAGGCAAATTAACAAGATGCCCACTTCCCATGTCATAGTAATCTATAAGATTTTTCTCACGTGCTAGTTTTACTAACTCTTTAAACTCAACCTCGCTAGAAAATCCCTCTATGGAGTAGTTTGACTTATGGACTTTCATAAGCATAGAAGTTTTTTTACTTATAGCATTTTCATAATCATAGAGATGAGTTTTATTTGTAGCTCCAACTTCTACAAGTTTTGCACCGCTTTGTTTCATAACATCTGGAACTCTGAAACTCCCACCGATTTCTACAAGTTCGCCGCGACTAACAACCACCTCTTTTTGCTTTGCAAAAGTATTTAAGATAAGAAAAACTGCACTTGCGTTGTTGTTGACTATAAGCACATCTTCACACCCTAAAAGTCTGCATATAGCGTCTGAAATATGAGAATATCTCTCTCCTCTTTTGCCTTTTTCTAAGTCATATTCAAGATTGTTATAGCTTGTAACTATGCCTTTTACTCTCTCAAATGCATTAGCATCTATGAGACTTCGCCCTAAGTTTGTATGAACTATCACACCCGTTGCATTTATAATTTTTTGTAAAGATGGTTTTGTAATGTCTTTATATTTTTGTAAAACTTTTTTTACTAACTCATCTTCACTAAAAGATTCAATCTCATTTTTTAAAATACGCTCTCTTAAATCTTGAAGCACCTCTGCGGTGATTTGTACAAGAAGTGTTAAAGGCAAAGAAGCAAATTTTTCATTTTTGATGAATTTATCTACTTGAGGAATGGATTTTAGTAAAAACATTTTTACCCTTTTTTATATAGTTTTTATATTTTATAGTGTAAACTTCCACCGTACAAGATTTGGGGGGCATGTGATTCTGGTGAACACCGCAGACTTCAAACCTGATTGGAGGTTTTGCTGACAAAACCTCGGGAGGTTCGATTCCTTCGCTCTCTCACCAAACTTAGTACACTATTATCGCTCTATCTCCTCTTGGAATGATAGAACCAATCACACATGCGTAACCATAAGTCAAATCTTGCACTTTTTTTACATACTCTAACGCATCTTTTTCACTCATAGATATTAAAAGTCCACCCGATGTTTGCGCATCGCTAAACATAAGTGCATACTTAGAAGCGTCTCCTGCAAAGATAACTTTATCTTCTAAATATTTCATATTTCTCTTCGTTCCACCTGGAACTATATTTTTGTCTGCTAAGTCAAATGCATCTGCCATAACAGGGACATTTTTTGCATCTATGCTGATACTCACTCTCTCATTTGTAGATTCAAGCGCATGACCTAAAAGACCAAAACCAGTTATGTCAGTACATGCACTCACCTCATACTCTCTTAGAAGTTTTGATGGCAGGTAATTTAGAGATTGCATAACATTGATGGCTTCAAGAGTA
The DNA here is from genome assembly GCF_000012965.1 of Sulfurimonas denitrificans DSM 1251. Lineage (NCBI taxonomy): Bacteria > Pseudomonadati > Campylobacterota > Epsilonproteobacteria > Campylobacterales > Sulfurimonadaceae > Sulfurimonas > Sulfurimonas denitrificans. The sequence goes on along the minus strand of NC_007575.1, from coordinate 861,760 downwards.
GTCTCTTTGCTTAGCAAATCTCTTTTTATAGCAGTTGTTAAAATCCCCATACCAATAGGCTTAGTTAGAACTATAACATGTCCTATTTTAGGAGTGTTGTTTCTTAGTACTTTTTTGGGATGAATCATCCCAGTAACACTTAGTCCATAGTACATCTCAGGCGATTCAATAGTATGTCCGCCAACCAAAACACCACCGCACTCTTTTATCTTCTCATTGCCACCTCTTAGGATTTCACTAAGAACTTCATAGGTATGGTTTGTTTTATCAAAGCCTACAATGTTTAGAGCAGTTTTTACATCTGCACCCATGGCAAATATATCTGAGAGCGAGTTTGCTGCTGCGATTTTTCCATATATATAGGGATCATCCACAACAGGTGTGATAAAATCCACAGTTTGCACAAGTGCTTCATTTTCATTTATCTGATAAACAGCTGCATCATCACTATTTTCAAATCCTACAAGTACATTTTTATCATCTGAAATAAGTGAGCAAATTGTATGTTTTAGATCTCCCGGACCCATTTTTGCTGCTCAACCAGCTGCTTGAACGAACTTTGTTAATTTTGATTCGTTATTCATTTTTTACCTTAAAATTTATGGGAAGTGTTTACATGTAGTTAAGAAGAAATTACATTTATGTACACCTATCCCATAGGTTAATGTTTGTGTTATTTTACTTCTTATATTGTTAAACCAATATTAAAATGGTAAAATATTTTTTACCATTTTTTATAAAAAATAAAGATTACTTTCTATACAATTCATTTTAGATTTGTGGTACAAATAGACATTTGATTTTTCTTATCTTTTATAAAATTCATTCTTGTCACTTTATATTTTTTAAAAAAAACTTATTATTGGAGAAAAATGAACTTTCTTGAAGATGTAAAGAAATATCTTGTTTCTTTTTGGCAACCAGTTCCCGCAGTTATTGCACTTGGAGTTTTGTCTGTTTACTATTTTGGTATTACAGGTACATATTGGGCAGTTACTGGCGAGTTCACAAGATGGGGTGGACATGCTTTACAACTCTTCGGAGTTGATATAAGCGAGTGGGGTTATTTTAAAATTATGCATATGGATGGTAATATATTTACCCGTGTGGATGGTGTTATGATTATCGGTATGTTTGCAGGAGTCATGGCAGCTGCTCTTTGGGGTAACAATGTAAAATGGAGAATACCTGCAAGTAAGATAAGAATATATCAAGCTCTTATCGGTGGAATCATAGCAGGTTTTGGAGCAAGACTTGGAATGGGATGCAACTTAGCGAGCCTCTTTACGGGCATACCGCAATTTTCAGCTCACGCTTGGTTCTTTACTTTTGCTATGATAGTTGGTGTTTATCTTGGAGTAAAGGTAACACAACTTCCATTTTTTCAATCAAAAGTTAAATTACAAAAACTATCTTGTGGTATTGATGTTCAATCAGATAAGAGTAGAGATGAAGGCAAAGTAAAGAGATTTTTTACTTTTGGAACATTTATATTTTTAGCAATGGTTCTCTGGGCTATGTATCTTATCTTTATTGCTAACTCTCAAAAACTTGGGGCTGCTATGCTTTTTGGTGGCGCTTTTGGACTTATAATTGCCAAAGCTCAAATCTGCTTTACTTCAGCATTTAGGGATCTCTTTACAACAGGAAGAAGCCAAATGGCTAGAGCTATCGTTATAGGAATGGTAGTCTCTTCTATCGGTGTCTTTAGTTACATCTTGCTAGGAACTCCTCCAAAAATCATGTGGGCAGGACCAAATGCTATCATTGGCGGAGTACTATTTGGTTTTGGTATCGTAGTAGCTGGTGCTTGTGAGTGTGGATGGATGTATAGAGCAGCTGAGGGTCAAACTCACTTTTGGATAGTTGGTATCGGAAATGTTATAGGTGCAACTCTTCTTGCTTTTGTGTGGGATGATATTTCAGTGCCTCTTGCAACAAGCTGGCCTAAAATAAATCTCTTAGAATCATTTGGTAATTACGGTGGATTATTCTTTAACTATCTCCTGCTGTTTTTACTATTTTTACTAGTTCTAAAGTTAGAAAAAAATTATCTTAAAAAATTAAAAGGAAATACAAACTATGGAAAATAACACTCAAATTCCAACACCTACACACCGCCTAGATATGCATGGAGAACCATGCCCATATCCTGCTATAAAAACATTAGAAGCATTAAGAAGCATAGGAGACGATGATATACTTGAAATCATCAGTGATTGCCCTCAAAGTATAAACAATATTCCCATAGATGTTAGAAATCACGGTTTTAAAGTTTTACATATAGATACAAGCACACCCTCTGTTAGATATTTTGTAAAAAGATAGAGTTTGGTTATATTTATCAACACTCAAAAGATAAAATTTTTTACCTTTTGAGTTGTTATTGCTAAAAGAATCAGATAACATCCAATGCACTCTCATTAAACTTATAAGTTTTGTGCGCACTCTTCACTAAAATCTTTTTCTCAGAGAGCTCTTTAAAGAGCTTTATTAGGGTTGGTTTAGATATAGAAATCTTTTGCATAATGTCACTATATGAAGCGATAAATTCATTTTGTTCATTTAAATCATCCAATATACACTTAATAACCTCAACTTGTTTAGAGTCTGTTATAGCAGAGATTGTTCTTATGACATTTGAGTTTTTTTGTATCTCTTTTTCTTGGGTGAGTGGTAGAACTATATCATGCAGAGTATTTAACAACTCTTTTAGGTTTATGGGTTTTACTATGTAGTTTTCTACTTTTAGCTTTATAGCATCAAGCAGGTATTTTGTATCTGTATGAGCAGTTGTTAAAATTGTTGGTATATGAATATCTTGATTCTCTTTTAACTCTCTTAAGAAATCAATTCCATTTTCATTTTCTAGTAAAATATCTGAGATAATGACATCTACTCTCTCTTTTTTAATAACCTCAAGAGCCTCTTTTGATGTTTTTACAGCAAAAACATTTTTTACAAAATCACTAAGCATATCTTTTGTTTGATGCAAAAGTGAGTCATCATCTTCTAGGTAGAGTACGTTGTATCCACTCAGTATGTTTAAGTTTCTAGTTATCATTTTCATCCTTAAGCGGTATTGTTATACTAAAGATTGTACATTTTTGAAAGTTTTCATCTTGTATTTTATAGTAAATATTCTTACACTCAATTTTTCCATTCATTTGTTTTTCAACAATTTGCTGTGACATGTAAAGTCCGATACCTGTTCCACTGCTTTTATATTTTGTAGTATAGTAAGGCTCAAAGATGTGTGGTAAAATATCTTCATCTATGCCTCCGCCATTATCTACTATGTTCACTCGTATCTTGTTTTTTGACTTTTTAACCACTACTTCTATTAGTCTTTTATACTCTTTATCACTTAACGCATCTTTAGAATTTGAGATGATATTTAAAAATACATGTGAGAGTTCATTATAAAAGCCATATATCTGTTCATCATCTTTTATATTTAGAAAAAATTCTATTTTCTCTTTTTCTAAAAGATACTTAGAGAGCTCAAATGAGTGCTCTATACACCTCTTTAGGGAAAACATCTCTTTATCTCTACTGGGTTTAAAAAAGTTTTGAAAATCTTCTATAGTTTTTGACATATTTTCTCCCAAAAGAGTGGCATCATCAACCTTTTGTTTTAAAATTTCAGGTGTTAATTTTCCTAACTCCATCTTAGTTTCAAAACCTTGTATTATCATCATAAGTGATGCTAGTGGTTGTCTCCACTGATGAGCAATATTTGCTATCATCTCACCCAAACTTGCAAGTCTAGCTTGTTGAAACATTATAAGATCTTTTTTTCTTGAGTTTGCCACTTCGTTAGCTATGCGCCTCTCAAGCGATTGGTTTAGCTTTAAGAGCTCTTTTGTTTTTTCATTTACCGCATCTTTAAGTCTAAAATGAAGCTTTCTAAAATGTATAATAATCATAACTGACAAAACTATAGAGAAGACAAATACAAAAATTATAGAGATATTTAAAATCATAGAGAGCGTATTAAAGATATTTTGCGTATCTCTCTTCTCACTGATTGCCATATTTAAGTCATAGTTAGTTAGATTTGTAAGGTAGATGGATATAGCATTTACTTCAAAATTTACTTTTTGTATTAGAGTTTTTATATTTTGGCTTTGTGGATTTTTTAACTCAACTAAAATCTCGCTGACTAAAATATCCATCCTTTTTATTTTTTCACTTATATTTGAAATAATGCTTCTTTGTAAAATTTTATTTTGATTTTGATTGCCAATTGTGAAAAGTTTTTTAATAGTTTTTGTTATAAAAGAGACTTCATACTCATCTGAAAAATTTATCTTTAAGTACTTCGCCCAATTATCTTTAATGATTTGCTCACCTAAGATGATAACATCATACGAGTCTTCTAAATCTATATTTTGATTATGAACGTCTAAAATAGACTCTTGTATATTTATGAGATAAGCATCTTTTATGGCTTCAAGTTTTAAGATGGGTTTTGTTCTTTTTTCAAACAAAACATCAAAATCATTTTTTATAGTGTAGATAGAAATTTGTGAGAGAACTATGATGCTTATCATACCACCTATGATTATAAACATCAAAATGGAGGTTTTGTATGAAAAAGATATTTTCTCTATTGCTAGGAGTATTTTTCTAATCTTCATTTTTTACTTCTATAAAGTTTGAATTTTCATATCTATAAAGATAGATTTTGTTGTGCAATTGTCTGTTTTTAAAATCAATCTCTAAACCACCTAAAGAATCACTTTGTAAGTTTTTTATCTCACTTAAAAACTTATCTCTTGTGATACTTCCATCTATATTTTGTAAAGCCGCAACAACTGTTTTTGCAGCAAGAAATGACTCAAAAGATATAAATCCAAGGGCTTGGTTTGGATAGTATTTTTTCATCAACTCTTTATACTCTAAGACAACGCTCAATTCACTGTTTTTGTAGTTTGGTGCAACTTCGCTAAAGAGTAAATTTGTTGTATTTTTGTCTAACTCTTTTATCATCTCATCAGCGTCTCCAAAAGAGATATTGCAAAAGTAAGTATCTTTAAATGTCTCATCCAACTTGGCTGTTTTTATAAAAATAGCATTTGCTTTATGTGCTCCAACCATTAAAACTGCCTCAGGTTTGGCACTTTTTATCTCATAGAGTGCATGTTTTATAGAGAGCGTATTTCTTTTGTAAGTTCCCTCTCCTGAGAGTTCTAAGTCTCTTTTATCTAAAGATTCAAGCAAAGATACAAAACCTTCCTCTCCATAATCATCATTTTGATAAAAAACAGCAAATCTCTTTACTCCTTTTTTCTCATAAAGGTATTTAACAATAGCATCTATCTCTTCTTTATATGAACTTCTAAAGTTTATAAAGTGCTCATATTTTTCATCTCTTAAAAACTCTGCACCGCTAAAAGGAGCAATAAGAGGGATTTTCTCTTCTTGAAGTATAGGTAATATTTTTTTGACTGTAGGAGTTCCAACAAAACCAAAAAAGACAAATATCTTTTCATCTATAAGCTTTTTTATATTTTCAATGGTGAGTTCTGGTTCGTATTTATCATCACAAACTACAAGAAAGATTTTTTTACCACTTAGTAAATTATTTTCATTTACATGTAAGAAATATGAATCAGCTCCACTATAAACCGCACTACCCCATGCCTTCATGATTCCACTACTAGGCACAGATATGCCGAGCTTTAAACTCTCTTGATCAAACTTATCATCTCTTGGAATAAAATAGAAAAAAATCAAAATACCGCTTAATGCTACTATGTACCTTATCACCCATAAGCCTTTTTTTATGATTATTATATCCTAAGATGGATTGTTTTTCTTATCTCTGATATAAGTAAAATATATTTTACTTTTTAAGTATTATGAAAGTTTTATGAGGCTAAACTTTGGTAATATTTTTTTTACCAAAAAGGGGCAATAGATGCAAGAATTTATCTACTACAGCGATAAAGGGCTTGATTTCCCACTTCCTGAACATATATATGTGGCTTCAACTCACAATAAAGATGAAAAAACAAATTTTATAGTCTCAAACTCTGATGAAGTTCATGGAGAAGTCATCGCTGATGAGATTGACTTCTATATATCAAACTCAAAAGACCCAATAGCAAAGAAGATTAAAAATGTTGAAAAACTCTACGAGATAAATGCTATTCGCTTTGATATGGCTCAAGATATAAGCTTTTCTCAAGATGTATCTAGAGAGGTTTTGCTTATCGCTTCAGCGAAGCAAAAAGAGAGTTTTTTAAAAGCTATGGTTCCTGATGAGTTTAACCTTTTTCATGTTTTACCAGACGCTATTAAGTCAATTTCTGGGCACATCGGAGCATTAAAGGCTGTTGTAAACGATACTTTTAAAGATGCAACGCTCAATATCTCTCAAATAGTTTGGTTTAAGCGTGATAAAAGTCAAAAAGAGAGAAGTGGCGTGTTTGATCCGCTAGAGAGTTCTATAGATTCTACTCTTGCAACATTAAGAAAAAATCTTACAAACTATGACTACAAAAAATTTACTCTTTATGATCAAAATATCTGTCAATATCATGAAAGAAGAGTAGAAATTTGCTCTAAATGTGAAGAGGTTTGCCCAAGTGTTGCTATCGTAAAAGATAACACTACAAAACATCTTACATTTTCACAAATAGATTGTCATGGTTGTGGTGGCTGTATCTCTGTTTGTCCTTCTGGTGCACTTGATTATGCACCAACTTCAAGAGAGAGCATCTTCACGATGGCTAAACTTTTTCGCTCTAATATTGTTTTAGTTATCCCAAGAATAATCTCTTTAAAAGGTTTGGAAGTATCTTTAAGAGAGAATATTTTACCTCTAAAGATAGAGGGCGAGAAGTTCTTACATGAGTCAACTTTTTTGACACTTCTTCAAGAATCAGGCTCTCAAGTGATTTTTTATTCTGATTTTTTATCAAAGGGAGTAAAAGATTCTATCTCTATTTTAAATCAAATCTATCAAAAAAAATATAATAAAGATGCAATTTTAGTAGCAGCAAACAAAGAAGAGCTTCAAAAGGCAATAGATAAAGTGGAGCTAATTCCTGAGTCAAAATACTCTTACAACGAGATAGGCTCAAGAAAAAGAGAGGTTTTTTCACTTCGCCTCTCTCACATGATAGGTGAAGAGGATTTGGGAGTAGTTACAACAGGAGAGCATGTTCACTACGCAAAAGTCAAAGTTGACCAAGACAAATGTACGCTTTGTTTAGCTTGTGTTGGAGCTTGTAATGTTGATGCTCTTGTGGCTGATCCTAAAACTTATGAGTTAAGACTAAACGCATCACTATGTACTTCATGTGGATATTGTGAGCCGTCTTGTCCTGAGAAAGATTGTTTAACGCTGAAACGTGACATCATAGAACTAAAACCTTCATGGTTTAAAGAGGTTACTCTTGCAAAAGACACTCTCTTTGCCTGTGTTGAGTGCGGAGTTGAGTTTGCAACTACAAAATCAGTTGAGAAAATAGCTGCCATGATGGGACCAATATTTGCCTCATTTAGCCCAATTAAGCAAAGAACACTCTACTGCTGTGAGAATTGTAAACCAAAAGTAATGATAAAAGGAGGATTGCTAAATGCGTAATAAAGAAATAGATAGAGCAAGACTATTTATATACAACTTACTCTCTTTGCTCTTTGTTGAGTCACATGTAAAGAGCGAAATGTCAAAAATCAAAGAGTCTCTTGAATTACTCTCTATCAACTCTTTTGATGATGATGTAAGTGAAGCGGCAAAGACCATACTACAAAATATAGAGAGTAGTTCGAATGAAGAGCTTTACAATGAGTATCAAGAACTTTTTTTAGTTCCTTTTGGTAAGTTTATCTCTCTTAGTGCGTCATATTATTATGAGCAAAGAGAAGGCGGTGCGATGCTGCTAAGGGTGAGAAATCTCTTAGCTAAGACAAAAATCAGAAAAGATGAAGCTGTATTTAGCGCACCTGAAGATCACTTTGGTTTTATCTTTACCTTTACCTCTTACCTAATAGAACAAGAGCTTCAAGGTGAACTTGATGAAGACTTGCAAAAAGAGCTTTTTGAAGCAGTTATAAATCCGTTTTGCGATGAGATTGTTCACAGGATGATTTCTAGTGGTACAAAACTATATTCACATGTAGGAGCAATACTAGGTAACTTTTGTAACTTTGAGAGAGTTTACTTAGATATAGCAAAAATCAAAGCCGCATAGAGAGTTAAAAGCCACCTTAAGAGTTTGGCTGAACTTTTAGGGTGGCTTTTAACCACAATTATGAGAGGAGTTAGTATGTCTGATGAGATATTAAAAAGAAGAGATTTTCTTAAACGTGCTGGAATTGCCGCTTCAGTTCTTGCCACGTCGGTTGTTGCAGTTGCTGCTACAACGGAGGATAAGCACAGAGGTCATAGTGATAACATGGGCAGTGGTGTTGTAGTTGGAACTTCAAAGAAAAAAGAGATTTTGTACACAAAAACTCAAGCTTGGGAAGAGTTTTACAAAGCAGCAAAATAGGTGCTACAACCCAATAATTCTCGAAAAATAAGTTTTTTCTAAAGAAACTTTGTTTTGTAGCTTTAGGGGGTTGGAAGGGACGGCGAGTCCCTCCTACTAAAACGGATGAGTTCGTTTTAGTATAAAAAAATAAAAATGAAGGAAGATAAAATGCAAACGCTTAAAAGCTTTGGAAGAAGAAGTTTTTTAAAAATGGCTTCTCTTGCAACAGCTACAACAGCAACTTCTGCCTTTGCAAGCAATAACGTCTTAAGAGGTGCAACCAAGGATGAGATTAAAAATCCTTATCCTGGTTCAAAACTCATTAAGACTATTTGTACGCACTGCTCAGTTGGTTGTGGTGTTATAGCTGAAGTTCAAAACAATGTATGGGTTCGTCAAGAAGTCGCTCATGATCACCCAATTAGTCATGGAGGTCACTGCTGTAAAGGTGCTGATATGATTGATAAAGTTAGAGGTACAAACAGACTTAGATATCCAACTGTAAAAGTAGATGGAAAATGGGCAAGACTAGAATGGGATAAGGCTATGAGTCAAGTTTCAAATCAGCTAATTAGCATCAGAGAAAAATACGGTGCAGACGCTGTTCAGTTTTTAGGTTCTGCAAAAGTTAGTAATGAGCAAGCTTACTATATTAGAAAGTTCGCTGCTATGTTTGGAACAAACAACATAGATCACCAAGCTAGAATTTGACATAGTCCAACAGTTGCCGGTGTGGCAAATACATGGGGTTATGGAGCTATGACAAATCATCTAGGTGACATGCAAAACTCAAAAGCTATTATAATTTTTGGAGCTAATCCAGCGTCAAATCATCCGATTGCGATGCAACATATTTTAAAGTCAAAAGAACAAAACGGTGCAAAAATCATCGTAATTGATCCAAGATACTCTAAAACTGCCGCAAAGAGTGATATCTATTGTCGTATTAGAACAGGTACTGATATTGCGTTTATGTACGGAATGATTAGACTTATTCGTGAGAACAAGTGGTATGACAAATCTTTTATTGACAATAGAGTCTATGGAATGGAAGAGATTTTCAAAGAGTGTGAAGAATATACTCCTGAACATGTTGAAGATGTAACTGGATGTTCAAAAGAGCTTCTTATCCAAGCGACAACTGCATTTGCAACAGCAGAGCCAGGATGTCTTATTTGGAATCAAGGATGGACTCAACACACAGTTGGCTCATCAAATACAAGACTAGGCTCAATCCTACAGTTAGTTTTAGGAAACATGGGTAAACCAGGTGGCGGAACAAATATTTTAAGAGGTCATGACAATGTTCAAGGCTCAACAGATATGGGTTGTCTCTCTGATACTCTTCCAGGATATTATGGACTTGCTGAGGGTTCATGGAAGTACTTTGCATCTCAATGGAAAGTAGATTATGATTGGTTAAAAGGTCGTTTTAAATCTAAGGAAATGATGGAGTCAAAGGGCTTTAGTTTAAGTTTATGGATGGAAGGTGTTTTAGATGAAACAACTGCTAAAAATAATGCTGGAACTCCTCTTAAAGCACTTGTATGTATAGGAAATGGTATTTCAACTATTACTCAAACACAAAAAGTAAAAGAAGCACTAGATAAGCTAGACCTTGTTGTATTTATCGACCCTTATGTAAATGATGCGGCAGTAATTACTACAAGAGAGAATAATTTATATTTATTACCAGCGGCATCTCAAGTTGAGACTTCAGGAACAGTTGTAAATACTGGAAGAAGTGCACAGTGGAGAAGTAAAGTTGTAGAGCCTCTATATGAAGCAAGAGCTGACCATGAAATCTTGTTTGACTTTGCAAAGAGAATGGGCTTTTATAATCAATATATTGCTGGAATGGACAAAGGTCCAAACTTTACATGGCCTGAAGATGCAACTGATGAGATAGCAAAAGCGCTAAAGACTATCGGTATGCAAGGTAGAACGGCGGAGCGACTTAAGCGTCATACTGAGAATTGGCATCTATTTGATACTACTTCACTAAAGGGAAGCGGCGCAGTTTCAAAAGAGTACTATGGTCTGCCATGGCCTTGTTGGTCAAAAGATCATCCAGGAAGTCCAGTTCTTTATAACGTAAACTTGCCAGTTGCTCAAGGTGGTTTAGGATTTAGAACTAGATTTGGTACCGAGAGAAATGGAGTATCTTTACTTGCAGCTGATGGTATAGCACCAGTTGGCTCACATGTAAAAGGTGGATACGATGAGATTACTTTTAAAAATATAGAAGCGCTCAGTGGTATCACACTAAGTGAAGAGCAAAAGAAAACTGTTGAGGGTAAAAACTGGAAAAATGATGATAGCGGTATCTTGGTTGCAACCGCTCTTAAAGCAGGTCTTGCTCCTTATGGAAATGCAAGAGCTAGAACGATTGTTTGGGAGTTTACAGATCCGATTCCAAAACATAGAGAGCCGTTGCACTCATTTAGACCAGATTTAATTAAAAAGTATCCAGCTGTTGCTGATAAACCTAATCACTACAGAGCAAATGTTCGTTATGCGTCTGAACAAAATGCTAAAAACTGGGTGGCTGATCATCCTATTAATATAGTCTCTGGACGTGTAGTTGAGCATATGGGAACAGGAACTGAAACTAGAGCGTCTAAATACTTAGCTGAACTCTCAGGTGAGATGTATGGTGAAGTTCATCCAGAGCTTGGTGCAAAACTAGGCATCAGAGATGGAGAGATGATGTGGGTTTATGGTACTGGCGAGGGTAAAATAAAAATTAAATGTAAATACTCTCTAAGAGTAGATACAAACTCAGTATTTTTACCTCAAAACTTCTCAGGAGTTTGGAGTGGTAAGAGTTTAGAGAGTAGATACCCAGCGGGAACTGCTCCATATGCTCTTGGAGAGAACTCTAACCAAGTAACAAGTTATGGTTACGATCAACAAACATCTTGTCCAGAGACTAAGTGCTCTTTGGTAAGACTTGAGAGAGCATAGGAGATTAAAATGAGCAAGCCAGAATATGCAAGAATGAAATTTTATTGTGATGAGGATCTTTGTATCGACTGCAATGGTTGTGTTGTAGCTTGTAAAGAAGCACACGAAGTTCCTGTTGGAATAAATAGAAGAAAAGTTGTAACTATCAATGAGGGTATTGTAGGTAAAGAGATGTCTATGTCTATGGCGTGTATGCATTGTACTGATGCACCATGCCAACAAGTCTGCCCAGTTGACTGTTTTTATATAAGAGCCGATGGTATAGTTCTTCATGACAAAGATAAGTGTATCGGTTGTGGATACTGTCTATTTGCTTGTCCTTTTGGAGCGCCACAGTTCCCTCAAGATGGAGCATTTGGTACAAAAGGAAAAATGGATAAGTGTACTATGTGTGCTGGTGGTCCAGAAGAGACTAACTCACATGAAGAGTTTGAAAAATATGGACAAAATAGAATCTCAGAGGGCAAAGTTCCAATGTGTGCTTCTATGTGTTCAACAAAGGCTCTCTTAGTAGGTGATGCAAACGAAGTAGCAGCTATTAAAACACATAGAGCAGTAGCTCATGGAAAAGGCATATCAACTCAGTCTTATGGTTGGTAGGAGTATATTATGCAAAGTAATACATTTTTTACTAGAAACAGAGCATATATACTAACTCTTCTAGGCTTAGGTGTTGTAGGTTTTATATTTGTAGCATTTATGATGATTATGGATTGGGAATACTTTGTAAAGTTTCCCTTACATGTAATACTGAGCGGAGATACTAGAGGAGTTCTTGTAGAGCCAACCTCAAACTATCAAGCGATGGTAAATGCGGCTTTTGGTCCTAGCTATAACGCTATAGCACCTGAAATTATTCGTGCTAGTAATGAGAGACAAGAGTTTATCTGGTGGGTCTTTGTAGCAGAGATTGCAATATTTTGTTTCATGTATGTAAAATATGGAAGAAAAGTCGCAGTTGTTACAAATCCCAGTGATGAAGTTGAAGTCTTTAATATCTTTCATAGAGCTGTAATTTGGCTAAATATTGTTGTGATAGTTTCTTTAATAATTACAGGTTTTAACATAACTTGGGGTATGCGCTCAGGTGGTGGAGAAGTGGCATTTTTTCTAAGAGGCTCACATGAGATGTTGGGTCTTGTCTGGCTTCCTTTATGGTTTGCCATGAGCGTTATTGCATTTAAAGATGCAAAGATTCTCTTTAACAACTCTATGACAAAGAAGCTCATACTAAAAGGCAGTTACACGCCAATGAAAAGAGTTATCTTTATAGTTTTTATTCTAATGGGAGCAAGTTTACTCTTTAGCGGCATAACAATTTGGTATCTTCATCCTGATGCATATACTCATAGTGAGTTTATCCAGCTTAAGAGATATCTAATCTATGTTCACTTTGGAGCTAGTGTACTTATCATGTTTTTCTTGATGGATTTTGTTTACTCGGTTATGATAGCGGTAAAGGGAAATCTAAAAGGCTTAATAAGTGGAAAATATCCAAGAGAGCATCTTGCGCAGTTAGCACCAGATGTTTTAGCAGATATCCAATCAAAAAGGTAGTCACACATGACTAAGATTATGAGAAGTGAAAACTTCTCTCTTCTTTATTCAAAATTTGATAATCATACTAAAAAAGTAATTATCGAAAAGTTTGATAAAGATGGGATTAGCAATATAGAAGATTATGTTATAAAAGAAGAGAAAGTAAACTTTTATCTAAATAGTCAAAAATTTCTCTCAGTTATGAGCATTGCAAAACATCAAGATGCACATATAGTGGGCTTTTTACTATCAGAAGCGGTTATTAAAAGCTTTGATGATATTAGCTCTCTTGAAGTTAGTGAAGATGGGTTAGATGTACATGTAGAAGCTATTGTCTCAAAAGAGGGTTATGAGAACTTATTTAAAGAGAAGACTTTAACCTCAGGATGTTGCGTAGGCGTTACTGGAAATGCAGAGAAAATATTTAATTGTGCGTTTGTAAGTAGTGATTACTCAAAAGATGCAAACACTATACTCTCTTCTATGAAAGAGTTTTCTCAGCCCTCAGAACTCTTTGACAATACAGGTTGTGTTCATAAAGCTAAACTTGTTTTAGAAGATGGCAGTTTTTTTGTAGCAGAAGATATTGGAAGACATAATGCAATAGACAAAGTTATAGGTCTTGCATCTATGAATAAAAAAGATGTTACAAGATCAATACTCTACGCAAGTGGAAGACTCTCTATGGAGATGGTTGTAAAATGCGTTATGCATAAAATTCCTATAGTTGTATCTAAAGCTGCTGTGACATTTCAAGGTATCAAAGCTGCAAATGAGCATGGCATTACACTTGTAGGATTTGCACGAGATACAAAGATGAATATATATACTCATTCTGGTAGAATAAGTACATAAATTCTCAAAAAGGCATAAGGTGATAAATCTAAATACTTTGCAATACAATAAAATTGAAAAAGTAGATATATCAAACTCTTATTCACTAGGCGCCTTAAGTCAAAGTAGTGATTTTGAGACTTTATGCCAAACATATAAAAAAAAATTTGGATACAAAAAACTAAAAACATTCTCTTTTTCAAAAGAGGGTTTTTTAGGATTACTGCTTGAGTTAAGCGGAAATATATGCATTTGTGAGGGCGAGAGTGAAGCACTTATAGAGTGTGCAAATATATATGAGAAACTTGGCTTTAAAATCAAATGGCTAAACCTAAACAAAGATGGAAAAGTAAATCTATCCAATTTAAAAGATAGCAGTATAGATTTTCTTTTCTTATCTTCTTATGTCATGGATACCTTTGTAAAAAATGATATTCAAAAAATAAAAGAACTCACAAATGCTAAAATAATCTCAAATGGATCTGCACATGTAGATTTAAACAGCGACGCTCTCTATTTTGACAACTACAAACTTACTGGTTTCAATCTCTCAAGCGTACTTCTTTTTAACGATGATATGTTCACACTTCTTCCAATTGGAACTATTGACACAATAGCTGTAAAACTATGCAAAGAAGCCTTAGATGAACAAAGATTTAACCATAAAATAAAAAATATTTTTTTAGAGAAACTAATGGAAATTTTTGAAGATAATATCTACTTTTTTGTCCAGCCCCAGACAACACTGGATTACTCACTACATTTTGGTTTAAAAAATATAAAAGCCAGAGAACTCATAAGAACATTAGCATTAAATAAAGTATTTATAACAAATGGAGAAGGATGTTCACTAGGCCTCTCAAAACCCTCAAGAATAGTTCAAGCTATGGGTTACGATGAAGAGATAAGTAGAAATAGCATACAACTATCTTTTAGAGATGATGTAACCATAGATAAGGTAGATTATGTTGTAAATTTACTACATGTAAAGTATAAACAGCTTATTTCTTTTAATTTGTAAAATTATTTTTTAAGTGATTTTTATTTTGAAAGTCCGTTGTGGAGGGAGTTATACAGTGGTGGGTTCTGAGTGACTCGAACACTCGACCACTCCGTTATGAGGAGAGCTTATTGCACCCATAAATACGCATTTATAAGGATTTTGCCATATGTAATTAACGCTAATTATTTCTAATTTTTTAATTTTTAGCGACACTTTTAGCGACACTTTTGCTATTGTCTTTCATAATTTTATATGTGAAAAATCTAAAATCTAACTTACTTATTTTCCCATTTAAATATGTCAAGAATTACTATCATATCATTATCAATCAAATAGGGTATTGTGTAGCCTTTAAAAATTAAATCCCTGACATTAATATCATCATAATGTATTGATTGTCTATACTTAAAAGGCATATTTACTAGATTTATTATTTTTTGATCTAATTCTTTTTTGAATTTTTTAGCGTTTGCAGGATTATTGATAGCAATATATTTTAAAATTGAGAAAAGTCTATCATTAAAAAATGGATTTTTTTCTATTCTCATTAGAGGTTATTCACCCACTTATCGATTTCATCCATACCTTGAGAGTAAGGTACTGTTTTCATATTACCGCTTCTGTACTCTTCTACTGCTGAAGATACTCTTTGTTTAGCTTCATCAGTGCTAATAGCAGGAAACCCATCATCTTCTATATCTTCAAGTATATTTACTTGCCGCTTATTCTGATTTAAAAAAGACAACAACTGAGTGTAAAACCCATCATCTACTTTTAATACTAAAGAATGCATTTTAAATCCTTTATCTTATAACTTTTAAAATTATAACATACTATTAAATACTTATCGGAGTTATCGGAGTTATCGGAAACTACTTTTAAACCCTCATAAACCCCTATTTTAAAGGTTCTCGGAGTTATCGGAGCAATATATTCACTATTTTGCGTTTTGCTTGACTTATCGGAGTTATCGGTTTTATTTGTATCAAGTGCTAAACCCTCAGAAGTGCCTAAAAATAGACTTCTCGGAGTTATCGGAGTTATCGGTTTTTTAGCCTATAAAAGCAAAAAATACTCTGCAATTATTTTATACTATCAATAGTTGTCATAGGTGGAGTTACAAATATAAGGTAAGTGATAAACTAAGTTCTTTTTGGTAACTGAATCAATAGCTGGAAAACAGCATTTACCCCTACATCAAAAGTAGTTTCTTTCATCATGTTCTCCTATACAGATACTTGCATTCTTACACCAAAAGAGCTGGCTTATAAAAAGTATGGTAAAATACGGTAAATATATATAAAGGTGTTTACTATGACTAAAAAAGTAACTATAACTTTAGAAGAAAATCTAATAGAAGAACTTGGCTTAGTTGCCTATGAAACTGGTAAGAAAAAAGCACAAGTGATTAGAGAAGCTCTACAAGAGTACTTTGATGTGCTATCTGTTACAAAAACAGTTCAAGATTATAAGATGGGTACATTAAAAACTATCTCTCACAAAGATGTAAGAGCAGAACTTGGTCTATAATATCCAGTATGACCCAAAAGCCCTCAAACAACTAAAAAAACTAGATAAATCAATAGCTCTACTCATCCTTGATGGCATAGAAGAGTTCGCATCTAATCCTGTTCTAACTAAGATAAAGAAACTAAAA
Organism: Sulfurimonas denitrificans DSM 1251; assembly: GCF_000012965.1. NCBI lineage: Bacteria > Pseudomonadati > Campylobacterota > Epsilonproteobacteria > Campylobacterales > Sulfurimonadaceae > Sulfurimonas > Sulfurimonas denitrificans. The sequence goes on along the minus strand of NC_007575.1, from coordinate 845,271 downwards.
ACACCCTTTGATGGTGCATATAGATTAAGAATATGTGACTATAGAGTTGTCTTTTATCAAGAAGATAACTTAATGCTAATATCAAAAATAGCTCACAGGAAAGATGTTTATATTTAACTTTTTGTAAAAGGGTGGCATCTTCCATTTTAAACATTAATACCGCATCAAAAAATTTATGATATTTTTACATCTATAAGCTGAGGAATTGCGTTTGGTTCCAGGTCTAAATCATCTCTTTGTAGAAGCTCTTCCAAAGTTGAAGCTTTCGGAAGTGTTTTTAAGTCTTCACAGTAAAGCTCTGCTGCTTCTTTTATCATTTCAACTGCTTTAGCAAATGTTTCTCCGTAGCTAGAAGTAAAACCTAAATCTGGTACTACTGCTACATAGTCATCGTCTTCTTTATGCATAAAAGCTATATATTGCATATTTTTTAATTCCTTAATTTTATAAAATTTAGTAATCTGTTTTTTCATCATTTTCAAAACTCCGAATGAGTATCTGTATTTTCAAATATATCATCGTTCCCATATGAATTTCCAAGTGTATCTAATCCACATGTTCCCTCGTCAATCATAGGAGCACCAGAAGCAGGATTTATAAAATGAGCGGAGGAAGAATCATCATCAGATGAAGAGAAAGAGCTTGCTTCATCGTCTCTATGAAAATTTTCATCATCACTATCACTTTTTTTAGAAGCAACTTCATTTTTAGAACTATCTTCACCGCTAGTAAAAATCATTAAACCTATGATACCAATAATTGCAATAAGAACTATCTCCATTTTTTTACTCCTTATTTTATTTTATCTAATTCAAATTTCTATTCTACTTTATCGAATAATTACAAAAAAACCAAATTATAAAATTTTAGAAATTTGAATAAGGCATCACATAAAAAAAGGAGACTATATGTCAAAATTTCAGAAAATTAAATTTGATTGGAAAAAAGATTTAATTGATAAACTTGAAACAAAAGAGGCAATTATAAATGATTGTTTAAAAGAAATTAGTGAAAGTTTTTTTTACGAATTTGCTAAAGACGATGTAGCAAAAATTTTACGAAGGACTACAAATTACAAATTTATAGTTGAATACTCTTTATTTGATGAACTATATCCATTGGCTACAGAAGATACTAGAGAACACATAAGAAAAGCAGTTGGAATAAAATCTACATTTATTCACTTAGATATGGATTGCTTAGAAATCATTAATAAAGTAATTTCAAGAATTGTCAATAATTTTAAAAATTTATTTGACAAACGATACAGTGGTTCTGTAGTTGTCTATCAAACTAATCTCCTTGATAACCTTGTACATTTCGACGATGCATTCTCAATTTTAATAGCTGAAGAAGAGTCTAAATTAGAGAAAAAAGACGAAGACGAAGACGAATTTCTAACTGCAGCATTTTTAAAATTAAAAGCAAAAGCAATTAAAAAAGCATCAAAGAAACTCGTTAAAGAGTTAATAAAAAGAGCGGACGAACTACAAGGCTATAGGGTCTGTGACACAAAAAGTTTTGTTTCGATGATATAACTATGTAAGACAATCGCCATACATAAAGAGGCACCAATGCCATACATAAAAGCTACCAAAATTAAGAGCTTTTTAAAATTATGTAATACAAGCGTAAGACAAATATTTTAAAAAAGTAAGTTGTACTACAAAGTGTGCCACTAGATGTACCACTAGTTAAACACCTAAACAACGAGAGTATCAAAAAAATGTAAGACAAAAAAGACGACAATAAGGCATACCGTTTTAACTTGCCCTGCTCTTATTAAGAGCAAGGGGTCGCTTTAGCGGCAAAAATAAAAAAAAAGGAGATACAAATGGAAAAAAAACTAACAATGAGAGTACCTAAAGAGCTAGAAGATACTCTAAACAAAATATGCGCAACCAACAATACTTCTAAGAGCGAATATGTAAGAAATATTATAGTTGAACACCTGAATGAATCAAAAAAAGAAGAAGGAAAAATTATCAAGCGGCTTGAAAAAATGGAACAAAATATGAATGAAAATTTTGACAAAAGTAATGAACGTATAATTAAAATTCTCACACGAATTTTGTTATATGCTTTAGCAAATTTCCATCTCTTAAAATTAAAAATCAGAAATGATTTAAGCGAAAATATGACACAAGAAACAAAAGATAAAACAATCTCTGTATATGTCAGTGAAGCTAAAAAATTAACAAATAATCATGAGGTAGATTCTCTACAACCAAAAAATAATAAAACATTTTTTGACAATGTAATAGAGAAATAAAATGAAAAAAATATTTGTTAAATTTGAAAATATTTTAAATTTTAAATTTATTGCAACTGTATTTTTTATACTTTTGCTTCATATTATTTACATGTTAACACCGCTTAGTTTTGGAATTTTTAGTGAAGATTTTGCAATGGCGCTTTACCAGATTCCAATTATAGGAAAAGGACTTTTCTATATATATTATTGGCTTTTCAATGACATGATGATTAACTATTTTGTAGAGGGATTAATTTTTGGAAACGTTATAGCTTTTTTGATTTTTGAACGAATTAAATTACAAGTTGCACTAAAAAATCATCAGCAACTTATAACTATTTATAAAAGTACTATTTCACAAAAAGAGAAACAAAATCTTTTACTAAAAGCAGAGGTGGAAGATACAAAAGAAGAGTTAGAAAATTATTATGATGAAGCCGATGAGAATGAAAAAACGAAAATTCAAGATGATTTACCAGAAATCGAAACTTGCAGTACTAACTAAGGTGTTATCATGAATCAAGAAGAACTATTACTTTGGAATATAAGAGAAAAGCAAAGAAAAAAAAGAAGCACGGACGATGAACTTGATGAAGATCTTGTTTTTGAAAATGTTCCGAAATTTAAACAAGCACCAGCTCGTGCTGCTAACACAAGTACAAATTTTAATGTTGACACGCAAACAAATTTTGACGATAACTATAAGTTAAGCAGTAGTTTAACAGGGAATGCTTCTTTAAGTGTAAATGACGCTTCTCAGCAATCATCTACTCAAAATATATCTTTTAAAAATATTTCAACTGCTGATATAACTAGTCCAGCTCTCGTATCTGCAAAAGTACAAACTTCATCAGATAGCACAACAGCATCAAGTTCTGCGTCTAGTCTAAGTTCTTCATCGTTTGCTACATCACCTGTAATTGCAAATTTTGCAATAGTAAAAATGACTGGAGCAGATAACTTCTTTAAGTCGGCATATACAGTCGGTAAAGGAGCATCGATAAGAGCAACTAAAGCTATAGACTACATTATGCGTGATGGTGCTTTTAAAGATGAATCTAACGAAGCTACAGAATTAAGAGCACAGAAGCATATCGACTACATGTCAAGAGATGAAGTAAAAGGTTCAGGCGGTGTCTTATATGACAAAAACGGAAATGAAATTTCAGATTCTCAGGCAAAATCGATGATGCAAGATATCACTGGTGAACGCAGACTTGTATTTTCTCCGAACTCTAATGTCAAGATGACAAATGCCGAATTTTCAAAAGTGATAACTAAAACCATCAACACATTTTCTCAAGATTTTCATAAAAACTTTGATTACACGTTTGCCATACATAGAAATACAGACAATCCTCATGCACATTTAATTCTCACGACTAAAGATGTTGGCGGTGATGGTGTTAAAATGTTTAAAGATGAGCTTTTTGAAATTAAACAGAGATTTTATGAAAATACAAAACAACTTGCGATGGATAAATCAGATAGATACGAAATATTTTACAAAGACAAATCTTATTTTTCTGAGGCAAAACAGATAGCAGGTTTTACAGGCGATATGCCTACAAGTAAATTTGCAAATCAAAATACATATTTAATCAAAAAAATTGCAACTGCTTACAAAATACCTATCAATGAAAAAGCTTTGAATTCAGCAGATAAAATTAAAGGCTTTTTTGAAGAGCATTCTGATAAATATAATGAGTTTATAACTAATGCAAAAAATAGATATGCAGATACTTTTACAAAATATTACAAAGATTCTCTAGAGCTATCAGAAAAATATAGTCTAGGCGAAGTTCCAAAAGACGTAGAACAATTTAAAGCATTTTTAGATGAGAATCAAAAACTCTTTCTTGCCGATAAAATAGCAACTGATAAAGGGCTTGAACTATCTTCAAAACATCTCAAGGATGATATCACAATAAATAAATGGTTTACTGCAAATAAAGAAAAAATAAAAGAGTGGAATACTGAAAATGAACCACGAATTTCAAAAGAGCTTTATAATAGATTTGAACACCTAAATAACAGAGTCGATAAGCCATTTGAAATACCGCAAAAAAGGATAGATGGTATCACACTAAACAATCACTATAAGCTTGATAAAATGATTTTTGCAAACGATACAAGAAAAGCTCTTGTTGATGTTGTTGAAGCTCGTATTAAGTACTTTCAACAAGCTTCAAAATCAAATGAAGTATCTAAAGAGGAGAAAAAAACAAATATAGAGCGACTTGACGGACTTAGAGGCAAAATAAAAGCTTATGATGATATTACAGAATCTTCTTTAAAAAAATATGGGATTGATACAAACTGTTTTTCAAAAGATGAAAAAATAGTAGAGATGGACGGTATCAGGCTAGAGCATGGAGATAATGGAGTGAAGTTTGATTCTCTTTTAACAAAAGCAATCCAAAATCCTGAATTCACTCCAGAACAAAAAGATAAGATAGAAAAAATCAGTCATGTTGCTGACAAACAGCAGCAAGTATCTGTAAGTGCTTTAGAAAATGCAGGGTTTAAAAGGGAAGAACTGTTAAAAGAGTTTAGTGTTGAGAAGATAGAAACAAAACAGCAGATTATAAATTTTAAAAAAAGTGATGAAGCTAGAGGATTTGGCAATATAAATCTTAAAGAATGGAAGCAAGACAATTTAGATAATTTCAAACTGGCTAAACCACAAGTAAGCGATAAACAGATTAATTTTGCTCAAAAAATAGCAAACAAATTATATGAAGATGTTGATTTTAGCAAAATGAATACACTTGAAGTCGGAAAATATATAAATGATAATGGTACTGCTTTCAACTCTGCAAATCTGAATCCAAATGAGCATTTGCTCAGCGTAGATGCCTCAAAACTTTCAAGCGAGCAGCAAGAAAATTATTTTAGAGACTTAACGAGAGCAGAGATGTTCTCTGCTTTTAAGAAAGATATAGACACTCTTGAGCTGCTGGACCTAAAACATGAAAAAGAGTTTCCACAGGATAGTTTAGTTGAAAAACAGATAAAGATAGATTTGTATGCCACTGCATTAGATATAAAAAGCAAAGATTACCTTGAGGTAATGGTAAAAGAGCATACGCATCTACAGTTCGAGGAAAATATTAAAAAATATGGGCTAGACACTCCCATTGGCATGGCAAATGAATTAAAAAGTCAAGGATTAAGCTATCAAGATGAAAAATATAGAGCTATGGCAGATTTAATAGTTGAAAAGCAGTTTGATAAGCTCATGGAGAAACACGACGGTACTAATGATAGAGAATTAGAAAATAGAAATTCAAAGATGATAGGTTTTGTAGATGGTTTCAAAGAGCAGCTGGAGCAAACAAGAGAGTACGAAGCTAAAATTGATGAAATTGAAAATGCAGTTGCTCAAAATGATGTATTTAGAGCTATGAATCTAGTAGAACAAGTTGAAGAGCATGATATGCGCGGCGTAGAATTAAAAATAAATGCTGCAATTGAAGCACGATTTGAGAGCGTAGAACTAGAACTGCAAAAAGAGTTTAAATTAGAGAGCAAATTTTTAAATGAAGAGCTAGAGGCTGCCCGTGAAGTAAAAATAGAAAATTTAATAGAAAATGGAAATTTTAGAACTGCAGAGATAGAGCTAAAAAATGGCAATTTAGATAGTGATATTCAACAAAGGCTAGAAATGAAGCTTGAGCTTTTTAAATCAATGCAGCACACCGATGAACCACTTTTTGACGACTTTAAAATGCAAACTCAAAAAGATGAACAACAAAACGAAGATAATCAAAAAGTTAAAGATGCAGCTCTGCAAGAAAAAGCATTGGAAGATATAAATGTTGAAAAAGAGCAGATAAGAAGCTCAGGTATGGGAATGTAGAAATTTGAATTAGACAAAGAGGAGTAAACATGCAAAAATTGTTTTTATTTTTTATCTTATTTTCCGTAAGTCTATTTGCTGCAGAATCATCAATTTACACATGGGGATACGGCGAACTATTTTACCGTGTCTTACAAGCTGTAACAATTCTATCGCAAGACAACTATATTTTTAAATCAGCTGTTGCCATCGGTGGGTTTTTATTGATGATAAAAAATACCGTAAGCGGTGCTAGCAGTTCTGATATGGCTGTTACGATGGGTAAATATTTATTTACCATAACTTTAATAATTGGACTTTTTTCTACAAGCACAAAACGTTATATTATCGAAGATGAAGTAACTAATCAAACATTTATTGTTAACAATGTCCCTATAGGAATCGGTGAAACTTTCTCTTTATTTACAAACTTAGAAAGAAACCTAGCACGTGGGTTTCAGTCTGCGATGGCAACTCCAAACTCTTTAAATTACACAGATGTGGGTCTTGGTTTCACCATGGCAGCGCCACTGAATGTAAAATCATTAATTGCTGCAGATGGTCATACGAGAAGAACCTTTAATGAGTATATGGGAAATTGTATATTTAGCGCAATCGCAATGAACGAAATTTCTGCAGATATTATAAATTTCAGTACTATATTAAAAGCAGATCTTAAAGTAACTGGATATCTCACTCCTTATTATAGTACAGCAAATCCTAATGGAATAGATAAGCAATGTGAAGATGTATGGGAATTATTAGTTAACACTGATATAAGACAACAGCTTGACGTCTTAGAACCTCTTCTTGCTCAAGAGATGGGAATTACACAAGACAAATACCAGGGCGCAATGGCAGCAACATCACAATTACTTTTTAGTACATCTAAAAACTCAAAAGACTATCTCATGCAACAAACATTAATAAATATGACAAAAGATGGCATAAAAGCTACTGCACTTGCAGCAGGTGGAGATGTTCAAGCTCTAGCATATGCAAGTGCGGCAGCAGAGGCAAATCAACAACAAACATTAATGACTATGGGAAAGATGGCTCAAAAAAACCTGCCACTTTACAAGGCAATTTTAACTGTTCTTGTGCTTGGTATTTTTATACTTCTTGTACTGCTCTCCGTTATTTACGGCGATTTAGGGCATATTAAAATGGGATTTACACTATTGTTTGCAATGATACTTTGGACGCCGCTTGCTATAATATTAAATGCTATGACATTTATTACAATCGAGTCTCAATTGATTTGGCCACAAGTTGATGGCGGTCTCACTTTTTTTAGAACTCATAAAATGCATGAAGACTTAGCACTTCTAATAGCTCTCATTGGCTATGTTGGCACGATGATTCCAGTTCTTGCGTACTCAATAGCTAAAAAATCAGAACAAGGATTTGTTAGCTTCTTTAGCGGAGCAGGCGCAGTTGCAAATAGTTCAGCATCATCTGCCGCTGCACAAACTGCAAGCGGAAATATAAGTGTTGGAAACAGCTCTTTAGGCAAGTTTAGCGCTACAGATATGCATGGAACGCATGATTATCTCGGACAAGATTCATGGAGAGCCTCACATGTTGCTAATGATGGTTCTCTCAGAACTAAAACAACAAATGCTCAAGGCATTGGAACACAAACATCTGATTCTGCTGGACTTGGTCAAATCACTGCTGATGCACATGGTACAAAAATCACATCAGTTAAAGATACAACCATCAGCGCAGGTTTAGTTAATGACATATCTGCTAGCACAGGCAAAACTCTTCAGGAACTTGCTTCAAATAGCGCTGCATTTAACTCAAGCTTTGCTCACAGCTTGGCGAACGGCTCAACTGCAGGAGGCACGAATATTGATACAAATACATTCTCAGATACAAACACATGGGGTCATGCAACTGGGGAGGCTCTCACTAAAGTTACGCAAGAAGGTATCACAAACACATTAAAACAGATGACGAGTAACGGGCATAAATTTAATTTTTCAAGTGATCATAACGCAAACGCTGGAGCAAATGCAAATCTTACTATTGGCTCCCCTGATGGTGTTTCTCTGTTTACTGGTATGTCCGTGAAGGGTAACGCAACCATAGGCTATACAGTAACTGGTAAAAGTTCTGATTCGAAAGATTTTAGCACAACCATAACTGGAGATGACGCTAAAACATTTGGTGACACTTTCTCAAAAAATCTTACAAGCTCTATCAATGAAAACGAGAGTTTATCTCTTGGACTTGCAAAACAAGCTCAAAAAACAGGCGGATTTAATGATTCTGATATTCTTACAAAAGCTGATAATTATGTTAAATCTTGGAGCGATTCAGAATCAATTACAAAGCTTCATAATATTACATCACGTCAAGGTTTATCGATGACACATGATCTACTTCCTGATGCTCTAAATAACTATATCAATAATAGCCCTGAACTTTCAAAAATAGATTTATTAGACGCAGGTAAAATTGCAATAGAACAAATGCGAGGCGGAATGCATATTGACGAAACGAGAAAAGCTTTTGAGGCAGCTAGCGGTACTAATCTCAACTTAGATATGAGTGGAGTTCAAAAGGCTAAAGATGTTATCGGCGAAGCTGAAGACAAATTTAAACAACAAAGAGAGCATTACAAAGCTCAATCAACCAATGTTGAAGAGAGAGTTGAAGCCATAGTTCCAGATATTATCAAAAACACAAGCAATGTGCCAAAAAACAACTCTGACATGGCAAATATCAACGACAGTATAACGAAGAGATATCAGCAAGCTCATGAAGAAAAACGAGCAGAAGCAAGCGGCGATATGCAGGACTTCACGAAACAAAACAAAGTAAATACCAAAGATGAAATTGATGGCGGTAAAGATAAGATACAAGAAAACTTCTATCATGCTAAAGATGAGCTGGGAATCTGGGGCACTTTGAAGCAAAATCCGATGATAGATAGCACAGCAAAAGCTATAGGACTTGAGGGCGAATTTGACAAAATGATTAACACGATTGAAAATAAAGACTATGCAAGGATTGAAACAGCACATGATAAAGCACTACAGGATGGGCTTATCGGCACAAAGAATCCAGCAAGCTCTGCGGCGAACACTAGAATAAATACCGAAAAAGTTGAGAATTTTTCTACACAAGAATTAAAAGACATGCTGACTTGGGAGAAAATGCATCCAGAGAGAGATGAGATAAATAACGCTGCAGAGAGACAGTTAGAACAAGCTGTACAAAATAGAGAAAATAAAGTTATGCAGGATAAAGTGCAAAAAGCAGAGAAAAGTGTCAAAACTATTACTGAAGCAGTTGCAGAGATGAAGCAAAATGAACAATAAAATTTCCCACGGGAAATTTTGAAGATAGAAGTTTTCGGGGGCAAGGGGCGTAAACCCCTTGGCGTTACCTAAGTAACGGTGCAAAAATGCACATAAGCAGCAATGCTAATACAAGCTTATCCATAAAGAACCCCTTCAAAATGTGAACTTGGAGGACAAAAAAAAAGGTCAAGGGGTAATTAATCCCTTGACCTAGTCTTGTCACTCCATAGTTCACATGAAGAAATTGTATTAGCAAAAGAAGTATATCACAGAAATATCAACAATCGAAAAAACTAAAAACTAAAATAGAAATTTGAATTAGGTAAATAAAACAAAAGGACACTACAACATGAAAAATTTAAAAATTCCTACATGGGTTTTTACATCAGTCGGCATTTTCTTGCTCATTATAGAGATATTTATCATCATACCGCAAAATAATCCACTTCTAGTTTCGACAATCGGAACGCTGGCAATTGGATTTATGATTACAGGCTGGATATTTAATATTTTAAGATGCAATCAAGCAATTAAGCAACTTAAAGAAAGAAAAACAGGAGTTGCTAAAAAAGGACACATGATTTAAAAGAAATTTGAATTAGGTAAGTAAAACAATTTAAAGGATTTAAATGGAGAAAGAATTTATCAGTGAAAGGCAAGCGGCTTTGCTACTTAGAGTTCATCCACAGACTGTGAAAAATTGGAGAGACAAAGGTTTGCTATCCTCGTTCTCAAAAGTTAAAGAATACCCTACAATGGTAAGAGTAGAATATAATAAAAAGGCTCTTTTAAAATGGGCAGAAAATTTTAAAAACTAAATCTTTTAAAAAAATTCTACTATACTTCTTCGCCTTTGATTTTTAAGATTGGCAAATTAATACTTAGCCATTCTTTAGCTTCATCAAAGGCTTTTATAGCCAGCTCCATATCCATTAAGATAGCATAAGCTTCTAAATCATCAAAAGTATCTTCCAGCCATTTCAAGGTATTTTTCTTATCTTTATTTCGTATAGTGTATACAGTACGATCGCCAATTGTAAGTTGGTAATTTTTTATTAAATCAATTAAAACAGCTTTAGAATCTTCTATTTTTAAATTATGTACATCACCTTTTTTAAATTTTTTTAAAGCCCTCATCATTAATCTAAAGTTTGCCAAGGTGTCGTACCTATCCCAAAATAAGTACTTCAAAAACGGAACTGATTTATCATAACTTCTAAGTTTTTGTTTTATTGAACTTTCAAAAATAAATTTTAAAAGATTTTCAGTTAAACCAATTCGATTTAATTCGTATGATTTATTAACCAAAATGATAAGATAATCTGGCAAGCTGATTTTTTGAGTTCCTTTATCTGATAATAGCAACCAATTCAAATCAACATTATATAAATTTGCAAAAACACATAACTCTGAATATGGTATTTTATTTCGTTTTTTCCACTGCGACAACGTATCTGGTTTAACACCTAGTTTTTCTGCAACATCTTTATCTGAACTAGTATTAGTAAATAATTTAATTTTTTCTAAAACAATTAAGAAATCTGACATAATTACCTTTTTAAACTTGACAATATGTAAGTTTAATACTAAAATATCGATACATCTAATCTAAAAACCTGTAGATTTTAGCCTTGGTCGGTCAAATCTACAGAAAAAGGAGCCCAAATGTCCCTTAATACCGTGAATTATAGCATATCTTTCGAGCAAAATAAAATTGTCTTAAACTTAATTAAAGATAAATTTATTCAAGAGGCAAGTCTTCTCTTATCAATAGTAGAGAGTTTTTCTAAAAACGAATCTCCCTCAAGAACCTCGCTCTGCGAGGCATTCCGCCTCTTCGGAAACGCCAAATACACATGGTTTAGTGGCGGGGAGGAGGATATAAAAGCCTTATGTCAAGGGGTTTTAACAGGATATCAGGACGCCAATTCAAGAAAGTTCAAGAATTCTATTTTAAGTAAAGTTAAAATCTTTATTGAAAAAAACGACAAAGAATCGTTTTTTAATTTAAGCCAAAGTATTTACCGCAGTGCGCAACAAAACGCCCCTATTATCTATAATACAGATAATGAATTTCAATTTGAAAATAGAGAAGATTTTTATGAACTTGAAGAAGAAAATGAAATCTTAAAAAACCCTACTTTAGGCGATTTACACAACTTTTACATGGAAGTGTTGCCTTGGCAAGAAGAGTCAAAAATAAAAGCGGGAAATATCTATAAAAAAAAGACTAAAAAAACTTTAAAAAAAATCCAATCATCATTATTTGAAGGAGATGGCATATGAACCATGAACATAATTTTAATACAAGCATAGAAAAAAGCATTTTAAGCTCAATACTCTTTGAGCCTCAAAAATTACAGGACATCTCAAATATATTAAATGTAGAGGATTTTTATCTTCAGGCTCATCAACTCATCTATGATTCAATGCTCAAGCTAAACAAACAAGATCTGCCGATAGATGAAGAGTTTTTAAAAAAGAAGTTCCCAAAAATCGACGATGGTGTGATGCTTGATATTTTGGCAGCTAATCCTATCTCAAATATTTTAGCATACGCTAAAGAGCTAAAAACAGATGCTATTAATAGACAAATTACATTAGTCGGCAGTAAAGTAGCCCACGGGGATTTAGCAGCTATAAATGAGCTTATTGGCTTACAAGAGAGATTAAACACTGTTGATGGCATTAAGCAGCTAAAAAGAGATGATAAAACCTTCAATAGCATTTTTGATAAGTTTGACATCGATTTTGAAGAAATTGAAAATGTCAAATTCGAATACCTGATGGATAATTTTTTAGTTAAAAATGAAATAACAATGATAAGTGCTCGTCCTGGAACTGGTAAAAGCTTACTGAGTGTTGCAGCTGCTAATATGATGCTAGGGCAAAAAAATATAGAACAGGTCTTTTACATTGATGGCGATAATTCTAAATCTACTCTTAGAGATAGAAACATCCATCATCTTAAAAAGCAGCATGGTAATAAATTTAGATATTTTGTAGGATTAAGTAAAAACGAACTTTGGCAAATTATAAACACTTTGAAAAAGATGGATCTAACAAACTACTTAGTTGTATTTGACTCTATAAAAAACTTCATCGCTGGAGATCGAGACAAAAACAAAGACGTATCACCTGTAATGGAGATACTTAGAACTTTAAGAAATAACGGTGCTACAGTTCTTTTTCTACATCATCAAAACAAAAAACAAAAAGATTTTGAGAGTGATTATGCAGGTTCATCAGCATTTGAAGAAGATACATCAAATGCATTTACTCTCAAGCGAAACGATGATAAAAATTCTTTGATTTTAAAACCTTTCAAAGCAAGAGCTGGAGACTTGCAAGAAATAGCATTCACATACAATGCTCACAACCACACTCTTACTAAACTAGACATAGCTTACGCAAAACAGACTAAAGAGATGGATGAGATGATAAATGAAACGATAGAGTACTTAAAATCATCTCGAAATAAACCAATGTGGTCGGAACTTCAAAAAAACCTTACAGACTTAGGGTTTGACAAAGAGAAAGCGGCCAAAGTGATTAAAAATAACGAGGGCAAACTTTGGAACTTTGAGAGAGGAGATAGAAATAACCAAAAACTTTACTTTTTAATAGGTGCAGCTGATAAAAAAGCTGCTGCTGTTGAAACAGTATATGAAGATATTGTAAATACTGCTCCGATAACTCCGATAACTCCGAGAAGTCTATTTTTAGGCACTTCTGAGGGTTTAGCACTTGATACAAATAAAACCGATAACTCCGATAAGTCAAGCAAAACGCAAAATAGTGAATATATTGCTCCGATAACTCCGAGAACCTTTAAAATAGGGGTTTATGAGGGTTTAAATGTAGTTTCCGATAACTCCGATAACTCCGATAACCGAAATGTAGTATCTGCTTCTCAAAATTTCCCGCGGGAAAAAATAGAAATGCCAATTTTATAGAGAATGTTTATGAAAAAATATATTCAAACTAAAAATTTACCTACTATATTTGATATTAGTACTGATTATTTCTCTCAGAGAATGAATAAAGAATTTATCGAAGGAATTCATTATTTTATTCCGCCGACTAAATCAAAAACTAAAAAAGTGGTTTTATGGAGCATAGAAGCACTAGAGAACTGGATTAAAAACTATCAAGCTGATGATGAAGTAAAAGCTTTATTAGATAGAAGATAGGCTAAAATTTTGCTGTTAATTACAAATGGCACAAAATCCTTTAAAAAAGGAGAAAAAGTGCAGAATATAAAAGTCTCTATAATAAATAGAGAAAATAGAAAATATTGGTATGTAATGTACTATGTGTATTTTGAAAACAGCGTTGTTAAAAAATTTGAAGAGAGCACAAAAGTTTTAAAGACTGAAAAAACTTTAAAATATATGCAAACTCAATATCTGTCTCCATGGATAGCACGTAAGCAAGAAGAGCTCAATATTAAAACTAATGTTTCTAAAAAATTTTCATACTTTTATGAAAAATATTTAAAGTTACATGAAGAAGACAAAAGTTTTCATAACAGAATATATGTCTATAGAAAGGTAAATGACTTTTTTAAAGATTTTGATATCAATAAGATTACAAGACTAATGGTAAAAGAGTATCTATCATCATTTGATAATATTAAAGATAGAACAAAAAAAGATTACTTGTCTTGTATAAAAAGTGTAATAGACATTGCTATGGACGCTGAAATTGTTAATAAAAATGTTGCAACGGATATTACGTTCAAAGCCTCTGAAAAAGAGCTTATTCATCCTTTCTCAACAGATGAAGTATCGTTATTGTTAGAGAAATCACATGGAATGTTCCGCAACTATCTAGGTATTGCTTTGCATACAGGCATGAGGAGTGGTGAAATACTCGGTTTAATGCATCAAGACATCTTAAACGATAGAATAACTATCAAAAGATCTATCTCTAAAGGTCGTATAACTACACCTAAAACAATCGGGAGCATTAGAGATATACCGATGTTTGAAGCTGTTAAACCATTTATTGAGAGTCAAGGAAAGTTAAGTAAATCTCTTTATCTGTTTGAACATGATGGAGTCTTTATAAAAGATGCAAGTTTCTTTAAAAGAAGATGGCATCAACTTGTAGAGGATTGTGGTATTGAATATAGAAAACTATATAGCACAAGACATACTTTTATTACTGCAATGTTAAATAGCGGTAAATTTAAGATTATGGAGATTGCTGCTATAGTTGGACATACTTCGCCAGAGATGATTATTAAAAACTATGCAGGTTTTATTAAAGATAGCCATTTGAAAGTAGATACAAGTATTGATTTATTTAAGAATGTTAGCGACACTTTTAGCGACACTTTAAAAATAAAGATTTAAAAAAGGCTTGAAATTGCGTTGACAGTGGTGGGTTCTGAGTGACTCGAACACTCGACCACTCCGTTATGAGCGGAGGGCTCTAACCAACTGAGCTAAGAACCCACTGTTTCTATAGAAGCTATTGCTTTGTAGGTCGGAATTATACTTTAGCCTAGCTTATATTTTTCTGATGGCTGTGTATCTTTAATTTTAAAAATGACGGCATACAGAAGTGGTACATATATAAGATTTAGCACTGTCGCCCATGCTATACCAAATCCTAAGGAAATTGCCATTGGTTGAAGTATCATAGCTTGGCCTGAAGCAAAAAATATAAGTGTTGAAAGACCTAGAACAGTTGTAAGAGATGTTAAAAAAATTGGTCTTAATCTTGTTTGAGCTTGTTTCATCAACTCTTGGGTATTTGTTGCATTTTTTATAAAACTAACAACAAGCAGTCCATCATTTACAACAACTCCAGCAAGACCAACTATGCCTATCAAGCCAGGCATAGTAATGTTTATACCCATAACCATATGTCCAAATAACACGCCAAGCAACACTAAGGGTATTGTGCTAATAATAATAAGCGACTTTTTAATAGAGTCAAATAACCAAACGAGGGTAATAAAAATTAGAAAAATCGCAATAAGTGCAGATTGTAGTATCTCTCTTTTATTTTTAGCATTCTCCCTCTCTTCACCCTTTATATCTACTACAAAACCTTTCTCTTTTAAGTTTTTAAGTGTAGGCTCTAATTTTTTCATAGCTTCGGCTGATGTAACTATTTTTTTATCAAGTGAAGCCATTACTGTTCTTATTCTTGTACCATTCTCTTTTTGAAGAGCTACAAATCCTTGAGTCATTATAAAGTCAGATATATCTTTAAGCAGCACAAACTTATCTGAAGATGGGATTTGAACTTCTATGCTGTTGATTGAATCTATTTTTTGATTAACCAAACTCTCAATTTTAATTCTAACTAGCCCATTTTCATTAAACATCTTTCCATATTCGCCCTTTAGATAGTAAGAGCGAAGCTCTCTTGAAATGAGTTCTTCATTGAAACCTAGTTGTTGTCCATACTCATTTATACGTAGTTTTAACTCTCTCTCGCCTAGCGTTGCATCATTAGAGATATTATTTACACCATCTATTACATGTAGAGCATTTTCTAACTCTTCTACACCTTGGAGTATTTTTTGTTCATCATTTGCAGTAATGCTAATTTCAATATCAGAGGCAACAACTCCAGCTCCTGGGACTTTAACAACTAGCTCCTCAAAAACTTTTTTATCACTGCTCTTTAAATCAAGAAAAGGCTCTACAACTTTTTGTACATCTTTTGCAATATCAACTGCATCTTTTTGTCTCTTTAGAGCCTCTTTATCATACTCTATGGAGAGATATGGGCTTATATATTTATCAAATACGTTATCTGGGGCGCGTTCACTTAAATCTATAAAGATATGGAAAAGATGCTCTCCTGTCTCAACCATATTTTTAGCATCAAGCTTAAAACCAATAATTGATGTTATTGAGGCAATATCATCACCTTTAATGTTTTTTAGAAGCTCTTTTTCTAGCTCTGTTACAATAGCCTCTGTATCCTCAAGCTCATTATTTACATTTACTTTGCCATAAACATAAACCTGCGTTGTATCAAAATCTGGAAATAATTGAAACTTTGCATTTTTTGCCATTATTGCGCTCAAAGAGAGAATTGTTACTACAATTAATATTAACGATATATGTTTTCGCCTAAATAAAAAGTGCAAAACAGCGTTATGCCAAGATGACAACTTAGCCCAAATCTTTTTTGTAAAACTATCTTCTTGTGAAACTTTTAAAAAATCATATGCATGTAGAGGTAAAAAATAAAATGCCTCAAAAAGAGATGACAACAGTAGCACCGTTATCATAATAGGTATGATTTTTATAAACATACCCATCTCTCCGCTAAGCAAAAGCATAGGCAAAAATGCAAAAAT
Organism: Sulfurimonas denitrificans DSM 1251; assembly: GCF_000012965.1. Classification (NCBI taxonomy): domain Bacteria; kingdom Pseudomonadati; phylum Campylobacterota; class Epsilonproteobacteria; order Campylobacterales; family Sulfurimonadaceae; genus Sulfurimonas; species Sulfurimonas denitrificans. The sequence continues at coordinate 828,532 of NC_007575.1, read as the reverse complement.
AGTTGTCAAAGTCGCTGTTAAAACTGCTGGAAACATCTCCTGTGCGCCTACAATTGCCGCTTCTCTCCTATCCATACCCTCTTCTAAGTGTCTATATATATTCTCAGCCACAACAATAGCTTCATCAACCAACATTCCAAGAGCTATGAGCGCACCAAGAAGAGAGAGCATATTTAAACTCTCACCCATTAACTCAGATGCGATAAGCCCAATCATAAAACTAACAGGTATCCCAATCGCAACAACAAATGCAATCCCACGATTTACAAAAAGCAGCATTGCTAAAAAAACAAACATAAGACCAAAGACTATATTTGCAAAAACAGTATTTAGACGATTTTTTATCCAGATGGAAGTATCAGCATATATCTTATACTCCAAATCTGCATGCAACTTCTCTTGCTCCTTTAAGAGAGTACGTACTCGCTTTACAAGTTCTATTGCATTTCCATCTTCGGATTTTGCAATATTTATAGATATATTTCTCACTCCATTATAGTGAGATAGCTCGCTCTGATCACTAAGTTTAAATTCAACCTCTGCTATATCTGCTATGCGGACTTTTATGCCGCCAACGCTGATTATAGTCTCTTCAATGGCATCTTTGTTCTTCTCACCGTTATATGTGGATATATAGAGATGTGAGCCTCTCTCTTTAATTGTTCCAATAGGAAAAACAGAACTTATGTTTTTAATCGCCTCAACCGCTAAAGCTGGCTTTAGACCATACGCTAGGAGTTTTTGCTCATCAATATTAATGACAAGTTCCTCATCCGCATCTCCTCTAATAGTGATTTCACTGAGTTCTTTAAACTTACTAAGCTCACTCTTTAGCTCCTCTGCTCTTTGCAGTAGCTCTCCTTTTGGTTTATCTCCAACAAGAGCAACGAGTGCTAGGGGAAAAGAGTGTAGTTTAATCTTAGCAATTGGTTCAGCCATATCAGCTGGGAGATCTTTTTTTACACTTCCGACAATATCTTTAACATCATTTAATACATTTGCATTATCAGAATTTGGTTTTATATCTGCAATAATTACAAATGAACCATTTTTTATAGTTGTTTTTATGGTATCTAACTCTGCTATATTTTGCAGATCGTCTTCTATTGTTTTAACAACCATCTTATCTAGTACATCAGCAGATGTGCCAACATAACCACCAGAGATAGTAACTTTATCCATGTTCATAGGAGGAAATATCTCTTTTGGAATATTTATATAGGAAAAAACAGAGAGTACAAATATAAAAGTTAAAAGAATGTGATTTAAGAGTGGTTTATCTATTGCAAACTCTAAAAAGCGTCTAATCATAGAGCCTCTTTAAAAAAGTGTATCAAGAATTTGGTTTTTAAATCTAATAGATTCAGCAGAAGCTCGAATGAGCCTATTTTCCTCTTTAAGGGTGTCATATTCACCCTTTAATTTTGCTATATCTCTGCTTGCAAAGTAGATTTGCTGCTGGATATATATTTTAGGAAAAAGCAGCGCAACTATGAAAAAAACACCAAGTAAAACATATAAAAAATAGTTTAAATCCAACTCTTTTTTTGGATTTATAACCGTGTCTAACTCTTCTAAAAGATCCGTTTTTTCACTCATTTTTTCATCTCAAAAACTCTCAGTTTTGCACTTCTGCTCCGAGGATTAGCTTGAATCTCATCCATCTGCGCAATGATAGGCTTTTTTGTTAAAATATTGCCCAAAGAGTTATCATTAGTACATGTACATCTCATAGCCTCTTGTGGGCATATACAACTAGCCCTCCACTCGTTAAATCTATTTTTTACTATCCTATCTTCAAGTGAGTGAAATGAGATAATTGCTACTTTTGTATCTAAAAATTTTCTCTCTTGTATTGTATCTAGGAGAGACTCTAGCTCGCCGAGCTCATTATTTACCTCTATGCGAATTGCCTGCATTAAAAGCGTTGCAGGATGTATTTTTTTCCCACTTGGCATAAGATGTCTTAATGCGTCTGAGAGCTCTTTTGCTGAATAAAATGGGCGGTTAGAAACTATAAAAGATGCTATTTGTTTGTAGTTTCTAAGCTCTCCATACTCTAATAGAACTCTTTGTAGCTCATGTGAAGAGTACTCATTTATAACTATGTTTGCATTAAGAGGCGCATCTTCATCCATTCTCATATCAAGATTTTCGCTAAAAAAAGAGAAACCTCTCTCTTTTTTATCCAATTGAAGCGATGAAACGCCAATATCAGCCAAAATTCCTCTGATATCGCTTATATCATACTCTTTTAAAATCTCTTTTATTATCGTAGAGAAGCGCCCTTTTTTTATAACAACTCTATCTCCATACGGCTCAAGACGTTTTGTTGAAAAATCTATTGCACTCTGGTCTTGGTCTATGGCAATTAATTTTATATTTGGGTTTGCATCAAGTATCAAAGATGTGTGCCCGCCATAACCCATAGTGCAATCAATTACTATTCCATTTTTTATATTTTTAAATTGCTCTAAAACTTCTCTATAAAGAACTGGTACATGTGGAATTGTTTGCATCTATTGCCTATATCTTTTTATAAATTATCTATTTTGTGATTATACATTAACTTTGTAAAGTTTAATTTTCATTACAATACCATAAAAGAAAAAGGCTTTGTTGATGCAAAATTTTTTAAGTGAAAATTACATTGAAATAGTTGTATTTATCCTATTTTTGGGTCTGTCTATTATATATTTAATCCTTAGAGTTAAAAAAAACAAGCAAAATAAAGAAACAACAAATATTATTCGTGAAGAGATAGAAAAAAAGGTAGATGTTAAACCAATGTTGAGTAGAAAAAAGAGAGAACTGATAAAACATCAAAAAATAACTAGAGATGACTTTTCGATTTTTACTGGTGTAAAAATTTTAATAGCTGAAGATAATATAATAAATCAAAAAGTAATTATAGGACTTTTATCAACATCAGGAATTGATATAAAAGTGGCAAACGATGGGCAAGAAACGTTAGATATGCTAGAAATAAACAGTGATTTTTCTATTATATTTATGGATGTTCATATGCCTATATTAGATGGTTTTCAAGCGACAAAACTAATTAGAAAAAATCCAAAATATGAGCACATCCCAATTATAGCTCTCAGCGGTGATACAGATGCTGCTGATATAAAGAATATGTTAGATGTTGGGATGGATGCACATGTAGAAAAACCACTGAATATAGATGCTCTTTATGATATTTTATATATCTACACAACTGCACAAGAGTCAAAAAATACTATATTATATAAAAACAACGAAGCATTAAAAGAGTTTGACATAGCTTTAGGTCTGGAGATATGCAGTGGCGATAAAGAGTTTTACATTGAAATTTTGCATGATTTTATCTCAACGTATTCAAACTCAGCGATGCTCATTCAAGAACTTATAAGCAATTCAAATGGCTCAAATGCTAAGAAAATATTGCTTGATATTTCTGGAGTTGCTGCAAACATTGGAGCTAGTAAGCTTCATGAAATTGCAATTGAGTTAAAAGACAGTATTTCAAACCCTGCAAATTTGGAGTATATAACTAAATTAAAAAAATATAAAAGATCGCTTCAACATACATGTAAAGCGATTAACGAGTACATAAAGCAGAATTAACCTCTGCTTAATGCCTGTTTTACATGTTCATCAGCCATTGTGATATTCCACTCTGGCTCCCAAACTAAATCTATCTCTACACTCTTTATATTTGCCATCTTTAAAACAGCCTCTTTTACCCATTGCTGAATTAACTGATGCATAGGACAAGCTTTTGTAGAGAGCGTCATTTTTACATAAGCATTTCCATCCACATCACATGAAGCATCATATATAAGCCCCATCTCTACAAGATTAAAGCCAACTTCTGGGTCAATTACAGTTGAAATTGCTAAAAATAGCTCCTCTTTTGAATACATTTTAAATCCTTATTTATAATTTATCATAAAAAAAACACTCTTTACAAAAGCCAAAGTACTTATTAGTAAAAAAGAAGCACCTGCTTTTATCAGTTTTTCATCTTGAAGTAAAATAGCTACTGCTATTATCACAACACCTATAGCGCCAAAGAGAAGCTGTGCTGATGAGCTTTTTTTTGGAACCATATCAGCTAACATCGGAACTCTCTGTTTTCCGACAAGTGGAGAAAATCTCTCAAACCAAACTAAAAACGGAATTATTTTATATACATGTCCCGTTACAACAAAAGCAAAAAAGCCAAAAAACATCATCCAGCCAGAAGACAGGAGAAGCTCTTGCGCCCCAAATAAAAAATATAGCAGAGCAAGAATTAAAGAGGCTATAAGCGAAAAATATGAAAACATCAGAGATTTAGCATATATATCTATCTCTTTTCTAGCTCTTGTTTTATAGATGGTATTTATAAAATAGAAGTATATACATAGTCCTAAAATAGCCAATACATATCCGCTATACTCTAAAATTGGCAATGGATAAAATGATGAAGCAACAACTAAAATAACAGCTGTACCAACCATTAACACTGCTCTCTCTAACGGTTTATGCGAAAATCCGTGAGAGAGTCCGAACATAGGAAGAAGAACCAGTGATAATCCCATAATAGTGATTACGATATAGCCAATGATGACTAAAAACAGGTGCCCCCTAAGCAACATGTTAATATCAACAGTTATAAGCCCGCTATAGCCAAGAGCCATAACAAGCCCTAAAATGACACCAAAAAAAAGAAATGTATTTGATATAAGTATGCTTTTCATGACAAGATTAAATTTTTTAATCTTTTTGATAGTTAAAAATATCTCCATAACAAATATCATCATCGCAATAAGCACAACGACTCCTCCAAATGGGAGCAGCATTGGATAGCCAACAAAGCCAAATACCATCATGATAGTACCAATGCCAAGCAGTGGCCATATCGCATAAAACAGTTCAACCCCAAAGTGACCAACCTCTAAAACAACTGGTACGAGTTGTGCCATTGCTCCAAAGATAGTCATCATAATAAACCCAAGTAAAAAAAGATGTACAAAACCTACTATTTTCGTGTCTAGGACAAAAAGATTCTCAGCAGAGATAAAAAATATATAGATAGCACTCAAGAGATAAAACAGGCTCCCCAAAATAAAAAATGGAGAGATAAGTTTAAATGGAGGTGCGAAATCTTGCGAGATAGGAAACATAAAATCTATTTAGTGAGTAATATTTTGCAGATTAGTATCTGTTGATGAAGATTCATTGCTACTAAAGGTTACTTTGACTAAACCATTATCAGTCTCTTCAAGTTTATGAGATATATCATCTCCAAGTTTTGCAAATAAGCCACCAGGTGTTTTATGATTAATCATCACTAACTTATCTTTTGTTCCCTTGATGAGCTTGAGCCCACTTACAGCATTTACCATAGGGTCTGGAGGTCCACACTTCGATGTATCAAAATAGTAAGTACTTTGACCATCCTCTTCTAACTTAAAAAAATCAACTGTAGCTCCAAGAACTTCAATCTTTGTAGCATTTTCTGGAATTAGTGGCATATATAACGCTCCTCTATTTTTAATATTCACTATTGTAATTTATCTTTTGGCTTTATGTGTTGATTTGTATCAACAAAATATCTTTAACTCTAAAAAAATCCTATCTTGTTTGCCCACTTCCATAAATTTTATATTTATATGTTGTGAGTCCCTCTATCCCCATTGGACCCCTTGCATGAAGCTTATTTGTACTAATTCCGACCTCTGCTCCAAAACCAAATGATCCACCATCTGTAAAGCGTGTTGATGCATTAAGATACACAGCAGCCGCATCTATAGAGTTTAGAAATTTTTCAGCTGTTGTTACATTTTGAGTCACAATAGCCTCTGAATGACCTGAGCCAAATCTTACAATATGCTCTATCGCCTCTTCAACTCCATCTACAACTCTCATATTTAAGATATTATCCAAATACTCCGTATCATAATCTTCCTCCGTTACGCTCTCTACATCTATAATCTCTTGAGTTTTTAAACAACCTTTTAATTTTGTGTTTGCTTTATCAAACTCTGCCTTAATAAGTGGAAGCGCGCTTTTTGCTATGGCACTATCAACCAAAAGTGTCTCCATTGCATTACAAACTCCAGGTCTTTGCGTTTTTGCATTTATTGCAATCTTTATCGCATCCTCAAGGATTGCTTCTTTATCTATGTATGTATGACATTGCCCTTTATCGTGCTTTACTACGCTTACAGTTGCATTATCACATACATATTTTATAAGCCCTTCTCCGCCACGAGGGATTATTAAATCTACATATTTATCCATCTTAATTAGCTTAGCAACGCCCTCTCTTGATGAATCAGGAACAAGAGAGATTAGAGATTTTGGCAGAGAATTTTTCTCTAGTGTAGCTTGAAGAACTTTTGCTATGGCTTCATTTGAGTTTTGAGCCTCTTTTCCACCTTTTAACACACATACATTTGAACTCTTAAAGCAAAGTGCAGCCGTATCACTTGTAACATTTGGGCGAGATTCATAAATAATCCCAATAACTCCAATAGGGATAGAGACCTTTTCAATCTTTAGTCCAGCCTCAGTTACCCAGCCATCAAGCACCCGCCCGACTGGCTCTTTTAATGCAGCTATCTCTTCAATCGCTACAGCCATAGCTTCAATACGAACTTCATCCAAAAGAAGTCTATCCATCAATGCCAAGGAGAGGCTATTTTTCTTACCATCTGCCATATCAAGAGCATTTGCGTCTATAAGGTCTGCCTTATTTACTCTTAGAGCATTAGCCATCTCTTTTAAGACTCTGTTTTTTTTAGCACCGCTTAAGAGTGATAAAACCCTACTTGCAGATTTTGCTTCTTGTAAAAATTTTTCCATCTCTTTGCCTTTTTAATCATCCTTGGATAATTTTTGTGATGATGTTATACTACCATAAAAAAATTAAGGCATTTTTATGAAAACTATAACTTTTATTGGTAATGGCAATATGGCTCTTAGCATTGCAAAAGGTTTAAAAAATAGTTATAAGATTGAAGTAGTTGGAAGAAATTTAGAAAAATTGGAAAAGTTTGAAAAAGAGCTTGGAGTTGATATAGAAAAAGCTCTTATGGATGATTTTAGTGTTGAAGATAAAACTGTAATATTTTGTGTAAAACCTGCAAATGTTGAAGAAGTTGCTACTAGAATTAATGGTAAAGCTAGAGTAATATACTCTGTTTTAGCAGGAACTTCACTCCAAAAATTAAGACAAAATTTACATCCACATGCACTAATTCGTGCTATGCCAAACTTAGCCGCTAGTGTTGGGATGTCTATGACAACGCTTACTGGGGATGAAGAGTTTAAGACTGAAGCACAGGAGCTTCTTGGAGCTATAGGCACAACTCTTTGGCTAGGAAGTGAAAAAGAGCTAGATATTGCAACAGGACTTGCTGGAAGCGGACCTGCATACTTAGCGCTTATCGCTGAATCGCTTGCAGACGGGGCAGTTAAACAAGGGATGAAAAGAGCCGATGCAATGGTAGTTATGCGTGGTTTATTTGCAGGTTTTGGAGAACTAATTCAAGATATTCATCCTGCACTTCTAAAAGATGGTGTTATGAGCCCTGGAGGTACGACCGCAGCAGGTTATGGAGCATTAGAAGATGGAAATGTAAGAGCAGCATGTATAAGCGCTGTTGAGAGAGCTTATAAAAGGGCAACTGAACTTTAATTACACTTTTACGCTATTTGAAAATTTACTTTATCAATAAAATTTAAAATGTTCAAGATATAGCATACTCTTCATTAAAAAAAAGTTCCATTTATTCTCCTAAATAAGATTTAAAATTTGTGGTGCATGAGAGAGCATTTTATCGATTCGTTTGTCATCTTTAGCGCATCCATAAACCAGCGTATATATCTCTTCAAGCCACTCTTGAAGTTGTGATTTTAAAATATTTTGCATATCCTCATGATATACTAAAAGCTCCATAGAAGGTGTGATTTGATTATTGTTTATTGCCAAAATATAATCAAAGGAGTCAATTTTTCTGCATCCTAACTTTTTATAAAACTGCTCTCGCTTCTCTCTTTGTTCTTGCTCATCACTTCTCTCTTTGGGTGAATCTATCTCTATGAGTATAGGTTTGATACCATATTTGCTAAAGATTTGCATAGTAACGTGAGAAAAAAGCTTTGAGCCTATCCCCAAGCCCCTTTTAGTTCCATCAATAGCCATATATTCTAAAAGATAAAATGAACTTTTCTCAGAATGAAAAATTATACAAAAACCTACTACTTGAGTTTCTATTTTAGATATAAAAATCGTGTAGTTAGTCGAGTGAAGCATCATCAAAAGCTCTTCTTTTGATTTTTGTTCACTATGCGGGAAAGAGAGAGAGTAGATGGCATAAAAATCATCAAAACTATCTCTATTTTTTTGACAAATAGTCTCTGTTACAAGTTGCAAAAGAAGCCCTGCTTTCTAATAAAGAAAAGTTTAATTATATAAACTTCAATATCTCTTTTTCTATATCTTCTTTTTCAATAACCACTTTTTGAACAATCGGCTTTGTAAAAAGAGCTTTTACCATAGCAGGAATTTCAAGCTTTGCCTCTTTAGAGATTGATTCAAGTGCTATAATATCCTGTGCATCAACTTCCCCAGTTAGCGCATTAGCTATTACTGGAGAAAACTTAGTCCACTCTGCTGTTGAGTAAGCAATTGTTTTTATTTTAGGATTTGAACAAGTCTCGTAAGATTTTAAACATGTGGCAGTATGGGGATCCATAAGATAACCATTATTATAAAATGTATCTTTTATATATTTTTTACCCTCATCGCCGTTACAAAAATCAGCATCAAAGCTCTCTTGAAGTTTGCTAAGCTCATCTGCATTTAACTCATAAAAATTCTTTGACTCCAAGTCTTGCATCAACTCCTTTGTTCTCTCAAAACCAAACATATCAAATAAAATTCTCTCAACATTTGAAGATTTTAATATATCCATCGCTGGAGAAGTTGTACTTACTACATGTAAGTCTCTTAAATCATATTTTCCAGTTTTAATAAGTTTCGTAAGAACATTATTTTCATTTGAAGATATTATGATTTTTTCAACCCCAAGTCCCATTTTCCAAGCATAGTAAGCACCAAGTGCATTTCCAAAATTTCCACTTGGAACATTTAAGTAAACCTTCTCACCCATAAGAATAGCACCTTGACGGACAAGCTCTAAATAGCTATGAATATGGTAAATTATTTGAAAAATAATACGCCCAAAGTTTACAGAGTTTGCAGCCGAGAGAAGAATGTTTTTTTTCTTTAGAGCTGATTTAAAATCATCTGAAGCCAAAAGTCTCTTTAGTGCATTTTGCGCATCATCAAAAACGCCATTTATTCCAATTACTTTTAGATTTTTTGCATCTTCTGTAACCATTTGTAGTCTTTGAACATCACTTGTTCCGCCATCAGGATAGAGACATGCAACTTGAACATTTGCTCTGTTTTTAAAAGTCTCTAGTGCAGCTGGACCTGTATCGCCACTAGTTGCCGCCAAAATAAGATAGTGCTCATCTCTTTTTTGCGCAATAGAAGATAATACGACTCCAAAAGGTTGTAGAGCCATATCTTTAAAAGCACGTGTTGGACCATGATAGAGTTCGCTTACATATAGATTCTCTTTCACTCTTACGACAGGGACTGGATTTTTTGGATTATCAAACCTATCATAAAGGTTTAGCGCTTCGTCAATTACATGTTTATCAATATCTATCTCAAAACGGCTTAACATGTCAGATGCCAACTCTTTATATGAAGAGTTTAAATGTTTCTTTAAAAAAGCCTCTCCTAAAGAGGGCAAAGCCTCAGGCACATAAAGACCTCCAAAAGAGGCGATTGGGTTTAAGATAGCTTCTGAGAATGTTACACTTTTTACTTTAGTTGCGTCACATCCACGGGTTTGAATAAAGTTCATATTTTTCTACCTAAAATTTTTTTGAAATTATATCAAAATTAATAGAGAATAAAAAAGTGTTCAAGCATCATTGAAACAAGCTACTTGGATTTATATGAAATGATTTTTGCGTAACTTCAAAAATCAGCTCATCACTTACTCTGCCTATTGTATAGCCCTTTTTGACTTTTTTCCCTTTTTCAATATCTGGTGCAATTTGAGAAAGATTTGCATAAATAGTGTGAATACCATCATCATGCTCAATAATTACAATATTATTTAAAACTGGAGTTTTATCCGCATATATTACCTTTCCATTGAAAACTGTTCTTACTTTTTCATTCTCTTGTGCTGGTTTTAGCGATATAGACTCGTTAAAAACTTTAATACCATAAATAGGGTCGGTATAATTCCCATACTTTTTTGTAATTTTATACGGTTCAAATGGCGGGATAGTTTTTTCTCCAACATAAAGTTTAGTTTTAGCAGCTTGATAACTGCTTCCTACACTTTTAACTTGCGGTAAATCGCCACTGCTAGGAGCTGTTGGTTTCTCACTAAAAGCCTCTTTCCTCTGAGCCTCCTCCTCTGCTTTTTTTAGTTCATCTATTTTTATAATATTAAGTTGTGCTAACGTTTTTTTAAGTGAATCTTGTTTATTTAAAATATCTTTTAACTCATCTTTATATGACTCTCTTGCAATTTTTAGCTCTTTGAGTGAGACAATATTCGCCGCTTGAGTTCTCTCTACCTCTCGTTTTTTTGAATCGATTGAAGCAATTGCAGCTTCTAGCGTGCTTACATGTTTATTTAGTACCTCTATATTTTTAGAGTTTTCATGGAATTTATCATTCAACTCTTTTATTTTCACTTTTGCACTGCGTAACATACTCTCTAGGACTTCATACTCTATCAATGAATCTTGCGAAGCACTAAACTCCTCTTCTAAAACAATGGAGAGCGTAACACTTTGAGCAATTGTAAAAACCAACTCCTCTTCTAGCTCATTTCCATTTTGCTTCAGTCCATCTTGTGATCTCTTTAACTCTTTAATCTCTTTTACATTCTCATTATGAGTGCTCTCTTTTTCTGCTAGCTCTTCTTTTAGCCTCTTAAGAGACTCCTGTTGAGCTTTTATCTCTTTTTCATGCTGCATAATGGCTTGTGCAGTCTCATCCATTTTTTTACTAATCGCCTCTTGTGTTTTTGCATAAGAGCCTATTTCAGAACTTGTTTTTTCTATTTTAGTATCAACATTTGTTTTTGCATCTACTAATGAATGGATAAGGTAAAAAAGTACAAATAATTTTGTCATGCCTCTTCTTTATGTCCCAAAACAATCAGTGATGCTAAAACTATAGAAATCGACATAGCGACTCCTATAATAACTAATGAATCATCTATTGGATTAAAAATAACAACTTCTATACCGATACTTCTGAATTGCTCTATTATCCACGGGTAAGAGGAGAGATAGACAAAAGCTCCTATTGATACAATACTAGCAATCAACGCATCTACAATTGAGAGCCTAAATAGCACAGCTGAGCGCAGCCACAAAGCAGCACCAAAAAGCCCCATTATGCTCATTCTCTCATTATGCTTATACTGCCAAATTCTGAGTTCTTTAAATATAAGAAGAACTGTTACAATCAAAACAACAATAGAAAAAAGAGAGACAACATTTTTAAATAGAAGCAGAAGTTTATAAACCGTATCATGATTATGAGAAAAATCTTCTACTTTAGTTATGGAGCTATTCTCAAGCAAATCATCTCTTAGTTTTTTCACCTCCGCAGGTGAGGGATAATACTCTAGTGAGAGTTTATAAAACTTGGGAAGAGTTAGTTTTAAAAGCTCTACATTAGTGCTCTTCATATCACTGCTTAATCTCTTTATAACAGAATCTGGAGATATCTCTTTAATATTTGAGATAATATTATTTATCTTTTTAAACTCATCAGAACTTAACTCTTTTTTACTTACAGCGATGACTGAGTAGTTTTTTGAAAGAGTGATTTTATAGGCATCAATAGCGCGATCAACAATAAAGAAAACCTGCATAGAAAATAGTATGCTCAAGAGAGCTATTACTAAAGAGAGATGATTTTTAACAGACTTCATGAATACTCCCATATTCAATATGAAAATGTTTATAATTTACATTCAAAGTTTTTGGGATATTATGAGTGACAACAATCACTGTTGTCTTCAACTGTTCATTTGCGCCCTCTAAAAGGTTCCAAATAAGCCCAGAAGAGTACTCATCAAGATTACCAGTTGGCTCATCAGCTAAGATTAGTATAGGATTATGTGCGAGTGCTCTTGCCATTGCAACTCTTTGCTGCTCACCGCCACTAAGTTCTAGCGGATATTTTCCTGTTTGATGATTTAATCTTACATGTTTTAAAAGTTTATCGACCTGATTTTGAGCAACGCCCTTTACATATCCATTTATTAAAAGCGGGAGCATTATATTTTTATCAATACTCCACTCTTTAACAAGTTTATAGTCTTGAAAAACTATCCCTATATGTCTTCTTAAAAAATTTAATTTTGAGCGAGAGACATTGCTTAACTCCACGCCACCAACCACTAAAGAGCCATGTTTTAATTTAAGTGCTCCAAATAGAGACTTTAAAAGTGTAGATTTTCCGCTTCCACTTGCACCTGTAATAAAGACAAAATCAGCAGAGCTTATAGAAAAATTTGCCTTGTTTATAATAGTTTCATTGTTTGAATATGCCAACGAGAGATCTTTAGCTATTATTACTTTATTCACAAAGCACCCCATTTAAAAGTTTATGCGCCATAAGATTGCTCTTTGATCTAAGCGGTGTTTTTGGATAGTAGTAGGCTTTATTTTCCTTTACTATCACATAAAGATGCTCAGGTTTATCAAAATTTCCCATAGATACACGTAACATAGCCCCATCATCTAGGAAGTAACTTCTTTCAAAATTTATAAAGCCACTATCAAATTTTTGAGTTTTTTTATAAAGATTGATAACTTCTTGCGTATTTAATTTTACATGTGAAAAATTAAAATCACCCTCTAAAGATAGTTCTGGAGACTCCTCGCTATTTATCATAGTTACATCATAGAAGTTTTTTTGCATTCTCTTCCATCTATCTTCATATTTGCTAGTTATGGCAATATCTCTATTTTTATTTATATGAAGTGTGGTTTTTTCAAATGCGATAAAAGTCTCATAAGAGTAGGCATAGTAGTTTTCACTGTCTGTTCTAAGTTCTAATGTTCCACCAATATTTAAAATACGTCTCGCTTCTTCTATAAATGCCGTAGATATTACTCTTCTATGAGGTTTTTTATCCCATGGTACTGGAAAATGAACATAAATTTTATCTATCTTATTTGATGGAACTAACTCCATAAAAAGTCTTGCGTCATAATTTAAAACTAAAATATTTTCAATATTTTTTATACTGATTTGTTTTAAGAGTTGCTCAATTGATGGAGTATGTATCTCAATACCTATGTAGAGAATATTAGGATTATTTTGCGCTTGATGAAGCAGATGACGACCTGAACCAAAACCCACTTCTATACAAATCTTCTCCTTTTTTGGAAACGTAGTTGCAAAGTAATTTATATCTTTTAGCGCTTTAACTTCTCTTAAATGAATATTTTTTTGATTTTGAGGCACATTCGATGAAATAATATTCATACATGTAGCACTTGCGTATGAGAGCAGAGCTTTATGGACATTAAAGATGGATGGCGGTCTTGTAAGCTTATCACTCTTTAGGAGTTTTTTACTATTCTCATCTATCGCTAAGAGGAAAAATTCATCTTCATCCACAGTTATAGAGATTAATTTCTCCTCCTGATGTGATGAATTTTTTGCTATAAAATTAAAAGAGACACCATCTTTAGATGAAGGTATCTCCACCTCTTTAAACTCTGCAATATGTAAATGTGGCATTAATTCTCGTTTTAGTTAAAATCTTTCATTGGTATAATTACTTCTTCTATTACTGCTGGTTGGGGTGCAACAGATCTTGGCACTTCAACTCTATTTTGTTCAACTCTATTTTGCTCTACTCTTTGATTAACTCTCAAAGGTTCTACTGCTTTTGGAGTCATACTCTTATCTTCAATTTTTAACTTTACTTCCACACTTGGTTCTGATTTTATGCCATTTGCATCCACCGCATAAATTTTATAAAAATATGTTTTGTCAAACTCAACATTTGAGTCAAAAAACTGATTTCCTTTGATGTTTTGAAAATCCTCAATAGAGCTCTCTAAAAAGCTCTTTGAGAATTTTTTCTGCACTATATAACTTTTTGCTCTTGAATCAGAACTAACCCAAGACAATTTAACTTGCCCGTTTAAAAACATAGCCTCTGCAAGCGAAGGAGTGGAAGGCTTGACTAAAGTTCTTCCTAATGCTGTAAAATTAGAGTTAATGCTCTCTAATTTATCTCTATCTACAACACTCACTCTGTAAAAATACTCTTTGCCATCCTCTTTAATTTCATCTGTATATGAGCTATTTTTTGTCTCAGCAACCATTTCGTAACTTCCATTTATACTCACAGATCGATACACTCTATAAGTTAAAAAATCGCTTACCTGTGTGCTTTTCCAATGAACTTCAATCTTTTTTGGTATATCTGTAGAAGCAACTATCTGCATTACCTCCATAGGCAACTCTTTTGTTATAACGCTTACCTCTTGGCTTGGTTTAGATATTATGTTATCGTATGTAAGCACTCGAATACGATATTTATATGTAAAGTTATCTTGTAAGTTTTCATCTATATACTCTGCATTAAGACGACCATTTACTGTTGCAATATCACTCCATTTAGTCTCTTGAAGAGTTCTTCTTTGAATAATATATGCTTTGACTTTCTCATTTGCATGTGGACGCCAGATTATTTTTGCACTTCTTGGCATCCCTTGTGTACTGTGAATCCAGATAACGGACTCTAGCTGAGGAAGAGAGGTAATAATTGTTTGTTCACTTTTTTGTGACTCTGCATTTGTGCTATATGTTTTAAAATAGTATGCATATCGAGAGTTTGGCTCTATTTTTGTATCTAAATAGTGAGTCGAGAAACGACTATTTACAGTGTCATAATACTCATTCTTATTGCTATTATTTTCATCAAGCGAAACTCTATAAATATAAACACCCTCTACTCTTTGATCATTAATGGCTTTCCATTCAAGAGCAATTGATGCTGAATCAACTATTGTCCCATTTTTTGTAAGTTCTACAATTGGTAATGTTGCATCAATTACCGCCTCTTTTTTAGGCACTGGTACATTGCTACTACAACCACTAATTATTAGTATGGAAGCCGTGCATAATGTTATTAAGGTCCATAATTTCATCTATCTTCTCCATATCAAATTTTTTATCTATATACTCTTGCATCCCTTTATCCAAAGATGCCACAAAAGAGACTCTCTCTTTACTTTTTGGGTGAATAAAATATATTATATACGCATGAAGCAAAATCCGTTCCGATTTCTCTTGCTTTGGGCTTTGAGCATAAATGTGATCTCCAACAATATGCCGATTTAAACTCTCTAAATGTACACGAATTTGATGTGTTCTACCTGTATAGAGTTTACATGCTATGAGTTGATTTGCTTCATCATTAGAGTAAGCCAAAACTTTAAAAGCGCTTTTTGCATATTTGCCATGCTCAAGAGGTGCCATTTTCAATCTGTTGTGCGAACTTCTAGCTATTGGAAAGATTACTTCAGTTAGCTCATCTTTTAGAGGCGGATTAATAACTGCAAGATAGTATCTGCCCATACTTTTATCTTGAAGCTGATCTGATAAAAACTCATGTGTGCTGTTATTTTTGGCAATAACCATAGCCCCACTCGTTCCTTTATCAAGTCTATGAACAATTCCATGTCTCTCTTCTCCGCTTAAGCTTGAGAGTCTCATTCCTTTGTGTTTCAACCAATCAACAAGAGTTGCTTCTTTAACACTTGGAGCTGGATGAACTGTTAAACCAGTTGGTTTATTTATAACCAAAATATCATCATCTTCATAGAGAATCTCTACATCAAAATCAATATCTAATGCAGGTTTTATCTCTGCTGGAGGAAATTTAACTAAAACTACTTGATTCTTTTTTAATTTGACTCCGCTTCTTGAGACAACTTTACCATCTACTTGAACTAATTCTTTTTTAATTAGTTGTGCAATTTGTGAGCGACTCTGTCCTAAAATCGATGTTAAAAATGTATCAAGACGCTCGATAGTCTCGCAAATATAACTTTGTGTTTCATTCATATTATAAACCTTTATGATACAATTTCTAAAATTTTATGGAGTTTTAAATTTGTGGAGAATTGATAAGCGCATTTTAGCACAATTTGATCTCTTTTCTATTATATTAATCATACCTCTTATTATAACTTCAAACTGGCTAATTGGTGAAGCCGTTCCTGCTCTTGCTCAAAAACAAGCAACTTACGTTGGTGTTGCTTTTTTAGCGTTTTTAGCTATTTTTTTACTTCCTATAAGAAGAATGAGCTGGATTATTCCACTAATTTATTGGTTAAGTATCACTCTTTTGCTTGGAGTGGAGTTCTTTGGCCATGCAAGGCTAGGTGCGCAGAGATGGATAGATATTCCATTTATAAATGCCACAATCCAACCCTCCGAATTTGTAAAACCTGCTCTTATTTTAATGCTTGCGTATCTAATAAACAAAAGCCCTCCTCCTGCTGAGGGATATAGATTAAAAGAGTTTTTTAAAATGGCATTTTATATACTTCTTCCGTTTATTTTAATAGCAAAAGAACCTGACTTAGGTACAGCTCTAGTTCTTTTACTTATTGGTTTTGGGATTTTGTTTTATATTGGAGTACATTGGAAAATATGGGCATTTTTATTTGGAGGTATGTTGATTTTTTCTCCGATTGCATATAAATTTTTACTTCATGATTACCAAAGAACAAGAGTTCTTGACTTTGTTAGCGAGAAGCCATCCTACCATGTTCAACAATCCATTATAGCAATTGGCTCAGGCGGATTCAGCGGAAAATCAAAAGATGACGCAACTCAGACTCAAATGAGATTTTTGCCTATTGCTACTAGTGATTTTATCTTTGCATTTCTTGTTGAGAGAAGTGGCTTTTTAGGGGCTCTTGGAATTATTTTAATATATATAATGCTTATTTTACATCTTATGAGTTTAAGTATTTTTAGCAGTGACTATTTTATAAAGGTAGTTACCATATCTATTGCCTTTATGATTTTTATATACATGGGGGTAAATATCTCTATGACAATAGGTTACGCTCCAGTTGTTGGAGTACCACTTCCTATGTTTAGTTATGGGGGGAGTAGTTTTATAAATTTTATGATACTTTTTGCGATTATGCAAAATCTAATTACTTTTAGGTATAAAGATATGTATGATGGACGAGGAACTAAAAGTTTTATTTGAATTGGCGTTTGTAAAATGAGTAACAAGTTAGCTAGTTAATTTTAAGTGGAAATTGCATCTGATATTAGAACTTATAAGTTGAAATTAATAAAGGTAGTGGCGCGGTGGACGGGACTCGAACCCGCGACCCCCTGCGTGACAGGCAGGTATTCTAACCAACTGAACTACCACCGCGCATTAAATAATTGTTTCTAAAAGAGTTTTTAAAAACTTGTTTTTTGCATTAGACAAGGCAAATTTTAATGAAGCATAGTAAACTATGCGAATTGAAATTTAACGCAATATAATCAAAAAATGGTGGGCATTACAAGACTCGAACTTGTGACATCTACCTTGTAAGGGTAGCGCTCTACCAACTGAGCTAAACGCCCATTTTTTATACATACATAACACCAAAAATAATGGCGACCCCTAAAGGATTTGAACCTCTGTCCCTACCATGAAGTGATAGTGTCCTTGGCCACTAGACGAAAGGGTCACTTTCATAAACAAAAGGTTTTTAAATGGTGGGCATTACAAGACTCGAACTTGTGACATCTACCTTGTAAGGGTAGCGCTCTACCAACTGAGCTAAACGCCCATTTAAAATCAAAAACGTGGCGCGGTGGACGGGACTCGAACCCGCGACCCCCTGCGTGACAGGCAGGTATTCTAACCAACTGAACTACCACCGCGCATATAAAAAACTGGTGTCCTGTGATGGATTCGAACCATCGGCCACCTCATTAAAAGTGAGATGCTCTACCAGCTGAGCTAACAAGACATTTTCTCTAATCGTTTAGAGGACGAAATTATAGGCAAATAGGTTTTAATTGTCAAGACAAAAAAGAGCAAATTTAAAAAAATGTCTCTTTGTCCATCAGGAGTAGCATTTTTAGGGCAAAAAGTACGCTTTGATGCTGGATATAGTTTCTATCTCCATTTAAATTTATACGCTCTTCATGGTGTGCTTCTTTGCTTCTTATACCGATATAAACTGTTCCGACTGGTTTATACTCACTTCCTCCGCCCTCTCCTGCTATGCCGCTTATTGATATTGCATAATCCGCATTACTAACATTTAAAGCTCCATCGCTCATCTCTAAGACAACTTCACTACTTACTGCACCATACTCCTGAAGTGTTTTGTTCTCCACTCCAAGCCAATTCTCTTTCATTGCATTTGAGTAGGTTATTAAAGAGCCATCAAAAATTTTGGATGAGTTGTTATTTTTTGTAAAATAGTAAGTTAAAAGTCCACCTGTGCAACTCTCTGCAAAAGCAATTTTTTTCCCACTAGAGGATAATTTCTCTATTATAAAAGCGATGATATTTGAAGATGGTATTAATTTGTTTGGCAATAACTGCTTTGCTGAAGCTATAAATTTTGATATATTTCCATATTTTTTACTTCTAATATCAACCCTAAGCCACCCTTCAATAAGAGTTACTATGTTAATTTTCACATCATACATCTGAGCGATTGGAGAGAGCATTGCAACAGCACTCTCTTTATCCTCTTCAAAAAGATGTATAGTAGCCTTAGAATCTTCTATCCTTAATAGTACTTCAGGAAACATCTGCATCTCATCCATATGAAGTACATTTGTAATAGACTCTTTATACTCCAAAAGGTAACTCCCGTTTTCATATACAGAAGAGTTTGATGGTATGAGCATCTCATCTTTTAAAATCTGATTATCACTTGTAATTGTGCATAAAAGTTTGCCGATAGTTGAGAAGTGCTGTTTTGTTGTGACTATTATTTGTCTATTTTGAGAGTTTATCTCTTTATCTAAATATAAAAAAAGTGAATTATCACTCTCTTTAAAAAATGTAATTGAGTGTATAAAATCAACTTTTTGCTCTATTTTTCTTATGATATATTCTCTAAGCGGAAGATTATATATAAACTTATTACCGATAAAAACAACATGTAGTTTCATGATTTTTCAGACCCTTTAGCGAGATTAATTGAGCCAATTATAGCACCAAACAAGTAGATTAAAGTAGCTTTTAAACCCTATAAAGATACAATCCAAAAATTTTCTACTATTTGGAATAACTATGGACTATAAAGATACACTCCTTTTACCAACTACAAAATTTGAGATGAGAGGCAATCTCATAAACAATGAGCCGATTAGATATGCTTCTTGGGATGAGAAAAAAATCTATGAAAAAATGAAAAAAAACCGCAAGAATGCGCAAAGTTTTACTCTTCATGATGGTCCTCCATATGCGAATGGACATACTCATATAGGACATGCACTAAATAAAATTTTAAAAGATATTATTGTAAAACACAACTATTTTAGCGGTAAGTCTGTTCGTTTTACTCCAGGCTGGGATTGTCATGGTCTGCCAATTGAGCAGCAAGTTGAGAAGAAACTCGGCGGAAAACAGAAAAAAGAGCTTCTTGAAAAAGCAAAAATCAGAGAACTTTGTCGTGCTCATGCAGCTGAGTTTGTAGATATCCAAAGAGAAGAGTTCAAAAAACTAGGCGTTATTGCAGACTGGGAAAACCCTTATGTAACAATGGACTTTAAATTTGAAGCAAACATTTACCGCACTCTTTGTAATGTGGCAAAAAAAGGTCTTTTGATAGAACGCAGTAAACCTGTTTTTTGGTCTTGGGCTGAGAGAACTGCACTTGCAGAAGCTGAAGTTGAGTATGAAGATAAAGAGGATTACTCAATATTTATAGCATTTGAGTTAAGTGATGAAGCAAAGGCAAAATTATCGATAAACTCAAAAGCAGCTTTAGTTATCTGGACTACAACTCCATGGACTATTCCTGCCAACACTGGTATCTCACTAAACCCTGAAGAGGAGTACATTCTAACAACAACAGGTTACATAGTTGCTAAAAAACTTCTCTCTTCACTAAATGAGAGCAAAATTTTAAGTGGCGATATTGCACAAACATTTAAAGCTAAAGAGTTTGAAAATCTATTAGCGCTAAATCCTTTAAATGGTAGAACTTCTCGCATAGTTTTAGGCGAACATGTACTTGTTGAAAATGGTACTGGATGTGTTCACACAGCACCAGGGCATGGTGAAGATGACTACCGCATAGGTCTTGTTTATGACTTAGAAGTAGTTATGCCTGTTGATGAGACTGGATGTTATGATGAGACGATAGTTCGTGATGGTTTAATCCCAAATGCAGAAGATTTTTTAGGTCGTCATATCTTCAAATCAAATGAAGATTTGATAACTCTTATGGGAGAGAGCGTTGTTCATGTTTCAAAGTTTAAACACTCATACCCACACTGCTGGAGAAGCCACACTCCTCTTATTTTTAGAGCTACAAAACAGTGGTTTATAAGCGTTGATGAAAAACCAAGCGGAAGTGATAAAACATTAAGAGATATCGCTCTTAGTGAAGTTGAAAAGACGCTATTTTTCCCTGAAACTGGAAGAAACAGACTAAAATCAATGGTCGCAAACAGACCTGATTGGTGTATTTCAAGACAGAGAGATTGGGGCGTTCCTATCGCATTTTTCAGAGTAAAAGCGACTGGAGAAGTTCTTCTTGATGAGAAAGTTTTAAACTTTACCGCTATGGTTTTTGAGATGCACGGAAGTGATGCTTGGTACTCAATGCCAACAGAACAGCTCCTCTACCCTGGTGCTGGATACAGTGCTGATGAACTTGAAAAAGTTACAGATATCTTAGATGTTTGGTTTGATAGTGGCTCAACTTGGTACTCAGTTCTAAAATCTCGCAACTATGATGCGGGAGAGTTTCAAGCAGATTTATACGTTGAGGGAAGCGATCAGCACCGCGGATGGTTCCAGTCATCTATGTTCTTAAGTGCTGCTGTTGAGCACAAAGCACCATACAAAGGCGTTCTTACTCACGGCTTTACAGTCGATGAAAAAGGCGAGAAAATGTCTAAGAGTAAAGGCAATGTTGTAGCTCCTGAGACTGTTTTAAAAGAGTATGGCAGCGAAATCCTTCGTCTTTGGGTAGCTTCAAGTGACTATCAAGGAGATCTAAAAATCTCTCAAAGTATCCTAAAACAGAGCGCTGAGAACTACCGTAAACTAAGAAATACTTTTAGAATCATGCTTGCAAACATCAATGATTTACACGCATTAACTCCTTATGAGAAAATGGGCGAGTTAGATAAGTGGATCTTAAACGAAGCAAAAAGCGTGTTTGATGGTGTTCATAAATCATTTAGCAACTATAACTTTGTTAACGGTATGAGTCTTTTAAACAACTTCATAGTAAATGAGTTAAGTGGAATCTACATCGACATCACAAAAGACTCACTTTACTGTGACGCTAAAGATGATGCAAGAAGAACATCAAGCCAAAGCGCTATGGCTCTTATTGTCAAATCACTTCTAACGCTTATCGCTCCTATACTAACTTATACAGCTGATGAGATTGTTGAGTATCTGCCTGAAGTTATAAGAGAGAGCAAAGAGGATATTTTTGATTTTGTTCATAAAAATATTGATGTTGCAGAGTCTGGATTTAACACGGACTACATGTACGCTGCAAGAGAGAAGTTCTATGAGATAGTTGATGGACTTAAAAAAGAGAAAATCATCAAAAACACTCTTGAGCTAGTCATAGTAACTGAGTCAAAAAAGATAGCAGAGATGGATAAAACAGCAGCTGAAGATTGGTTTGTAGTATCTGGCATTTCACACAGTGAAGTTATTGCTGAACTTGGAAAATTTGAAGTTGATGGAAGTATATTTGTAATTCAAAAAGCAACTGCTGCCAAATGTCCAAGATGCTGGAAGTACCAAGCAAAAGATGAAACTGCTACATGTACAAGATGTTCAAAGGTTTTAAATGCCTAATCTTGCCGAGCCTGTCTCAGCCACATTTATAGCAGCAACCATTGCTGCTATATTTGTCATCATAGGCATCGGAATAACTTTTGTAAAGCTAGGGAAAAAGTCTAGAAATCCAGAGGGCTTATAAGTTTAGCCTTGTTCATCTCGCTCACAACATGAGTATATATCATAGTTGTCTCAACGCTTTTATGACCTAAAAGTTCTTGAATGCTTCGCAAATCTATGCCAGCTTGAAGTAAATGCGTTGCGTAGCTATGTCTAAATATATGCGAGGTTACTCTTTTATCTATATTTGATTTTGTAACCGCTTGTTTAATATTTCTACTTAAAGTGGCATCTAAAATATGATGCCGTCTTCGCTCACCGCTTCTAGGGTCTGTTGCAATTGTGTTCATAGGAAAAATATATTGCCATTTAGTTTCAAATTTAGCTTTTGGAAATTTTCGCTCAAACGCATAAGGAATATAAACACTGCCATAGCCATCTTTTAAATCTTTTTGATGCAGTTCTCTCACTTTTTCAACTTGAATCTTAAGCTCATCTTTTATTTTCATAGGAAGAGGCAAAGTTCTATCTTTTAAAGATTTGCCATCCCAGACATAAATCTTATCAAATCCAAAATCTATATCTTTTATACGGATATTTTGCACTTCACTCATTCTGAGTCCACACCCATACATCAGCTTTACCATAAGCTGATAAATACCATTCATATTTAGAATGATATTTTGTACTTCGTCTTTAGTAAGAACAACAGGAATATGCTTTCTCTGTTGCGCTCTTAAAGCTTGCACATTCCATGTACTGATCTCAATATCTAAAACTTCTCTGTATAAAAAAAGTAAAGCACTAAAAGCTTGATTCTGCGTAGTTGGTGAGACTTTTTTAGTCACTGCCAAAAAAGTTAAAAAATCTTCTATCTCTTTTTTGCCCAAATTTACGGGATGTTGTTTCTGATGATAAAAGATATAGTGCTTAATCCAAAAAACATAAGTTTTCTCTGTTGAAATGCTGTAATGCTTAAATCTAATCTTATCACGGACAATATCAAGTAATTTTTTCTTCATCATTAGCTCCTAAAAATTAAACGACACAATGTATATTTAACACTTTTTTCAGCTATTTAAAAGACAAAATGTTCAAATAACGCCAAAAATATTTTTAAATGCACATCAATATTTTAATCAATTTAGCCAATAAACAACAAAAACATTGCATTTTGTCATACTTATATCATTTAAACTAACATTTTATGTGTCGGTTATTAAAGAAATAACAAGCTGTTTAGCATATAATGTTCGTTGAATAAATAGTTATGTGATAAAGTGACTATTTAAAACAATATAAAAGGTAACTTATGAAAAAAATTATATTTCTAGTTCTTATTATGTTTAATAGCTTATTTGCAGCTGATTCATATGAGATTGAAGTTGCTCACAATGATGAGCTATTTATTATAAATGGTGAAAAATTTGAAGCAAAAACGTATTGTTTAGGATGGGATAGCGGTGAGTACGTTATATTTTTAGATGGAAGCCCTATGGGTGCTTGTGCAACAGCAGTTTTATATAATATAAATAGAAAACAAAAATGTGAAGTTTGGTGTGAATAACATTGAATTTAAAAGGTACTGAAAAATTTGTAGCTGAAAGCTTACAATCTTATTTTTCAAAATTATTTAATACTGTAGATTTTGAAGAAGGTGATGACCCACCAGATATTTATTTGAAAATTGATGATAAAAAAATTGGTGTAGAAATTACAGATATTGATCAAAATGTTTTAAAAAATAGAAAAACTATAGATTATGGATACTTAAGTTTTATAGATAATATAGACAAAGAGTTTGGACACCTTATTGACGCTGATAAAAAAATATTATTATTTTTCCATCATGATTATGTCAAAGTTAGTACTATTAGTAAAAAATTTAAAAAGTATTTAAAATCCCTAATTGATGCAGATACACTTAAAATAGACAATAGTATAGAAGATAACATTAATGATGTTAGCTTCAAAATATCGATACTTCCAATGCCAAAAAATGGAACAAGAAAAATTGCAGGTTCAGCAATGCCTTTCGGTGGTAAAGTCAAAAAGTCAAGAGATATAAATACCGTACTTGATACTATATCAGATTGTTATTTATCAGGGCAAACATTTAATATTGTAAATGATAGAATTTATGATAAAAATATCAAATGTAAAGATACTGAAAAGCCAATATGGCTAGCACTATTTGATAACTATTACAATAAGTTTACATATTTTGATAATCAAGAACATCTTGAACATTATAAAAACACATTTGAAAGTGTTGAAGATTTTGGGATATTTGACAAAATACTAGTTATATTTGAAAACGGAGATGTTTTGGAGTTCAACACATAACAAAACCTTGGAGAGAAATAGTTTACCCTAGCGGGCAAAACTATTTCTCAAGTCAAACGTTAGACAAAGGATGAACATGCGAACGAAACTTAAACAAAGTGGAATCTTGGTGTGTGGAGCATTATTATTTAGTGCTTGTACAGGACAACCATCAATACCAAAAGTTGATGAACTAGAAGTTGGAAAGTATGAAAAAGCATATATGGATGAATACAATACATTTTTAGTACAGTATAAAGACTACAAAAAACCAATGAAGTGGATATAACCAAAGAATAAAAAAGAAGATTGTAAAATATATGTAGGCATCAATCCAAATGATGATAAAACAGAAAAGTCGTATTATAGTTTATATTGGGATGGAGAATGTAAAGATGGATATGCTTATGGATTGGGTAGAGAAATCGAAAATACAATGCTAAGTAATCTACAACAAATAGGATTTTATGATAAAGGTATAGCAACAGACTATTTTGTTCAATTTGATCCTTTAAATGGTATGGAAATGAATGGTGTTTCAAATAAAGATGGTAGTTTGGGACATTATGTCAGAACTATGCTGAATGATAAAAATGGAGAATTACAAATGTCTTATGAATTTGGTTCTGCAGCTACTTTAACAACTCCATCACTTTTTATGAGAACATATCCATTTTATGATGTTGTTGAATACCTCAAAGTGTATCCAAATTTTTCTTACATAATTGCTGATTTAACAAAAAATAAATTTGATAATAGAAAATATGAATTTAACATAAGAGATCATAAAACGGGTAAAAATAATGGATTTGGCTTTGCTTCACTAAAAAATGGATATACAAATGGTGGTGAAATAGTAAACGAAAATATAATTAGAAGAGTTCAATTACCTCAAAGTTATTTTCAAAATGCTGATTCAATCTTTAATGAAATAAAGAATGCTGCTAATATTGCTCTACAAGTACAAAACAATGCTCTTATCATCAAAGAAAAATACAAAAAGAAAATTTGTAAAGACAGTGTAAAAGTAGATTTTATGGATAACGATGAATACAAATCAATTTGTAAAGAAGATGAAAAAATTGCTCAACTAAAAACTAAAATTGATGCAAAATTAGCACAAATTGAACAACAAAAACAAGCCAAAAGACAACAACAAAATGAACAAAGATTAATTCAAGCAAGAAAAGCGGAAGCAATGGCGGCACAAAGAAGAGCAGCAGCAGCAGCTGAACAAGCCAACAATCAAGCAGCTTGGGATAGTGTAAATCGTTCAATACAAAATATGAATAATAATATGCAAATGCAACAATTAAATAACAATCTAATGATGTATAACTTTATGCCAAAAAGATATGATGTTTATTTACACTAAGCAAGAGGAAAATCAAGTTGAATAAATGCAATATTAACTGCTATGGCGAATATCAAAGAGAAGTCTATGTAGATAATAAATGTATCTTGCATTGTATAAAAAATGATTATCAAAAAGATCGAAATTCTGGGCTACTGTCTAGCTTCTACAATGAGTTTATAAATTATACAATCGAACAAGTATTTGAGCATAGTGAATTGTTTGATGATAAATATTCAAAAAATGAAATTGCTACTTATCTAAAAAGTGGTAAATTTGAAAATGATGAATACAATAAGGCTTTAAAAAAGAGTATTTTTATCCCAAGTTGTATTCACTTTCCTAAAAGAGATGGGCGAGATACATTTGATTATCTGAAAATTTTAAATCTATTTGGTCAAATTCATTTTAACTCTTGTGAATTTTATCTTTCAAGTTTGGATTTAAAAAATATAGAGTGCTTTTTTCAAGACTGTAAGTTTCATGATAGATGGACACTTTATGATTATGGAGTTTTGGAAAATGAAGATAATGTAATTTATCAAACATGTGAATTTACAAAATCAGTTTCAAATTACACACCTGAAAAATCAACTGAATTAGCAATTTATAATCACTCTCAATTTGACTACACATGTAAATTCAATGAAAATTTAAAATTTGACAGAGCTATTTTTAAAAATAGACTTTTTAATACTGAACAAAATAATTTTCTTGATGAGAATTCAACAAAAAGATTAAAGTTCAATAAGTGTGTTTTTGATAAAGAGTTTATACTTAACCAATATACTATAGATAAATTTATTATTGAAGACAGTGAATTTAAAGATAGATTTGAGTTTCAAAGTAATAGTGTAAATGATATAAAAATTCAAAACTCAAAATTTGAAAAAGTTTCAATTTTTACAAATAGCAAATTTATTGAGCTATATATTAGTGATAGTGTATTTAAAGAAAATATAGATTTTAGAGGTTCAATATTTGGAAAAAAACATGAATTAGCTAAAAGCCCTACTACTCTAAAGTCGGTCATAATTGATAAATCAGTAAATTTTAGAAATGTAAAGTTTTATTATGGGCTAGATATACCAGATACAAAAATAAATGACTTGTCTAGTTTTTTAAATGCAGACTTGGCTGTTGAATATACTCCAAGAGATACTTTTAGAAGATTGAAACACGAATTTGATAGCATTGGAAATATTATAGAAGCAAATAAGTTCTATCATAAAGAGATGCAAAAAATGGAAGAAGAATTAACAAAAGAACTTCCAAAGAGTTTTTCAGAATGGATAGTTTTTAAAATTCATGATTTTTCTTCAAAACACTCTCAAGATTGGGTTTTAGCACTCTACTGGATAACAACTATAACTTTTCTATACTCTCATCTAAAAGTATTTTTATGTCAAGAAAACACTGAATATTATATAATACCATTTGTATTAAATATACTTGTATTCATATTTATTGTACTAGAATTTTTAATTTCAAAATATATTAATATAACTTATAAATTTTTGAGCACTATAATAATTTATTTTATATATGGGTTTATAACAAATGATTTTACTTTAAAATGCTTTAGCAATAATATTAATCCTTTTTCAATAATGACAGGACATGATACTTTAACTTTTAGTACACTTATTTATAAAATAATAATAGCATACTTACTTTATCAATTCATAATTTCAATACGTCAAAATACTAGGAGAAAATAATATGCAAAAACTAAGCGAATTAACACTAAAACAAAGAGAAGAACTCTTTAGACAATTAAGAATATCAATCACCCACCATTCAAATGCAATGGAGGGAACAACATTATCATACGGTGAAACAAAAGAATTACTTGAGCTTGGTCATACAGCAGGACATAAGCCACTTGGTGAGCAACTTGTAATATTAGGTTTTGCAAAAGCTTATGATGTAATAGTTCGTGAAGCTACAAATAAAGAAAATCTTGTTGACAGTAGCTTTATAAAAGATATACATGCCATTATGTTTGAGGATGCATTAAAAGTAGCACCTCAATATGTATCTAAACCGATTGGAGCATATAGATTAGATGAGCGATACATCAAAGGTGTAGATATAAAACTATCTTTACCACATATGATCTCAAATGATGTTGAAAATTTACTTTATAGATTTCATAGCAATAAAATGGACTTACTTGATATATCAGAATTTCATATTTTATTTGAAAGAATCCATCCATTTGCAGATGGCAATGGAAGAGTGGGAAGATTAATAATGGCATATCAAGCTATTCAAAATAATATTGTCCCACCACTTATTGAAAATGAACATAGAGATGATTATCTACAAGCGATAAATAATAAAGATGACTTGCGTAAGTTTTTAGACGAAAGTATTGCTAAAAGTTTAGAGTTGATAGATTTATAGGTAGATTGTCTAACAAAGCCTAGCAGTGAACGCACTGCGTCACTGAAGTCAACCGTTAGTAATACATAAACATTCATACATTCGCCTAAAGAAAAAACAGACGCATTTTGCTATAATACAGACCATAATTTATAAAGATAGGAAAAGTAGTGATTACATTAAAAGAAGCACTTAAATTAAGCAAAGACGAACTAGAAAATTTTAAAAATGATTTAAAAGCAAAGATAGAGGCAAATCCAGAGTTAAACGCTTATATAGATATTTACAACATTGGTGATGGCGTACCGATAGCTATAAAAGACAATATTCAGGTTAAAGATTGGTCTGTAACATCAGGCTCAAATATACTTCAAGGTTACATAGCTCCTTACAATGCAACTGTAATTGAGAAGATGTTAAGTGCGGGACTAAGCCCGTTTGGTCGAACAAACATGGATGAGTTTGCTATGGGAAGTACTACTGAGTCAAGCTTTTATGGTAAAACTCTAAATCCTCATAACAAAGATTGCGTTCCTGGTGGAAGCTCAGGTGGAAGTGCTGCAGCTGTTGGCGCAGGTCTAGCTATCGCAGCTCTTGGGAGTGATACAGGTGGAAGTATCCGTCAACCCGCTTCTTTTTGTGGAATAGTTGGGATGAAACCAACTTATGGCAGAGTTAGTCGTTATGGTTTGGGAGCTTATGCTTCATCACTTGATCAGATAGGTCCAATGACTCAAAACGTTGAAGATGCGGCTATTTTATACGACATAATCAGCGGACACGACGAGAAAGACTCAACATCTGCGCACAAAAATGACAAAGTTAGCGACAAGCTAAATCCTAACCGTAAAATTCGTATTGCCGTTTTACCAAAGCATATCCAAAATGCAAGTGAAGATGTAAAAAAAGCTTATGAGTTGGCAATAAATGCTCTTAAAAAAGTGGGGCATGAGATAGTTGAAGCTGAGTTGATGGATGCAAAATTTGACATCTCTGCTTACTATATCACGGCAACTGCAGAAGCTACTACAAACTTAGCTCGTTATGATGGCATTCGCTATGGAAACAGAGTTGTAGGAAAAGACCTTAACGATACATTTGTTCAAACAAGAAGCCAAGGTTTTGGGGATGAAGTAAAACGCCGTATCTTACTAGGTAACTTTGTTCTCTCAAGCGGATACTATGAAGCGTACTATGTAAAAGCGCAAAAAACAAGACACCTCATAAAAGATCAATACTCTAAAATATTTGAAAATGTGGACTTAATACTCTCTCCAGTTGCGCCAACAACCGCAAACAAGTTTGGAGAACTCTCAACCCCTATGGAGATGTACTTAAGCGACCTCTACACTATCAGCGTAAATCTTGCGGGGCTTCCTGCTATCTCTGTTCCTATTTCAAAAAGTTCTGAGGGGATGCCAATAGGTCTTCAGCTCATTGCAAACGCTTATGACGAGCAGACTCTTTTTGATGGAGCACTTAGCCTTGAGAGAGAGATAAATTACAACGCTTAATACTTAAACTAAAGGAGAGATATTATGAAAAAAAGTTTTAAAGTGCTAAATATAAAATGTGGTGGCTGTGCAAACACTATAAAAGAGTCACTAAAGAGTCAATTTGGCAGTGTGGATGTTGATTTATCGCAAGAGCCTAGAGTTGTTACTCTAGATATAAAAGATGAAGAAGCTGAACTAAACTTTCGTAAAAAGATGAAATCCCTTGGCTATCCTATGGAAGACGAAGAGCTTGGAACATTTACAAAAGGTTCTCTTAAAGCTAAAAGTTTTGTCTCATGTGCAATTGGAAAAATTAATCAAAAATAGAGTTAAAATTTAAATTCGCTAAAAATTTGGCTTAATTATATACTCATAGGTTGAAAACAGTATCTCTATTGCGATTAGCCAGATAATTATCCACTCTAAAAATTCGCTTGATTTTTGGTTTACTCTATCTGTTATGAACTCAACAGACTCTTTTAAAAATGATATTTTGTACTCTATGACATCAAATCTTGACTTTAACTCTAGTTGAAGTGCTAGTTGGTTGTAGAGTAATTCAAGTTCAAAATCATCCCAAATAATATCAGGTTTATCTAATAAAAAAAGTTTATTTAAGATTTCAAATCTCTCTTTGGCTATGCTACTTGCAAAATTCATAAGGTTTTTTCTATCTTTTGCTTTTATATTTTCTATTGTATCATATAGCTTTTTGCTCTCTTGCATCTTCGTTTCTAAGGATTTTTCTCTTATCTCAAGCCCAACACTTCGAGAAAGCACAAGAGAGACAATAGATGCAACAGATTTGTTAAATTTATTATATTTGATTGTATGTGTATCTATAAGTGGCTTTTGGTACTCTACGTCTATAACCATTGGATAGTCTTGATTTATGAGTTTGGTTTGATAATGTGCTGCACCTTTAACGTTTAGTCTCCCTAAATAAGATTTTATCTCTTCATGACTAAAGTTACAAAATGTGATAACTCCAAAAGAGGTTGTAAATATAAATTTATCTTTAGAAATCTCACCCACAAAAGATTTCTCTATAGTTGTTAAAATAAGTTCTGGAAACTCTTTTTCAAGGTCATCTTTTGTGATGATTATTGGTATTTCTACAGATACAAACAGGAGTGCTGATTCCATTTTTACACCTTTTTTGTGAAATATTTTTATCTATTATACATCTATTTTACTTCTAAAACATAGATTGTTTATTTTATATTTAAAGCAACTTTTACATTTTTTTAACAACAAAAAAGCTATAATTCACAGAATTTTATTGCAACATAAATAACTTTTATACCCCAAAAGGATTATCATGAAAATTCGAAGCCGCGCCCTGACATTTGAAGATGTTTTACTTGTACCAAAGTACTCAGAAGTACTGCCTAAAGAGGTTTCGCTAGAGAGTAAATTAACAAAAAGTATTTCACTTAAAATCCCTATGGTTTCAGCTGCTATGGATACTGTTACCGAATATCGTGCTGCGATTGCGATGGCTAGGCTTGGCGGAATTGGAATTATTCATAAAAATATGGATATTGAGACACAATGTAAACAGGTTAAAAAAGTTAAAAAAAGCGAGAGTGGTGTAATAATAGATCCTATTTATGTTTATCCTGATGCTACTTTAGCAGATGCTGACGCACTTATGAGTGAATTTAAAATTTCAGGCGTTCCAGTTATTAATGCGCACAATAAACTATTAGGAATTCTTACAAATCGTGATATGAGATTTCAAAAAGATATGACAAAAAGAGCTGATGAAGTTATGACAAAAATGCCCCTTATCACTGCAAAGAAAGGTATCTCTCTTGATGATGCAGCTGATATCATGCATAAAAATAAGATAGAAAAACTCCCTATAATTGATGATGATGGATTTTTAAAAGGTCTTGTAACTATCAAAGATATTAAAAAACGCATAGAGTATCCAAATTCAAACAAAGATGCTTTTGGCAGACTTGTAGTTGGCGCTGCTATTGGTGTTGGTCAATATGATCGTGCTAAAGCGCTCGTTGATGCTGGAGTTGATGTTTTAGTTCTTGACTCTGCACATGGACACTCAAAGGGAATTTTAGACACAGTAAAAGAGATTAAAAAAACTTTAATGGTTGATGTAATAGCAGGGAACATAGCAACTGCGGAAGCTACTCTTGCGCTAATTGAAGCTGGAGCAGATGGTGTAAAAGTTGGAATTGGACCTGGTTCTATCTGTACAACTCGCATAGTAGCAGGTGTAGGAATACCACAGATATCTGCTATTTCTGAGTGCGCTGATGTAGGGCGTCAACATGGAGTTCCAATTATTGCAGATGGTGGTATAAAATACTCAGGAGACATTGCTAAAGCTTTAGCGGTTGGTGCGAGTTGTATTATGGCTGGATCTATTTTAGCAGGAACTGAAGAGTCTCCTGGAGAGACAATAATGTTTCAAGGGCGCCAATATAAATCATACCGTGGAATGGGAAGTATTGGAGCTATGCAAAAAGGTTCAAACGATAGATATTTCCAAGAGGGAACTGCAGCAGACAAACTTGTGCCAGAGGGGATTGAGGGACGTGTTCCATTTCGTGGAAGTATCGCTGGGATTGTTCATCAGATGATGGGTGGTCTTCGCTCTTCTATGGGATATTGTGGAAGTAAAGATATTCCTACTTTTTGGGAAAGAGCAGAATTTGTAGAAATTACAACTGCTGGTCTTAAAGAGAGTCATGTTCATGACGTTATCATAACGCAAGAAGCTCCGAATTACCAAATATAATCATATGAATGAAGTAAGGTATGCTGGCTTTTGGGTACGCTTCTTCGCTTCATTTTTAGATACTCTGTTTTTAGCTATTCCTGTTGCAATTATCATCTATTTTTTAAGTGATGGCAACTGGTTTGATTTTTCACAATTTCAACAAAACATCTCTTATGCAATGAGTGGAAATGCCAAGATGGCTCTTGCAGACCAACCACAAAAATCTCTTAAATGGGAACTTTTATTTGAAGTTCTGGTTTTACTCATAACTGCTCTTTTTTGGAGAAAATTTAAAGGAGCAACTCCTGGGAAAAAAATTTTAAAAATTAAAATAGTTGAAGCTAAAACACTCAAAGAGATAGATACAAGACAAACTATAACTCGCTCTCTTGGGTATTTTGCCTCTATACTCACTTTCTTAATTGGATTTTTTATGATTGCATTTAGAGAAGATAAAAGAGGACTACATGACCTATTAGCTGGAACAGTAGTTATTTATGAAGATATAAAATAAAACTTATAATCTTACACTACTAAATCAAGCTCTTGAAGCACCCCTGCTCTTCCATTTTCACTCAAATAAATCGAACTCTCACGCAATTTTGCGACACTTTTATTCTCTTCATCTTCTAACACGAAGCTTGTTGAAATAGGTTTTAGATAAAGCGCTCCCACTCCCTTCTCTTTTAGAGTGAAAAACTCCTCTTTGCCATCTTCATCTTTTGTCCAGATTAGTAATTTTTTAAATATAGAGTCATTCTCATCAATCCACATGTTATTATCTTCATCATATGCTGAGAGCTCCTCAAAGCCATTGCCTAATGTAGGTCCAAAAAGCTCACTTCCATCGTTAATTTTGCCATCACCATTTTTGTCTTGTGCTAAAAAACCACTACCCTTTGCAACAAAAGAAAATTCATCACTTTTTCCATCAAGATTAAGATCAAAATTGTGTTTTATCTTACTCATAGTAACCATATCGCCATTGAAATTAAGTACGAGTGGATCAATTAGAGCATCTCCAGCTTTTATAGAGATATTTTCACTCATAACGCTACTTTTACTCATGCTAAATGCTACTTTAAAATCAATTTTAGCGCCATCTTTAGTTACCACATTTCCACTTGCTAAGAATTGAAGTTCTTCACTGTGAAATTCATTACGAGAGTAGCTATAATCAACTCCCCAACCTTCTAATTGTTGCTCTTGTGGCTCTTTTGAATCTTTATTTGCGCCAACATGTAAACCATCTGTTTTATTTAAAGAGTTAGTATTAGAGTATGAGCTAAGATCTATCCTTTTTCCTGTTAAAACTTCTATTGCTCTTATAATTTTCATTAGTTTAGGATCAAGTGCAATATCAAAAAGTTCATCATCCGAAGCAACTATTCCGCTCTTATTATATTGAGAAAAGTTATTCTCTTTTGAGAGTTCAACACGATCTGTTTTGTTAAATTTTTTAACAAAATCTTCATCACCCCATACCTTTAAACTCTCACTCTCTTCAATCTTATCTTTTTTTTGATATGTTGATGAAAGTGATAAATTTGAGTCCTGTATCTTCATGACATGCTCCTTGATTTACTTCCTTTTAAATCGGTAAATAGTTGTTATTTTTTAGTAATTTTTTGGTTAGAGATTCTTTATAAAAGCATTGACTTTTATTACAAAAAGTAGTAAAATTTATAAAAATTATAACTTTAAATAATGAAAGGCTTTAAATGGAAAATGGACTTGAAATAAATAGACTAAAATTTTTCCCTGTCATGATGTTTGCAATAGTGATGGGGTTGAGTGGTCTTACTATAACGTACCAAAAAGCTGCTCTCTGGCTTAATTTTCCCTCTTCTATAGGTGAAATATTTATGTATCTCACAACTGCTGTCTTTTTAGTTGTTTTATCAATTTATGCAAAAAAATCTCTCCGATACAAAATGGCTGTAGTAAATGAGTTTTCTCATCCAGTAAGAATAAATTTCTTTGCTGCCATCTCAATATCTATGCTGATGCTCTCCATTATATATAAAGAGCAGTTTCCTTTAATTAGTGCTATTTTTTGGTATCCTGGAACATTTTTACACTTCTACTTAACCATGTACACTATCTCTTTTTGGATAAATAAAAACCAACAGATAGATCACTCAAATCCTGCTTGGTTTATTCCAATTGTTGGAAATCTTTTAGTTCCAGTTGGTGGGATAGGATTTGTTGATATTGATATCTTAATATATTTTTTCAGCGTTGGAATCTTTTTTTGGATTATTTTATTTTCTCTAATACTCAATAGAATAATCTTTCATAATCAGTTAGCTGTAAAATTTATGCCAACACTTTTTATCTTGATAGCGCCTCCCGCAGTAGGTTTTATTGCCTACTATAAGATGTTTGAAGTTGTTGACACTTTTGCTCTTATGCTTTTTAACCTTGCTCTGTTTTTTACACTTTTAGTTCTGTTTATGTATAAAAATTTTATAAAGATAAAGTTTTTCATCTCATGGTGGGCTTTTGTATTTCCAATCGCTGCAATGGCGATAAGTGCCATGTTGATGTATCACATAAAAGCATCTCTATTTTTTGAACTTTTATCTTATGTGATGGTTGCAGCTACGACGATTATTGTCCTAATAGTTACATACCAGACGATAGTGCATATTGTTAAAAAAGAGATTTGTATTCAAGAGTAAAATTTTAAAAGGAAAAAAATATGAAAAAAACAGTGTTTATGGATAAATATCCAGTTTGCAGCATAGAGTTTTTAAAGAGCGAGATGCGCCTCTCAAGTACAAAAGAGATAGTAGAGTATTTTAAGGAGATGATAGCAAGCCACCCAGTGGCAGAGTTTATCGCTATTTTTGATCATTATGCCCATACAAAAAAATTGGGTGGTCCTATTATGGATGGTTTATTGGATGCACAAAATGTAGTTTTTTGTTTTGGGCAAGCGATTCCTGCTACAAAAATTTTGGCAGTTCGTCCAAGAAGTATTGGCATTTGTGAGTTTGAAGATAAAATAGTAATCGATTTTATGGAGCCTCCAAAAGAGGAATTAAACAAAGTGATGGAAGATTGGACAAAAGGACTTAAGCTTTAAAAACTAATCCTTTTAAAACTAAGATTAAACCATTTTAGGTAGAATACTTTTAAATATTTAAATCAAGGTAGCTAAGATGGATTTACAAACAAGAGCTCTGCATGAGGGATATACTAAAGATTCGCAAGGAACGATGGCTGTTCCAATTTATCAAACAACTGCTTATGAATTTAACAGTGTTGAGCATGCAGCAGATTTATTCTCTTTAAAACAACTTGGGAATATCTACACACGCCTAAATAACCCAACTACTGATGTTTTTGAAAAAAGATTTGCTTCACTTGAGGGCGGAGAAGCTGCTCTGGCAACTTCTAGCGGAATGAGTGCTACCTTTTTTGCTATTGTAAATGCGACTGCTGCTGGAGAAAATATAGTCTGTGCAAAACAGCTTTATGGCGGTAGCTTAACACTAAATACTCACACTCTTAAGAGATTTGGAATAGAGGCTAGATACTTTGATGTTCACGACATGTCATCTCTTGAATCTTTAATTGATGATAAAACAAGAGTAATATTTTTTGAATCTCTCACAAACCCTAGCATTGATGTAGCAGATATCGAAGCAATTACTAAGATAGCGGACAAATATGGCATTTTAAGTGTAGTTGACAATACAGTCGCAACGCCAGTGCTGTGCCGCCCTTTTGAATTTGGAGCAGACATTGTTGTACATAGTGCTAGTAAATACACAACTGGACAAGGTTTAGCGATTGGCGGGATCTTAGTTGAGAGAAAAAATCTAGTAGAAAAACTTCGCTCAAATCCAAGATATGAGCACTTTAACAATCCAGACCCTTCATACCATGGACTCATTTATGTTAATATAGGTCTTCCTCCATTTACCCTAAGAGCAAGACTCTCACTATCAAGAGATTTAGGTGCTGTTTTATCACCTTTTAACTCATGGCTCTTTATTCAAGGGATTGAGACTCTATCTCTTCGTATGAAAGAACACTCTAAAAATGCTCTGGCTCTTGCAGAGTTTTTAGAGTCTCATCCAAAAGTAAAAAAAGTGAACTATCCAGGGTTAAAAAGTAACGCAAACTATAAAAATGCACAAAAATATTTTGATGGTGGCGAGTGTAGCGGTCTTCTTAGTTTTGAAGTTGCTTCACTTCAAGAGGCTACAAAAATAGTAGATGCGACAAAACTCTACTCTCTTGTTGTAAATATCGGAGATTCAAAATCAATCATAACTCATCCAGCTTCTACAACTCATCAACAGTTAAATGAGCAAGAGTTAATTGCTTGTGGAGTTCCATCAGGTCTTATTCGCATCTCATGTGGATTAGAGAGTATAAAAGATCTAATAGACGACATGAAACAAGCACTAGAGGCTTAAGAGTTGCCACTGAATCTAAAAACATATACAGAACATTTTACAAACCCACTTTACTTAGAGAGTGGGCGTATTTTAGAGCCTTATGATATTACTTATGAGACTTATGGTGAGTTAAATGATGATAGAAGCAATGTTATTGTTATCTGCCATGCATTAACTGGCTCTCATCACTGCGCTGGTATTTATGATGGAGATAAAAAGGCTGGTTGGTGGGACAGCCTAATTGGCTCTGCTAAAGCAGTAGATACCGATAAATATTTTGTAATATGCACAAATGTAATAGGTAGCTGTTTTGGCTCAACTGGTCCAATGAGTCCTGCTCATCCACACCACAATCCGTATCGCTATAAATTTCCAGTTGTAACCATAAAAGATATGGTAAAAGCACAAATAATTCTTTTTGATAAACTTGGCATTCATAAAGCTCATGCTGTTATTGGTGGTTCAATGGGAGGTATGCAAGCACTTCTTTTTGCTATTCACTATCCAAATTTTGCATCTAAAATTATAACTATGGCAACAACTCATGCAACTCAACCTTGGGCAATAGCATTTAACAAGGTTGCTCAAGAATCTATCTTAAAAGATGCGGATTTTAAAGGCGGATACTACGATAGCCAAACCATAAAAGAGAATGGTCTCTCTGGAATGGCTGTTGGACGAATGGCTGGATATATAAGCTTTTTGTCGTATGAATCTATGAAAAACAAATTTGGCAGAGAGTATAAAAACACTGATGGACTTTATGAGCTTTTTGGAAAGTTTCAAGTTGAACTTTTTTTAGAGTACAATGGCTATAATTTTACAAAATGGTTTGATCCGCTCTCTTATTTATACATCACAAAAGCGATAAACATTTACGATATATCAAGAGGATTTGATTCGCTCAAAGAGGCTCTAAAAAAGATTACATGTGAGCTTCATCTTATTAGCTTTAGTAATGACCAACTCTTTAAAAATTTTGAGATGAAAGAGATAAGTGATGCACTCCAAGAGATTGGAAACACAAATCATAGTTATCTCGATATAGATAGTAATTATGGGCATGACGCTTTTTTAGTTGAAGTAGATAAATTTGAAAAAAATATCAAAGATATGTTAGACTCAAAATAACAAAGATAAAGAAGAGGATAAAAAGATGGCAAAAAAGAGCTTAATAGAAGAAGCTAAAGGCTTTACTGAAGAAAGTGGAGCTTTTACTAAAGAAAGCGGAGCTTTTACTAAAGAAAGCGGAGCTTTTGAATCGAAACTAGAGAGTGCAAAAAAAGTTTTAGAGAGACTTATGAATCCAGAGATAACGCTTCAAGATAG
Source organism: Sulfurimonas denitrificans DSM 1251 (assembly GCF_000012965.1). Classification (NCBI taxonomy): domain Bacteria; kingdom Pseudomonadati; phylum Campylobacterota; class Epsilonproteobacteria; order Campylobacterales; family Sulfurimonadaceae; genus Sulfurimonas; species Sulfurimonas denitrificans. The sequence continues at coordinate 790,283 of NC_007575.1, read as the reverse complement.
CCTAAGGGCATACGAGTTAGGAATGAGTGAACTCTCCTCTGCACAAAAAATATTAGAAGATGCTCAAATCAAAATCAATGAGATAAAGGCAACATAGTGAGAGCAGCAGTTCTTCAACTAAGTGCTCAAGGTATGAGCTCGACAAAACTTTACAACTATATAAGAGTCGCTCACAAGCAAGGTGTCAAAGTTTTACTTCTTGGTGAATACATTTTAAATCCATTTTTTAAAGAGCTTCAAGAGTTATCAACAGCTATGATACAAGAGCAGGCACTGCATCAGATAAAGGTTTTAAAAGAGCTCTCAAAAACTTACAACATGAACATTATTGCACCTATCGTTATAGTAAAAAAAGCTAAAGTTTTTAAAACTATTGCAAAATTTTCTCCCTCTTCTACTACTTATTATGAACAACAAATCCTCATAAATTATCCTCATTGGAATGAAGAGAAATTTTTTGCTAATGAGATAAAAGAGCTTGAATCACCACTTATATTTAAAGTTGATGGTTTTAAGTTTGCAATTATGAGCGGATTTGAGCTTCACTTTGATGCTATGTTTTCTCATCTATCTTCAAGAGGCGTGGATTGTATTTTACTCCCAAGTGTCTCTACATTTGAATCTTACGAGAGATGGAAAGCACTTATTTTATCTCGATCTTTTACTAACAACTGCTACATCTTAAGAGCTAACAGAATTGGCGAATATATAGATAAAAAACATAGCTGGAATTTTTATGGTGACTCACTCTTAGCTTCACCTAATGGAGAACTTCTTGAGCATTTAGGTAACAAAGAGGAACTTATGATAGTAGATATGAGCCACGCAAACGTAATGGCAGCTAAAAAATCTTGGGGCTTTAGAGATGCACTAAATAAAAGGAGTGGTTTATGATGGAGTATTTTCACAGACAAGTACAACTTTGGGGAGAGGAGACACAAAACTCGCTTCAAAGCAAAAAGATAGCCATAGTAGGCGCAGGTGGATTAGGAAGCTCCCTCTGCTTTGCTTTGGGTGCTAGTGGAATTGGCGAGATACATGTAATAGATTTTGATAAAGTCTCCACGCATAACATTCATCGCCAAATAGCTTTTAAACTTGGTGATGAGGGGAAAAATAAAGCAGAAATAAATGCTCAGATTTTAGAGCAGAGATGCGCTTATGTAAAAGCTATTGCGCATGATTGCACGTTTGAAGAGTGGTGCAAAAAAAATATAGCAGTTGATTTACTCATTGATGCAACAGATAACCTTAATACTCGTGCTCAAATAGATGATTGTGCTATAAAGAGAAGCACTCCATGGATTTATGGAAGTGTAGAGGCTTTTCATGGGCAAATCTGCTTTTTTGAAAACTCATCTTTTAGAGATGCTTTTAAAATAAATTCTAAAACACCAGAGGGCATTACTGCTCCTATAGTTATGCATGTAGCTTCGCTTGAGGCAAACTTAGCGCTTAGATACTTAGCTGGATTCAATGTAAAAAAAGATCAACTCTACTATCTTTTTTTTAATAACGATGGAGAGTTAGTAACCCAAAAATTTTCTCTCTCAAAGAGTAGCAGATGAAATTTTTAACTTTAATTTTTCTTCTTTTTATAAATATATTTGGCGCAGAGCTAATAGATATTACACAAAAACCAAAAGCTGATTTGGAAGCTATTGAGCATCATGCAATTAAATTTGGCTCTGGAGAAGCAAGCAAAGTTTATGTTTTTGTAGATCCGCTTTGTGAATTCTCTCGTGCTCTTATGAAAAAAATATACGAAAACAAAATGCTCCAACTCTCAAATAGCTACTATGTGTTTTTTTATAGGCTTCCTATCCTTGATTCAGAGTATATGATGCAATATATTTTAGAGTCCAAAGACCCAAAAGAGACTCTTATTGAAGTGATGATTGATAAAGAGATTGTTGATGTAAGTGGTTATAAGGCAAAGTCTCAGACAATTAAAGCGATAAAAGAGATTGCAGAAGTTGCCGCTACTTTAGATATGAAGCAACGTCCATATATGATATCTTTTGATAAAGATTCAAAATTTTGCAGAGTATCAGAGGGAAGTGTTTCTTGTTTAGAGGAATTTGAGTAGTCATTTACTTCCATCTTTGAGATTTTAGATATAATTTCGCCCATAATAAAGGGCGAAAACAATGAATTTTGAACCATATCCATTTGAAAAATTAAACACTTTACTTCAAGGTATCACTCCAAATAGTGAGTATGAATCTTCAATTTTAACTATTGGTGAACCGCAGTTTGAAACACCTCATTTTATTCAAAAAGCTCTTTGCAATAGTGCAGCACAACTTAGAAAGTACCCTAAAACAGCGGGGGAAGATGAGTTAAGAGAGGCACAAAGGGAGTTTGTTGAAAAAAGATTTAATGTTAAACTCACAGACAAAGAGATAATTCCAACTTTTGGAACAAGAGAAGTTCTCTTTAACTTTCCTCAGTTTTTTCTCTTTGATAAAAAAGAACCTACAATCGCTTTTACAAACCCTTTTTATCAGATATATGAGGGTGCCGCAATTGCTTCAAGAGCAAAGAGTATTTATCTTAACTTGACTCAAGAGAATGGTTTTAAACCTGAGATAGATGAGGAGAAACTCTCATCTTGCCATTTAGTAATTTTAAACTCTCCAAACAACCCAACAACTTCAACCCTAAGTCTTGAAGAACTCTCCATCTGGGTTAAGCTAGCTTTAAAATATGATTTTGTACTCTTAAACGATGAGTGTTATAGTGAAATATATACAAAAAATCCAACTCCATCACTTCTTGAAGCTTCTCTACATGTAGGAAATAGTAGTTTTAAAAATGTGCTAGTCATTAACTCAATTTCAAAACGCTCATCAGCTCCAGGGCTTCGTTCAGGTTTTATCGCTGGAGATGAGAATATCCTAAGAGAGTATATCAACTACAGAACTTACATAGGGTGTGCCTCGCCTCTTCCGCTTCAAAGTGCAGCAGCAGCGGCATGGAGAGAAGAAGAACATGTAGAAGAAGCAAGAGAGATTTATAAGAAAAATTTTGAAGCAGCACGTGAAATTTTGGAAATTGAGATTCCAGAAGCTACCTTTTATTTATGGTTAAGAGTTCCAAATGCATTAGAATTTACAAAAAAACTATATAAAAACTACAATGTAAAAGTCCTCCCAGGCGAGTACTTGGGCAGAGATGATGAAAACGGTTTCAATCCAGGAAAAGATTTTATTAGAATCGCTCTAGTAGAAGATACACAAAAAATCAAAAGTGCGCTAAAGAGAATAAAGGAGTGTTTATCATGAATAGTGTTGAAATATTAAAAGAAGAGATATTAAAAGCTCAAAAAAATGGCGATATTGCATCACTATATGTACTTGAGCGAAGAGCACATGAGGTTTTTGATGAAGATACTCTTGGCTCATATTATGCAAATATATTAGATTTAGCCTTAGAGAGACTCACAGACACATTAGAGTCTCACAGAGCAATGGATATGGAAGAAGTTCAAGACTTTGCAACACTAAGAGCGCTTTATGAGTATGCTATTGAGAACTACAGTGCAGGTAAAATATCTGATGCGAGTGCACTTTTTGAAGTCTTAAGTGGTCTTAGCAACTCCAACGAGTTCTCAGATGCACTAAAAATTCACGCTCTTGCATCTGAAAAAGATATCTCACTTGATAATTTTATCGATAATATTGCTGATTTAGATGCAACAAGTGAAGCTGGAACTTTTTATATAAGCTGTTTTAAAACCAAAGAGGCACAAAAATTGCTAGAAAACTCCCAAATAGATGGGGAGTAACTATATGAAAATTCATTTTATCGGAATTGGTGGCATAGGGATATCTGGTTTAGCACAATATATGCGCTATAAGGGGCATGAAGTTAGCGGCTCTGATATATCTGATGGTCTTATCACTAAAAAACTTCGCTCCCTTGGCATAAAAGTTACAGTTCCACATGACGCTTCTGCTATCAGCAATCAAGATTTAGTTATCCACTCTGCTATAATTCGCCCTGACAATCCAGAAATAGTAGAAGCAAAAACAAGAGGAATTGAAGTTTTAGCCAGACGTGAGGCATTACTGCGCATTTTAGATACTTCAAAAGTTTACTCTGTTGCTGGCGCTCATGGTAAAAGTACAACTACTGCAATACTCAGTGCTATAATGGACGGCTCCGCTATTATTGGTGCTGAATCAAAAGCATTTGGTTCAAATGTAAGGTACGACGCAAGTAGCGATATTATGATTTTTGAAGCGGATGAGAGTGATGGAAGTTTTATAAACTCAAATCCTCACTGCTCAATAGTTGTAAATGCTGAGCCAGAACACATGGAATACTATGACTACAACTTCGAACTATTTTATGACTCATATAAAACTTTTATAAAATCTGCACCATGTCGTATTTTAAACGCTGAAGACCCATTTTTGAGTAAACTTATCGGTGAAATTGAAGCAAACTGGCTCTATCCTAGCAAAGAGATTACAGAACTAAAATTTGTACTTATAGATGATGAACCACACACTAGATTTACTCTAAGAGATTTGGGGAGTTTTGATGTTTGGGGATTTGGAAAACATATAGCACTTGATGCCTCTTTAGCGATTTTGGCAGCAAATGAGTCTATGGATATTGAGTTGATACGAGAGAAAATATTGACTTTTAAAGGCATTAAGAAACGTTTTGATATCGTTGGAGCACAGAGCGATAGAGTGATTATTGATGATTATGGTCACCATCCAACAGAGATAAAAGCAACATTTGAATCTTTAAAAGAGTATGCGCTTCTTAAAGGTTTTGATAAAATCACAGCGATTTGGCAGCCACATAAATACTCTCGCACTATTGATAACTTAGAAGAGTTTATAAAGTGCTTTGAGGGAGCTGCGGAGCTTATCATACTTCCAGTTTGGCCAGCTGGAGAGGCAATGCGAGAGATTGATTTTAAAGAGAAATTTAAGCGATACAACCTAATAATGGCTGATAATATCTCAAGAGCAAACAATACAATTACTATTATAAAAGACAAAGAGGAGCTAAAAACTCTAGATAAAGGTTTAATTATAGGTTTTGGTGCTGGAGATTTGACTTATCAAATCAGAGGAACTGCATAATGACATATATAGTTGGTGTTATAGTTGTAGGGCTATTTTTTTTAGCACTTCACTACCTTACGGATGTAACTTTTAAGCAAAAGATAGCAATAAGCGCTACTACGCTCCTTATAATCTTATCTGCCATCGCTTTTAACAGTTATACGGATAACCAAAGAGATAAGATGATGAACGTGGTTATGAAATTTAACCAAAACAGCACTATTACATGTGATGGAATTGATGTAAATAGTACAAACTTTACGCTTAGTATTGGCACTTATACTTTTATAGGTAAGGAAAAAACTCCATTTTATGGTCAGATGATTAGCGTCTCTAAATGCCAATAATTGCTCCAACAAAGATTGATTTACTTATCAATCAGCTCGATTTAAATGAGCATATAAACTCTTTTAAAAGTTTCTTCTCTCGTGATGACTCTCTCTTTATGGAGGGCGATCAAGAACTTCACTACCGTTACATCAAATCACTTGATGCTATAGAGTTTAAAGCTCCTCCAAAAGTAGCTGACTTTACAAATATAAAACTTCATCTTCAAAAGCGTGGTGTATTGCACTTTGAGCAGATTTTTGAGATTGTAAAAGTTGTTCGCTATTTTCGCTACTTTAAAAACAAAAATCTCCAAAGCATTATCGGTGAGTGGATGGATAAGTTTGTCATTGAGCCAAAATTTTTTGAAGTTGAGAAGTACTTTACACATGATGGCAAATTTGAAGAAAATCTTGATGAGACTCTTTTTGCCCTTGGCTCAAGAATCAAAGAGCAAAAAGCAACTATAAACAGTTCACTAAAGCGACTCACATCAAGTTCAAAAATTACGCCATACCTTATAGACAGCCAACTACATCTCATAAATGATGAAGAAGCTCTTTTGGTTCGTGGTGGATTTAACCATGTCCTAAAAGGCGCAATAGTAGGCAGAAGCAGCAGTGGAGGCTTCTATGTCTCACCAGATAGCATACTAAAGGCAAAAGAGCAAATTCGCTACATCACTCAAGAGCGAGAAGCAATTTTTTATACTTATGCAAAAGAGTTTTCATCAAAACTCTCAGATCTTTTACCCTTTATAAATTTTATAGACAAAGAGTTTACTAAATTTGACAATTATCAAGCTAGAGTTTTGTTTGCAAAGAGTAAAAATCTATCACTCATAAAATCAAAAAAAGATTCAAAAATCACTCTGGAGGGTTTTATCCACCCTGCTCTGCACCATGCAAAACCTATACATGTAGATTTTTCTAAAAATATCTTAATGATAACTGGTGTAAACGCTGGTGGAAAAACTATGCTTTTAAAGTCGATTTTAAGTGCCGCTTTTATGGCGAAGTATATCATCCCAATGAAATTAAACGAGCATAAATCACATATTGGAAATTTTAAAGGCATTCATGCAATCATTGACGACCCTCAAAATGTCAAAAATGATATATCTACATTTGCAGGGCGTATGCAGCAGTTTTCAAAGATTTTTGAACATAGAGATGCACTTATCGGAGTTGATGAGATAGAGCTTGGAACCGATAGTGACGAAGCAGCAGCTCTATTTAAAGTCATCCTTGATGAGTTAATTTTAAGAGGGCAAAAGATAGTAGTCACAACCCATCACAAACGCCTTGCCGCTCTTATGGCTGATCGTGATGATGTAGAACTTATGGCGGCGATTTATGATGAGCAAAATAGAGTTCCAACTTATGAGTTTATGCACGGGATTATCGGTAAAAGTTACGCATTTGAGACTGCAAGCAGATATGGAATCTCAAACAAAATCGTTAATGAGGCAAAAGCCGTTTATGGCGATAACAGTGAGAAGCTAAATATTCTTATAGAGAGAGGCTCACAGCTTGAGCGAGAGTTGAAACAAAAACATAAAATAGTCGATGAAAAGCTACAGAACATAACACTCAAAGAGTTAGAGTTAAAAGAGATAAAAGAGTCTCTCTTTAAAGAGCTAGATAGAGAAAAAAGCGCCCTTAAAGAGAGTTATGAAATCGCCATAAATGAGGCAAAAGCAGCTGCTCGAGCTGGAGATACACAAGCTATTCATAGAGCTATGAACAAGGCAAAAGAGAAACTTCCACAAACCACAAACGAACCAAAAATCGCTCAAATTGCAGAATTTAACATCGGTGATAACGTAAAATACCATAGCAAAAAAGGTGTGATTGTAGCTATGAAAGATAAAAAAGAGGCTATTGTAGAAGTTGATGGGATGAGAGTAAGAGTACAAACATCACAACTAAAACATACTCAAATTATAAAGCAAAAACCAAGAACTGACGTAAATCTACAAGTTCAAAAAAGAGCGGGATTAAAATGCGATTTGCATGGCATGAGAGCCGAAGAAGCCAACGAAGTATTAGACAAATTTATCTCAGACGCACTTATAAACGGTTGGGATGAAGTGATAGTCTATCACGGCATAGGAACGGGAAAACTCTCTTACGCAGTCAAAGAGTTTCTAAAAGCTCACCCAAGAGTCAAAAAATTTGAAGACGCACCACAACACATGGGTGGTTTTGGGGCGAAAATAGTGACTCTGTAATGAAAAAAGTAGCGATTATCGGTGGTGGTGCAAGCGGGCTTTTATGTGCAATATTTTGTGCTAAAGAGAGACTACATGTAGATATTTTTGAGCAAAACTCCAAATGTGCAAAAAAGATTCTGGTTTCAGGAAACGGTCGTTGTAACATTACAAACACAAATCTTACATGTAACGATTACTTCTCGCAAAATCCGCTCTTTATGGATTATGCATTAAAAGAGTTCGGCTTTTTGGAGTTTGAGAAATTTTGTCAAAGTATCGGGCTTTTGCTAGACATAAAAGATGATGGACGAGTTTATCCGTTAAGTAATGAGGCAAAAAGCGTTGCATCTTTATTGATTAATTATGCTAAAAATCTCGGTGTAAGTTTTCATACGGACACAAAAATAACTGATATTAAAAAACTCTTAAGTGAATATGACGCGGTTGTCGTAGCAACAGGCTCAGAGGCGGCTTCACATCTAGGCGGAAACAGTGACGGAGTGGAGTTTGCAAAAGAGTTTGGGCATAATATTGTCCCGACCTACCCATCTCTTGTTCAACTTCATCTTGACTCTAAAATCGTAAAAAAGATGAGCGGAGCTAAAGTTGATGGTGAAGTCACACTTTTTATAAACAGCAAAAAAGAGCTTACATGTAATGGAGATATCCTTTTTAGCGACTACGGTGCTTCAGGTTTTGCGATACTAGACATCTCTCAAGGAGCAAGTGTTGCTTTGATGGAGCATTTACATGTAAGCATCTCGATAAATCTGCTTCCCGCTTTTAATGCACAAAAACTCTCATCTCACATAAGCTCTCTTGCTCAAAATATGCCTCAATTTACTATTTTGGATATTTTAGCGGGGCTTGTTCCCTTAAAAATTGCTCAAGCTCTTTTAGAAGATTTGGGTATTTTGGCTTCTACATGTAATAATGAAATCAACATAAAACTCGCCAAAAAAATAGCAAATCAGCTCTTAAACTGGCGTTTTGACGTAACTGACACGCATGGTTTCAGACATGGGGAAGTTGCAGGCGGCGGAGTAGATACAACAGAGATAAATCCAAAAACTTTTGAATCGCTAAAGCAAAAAAATCTCTACTTCTGCGGAGAGGTGCTAGATGTTGTGGGCAAAAGAGGCGGATACAACTTTGCCTTTGCCTGGGCAAGTGGACACCTTGCTGCAAAGGCTATAAACAGAAACTAAATCTTATTTTCAATATTTGCAATATGACCGTTGTCGTCATGATAGATTGTAATTAGTTGAGAGTCCATTGTTTCTCGCAGTTTTGTGCTATCTACCTTAAAATAGTTAGCATACTCATCAAACTTATAAATAAAATGCTCACTAGGAGCAACGTGGCGATTTAACCACGACAAAATAAACAAAACGGTGGGTGTTGCAACGAGCATAAGCAGAGCATGTTCAACCGTAACTGCTGATATCTCATCAAAAATTACTTTTGATATCTCATCTACATGCGCATCAAGAGTAACAATGTTATAAAAAACTATCAGTAAAGGCTTCCACAAATATATCCAACCAGCCCACAGCAAAATAGTTACTATGTCCCAGCCAATTTTTTTTGAAAAAGGCAACTCATGGCGTTGATTGATAATTAAAGTTTTTTTCTTCTTCATCTCTATCCCTTTTTACTCTTTGTGGATTGTTGATGCACCCCTCTATCAGGGCTAACCCATCTAGCACGACCTTTTTTACCAAAGAGAACCTTTGGAAGGGCTGCAACTGCCGTAAAGAGATTTAAAAACCAAAAAGCAAATGGATACCATATCATCCAAAAATAATTTTTTCCCAGACCTTCATCATAGTGTCCATCAAGCCACTTGCTTACTCCAAACTGCACCAAACATGCACCAATCAAGATAACGCTCCCTTGATCTGGCAAAATTGGAGATTCGCTTGGCGCAAGATACCCAATAGGAAAGAGCAGTCCAAAAATCCAAACTAAAATTACTAAAACCATTGTATATGCCCAAACCATACTAAGAAGCAACTCTATCATAAGCCCCCAAAGATGCGTCTGTTTATACAAAAATAGAACTTTAAAGTTTTTAAACATAACCTGTGCACCACCCATAGCCCATCGCAGACGCTGTTTCCACAACCCTTTAATCGTCTCTGGCATCAAAATCCACACTAAAGATTTAGGCTCAAAACGAACATCCCAACCATTTCTTTGCAACTTCCATGTAATATCAATATCTTCTGTTAGCATATCAGGACTCCAATAACCAACCTCATGAACAGCAGATTTTCTAAAACCAGTAATTACACCAGAAACTGTAAATAGCCTCCCAAAACTACGCTGTGCACGCTTTATCATACCTACTATAGAGGAGAATTCTCCTACTTGTATCTTACCAAGAAGGCTTGTGCGGTTCCTTATTCTTGGATTGCCTGTAACAGCTGCAACTTCTGGATAACGAATAAAGTGTTTAGCCATCCAATAAAGGCAGTATGGATCAATGAGTGCATCTCCATCTATACAAACCAAAAACTCATGTTTTGCTACAAGTGAGCCAGCTTGAAGAGCCAATGCTTTACCTTGATTTTGTGCTAGATTTACAACTTTTAATCTTGGATTGTCTTTTGCCAAAGAGAGCAATATATCCAAAGTATCATCTTTGCTTCCATCATTTATAGCTATTACTTCAAACTCTGGATATATTACATCAAGAGCATAAGTAATTGTCTCAATAGCATTTTCTCCCTCGTTATAGCAAGGAATTAAAATAGAGACTCCTGCCCAACTCTCATTCTCTCTCAACTCTGGGATACTCTGCTCTACATATCGCTTTTCACTCTTATAATAAAAAAATATCGCACCTATCATCCACAGAGTTGACATAAAAAGCGGATAGTAAAACACATATCCAAGCATTGCATGCCAGATATAGTGCCACCAGATAAAAAATGTTTCCATAAACTACTCCTAGTTGTTTGGTGTAGTAAAACTCTGTGTTAAATCATACATTCGCAAATCTTTTTTTGCAAAATCTTCTCTTATAACATCAACATTAGGAACATTTTTATAGAGATTGTCTGGATAATATGCAATATGATGAACTCCTAAATTATAAAGATGCTCTATAGTTTGGCTAAGCTCTTTTGATGAAATGGGCTCACTATTTTTTCTCCAATCCACGCTTTGAAGCTCCATAACGGTACGCTCTAATCCACATTCATCCTCTTTTACATGTTTTACAATATTGTTATAAAACTCTATATGATTCTCAGCTTGTTCCATATATGGCATCGCCATAATCGCTGTGTAGTCATATTTTTTTATCGATTCACTTAGTGATTGAGCGTACCACTCTTTTGCATTCTCATCAAGAGCTACTTGTGCATATAGATTACGTGCTGTTTTTATTCCCGGTTGCTCATCTCTTAATATTTGAGCAAGCTCCATTGCAAAATCATCCAAATACTCGGTTTTTAGTTTAGTCCACTTTGCAAATTGCACTTTATCTGCTCTTATCCCATTAACACTTTGAGATAATCCCCATTTTTTGTACTGCGCTCTTGCTGCTTTGCTATCATCCTCATAATCAGAGAGAGTAACATCATCATGAAATAAAATACCATCTATAAAAGTTGATTTTGCCAAATCCTCATAAATCTCTTTTATCACTTTTTGTGCTCTAGCAGAAAATGGTGAGAGTCGTGGATAGCCCATATTTAAGTGTGTTGGATCTACTTGAAGTGTAACTACCATATCTTTTGAGGCTGGATTTTCTGCTGGAAGTTGCCACGCAATCATAGGCATCCAAGCATAAACTCTACTTACCTGTGTTCTAGTTTTTATCTGCCAAGAGACTCTGTTGAAAAAATCTGCACGCATTGGTACATGTCGATTTGCAAAATATACAAAATCTGCCGCACCATTAGCATCAGGGTCTCCAAAAGCTTGAAGATAGACTGTGTTTACTCCCAAGTTATTTATACGGTCTAATAAAGCATCGAGATTTTTTTCTCTTTGTTGTAGGTCTTCATCATAGATATAATCCAAATCTATATGCGCAGCTTTTGTAGCTCTTGCATCATCTGTAAAGTTTGCATCTCTTATCGCCATTGCCAACTTCAAATCAGCAATATCCATTTTCCCCTCAACCAATATTCGTCTTAAGGCATTTAGTGGCGTATTTTTTGTATTGCTTCCATCATCGAGTGTTAGTCCGATAAACATTCCTAATTTCTCGGCAATTTTAGTAGCTTTTTTATTGTAGTAACCATAAGGCCAGACAATTACACGAGGTCTTTGCTCTGTATAGTTTTTTAAAAATGTAGCACTTTGGAGCAAATCATCATGGACACGTTTCTCATAACTTCTCTCACTTTCATAAGTCTCTTTATCTTCTAGCCACTCTCTAGCTTTTACAGCTGGAAGCTTGTTTCCTTGTGGATTTCCAACTATTCCTTTATGCAAAGCGTATGTATGACTTGCAATCTCTACCAAACCGCTAGAAATCATCTCTTTTATCTCTTCTTTGCTTAAAAACTTGCTTCTATCTATCATATGCCCATCAAAATCAACTCTCTCTTTTGACTTTAACCAACTGCCAACAACTGCTACAACGGTAGGGATTTTGTATTTTTTTATGATTGGAAAAGCATTTTCATAAACAGATTGATATCCATCATCAAATGTGAGTAAAACAGCCTTATCTAAGAGAGGTCTCTTATTTTTTCTATACTCTAAAATATCATCTACACTAACAAAATGATATCCATTATCTATAAGAAAGCGTATCTGCTCTTCAAAATTCTCTGGAGTAACTGTATAAGTTGAGTTTAGCGTTTCGCCTTTTGCGGCTATCTCGTGATAGCTAAGCACTGTAAACTCATTAACATTTCTATCTCTGCTACACAGAGTTGGAAGCTCATTTGCCATAACTGAATTGGCTACAACTAACACGAACACAAAAATTAATTTTAACATTGGTTTTAACATAGGGTATCTACTCCAGCACTCTTTAATATAGCTATAATCAAGTCTGATATTGTATCCCAATTTTTTTATAACTTAAAAATTCTTTCGACTTGCAAAACCAATTAATCAAAATTAAAATTATTACTCTACATTTTCTAAAGGTAAAGTTATACTAAAAACTATGCCTACATGAGTGTTTTTTTGCTTCAATTGTCCCTTTTAGTCTCTCATCTAACAACTTTTTTGCAAGAACTAAGCCAACACCGCTGCCTGCTCCTTTTTTAGAGCTAAAATACGAATCAAACAACTTCTTTAAATCACTCTGTTTTAGTCCGCCTCCGTTATCTTCTATATCTATTTTTATCTTATGCTCTAGTTTTTTTAGAGATATTTTTATCACTCTGTCTTTATCTTTAAAGTGAGTGAGTTGATAGATACTATTTTCTAAAATAATCATCAGGACATTTAAAAAACTGCTTCTATAAGAGTAGTAGTTTAAGTCATCGATATCTTTGATTAGACTTATCTTATTGGATGTGATTTCATCATGGAGTATTCTCAAGAGAGACTCTATCTCATCTTTGAAGCTAAACTTCTCTTTTTGCAAAGGGCTTGAGTAAAAGTTATATATATCATTTATGGTATCTTTGAGATACACAATGCTCTCTTTCATTTTTGGTAGAGTTTGAGCCCAGATTGTAGCAAAGTTTGTTTTATCTATTTCATGCGTAGCTTCTAGTAAAAAGATTTGAGAACCTAGTTGAGAAATGGGAGTTTTCCACTGATGCGTCATATTTGCTATAGTTTGTCCCATGGCTGTAAATCTTGCTTGTGAGATAATGAGCTCTTCATTTTCTTTTTTCTCTTTGTTTATCTCTTGAAGTTTTGCAAAAAGAGCAAGAAGTAAAAACAGTGCATCAAAAGTTATACCTATTGGAAGAAGTAGCCAGATACTCTCAAACATCTTAAAATAGCCTATTGTTATCATAAAAACATAAAGAAGTGCAGAGAGATAAACAACTTGCCCAAAAAGGTAAAAGATAGCTCCGGAGAGCTTCTTTTTTAAAGCCCATATAGAAGTGCCAATTAAACTCGGTATAAGCATAAATGCTGCTATATCGGTGTACTTTGTATAGTATCTTAACTCAGGATATTCAAATGCAAAGGCATAAAGCAACGTTATAGACATATAAACAAAAAGCATAAATACAAGGTACTTAAATATAAAAGTTTTTTTTGATGGTTTAAAAAATTGCAATGGAAAAAGTATAGAAAAAACTAAACTTAAAAAACCTATGAACCAGCTTAGATTATTGAGGTATTGCAAGTTGACATTGCCTAAAAACTGGTAAAGAACACCATTTATGTTTAGCTGGTAAACCAACAGCGACAAAGACATACCAACATAACTTAAAAATGCCAACTCTCTTGTAGCAAAAAATAGCATCAAGTTATAAAGACACAGTGTTATGATGACACCTGAAACTAAACCCCAAACTCCATTTTCTATACTTCTCATCTCTTCAAAATATTGTCGTATTTGGATAGACCAAATAGTTGATATACTTCCATAGCTCTCATGCATAACAAAAAAATCATACTTGCTTTGTGGTTCTAGCTTGAGTATAAAAGCACTTTTTCTAGTTTGAAGCTCTCTATCTTTTTTATCTCTCAAGTCACCTAGTTCAATGATTTTGAGTAAAACATCATCTTTGTACATGTAAACATCAACTACATCAATCCCAGGCTTAGAGTTCTCAAGATAAATCTCTTTTTCACTCTCACTTGTGTTGTGCAGTGAAAAATTAATCCAAATACGATGTTTTTTTGCTTTAAAATTGTTCTGTTTTAACTCTTGAAACTCACATTTTTTTATATCTTCTATGTTTTTACTTGAGTTTTCATCTATGTAAGTTGTAGAGACTTCAAAAAGAGAGGCTTTGTCAATCTTCTCATCACCAATATAAAAAACATTTGCATGTATCAAACTGCCAAAGAGTATGAGAAAAAGAAGGCTCTTCATTTTAGAGACTCTTTAAGATATACCCAATATCTTTGTGGTTTTGCATAAACTCTCTTCCTAGTTTCTTTCTGAGTCTATAGATGATGTTTTTTATGGCACCGACACTATAGTCATGGCTGTCATATACATAAAAACCCAACTCTTCATTAGATACAAGTATGTTTTTTTTGCTAAACATGTACTCAAACGCTCTCATCTCTAAAGCAGTCAGTTTGAGTGTTTTAGCATTTTTTTGAATATGATTTGATTCAATGTTATAAAAAATATCCTCACCTATCATAACTTCAACATCAGCACTGTTTTTTATCTCTTTTACACACTTTTTTAAAGTTTGTAAAAGTTTTTCGTAAATAATCGGTTTTTCAAGATACTCTATCAATTTTAAGGGAATGCAGTTCATAAGCTTCTCTTTTTGAGTATGACTGCTTAAAACTACTATAGGGATTGTTTGTGACATCTCTCTTATTTTTAAGATAAATTTATAACCATCTACTCTAGGCATCTCATAATCTGTAATAATTATATGAATATTGTTTTTTTTAAAAAGCTCAAGTGCCTCTTCTCCATCTGATGCTACATGTACTTTTAAAAAAAGCAAAGATAAAATCTTTGAGATATTTGCTTGAACTTCTAAGTCGTCTTCTGCATATAAAACACAAAAATTTTTAAATTCTACCAAAACAATACCCTCCATATTTATCTAAAGAGAGCGATTATATCCAATAGTTTTTGAATTTTATTTATTTGTGACTTTGTGGCGACTTTGCAAAGACTTTGCAAAGACTTTTGGATGTTATAGTTTTATAAAATTTTTACAAGGAAATATCATGAAGTACAATCCAGATTTTAGCTCACGATTTCGCATCCTAAAAGGCGGAAAGATTAGCTTAGTCGTCTCTGCTTTAATAGGAAGTATCACAATACTTTCAGCTTCGCCGACAGGCGGAGTAGTAACAAGCGGTGTTGCAAACATCTCTCAAAGCGGCTCAGCCACCAACATAACCCAAAGCTCCCAAAAAGCCACCATCAACTGGCAAAACTTCTCTATCGGTGCAAATGAGACAGTTAATTTTGCTCAGCCAAATGTAAATGCTATCGCTCTTAACCGTGTAGTTGGAAATGAGAGAAGTGTAATAGAGGGAGCACTAAACGCAAACGGACAAGTTTGGATACTAAACTCAAACGGTGTGCTTTTTAACAAGAGTGCAAGCATAAACACAGCTGGACTTGTAGCTACAACAAAAAATATCTCAGATGCAGACTTTAACGCAGGTAACTATAACTTTACAGGCGAGAGTACAGCAAGCGTTATCAACATGGGAACTATCAACATTACAGATGGCGGTTACGCTTCACTTCTTGCAAATAGTGTAAGAAATGATGGAACTATCACAGCCATAAGAGGAAAGGTAACTTTAACAGGCGCTAGTGAAGCAACTATCAACCTAAATGGAAACTCACTTGTAAATCTAAGAGTAGATAAAGGGGTATTAGATGCACTTGTAGAGAACAAAGGTGCCATTTACGCTGATGGCGGAGAGATTTACTTAACAACAAATGCAGTAAATGAACTTCTAAAAGGTGTTGTAAATAACACAGGTATCATAGAAGCTAACTCTATTGATGGTATAACAGGCAAGGTAGAGCTTTTTGCTCATGGCGGAACTGCTCAAGTCGCTGGAACTATTGAAGCTAAGGATGGGTTTGTAGAGACGAGTGGAAGAAAGTTAGACATTGCAGATGATATAAACATAAAAGCAAATACTTGGCTTTTAGATCCATATAATCTTGAAATCGTTTCAGATGATACAGAAACTATACTTACTGATGATGGTGGTGGTAATGGTATGTATGAAATTGTTGGTAGTCAAGATAATTCAAAAATAAAAGCTTCAACTATTGAGACACAATTAAATAGCGAATCGATAGCAATTGTTTATGTATCTACTCATAATGATGGAGTTACAGAAGGGACTCAAGAGGGAAATATATATATGTAAATGCACCTATTTCATGGAATTCAGATACTGCACTTGCTCTAGTAGCGTCTAAGGATATCTACATAAACAAATCAATCACTGCAACAAATGAGGATGGAAAATTAGTACTTTATTATGGACAAAGTTCTACTGATGGAAAGACATCAGGTGTAGAAGCAAACTACTATGTAAATGCTCCCATAAACCTAAAAGCTGGAGATAATTTCATTACAAAATTAGGAAATAACGATGGTGTAGATCAAACTGTTTGGACAGTAGTAACAGATGCAACTGCTATGCAAGCTATGGAACTAGACGATGATACAAAAAACTACGCTCTAGGAGCTAATATAGTTCTTTATGATACAAATGATAATAACTGGGGCGCTATTGGAACTAGCTCGAATCCATTTCAGGGAGCCTTCGATGGTCTAGGTCATACGGTTTCAAACTTAAATATAAATAAACCTACTGATCAGCTTGCAGGTCTTTTTGGACACATATATTCAGCAACTATTAAAAATATAGGTGTGGTAGATGCAAGTATTATAGGAAAGAGTTATGTAGGAGGGCTTGTCGGATCTAGTAGGAGTAATTCTTCAATATCAAACTCATACTCAACTGGATCTGTAACAGGAAATAATGGATATATCGGTGGGCTTGTTGGATCTAATGGGTCTTCAACAATATCAAACTCATACTCAACTGCATCTGTATCAGGAGGAGATAGTGCAACTGTTGGAGGGCTTGTTGGATTGAATGATTCTTATTCTGCAATATCAAACTCATACTCTAGTTCAACTAGTGTAAAAGGAGGAACTGGTGCAACTCTTGGAGGGCTTGTTGGAGTTGATGATAAGGGTTATGATAATATAGGAGAGATTACCCATTCATACTACGATAAAGATGTAAATACAGGCATGAGTGATGCTGATATTTACGGAAAAACAACAACACAAATGCAGAATATAGCAACATATACAACAGCTATAGAAGATGAAGATAAAAGATGGAATATAACTGAAGATAGCACTATGGATAGTAAGTATAAATATCCAATTTTAGTAACCCAAAATGAAGTAACTTCTTGGAAAATATATAAAGGAACAGAGAGTAGCAACAACGGCGAAAGTTCAAACAACAACGGCGGCTCATCAAATCCACCTGTTGTAGTAACTCCTCCAGTTGTAACTCCGCCAGTTCAAGCTCAAAAGATAGCAGATGTGGTAACAACTATAGTAAACACAAACTCAGTAAAAGTAGAACTTCCTAAAGAGGTAACCACGCAGGTAAATACAAACTTTACATCATCAGTAGCTGCTACAGTTGTAGCACCTAAGACAACTATAACAAGCAGCCCTATGTTGGCAACTCTTGAGACTAAACTTGGTATTACCGCAGGAGAGGGAGTATCTCTATCTTCTATAACTATAGAGGGAACGCCAACAGAAATTGTTACTCTAAGCCAACTCCAAACTATGTCAGATAGCCAACCACAAGCAAATAGCTCAGATAACGCAGCTAGCACTACAGTTACAGAAACTAGAGTAGCCCTTAGCGAAAACTCTATCATAGACCTTATAAACGGTGGAGTGCATCTACCAGAGGGCGTAGATCAACAGTTCTATGTAACTAAAACTCCTAAGAAAAAAAGTAACTAAGGAATAAAGAGATGAAAATAATGAAAATAACAAATTTAACAGCTAAAGCACTGACTTTATCATTTGTAACAAGCTCACTTCTCGTTGGGGCTTCTATCCCCTCAAGCAGCGATATCCAAAGAGAGGTTCAACCTCCAAAAGACCTACCAAAAAAAGTAACTCCTTTGGTTGAAGTAGGTGGTGTGCAAAAGTATGCACCTGTTATGCAAGATGATAAAAGCGGAAAAACAATCTTTGTAAAAAGCTTTAAAATCACAGGTGCTATTCACATGTCAGAATCAAAGCTTCAATCTCTCATTGGCTCTTACATGGACAAAGAGTTAACATTTGCACAGCTTCAAGAGGTAGCTTCTATCATCACTAAAGAGTATCGTGCCAATGGCTACTTTGTGGCTCGTGCTTATATCCCTATTCAGAGTATGCAAGATGGTGTTGTAGAGATTGCAATCATAGAGGGAAACTACGGTAAGTTTATACTAGAGAATAACTCACATGTAAGAACACCGATAGTCCAAGCGATGCTTGATGATGTAAAGAGTGCAAACATAGTAAGCACAAATACACTAGAGCGTGCTATGCTTATCATAAATGACACCCCCGGTGCAAAAGTAACAGCAGCAGATGTTAAACCTAGGCAAGAAGTAGGAACAAGTGACTTTGCTATAACAACAGAAACTAAACCTTGGTACGACGGCTATATTTTAGGCGATAACTACGGAAGCAGATATACAGGCGAAAATAGACTAATGGTAGGAGTAAACCTTAACTCTCTTGCAGGTTTAGGAGATAAGCTCAGTCTAAGTGGGCTTATGAGTAGTGAGAGAGATTTAAAAAACGGAAGAATTGCTTACAGTGTTCCTCTTATGGCAAATGGTCTTAGAGCAGAGGTAGGTTACTCTAAAACAGATTACTCTTTAGCTCAAGAGTACAAATCTCTTGATGCTTATGGAACATCAAACACACTTGATGCAACTCTATCTTATCCAATCATCAGAACAAGATTAGAGACTCTAAGAGTCTCATCTACTCTAGCAATAAAGAGTTTAAATGATAAACAAGCAGGAGTAACCACAAGCGATAAAGATGCTAAGTCAATCAACCTTGCCCTCTCTTACACTAAAGAGCAAAAACTCTTTGGACTTGACTCACAGATAAACTCAGGAGTCTCATACACTTATGGAGATTTAAAGTTTATTGACGCTGCCTCAAAAATAGCAGATGCAGCAGGAGCAAACACACAGGGAAACTACTCTAAAGTAAATGGTTATGTTGGTATTTCAACGCTACTGCCACAAGAGCTAACACTTCAAACTAACCTACAAGCTCAAAAAGCTCTAGGCGGTAAAAACCTTGATGGAAGTGAAGATATGTCCATAGGTGGAAGTAACGGTGTTAAACTATTTCCAGATTCAGAACACAGCGCAGAAAATGCCTTACTCTGGAGTATTGAGTTAACAAGAGCACTCCCTACAATAAATAACTACTCTCATAAATTTGGACTATTCTATGACGTTGGATATGCTTCAATGCAAGATGACAGTAAAGACCCTACTTTTCAAAACAGAACTCTTCAAGATGTAGGAGTAAGTTACTACGCTTCATACAAATCACTATTTGCTAAAGCTCAAGTTGCAACTGCAATAGGTAGTGAAGAAGTAACAAGTGAACCTAAGTACAGCACTAGGGTTTTAGTTCAGGGTGGGGTTAGTTTTTAGTAACTCATACCTCTCTTTTTAACTTTTACATGCTAAGAGTTTTTAGCATGTAAAAATTATTTATAAAAACACTATAAATTCTTCTTTTACTAAATAGTTTTTTGGAACTCTCAGCCCCTTGTGAGTTTCCCCATTTCGAAATAATAGCAGTCATATTCAACCCTTTTAACGTATATCATAATTGAATTTAAATCCCCATCCCGTTTAACTGATTTGCAACATATTTTGCATGATTGTCCGTCATGCCGACTATGTAGTCAACTACTCTTTGATACATGTTGTATAGACTCTGCTCTTTTTTTGGTCTATCTTCTCCCATAAGTTCTAACGCTCTTTTATATCTAAAAGATAGTTTTGTCTCATCCTCTTTTTTATAAAAATCATAGGTTGCATGTATTAGGTTATCAAGCAGAGTTTCTATGATGTTGTAAGCTCCAAGCTCTAGCTCTATCTTTCTTTTTTCATTAAATATTTTTGCACTTGCTAGTTTTTTTGCCTCTTTTATAGCACTTTTATACTCTTTGTTTATAAAAAGCTCTATCAAATCTCTAGGCTGTTCATCACTCATAATTGCATCAAAATTATCTTCAAATACTCCCATTGTATGAAGAGCTAAATTATGAATTGAGATAGCAACAAGCCTTGAGACTTTTTTAATATCAGAATAATCATTATCTTCATATATCACCTCAACTTCTCTCTCGCCGCAGATAAGTGAAAAGATATTTTTTGTATCTTTGAGTGTTATGATTTTAAGTTCAACCGCATCTTGGAGGTCAAGTAATCCATAGCAGATATCATCAGCTGCTTCCATGAGATATGAGAGCGGATGTCTTTTGTAACTTCCATCTTTTCTAGATAACCCCAACTCGTCAAACATGAGCTTAAAAAACTCCGCTTCGCTTTGAAAGAAATTAAACTTTGATTTACATGTAAATTTGCATCTATTTGACGCATAAGGATACTTTACCAAAGCACCAAGTGTTGCAAAAGTGAGCCTCATTCCACCATTAAAAAGATTGTTCTCTATCTGGCTTACAACTCTAAAACTCTGTGCATTTCCATCAATATGAATAAAATCTTCAAGTTCATCTTCTGAGAGCTCTTTTAAAAAAGTTTCATTTTTCTTTTTATTGAACCACTCTTTTATAACCTCTTCTCCAGCATGTCCAAAAGGCGGATTTCCAATATCATGTGCCAAACATGCAGTTTGAATAATGTATGCCACATCATAAGGGTCAATATCTGTTTGAGGATATTTTTTACTTAAAAACTCCCCTGCTCTAAGCCCGAGGCTTCGTCCGACACTTGCAACTTCTAGGCTATGTGTGAGTCTATTGTGAACATGGTCGTTTTTTGAGAGCGGATGAACTTGCGTCTTTTTTGAGAGTCTTCTAAAAGAGTTTGAAAATATTACTCTGTCATAATCTTTATGAAAACTGCTTCGATAATATTGCTGTTGCTCATCCTCTTTTATCTCATCTTTATTGCAATATCTTTGGTTTGAGAGTAGCTTTTTAAACATACTTATCTCCACATGTAAAAATTTTATATTGTTATATCACAATTTACATAATATCGCTACTTTTACAAAAACGAAATCTTAACTTTTTTTTGATAGACTACTGTCATTTGAGCCATCTTTATTTCGCTCAAGAGCTAAAATTAAACCAAAAATTATGGAGCAGAAGATGAGTGAAAAAGAGATACTTCTAAGAAGTATAAAAGATTTTCTAACACCAAAAATGCTCAAATACTCCATACTCCCTTTTATAATCAGCCTAGTAGTTTTGTATATAGTTTTTTTTGTTATTGCTGGTATAGGTGTTGAACACTTAAGTACACTTAATGTTGAGAGTTCTCAAACTACTATAGTGGATGGAGTGCCTCACACAGAGAATTTTAATGCTACTCTGAGTGACTCTTCAATGCTAAAATTTTTGATGCACTATGCAATATCTTCATGGCTCGCTGCATTTTTTATCTACGCTCTTGGCGCTTTTTTGGCTATCTACTTCTCTATTTTTTTAGCAGTTATCATTATAGGTTTTTTAACTCCCTCTATTTTGAGAGAACTTCAAAAGAGCTCATATAGTGATATTTCGATGATAGGTTATTCAAATCTTCCCAGTGCTCTATTTTTAGCACTAAAATCAGCTCTCATTATGATTCTGCTCTTTATTTTATTGATTCCTTTTTACTTCATCCCATTTTTAAATATTATTGCTCTAAACCTGCCTATGTACTACTTTTTCCATAAAATGCTCCTCTTTGACGTATCTTCTAGCATCTGCACAAAAGAGGAAGCTAAAAATATAGCTTACTTTAAAGCAAATAATTTAAGATTAAAAACAGCCCTGCTCTATCTTATATCTTTAGTGCCATTTGCGATATTTTTTGTAGCAATATTTTTTGTTATCTATCTAGGACACACCTACTTTTTAGCAACAAGAGAGTTAAGAGAGCCTCAGTAACTACTTTTTATCTCCATCTCATTAATCATCTCTTTTATCAAAGGCTCAAACAGCTCTCTACTCTTCTCTCCTTTGTAATCTTTATAAGCGTTATATAGCTTTTTATCTTGAAAGAAAAGCTCTATTGAGACTAAGCCATCAAAGCTATAATCAGATGATGTTTTTGAGAGCGGATTTGTACATGTCTTCTTATAATCTCTATGTTCAACTCTTAATCTATACTCTGAGTTCCCTACCAAAAACCCTCTGCTTTGCATTATTTCGCTTACACTTTTTTTAGAAAACTCATCACTAGCAACAATCTCTACACTTTTAATATCTATTCCAACTCTGCTTTTATCATAGATATTTGTATATATCACTCCATCACATCCTGCAAAAAGCGCTACTAATATAAATAAAATAATATTTTTCATACTTATCTTTCTTATAAATTTTTATTATTCTAACAAAATAATAGCTATTTATAAGAAATTTTATCTCTAAATGGCTACAATCTCTGCAAAAAAAATGGAAAAACAACTATGCAAAAACCCTATTTGGAATCTATGCCTGATGAGAACGGCTTTTTTGGAAAATTTGGAGGTGCGTATCTTCCGCCCCAACTTGAGGCTACTTATGCCGAAATAAGCAGAGCATACGACAAGCTCTCAAAATCTTTTGATTTTATAAATGAGCTTAAAAAGATAAGAAAACACTATCAAGGAAGACCTACTCCTATTACATACTGCAGAAACCTCTCTGATTTTGTTGGCGGAGGGCAGATTTATCTAAAGAGAGAGGATCTAAATCACACTGGCGCACACAAGTTAAACCACTGTATGGCTGAAGCTCTTGTAGCAAAATACCTTGGCAAAACAAAGCTAATCGCAGAAACAGGAGCTGGTCAGCATGGGGTAGCATTAGCTACTGCTGCGGCTTATTTTGGGCTTGAGTGTGAGATACATATGGGCGAAGTTGATATTGCCAAAGAGTATCCGAATGTTGTTAGAATGAAGATTTTAGGTGCTAAAGTAGTTCCAGCAACTCATGGGTTAAAAACACTTAAAGAGGCGGTTGACAGTGCTTTTGATGCTTATTTAAAAGATACAGAGACTCAACTATTTGCAATCGGCTCTGTAGTTGGACCTCACCCTTTTCCAAAAATGGTAAGAGATTTTCAAAGCGTAGTAGGATTTGAAGCAAAAGAGCAGTTTTTAGAGATGACGGGTCGTCTTCCAGATATGGTAACTGCATGTGTAGGCGGAGGAAGCAACGCTATGGGAATTTTCAGTGCTTTTATTGAAGATAGTGTAAAGCTTTATGCTGTAGAGCCAGCTGGAAAAGGTGATAAAATTGGTGAACATAGCGCTAGTCTTACTTATGGTAAAGAGGGCATCATGCATGGCTTTAACTCTATCATGCTTCAAGATGAAGAGGGAAATCCCGCTCCAGTGCACTCTATTGGAAGCGGTATAGATTACCCATCAGTTGGACCTGAACACGCTTATCTAAATAGTATCGGAAGAACAAATATAGGGCTATGCAGTGACACAGAATCAATAGATGCTTTTTATAAACTCTCTCAACATGAGGGAATCATTCCAGCATTAGAATCTGCACATGCCGTAGCCTTTGCTATGAAGTACGCAAAAGAGAATCCTAAAGAGTCTATTTTGGTAAATCTTAGCGGAAGAGGAGACAAAGATATAGACTTTGTAGTTGAAAACTATCCAATTCCTACAAAGTGGGCGTAAATTTGTTTATAACTTTGAGATGTAAGTAGATAGAGCTTCTATCTCTGCATCGCCTAGTTTAGATACTTGTGCACCCATTAAGCCTTTCATAGCTCCACCGTAAGTTCCATTTTTATAACCATGAAGTGCATCTGATAACTTCTTAGCATCCCAGCCTTTGATAATTTGTGATTTGTTAAGTGCAGATTTTGAACCATCTACTCCATGGCATCCTGCACAAACTTTGTATAAACTAGCAGCATCAACTGTTGTAGCAGTTGCGATTGCTTCTTCTACTTGAGCCTTTTTTTCTTCAATTACTTCTGTAGCAGAAGCTTTTGCCTCTTCAACAACTGCCTTTATACCTACAACTCCCTCTTTTACATCTTCTTTAACACTCTCTTTAATCTCTTGAGCAGCCTCTTTTGTCTCCTTAAGAACCTCTTTTGCCTCTTGTTTTACTTCAGCAACTGCTGCTTTAACCTCAGTTTTCGAACTCTTTGTAGCATCATCACTACATCCAACCATAAACAGCGTTAGCGCTGTAAATAAAATCACTCTTATCATCTTATACTCCTTTGTATATGCTGATATTATACTTTAAATTTCACTCCTCTTTGCTCTCTTCTTTTAAAACCATCTCTCTGTAAGCCTCATCTTTGGGCACAAGAGAAGCTTCATATAGAAACTGTGATGGTACAAAGTTTAACTTTTTTATCTTGTCATATTTTGCATAACTAAGATAAAGAATATCTTTTGCACGAGTAACAGCCACATAAAAGAGCCTTCTCTCCTCATCAAGTGAACCGCCACGCTGCATAAGTTTTCTATTTGGAAATCGTCCATCCATCAAATCAACTATGTAAACCTCTTTATACTCTAAACCTTTTGAGGCGTGAACACTCAAAAGATTCACACCCTCGCCTTGCGTCAAGTCTGAAGAGCCTAGTATCATAGCGTTTAAAAATCGCTCATGTTCACTATATGGCTTTGAGAGCTCCTCTAATAAAACCATTTTTCTAGCTATATTTGATAGTGAATCAGCCTTCTGCTTCTCATCAATCGTGCCATCTTTTAGGAGTGCTCTTCTGTTTGAGAGATACTCTGCTATGTATTTGTATATCTCTGACTTAGCAATTTTTGCGACAATAACTCTAGGCTCTCTGACGCCCTTTAAATCTCTATAAAGAAGATAAAAATCATGCAAAAATGTAGCATTTTCTTTTGTTAGTTTAGGATGTTTTAAAATTGGGTTGCGCATAAACTTATCTTCAAATCCGCACTTTGCAAACTTACCCACACTTCCAAGTTCTAAAAAGTCATCAAAAAGCCCCAGCTGTTGGTTTAATTTTCGCTTCTCAAAAGGGTTGCTAATTGACTCATCAGGAGCATAAAGTCCATAAAAAACACTCCCATGACCGAGCATCTTTAGAGCAAGATAAAGCTCTTTTGCCACAGCACTTCCAACACCTCTAGCAAACTCAAAAAGGTGGATAAACGCCATCATATCAGACTCATTTATCAAAAGTGTGTAAAAATCCAAAACTGCTTTTACCTCACGTGAATCAAAAAAACTCGTTCCCCCTTTTCTCTTACATGTAATGCCAAGCTCACGAAGTCCTACTTCTATACCATCGGCAGAGGAGTTATTTCTAAAGATAACTGCTATCTCATCTCGTGGGGTTTGTGTGTTACTTATCTTAAAAGCTATATCGTGATACTGATCAAAAAGTTCGTCATAAGCAAGAAGTCTTGGTGGATGACTATCATGAACACGTGTTACCTCAAGTTTTTTTGGGTAAATCCGCTCATTATGCTCTATAACTTTTGTTGCAAGAGACAAAATAGGCACTGTTGAGCGATAATTTTTTGTAAGAGTATGAACTTTGGCTGAGGGAAATTTTGTAGAAAAAGAGCCTATTATTGAAATATCTGCACCATTAAATGCGTAAATACTCTGATCATAATCCCCAACACAAAAAAGTGATGGCGGATTCATTGCATCTATTAGAGTGCCTTGAAGTGCGTTGGTGTCTTGATACTCATCAACAAGCACCTCTTTATATCCTAGCTCTTTTGTTTTGCACATCTCTCTAAAATTTAAAAGCAAATCATTAAAATTTACAAAACCATACTCTCTCTTTAGCGCTTCAAACTCATCTACAATATCTGCATAAATCATAGCAAAGAGTTCGTGTTCTGGATATTTGAACTTTATCCAATCTTCAAAGTGCGTATTTAATTCTGTATTTTGGTAAAAAGAGTAAACATCATAAAGATAATTTCCTCCATAAGGCGTTATCTCCGCTCCCAAATGCCCAAATGAGCGTTTTTCGTAAACACTTCTAAAGAGAGTTTTTAACTCACGCTGCTGCTTAAGCACAACCTTTTTATCATGTTTTTTAAGCCATCTATAACTAACCGCATGAAAAGTCCCAGCATCTATCTTAGAGGCTATATCTTTTCCAAAAAATTCAGCCACACGAGAGACCATCTCTGCTGCTGATTTATTAGTAAATGTAAGAAGCAGTATCTGTGAAGGCTCAACGCCATTTTCTAAGAGATGAGCGATGCGACCAACTATAGTAGAAGTTTTACCAGTCCCAGCAGAAGCAATGATAAGATTTTGAAGCTCTTTAGAAGTTGCTGCTACATACTGCTCTTCATTTAAACGAGAAAGTGGCAAAGATGAAGCTCCTCTAAAAATTTTAAGAGTGAGATTGTACTAAGATAAGCTTGATTTAGATTTATTTTTAAAATGCTCCAAGAAGAGCATTTTAATTAGATTTGAACAAAGCCTGCTGGTTTTACACCACAAATAGGGCAGTTATTTTCTGGAAAACCTATCTCTATGTAGCCACACAGTGGACATAGGTAAATCCCGACTTCATCAATATCTTTACCCTCTTTTACAGCTTTTAATGCTTTTTTATACAACTCTGCATGAACCTTCTCAGCCTCTATAGCCCAGCCAAACATCTTTTTTGCTTTATGCCCATCAGCAACAGCTTGCTCATACATAGGCGGGTACATATCTTCAAACTCATAAGTCTCCCCACCGATTGCTGCTTCAAGATTTTCAAGCGTTGAGCCAATTTTATCCATAGCTTTTAGATGCCCCTCAGCGTGGATTCTCTCCGCTTCTGCAGTTGTTCTAAAAAGTTTTGCAATATTTTTAAAACCATCTTTTTCTGCCTGTTTTGCAAACGCACTATATTTTTGATACGCTCCGCTCTCTCCACTAAATGCTACTTCTAAATTCTCTTTTGTATTTGCCATATTAAACTCCTAGTAATTTTTATTTTATTGACTAAGTACCATTGTATCTATATTGGACTTAATTGGAAATAGAACATGATAAGCGCTATAATAGCCTTATTAAAAAGATTAAGTAGGGTGTGTTATATGCAACAAGCTAATAAAAAATTATTACAAATAATATCTAACGAAACAAAAAACAGCATTAAAGATATGGATGTTGTGACACCTGCTATTTATACTGAAATATTTTCAAAATTTGCATTATCACATGATACGGATATAACTCAAGAAAGTAAAATTGCCGAGAACCTCTTGAGTCAAAAAATAACTCTTCTTACTAATTTACAAGAGTCAACATCTAATAATGCAAAAAAATTAAGTGAAAATACAGACAAAGCTCTCTTAGCTATAAAAGAGAAGAATGAATCAACCCTTAAAGATATTTTTAAAGAGACACAAGAGCTTCAACGCGAAATTGAAAGATTGAAAAAATCTGTTTATAAAGATGAACTAACCAACGTACATAACAGAAAATGGCTACATGACTATTGTTTAGAAGATGATTCTCAGAACTTCAAAGAGAGTGGTACCCTAGTGATTACAGATTTAAACTATTTTAAAATCATAAATGATACTTATGGACATATAATAGGTGATAAAGTCCTAATCTACATAGCAGGTCAGCTTAAAAAAACCAAAGAGAGCGTTGTTAGGTATGGTGGAGATGAGTTTATTGTAATCTTTAATGATTCGACCTCAACAGAAGATGTGTCTTCAATAATGAATAAGATAAGAGAAGATGTTATTAAAAAATCTTTGTTCGTCAAAGAGTCTTCATTTAAAGTAAGTTTCTCTTTTGGTAGCTGCAGATTTAATAAAGGTGACTTACTCTCAGATGTAATTGAATCTGCCGATAACAACATGTATCAAGATAAACTTGAGATAAAAAAAAGAGTTACAGGTATTTAAATAAAATCTCAAAAGGATAAATTAAGCGTACTTAAGCAGAGTAAATGAGTCACACAAACAGGCAATATAGAACTTATTATAAGTAGAGCCTCACATCTTTTTAGATATAATCTCAAACTTTTAAACTACAAAAATCAAGGTAATAAATATGTCAAACAGCTACGAACCACAACTTACTGAAGATAAGTTTTACAAAATTTGGGAAGAGAGAGGCTACTTTGAAGTAGATTCTAACAAGAGTATTCAAGAAGAGGGAAAAAACTTCTCTATCATGATGCCTCCTCCAAATGTAACTGGACGTCTTCACATAGGTCATGCACTCACATTTACACTTCAAGATATTATTACCCGTTACAAGAGAATGGACGGTTATAAAACTCTATGGCAACCTGGAACCGACCATGCAGGAATCGCAACTCAAAATGTAGTTGAGAAACAACTTCTTGCTGAGGGAACGACTAAAGAGGAGATTGGCAGAGAAGCGTTTTTAAAGAGAGCTTGGGAGTGGAAAGCAGAATCTGCTGGCATTATGACAAGCCAACTTCGCAAAATGGGAGTTAGCCCTGCATGGAAGCGTGAGCGTTTTACTATGGATGACGGGCTTCAAAAATCTGTAAAAGAGGCTTTTGTTCATCTCTACAATCAAGGTCTGATAGTTCGCGGAAACTACATGGTAAACTGGTGTACACATGATGGCGCACTTAGCGATATAGAAGTTGAACATGAAGACCATGACGGAAAGTTTTACCACATAAAGTACCCTTTTGCTGATGGAAGCGGATTTGTTGAAGTTGCAACAACAAGACCTGAGACATACTTTGGCGATACAGCGGTTATGGTTCATCCTGATGATGAGCGTTATAAGCATCTAATCGGTAAAAAAATCAAACTTCCACTACTTCAGAGAGAAGTTTCTATCATCGCCGATTCACATGTAGCTATGGATTTTGGAACGGGGGTTGTAAAAGTTACACCTGCACATGACCAAAATGACTATGAAGTTGGTAAGCGTCATGACTTAGAGTTTATCACTGTTTTTGATGAAAAGGGTATCTTAAATGAGTACGCTGGAGAATTCAAAGGTTTAGAGCGTTTAGAAGCTCGTGACATTATTATGAAAAGACTTTATGAAGAAGGTTTTGTAGTAAAAATTGAAGAGCATAAACATCAAGTAGGGCACTGTTACAGATGTAAAAACATTGTTGAGCCTTATATCTCAAAACAGTGGTTTGTAAGAAGTGAAGTTGCTCGTAAATCTATCGAGAAAACAAACAACGGAGAAGCTAAATTTTTTCCTCCTCACTGGATAAACTCATACAACTCTTGGATGGGTGATTTGCGTGATTGGTGTATCTCTCGTCAGCTTTGGTGGGGACATCAAATTCCTGTATTTTACTGTGGGGATTGCGACAACGAATGGGCTTCACTCAAAGATGAAGAGCATACATGTCCAAAGTGTGCTTCAAAAAATATCTCTCAAGACCCTGATGTTCTAGATACTTGGTTTAGCTCTGCTCTTTGGCCGTTTTCAACTTTAGGCTGGGGGAATGGCGACGCTTCTATGGACAAACTCTTTAGTTCACAGGATATGAAAGATTTTTATCCAAATTCGCTTCTAATAACTGGTTTTGACATCCTCTTTTTCTGGGTAGCTAGAATGATGATGATGGGTGAGAGTTTTGTAGGCGAACTTCCATTTAACCATATCTACCTTCATGCACTTGTTCGTGATGAGCATGGACAAAAGATGTCTAAATCAAAAGGCAATGTAATCGACCCGCTTGACATGGTAGAAAAATACAGTGCCGACATACTTCGTTTTACTCTTGCGATAAGTGCTGCTCAAGGGCGTGATATAAGAATGAGTACGGACAAACTCGAGCAAAACCGTAACTTTACAAATAAACTCTACAATGCCGCAAAATTCTTACAGATGAACGTTGATACTTTCCCTGATTTAAAAGGGTTTTGTGTTGAGAGCCCACTTGGACGTTACATGTTATCTCGCCTAAATGTAGCAACACAAGAGGTTCGCTCATGTATGGATGAGTACAGATTTAACGACGCTGCAACTGTACTTTACCGCTTTTTATGGAATGAGTTTTGTGACTGGGGAATCGAGCTAAGCAAAGCAGACAAAGGCTCAATTGTAGAGCTTGGAGCTATCTTTAAAGAGTCGATGAAACTTCTTCATCCATTTATGCCATTTATCACAGAGTATCTCTACCATGAGCTAAGCGGTACTACACTTGAAGCTTCAGAGTCGATTATGATTATGAAGTACCCTTACAAAACAAAAGTTCGCACAAAAGATGAAGCGAGATTTGAGATAATCATGGATGCTATTATCTCTATTAGACGTGCTAAAGTTTTGGTTGATTTGGCAAACCAAAAGATAGAAAAAGCTTATGTTAAGATAGACAACATAAGTGAAGATGAAAAAGAGATGATGAGACCTTTTATAGCTAGACTTGCTAAGGTTGATGTAGTTGAATTTACAAATGAAAAAATCCCAGACTCAGTTAGTGATATTAGCCAAATGTGTGAAACTTTTATACCGACTCAGAGTATTGATTTAACTCCGATTATCTCAAAGCTTACAAAGCAAGATGAAAAGCTACAAAAAGAGATAGACAAACTCTCTTCAATGTTAAATAATGAGCGTTTCGTTGCTAATGCTCCTGAGGATGTTTTAGTAAAAAACAGAGAGCTTTTGGCGGATGCGTCAGATAAGCAGAGCAAAGTTAAAGAGCAATTAGAATCTTTACAATGCTAAGATAAAATGAACAATATTTTTGAACCTAAGTTTTTTAGTCTTCTTAAGAGTGGGATTAATAAAGAGCGTTTAAGCAGTGATATTTTTGCAGGGATTGTTGTAGGAATTGTCGCACTTCCTCTCTCTATAGCTTTTGCAGTTGCCTCTGGAGTATCTCCTGAGAAAGGTTTAATCACAGCGATAGTAGCTGGTTTTATCATCTCCATTCTTGGCGGAAGCAGAGTTCAAATCGGCGGTCCAACTGGAGCTTTTATAGTTATACTCTACGCTATTGTTGAGGAGTATGGTATAGATGGACTTATGATATCAACTATAATGGCTGGAGTTTTCTTAGTCATATTTGGCTTTTTGCGCCTTGGAAATCTCTTAAAATATTTTCCTCATCCCCTAATTGTTGGCTTTACAAGCGGTATAGCTGTTGTAATATTTTCAACTCAAATCAAAGATGCGCTGGGCTTAAATATAGAGAAATTACCATCAGAATTTTTTCATAAATGGCTGACCTACTTTTCAAACATAGGTGATACAAATCTTTACGCTCTCCTATTAAGCATTGTTACAATTCTCATAACGATATACTCAAAAAAAGTAACAACAAAAGTCCCTGGCTCTTTTATAGCAATTATCGCTGTTACTCTTTTTGTTCAAATCGCCTCTATTCCTGTGACAACAATTGAGACTTTTTTTGGTGAAATTCCAAACAGCTTTGCTCTACAATTTCCTAACATAGAGCTAAGTAACCTCTACATGTACTTAGCTCCTGCTCTTACTATTGCACTTCTTGGAGGAGTAGAGTCACTCCTCTCAGCAGTTGTAGCTGATGGTATGATTGGTGGTAACCACCGCTCAAATACTGAACTCATAGCTCAAGGAGTTGCGAACATAGTTACTCCATTTTTTGGAGGCATCGCTGCAACTGGAGCAATTGCAAGAACTGCTACAAATGTAAAAAATGGCGGACGCACCCCAATAGCTGGGATAGTTCACTCTTTGACACTGCTTTTGATTATGCTTATCTTTGCAAGTTATGCAAAACTTATTCCTATGTCCGCACTTGCAGGAATACTTATAGTAGTTTCATATAACATGAGTGAGTGGCGCTCTTTTGTCTCCATTCTAAGAGGCTCGAATTTTGACATTATCGTACTTCTTAGCACCTTTTTGCTTACTGTTTTTGTTGATTTAACAATTGCTATACAGATAGGCGTTGTGCTCTCCTCTCTTTTATTTATGAAGAGAATGGCTGATATCGGCATTAAAACTCAAGTTGACAGTGACGTGCTAGAGGATTACTCTGAAGTTCCTAAAGGAATATCTATCTATGAAATTAGCGGTCCATTCTTTTTTGCTTCTGCAAAACAATATACAGAGGTTATAAAGAATGTAGGAATAAAAAGCAAAATCCTAATCATAAGAATGCGTCATGTTCCTTTTGTTGACTCAACAGCACTTCATAATTTCCAAGAGACAATAAAAACATTACAACAACTAGATGTAAAAATCGTACTCTCTGGAGTTCAAAACTCTGTACTTGAGGATTTGAAAAAAGATGGCATAACCTCTTTAATAGGTGATGAAAATATACACGACTCCTTTACAAAAGCCCTAAAATATGCAAAAGAACTAATTACAAATCTTCGCTAGGTTCTCCAAAACAGTAGCCTTGCGAGTATTCAATGCCAAGCTCTTTTACTTTTTGTTGCACATCTTCGTTGTGAACAAACTCCGCTATTATTTTAATATTGCTCTTTTTACATAAAAGCACTATCGCTTCTACAATAGTTAAACTTTTTTTATCGCTTAATATATTTTTTATAAAAGAGCCATCAATCTTTAGATAATCTGGAGAAAACTCTATTAATCTTGAAAAGTTTGAACTTCTGCTTCCAAAATCATCTATAGAAATCTTAAAACCATGATATCTAAGAGAGTTTAGCTGTGTTAAAATCTCTTTAGTATCTAGAGTGTCAATATCTTCTAAAATCTCTAACGCCACCCTTGATGGGCTTATATTATATTTTTTTGCATTTTTTAAAAGATACTCTTCTAAAAAATTAAGATATAGATCTGTACTAGTTATATTTATAGAAAATTCATACTCAGTGTTACTAAATTTTTTATAACTCTGCTCAATTACAGTTTTTGTAACTAAAGAGAGCGTGCCTGTTAGTTTTGAAGCTTCCATAAACCTTAGCGGAGGAGTTAAAATTCCATTTTCAACTATTCTAATTAGGCACTCATATTTTTCTATTTTATCAGTTGCATTATTTAATATTGGTTGATAATATGTAATCAACCTCTCCTCTTCAAAAGCCTCTTTTATTTTATGTACCCAATAGATATTTTCCTGCTGTTTTTTTATAAAAACAGAAGTTGAATCATAGATCTTAAATGAGCCACGCTTGTACTCTCTAAGCTCTTTAATCGCAATTCTTGCATGGTTTAAAATCTCTGCTCCCGAACCGATAGATATTCCTATGCTTACTGAGACTTTTAAAATAATTTCATCTGAGATATATATCTCACTTTGATCAAAAAAAGAGATAATAGAACTTGCTATATCTGAGAGCTTTTGTGAGCTCATTATATCTGTAGATACAACAGCAAATTCATCTGAGTTAACTCTAAATAGTTTTGAACTATTTGGTTTTGCTAAATTAAGAAGACGTGTTATCTCAACAAGAGCAAGGTCTCCTACTTCAAAACCATAAGCATTGTTAATATTGTTAAAGTTATCAATATCTATTAAGAAAAGATTTACATTTTTCACACTTTGTAAATATTCTATAAGGGAGAACCTGTTTTCGATATTTGTTAATGTATCATTCTTTTTAGTCATAATTTAATCTTCTTTTACAACAATATAACTCTCTGGTTTTATCGCCTTATATTTTGACATACTCATACCAACTGTTGCATTTATATATGTTGGGTCTGCTATAACAAATCGTTTTGACTTTACAGATACACTATCACCCTCTAACGGTATATAAAGGGCTGTTGCCATATGGTCTTTGTATTTTACACCAACAACGCTGATACCAAAGAACTCTTTTATCAAATATGAAAAAAGTATCGCTCTATCTTCACAATCTGACTTATCGTAGTAGAGAGTCTCTTGTGCAAACATGACTTTTTCTCTTGAAAATTGCTCTTGATCTATCTCATATCTAAAAGCATTTTGCACAAAATGAAGTACAAAATTTATAGCCTCACTAGCTTTTTTACCTTGAATATACTCCTTAAATGCACGGCTTAACTCACTATATGTAACTTCTTCAAGAGGTGCATTAAAAAATGTTTCATAATCAGCTTGAGGATAAGTTGCCATAAAATCTATAAGATTTTTATTGTAGGAAATTGGCAACTCATATTTTTTTGCAGATAGTGAAAAACTAAGTAGTTTTGTTTGAATATTTTTTTCAAAATTTGGTAAAACTTTAAGCGATAAATCAAGCTCTTTTGTAGCATTTGGGTAATCTTGCTCATAAGAAAAAACCCTTTGCACACTACCTTTTTTTGCATAGTTTTGGACTGCATAGAACTCTTTGCCATCAAATTTATAGCTTGGAGTAGAGTATATAATTTTTTTTGAGTAGTGTAAAAGCACTACATGTTTATTTGATATGGCTGCTTTTACGGAGTATCCAAGTTTATTTAGCAAAAACCAACTTAGAAGATTTGAACTATCCTCATCGCTAAATGTCATCTGCGATATTTTGCTAACAAGGAGATAGATTGCCCAGTCATTTAAATTCATCTCTTTAGAAATTTTATCTATATCTGCTAAAAGTGGCTCATATTCACTAGATGCTGCCTTAGAGAAAAAATTTGATATTCCAGTTTGATTTTGTGGATAATATGTCGCTTTTTTTAAATCTTGCGATATATCAAAACCTAATTTTGTTCCAAAAAAATCAAAAGTCATATCTTTGTCTTTTTTAGGAGCTATTTTTATTACTACATGTAAAGAGTCATTACTATCTTTTTTTTCTGCCTCTTCTTTTGACTTAATATAAATTTTTGGACCAACTGGAGTTATCGTTTGTGCTTTTGCTGGAGTGATATCTTGAGGTTTTGGCTCTTCATAAAAAGGGATTGGTTTTATCTGCGTATAATCTCTCCACTCTTTTTTCAAGTATTCATTAAAACTTTTGTCTCTCTCATCTTTATAGTTCTCAAACGACTCTGTTTGAACTTTTTTAAAATCTTTAAAGCTCTCTGCTGAGTTAAGTGTTGCATAAACGAATAGTAATATAAGGCTAAAACGGCCAAACAGACTGAATAATTTTTGTTCCCCAACCTCTATCTGTAGCACGTTCAACATCTCCTTGTGTTTTATAGAGAATTTTAGCTTCACTCATTTGTGAAGAGTTAATTCTATTTCCCTGATCTATATCATAAGGGCGAATAACCCCACCGATTTGAATAATCTGCTTTTGGTTATCAACCAAAATTTCTCTTTTTCCAGAGATAAAATAGTTTCCATTTTGTAAAACTTTTACTATCCTAGCTGAAACAGTTGTTGTAAAAGAGGCATCTTTTGTTGCACTTCCCTGCCCTTTGTATGCACTATCAGAAGTACTTCCAAATCCCAAATTTGCTATGCCATTTAGTTTACTAACAGCTGAATTGACAGCTGAATTTGTGCCAGCAGAGGTGAAAGCTCCTCCACCTAAATTGAGCGAGTCACTCTCACTTATCTGTTTTGAGCCACTATTTGAACTCTGTGTATTCTCTGAGATGATAACAGTAACTATATCATTTACATGCATAGCCTTGTGATCTGAAAAGAGAGGATTCTCCCCTTGTCCAAATACGCTTCCAACAGAAGTGAAGTCTTTATTATCCTCTTTTGAAGGCATCTCCTCAACGTATGCAGGAGGCTCAAAATCAATTTCAGGGTCACTTAAATTTGCAGTACACCCAGATAAAAATAGTATAGCATAAATGGGCATGAAAAACAGTAAAAAATTTCTTATCATTATTTATCTCTTTATTTTTAATCTCTTTATTTCGTTATAATGATAGCAATAATAGTTCCACCACAAAAAGGAAAAAAATGAGTCTAAGAGAGAGAATAAACAGCGATATAAAAGATGCTATGAAAGCAAAAGATGCTAAAAAAAGAGATGCCCTAAGGCTTCTTAGTAGCGCCTTTAAACAGATAGAGGTTGATGAGAGAAAAGAGCTTAATGATGATGATGTTATAAAAATCATACTCTCTCAAGTAAAAAGAAGAGATGATGCAGCTACTCAGTATAAAAATGCAAATCGAGAAGATTTAATGCAGATTGAACTCGATGAGATAGAATACTACAAAGAGTATCTTCCAGCTCAACTAAATGATGAGGAACTTACATTAGCTATAAAAGATATCATAGCAAAAACAGGCGCTTCAACCATAAAAGATTTGGGAAAAGTGATGGGAACAGCGACTAAAGAGTTATCAAGCAAAGCAGATGGGAAACGAGTAAGCGAGTGCGCTAAAGTGCTGCTTTCATAAATAAACTAGAGTTTTTCACTCTAGTTGCTGCCAAATTTTAATTTTTTTAATGCAGCCTCTTCATCATCTTCTCTCATAAGTGATTCACCTACTAAAAAAGCATCCACTCCAGCTTTACTTAAATCTTCAAGCTGTCCATGCTCATATATTCCACTCTCTGCGACTATAATTTTGCCATTTGGAATAAGAGGGATTAGCTCATAAGAGAGATTCATATTCATCTCAAAAGTTTGTAGATTTCTATGGTTAATTCCGATAATATCACTTCCCGCATAGATAGCTTTTACTAAATCACTTTTATCATGTACCTCAACTAACGCTTCCATGCCTAAGTGTCTTGTATATCCTAAAAGCTCTTTTAACTCTGCCTTACTAAGAGCTGCAGCAATTAAAAGTATAAAGTCGGCTCCATGAACCAAAGCCTCTAGTATCTGATATTTTGTTACTATAAAATCTTTTCTAAGCAGTGGAATACTTACATATCTTCTTATTTGAGCTAAATAGTCCAAGTTTCCTTGAAAAAAATGAGGTTCTGTAAGAATTGAGATGGCACTAGCTCCTCCTATTTCATAACTTTGAGCAATTGCAATAGGGTCAAAGTTTTCTCTTATAACGCCTCTTGAGGGGGAGGCTTTTTTAACCTCAGCGATTACTCTGTATGGATCTTCTGGTGTTGCACTTAAGTATGAAAACACATCCCTTGGCGCTCTTGAGTTAAAAGCCAGTGAGCGTCCTAACCAATCAAGAGAGAACTCGCTCTCTCTTTTTATAATATCTTCTCTTGTTTTTTTAATTATCTCATCTAAAATCATTTTGTCCCTTTTGAATTTTTATAACACTCTTCTATCATCTCTATATGTTTTAAAACCTCTTCATTATCACCACCATCTAGTTTTTGAACTTTTTTGATGATTTTTAGAGCCTCTTTGCAATTTTTTAGTTTATAGTATCCCCATGCAAGAGAATCAAGGTAGTAAGCAGAATCAGGCTCTATCTTTAGTGCCTCTTTAATATACTCCATCCCTTTTTTTACATCTATATCATGATCTATTAGCAAATAGCCTAAGTAGTTAAGGTTCATGGATTCCTTACTTATTTTTACTACCTCTTCTAGCTTTGAAACTACACTTTGAAGCATTATTTTGTTGTTTTTGTCTTCGCTGCTTTCGTACTCAAAAATAGCACTTTGTGCCAAAAATGTAACATCACCGCTCTCTTTGTAGAGCTCCTTTGCTATAACTGTTGCCCTTTTATAATCTTTTTCTTGTATATAGAGTTGTAGCAAAAGTTCTTGATCTATTGCGCTTAGCTCTAAAAATTCGCTCATTTTTTTATAATCTTTTTTATATCCATAAATCTGTACTATTTTTTTTGCTATCTCTATATTTTTATCTAGTTTATATACCCTCAAATAAGTTGATAAAAGAGCATCAATATCATTTTCGTTACTATAAAATCCAATAAGTTTGTTACATATAAACTCTGAACAGCCATGAATTCTTGAGTGTGCTTCTAGTTGAGCAATTGCGTCTTTTTTTCTATCTAGTTCAACATACATAATGATAGCAATTCTATCTATTATTTTCTCATCAGGATTTATAGCATATATATTTTCTAAATATGCAACTCCATTTTCATACTCTTTTAACTTTATATAAATATCAGATACCAAGAGATAATCATCAATATTTTTTGAGATTTCACTCATTTTCAAGGCCAACTCTTTTGCTTCAAGGACTCTCTCTTGTTTTATCAAAGCAACTGTCTTTATCTTTAAAAGTTCGTAATCCTCTGATATGTTTTTCTCTAAATCAACTCTTTGAATCACTTTTTCAAACTTTTGCGCAACTAAATCATTTTTAAGTGAGCGATATAGATACTCTTTTTTTGTTGTCTCTTTATAAAGTGTTTCAAATATCTGTGAAGAGCTGTTATAGTCTTGAAGCTCCTCTAAATATATTGCAGTTAATATATAAAAATCTTCATTCTCAAAACTTTTCTCATGCCCTCCTCTAATGGGTGGCTGGCTCATAGCGCTACATCCACTAAAAAAAAGCATTGTTAGCAAAAGCAATTTTATGCTATATGGCATCTACCACTCCTGGGCACTCAAGTTTTAACTCATCGACTCTTGTTTTAAAATAGTCCCAAAAAGGAAATGTTTTACACTGCTGTGGGCGAACATCATAAATCAAACAACCGTTTGAGGCTCTATCGTAAAAGGCACACTCATAACTCTCTTGTACTTTTCTCTCTTTTATTGAGTATTTGTACCCATTTTTAAAGAGATACTTTTTTGTAAAATCTTCAGCACTAAGAGTACAAAAAGCAGCAATAGCTTCTATCTCTGAAGCATTGACATATATGTACCCGCTCTCGCCTGTGCAACATTTTGCCTGACATGTTTGACAGGCTAAAGGATTAAATTTGTAATCGTATCCATCTTTTTTTATCATATCTGACATTTTATGCTCTGTGTACTGGCTTTTTTATATATTTCTTTTGCTTTTTGTGAAAACTCATCGCCCTCAAAACTGATAAATGGAGGCAAAATTTTCATAAGAGATTTTGAACCGTTTCTTGCATGTATCATCACAAGTGAAGCAACTCTATCTATCTTTGAATGGATAAACTGCACATCCACCGCTCTCATTTTCACTTTACTCAACTCTTCACAAATCAGTCCAAACTGTGACGCATCATAACAAAATATAAAGTGCGAATTTGGTTTTAATATTTTTGTAACTTTTTTAAAAAACTGCTCTAATGGCAAGTTGCTATTATATCTTGCATTAAATAACATCTCATTTTCACTTTTTGTCACTCCATCATGATAAAAAGGCGGATTTGAGATTATGTAGTCATATTTTGACTCTTCATCAAGCTCTAAAAAGTCACTTTTATGAATTTTGTAAGGTATTTTGTTCACTCTAGCGTTGATTGTTGCATACTTTACAAAAAGCTCTTGCTTTTCAACCGCTTCTAATTCAACTTTTTCATTATCTTTTGCTACTAAAAGCCCAACTACTCCACACCCTGCCCCAACATCCAAAACTCTTCCTTTTGGCTTAAAGGAGCTGATAAAGTCATATAAAAATATAGAGTCGCTGTTGTAACAATATCCACTAGATGGCTGATAAAGAAGCATATAAAAAAAGTCCTAAAAATTCATTTTTGGATATAATTTTGTAATTATATCTTAAAGGCTTTAAATGATAATTATTCCAGCAAGGCTTGCTTCAACAAGGTTTCCACAAAAAGTATTAGCAGATATTGGCGGCTTACCGATGGTCGTTAGAACTGCAAAAAGAGTAGCTCATTTAGATAGAGTTGTAGTTGCAGCTGATGATGAGATAATCGCTTCTACATGTAGAGCTCATGGTATAGAAGTTATGATGACATCAACTACTCATAAAAGCGGAACAGACCGAATCAATGAGTGTGCAAACATCTTAAATTTAGCAGATGATGAGATTGTTATAAATGTTCAAGCAGATGAGCCTTTTATAGAGACTCAAGTGGTAGAAAAACTCATACAGAGATTAGAGAGTTTAAAAAACGATAATGAAGATTTCATCATGGCAAGTTGTTACAACTCAATAAATAGCCAATCAGCCCAAGATCCAAATATGGTAAAAGTTGTTCTTGATGACAAAAGCAACGCTATCTATTTTTCTCGCTCAGCAATACCTTTTAACAGAAGTGGAGAAGCTCAATATTTTGGGCATATTGGGATTTATGGCTTTAGTAAAAAAAGTTTAAGTGAGTTTTGCAATCTAAGAGATGCACCAATAGAAGATATAGAGAAGCTAGAGCAACTCCGAGCAATTTATCATCAAAAAAAAATTAGTATGGTAAAAGTAGCAAGTACAGGTTTTGGGATAGATACAGAGGAAGATTTAAAAAGAGCGGTAGAGATATTTCTTTAACTTAAAGCACTTTTAGAAAAAGAGTATAAAAAAATTTATAATTCTTAAAAAACATGGTTTTTCGTAGCTTTAGGGGGGGTGGAAAGGACTAGAACTGCCCCTTGGGTATTAGTCCCTCCCGCTCAAACGGACGTTTTCGTCGTTTGAGTGCGTAACAAATAATTAGATATTATCTCTAATACCTAATTCTGCAACAAGTTTAAGGTAAGCATC
The DNA here is from genome assembly GCF_000012965.1 of Sulfurimonas denitrificans DSM 1251. Taxonomy (NCBI): domain Bacteria; kingdom Pseudomonadati; phylum Campylobacterota; class Epsilonproteobacteria; order Campylobacterales; family Sulfurimonadaceae; genus Sulfurimonas; species Sulfurimonas denitrificans. The sequence goes on along the minus strand of NC_007575.1, from coordinate 749,474 downwards.
TTTATCTTTTCTCTTAAAATATCTCATAAGACGACGACGTTGTCCTACTAATTTTAAAAGACCTAGTCTTGATGCATGATCTTTTTTGAACACTTTTAAGTGTTCAGTTAAATCACTGATTCTTTTTGTTAAAAGAGCGATTTGAACTTCACTAGAACCAGTGTCATTCTCACCACGTCCAAATTTTGTAACAATTTCTTGTTTTTTAGCCGAATCTAAAGCCATAATAGCCTCCAAAAGGTATTTTAATCTAACAGTCACACAAATCAGTGTATAAAGTTGAAGTGAAATAATATCTGATTTCCTATTTTATTTCAACTTCTTTTGATATAATTTACAAAAATAAAATAAAGTAATAAATATGTTAATAACTCGTGCTAGTGAATATGCCATTCTCTCTCTTATAGTCCTATCTAAAGCTTCAGCTCCGATGGATAGCGAAACATTATCAACTCAACTCTCAATTCCTAAAAGCTTTCTAGCAAAAATTCTTCAAGCCATGGCAAAACATGGTATTTTGAAGTCGTTTAAGGGCGTAAATGGCGGATTTTCTCTCTTGCTTGAGCCTAAAGATATAAAAATGCTTCAAGTGATAGCGTCAGTTGAGGGAAAGGCTCCAGCAGTTTTTGAGTGTTCACCATCAATGTACTCTTGCCCATCTGGCAAAGCACAACTATGTTCACTCTGGCCATTTCTAAATAAACTACAAGGGAAGATAGACTCTTTTTTAGCAGATTTAACTTTAGCAGATATTTTAGAGTAGTAGATTGGCAAAAAAATTAACTACTAGAGAGCAAATTGGCACAACCCTAAACTTTTTAATAAGACAAAAAGATTTAAGTGTTGTTATTTTTGTAATGGCAATTTTAGCCATTATTATAGTACCTCTTCCTTCTGGTATTTTAGATTTTCTTCTTACTATCTCCATGGCGTTAGCTGTGCTTATTTTACTTATCTCATTATATGTTCCAAAACCAACAGATTTAACAACTTTTCCAACACTTATTTTGATTCTCACACTCTTTAGATTAGCACTAAATATTGCAACAACTAGGATGATTTTAAGCCATGGGCATCAAGGTGTTGATGAAGTAAGCTCCATCATAACTAGTTTTGGAAATTTTGTGGTTGGTGGAAACTATGTGATTGGTATTGTGGTTTTCTCTATCCTTGTGCTTATAAATTTTATGGTTATAACAAAAGGCTCAACTAGAGTTGCAGAGGTTGCAGCTCGTTTTACTCTTGACTCTATGCCTGGTAAACAGATGGCAGTTGATGCGGACTTAAATGCTGGTCTAATTGATGATGCAGAGGCAAAGAAGAGAAGAGCTGATATTCTTCAAGATGCAAATTTTTATGGGGCAATGGATGGATCTAGTAAGTTTGTAAAGGGTGATGCTGTTGCTGGTATTATTATTACACTCATTAACATCATAGGAGGATTTTTAATAGGTGTTTTCCAACACAACATGAGCGTTAGTGATAGCGCATCTGTCTTTACACTTTTAACTATCGGCGATGGTTTGGTTGGGCAGATACCTGCACTAATCATCTCTACTGCGACTGGTATTATGATTACTCGCTCTTCTGGAGAGGGAGACAACTTTGCAGAGGGCGCTATCAATCAGATGGTTGGTAATGCAAAAATCATGATGATTGTTGGTGGTATCATGATTCTTTTTGCTCTTGTTCCAGGACTTCCAACAGCCTCTATGGGATTTGTTGGAATACTCTTTGCACTTCTTGGTTGGTCAATATATAAATATGAAAGAGGGGAGCTTACTATCTTAAATGTGGATAAAATATTATCCACAAAAGAAAAAGAGATACAAGCAAAAGAAAAAAGCGCTCTAAAACCTAAAAAAACCAACGAAGAGATTGCAAAAGAGGAGGAGATTGCATTAGAAGATATCTTAAAGGTAGAGATGCTAGAGTTAACTCTTGGATATCAACTTATTCGTCTTGCAGATAGCGCGCAAGGTGGAGATTTACTAGAGAGAATACGCTCAATGAGAAGAAAAATCGCATCTGACTTTGGCTTTTTAATGCCTCAGGTTCGCATAAGAGACAATCTTCATCTTCTTCCACAACAGTATCAAATTCTTCTAAAGGGAATCTCCATTGGTGAGGGCAAAATTATTCCAGATAAATTTCTCGCAATGGATAGCGGAATGGCAACTGGCGAGATAAAAGGAGAGCCAACAAAAGAGCCTGCTTTTGGGCTTGATGCGATGTGGATTATGCCAAATCAAAAAGAGGATGCCATTATCAATGGTTATACTGTTGTAGATCCTGCTACCGTTATTTCAACGCACATGAGTGAACTTGTTAAGAGAAACGCTGAGGACCTCTTAACTAGACAAGAGGTGCAATCTCTTATCACTAAAATTAAAAATGACTTTCCAGTTATTATTGACGATGTTCAAAAAGTTGCTTCAATCGGGCTTATACAAAGAGTTCTCAAAGCACTTCTTCATGAAAAAATCCCTCTTAAAGATATGTTAACCATCCTAGAAACTATTGCAGATATTGCAGAGTACACAAAAAATGTTGAGATAATTACAGAACAAGTGAGAGCTAAACTCTCTCGTATAATTACTCAAATGTACTCTTCAGATGATGGAGTCATAAGACTCTTAACGTTTGATACAGCTTCTGAACAACTTCTTTTAGAGAAATCTCAAGAGAGAGATGGCATGCGTAATCTTCTCTTAAATGTGAGTGAGATAAATGCGCTAATACAAGCGACAAGTGCTAAAGCAGCAGAAATACTGCAAAAAGGAATTTCTCCTGTTGTTGTCATAGTAGATCCTCAGCTACGCCGAGGTGTAGCTGAGATATTTGAGAGATTTTCTCTTGATGTTGTAACGCTCTCTCATGCGGAAATTGACTCTAGTGCTACTTTTGAAGTTATGGGCTCTATTGCTATAAATAAGTAAATTTAAGGAAAAAAATGAACGATAAAATAATCCACCACCTCTCACACACAGACTTAGATGGCTACAGTTGTCAACTTGTCATGAAATACACGCCCTATAAACTGTTTAACTATAACGCAAACTATGGTGCAGAAGTAAAGCAGACTTTAGAGTTAATTTTACAAAATATTATAAGTAGTGACAAAGATGCAACCATCTTAACAACAGATTTGAATTTGACACCAGATGAGTCAAAATGGCTAAACAGTGAAGTAGAAAAACTAAACACTCAAAAAAAAGAGGTAAAACTCCTGCTTCTTGACCATCATGCAACTGGTGAAGAGAGCGCTCAAAAATATAACTGGTACTTTCTTGACACAAGCAGATCAGCTACAAAAATCACGTATGATTATGCAAAAGAGAACTTTAATCTTGATGCTCCGCTGTGGATGGACAAGTTTGTAAATATTGTTAATGCGGTTGATTTATGGAAAATGCAAGAGGAAAAAAACTTTGAGTATGGAAAAGTTTGTATGCGTCTTCTTGGTGAAATGAGAGAATTAAATAAGATTATGTTCGCTGAGCAAGACAATAACTACAAACTATCACTTTTACATGAAGCTGTAAAATTTATGGATGAGGCTGATGCTCCTATTGTTTTAGATGAAAATATTCACATGTTAAAGAAAAACTTTTTTAAAATAGATAAAAATGACACTCTAGATAATTTAGCAACTACTTATGTTGTAAAACTCTTAGGAGATGCAAAAGATGAAAAAACTATCTATTATAAAGGTTATAGAGGTTTTCTTAGTTATGGAGTTGGAAATACTTCAATCATAGGGAACGGCTTTTTACTCGCCTACCCAGAGTATGATTTTATTGTTGATGTAAGCTTTAGAGGGACACTAAGCTTTAGAGCAAACAACAACGTAAGCGTATCTCAGATTTCAAAAGAGTGGTGTGGCGGAGGCGGACATCCAAATGCTGCTGGAGGTCGCATTATAGGCTTTAAAGAACAGTACAGATATGACTTAGTAAAAAAACAGATAGAAAAAATAATTAATGAAAAAGAGGCGATTGCTGGAGATTTAGAGTATAAAAAAGAGAATTAATCTTTTTTATACCTCTTTAGTTATTTGTAAAATATCTCTCAATCCCATCGGCTAAGCCTCTTGCAATGAGCTTTATATAATCGTTGCTAACTAGACGCTCCGCCTCTTTTGGGTGTGAGATAAAACCAACTTCTACTAAAACAGAAGGCATTTGCGCTCCAACTAAAACCCAAAAAGGACCCTCTCTCACTCCACCATCTTTTACATCACTATATTTTTGATTAAGTAGCCCGAGCATTCCTCGTTGCAAATCAATAGCTAGTTTATTTGAAGCTAAAATATTGTGGTGGTTTAAAAGGTTCAGATAGCTATCTTTACCATACATGTTCATATCACTCATATCAGCAGAGTTCTCCTGTGCAGCTGCTTTTTTTGCTCTCTCTGAGCGTGAAGGCGAGAGAAAATAGCACTCAATACCATGTACATTTTGAGCATTTGCAGCTGGTACTGCATTTGCATGAATACTGACAAAAATATCTGCTTTTTTATCATTTGCAAACTCAGTTCTTTTGCTTAACTTTACAAATGTATCATCTTTTCTTGTCATTAAGACTTTATAACCACGCACTCTTAAGATATTTTCTAGCTCTTTTGAGATATTAAAAACTATGATTTTTTCTCTATAACCTTTATGCCCAATAGCCCCTGGATCTGTTCCGCCATGTCCTGGATCAATAACAATAGTTTTGTTGTTATATTTTGTTGATTGAATGCTTTTGTCATAAATATTTTTTTCTTGTACTTTTTTTTCTGCTATAACAGTAACACCCTCAGTGTTAAGGGCTATCTCAAGTGCACTATTGTTGACGTTATATGTAATTTTAAGGGGAGAGTTGTTTTCTATAACTAAACGCAGAGTTGTAGGATTAAATTGTGCAATTTTTATATTGGCGACACTATTTTTATTTATATTGTGCGAACTCGTAAGCATTGTAGTTTTTATATCAAAAACATATCTATACTTACTCTTTCTATTATCATGTAGAGTAAAATAGTTAATCTGCTCGCCACTTATACTTTTGTCAAAATCAATAAGAAGTGTTTCACCACGCCATGAAGTTGATTTTAGTTTAGCCAGTGTTTCTACATGTATTTCTTCAATATGCTTTGTTTTTTTATTTGCTTTTGGTTCTGGTTTATTGTAGTTAGTTTTAGAGAGGCTCTTTAGCTCCGCTTCATACTTGCTTACATCTATACTTAGCCTATTTCCACTCTTTACTATGCCATCTAAACACTCTGTTTTTAACTCATAATCATCTTCTACCATCGAATGTAGATATAGACTTTTATAGTCATTATATGCACGAAAAATTTCACTTGTAGAACCACTTTGCATCTGCTTTTGGGCACGTTTGAGTATTTCACTGTTAGCAAATAAGCCTGAAGCTATAAAAAAAGAGAGTAGTAATAGAAAAGGTTTAATCATATCTTAAACTATTCACCATTTACTAGCTTATCCATTAGCTCTTTTACTGAGATAATTTTATCAACTCTATATCCATTTGTGCCAGAGAAAAATAGCCCAGTTTCAAGATTTCCATTATACGCATCACTCAATCTATCTGCAATACAGTAACCAACCTCTTTTGCCTCTTCACCACGATTACATGGAGCAACGCAGTTTGATATACATTTTATAGCTGGTCCCTCTCTTTTCTCAACAAGCAAAGTTAAATTTGTTCTAATTCCTTGAGCAGGATAACCTACAGGAGATGAAAAAAGTTGAATATCCTCTTTTTTTGCATCAAGAAGTACTTTTTTGAAGTTATCATGTGCATCACACTCATGAGTAGCAATAAAACGAGTTCCCATCTGTACACCTGAGGCACCAAGAGCCATCATCTCATCAATATCATTTTTATCCCAAATGCCACCAGCTGCAATTACTGGAATATCTCCCCAAAGAGCAGCCTCTTCCACAACCGGTCTAACTAGATTTTCCAACTGGTTTTCCTCCATTGCACACTGCTCATAAGTAAAACCTTGGTGTCCTCCACTCTTTGGACCCTCTAAAACTACTGCATCAGGAAGTCTGTTGTATCTCTTCTGCCATCTTTTGCAAATTATCTTTAGTGCCTTAGCTGATGAGACTATGGGAACAAGAGCAACGTCAGGATAGCCCTCTGTAAACTCTGGCATATTTGTAGGAAGACCAGCTCCTGTTATAATAATATCAATTCCACTCTCACAAGCATCTCTTACAACACGCTCATAATCGTTAATCGCATATAAAATATTTGCAGCAAGTGGTTTATCTCCACAAATTTTTCTTGCATTTTTTATAATTGCATCAAACCCCTCTTTAGAGTAGAAACCAAGAACATCAAGAGGTCTTCCAGCTACAAGTTTTGAAGCATACTTTTTATCTTCATAATAGCCAGTTCCAACAGCACTTATCACTCCCAAACCGCCCTCTTTTGAGACATTCCCAGCAAGAGAGTCCCAACTTACTCCAACACCCATTCCGCCTTGAACTATTGGTTTTTCTATTATATGTTTACCAATCTTTAATGATCTATTACCCATTAGTTCACCTTTAACTTTGCAAATTTTCTTTTTCCAACTTGAAGTATGTACTCTCCACTTTCTAACGATAGAGTTTCATCATCAATTTTTTCTTGGTTTATTCTAACAGCACCTTGCTTAATATCTCTTCTTGCTTGTGATGTTGATGGTGTTAAATTGCAATCTACGAGTGCTTTTGTTATAGATATAGCCTCAGATGAAGAAAATTCATCCATCTCTGTTGGTATCTGGTTATTTGAATGAACTCTATCAAACTCATCTTTTGCATTTTGTGCAGACTCAGAGGAGTGAAATCTAGCAGTTATCTCAATCGCCAACTCCTCTTTAACTTTTTTTGGATGAAGCGTGCCAGCTTCAACTCCGCTCTTTAGTCTCTCTATCTCTGCTAATGTTTTTGTACTAAGAAGCTCGTAATATCTCCACATCAATTCATCGCTTATGCTAAGTACTTTACCAAATATCTCATTTGGATTTTCACTAACGCCTATGTAATTACCCAAAGATTTACTCATCTTTTGAACACCATCTAGTCCCTCTAAAATAGGAACCATTAAAACAGCCTGCTCTTTTCCTACATCATAAGAGCGTTGCAAGTGTCTTCCCATAAGAAGATTAAACTTTTGATCAGTTCCGCCTACCTCTATGTCACTCTTTAAATGTACGCTATCATATCCCTGAAGAAGTGGGTATAAAAACTCACTAATTGCAATTGATGTACCGCTTTTATATCTTTTGTCAAAATCATCACGCTCAAGCATTCTAGCAACATTAAAAGTAGTTGTTAATGTTATCATGCCAGAAGCGCCAAGAGCATTTAACCACTCAGAGTTAAAAACTACATCTGTTTTAGAGGCATCAAGTATTTTAAAAACCTGCTCTTTATAGCTTTTTGCATTCTCTAAAATATCTTCAGTACTTAAAATTTTTCTAGTTGCACTCTTACCTGATGGATCACCAATTTGAGCGGTAAAGTCGCCTATAAGAAACTGTACCCTTGCACCATATTTTTGAAAAATAGCTAATTTTTGAAGAAGAACAGTGTGACCTAAATGTAAATCTGGTGCAGTTGGATCAAAACCAGCTTTAACTGTGTATGTCTCGCCTTTTTCAAAGTAAGCTTTTAGTAATTTCTCAACCCTTGGCTCATCTATAATTTCAGCGCATCCTCTTTGTATTTCACTTATAGCCTCTTTTAACATGGTATATATTCCTATCTAATTTAGTTATTTTTGACTTCAAGAGTCATTTTGCTACCTATACGCATCATCTGTGCGAATAAAATGTATTACTTTTATTTTTTGCTCGATTTTAGCACGTAGTGCATTAATATCGGCTTCTTTTGACTCAAATCCTATTTCACAATAACGCGTAGATTCGCTCTTATTTTTTCCAAGTTCAATCTGATTTATATCAATTTTTAATTTTGCTAAAAAGTTTAAGAACTCTGCTAATGTTCCAACTCCGCTATGAAGTGAAACTATCATATTATAGTTATAGATGTTTAATTTCTCCCATCTTACAAAAACCATAGCCTCTTTCTCATCTAACTTTTTTGTTGCACTTGAGCACATTTTATGATGAACGTGAGCTTTGTTTTTTTCTAAAAAAGCCATTATTTCATCGCCATTTTTTGGATGACAGCAGTAATCAAAAACCACATCATTTATATTTGATGTGCTATATATCTCTAAACCTCTAAAGCTATATGGTTTTAATTTGAATCTGCGTCTCGATAGAAATCCTTTTATACGACTATTCTTTTCTATCTCTGCAATATATCTTTGAACAACATCTCTAAGATGCTCAATATCAGTAGCAATTGTAGCTCTCTTATCACAACTATTTTTTTCAAACCAAGCTTCAATTACCGAGCTATTTAAATTCATAGCTGTTGCAACAATATTGATGCTAGATTTTGAATCAACATCTCTTACTCTTGCGTTACAGTTATATCTCATATTTGTTTTTGCTTTTGATGTCTTTACTGCATCAAGCCAGCTACATCTGGTAATAATATTTTCATCAACATCAATTTTAACTATGTCCCCATTGTGAAGCTCATTAATAAGTGATGTTTTTGCTTTATTTACAAGAGCAGATTTTGCATGATTTCCTACATGTGTATGAATTGCATAAGCAAAATCAAGCACAACTGCACCTCGCGGAAGAGTAAAAACTTCACCTTTTGGAGAGAAAACTGATATATCCTCACTGTAGAGGTCATTTTTTATCAAGTCATAGAACTCTTCAATTGACTCATTTTGATATCCAAGATTATGAAGCCAATCCAACTTAATCGCATCGTTGCCGCCACTTTTGTATTTCCAATGTGCTGCAACTCCAAGCTCCGCTGTTTCATGCATCTCATAAGTTCTGATTTGTACTTCAAAAATAGCAGTTTTGTAAAATACTGTAGTGTGAATTGTTCTATAACCATTATCTTTTGGAACGGCGATATAGTCTTTAAATCTTGAAGATAATGGTTGAAAATGGAGATGAATAAGTCCTAAGATGCTATAACACTTAACAGGATCTTTTGTTAAAATTCTTAGCGCTAAGAGATCTAAAATCTCCTCTATTCCAACACCCTTTCTCTGCATTTTAAGATAAATTGAATATTTATGTTTTACCCTAGAGAGTATCTCAAAATCATCTTCACAAAAGCCATTTTGTACTAAAACTTTCTCAATTGCTTCTTTAAATTCGATAAGCTTCATCTCTATTGCATGGTAGTGCACTTCAAGGTAGCTATCTATCTGCTCTTTTTCTTCTTTAAAAAGAGTTGAAAAACTTAAATCTTCTAGAAGATTTTTTAAAAAGGAGATACCCAAACGATGAGCAATTGGTGCATAAACGACAAGAGTCTCTTCTGCGATTCTCTGCTGTTTTTGCGCGCTTAAAGATTCAAGAGTTAGCATATTGTGAAGTCTATCGCATAGCTTTACAACTAAAACTCTTACATCTTTAATACTTGCTAGGAGCATTTTACGAAAGGAGAGTGCTGATACTACAAGTTTTTCATTTGAATTTGAAGATACTAGTTCTGTATCTCTAATTGAATCAATTTTTGTAAGACCTTCAACAAGATGCGCTACATCTGCACCAAAGACATCTTTTATCTCTTCTATATCAACTTCTGTATCTTCTACAACATCATGTAGAAGTGCAGCAATTGCCATAGACTCATCATTTGTTATGGAGGAGACAATACTAGCCACTAGAATTGGATGAATTATATATGGTTCACCACTTTTTCTAAACTGGTTTACATGTGCTAGAGTGGAGTAGTCCAGAGCTTTTTGCAAAGCTTGGCTTGGCGGAATTTGAGCAAAAAGATACTTTATAGCTAAGTCAACAGTATCTATTTTTTTGATCTGTCCTATATCAACTTGACTCAAAATTAACCAACTATTTTTTTATATCAGCAAAGCCTTTAATTATAATAAGGCCCTCAGCAATTTCCATAAGAGCCAAATCAGCTGTTTTTATCTTTTTAGAGACATTTAATTTGCTATTAGCACCATTTAAAAGTTCATCTGTCCTTTTTGCCACTGCGATTGCTAATTGGTAGCGATCCATGTTTGGGTTATTATCTAATATTTTGGCTGTTAATTCTTCTATTTTCATCTTCTATCCTTTTGGTTTTAGGTGATTTAATCTATTTTACTATAGAGCAGTTTTTCATATTTCCATTTTGTAAAATGTCAAGGAGATTTCCTTTTTTAAACATGTCGCAGACTAAAATAGGGAGCGAATTATCTTTTGCAAGTGCTATTGATGTATCGTCCATTACTTTTATATTGTCATTTAGGGCTTGCTCGTATGAGAGCTCTTGGAGTTTTATGGCATCACTAAATTTATTTGGGTCTTTATCATAAACACCATCAACTTTAGTAGCTTTAATAATCACCTCAGCGCCAATTTCAACTGCTCTAAGAGTTGCTGCGGTATCTGTTGTAAAAAATGGATTTCCAGTTCCAGCTGCAAATATAACAACTCGACCTTTTTCTAAATGACGAACTGCGCGGCGATTTATATAAGGTTCAGCAATCTGTTCCATCTTAATGGCTGTTTGCATACGAACTTGAAGTCCTGCGTGTTCACAAGCTTCTTGCATCGCTATTCCGTTGATTACAGTTGCTAACATTCCCATGTAATCACCAGAAGTTCTTTTAATAATTCCATCTTGTGCTGCCGTTACTCCACGGATGATATTTCCACCGCCAATAACTATGCCAACTTCAATATTAGCTTCTACCAAAGACTTTATCTCTTGAGAGATAAAATTTAAAATTTTAGTGTCAATTCCATAACCAGCTTCACCCGCTAAAGCTTCGCCTGAAAACTTAACCAATACCCGTTTGTTAGCCATGCAATTCCTTTGTTAAAATTGGGCGAATTGTACTTAAGTTTGTCTTTGATATTGCTTTGATTTAATCGTTGAGTTTTCGTATAGTTTTTTAACAAAGTTTACACTTTTTTTTGTTAAAAATATTTTGAATTTAAAACTAAATGAAGAAGTGTTTAAAATATCACTATCTCCTCTTTAGTCTAACTCTCTTTTTGCACCAGTTTTTACATGTGTTGCATAGAGTGTAAGTCCTGTAAAAGCTAATCCTCCAATGAGATTTCCAAATACTGTTGGAATTTCGTTCCAGATAATATAATCAGCTACCGTAAAATCTCCACCCATTATCATAGAAAATGGAAACAAAAACATATTTACAACTGAGTGCTCAAAACCCATAAAGAAAAATAGCATAATTGGCATCCACATAGCTATGGCTTTTCCGCTTACATTGGTTGAAATCATAGCACCAACTACTCCCATTGAAACCATCCAGTTACAAAGCATTCCACGAATAAAAATCGTAAACCAGCCAGAGATTCCATGCTCTTTATAGCCCAGTGTACGCTCCTCGCCTATGCTTCCTATCTTCTCTCCAAGCGCTCCAGCATCTATTGAATAACCATAAGTTAAGATAAAAGAAATCATAAAAGCTACTAGAATCGCCCCTGCAAAATTGCCTAAGAAAACCAATCCCCAATTACGAAGAACCTGTTTTATTGTCACACCTTTTCTCTTATCTAGCAGAGCAAGAGGAACTAGAACAAAAACTCCTGTCAAGAGGTCAAAACCCATAAGATAAAGCATTATAAAGCCAACTGGAAAAAGCATAGCACCAACAAGAGCTGAGCCACTCTGCATGGCTACTGTTATAGCAAAAGCAGCGGAGAGCGCTAAAATGGCTCCAGCCATAAAGGCTCTAATTATGGTATCTTTGGTTGACATGTAAACTTTTGACTCACCAGCATCAATCATTTTTGTAACAAATTCACTAGGAACTAGATAAGACACGATAAAAGCCCTCGTTGTATTTAAATTTAATCTTTTAAAGATTTATAGCGTAAAAAACTTATATTTAATCATCGCAAAACATTTTTGCATCATATAATACCGCTTGATTACGTCCATTTTCTTTTGCTTTGTATAGAGCTTTGTCTGCACATCTATATATCTCTTTGGTGCTATTTATCTTGCCCTCTTCAATTACGATTATCCCGATAGAGATTGTTAAATACTCATTTACTTTGCTGCTTTTATGCTCAATTTTTTCATTTTCTATCCCCTTTCTTATATCATGAGCTAAATGGAGCGCTTCTATTGCGTTTATGCCAGAGCATAAGATGCCAAACTCCTCTCCACCAAGTCTAAATGCCATATCTGTTGCTCTTTTTAAAAAAGTTTTCATCACTTTTGAAACTATTTTTATGGCTACATCACCCGCTTGATGCCCATATGTATCATTGTACTCTTTGAAGTGGTCTATATCCATGATAATAAATACTGGCACCTGTTTAGTTCTTTGGTTGCTACGGAGATAATTATCAAATATTTCATCAAAATATCTTCGATTATATAAAGATGTCATACCATCAGTAATAGTTAACTCCTCAATCTTGTCTATATATTTTCTATTGTTTAGATAAAATATTCTGTTTATGATTATGACAAACATGATAGATAGAAATCCAAAAATAGCTATAAATATCAAACTTTTTTGATTTTCTTTTAGTTTTTTTTCTAAATTTTCTCTTAAAAGATTTAGATTTATCTCGTATAAAGCGATTACAGAATCTATGTTTTTAGTTATCTGCTCATAGATTCCATTAGAATCAACAGCTATTGCATCATCTCTTAACAACTCATTATTAGTAAAATCTATTATCACTCTTTGAGCTTCTTTCATATCTTCATAACTCTCTTTTAACTTATTGGCATAAGCAACCTCTCCTAATAAAAAGAGATTCAAGTCAAGCTTTTTAAGTTTATCATCAATTTTATCAAGTCGCATAATTATCTTATGTCTTTGGTTAAAATCTATATTACCATTTGTTGTATTTACTGCTACTCCCCTAATTTGTCCATTATGCTCTATTAGCTCTACAAACAGAAAAACGACATTGTTTACTAAAACAAATATATCTAAATTTTCATCTAAAATGAGTTTGGAATGGTAAGAAATTCGACTTGAATAAGATGTGAGATTTTCAACTATTTGAGTAAGTTCATCAAAATTCAGAGAGTCTAGCTTACTATCTTTTATAAATTTTATAAAACTCAAAAGCTCTTTTTTCAAAGTAATGCTATCGTCTATCTTTGATAATTTACTCTCTATTAGATTCATACCCTTTAAAATATCTTCTTTTTTTATTTCTAGCTTCTTTAAAGTATCACTATTTGGGTTTTCTATTGAGGTTAGTGCTCTTATTTTTTGAATATCCAAAACGCTTTTTTGTATTTCAGCTATTACTTCTATTCCGCAAAGTTCAAGTTTTGTAAACTCTATTTTATCTTGTCTGTTTTTAGCCATAATAGAAAATATAATTATTACACCAGCTATCGGGATAGCAGCAATAAGTAGAAAAAAATTAAAACTTTTTGTTTTTTTCTCTTCATATAAATCTTGCATATACCACCCTTTTTTTAGAAATAGTTAATAAATGTATAACAATACAAAACAACACTCTTCTTATATTACAATTCTTTATCTTAAAAAAGATAATTTTATTTAGGCTTTAAGTAATACTAATCTTTTGTAAAGAAGCTTTTACTATAATACAGCTCTAAATTTTTCCAAAAGAGCGTCTATGAACTGGTTACATTTTTTTAAGAAAAAAGATGAATTAAAACATACATTTGGAAGAAGCATAAATGCTAATATCTCCAAAGATGAGGAGAAGTTATTTAACAAATCTTATGAGGCATTTGAAGATAAAGAGATACTCTTAGCTTATGAGTACTTCCTAAAATCTCTTATCAACTACTCAAATGGCGTCTCAAATGAGAACGTAATCATAAAAAAAGAAGATGACTCTCTTTATTTTGAGATATACCAAGGAGGTGCGCTAATAAGAGGCAAAGCTACAAAAAAGAGCCTTAATGCAGAAGCAATCCTTTGTAAAAAATCATCTGCACATGTAGCCCTAAAACGTCTTATTTTAGAGCGAAACTACCAATTTACTTACACCTATTATTTTAGCGATGATGAGTACATAAAACTAAAACTCTCTCTTGATAACACAACTATGAGTCCACAAAAACTCTTTTTTCCTCTTAGAGAGATTGCTCTAAATGCAGACTTTGATAAAGAGTATATAAAGAGTGAATTTTTGGATATTTCAATAGAAGATGTATCACATGTAAAAACTTTAAGCGAAGAGGAGTTGTCTCTAAAGTATAACTTTATGCACAAATGGATTGATGAGATAAATGTTAAAATCCTCTCTCTTCCATCAAATGACAACGCTGGGATGGAGTCTTTTATCCTGCTTTATCTTCTTTTTAAAATAGACTACATGTTAGTTCCAAAATTCACTATTTTTAAAAAATCAACTAAAAAAATTCAAGAGTACTTTAGTGATGAAAACTTAACTGTTGAAGCAAAAAATGATGAACTCAGAGAGCATATCCTAGAACTTCAAGAGATGAGTTTTGATGAATTTAGAAAAAATTTCTATAATGCAAAATACACCTTTAACCCAACAGACAAAGCACCTAATGAAGAGATAGAGATATTTATAACAGAGTCTCTCTCAAAGATAAGATGGTATAAAAACAACAGATACAACCAAATCATCCCTACCATGTATAAATATATCGCAATGTATCTGCTTTATAATTATGGGTTAAATCCTCTTACTAAAGAGCTTTTACACACTTTAGTAGAGATTCAAAACCCAAGTTTTTTTAAAGCTCTGGGATACACACCTTTATATGACGAAGAGAGTCAGATATTTGCAAAAAGAGCTATTGTCTCAAAAGTGGACTCTATTGTCTCAACTCATAAAAACCACTTTAAAAAGTTAGAACCTTTTGGAGACAAGCTCAACTTCTCATCACTAAACGAGCTAAACAACAGCTTTTATCTACAACTAAAAAATCTCAATTATGAGGAGATATAACCATGAACACACAACTAATACTTGAGCAGTATATAGAAAACATCATACAAATCATGACTCCTTATGGAAGTGGAACTGGATTTATTATTGATGATTTGATTGTTACAAACTCTCATGTTGTAGCTGGGCTAAAAGAGGTAGTAATTAGCTCAAAAAAGATTAAACGCTCTATTGCAGAGGTCGTTTACGATGATGCTTATTTTGATTTGGCTTTTATTAGTTTTGGATTTGATAGACCAGAAAATCCGCTTACTTTATCTACAAAAGAGATTCAAAATGGAGATAGTGTTATCGCTATAGGGCACCCTTATGGGCTTAATTATAGCGCAACAGAGGGTATTGTCTCAAAAGCTTCAAGAATTTATGGAGAGCTAGAGTATGTACAAATTGACGCCGCAATCAACCCAGGAAACAGTGGCGGACCTCTTATAAATATTGATGGAGAAGTCATCGGAGTAAATACATTTATCATTCAAGATTCAAATAACTTAGGCTTTGCACTTCCGTACTTTTATGTTGATGAAGCGCTAAAGAGCTACAAAAATTTCAATATAAAAAATATTTTAAAGTGTCACTCATGTAAAAACCTTATCGATGAAAAAGATATAAAAGATGACTACTGCCCAAGATGTGGCATAAAACTAGAGGTCGCAAAACTTAGAAGAAAAGGGTATAAACCAACAGGAAGCACAAAATTATTAGAAGAGATTTTAAACTCTCTTGATGTAAATGTTACATTAGCTAGACGCTCACAAGCTTCATGGCGAGTGAACTTTGGCACCGCAAGAATAGAGATAACGTACTATGAAAATGGTATCATCATAGGAGAGTCAAAACTTTGCGTTATACCACAAGAAAATATTGAACGCATTTATGACTACCTACTTGATGAAAATAAAAAATTTTCATATCTGCACTTCTGCATAAATCAAAATATCATCTATCTGTCCTACCTTGTAATCGACTCATCTCTGACATTAGAAGAGGGTCGTGTAGCATTTGAGAGGCTGTTTAAATATTCTGACATGTATGATGATATACTAATTGATAAATTTGGCGCGATAAAATTAAAAAGAGATGAAGAGGATTAATATATGAGTAAATTTTTAGAGTTAAGAGTAGATTTGGGCAGTTTTATAGAAGAACTAAATGTAAGATTAGAAAAAAACAACAAAAGCGTTGAAAAACTTCTAAAAATAAAAGAGAAAAATTTTGCAAATTTTGTAAAACCTCTTGAGATGATGGATGAGAAACTGGAGCAGTTTTTTACACAATTATCACACCTTAACTCTGTAAAAAACAGCGCTAAAACGCAAAAAATATATGCTGCATCTCTACCAATAGTCACAGATTACTCAACAAAACTTTCTCAAAACATAGATATATATAACGCCTACAAAGAGATTTTTAAAAATGAGCAAAAAAGCCTAAATCAAGAACAAAAGAGAGTCTTAGAGCTAAATATTTTGGGCTTTGAGTTAAGCGGTGCTCATCTCGATGAAAAAATAAAAAAAAGACTACAAGAGATAAACCTCAAAAAGAGCACCCTATCAAATGATTTCTCTCAAAACCTCTTAAATGCAACAAATGAGTACAAATATATTGTTACCGACATAAAAGATGTAGAGGGAATTCCTCAGAGCGATTTGGCAAATGCAATGTTTAAAGAAGATGGCGTAACTAAGTACAAATTTACCCTTCAAATGCCCTCATACATAGCCTATATGACATACGGTAAGAACGAAAATATAAGAGAAGAGCTCTACCGCTCTTATGTGACTAGAGCGCCTCAAAATGCGCTGATTATTGATGAACTATTATCACTAAAAAACGAGATGAGCAGACTACTTGGGTTTGATAATTACGCTTCATATTCACTTGCTAGTAAAATGGCAACGGATGAGAGTAGCGTAATTGAATTTTTAGAAGAGCTAATTTCAAAATCAAAACCTCAAGCTAAAAAAGAGCTGAGAGAACTCCAAGAGATAACAAAAAAACCTCTTAATAGTTTTGATACGGCTTTTTACAGTGAGCTTCTTAAAAAAGAGAAGTATAATATAGACGAAGAGGAGTATCGCCCATACTTTGAGCAAAATAGTGTGTTAGATGGTACGTTTGAATTTTTAAACAAACTCTTCAAAATCAGTTTCAAAAAAAATAGTGAGGAGCTATGGGATAAAAAGGCTCTCTCTTATGATTTATATGTAGATGGTATTTTAAAATCGAGGCTCTACCTTGATTTAGAAGCCAGAAAAGGCAAACAAGGCGGAGCATGGATGAATAATTTTAGCTCACATCATATAGATGAAAAAGGCAAAGAGCATCTTGCCTCAGCTGTTATAGTATGTAATTTTCCGCCATCAAAAGGTAAAACTCCATCTCTATTAAGACATGATGATGTAGTAACGCTATTTCATGAGATGGGTCACGCACTACATCACATGTTAAGTGAAGTAAATGAGAGCGGAGTTAGTGGCGTAAATGGCGTAGAGTGGGATGCCGTTGAATTTCCATCACAATTTTTAGAAAACTTTGCTTATGAGCCTAAAGTTTTAAAACTCTTTGCAACTCACTATAAAACCAAAGAGATTATCCCAGCAGAGATGATAGAGAAGTTAGTAAAAAGCAAAAACTTCCAATCAGCCTTAGGAATGCTCAGACAACTAGAGTTCTCTATCTTTGACTTTAAACTACATGCAAAGCTCCATAAAGGCAGTGAAGTTCAAGAGCTCTTAGACTCTATCAGAGAGCAAACCGCACTTATTAAACCACCCTCGTACAACAAGTTTCAAAATGGTTTTTCACATATTTTTGCTGGCGGATATGCTGCTGGATACTACAGCTACAAATGGGCTGAAGTTCTAAGTGCAGATGCTTTTTTTAGTGTTGTTGATGAGGGAATTTTTGACTCTTTGAGTGCAAAAAAATATCTAGAAATTATCCTAAGAAGCGGAGGCTCTAAGAGTATGGATATTTTATATAAAGAGTTTATGGGTACCCAAGCAAATCCTGAGAATTTATTAAGACTAAATGGTATCATCTAATGAAAATTCTGTTTTTTACCCTTTTAATTTATACATCACTGTTTGGAGAGACTATTTTGAAAATTGCAACATATAATGTAGAAAATCTCTTTGATTTAGAAACAAGCGGTTATGAATATAGTGAATATATACCAAACTCTACCTCAGAGTGGAATCAAAAAAATTATAAGATAAAATTAAAAAATATCGCTCAGGTTATAAAAGATATAGATGCAGACATTATAGCCCTAGAAGAGGTTGAATCACTCCAAGCACTCTTAGACCTCAGGTTTGCACTAAAACAAAGCGGTCTATATTATGGTTATTATAGTATTGCGGATAAAAAAAACACAACTGTTAAAGTAGCTCTTCTTAGTAAAGTACCATTTGTTTACTCCAAAGAGATAAGTGTGACTCAAACTTATGAATACAGAAATATTTTAGAGACAAAATTTAACATTAATGGAAAAGAGCTCTATATTTTTGTCAATCATTGGAAATCAAAATCTGGTGCTGAGAGTCAAAGAGTATTATGCGCAAAGAGTTTAATGAAAAGGGTAAAAGAGATAGGATTTGATAAAAATATAATTTTGCTTGGAGATTTTAATTCAGACTATGAGGAGTATCTGAAATTTGCAAAAAAAAGAGAACATAATGACACAGATGGTATAACGGGCATAAACCATATCTTAGGCACTATAAATCAAAGAAATTCAGCCCTACATGTAAATTATCAAAAAGAGAGTTTTTATAACCTCTGGTACGATACAGATGAAGATAAAAGGTACTCTTATCTCTATAGAGGCAAAAAAGAGGTGCTTGATAATATTTTGATATCTCAATCTCTCTTAAATGCTAAAGATGTCTCATACATTCATAACACTATCTCAAATTTTAATAAAGAGTACCTTTTTAAAAAAAACAACATCTACAGATGGCAAATCTCTAAAGCAAGAGTAAAAAAACATAAAGGACAAGGCTATTCAGACCACCTCCCATTAGTTGCTAGATTTAGAGTTGATTAAAATTTATATACTAAAGTATTGCTTACCTGTATTTAGCAAAAAGAATTAAAACAGTAAATGAATAAAGTTTATAAAAGAGTTAGACTAGAATTAAAAAGTGGATTTGATTGAAGTTAAAGAAGTGTTGGTAAGTAGTAGAAATGATCAACTAGGCAGCGACCTACATTTCCAATCCTGCAAGGATCAGTATTATCAGCGATGAGAGGCTTAGCTTCTGGGTTCGGAATGGGACCAGGCGTTTCCCTCTCTCTATAGCCACCTAGACAATCACATTTAAATACACTGTTTTGTGTACTTAAAAGTAATTGTTCTTAAGTTAGAGTGAGTTTTATGCAATTAATGCATAAAATATCATTGTTAAAGTCAACATAACTAAATAACTACATCAGGTACCTATACACTAAGTAAGGTAGTGAACGAATTGTTATTCTATAAATAGAATGGTAAAAAAGACAAACGTACTATTAGTACTGGTCAGCTAAACAGATTACTCTGCGTACACACCCAGCCTATCAAGCTTGTAGTCTTCAAGCGTACTTCAGGGAGAGTTCATCTTGGAGTTGGCTTCCCGCTTAGATGCTTTCAGCGGTTATCTCATCCATGCGTAGCTACCCAGCGATGCTCTTGGCAGAACAACTGGTGCACCAGTGGCATGTCCAACCCGGTCCTCTCGTACTAGGGTCAGCTCTCCTCAACTCTCCTACGCCCACGGAAGATAGGGACCGAACTGTCTCACGACGTTCTGAACCCAGCTCGCGTACCGCTTTAAATGGCGAACAGCCATACCCTTGGGACCTGCTTCAGCCCCAGGATGCGATGAGCCGACATCGAGGTGCCAAACCTCCCCGTCGATGTGAGCTCTTGGGGGAGATCAGCCTGTTATCCCCGGCGTACCTTTTATCCTTTGAGCGATGGCCCTTCCACACAGAACCACCGGATCACTATGACCGTCTTTCGACTCTGTTTGAGTTGTATCTCTTACAGTCAGTCCGGCTTATGCCATTATACTCTACGAAGGATTTCCAACCCTTCTGAGCCGAACTTTGTAAGCCTCCGTTACTTTTTAGGAGGCGACCGCCCCAGTCAAACTACCCACCAGACATTGTCCTCGCACGAGATAATCGTACGGAGTTAGCTATCAGAATATTCAGGGGTGGTATCTCAAGGATGCCTCCGATACAACTAGCGTCATATCATCAATGGCTCCCACCTATCCTGCACATGAATATCCCAATAGCAATGTCAAGCTATAGTAAAGGTGCACGGGGTCTTTCCGTCTTTCCGCGGGTAGGAGGAATTTTCACCTCCACTACAATTTCACTGGATCCCTGGTTGAGACAGCTCCCATCTCGTTACGCCATTCATGCAGGTCGGTATTTAACCGACAAGGAATTTCGCTACCTTAGGACCGTTATAGTTACGGCCGCCGTTTACTTGTGCTTCATTTCAATGCTTCGCAGAGCTAACAAATCCATTTAACATTCAAGCACCGGGCAGGCGTCACACCCTATACATCCTCTTACGAGTTAGCAGAGTGCTGTGTTTTTGGTAAACAGTCGGGAGGGACACTTTGCTGCGACCCGTCGGCGCTTCATGGAGCAAGTCCATTAACGCTTAGGGCACACCTTATACCGAAGATACGGTGCTAGTTTGCAGAGTTCCTTAACCAGGGTTCATCCACGCGCCTTAGAATACTCATCTCACCCACCTGTGTCGGTTTACGGTACGGGCAACTGCTGTTCTCGTTTAGAGGCTTTTCTCGGCACGACAGTATCATTGATTCAAAGCGCTCTCCGAAGAGATTGCTCTGCCTGTAAGATCTCGGTCTAATGTAAGGCGGATTTGCCTACCTTACAACCTACGTCCTTCGACCCACTATTCCATCAGTGAGCTCAATTAACTCTATGCGTCCCCCCATCACTCAAGCGAACAACAGTCGGTATTGGAATATTAACCAATTTGCCATCGTCTACCCCTCTCGGACTCGACTTAGGTCCCGACTAACCCTACGATGACGAGCATCGCGTAGGAAACCTTGGGTTTACGGCGAAGGGAATTCTCATCCCTTTTATCGCTACTCATGCCTGCATGCTCACTTCCAGCCGCTCCACCACTCCTTGCCGGTATGGCTTCTACGCTGACTGGAACGCTCTCCTACCACTCACATAAATGTGAATCTAGAGCTTCGGTGCTTGTCTTAGCCCCGTTATATTTTCGGCGCAGAATCGCTAGACCAGTGAGCTGTTACGCTTTCTTTAAAAGATGGCTGCTTCTAAGCCAACCTCCTGGTTGTCACAGCAACTCCACATCCTTTTCCACTTAGACAAGACTTTGGGACCTTAGCTGCTAGTCTGGGTTGTTCCCCTCTTGACGACGGATTTTATCACCCACCGCCTGACTCCCGAGGTTACACATGAAGTATTCGGAGTTTGATAGGGTTTGGTACCGCGGTAAGCAGCCCTAGCCCTGTCAGTGCTCTACCCCTTCATGCTACTGCTCGAGGCTATACCTAAATATATTTCGGAGAGAACCAGCTATCACTGAGTTTGATTGGCCTTTCACCCCTATCCACAAGTCATCCCGAGACTTTTCAACGTCAATGGGTTCGGTCCTCCACTGGCTCTTACACCAGCTTCAACCTGCTCATGGATAGATCACTCAGTTTCGGGTCTGCAGCATCTGACTAATTCGCCCTATTAAGACTCGCTTTCGCTACGGCTTCTCGTTCGATTAACCTTGCCAGATACCACAACTCGCAGGCTCATTATGCAAAAGGCAGTCCGTCACACTTATAAATAATAGTGCTCCGAATGATTGTAAGCCATAGGTTTCAGGTTCTATTTCACTCTGCTCACCGCAGTTCTTTTCACCTTTCCCTCACGGTACTTGTTCGCTATCGGTCTAGTAGTAGTATTTAGGGTTGGAGGGTGGTCCCCCCATATTCAGTCAAGATAACACGTGTCCCGACCTACTCATTCCTTAGTCTAGTACCATATAAATGTTTTCGCTTACGGGAATATCACCCTCTTTGTTCACTCTTTCCAAAGTGTTTGGCTAACAAATATATTATCACTAAGTGCCCTAATCCCGTTTCGCTCGCCGCTACTATGGGAATCTCGTTTGATTTCTTTTCCTTCAGGTACTGAGATGTTTCACTTCCCTGAGTTCGCCCTCCCGTAGGAGTAACATGATTCGCACCATGCTGGGTTGCCCCATTCAGAAATCCCCGGATCAAAGCTTCTTGGCAGCTCCCCGAGGCTTATCGCAGCCTAGTACGTCTTTCATCGCCTCTACTAGCCAAGGCATCCACCTATGGCCCTTAATATCTTTTTTATTCTAATTTACTAAAGAAACTTTTTAGCTTACGCTAAAATCACTTCATTAGTTTTGCGTTCACTACCTTACTTAATGTAGGGCAGTATCCTGTTTAATTGTAGTTATTTTAGTTGATATAATTTATAAACTAATCTCTAAATATATTTACATATATCTAGCTATCTTTTTATAACTATATGTTGACTTTAACAATAATAATTTAATGAACATAGACTATAAAGTCTAATTCAAACTCTTGAGTTGAAGAACTTGAATTAAACTTTCTAAATTTTTATCTATATAAATAAGAAATGGTGGAGAATAGCGGGATCGAACCGCTGACCTCCTGCGTGCAAGGCAGGCGCTCTCCCAGCTGAGCTAATTCCCCATTTTCAATTTCAAATGAACAATGATCACTGAAAACTAAGCAAGTAAAAGACTAAAATAACTGTTTCTCTTGTGAGATTTTCTTGTATGTCAATTCAAATGAATGATTGACTCTACTCTAGAAAGGAGGTGATCCAACCGCAGGTTCTCCTACGGTTACCTTGTTACGACTTCACCCCAGTCGCTAATTCCACCGTAAGTGGTAGCCCCCCGAAGGTTAGCTTCCCAATTTCGGGTGAAATCAACTCCCATGGTGTGACGGGCGGTGAGTACAAGACCCGGGAACGTATTCACCGTAGCAATGCTGATCTACGATTACTAGTGATTCCAGCTTCATGCTCTCGAGTTGCAGAGAACAATCCGAACTGAGAGACGCTTTAAGTGATTGGCTCCACCTCGCGGTATTGCAACACTCTGTACGCCCCATTGTAGCACGTGTGTAGCCCTGGCCGTAAGGGCCATGATGACTTGACGTCGTCCTCACCTTCCTCCTCCTTGCGAAGGCAGTCTCCTTAGAGTGCCCAGCTTAACCTGCTGGCAACTAAGGACGAGGGTTGCGCTCGTTGCGGGACTTAACCCAACATCTCACGACACGAGCTGACGACAGCCGTGCAGCACCTGTTTTCAAGCTCCCCGAAGGGCACTCCGCTATCTCTAGCAGATTCTATCAATGTCAAGGCCAGGTAAGGTTTTTCGCGTATCTTCGAATTAAACCACATGCTCCACCACTTGTGCGGGTCCCCGTCTATTCCTTTGAGTTTTAATCTTGCGACCGTACTCCCCAGGCGGAACACTTAATCTGTTAAGTGCATCACCGCAATGACAAGCATCACGACGACTAGTGTTCATCGTTTAGGGCGTGGACTACCAGGGTATCTAATCCTGTTTGCTCCCCACGCTTTCACGCCTTAGCGTCAGTTATGTTCCAGAAGATCGCCTTCGCTTTAGGTATTCCTAGTGATATCTACGGATTTTACCCCTACACCACTAATTCCATCTTCCCCTCCCATACTCTAGGTTGCCAGTTTCAAGTGCAGTTCTACAGTTAAGCTGTAGGATTTCACACCTGACTTGACAACCCGCCTACGCGTCCTTTACGCCCAGTGATTCCGAGTAACGCTTGCACCCTCCGTATTACCGCGGCTGCTGGCACGGAGTTAGCCGGTGCTTATTCATGAGCTACCGTCATTTTCTTGACTCATAAAAGGAGTTTACACACCGAAATGCGTCATCCTCCACGCGGCGTTGCTGCATCAGAGTTTCCTCCATTGTGCAATATTCCTCACTGCTGCCTCCCGTAGGAGTCTGGTCCGTGTCTCAGTACCAGTGTGGCGGATCATCCTCTCAAACCCGCTACCCGTCATTGCCTTGGTAGTCTCTTACACTACCAACTAACTGATGGGATATAGTCTGATCTCAAAGCGAAAAAACATTTCCCTTTACAACTTTTGTTATAAAGGTATATCTAGTATTAATCACCGTTTCCAGTGGCTATCCCAGTCTTTGAGGTACATTAACTATATATTACTCACCCGTGCGCCACTCGTCAGCAAAGTAGCAAGCTACTTCCTGTTACCGTTCGACTTGCATGTGTTAAGCACGCCGCCAGCGTTCACTCTGAGCCAGGATCAAACTCTCCATAATTGGTTTGTTTAATCTTTGCCCAAGATTTAAAAATCATTGGCTTTATGTTGCCATCATGTAATTTAATACTTGATGGACTTTATTGTATAGTATCTATACTATTGGGTATCTCTAAATTAATAGAGACCAAATAGAATAGACGGTTGTTGTTATTTAGTTTTTATAAGTAAACTTACTCGACTTAAATAATAACTAGTTTTAGTTATTAAAGTCTATTTACTTGCTTAGTTTTCAATGATCTCAAACTACCGTTATAAGCCTCTACTTGAAGCCTAGATACCTAAACTTTAGGTCTCTGTGTTTGTGGATGGGAATTATAGGGAAGGATTGCTTAGAAGACGCTTAAAATAATGAATGCGGGTTTAATACCGCATATTATAAGAATATTTTTACTTAATTATCTTCTATCCAGCCGCCGCCAAGTAGTTTATTCCCGTCATAAAAAACAGCAGCTTGTCCTACAGCAACGCCAAAAACACTCTCTTTGAGAGTTACATGTGCTTTATCATCTATAATATCTACATGGCAAGGGATTGCCTTTGTTCTATATCTTAACTTCACTGTTGTATCAAAACTTTTCTCATCCGAATAAAGGTTTAAGTTATTTAAGACAACACTATTACATGCTAAATCCTCTTTTTTTCCTACAATTATCTGGTTTTTATCTGGGTTAATACTTACTACATAATGTGGATCGTGAGCTCCATTAACACTAAACCCTCGTCTTTTACCAATTGTATAGTGCATATACCCTTTATGCTCTCCTACTACTTTACCACTAGTATCGAGGACTTCTCCTACTTTGTCCACTTCAACATAATCTTGAAGCAGGTCTGTATATGTAGTCTCAACAAAGCATATCTCGCTTGATTCTCTTTGAGATGCGAATGTTGCTAATCCGTTAATTGAAGCTGCCAACTCTTTAATTTCACTTTTTTTTCTATCTCCTAAAGGAAAAAGAAGCCTTGGTAATATCTCTTTGTTTACATAAAATAAAAAATAACTCTGATCTTTTGTGTCATCGTCAGCTTCATAAAAATATTTTCCATCAGTTTTTATGTAGTGTCCTGTAGCTACAAAATCTGCACCTATTTTATACGCAAACTTTAACATCTCTCCAAACTTCAAACTTCTATTACAAAGCGCACATGGGTTTGGCGTTTTTCCTTTTGCGTAAGTATCAACAAAAGGTTTAAAAACTTTCTCATTAAATATCTCTTGCAAATCTATTACATGTAACTTTATACCTAAAAAATCGGCAGCTTTTCTTGCTCTTGCTTCATGTATTTCATGATAACCAGGATTTGAGTGAAGTTTCATATACAATCCTTCAACCTCATATCCCTCTTCTTTTAAAAACATTGCTGATACTGTAGAGTCAACTCCTCCACTCATTCCAAGAAGTACTTTTTTAGACATTTGAATTCTCTGGTATAGTTATATCTTTATCTACAAAAAACTCTAAAAGAGATTTACAATATTTTGTATCTCCAAGCCCAGACTCTTTTAATATATTTATTTGATTTAAAAGCGATTCTTCTATCTCTTTTAATACTTTATCCAAGTCATCACTCAAAGTTATAATATGCAAATCTTCAAGTGTTATCATCCCATTTTTATATAACTTATTTTCTAAAAATTTCACGAGAGGCTTATAAAAAGACGTTCCTATAAGAAATATTTTTACACCAGTAATCTTTTTCGTTTGAACAAGTGTTAAAGCTTCAAAAAATTCATCTAGAGTTCCGTACCCTCCTGGAAAAATCACATATGCGATTGAGTACTTTACGAGCATAACTTTTCTTGAAAAGAAATACTCAAAACTCAACTCTGTTGTAGTATATTTGTTTGGGGTTTGTTCAAAAGGAAGATCGATATTAAGTCCAACTGATTCTACATTTTTGTATTTAAATGCACCTTTATTGGCAGCTTCCATAATCCCAGGTCCGCCACCAGTCATTATGTTAAATCCTCTTTTTGCAAGCATTGAAGAGAGCTCTTGAGTTGCTTTATAATATTTATTACTCTCTTTTGTCTTAGCACTTCCAAATATTGTAACAGTCGGACCAAGATCTCCAAGTCCATCAAAACCTTTTACAAAGTCACTAAGTATTCTAAAAACACTCCAAACATCTGCAGATTTTATATCTTTTACATATTTTTTTGCTAAATCATCCCTGTTTTTTTTCACTAATATAACTCCTGCTATGATTTAAGCTGATTTAATCTCTCTCTTTTTGTACCGATACTAGTGATTTGAACACCAAAATTTCCATCAACAATTACAACCTCACCCTCTGCAATTACATTATCATCTACTAATATATCAAGGGGATCATTTGCTAATTGATTAAGCTCTATAACAGAACCAATATCCATATTTAAAACATCTTTAAGTAGCATTTTTTTCTTCCCAATTCTAACTTTAACTGGAAGTTTCACATCCATTATAAGAGCAATATTACTCATCTCATCAGAGCTTAGCGAGACAGTAGCACTATTTTTATTTGACTCATTTTTTCTATCATCACCCAATGTTTTATCTTTTTGAAATAGTATATTGCTTAGATTTTCGTCCATTATAAGCATAAGTAACGAGTTTGTCTCGCCTATGACAAAATGATAAACAAACATTTTAGAGTAGTTCTCAAGTGAAACATCTTTATTTTCATCAATATACTCTATGTTATCTATATTAAAAGATAGTTTTGGCAACTCTTTTTGTGCTCCAAGGCTATTGCTTATTGCTCCAAAAATGTTGGATGCTATCTCTTTGGCAGCATCTAAATCATCTTCACTAACATCTTCTCTATTGCTCTGATCCTCTCCCATCATCATATCAGACAAAGAGGCAACCAAACGTGGTGTTAAAGCAAGCATTGCAGAGCTATTAGTGTCTCCGCTTACAGATACATTAAGCAAAACTATAGGAGGAACAATGCTAGAGATTATACTTAACTCTTGTCTCTCTTTTAGTTCCATAGAAGGAGCTTGACCTATAAGAGCTTCAATAGTACCTACAGTTTCACTCTCAAATAACTTTATAAAATCGCTCATTATCTACTCCTCATCCTCATCATCTTCTTCTATATATCTATTTTTTTCATCAAAAACCATCTCTTTTACACCTGATATTTTTTCTCTTCTAATTGATTCAAAATTCTCTAACGCTCTCTTTACTGCATCTCTTTCTGTATCAATTATTTCTGTTACCTGAACTGATTTTCTAAATCTTCTTAGTCCAATTTTACCGCGAAATCTATCTTTTCCATCAACACAAATTGTGACAATATCATCTGCTGGGCTTGTAAGTCTAACTATATCTCCAGCTTGAAGGTCTAAAACATCTCTCAAAGTAAGCTCAGCATTTCCAAGCATCGCTTCTATGCCAACTTTTGCGCCTCCAAGAAGTACATGTAGCTCTGTGTTACGACTCTTTTTAGTACTTGTTTCATTAAGCATCAAGTCTCTACTTGCTAACTTTGGTAAAACTGGCTCTAGTGCGATAACAGGATAACAGATATTCATCATACCTGAACTCTGACCAATAATAATCTCCATAACAACCATGACTACAATCTCATTTTGAGCAACGATTTGTACAACATTAGGGCTAGATTCTTTTGACTCTATATTTGGGAAAATCTCCATAACTGGACCCCAAGCATCTTTTAAAGTACTCATCATAACTCTTAAAATTGTCTCAAAAAGACTAAGCTCTATATCTGAGAATTCTCTACTCGCATCAAAAGGTTCACCTTTTCCACCTAATAGTCTATCAAGCATTGGAAAAGCAATTGATGGATTTATCTCTATAACGCCACTTCCTTCTAATGGTTTCATTGAAAAAACATTAAAACTTGTAGGGTTTGGAAGTGACATCAAAAACTCACCATATGTCATCTGATCTACAGAGTGTAGCTGTATCTCAACGATTGAGCGCATAATTGAAGAAATTTGAGAGGATAGAGACCTTGCCATCTTGTCATGGATACCCTTAAATGCACGGAGCTGCTCTTTTGAGACTCTATTTGGACGTTTAAAATCGTAAAGTGTTACCTGTCTGTTTGATGTATGCGAATCACTTCCCATTTCATCAAAAAGATCACCTCCTCCATCTTCATCATCTACAACATCTAAGAGCGCATCTATCTCTTCTTGTGAAAGTATGTCTGCCATCTTAAGCCCCTACACTCTCTTTTATCTTATGAATTACTGATTTATGAATTTGGGAAATTCTTGATTCTGTTATTCCTAAGACATCACTAATCTCTTTTAGAGAAAGTTCTTCAAAATAGTATAGCTGAATAATCATCTGTTCTCTCTCACTATATAAGCCAAGAACAGTTTTAATAACATCTATCAACTCCTCTTTTTCTATATTTGCAAGCGATGCGCCCTCATCTCCAACTTGAAGTTGATCATGTAGAGGCATAACTGCGTATATGGATGAAGCAATTCTAGCTTCATGAATTTTCTCAATATCTTCGCCTATTATAAGAGCCAACTCTTCGTCACTTGGCTCCTCATCATGTATAGCTCTATGTTCTTCAATAGCATAATCTATCGCTTTTATAAGTTTTCTGCTTGCACGACTTACGATATCTAAACTTCTAAGATAATCAAGCATTGCACCATAAACACGTTTTTTTGCATATCCCCAAAATGAGTCATTGAGACTCTCATCATATCTTCTTGCAAGTTTTATCAACTCTTCTGTGCCAATTGCTGAGAGATCCATATAATCAACTGAGCTTGGAAGTCTCTCTTTCAATCTAAAAGCCATAGCTTTAACAGCGGGCAAATACTGAATTGCCAACTCATCTTCTTTATGTTTTAAATCTTGAGTATATGCGCTAATCATCGATTGACCTCAACATCTACAGCATTAGCTTTAATTGCCGCATCTGTAATTTTGATAGCAGAGTCGATAAGTTTTTCTCTTTTAGTTATCTCTATTACAAATATATCAAGCTTTCTTTCATGATTTTCTTTTGGAAAAAAGTAGTTTTTCGCAACTGTTGTTTTGTAATAAAAGGCAATGACTATATGTGAGAAAAGGTAGAAAAAACCTGTTATTAGAGATGTATATACAAGTAGTCCCTCTGCATCAAATGACTTTAATATACCAAAAACTATCCCAACAAAAAAACCTTGGACAGTAAAAAAATATACGAAGTTCTCACCTAACATCTAATAGCCTCAACTTGATTTAAAAATGTTTTACTAAACGCTTAAAAAGCCCAGATAAACCACTCTCGCTTGGAGAAACTAGCACATTTCGTTCCAAATTTTTTACTATATTCTTAGCAATAGCTATGACATCTTTATGAACGCTTGAACCTTCATGTACAATAGTAAAGAGCGCCCTTTGTTTAATAGATGAAGATACTTTTACATCACTATCAATTTTTCCAATTAATTTTAAATTAAGTTTATCTCCAATATTTGCAAATGCTACCTTTTTTATCTTCTCATATACTGCTGCTGCCTCTTTTTCGTTTTTCACCTGATTCATAATCAAACCGATGTCACTGCGCAAAGCGGCTATTGTTTTTATAGTTGCATAGGCATCTGTAATTGCTGCAGGGTCTGGGACAGTTACCACAATGACATCATCTGCTGCATCTAGGAACATCTGTATATGCTCTCCAATGCCAGCTCCTGTATCGATTATCATAATATCTAACTTATCTAACACCTCAGCTTCGCTCATAAATCTCTCAAATAGAGCTTTATCTGAATACTTCAAAATCTCATCACCGCTCTCACCAGGGATAAGAATAAGATTTCTTGTTATCGGTATCAAAATATCTCCAACTGTTGCCTCGCCTTTTAGTACATGTAATATGTTTTTCTTTATTTTTACATTAAACATTACATCCAGATTTGCAAGACCTATGTCAGCATCAAATATACCTACATTTAATCCACTTTGAGATAAAACATACGCCAAATTTGAGCTTATCGTACTTTTTCCAACACCACCTTTTCCACTAGTTATTGCAATAAAGCGTGTTTTTTTTGATTTTTTTGGCGAGTTAGATGAGACTAATTCTTGAAGCCCTTTAGCTTGATTCCCTATCATGCTTTGCTCCTATTAAAACCATTTAATAAACACTCAACTAAAAAATCGCTTGTTGCACAAACCAAATCCTCAGGAACTTCTTGCCCAACAGAGAAGTAACTTATTGGCTTTTTTATCTCATATGCAAGGGAAAATATATTCCCAAAACCTCTTGTTTCATCAAGCTTTGTAAACATTAGCGTATCCACATTTAGACTAGAGAAATTTTCATAAGTTGCTTTTAAATCTTCATATTTTATAGAGCTTGGCATTACTAAGACAACGTCTATATTGTACTTTGTATCATTTCCATCTAAACACTCATAAATTTTTTCAATCTTATTTCTATCGTATGGACTAGAACCCATTGTGTCTATTAAAATATAGTCACAATATTTAAGTGAATCAAGCGCACTAGCAAAATCTGATGGATCTACTACTGTCTCAATTGCTAATTTCATCATTCTTGCATACTGCATAAGTTGCTCAACTGCACCTATACGGTAAGTATCAAGAACTATAAGCCCTACTTTATACTTTTTTTGCATCAAAAAGGAGTATCTTGCAGCCAATTTTGCAACAGATGTTGTTTTGCCAACCCCTGTTGGACCAACTAACATTATCACCTTTTTATTTCCAATTGAGGGCAGCGCTTCAAGTCTTACAGGCACCATTTTTCTGAGTATTGTTTGAAAATATCTCTTTATTGTAGATGAATTTTCTCTCATTTTAAATGGCATATGTTCTAGTGTCATTCTCATAATAGCATCTAAATGCTCTTTGTTCATGCCACTTTGAGAAGCAAGTCTGTAAATCTCTGCAAATTCAGATGGAATATGACTATCTAAATCTGGGGCTTTTTCTTCCCAGAACATATTTTGAATAATCTTAACCTTATCCCCTAATTTCGCTATTTCTGATTTTATCTCTTTTAACTCTTTTGGCTCAAGCATACTGTCATTTACAAGAACAAAAGTTACTCTACAATAATAAATGTTACTGGAGGATTGAGATTTGTCACAAAACAATTCAGCAATCCTCAATTTCTTCTCAAAATTTCCTAACCAACCGTTTGAATTTGTAACAGTTACAGATATCAATATCAAAGAACACCCCAACTACTACAAAGCAATTTTTCGTAATATAAAAACAGGCAGATTTCGTTCAGAACATATAGCCCCTGAAATGATGAGATATAAGTATAAAGTCGGTCATATATATACTGACGGTGAGCATGTTGGTCAGAATAAAACTTTGCTCAAGGGTGAGTTTACAGTCAATGAAAATATTGATGTAAATCTTGTGCGTTTATCAACGGTCCTTAGTGAAGAAGAAGCTAAAAACATAATAGATTATGAAGATGTAGCTAAGTACCTGTTGAGACAATATGCCCATGTAGAAGTACAAGATGAATGTACACTTATAATACCGTGCTATACGATAGCAAATAGATTCTACTTCTTATCTTCATCTATGAAACATGCGATTATGAGTGAGACGCTTGGAGAGCTTTATTATGAAGGTAGTTTCCATAATGAAAAAAATGCCAAAGGAGAAACTGTCATAAAGCTGCATATTAAAAAGAAAGCAGGAAAAAAAGACCTGCCTTTTTTATGTCGTTTTATAGGTAATTCTTTTGCAAGAGCAAGACTTGAATATATTTCAAATCAAAAATCTTTAAGTGCGAGCTTTGAGTATCAACAAATCAAGGCGCAATTCCCTGTTAAAAATCCTTTCGAGATATACGCTTCATACATATACCTAGGAGACGATGAAAGAGGTAATCCTAAGTACTTGGTCCTAAATATACATTCGGATAACTCAGCGCTAGGATTTGAAGAGCTTTACTATAAACAGTTTAGTGCCAAAGCAGACCCTAGAGATATTGGTCCTGAGCAATATAATATTCCCAAGCCGCCTAAGAAAAAGTTCAAAAGAAAAAAGCCTCAAAGAAGCAATAAGATTTATACGGGCACACCATCTAGTGAGTATCTAACATATATCATACGCACAAACGAAGATGAATACTATAAAAACAAAGTACCTATGCATGAAACAACTATCTATTTAGAGAATGAATCAGAACTGCTTGTTGATAATATTCCAAAAACGGTGGGGAACAGTTTTGAAACTCCGACAGCTGATGGAGATAAAAATCTTGGTGAAGTTGCAATCTCAAACGACTCAGAAGAAAACAATACAGAGAAGAAGATATTTAATTTAGAAAACTTTTATCAGTTTTATGAGGCTTTACTGACTTTTGCATTTGTAGAGGGTTCAGAACTCGTTGGACCGTTAAAAATAAAAAAGATTCAAAACAAAAAACGAA
This sequence comes from Sulfurimonas denitrificans DSM 1251, assembly GCF_000012965.1. Taxonomy (NCBI): domain Bacteria; kingdom Pseudomonadati; phylum Campylobacterota; class Epsilonproteobacteria; order Campylobacterales; family Sulfurimonadaceae; genus Sulfurimonas; species Sulfurimonas denitrificans. Next base: position 716,659 of record NC_007575.1, on the reverse strand, counting down.
AGTCAACTAAGTCAAGGTCACTACTGCATGGTGATGAGGACAAGCAAAGAAGATTTCTGTTTGGAGAGCTTGCTTATGACCAAAAAGCTGTATACATTGTTGAGATAGAGCAAGACAGCAGTTGGGGACCATCAACCTGGATATTTTTTACAAGTGAAGATACGGAGCCGTATACTGAACATGATATGCAAGAGATAATAGAACACTACATTGAAGAAGATTTGCCGTATAAAGACCTTGCTAGGTATGTTGAAAAGAACTACTCTCTTTCATTTGAGCAAAAAGAGCATAAAAAAGGCGATGTTGACGATGACAGTGTTGAGAGATGGTGTGAGAGTGTTTTGAAAAAAATTATTTTGTAATAAAAGATTTGGTTGATTTTTTAAATTTTAATAGTTTGTAAATGTTTGTTTTTGTTAAATCATTATTGTTAAATAATTTTTTATAAAGTTCATCAAATTTTTCTAATGACATTGCTTTTATATGTGCATGTTCATTTCTTAAGTTAATAATTTCTGAGAGAAATCCAGTTAATTCTGATGTGAAAAATACTCTATTCAAATTTTCTATTTCATCAAACTCCTCAATTGTTTTTGCATCTTTAAGAAGCAAAATAATTCCACCTAGCATTATGCCTTGAAGTTTACTTATATTATTGTGTTCGAATTGATTTAACTTCACTTGCTTTCTATTCTCTAAATCTTGAGTGATACTTCGTCTTGAGTTTGATATATTTATCCAAGGAGAAGTATTATTACAAACATTACTTTTGATTCTTAGAAACCATGAAAAAGACGTATTAAGCTCAAGTTCAACTAGTTTCCATAAACCACTTGCGGGCATAGAATAATCAAAATGTTCAAAGTTTCTAGCTACGTAATAGTTGTATATTGAAGAAGAAGATTTTAAAAACTTTATACTATCTTCCTCTAAAATATCACTATATTGGTCAAGAACTTCTTGAACTTCTGGAGATATTTTTTCTCCTATCTCTTCACTTAATTTTGTTGCTGATTCTAAAAGTGTATTATCAAGTTCAGCAAAAACTTCTTCTTTGTTTTCAAGATCTTCACTGTTTAAGAGTTTAGTAATTAACTCACTTCTGCGAACATCTATTTCACTTGTAAATCTTTCAGAGCTTGATTGAATTATGGCGTCATTCTCTTCTTTTCTAATCTGTTCTTCAATTCTTTCAAAATCATATTTAAAATTAATACTATTTTTATCTTTATCGAAATTCATATCAATTTTCAAAACACCAAAGTTAAAATATTGGTTACTTTCTTTTGTAATTTTAATATGGTCATTCTCATGTGGATAATATGGATAAATCAAATAAGCCAATGTTGAATAGCCGTTATTATTTAATAACTCTGTATCAAGCTTTAACTTTAAAAAATCTTCAGATCCAATTTCATTAAACTTAGGAATGTTTTTCCATTTAGCATCAAGTACAACTTTTATTTTCTTTTCTTCATCAATCAAAATATAGTCAGGTTTTGAATTTCTCTTTGTATCACCATCATATTTTGAGGTTAAATCATATTGTGTCTGGGTTTTTTTACTTGCTTCTTTGTGCTTATCAAAAAGTACAGAATATTGATGACCTACAGTACTTTCAAAAATATCATAAATATACCATTCATAGAATGTTGAAGGATTTATAAAAAATGATGTTGTAGTTAAATCATATCGATTGCTAACATACACTTCATTATCTTGATACATCTGCTCAAAACCAAACAATGATTTTATATCCACTAACAACAACTTGGTATCACTCTTGTTACTATACACTTTTGTTGTTTTAGAATTATTCAATTTTGATAAACTAAATTTGTAATTCTTATCTATAGGATATTTTTTAGCGATAAAGCTTATCAGTTCTCTTGCTTCTTGGATGAGTTGCTTTTTATATTCTTCATCTTTGATAATATCTATTCTTCTTTTAGCAAACAATTTTAAAGCACCATAAGTTATAGTTGCTATTTGAGAATACAGTACATCTAACGATTGTGTTTGATGTATTTTTGTTTTGTCTAACTCTTTTATATTTTTTGAGAGATTAAGTTTATATTTAATATCTTGTGATTTATAATCTATATGAATTTTTCTAAAATTTTTATGCTTTTTAAAAAAGTACTCTATTGATTCAAGTATTGATTTGTACTTATAATATTCAAACTCTTCAATTGGGTTATGAGAGTTGTTTTCATCTTGATTGTTTTCTTCAAATGCAAGACTTAAAAGTGAATTTGGTATCTGTTTTGTTGTGTCAAATCTGTATTTATTATTTACTCTATGATAATGAAGTAAATAATTCACAAAATCTTTTTGTGCAGTTGGACTTTTTTCATCAATCGTTTTAGGTAATATGATAATTTTATAAATTTGTTCATCTTGCTTGAAGATGTAATAACCCACTTCATTGTTATACATTTTATTAAATAAATCAATAAAATGATGTTCAAATTTAGAAGAATTTATCCCTTGATTTTGAAGAGAATAAAAAATATCTTTTTCATTCTCTTTAAGGAATATTAGTTTAACTAAGGAAGTCATAGTGAATTTTTGATTGAATATCTTTTATCATTTTATAATAGCTATTTTCAATCTCAATACTAACATCTTCAGGTAAAGATATACCTTCTATGATAGATTTAAAAACATCAAATTCTATTTCTCTTATATCTTTAAATTCTGTTATCAATTTAGAAAATGCTTTATAAAATAACTCTTTATTTTCAACATCTTTCCATATAGCATGACCTATTAAAAATCTATCAGGATGAATTTCGCCTTGCTTTTCCATAACAGCATTAATAGACTTATTCAATTTATCAAAAAAATCTTTTGCATAATCATTTACGATAGTTTCCTTTGGATAAATTTCAATAACCTCAAACCTTCTTAAGAGATTATCTTCTATCACTTTTTTATCATCTCTATAATTAGATGTACAAAATATATATAAATTATATGGCATTATCATTTTTTTATACTTCGTACTATCATTTACAAGATATGGTATCTCAACATAGTCTAAAGTATCATCTTCATCTACCAATTTATCCACAAGGTCTTCATAGTTATCATATTCTTTATTATCAGCGGTTAATTTTGCTCTTTTATCATCTTCAATTAAGTAGATTAAATCCCCAATAAGCTCATTGAGGCTATTTTCTTGTATCTCTTCAAGAATCAATACAAAAGGTTGATTTGGATGAAATGTAGCTCTTTTTATAATATCTAATATAAGCCCCTGCTTTTCACTATATTTGATATTTCCTTTATCACTTGTTGATATTCCTATTCCTTGCATAAGATCACTATTTGAAGATGCAGAATGTATATTTATACGCAGTGCATTTTTATCATTTTTTGCTAATTCTAAATGATTTTTTATAATCTCATTTATAGCCCTACTTTTCCCAGTACCTGGAACACCTTTAAAAAGAATATTTTTATATGAAAAATCTAAGTTTCCTTTTCCTTCATCTGAAAATTTTATTTTTATAATTTCTGTATCTTTCATATTGTCTTCTTCTTCTTTACTATTATTAAAGGTATTTATATTACTTTCACCTTTTAAAAATTTTATATATTGCTTTAATCCATTACTTGTATCAGAGTTATCATGTCGTTTATTATAATCATATAAATCGCCTGATTCTAATCTATCTAATAGTTCATTTACTTCTTTTAAATCTTGAAGTTTAAATATATCAATATTATCAAATCCAAAAGTAATCAACTCCGTCTTTAATTGTTTTAAAGCACGTAAATATCCTTTCTTAGTACTTTCTGCATAAGGTTTTCCATCAACAGAGTGATAACTACTACTTAACCACCACTCCGTAAATTTTTCTTCATTATCATTTTGTGCATTAGTTACAATTGATGATTCAGATTGAAGAACACCATTGAAACTATTTTCAATCTTATTTTCTTCTAATTCTTGCATAAGTTCTCCAATATCTAAATCTTCTTCATCAGAACTTTTTTCTATTTCACAATTTTCATTTTCTATAAATTGATTATTTGTATATTCGTAGCAATCTTTCTTTTCAGCCTCTATATCGTAACAAACATATAAAGACTGACTCCCCTCTAAATAGATTTTTTTATATTTAAATTTAGAAAATATCAATTCTTGAAAATCTTCTTTCAAACCTCGAAAAATAACAAGTGAATTAGGCTTTAATATTTTAGATAATGTTTTATTTAAAGCATCAAAATCTTTATTTTCTTTATTAACAAAATCTTTTATTGTTGGTTTACCACCATGGGTAGGATTAAATATAAGCAAATCAACACTATTTTCTTCAAAACAATCTGAATTAAAAAAATCACATTGTTTCAATTCACAGTTTTCTAATAAGTTTTCTAATTCTTGATTACATTCATCTAAAAAGTAATCATTTAAAATAATATTTTTATATTGTATTTGATTTTCTAATAATATATGTGAAGCTAAATTCCCACTACCAAAACATAAATCCATCACTGTTTCAATAGAATCTAATTTATTTTTAATAACTATATCTTTTTGTATTTCATTGATAAATTGTGATTTTAGTAATGCTTCATCTGAATTAATATAGTAATATTTATTGTTTTTAGTTTCTTTTGAATTTGCTATATTAATATTGAATTTCTCTATTTGGCTATATATTCCTTCTTTTGTCATCATTATCTCCATTCTATTTTGCTAAAAGTTCTATATAAAAAAGCTTCATCTATTTTATCAGTTAGTATAGTAATATTTTCAAATTTTTCAAATTGATTATCTATACTTTGTAAAATACTATTCCAAAATTCTATTAATATTTTTTGTAAATCTAAAGATGAATAGAGATTATGATTCTCAGGTAAGGTAATTTTTATGAAAGATAAATTATCGTTATTTGCTTTATTACCAAAATCAAAATTATATTTGTATTTTGTGAATTTATAAGACATATAGAAATAATCATCCTGTATATCTGCCTCATTAAATTCTAAAGTTTTACAAATATTAGTAGTGTAAAACCCTTTTGGATAATTTTCTTTGGCTCTTTTTGTAATATTTCCACCTTCTCCATCTGCTGTTAGCGTATAATAATTTTTTCCAATATAATGCTTTACTTCGTTCCATTTTTGTTTAGTGTCATTAAATACATAATGTTTTAAAGGCTCAGATTTATTATTTCCCAATAAACTTTTTATAGTTCCCATTATGTCTTTTTTCACACCAGCACTTATCAATGGAATCTCGCCTGTTCCTCTTTTAACATAACCAGCTGGAAATTCAGAACCATTTGTTACCTTAACTAAATCAAAAAAAGGTACTTCTTTAAACACTATACTTTCTAGAGTAAGATCATAGCCATTGTCATCTGCAAAACTATTAAAACTTTTTGTTAATATTTTGTCATATTTAAATGTAGCAGGAACTAAAGCTTTTTTGATTTTTTCTATAATTGGTTTTTGATGGTCAACAGTTTTTCTAAAGATATCTGTATAATTTATTTTCCAAAATTCTAAAAATTCAACTATTATATTTTGTATATCAATAGATTTATATTCATTATAATCTTTAGGAATAGAAATAGACAAAGGCTTAACATTATCCATACTCAATTCTATTTGACCACCAGAACCTTCTGCCATTGACTCCAATTTTTTAAATCCAAATTTTACGAAAAAATATAACAAGTAAAATTGATTAATTATATTTTTATCATATCTAAGAGTAGTTATATGACTATCAGATACGTAATTTCCATCAAGATCGAAAAGTGTGTTACTCTCCCGCAAGTACCTACACCAGTTGTATTAATTAAGATATCACCTTTTTGTAAATATTTAGGGTTCTTGACTTTTGATAAATCCAAATAAGCTGTTTTCGTAAAGTTAAACTCATTATAATTCCCTCGAGCTTGTCCAGATTTTATAACCATTGTATCCGTGGGATTATGCGAATATTTAGGAGTTGAACCTTTTATAAAGTCATCAACAATATCATCTATTGTTTTTTTATCAAAAAGTACTTTATTAATATCTAAATCAGCATATTTCCCAGTTTTTTCCTGAAACTCTTTAAACTTTTCAATAACTTGACTATCTAAAGTTCCTATCATTTATTTTATCCCAAAGAGTGAGCTGTTCTGAAACTCTTCACACATCTCTTTCATGAGCATATTAAGCTCATTTGTAAGCTCATCGAAGTTTAAATCTTCCACCTCGTCTTTGAAGCCTATCTCATTTGATATATTTATCTCATATCTATCTTTTGAGTCTATAAATTTTGATTTATATTTAAACTCTTTTTTACTGTTGATAAGGGTGGCAAGTCTACGAATATTTTTTTGACTATAAGAATTCTTCATCTTATCTTTGGCTTGTAGATGTGGTGAAAAAAGTTCTTCCTCTTTTGTGTCTGCTTTTACTATTGTGATTTTTTCGCTTGGGTCACTATCCAAAAACCATATATGCGAACTTATATCCGTATTGGTAAACATTGCACTTGGCTGTTCGAGCACAGCACTTACAAAACCTGTATTAAATATCTCTTTTCTTATCTTTGATTCACTACTTGTAGCATTTCCAGTACTTATAAGCGTAGATGAACTAATTATAGCCGCATGAGCGTGTTTATTCCTTCTTTTTTCTGATTTCATCAGATTTATTATGTGTTGCATAAACAAAAATTGACCATCAGATTTTTTAGGAGTTACTACTTTATTTTTTTCATCTTTAACTACAAAAAAGTCACTTTTTTTGCTACTCATATTTTGTACTATTTCATCATAGTTATGCTTCCAATCCACGCCAAATGGTGGATTTGCTATGATAAAGTCGAAGCTTGTATCTCCATTGATTCCATTTGCAAAAGCAGGATTAGTTAAAGTGTTTCCATAAGCTATCGTATTTTTAATACCTTGTGATTTTCCATCAAGAGAACTAATTTCAAGAAATATTTTTGCTAAAAGCCAAGTTTGCCCGTGTAACTCTTGTCCATAAACCTCAATATTTTCTATTTTATTTTTGTTATAAAAGTAGTGTGCAGATTCCATGAGCATACTGGCAGTTCCACAAGTTGGATCATAAATAGCAAGCTTATCATACCCCTCAGCTTCAAATTTAGAAACCTCACACATAAGATGTACAATAGATTTTTGAGTGAAATGTTGCCCTGTTAAATCACCACTAAGTTTTTTCATTCTTGAAATAGTAGCTTCATACAAGTCTTTGTACTGTTCTTTTGGATAGTCTCTAAAATTTGCCTTATATGTGTAAATGTCAAGTACATTTTCAAGATAATTATTAGGTAGCTCTTGAATGTATCTTTCAAGTTCAAATGTTTTAAAATGATTTAAATAGGTCAAAATATTTTTAGAGGTATCTGGATTATATTTGCTCTCTTGTGTGAAATAATTTAGATTTTGCCCAAGCTTTTCTATATTTTTTATAATATTTAGAAAAGTTTTTTTTGTTTCACCCAAGTCATATTTAGCAAATATTGCATGATCCAAGCCAAAATTATTATTATATTCAAAAGTGAACATAAGCTTGTCATTGTCAATTAGAAGTTTTAAAGCCATAAAAGCCATGATTCTTTGGTCATAAGTAGATTCATTAATCCCTATATCTCTAAGGATATCAGAATAAGCCCAGTAGTAATCGCATAGACTTTTTTCAAGAATTTTAGCTCTGTTTGGTATCATCGTCATCTTAACTCCTTTGGTATTCTATCCAAAAATATTTTATATAAAAGAAGAGTATAGAAAATATTTTAAAATTTAAAAATATATTGCAATTTGTCATATTTTTAAAACGCTTGACAAATCACACTAATATATAATATTATACAAAAAAAATAATTAGTTGTCAAGGAAAAATTATATTGTTAAATAGCGGATTTAAAAGGAATAGACACTCATTTTATAACCTAAACTATTATTTAGTTGTAAGTATATTTGAGGGCAAAAAAATTATATATGATACACTAGAAGAAAATCTAAAAAATATCATATTGCAAAATATCGATAAGCATAAATGTAAGCTTGTAGACATCACAATAGAGGAACAGTCAAAAGTAATAATTCATTTTAGTGCCCCGCCTCATATAAAGCTATCTTCATTTGTCAATAATCTAAAAACTGTGTCTAGTAGATTAATAAGGAAAGACTTTAAATCTTTGCTTGAAAGAAAAGATATGGGGAGTCATTTTTGGGCTATGGAATATTATATTTACACTTGAAGTAGTGGCATTATTGTTGAATGAAGTTTTTTAAATTATTATCATTACTACCAAAATTACACCCTAGTAATTTAGTAAGATTGGCTTTGTTTATTTCTTTGCGTATTGACTTTAAATATTGCTCTGCATGTTCTACTTCTTCTTTTGTGACTGTCATGCTATGCGGCAGATATCGCGGTGAAATGTCATTAACAATGCTCTCATACCAAAACGGTATATTATGTACCTTTGTCGTTAAATCGTAATAAGTAAGCCTGTTTGCTTGGATATAGGCTTTTAAATTGTGTGGAAAATCTTCAAATATATACATAATCAACCCAAAAAGTGCTGATTGTGCTTTTGCATCTACTTTTTTAAATATAGGATGATTCACATTTTGGTGTTTCGCATCTTTTATGAGTAAAAATAATGGATGTTTATCTATAAATTTATGCTTGTAATTAAGGAGTATAAGCTTGGATAGTTTTGAAAAAACTTCAAAAAATAAAAATGAGTAGACAGGAGTTTTGCCAAGCTGGATATAGCCGTTTTCTATAGTTTTAAAAATCTTGTTTTGATACTCAAGACTTGAAATATGCTTTTTATGAATCGGTAGTTTTCTTCCTTTTTTCAGTTCAAATCCGCAATGGTGGCAGTGTGTGTAAGGTAGCCTGTTTTCATACATTTGCGAGGTATCGAGTTTTGTTTTGCAAGAAGGACAATGCTCGTATAAGCGGCATTGGTGTTTATGACAAATATTGTAAAAAACAACCCGCCATTTTTTTCTAAAGTAGGGCACTTTGTCTTCTCGTAGACAGATAGGACAATATTTTTGATGGGTAAAAAATGTAGCTGGATTATTCTCATAGATATTTTCTTGAATATATCCTGAGTAGGTTGTTAGTATTAGGGAACGAATATCTATTTTGTGATGACTTTTTTCTTCGATGATTTTAATCATCTCTGGATCTAAAGTAAGATCGCTTTGAGCAAGAAAAAAAGAGTGCTGTCTGTAGTTTAGATATTGATTTGTAAAAGTATGTGGATGCGTCTTGTGGGCATATGCCGTGCGAACTATCCAGGAGGAAAGCAGTTCATCTTCAAGCGGTAGAGGGATGATTACAAAGTTTTCATTTTTTAGTTCCGGAAAGTTTATCTTTTTGATCATATATCTTTGAGATTCATAGTCTTATGAATATTTTGCAGAGTATTAAATCCACACTCTTTTATCTCGTTGATGGTAACTCTCTCGCTTCCTGTTTTTATGGCATATACGGCAGCTGCTTTAATCAAGTTCACAATCTCCCCAATATATCCGTTACATAGTTCAAGAATCTCTTGTGCATCATCCTTGTTGATAATTGTAGATTGTTTTTTTAGTGGCAGTTTGCTTATTGTGGTGGCTAAGAGACTGATGTAATCTTTATCCATCTTCCATTTTGTGAGATATTCCGGTCTGTATCTGCTGCTAATCTGATCTTCTGTGTTTACGGCACGTAAAGCTTCTTTGACTCCTGCTAAAATGACGGGCATTGTCAGTTTGCTGCTTAAATCTCTTATAGCACTCATAATCTGCTTTTGTCTTGCAGGGGAGCCGTTAAGAATGTTATGAATCTCATCGATGATAAGGACTCTGACATTAAGAGCTTTGAGGTAATACTCTACGAGTTTAGCTTTTACATCCAAGGAGTCACGTGTTTTATAGGGTATATTCAATTGCTCCAAGATAATACTGTAGAGTCTGCTCTCGCTTGGTTCTGTTGGTGAGATGACATATAAAACAGGTCTGCCAATACCGGTGTATTTATCAAAGAAGTCATCTGTGATCCAATCAGGCTGTTCGCCATCGATATTGTAATCGTAGGGCGGATGCTTCTCCAAAAACTGTTTGAGCAGAGATGTCTTTCCGTTGTTGCTTCCACCCACAAGCAAGATGCTGATATATCTGGTCTTGCCATAGCCGAAATTGTAAATATCTTCCATCTTTTCTAAGATATTTTGAGCGATAGGATAGTCAATCCAATACTCTTCGTTGATATATTTGATTCTCTCTTCATCAGAGCTGTCAAGTATTTTTTTTGTTTCTTCTGTTAGTTCAATATTCATACGCTACTCTTTAATGTGAAAAGTTTCTATGTTGTCAAAGAGGTCATGAAAAACATCATCAGCTTGTTTGGTCTCTTTCTCTTTTACAACTTGACTCTCTGTTTTGCTTTTTGACTTGATGTCGCTCATTTTAGGTGCTTTGCTTTTTCTTATTTTATGTTTGGCTGTTTTCTCTTTTGCCTGTTTTTCTATGTGTGTAAGCCGTTCGTAAGCATCAAAGAGGTCATCTTCATTTGTATCTTTGATACTATTCTCTTTTAGATATCTCTTTGCTGTATAGAGATCCCATACGGTCATATCTGGAGCATGAAGCTTTCTGTAGCTTAACTCAAAATACTCTTTGAGTTCCGGGTCAAAGAAGTAAAGCTTTTGGATACTCAGAGGGTCTCTTTTGACTTTAAACTTTAGCTTATTGCCTTGTTCATCATCCCTGTTTATCCAAGTTCTCAGAACATCCGAATAGTACGTAATACCATCAAGTGTGATGCCGTCTTTTTGAACGGTTCGGTAAAATGCAGGTAAGAGAGCGATTTTAATCGACTCCCTATCTTCTACAATTGGCGGCAAGCCTGTACCCGGATTCTCATCATCGCCAAAGATGCCTAAACTGTATTTTTGTCTCGGTGTCATGCCTATTCCATGATGTACACGGTTATGATAAACATTGACGATAAACTCCGTGAGCCACTTTGTTATCTCATCAAGGGTAAAAGTTGCGTTTTTGATGGAATCATACTCAGCTTTTTCGGCTATATTGGAAAATGTAGTACCTGGTAAATTATGAATTTCTTTATTTATAGTCAAAAAAATCCTCTCTACGTGGCTTCCGTATTGTGGTCTTCCAACGGGTCTTCGAACCATAGTCATGCCAAATTCATCGCATACTCTTTGCATATCAAGCCCTATTAGATCTTTGCCGTTATCGACTGCATATTTTGAAGGAATCCCGTATATTTCCCATTCGCCTTGAATATCGTATTTTTTTAGAAAATCATCCTTTGGCAAAAAAGCATTGTAGAGACACTGACTCACACTGAAATATCCGGGCGCTTGCAAGGAGAGATAAAATCCTGCAACCATTCTGGAATATACATCAATCGCCAGTGTTAAATAAGGTCTTCCTAGAGGTTTTCTTGAGTGAGAGTCAACAAGTATGATGTCAAGTGGAGTATGGTCTATCTGATACACTTCCAAAGGAAAGTTTCCCTCTGGATATTCTCCTTCAAAATTCCCATATTTTTCATTCGCTTTTTTTGCACTAAAACGTTTTTTCAGAGCGAATTTTGGATCGATTGTTTTTATTCTATTGCGGACAGTGTTCTCATGTGGAGGGATTATGTTGAGCTTCTTGCATTCTGCTTTAATGGTGTTGAAGATTTTCGGAAAACCGATTCTTTGTTTGGTAAGATAGAGTTCTTCTATAACATCTTCAATGACCTTATTTGTTAAAGGCTCTATGCGACTTCCTTTTTTGCCGCGTTTATGTTTGCTTGAGATTAGTGAACTGATTTTTTCTGATTCTTCATAGGTCTTTATCCAACGATAGACGGTCATAGCGGTCACTTTGTACTTAGCAGCTACCTCTTCAACTTCGTCACGTGACTTTTTTCTAAAGACGAGCTCTTTAATAGCATTGTATTTCTTTTTTGCTTCACTCCACTCCTCATCCGTATAGCTGTCTAGTTGCGTTTTTTCTTCTTGAGGCTTTGAAGATAAGTCTTGTATTTTTACATTGATGATTTCATTTTGATTATTTGTTGGAGCTATGGATAGGGTGTGAAAATTGACGGCTTTCAATATGATATGCTCAACGTTATTGTAGAAGACTTTGGAACCTATAGAAAGGTCTAGTTTACTCATGAATTTTTCCTTTAAGTATAAGAGAAGACATAGTAATCTTTGTGTGCATGTTTATCAGAGAAGGTTCCTTAAATATCTTATGCCAAAGATAGGGAAGTGTTTGCAATTGTTCAGTTTGATTGGTTGATAAAAGTTCTAAAAATGATTTGATAGAAATGGGCTCAGAAAGCTTATTGATATTCTCTAGTACTTTATTGGTCATAGTTTGACTTTCAGAGATAAAAGCATTTTTATAGAGAAAAACACAGTTTTTGAAATATATTTGGTCTATTTGTGCGTCTGTGAATGTTTCAAAAGGAAGTGACATTTGTCGGGCTATTTCTTCTTTTAAAACAGATATCTTATGTTGTAGTTTTGTATCGGAATCTATATCACTTTGGTATTTAACTTCAAAGATTTTTTTAGAGCCATCCTTATATATCACTAGTACATCAGGGGTATATCTTGTGTTTTTTGCTTTTAGCTTGTAATTGATTTTCAGTGGTTGTTCTTCAAACGAAACAACATCCTTATTAAATTCTAACAGCATAAAAAAATCTCTTTCCAAAATAGATTCAAAAGCTAATTGCTTGTTGTTCTTATAGCTTTTAAAATATCCGACACAAGAGATGTAGCTCTTCTTTATTTTTCTGACACTCATGAAATAATTATATCAAAATTAAAAATAATTTTAGATGTAAATTTAATAACATTAATTATTGTAAAAATAAATATATTAATTATTATAAATATATTTTGTAACATTAGTTTATATATTTTTTTGGAAATAATTTTTACCTGAAGCATAATATAAGTAGTTGCTAAATACCATTATGGTACAAATCAATACGGCAAATTCAAATAGTTTAAAAATTTTTATACCGTCTTTATATCAGTTTAGGTAAAATTAATTATAAAACATACCTTATTTCACCTATGTTCAAAGGATAAAAATGGCTTTACAACTCAATGCAGAACAAAAATATATATTAAAAATTTTTGGAGATAAAACCAAATATATAATTCCTCCATATCAAAGGGCCTATACTTGGACTGAAAGTGAATGTGAAGAACTTTTTGAGGATTTAAAAACCGCTTTTCAAAAAAATAAATCAGAAGGCTATTTTATTGGCAATCTTGTACTTGCAACATCTGCCAGAGATGAATTTGAGGTTATAGATGGGCAGCAACGTTTAACCACATTGATTATGCTTTTAAAAGTTTTATGGGCATTTGATGCAAAAAATAGAAAGCTCAAAAATACCATTTGGATATTAGATGATAGAACAGATGCAATCATAGAACAAAGAGTCATAACAAATATTTTTATTGAACGGGATTCCCTATCATTCAATGAAGTTTTAGACGAAAATTATCAATATGAAAAACCACAAAATAAAAAAGATAAATTTAAAACAAATATCTATTTTTTCTATGAAAAGATTAAAGATTTTATTGATCAAGATGGAAATGATATAAAAGATTTTATAGATTTTATTCTTTATGATGTTTCGTTACTCCCTATTTTCACAGAAGCTGAAAATACTGCTAAAGCCAGAGAAAAAGCGCTGAAGATTTTTGAGACAATGAATAACAGGGGAATGCCACTTGATGATAGTGATATTTTTAAATCAAACCTCTATTATATGGCTAACAGGCATAATGAGCAGGATACTTTTGTTGAACTCTGGAAATCCTTTGATGAGCGATGTGAAGCAATAGATGATAAACTAAAACTTAGAGCTTTTAAGATTTATTCTTATATGACTAGAGGAGAACAAGGGATAAAGAGCTCTGAGATAGGCCTGAGAGATTTTTTTGAAAAAACGGAATACTCACCATTTAAAAAAAAGACATATAGAGAAATTTTAGATGATTTAAATCGTATTGTAGATTCCGTTGAATATTTTGAAGAAACAAAACAACAATCTGATAATGAACTTGCTAAATGGTTTCAACTTATAGACTTGTACACCAACGCTTATCCAAAAGATACAGTCATAGTTTATTTGGTCAAAAATAATTTAAATGTAGGTAGTGACAATACTACAAAATTTGCCAAATCACTTGTGAGACAATCGTATGCAAAAGGCTCTACAACATATATCAAACATGACATGTATGACCTTGTTATTAAAATAATGCACGAAAAATGGGAAGTTTTTTACGATAAAAACTATACTTGTCCTTATGGTTTTGGTAGGCTATATAGAGGGTTTGAGCTTTTAGAAAAGTATTTAGATTCAAATCAACTTTCAGTATATCCTTATAAATTAAAACGCAGAATGTATGACATGCCAGGAAAAGCCACCCGTGAACTTTATGAACGGTTTTTTAGAGGTGAGCAGTGAGAGTTCAAAAAGCCGAGCTTAAATATTTTAAATTTCATAAAGATTTAACTGTTGATTTTAATGCTAAAAGCTTGCTGATCTATGGTGAAAATGGCACAGGTAAAAGTTCTATTTATGAAGCTTTATACTCAAATTTTTATCATCAAAAAAGGTTAGATAAAGATATTGCTTCAAAAGTTCAAGAAACATATAGGTCGCGTGGATGTGAAGCTGAGACTTTAAAAGTTAATATTATCCTAGATGAGGACAAGGTCTTAAACTGTAATGCAGATGAACTATCAGATTTTAGTGTATTAACTCGTAAAACACAACCCCAAAATATTATCGGAATTGATCCAAGCATCTATTTTGCGAATGAAAAAGTCCTGAATAGACTTACAAAAGAAAATTTTTATATTGCATTAAATGATACATTATTTGAGCATTTTCCCCAAATGAAAAGTCCTGTTACTGATAAGAATGAAAATTATCATTTTAAGCGTTTTGCTCAATTTGGCAATCTTGATACGTTAAAGAACAAGATAATTGATGAAATTGGCAATGACGATGCCACAGCGATTAGAGCAAAATTTGAAGAGATGCTCAAATTAGAAAACGATCTATTACAATTAGTTTTTGAAAATTATTTTCCTCTTAAAGAAATTAATGAAGTTATAGAAAAGTTTGATGAGTCCTTCAAGATTTCATTTTCAATTACTCCAGCACACTCAGGAAACAGCGATATTTTGGAATTTAACCCACCTGTCATAAAAATTAAGATTGATGATATAGAATGCAATGGAAAGCCATCCCAACACTTCAATGAAGCCAAATTAAAACTAATTAGCGTGGCTATCTATTTTGCACTTGCCAAAAAATATGAAGAAAAGCGTGATGGATTTAAACTTTTGGTATTAGATGATTTTTTGACGTCCCTTGATATGGCGAATCGAAAATTGATTATGAAGTATATTTTAGAAGAGTTCCAAGATTATCAAAAGCTTATTTTGACCCATAATTTACAGTTTTTTAATATGGCAAGAAAAATGATCAATTTAGATAGTGAAGAAGCTAATCAATGGAAAGTACAAAAACTTTTTGTACACGATCATCAAGCCTTTTTGTACGATAAAGATATTAGCTATTTAACAGATGCAAAGGGTAGCCTTTCAACGGGTGATGAATACTCTGCTGGGAATTTTATACGAAAAGAGTTTGAGAGAATTATTACAGAATTTGAACAACTTTTAGAGTTGGGGAGAGTGGAGGAGTTACAAAACATTATAGATACTTTAAAATCAGAAGACAAGCATTATATTCGGTCGCACAAAGTAACAAATCGTTTTTATCAGAGTGTGCAAAAAATTTTGGATGATTCCACAAAAAATGAACAAGTTAAAATTAATTGTATTAAATCTTCATTTAACCCATTAAACAAAACAGAAATTGAGTTTACTGAAAAAATTCAAAATGCTGACGGGACAATTTCTAACGAAACAATTAAAGCTCTAATTAAACGAGGTGAGTTTTATAAAAACTTCATCTTAAATCCAACATCACATGATGATGCTAATGCTGAGATATATAAAAAAGAGTGTGAAAATGCCATCAATATTTTACAGTTCTTAAACAAAATTATAACTAATTTAAAAGGTACAAAATATGAATAAATTTTGGCTTCTATGATTCTTTTTTTTTAATTAAGCCGAAAATGCTTAATTGTCTACGAGTAACATTAGTTTTTGTAAATGACACATACTACTGTTATTTTGGCTACTCTGCTCTTTATACCCATATAGTGGGTCTTTTACCTCTGCTATTTTAGATATCTGTTTTGCTGCATAAGAGATGTCGTAAAGAACATCGGCACTTTTTTGAGTAAGAGGTCTGCCATCTTTTATTGTAGAGCTATTTTTTTGATATGTCTGTTCACCCTCACTCTCTATACCCATTATTATCTCATATAGCGCATCTCGCCCTAGTGATTTTTTCTGTATCTCTTTAGTGTCGATATGAAGCATTTGGGCATAGTTAGGACTCATTTTTGCTTTTTTTAGAGCATCTGATGGTGTTTTTCCAACAAAAGTTAATATTTTCATTTTTTTAAACCTTTAAGTGGAATTAGCACACTGACTCTCTTTGAATACTCAGGATGCGGAATGGAAAGTCTCTCTTTTTTAACAACTCTCTCATCGAAAAATATAATATCCAAATCAAGTGTTCGTGGAGCGTTTGCAAAACTTCTTTTACGTCCAAATTTCTTCTCAACTCTCATTAAATAATTTAAAAATAGCATAGGTTGCATACTCGTTTTTAATATAATTATTGAATTAAAAAAATCATCCTGATTCATAAAACCAAAAGGAGGATTTTTTAAAATCAACGATTTTTGCAAAAACTCAACTCTTTTATCTCTCTTAAAATATGTTTCAAGATGTGCAAATCTTCTTTTGACATCGCCAACATTTCCACCTATACCGATAGTAACTCTATAACGATGGAAGCTTTTTTGCTCTTTTTTATAAAAACGTAAATTTTTATAGATAGTCAAACTATCGTTTAATTTACGCTCTATAAACATTTCCTACTCTGCTTGAGGAGCTTGTTGTTTTTGCATCTCTTGAACTGCTTTTATCTCATTTAGAATTTGAATCATACCAACCATTGCAAGGTGATAGCCAAATGGCCCAAACCCAACAATTGATGATGTACAAACTGGCGCTATCATGTTCTGTTTTCTAAACTCTTCACGACGATTGATATTGCTGATATGAACTTCTACTGTTGGAAGATTGACCGCAGATATTGCATCACGTATAGCTATTGATGTATGCGTATATGCTGCTGCATTTATGATTATGCCGTTTACATCGCCATAGCACTCTTGAATCTTATCTACAATTTCACCCTCTAGATTACTTTGAAAAAACTCTATCTCTAGTCCGCTTTGTGCTGCAAAATCTCTCATTTGAGCATGAATCTGCTCTAGTTTCATAGAACCGTAAATTTGTTGCTCTCTAACACCTAACATATTTAAGTTTGGTCCTTGAATTACTGCTATTTTCATATATTGCCTTTTTATTTAATAATTAAAATTTTAAGGAGCCATTTTATCTAAATAAAGCATAATCTATTTTAAATTCTAAAAAAAGATGAAAGATGCAAATAATTACCCCAGAGTACATATTAACACCGCAAAACCTTCTTCGCAATTTTAGCGTTGCATTTGATAAAACCATACATAAAATCGCACCGCTTGAAGAGTTGAAAATTCTATTTCCAGATGCAAAAATTATTAAGCTACAGAAAAATTCTCTTCTTATGCCAGGACTTATAAATGCCCATGTACATGTAGAGTTTAGTGCAAACAAGACAGAGCTTTCATATGGAGATTTTATCCCTTGGCTCTATAGTGTACTTGAAAATAGAGAGACTCTTATAGAGGGGTGTAAAAAAGGGTGTATGAGAGAAGCTATCTCTTGTATGCTTGAGTCTGGAATCACAACTTTTGGGGCAATTAGCTCGCATGGAATGGATTTGGATGTATGCGCTGATGCAAAGCAAAATGTTGTTTTTTTCAATGAGCTAATCGGTTCTCAAGCAACTATGGCGGATGCCCTTTTCGCTGATTTTTTGGCAAGACTTGATGCTTCAAAGAGCGTAAATAGAGAGGGTTTTTACCCAGCCATTGCCATTCACTCACCCTACTCTGTTCATCCTATTTTAATTAAAAAAGCCCTTCAAATCGTAAAAAATGAGAACCTTAAACTAACTGCTCATTTTATGGAAAGCAGTGCTGAGAGAGAGTGGCTAGATAAAAGCGAGGGCGATTTTAAAGAGTTTTTTGAGAAGTTACTAAAACAAAACTCTGCTACATGTGGCGCTAGTGAGTTTTTAGAGCATTTTAATGAGCAACAAACTCTATTTACACATGTAGTAAAAGCAAATGAAGAAGAGCTACTGAGCATAAAAAAGGGCAACCACACTATAATCCACTGCCCTATTTCAAATAGACTTCTTGGCAATGGTGCGCTTGATTTGAACGAAATAAATAAGAAAAATATTAACTGGATATGCGCAACTGATGGACTTAGTTCAAACTACAAACTTGACCTTTTTGAAGAGATGAAGTGCGCTCTTTTTATGCACTCTAATATGCCTCTTCTGCCTTTAGCAAAGCAACTCATAAGCAGTGTAACAAAAGATGCAGCTTTAGCTCTTGGCATAAACTCTGGCGAGATAGAAGAGGGCAAAAATGCTGATATGTTAGTTTTAGATTTAGATAAAGAGCCAAATGATGAGTTGGCTATCCATTTAATACTTCATAGATATAATATCTCCCAAATTTATATCAATGGAAAACTTATTCCCAAAAAAGGTGCTTAATGCAATTTATAAAAAAACTGTTCTCTCCAATACTCTTTACAATGAAGTTTATTCAAGAACATTTCAAGGCTATGATTTTTGTGCTTATACTCTTTTTAATATTTGCTCCTCAAAGCAAAGAGGATTTAAAACCAAACAATCTTGAACAGATAAATCTAGTAGGTCCTATTATGGAAGTCTCAGAAGTTCTAAAACAGATAGATGATGCTGCTGCAAATCATTTTGTAAAAGGAATTTTGTTAAATGTTGACTCTCCCGGTGGAGCAGTTGCACCATCTATTGAGATAGCATACGCAATAAAGCGTGCAAGAGAGAGCAAGCCAGTTATTGTTTATGCAAGTGGGACGATTGCAAGTGGAAGTTACTACGCTAGTATCTGGGCAGATGAGATAATCGCAAATCCTGGTTCTATGGTTGGAAGCATTGGAGTTATAATGCAAGGTGCTGATGTTAGTGAACTTATGAGCAAAATAGGCATAAAATCACAAAGTGTGCAAGCAGGAAAATACAAAAAAGTAGGTGCAAGTGATAGAGAGTGGACAGAGTATGAAAAAAATGAGTTAAACAAAGTTATTCAAGGAACTTATGAGCTTTTTACCAAAGACGTTGCAGATGCTAGAGGTCTTGATATAAATAAGAGAGATTTTTATGCAAATGCACATATATTTACTGCTAGCCAAGCCAAGGAAGTCGGTCTTGTGGACACTCTTGGAGTCTCATTTGATGCGAAAAAAAGGTTGATAGAATTAAGCGGAGTAACTACTCCACAATGGAATGAGGAGAACAGATTTGATAAATTTATGAAAAAGATTTCTACTCAAACTGCGATTACTCTTCATACTTACTTCCCAACTTTATCGCTAAGATAAAACTATTTTTCTACTCCCTCAAGAGAGAGTAGAAACTCTTTTCTCCAGATTCCGCCGCCGCTATATCCACCAATTGAGCCATCTGAAGATATAACACGATGACATGGGATTAAAATAGAGATTGGATTTTTGCCATTTGCATTTGCAACTGCTCTTGTTGCTTTTGGATTGCCAAATAGTTTTGCTTCATCAGCATAAGAGAGAGTTAAACCATATGGAATTTTTAAAAGTGTATCCCAAACAGCTCTTTGAAACGCTGTTCCACTAGGAGAGAGCGGTATGCTAAAGGTTCGCAATTTTTTAACAAAATAGTCTCTTAGTTCTTGCTCTAGCTTAAGTAAAATTGGATTGTTTGAGTTTTGTGTCTCTACTTTTTCATCAATAAAATCAAGATAGAGCAAAGCGCTCTCACTTGCAACTGCTAACATGTAACCAATTGGAGTAGAGACAATACGACTATCTTTTATCAAAGAATTAATCTTTTTTTTCAGGTTTTTTTCTAAACATATGATATTTTTCTCTCTCTAAAAGGTCTTCAACATAAGACTCTTCTGCCTTTTTGACTTTTTTCCAAACACCTGAAGGAAGTCTCACTTGAAGCTTTTTCTTATCTTTTAGCTTTATTATTTTTTTTATGGTTAGTACTTTTGAGATAGGAGAAAAATCAACATCAGTTAAATCTATATCATTTTTAAAATAGAGTGTCTGTTTATTAAAATTTCCCCAGCCAGGAATTCCATCTTCAGTATATGGAACTTCATAGCCATTTTTAAAATTTACCATTATTTTATAGTGGCTATTTTCAAATATTTGAGCTATCTCTCCAGCACCAAAGACTAAACCAAAAACTTTATCACCAACTTTTGCATTATCAAAATATGCCATTTTTTTTGCTCCTTTTTTTGCGAAGAAGTATATAACAAATTTATTACTGCAATATTACAATCAGATTATAACTCTTGTAACTGTTGGTATATTTTCAAAGATTCGCTTAACTCTATCTTGCCAAAGTTCGCCGAACTCTTTTACTTCATCACCACTAGCCAAGCCACCCATCATTTTTTGCATTAATTGTTGCATTTTAGGGCTTCCACCAATTGATGATGGGTCATAATATACATCTACGCTTTTACCATTATCTGCTCTTGTAAACTTTACTGATGAACTTATATTTGCATCAAATTTCATTAGTGAGTGACGAGCAAATTTTCCACTTAAACCTTTAAATCCGCTCTTATCAGTAGCACCTGTGATTTGAGAGATAACATTACTAATAACTCCAGCAACACCATCTTCTAGTGACTCTTTAAACTCAACTTTTATCTCTCCACGAACTGCTCTTGCATTTGGATATAGAGCTTTTAAACCCACTAATGTTGTTATGTAAGCACCTGCAACTGTTGGACAACTGTGCCCTGCTGCTTTTACAACTTCTAAGAAACTTATTTCATATAAACCACCTTCAAATGCTCCTAAGACATTTGAGAGTGGATCTACAACTTTTATACTCTCTACGTTATCAAAAAATTCTGGATACTTCATGTAAACTCCTATATATTTTTTTTATTTATTACTTTTGCACTTATAACTACTCTATCACTCATCAAATCAAAAACTTCATCAACTATGAGTGACTCTATGTCAATAACCTTTGAATCCTTAGAAATTTGTGCAAAACCTTTTTTGGTTTTTAATCTTGGATGGTTGGATTCTAACATTTTTTGCAGAGTCAATACTTGATTTTGAACAATATTTATTCTACTCTGTATTGCATTTGGGAATCTGATTTTTATGGACTCTACCTCTTTATTAAAACTTTGCATCTTAAAATAGATGCTATTAGTAAAAGAGAGTTTTAACTGAGCAATCTCCTCTAGTTTATAACTTATTTTTTTTTCTATAGAGTGGTCTTGGTAGAGTCTGCTTATATGTTCAAGTTCTTGTTTTACGCCATAGAGTTTTTGTGAAATCATCTGCTCATATCTCGCTACTAATGAGTCTATAAATTGATACAACTCTTTCTCATCAGGGAGACACATCTCCATTGCAGCACTTGGTGTTGGCGCTCTTAAATCAGCTACAAAATCACTTATAACCCAATCTATCTCATGTCCAACCGCAGAGATTATCGGAGTTATTGCACTAAATATTGCATCGGCTACAATCTCCTCATTAAATGCCCATAAATCCTCTATACTTCCGCCACCTCGCCCCAAAACAATAATATCATAACCTTTCGTATCTGCTAAAGAGAGCGCTCTTATGATGGATGGAGCTGCATTATCTCCTTGAACTAAAACATCATATATATCTATCTCTATTGCTCTGTATCTGCTCATTGCTACTCTTAACATATCTGCAACTGCTGCCCCTGTTGCAGAGGTTATAAGAGCTATTCGTTTTGGAAATTTTGGAAGTTGTTTTTTTCTTGAGCTCTCAAAGTACCCTTTTGATGCAAGCCTATTTTTGAGCTGCTCATAGGCCAAAGCTAACGCACCATGCCCTGCTGGTGAGATACTAAAACAGTTTATCTGATACTCACCACGTGGTTTATAGAGAGTTATCGCACCATCGAGTATAACTTTAAGCCCTTCTTGAAGTTGAAATTTTAATTTTGCAGCATTCGCTTTAAAGATAACTGCTTTGATAGTTGAGTTTTCATCTTTGAGTGTAAAGTATATGTGTCCGCTACTATGAAATGTAATTCTGGAGAGTTCGCCCTCAACTAAAACACGGCTAAAACTCTCTTCTAGGAGAGCTTTTATCTGCTCATTGAGAGAAGAGACACTTAGTGTGTACACACAAAGCGCCTATTTTTTTCTTGCAATTAAAAGAGTGGAGATATCCATTGAAAAACTCTTTGAATAAATTACCTCAAATCCAGCACTCTCTAACTCTTTTTTCATATTTTCTACTGTTGAGAAGCTCTCTATTGAGTTTGGAAGATACTCATACGCTTCTAAGTTTTTAGAGATAAAACCGCCAATTTTTGGCAAAATTTTATTCATGTAGAAATCTCTAATGCGCCCAAGGAACGATGGATTTTCATTTTTCATAAATTCTAG
This sequence comes from Sulfurimonas denitrificans DSM 1251, assembly GCF_000012965.1. NCBI lineage: Bacteria > Pseudomonadati > Campylobacterota > Epsilonproteobacteria > Campylobacterales > Sulfurimonadaceae > Sulfurimonas > Sulfurimonas denitrificans. Next base: position 693,840 of record NC_007575.1, on the reverse strand, counting down.
TATAACCACTAAGCCACCACTTTTTAAAACTCTACTAAACTCTACTAAAGCGGCTTCTCTCTCTACTACATTTCTTATGCCATAAGTTATGCTAAGAATATCCGCACTTGCATCTTCTAGCGGTATTTGGGTTGCTTTTGATATATGATAGTTAAATTTAGGAAATTTCTCTCTTGCTACATTTACCATACCTTTTGATGGATCAACACCAACAATCTCACCAACAGCTATGCCGTTAGTTTCTGCTCTTTTTTTCCAAAAGTCCATCATATCGCCCGTGCCACAAGCAACATCTACTATCTTATCAATACTATCTTTAGCATAAAAACCGTATGATAAATCACAAGCTTTTCTTCTCCAGCTCTTATCAACACCCATACTCATAACACGATTTGCAGTGTCATAAGTTGGTGCAATATCATCAAACATTGAAACTATCTTATTTTGTTTTTCTTGCTCTTGCATTATTTATAATTCCCTTTTCATCCACATGATTATATCTTGCTCATCTTGGTCTAGATTTAAAATCTTAAACTTCTCACTACTACATGTAAAACCATCATCTCCGCCTATGAGAGGAGATATAAAAGTAAGATGATAATTAACCACATCTTTTGAATATTCAAACATTCCCCCTCCTCCCTCAATCATAATATTTTTATAATTTTTTAAAATGTCAAAATTATCTGAAATAACTACATCTCTGTTTTTAACACTAAATAGTGGTATGGTTTTATCAAAATCATCACTTTTTGATACTATCAAAATATCTGGTGCTCTGCCATTTACAAGCCTTGCGTCAAGTGTTGGCCTATCTACTCTTACGCTATTTCCACCAATTACTAACAAGTCACAAACATCTCTCATAGCATGAACTTTTGTTCTTGATTTAGAAGAGCTGATTATTCCGCCATCTACAGTACCATTTAATCTCTGCGCCCATTTAAAAAAAACAAATTTATCTTTTTGCCAAAGCCAAAAGGGCAAAAGTAGTTCATCACACTCTTTTTGCATAACACCATATTTTATCTCAACACCAGCATCATTAACTACTTTATTTCCACCAGATGCAATCTCATTAGAATCAAGTGAGCCAACTATGAGTTTTTTAATATTTAGCTTTGATATAAGTGTTGCACACGATGGAGTTTTACCAATGTGTGAGCATGGTTCTAGTGTTGTGTATATAGTCGCATCTTTAAAGTAATCATTATGATTCTCTAGAAGATAGTTATGTATTTGAGCAGATTCTGTAAGTTCTAAAATCTTCTTATCACCACTTAGAACGATATAAGCAGATTTTAGAGCTTCAACTTCTGCATGGGGAAGTCCAGCCCTCTTATGAGCCTCAAGCGCTAAAATTTCACCGCTCTTTGAGATAATAACACATCCAACTGCTGGATTTGGATATGTTAGTCCTTGATATTTCCAAGCCTCATTTAGGGCAAGGCGCATGTAAAAATTTTCGTCAATTACCATTCAAAATATGTTTTGGCTTTTGAGATTTGAGCAAACTCGACACAAACCTCTTCTGCATCAACATCAAGATAAATATTTGATTCTTCTACTCTTAAGAGCAAGCCTTTAAGTTTCTCTTTTGATTTTAAAGTAAGAGCTACTCTCTCGCCAATTGATAAAACAAATTGCTTAAGCGTACTTACTTTTCTCTCTATCCCTGGAGTTCCAACTTCGAGTCTGTACTCACCAGACATTGGTGGAGTAACATCCAAAAGAGGCGAAATAAGACGGCTTAAATGAACACACTCATCCAAACTAACACCCTTTTTCTTGCCATCTTCTATTTGAGTCGATAGTACATTAACTCTATAAATAGAGTCATCACCATCTCTAGCAACAGAAATTTCATATAGCTCTAAATCAAGTGATTTAACAAATGATTCAATATCTTTTTCTAAACTCATAAATAAATCCGCCTACTCTTTAGCAATTTTTTTAAATAATTCTTCAAGACTTTGAGCTTTCACAAACTGTTCGTCAAACTCAAATGTAAGTGTTGGAGAACGAAACCAGCCCTGATTTTTCATGCAATAAGTTTCAACAATTGGTCTGGCATTTTTTAAAAGCTTAATAAATTCGTTTTTCTCTTGCTCCGTATATGATGAAGGATGAATATAAACCTTCGCATCACTTCTCCCACGTGAACATTTAACATCAATTATATCAAGCTGATGAAGTCTCTCATCATTTAAACTGCCAAGAGCTGCTGGAATAAGCTCTAAAAGCAGAGATTCTGTTCTTTTGAGTTTAATTTGAGCTTCTGTCACAGAGATACTTTTTGTTCAACTTTTTTAAATGTCTCAATCACATCGCCTACGATTACATCATCGTAACCTTTTATCATAACACCACACTCATAACCATTTCCGATTTCATCAACGTCATCTTTGAAACGCTTAAGTGATGTGAGTTCTCCCTCGTGAACAACAACTCCATCGCGAATAACGCGAACCAAGCCTCCACGAATAAGCTTCCCATCAACAACAACACATCCAGCAACCATGCCTTTTGGTGCTTTAAATGTGTTTCTTACTTCTGCTTGACCAGTGTTTATCTCTGAGAATTTAGGAGCCATCATGCCCATTAACATACCTGTCATATCATCTAAGAGTTGATAGATTATAGAGTATGTCTTAATATCAACATTTTTCTGTTTTGCTAAAGCTTTTACACTACCTGTTGGGCGAACATTAAATCCAAGAAGTACACAGTTTTCACTATTTGAAACAAGTTCAACATCATTTTCTGTGATTCCACCCACACCAGAAGAGATAACATTTATCTTAACTTCATCGTTTCTTAACTCATTAAGTGAACTTCTAATCGCCTCTAGTGAACCATGAACATCTGTTTTAAGAACAACTTTAAGAGACTTTAGTCTTCCCTCAGCAATCATACTAGTCATATCTTCTAGAGTAGATTTTGTGCTATGAGAAAGCTCTTTATGTCTGTCATATTCATGACGTTTTAGAGCATACTCTCTTGCCTCTTTATCACTACTCATAGCCATCATAATTTCACCTGAAGATGGAACTTCATTTAGTCCGACAACAACAGCTGTATGGCTTGGTTTTATACTTTTTATCTGTTGCTTATGTTCATTAATAAGTGCTTTTACACGTCCATAAGAGCTACCACAAACCACATAATCACCAACATTTAAAGTTCCATTTTGAACAATTACAGTAGCAACTGGTCCACGTCCTTTTTCTAATGAAGACTCAACAACTGCGGCTTTAGCCATAGCGTTTTCATTAGCTTTAAGCTCTAAAACTTCTGCTGTTAAGAGTATATTTTCAAGTAGTTCATCAATACCCATTCCTGATTTTGCAGAGATTGGAATAAATTCAATATCTCCACCCCAATCAATTGGGTTTAATCCGCGCTCAGCCATTTGAGCTTTTACCATATCTGGGTTTGCTGTTGGCTTATCCATTTTATTTACCGCTACAATAACTGGTACTTTAGACTCTTTTGCCAGTTTTATAACCTCTTCAGTTTGTGGCTTAACACCATCATCAGCAGCAACAACAATAATAATAATATCAGTTACATCCGTTCCTCTTTGACGCATTTGTGAAAATGCAGCGTGACCAGGAGTGTCTAGAAAAGTGATAGCTTTGCCATTTTGCTCAATTGTATAAGCACCAATATGCTGCGTTATTCCACCAGCTTCATCTTGTGTTACTTTTGCTTTTCTTATCGCATCTAATAGAGAAGTTTTACCATGATCTACGTGACCCATTATTGTTATAACAGGAGGTCTCTCTGTAGCATTTTCATCGATTACTTCAGCCAAATCTTCTTCGTAGTTAAAAGCGTCTTTAGGGTCCACTATAGTTACCTCTACGCCAAACTCTTCAGATAATATTTCAATCTCATCACTGCCTAAAAAGTCATTCTTTGTCATCATCAAACCAAGACTAAAGAGCACTTTTATAACATCGCTAATTGGACGGTTTAATTTTTCTGCAAATTCATAAACACGAATATCTTCAGGGATTTCTACATGTGTTACAATTAAATCTTCTGGCTTATCTTTTGCATATTTTTTTCTCTTGTCACGAGAAACATTTCTACCTTTTGGTGCAGATTTTTTATTTGCATTTCTTCCAGCTGGCTTCACTACTTTTGGCTTTCTTGGCTCTTCTGCAATTAGCTCTTGTCTTTGTGTAGAATTTAAGTCAAGGAGAACTATTTGGTCATCCATATCCATAGAGACTTCTGATAAAGAGGCTCCAAAAATATCAATTTTTACACCCTGTTCCTGTTTTTTAGCTCCGCTTGAAGCTTGCTTTGCTTTTTTCTTGTTTGCAAGTTCTTCTAACACTTCAGCGCTAATTTTTCCATATGAGGAGATTGAAGCTTGAGTCTGTTTTACTGAAGAGATAAAATCATCTTGGATTTTTTCCTCTTCTCTTGGTTGCTTTTTCTTAACAATTTTAAGTCCAGATTTTTTAATCTGCATCTTTTTAAGTTCAGATGATTCTATGCTCTCTTCTTCTTTTTTAATCTCTTTAACCTCAGATATAACTTCTTTCTCACTGTTTTTTACATCTATTTCTTTAGCTTTTTCTACTACATGTTGTATTGGAGTTTCACTAGCTTTTTTTGAGAGAGTTGTTTGAGATTTGTTGCTTTCTTGTGTAGGATCTTCTTCTTTAGGGGTATGGCTAGGCGCTTTGGTTTGTACTTTTTGTTCAGCTGTTGGTGATTGTGCCAGCTCACCACTCATTATATAGTTCATTAGGCCTTCTGCCTCTTCCATTGAAACTGAACTATTTGCCGACTTTATTTCAATGCCCATGTCTGAGGCTTTTTTTACTACATCTTTTGAAGTGATTCCTAACTCTTTAGCAATTTCGTGTACTCTAACTTTTTCTGTCATCAGTGATGATCTCCTTTAGTATGTTCGAAAATTTATCTCTATCTGAGCTTTTACACTGTCGCATAAAGGCTTTTAATACTTTTTTTTCATCTTTGAGGCAAATTTTACATATATAAAAACTTCTACCATTTCCTCTAAAAAGACTAAGTTGTGATTCTAAGCACTGAAGTCTGAAAAGATTTATCTGAGTATCTCTTACTCTACAAGATACACACATCCTAAGAGGCTGGTTAAATTTTTTCGCCATTATATCTAAAAGTTCCTTGATTTATTTCAAAGGTGAGCGTAAACTATTTATCAATAATTAGCCCATCATTATCAAAATTAAGAATTTTTACGGCAAATTCTGGAAATTTTAAAGCTAGCTTGCTAGCTATCATTTCAGAATCTTCATCATAAACCATAGAAAAAAATGTTGAACCGCTTCCTGAGAGCGTACTCATTAAAGCTCCACTCTCATAAGCAACTTTTTGGACATTAAAAAGCTCTGGGAGAGTTTTCATTCTTGCTTTTTGATGAAATCTATCTTGAGAAGCAATTTTTAAAATTTCCCAATCTTCATTGAAAAAAGCAGCAACACTCAATGCTGTATGAGATAGGTTATAAACAGCACTCTCTTTTGAGTATGATTTTGGCAAAAGTGTTCTTGCTTTGGCTGTGCTCATCTGTTTGTTTGGTATTACAACAACTGCTTTTATATAATCTGGGAGATGTTTTTTTTGAGAAAAAACCTTATTTTTCTCAACTGTTGCTGCATTAAATCCGCCCATAACAGCTGGTGTAATGTTATCTGGATGCGACTCATATACAAGTGCATGATTTAGTATTCTTCTTTTTGAAACTTTAATTCCTGCTGCTTCATGTGCACTTGCAATTGCACTGACAATTACAGCTGAAGAGCTGCCAAGTCCTCTTGACATTGGTATTTGATTGTAAAAGTTAAATTTAAAATTTTGCTTTTTTTTCGTTAATCTGTTGTAATGCTCATTAAAGATGCTTATAAATAGGTTATTACCTTTTAATTTTGGGTTGTTTTCACCCTCACCTTTTATGCTTACGCTAAAAAATTTCGATGGATGAAATTCAACTACATTTCGCAGATCAACTGCTAAACCTAAAGAATCAAATCCTGGCCCAAGATTTGCACTGGTTGCTGGTACGCTTATTGTCACTTTGTTCCTATCCCACCGCTCCAATTCCATAAAGAGGCGTAGTTGTTGTACTAAACTCACTATAATCAAGTACATCTCTAAGCGTAAATCTTATCTCTGGCACTGTTTCTAGTTTTTGAGTTTTTATTTCTGATGAAATTTTAACGAAATATAGCTTTCCAATCGCTTTGATTGGCTGATTTTCATTAAAATAAAAAGCATCTGTTGCATACAGTGGTATATTCTTTAATATGCTTATAGATTTTAAAAATATATAAGCGATTTTTATAGCCATAAAACTACCTGGTCCATTTGCATAAAAAAGAGATTTAATGCTGTATTTTTTTGATATTTCATCAAAGAGGATAGGCAGTATTTCAGAGCTTTTCTCATCGCTTCTTATTGTTTGGATAAGTTTTGCATCCTCATAAATTCCAATTAAAATTGGAGACGAGAGAGTTATAAAAACAAGCTCAACACTCTTAGGCATACGCTTTTTCTAACTCTTTTGTTTTTTCATCAACAAGTTCAATAACTTCATAATTTTCTGCATCTTTTAAAAGTTCTAGTGTTAATTTATGGTTTAAGTCATGACTTCCAGCCAGCGCTTCATAGTTACCAACAAAATTCATCCCAATCAGTGCCATGTCTCCGATTGCATCTAATATCTTATGTCTTACAAACTCATCATCAAATCTTAGTCCTTCTGGGTTTAGTACTTTCTTATCATCAAGAACTATTGCATTCTCTAGTGAGCCTCCAAGAGCCAACCCTTTTGAACGCAAATACTGCACTTCATGTAAAAAACCAAAGGTTCTAGCACGTGCTATCTCATCTTTATAATTCTGTTTTGTAAAGTTTAAAACGTACTCCTGCTGCTGAATTACTGGATGTGGAAATTTTATTGTAAAACCATATTTTAAATCAGTAGAAGGAGAGAGTTTTACATACTTTTCACCCTCTTGCACAATTATCTCTTTTTTTATTCTCATAATTTTTTTAGGAACATCCAGCTGAACAACTCCTGCTTCATCTAAAAGCATACAAAAACTTGCACTGCTTCCATCCATAACAGGGACTTCATCTGCATTAACTATTATTTTAAGATTATCTATTCCATAAGCATATATCGCAGATAACATATGCTCAATTGTAGAGATAACATATCCATCTTTGCCTATAACTGTCGCCATTTTTGTATCAACAACATTCGCTGGAAGAAGTGGAATTGCTACATCTACATCACTTCTGTAAAAAATTAACCCACTGTTAGACTCTAATGGTTCAAGTCTTAATTTAACCGCAGAGCCTTTGTGTAGTCCTATTCCAACTAACTCAACACTTTTTTTTATAGTTGTTTGATACATTATTTGCTCCTGTAATTAAATCTTTTATGATTTTATATTTTTTTATCAATTATATCTTTTGCGCTCTTAATAATATCAGTAATATTAAGTTTCATCCACTCATCATCCATCCACTCAGCTGGATGAACTTCTATACCTTGAACTAATACTCCAAAGTGAAGATGGTCTCCCATTGCGTATCCGCTTTTGCCTGTATTTGCAATATGAGCGCCATTTCCTACCACATCTCCATTATTTACAACTATACTTGAGCAGTGTCCATAGAGCGTATAAAGCCCAAGTCCATGGCTTATTATTGGCATATTTCCATAAAGTCCGTTATATTCTGAATATACAACTTCTCCGCCATTTTGAGGTCTTATCTCAGCTTGTGCATTGCTTGCTAAATCCAATCCCATGTGATAAGACTCACTTACATCTTTATCATTATATGAGTATATTCTATGATCTCCAAAATGAGCGACAACTGCACCATTTTTAAGAGGATACATGCTATTTATATGGAAGTCTTGAACCATCTTTTGAGGAACTTTTGAGGTTATCTCATGAATTAAACTCTCATTTTTTAATCGCACTGTTTCATTTATGAGTTTAAATTGCTCTATTGAATCAGTTACACCTTGAGTCTCTTCAAACTCCTCTGCTAATTCAGCTATTTTACCTTTTAAGAAACTATCTGAGAGCTTAATATTTGAAACTTTATAGCTTTTTTCTCTTAAATAGAGTGGAATATAAACTTGAGTAGTGTTTTTTGCATAATCTTCAACAACAACAGTTGCTTTAAAATTTGACTCCATTATTGGCCATGCTAGAAGGGCAATATAGTATCCTTCTTTGTAAAATGGTTGTGCTTTAAATTTTTTATCAAAATTCGTCTCTATATAAAAATCTTTTAGATTTTCATCTTCTATTTTAAATATAACGAGTGCGGAGCCGCCTTTGCTGATTTTATATGAGTTTCCAATTATGCTTACAAGCGGTCTTTTTTTATCAATTTTCAGACTATACTCTCTTTGCGTAGAGTTTCCTTGAAAAAAATTCCATTTGCTTGCATCTAGCGCTTCTACAACTATTTTTATCTCTTTGTCTTTCATAGTATAAGCACTTTTTGGTGACTCTATTTTAAGTTCAATAGGACTTTTTGCTTCCATAAACTGTTCATGATATAAGACAGTGTCTTCACTGCTACTCTTTAGTGTAACTTTGTAGGATTTAAGTCCACTAACATCTTGAATGGATAACTTTAATGGATCTTTTAAATTCCAATAACCATCACTATCTAAAGCGATAGCTGGAGCCTCTCTCTCAAAAATTAGAGAGTTGTACATGTAAAATGTACCACCGACTATGATTGATAAAACAAACAACACAACATACAAAGAACTATTTTCTCTTCTTTTCAACTATATTTCCTTTTTTATTAAATTAAGCACAAACTCTTTGGCTACATGTAGCGATACCGTCTTATTAAGTGTAAAATCTAAGCGGTTACTAAGTGATTTAGCATCAAACTTTAGTGCTATTTTTGCACAAATAGGCTCACTCTTACAATGAATTACACATTGGATTTTAAAATCACTCTTCTGCATTATCAAAACAGCAACTTCTACATGTGCTAAAGAGAGTGACTCTTTTAGCACCATCTTAGCATCAAGTTGTGTTGCCCCACTTGCTTGCAAATCTTCATCACTGAGACAAAAAAGAGCAACTGTTGCATCATATTCTAAGAGCATATTTTTAAACATAATAGCCCTTAATCTCACAGCGCCAAGAGTTACACTTTTCATTATATTTTTATTACATAACTTAAAATCTGCGCCACTCTCTATTAACTCTTTAGCAATAGCAAATGTCGTACCAGAGAGCTCCTCATATAAAAAACAATCTGTACTCTCAAGAAGTCCAGCGTATAGCGCTGTCGCCATTTTTTTATTTATCTTTATTCTATTTTCTTTGAAAAAATGGTATAAAATTTCTGTTTTATAGTGAAAGTTTATCAACTCACAATCAATCTCAATATCTAAATTTTCTTTACCTAAAGAGCCAAAACTTATAACAAAATCTGCATTTTTAGGAAATGTGTTTTTTATATCATCCACCCACGGGATAAAAGCAAGCTTGTGACTTATGCTCTGACTTTTAAGTACCCAAGAGACCTTTTTATGCTTTTGAAGCAAAAAAGTGTAAAAAGCACTAGCACTTCCTATCAAATCCGCATCAAAACCCTCATCACAGAGGATAACTATATGAGTTGCACTATCTATTTTTTTTATTATTTCATTCAATTAAAGACTGCTTCGAGTATTTTTATGGGATTATATACTACTTCTTATTCATTTTGTAAATATAAGCTAGAACTTCTGCAACTGCTCCAAAGAGTTCGCTAGGTATTGGCTTATCTAGTTCCACTTCCGCATAAAGGCTTCTTGCTAATGGTGGATTTTGTACTATATGAACACCATTTTCTCTAGCAATTTTTTTAATCTGTTGCGCTATATTATCCATGCCTTTTGCCACAACAATCGGTGCATGTGATTTTTGTTCATCATACTTTATTGCGACTGCATAGTGTGTTGGATTTGTTATAACCACGTCTGCTTCTGGGACTGCTGACATCATTCTTTTTCTTGAAGCTTCCATCTGAATTTGTCTTATTTTTCCTTTTATAAGTGGATCTCCATCCATATTTTTCATCTCATCTTTAATCTCTTGCTTGCTCATCTTAAGCCCATCGAAGTACTGTTTTCTAACAATTACAATATCAATAACCGCAAAAATAAAAATAATTAATAACATAACAAAAGCAATGATTATCGCCTTGTCTCTAAGCCAAATCATCTGATCAGTAAATCCAAAAAGGGCAACTGTGGGAAGTTCCATGATAAATAAAAAGAAAAAAACAAATCCAATGCCCAAAGTTGTAAAAGATTTAAAAGTTATCTTGATTCCATCTATCAATTTTTTCATGGAGAAGAGATTTTTCATCCCCTTGATTGGATCTAGTTTTTTAAGATCAGGAGTGATTGATTTTGTAGTAAATAAAAATCCAAACTGAGAAATAGCCGCTATGACACCTGCAATTGCAACTGCAATAGAGAGAGGCATAATGATAAGAAATATCTCTTTAATAGTTACTATTGCGATATCTAGCATTAGTGCTCTATCAATTGTCATGCCAATGAGAGAAAAGTAGTATTTAAATATTGAGAGTATATGCGAAAGCATATATGGAAAGAGCATCAAAAAAGCCAATATTGCCACAAAGAGCGTCATAACACCAGAAGCATCTTGTGATTTTGGAACATTCCCCTCTTTTCGGGCATCCTCTATCTTTTTGGAGGTGGGTTCTTCCGTTTTTTCTGCATCATCCGCCATAAATTAACTTAATCTACTTTCATGGATAAATCTATCCAGTTTGCTTGATGAATTAATGAGCCGCTGCTTATCGCATCAACTCCAACTTTAGCATAGTTCTCTATAGTTTGAAGTGAGATATTTCCACTTGCTTCAAGAAGTACATGTGAAAAATTTGCATCTCTATATTTTACAATCTCTTGAACTTGAGAGGGTGTCATATTATCGCACATAACTATATCAGCACCCGCTTTAAACGCCTCTTTTGCAATCTCTAGTGTTTCAGCTTCTACCTCTATTTTTGCAGTAAATGGAATCTTTTGTCTAGCTTTTTGTATGTAACTTTTCAAATCTTTTATTGTTTTTAAATGAGTATCTTTTATCATTAAAGAGTCATCTAAGCCCATTCTATGATTTACCGCACCACCACATCTTGTTGCGTATTTTTCAAAAACTCTAAGCATAGGTCTTGTTTTTCTTGTATCTAAGAGTTTTACGCCGTATGGCTCGATAATGTCTGCATATTTTTTAGTAAGTGTTGCTATAGAGCTTGCATGAAGAAGCATATTTAGAAATGTTCTCTCAACTCTAAGAAGTACATGTGATGTTGCACTTAATGTGGCTAAAACATCTCCTTTTACAAAACTCTCTGAATCATTTTTATTCCAAACTACTCTAAAATTCTCTAACTTTGCCAAAACATTACAATATGTAACTCCTGCCATAACACCATCACTTTTTGCAACTATTTTAGCGGAGGCTTCTACACTCGGCTCAACAAGTGCGTACAAATCACCTCGTCCAACATCTTGTGCTAATGTCTCTTTTACAAAATCTTCTATCATAATGCCATCATTCTATCTAATGCAATTTTTGCCCATTTTTGAGTGTTTTCATCGATATGAATCTCATTTAAAGGTGCGCCATCATCAATAGATTTTAAAACATCGTAAACATCTCTTAGTGTTGTCTCATTCATAGTTGGACACTCAGGCTTTGTGGATGAGAGAACGTAAGTATTTTTTGAACGCAAACGGTTCACTAGGTTAAACTCTGTTCCAACTGCTACTTTTTGGTTCTCATCTAAATCTTTTATATATTTTATAAGTTGGGAAGTAGAACCAACGAAATCTGCTGCATTACAAATTGCTGGGTCACACTCTGGGTGAACAGCTATTAAGATTCCTGGATATTTTTTACGATAAAACTTAATATCATCAACCGAAAATAGCTGATGAACTGAGCAAAAACCGTTAAAACAGATTATATCTGCATCTGCTACATTACTTCCATCTCCAATAACACAAGATTTTAATCCCATCTGGTTTGCAATATTTTGCCCCAAACATCTATCTGGAACAAATAGTATCTTTTTGCCCTCCATTAGGGCAGTTGTAATAATTTTTTTTGCATTTGAGCTAGTGCAAACCATACCGCCCATCTCACCTACTTTTGCTTTTACATCAGCATTTGAGTTGATATATGTAATTGGTAAGATGTTTTCATTTTGGATTCCAGCTTCATTGAGCGCCTTTATTGAAGCATCAAACTGCATCCCATCAATCATAGTAGCCATAGCGCAACAAGCTGCTTTTGGCATAACTACTCTCTTGTTTGGAGATAAAACCTTAACACTCTGCCCCATAAATCCGACACCGCAAAAGACTACAAACTCTGAATTATCAGCCATTGTCTTTTGCGCAAGCTCAAGAGAATCCCCTGTAATGTCACCCATCTCAAAAACTTCATCTCTTTGATAAAAGTGAGCAACGACCGTTACGCTTAATTTCTTTTTATATTCGTTAATTTTTTCTTTTAACTGTTGTGTTGTTAATTCCAAAATAATTCCTTATTTTTGTATTGCGCCATTATAGCAAAAAAGAGTATTACAGATATTTTATATCTCTATAATCATATCTAAAGTACAATTACTCAAATTTTTTCTTAAGGTTTTTAATGGATTTTTTATTCAACACAAATGCTCAGTTTTTTATAGCAGCCTATCTCATAGGTGCTATTCCATTTGGTCTTCTTTTAGCTAAAAAGTATGCGGGTGTAGATGTAAAATCAAGCGGCTCTGGAAGCATTGGAGCAACAAATGTTTTAAGAGTTGTAAAACAGAGCAACCCAGCATTGGCAAAAAAATTAGGAGCAGCAACTCTTCTACTTGATGCGCTCAAAGGTGTTTTAGTTTTACTATTTGCATATTTTTATGGAGTAAGTGAAGCAACACTTTGGGGCATCTCTGTTTTAGCAGTCTTGGGTCATTGCTACTCTCCTTATCTAGGTTTTGAAGGCGGAAAAGGCGTTGCAACAGGCATGGGTGTTATGATGTTTATGCTTCCGCTAGAGACAATTATAGCTCTTGTTGTTTGGGCGTTAGGTGCTAAATTTATCCGCATCTCTTCACTATCTTCACTCACAGCTCTTGGCGCACTAATAGTAGCTAGTTTCATACTCCACCCAGACATGGCTCATGCTCCAGTAATTATCATCGGTTTTGTACTTTTATATAAACATATACCAAATATCATTCGCCTATTCAAGGGTGAAGAAAAACGAGTTGTATGACAATACATGTAGAAAATCTAAAGTTTAAATGTATCATTGGAATTTTGGATTTTGAGAGAGTGACTCCTCAAGAGGTTATTATAAATCTTAATATTGATTATGAGCATATTAAACACTTTATAGATTATGCAAAAGTTGTTGATTTTATCAAAGAAATTATGATAAAAAATGAATTTTTTCTTATAGAAGATGCTTTAAAAGAGATAAATTTAAAGTTAAATAAAAAATTCAACGGCATTAAAAGCATAAATTTAAAAATAACAAAACCATCAATTTTACCCGAGTGTATGGTAAGTGTAAGTGATTTTGTTATTTTTGAATCTTAATTCTAAGTTAAAGATTTATTAAAAATAATTGAAATTATCTTTAAGTTAACCTAAAATTATGATATGATTTCGCCAAAATATTCACTCATAGGACATAAATTTATGCGCATTCTTATAATAGAAGATGAAGTTACATTAAATAAAATGCTAGCAGAGGGGCTAAAAGAGTTTGGCTACCAAAGTGACGTTGTAGAGACTCTAAAAGATGGAGAGTACTATCTTGACATTCGTAATTATGATTTAGTTCTAATGGATTGGATGCTTCCAGATGGAAATAGTATTGATATCATAGGAGACATTAAAACAAAAACTCCAAAAACTGTTGTTGTTGTTTTATCGGCTAGAGACGATAATGAGAGCGAAATTGAAGCACTAAAAAGCGGCGCTGATGACTATATCAGAAAACCATTTGATTTTGATGTTTTAGTTGCACGTCTTGAAGCACGTCTTCGTTTTGGTGGTAGCAATATAATTGAAATTCAAGATTTAATAATCAACCCTGAAGAAGAAAAAATCACTTATAAAGAAGTTGAAATAGAGTTAAAAGGAAAACCTTTTGAAGTTTTAACTCACCTAGCTCGTCACCGTGATCAAATAGTTTCAAAAGAACAACTACTTGACGCTATCTGGGAAGAGCCAGAACTTGTTACTCCAAACGTAATTGAAGTTGCAATCAATCAAATCAGACAAAAAATGGACAAACCTTTAGGGATTACAACAATTGAGACTGTTCGTCGTCGTGGTTACCGTTTCTGTTTTCCAAAAGAGATAAACTAAACTTCTACTAAAGAGTAAAAAAGAGCTTCTCCTTTTTACTCTTCATCTTTTAATCACTTTTATTTTCCAATGCTATCTATAAAGAGTAGAGCTATTATATAAGCAGTAAGATTTAAGTTCTTATTTTAAAGTATTGGTTACAATTATGGACTTTTTTCCTTAAATATAGGTGGATACATGTTCTCTCAAAGAAGCATTAGACAAAGTTTTTTAATACAACTTATCATTGCTTCTGCTTCTTTGATTATTATTTTTTCATCTCTATTATACTTTTATATTGAAAAATCAATTATAGATGAAAAACATGAAGAGCTTTCGGTTTATGCTAAAAATGCCTCTAGTAATGAGTCTATTTATGGCTCAGATGTACCTACTGCAGAGGAGTATTTAGGTCTTAATATTGAGATTATGTACCTAAATACTCAACATTTAACTCTTGATTTTTACGAAACTACAAAAAATAAAAAATCTTTTTTGACACTTATCCACCCTTTTAATTTTGATGATCTTAGCTATCTTAAAATAACAAAAGATATAACTCAAACGCGAACTCTTTTAAATAAAATTTTTAACTATCTTTTAGTTATCAATGTTGCTGGATTTTTACTTGTTATTATATATGCAATAGGTTTATCCAAAATGCTGGTTTCTCCTGTAAAAACTCTTAGTAACAAACTCTCCAACATGAATGAGCATCTTATGCGTCCTATTATTGTTGAGGAGTTACCAGAGGAGTTTGAGCCACTTGGAGCCACCATAAACCATCTTATTTTAAGAATTCAAAACTTTGTAAAATACCAAAAAGAGCTCTTCATCGGAACAGCACATGAGCTAAAAACACCTCTTGCTGTAATAAAGCTAAAAAACCAAGTAACTCTTATCAAAAAACGAACTCCTGAAGAGTATATTGAGGCTCTAAAAGTCACAAACAAAACAGTAGATGAGATGAATATAATCGTCTCAAATATCTTAAACATAGGTCGTCAAGAGGGCATGCAACTGGAGAAACCTCAAGAGGTTGATGTAATTGCTATTTTGAAGCAAAAAGCTGATGATTTTAACCTTCTTGCAGCAAATGAGGGCAAAACTCTTGAGATGAATTTCCAACCGAACGGTTTTATGGCGATTTTACAGGTTGGACTTTTAAATCAGATAGTACAAAACTTTCTTCAAAATGCTCTTAAATTTACCCAAAAAAATAAAAAAGTTTTGCTACAAAGTTCTTTAAATAGCTATGGTCTTCTTATTGAAGTTATTGATGAAGGGTGCGGTATAGATGAGAGTTCTGATTTGTATGCCCCTTTTAAAAGAGAGGGAAATAAACCAGGCGTTGGGCTTGGACTATTTTTAGCTAAGAGCGGCGCTGATGCGCTAGGTGCAAAAATAAATATAAAAAATAGAACTGATGGGGTTAGCGGAACAGTTGCCTCATTAAATCTTAACTCCAAACTATCATGTATTCTACCAAGCAAATAGACAAATAACTCTGTTTAAAAAACAATAAAGCTATATTTAGCTATAAATCGTGCAGATTAAAATATATACTAAATAATATATTTAAATTGGATAACAACTATGAGGTATTTTAATGGCTTTAATAATAAATGATGAGTGTATTGCATGCGATGCATGCCGTGAAGAGTGCCCTACTATCGCTATTGAAGAGGGCGACCCGATCTACTTTATAGATCCAGATCGCTGTACTGAATGTGTTGGCGTTTATGATGAACCAGCATGTATATCTGTCTGTCCTGTTGATTGTATTATTCCAGATAAAGACAATGTTGAATCAATTGCTGAACTTCAATTTAAATATAAGCATCTACAAGAAGAGGAGCTTTAAGCTTCTTTATGGCGAAACGTGTAGCAGTCATAGATATAGGTTCTAATTCGCTTAGAATGGTTATCTATGAAAAAACCTCTCGCTTTGCTTTTCATATCCTTTATGAAGCAAAAAGCAGAGTAAGAATATCCCAAAATGCATATCAAAACGGTGGAAATCTTCAAGAAATTCCAATGCAGAGAGCTTTTGATGCACTAAGTAATTTTATCCCAATAATTGCATCTTTTAAAGCAAGAAAAACTCTTTGTGTTGCAACCTCTGCACTTAGAGATGCACCCAATAAAAAAGAGTTTTTAAATAGAGTCAAAAATTGCCTTGGATTAAACATCAAAGTAATTGATGGGCAAAGAGAAGCCTACCTTGGAGCCATTGCCTGTGCAAATCTTCTTCCAGAGCAACAAAGCGCCCTTAGTATAGATATTGGCGGGGGCTCAACAGAGTTCGCTCTAATAAGTAAAAAAAATATTTTAAAAAGCGTATCACTAAACCTTGGAACAGTGCGTCTAAAAGAGCTTTTCTTTGATTTTAATAATATAGATGGTGCAAAAGAGTATATCGATAAAGAGTTAGCACTCTTAGACGAAATGGACGCTTCAACTATAATTGGGATAGGTGGAACATTTAGAGCAATCTCTTCTGCCATACTGACAAATAGCAACTATCCAATGGATAAACTACATGCATACAAACCATCTTATGATGATTTTGAAGAGTTTTTAGAAAAAATATTATCTAGTGATGATGAAAATTTAAAAAAACTAGGCATTAAAAGTTCAAGATTTGATGTTATCAAATCTGGTGCACTTATCCTTCTTAGAGTTTTTAAGAAATTTAATATAAAAGAGCTCTTAACTAGTGGCGTAGGTGTCAGAGAAGGGGTTTTTTTAGCAGACTTGCTTAGAACATCAAATGATAGATTTCCACTTAACTACAACACTTCAGTTCGCTATATTCTTGATGCTTATATTGAAAATATTTCATACGCAAATCAGATAAGCAGAGTTTCAAAAGAGTTATTTGACTTAGTTGCTGATAGATTAAATATGGATAAAAAATATCGCCATGAGTTATCTATCGCTTCAAAATTATGTATGAGCGGAAATTCTATTCACTTCTATTCTTCTAATAAGCATAGTTATGAACTTATACAAGATGCGCTAGAATTTGGATTTACTCATGAGCAGATTGCTCTTATTGCGACACTTGCAAGATTTTCAAAAAGAAAACTACCATCTGCTTCACATGTGGATAAATTTAGTTCCCTTCTTCCTCATAACGAGCAATTAAATGCGTTGAGCTATATTCTTTCTTTGAGTGTTGCACTGCTTTCTCATATGCCAAGAAACATTGATTTTAAACTAACACTTAGAGATGATACGATTGAGGTTGAATCAAAAAATTCTCTCTATCTAGCAAGAGAGTGTGTAGAGAAGTTAGAACCATTAAAAAACAGCCCTCTTATGGTGAAATTTCTATAAGTATTTTCTTTTAGTTGGTATCTGTGAGGTTTGCAGAGAGAAATATCTCTCTTGCTTTATGAGCAGCAAAGCGCAAAAAAAGCGCTCTGTATTATATTTTAAAATCTTTGTCCCATAGTAAATTCAAATACTGAAGTTTTGTCTCCATCTTTGCTTCCTAAAGGTTTTGAGAACATCAACTGAATCGGTCCAACTGGAGAGAACCACTCAAGTCCAGCACCAAAACCGCCTCTTGAGAGGTTTTCAACTAAATATGTATTATTACTCTTCTCACTCGTTCCGATATAGCCCCAGTCAAGATAAGTAACTAAACGCATCTTTGCTTTTGGAACAAGAGGAAAGCTCAACTCAAAGCTGTTTGTAGCACTATACTCTCCTCCGTATCTTCTTATACCATCAGATGCAGTGGCATCCTTTTTTGTTGTTGGAGATAAAGAGTAGGATTCATATCCTCTAACGCTTCCTATTCCACCCAAGTAAAACTTCTCTGCAATTGGTAAAAAGCCCATATCTTTAACATAGCTTATCTTAGCTTTATATCTTGAGATTAAATCAAATCCAACATACTCTTCAAGCCCTTTATAAGCACCAAAAGTTGTTCTTGTTTTCATAAATTTTGCTTCACCACCAATACCTGCATTCTCAACACTTTGTGAGAGCATAACACCTTTTCTTGGAAGATAAAAATCATCAGTATCATCATACTTTACACTTGCCACTACAGAGCTTTTTGTATAGTCTTGAAACATGTAATCATTAATATAAGTTAAGTTTGCATCCTCTTCTATATCATACTTATTTTTAGAGTAGTTATAGCCCAAATGTCCGCTTATATACCTTGTAAATCTATATCCCAAACCAGCACTTAATCCATCAGACATAATAGTATAATCTTGATATTCAAAACTAGATGTATAGATTGAGAAATTTCCGCTAAAATCACTATCATTTAATCTTTGGTTAGAGATAGAAAAAGAGTAATTAGATGAGAGTGACGAGCGTTCCGCTTTTACTCCCACATCAATTCCTGATCCCCAAACATTTCTATCATCAACAGCAACGCTGACTAAAAGTCCGCCATAACTTCCATATCCACCACCTAATTGAATATTTCCAGTAGGAGCTTCTTTTACTTTAACAACCAAATCCATAGTTGAGTTGTCAACTCTCTTCTCTTCTATTGTATTTCCATCAAAGAAACCTAATCGTCCAAGTGCATTTCTGGAATCAGAGAGGTCGGTAAGAGAGTACATATCGCCAGGCCCTAGATACAACTCTCTTCTTATGATTCTATCTAATGTTCTGCTGTTTCCTGAGATAACTACATTTCTTATCTTTACCTTGTCTCCTGGAGAAACTTTAAATACAACTTCTACTTCTCTTTTGTCTTTGTCTTTTTTAAGATCTGGTACAACCTGAACAAATGCGTAGCTAAGGTCAGCTATAAGTGTTTTAATTTTTTGTGAATCGTTGCGGAAAGTCTCTATATTAAATACATCACCAACTTTTAAATTTAACAGCTCTTTTATCTTAGCATTATCTATAACTTCTTTATCTTGTTCAATTGTAATTGCACTGATTGAGTAAACTTCACCCTCTTTTATCTGATAGCTCATATCTGCTTTATAATTATCAAAGTTTACTCTTACAAATGGCTCCTTGATTTCAGCATCCAAATAACCATGTTGCATATAAAAATCACGAATTCGCAGTGGGTCGTAAGCTAAATCAGCAACTTTCATCTTCCCATCATTTCTACCCCAAAACCAACCCATAAACTCTCTCTCTTTGTTAGCAATCATGCTATCAAAATCATCACTATCTACTCCAATTACTCCACTGTAGAGTAACTCTTCTATAATAATCTCTTCACCCTCATTTACTAAAAAGGTGACTTTGTAGCTTCCGTTATCTAAAAGCTCTTTGGAAATCTCCACAACGCTGTCAATTTTCGCCTCTTGATTGATTGCTTCAATAATTCTTTTCTTTGCAGCTTCTATCTTCTTCTCATCATAAAGAGCACCTGTTTTAATCTGAATTACACTATCTATAATCTCAGCATCATTCTCTTTCCACCCTTTTAACTCAATCTTTGAGATAAGAGGTTTCTCTTTAAAGTGAAATGTCAACACTCCATCTTTATCTACATCAACCCAAATATCTTCAAAATATCCCTGTTTATGATATGCCTTTATTGATTCATCAATTTTTTCATCACTTACGTTATCGCCTACTTCAAACTTTAACATCCTAAGTGCCACTGATTCTGATATTTGAACCATACCGTTATATTTGATTGATTTGATTGTTTGTGCGAAAGAGTTTATCGCTAAGAGGGTTAGAACTATTGCTAAGAATATTCTCATTGATTTTCCAAATTGTAAAATAAGAGAAGATTCTACCTTTTATGAGGTTAATGTTAAGTAAATTTTGTATAATTTGGCAAATAAAAAAGAAGAAAACAGATGAATATAGCAATTGTAGGGTTAGGGCTTATGGGTGGATCACTCGCTAAGAGCCTCAAAAATATAGATTTTATAGAAAATATTGTAGGAAGTGATCACAATATAAATCATCAAAAAGAGGCGTTAGAGCTTGGTCTTGTTGATAAGATTGTAGAGTTTGATGAAGTTAAAAATTATGATGTTATCTTCTTAGCAATACCAGTTGATGGCGTAATTTCGGCATTTGAGAATCTCTTAGATGTGAGAGAGAGTACAACAATCATAGATTTGGGAAGTACAAAAGCAAAGATTATAGACTCAATTTCTAGCAAAATCAGAAAGAACTTTGTAGCAGCACATCCGATGACTGGAACAGAAAATTTTGGTCCACGTGCTGCAATTGATAACTTATACAATGGGCAAGTTGTAGTTTTATGTGACATTGAAAATAGTGGAGAACTTCAAGCGAATATTGCAAAAAAAATATTTAAAGCCCTTAACATGAAGTTACATTCAATGTCAGCGCATCAGCATGATCGCCATGCGGCTTTTATTTCTCATATGCCTCATGCTATCTCATACTCTCTTGCAAATACTGTAATGAATCAAGAAAATAAGCGCAATATCTTAGCTCTAGCTGCTGGTGGATTTCGCTCAATGAGCCGCCTTGCTAAAAGTTCTGCAAATATGTGGGAAGATATTTTTAGACAAAACAAAACAAATCTGCTCGAAGCAATCGAGCTTTTTGAAAAGGAGTTAAGCATCTTAAAAGAGCATATAAAAAATGATGAGTGGGATGAAGTTCACAAAAACATAGAGGCTGGCAACAGACTCCATGATATTTTAGACTAATCTATCTTTAGCCTTTTAAGGAGCTCTCTTAGAGCTTTTTTATCTATCTCTATGCTTTTGTTTTTGTAGATATTTTGCTCCAATTTATCTATAATTCTCCTTGCCTCTTCATCATCTTTATGTTGCAGGAGCTTTGCTAAAACCACTCTTGGCTCTTTTATGGAGCTTTTTTTTGCTCTTTTAAAACTTATTAACGGCTTGAGCAACATAAGCATTGCACCTAAGAGTGCTCCTGCTATCAAAGCTATAAAAATAGAAATTTTGTCATAACCATCATTTATAGAAACGTCACTGTTTTTAATGATTTGCTCATCATCAGTTTTTACAATTAACTCCTTTTGTGGCTTCGCATTTTTTACTCTTACATGTACCTCTTTTGTAGATATACTTTTTATCTCTTTTGTGTTTATATCAAAATATTTAATCTCAAATGGCGGGATTGTAAAATCATTCTGTGCTACGAAAGTAATTTTTTGAGAGAGCTTAGACTCTCCTATCTCTGCTTTTTCTTCAAAAACACCAACGGAATCTATATATGGTTTAAAACTTTTAATATCTTCAAAGTTTCCATCTCCACTTATCTCAATGAGCGCATTTAAAGCTTCATTTGCATTTATTTCATCTTTTTCAAGCAAAAGATTTATTGTAAAATCTCCAACTAAAGTAACTCCCATTGGGAGTGGTTTTACACTAACGGATAACTCATTTGAGAAATAGCTCTTCCATCTGATGGTTGGCATAAATCCGCCCCAAGCATCTATTTTATTATCTCTTAAAGCAATCTCCATCTTGGCTCTTGAAATTTTCAAATCCCCAACTCTTTGAGGAAGTAGAGTATAAATCATAGTTGTAGTTATGTAATTTTCATCTTGTGTCTTTTGCGCTTGTGATTCACTTCTTACCCAAAAACCATTAAACTCTGGCGGTGTAAACTTACTATCGAGTGCGTTTGCACCATTTTTTTGCTTAAATGTTAAGGTTAACTCAAATGTCTCTCCAACATAAAGTTCTTCTTTATTTGTGCTCAAAGAGAGCATAAAATTTGCATCTTTACTCTGTCTTGGAGCTTTTACCTCTATATCAATCGCTTGTGAAAACTCTACTTTGCCATCTATCTCTATTTGAAGAGGCTCTATTTGGCAGCTCTTTTGAGGCATAAACTTATAGTTTAGTGTGTAGTTTTTGCTAACAACTCCATTTATAATCTGCATATTTGTTTGTGAAGATGTAGATATTACATCGCTGTTGCAAATGCTTGTAATATCTCTCTTTTGTATCTTATCTCCAGAAATATCGAGCGAAAAGGTAACTACCTCTCCAAGTTCAACGCTTTTTGTATCTACTCTTGAAGAGAGTGAGCCAAAGAGCGGATGTATTGTTATTAAAAATAGCAGTATGATTTTTGTAATAGTTTTCAAATTTTCTTCCTTAAAATAACTTCTACCAAGGCTTTTCATCCTTAGATAATTTTTTCTCATCATCACTTAATTTATAGAGATAACTGCTTGAGTTTTGCTTGAGCTGGTTTATCCATTTCTGCTCTTCTGCCTCACTCATCTGAGACTCTTTTTTATCACTTACATGTGAGTCTTTATCTTTTAAATCATCTTTACTCTCGCCTTTTTGAGACTCTTTTGCTTCTTGCTCTTTGGCTTTTTTATCATTCTCTTCTTGCTCTTTATCGCTCTGCTCTTTAGAATCTTTTTTCTCTTCTTTGCTTTGATCTTTATCTTGATTTTTCTCTTTACTACTCTCTTTTTGTTTATCCTCTTTTTCCTCTTGTTTATCTTTCTCTTCTCTGTTTTTATCTTTATTCTGTTGATTCTCTTGCTCTTTTTTCTGCTCTTGCTCTTTTAAAAACTTCTCAACTTCACTTAGATTTTCTCTTGTCTCTTTGTCATCTTCTATCTTTAGTGACTCTTTGTAGGAGTCTATTGCTTTTTGCAAATCGCCATCTTTTGCATAAGCATTTCCAAGATTTGAGAGTTTTTTTGCTCTTTGTGATTCATCATCAAAAGTAGCTTTGTTATAAGCTTCGATTGCCTCTTTATACTTCTGTTGTTTATAATAAGCATTAGCGCTGTTGTAGTAACTCTGAGGGCTTTTACTCTTTTGTGCATACTCATCATAAAGTTTTGCGGACTCCTCATAGTTAGCACCATTATAAGCTTCTTTTGCCTTTTTTAAATCCATAAAGTCAAAAATACCTGCTTGTGCATCTTGATGCAAAGAGAGAGCCAAAAGAAGAAAAACGCTTACATGTAAGCTATTTTTTCTACCAAAAGAGCTCATTGCTATAAGAAGCAAAAGGAGTGCAAGAGAGAGCGGATAATAAAAGAGAGGTTCGCTCTTTTGTATCTCTTGGCTCTTTAACTCTTTTTTCTCACCTACTCGCTCTATCTCCTTTATCACTCTTTTTATATCTTCTAAAGAGGTTGTTGATTCTATATAAACTCCACCCGTTTTTGTAGCAAGAGAGGCTATGTTTTCGTTTAATTTTGAGATGATTATCTCATCATTGTATTTTATAAAAGTTCCATCTTCTCTCTTTATTGGTGCGCCCTGTTTTGTTGCTATGCCTAAGATAAAAATTGTGATGCCACTCTTTTTTGCTAAAGCTATCTCCTCTGAGAAATCACTCTTATCTCCGCCGTCACTTAGTATTAGCAACACTTTTTTTTTCTCATCTTTTTGTATCTTTTCAACCGCTCCAATTACCGATAAAAAATCACTTCCCTGTTCTGTTATGGAGGTAGTGTCAAGCTGCTCTAGCAAAAAAGAGACAGAGTGTTTATCAAAACTAAGAGGAGAGACTAGGTAGGAATCTTTTGCAAAAGCAACTACTCCAACTCTCTCATCTTTGGCCTCTTTTAAAAATGCCAAAGCTTTTCTTTTTGCAGATTCTAAGCGCTTTGGATATACATCCTCAGCTAACATAGAATCTGAGATATCTAAAGCTATCATAATATCAGCACTTTTTGCTTTTATCAGAGTCTTAGCCTCTTTTATAACTGGTTGTGCTAAAGCTATAATTATCAAAAATCCTATAAGAAAAAAAAGAGCATTTCTAGCCTTTGGCGTCAAAGTGTTTGAATGCACTCTAAGTCTATCCATAACCTCTTGGCTAAAAAACTGCTCAGAAACCTCTTTTTGAGTAAGTAAAAGTGCAAATAGTATAAAGAGCGGAGGTAACATGTAGTACAAAAACTCTGGATGCAAAAAGCTCATGCGTATCCCTTCTTGTTTCTTATATATACATACAACATTAGAGCAATAAGCGCCACAAATAGCGGAAACTGATAATAATAGTTTATGTTTGAATAGCTCTCTCTTTTTATCTTTGACTTCTCAAGGGAATCAATTTTTTTATAGACTTCTTGAAGTTCTGCGGCACTTGAAGCTCCAAATGCAACTCCGCCACTCTCATTTGCAATTTTCAAAAGTGCCTCTGTATTATATTCATGAGGCATTCCAATCCCAATAGGATAGACTTTTATCCCCTCTTTTTTTATCATATCTAGAGCGATATCAAGAGTAATGGTATCGACTTGCGGGGTGCTGTAACCATCTGTGAGTAAAATCGCTATTTTTGTTTTTGATTTACTCTGCTTTAGAAGATTTGCACCTTGAGCTAAAGATGTATTTAGCGCTGTATATTTTCCAGCCATCCCAATTTGTAGCTGTGAGAGGATTTTATTTAAAATATTTACATCATAAGTTAGTGGAGAAGCAATAAAAGAGTATGCTCCAAAAACAACCAAACCCATATTGTCATTTTTTCTTTGTGAGATAAAATCACTAACTATCTCTTTTACGACATCAAATCTGCTTAAGTGTTGATTTTGCACATCAAAACCTTGCGCTTTCATAGACTCCGAAGCATCTAAAATCAGAGCTATCTCATACCCATCTTTTGGCTCTAACTCGTAAGGTTCATCTTTTATAGGCGACATGAGAGCTACAATCATCATAAAAATTCCAAGCCATTTCAAAAAAAGAAGTCTCTTTGAAGATGAAACTGTGCCCTTTAAAAACTGTGCTACATGAGGAAAATAGATAGAAGTAAGCCTTAATTTACAAAAAAAGGCACATACTATAAAGATAAAAAAAATAATAAAAACTTGAGGAAATTCAAAATAAATTCCATCAAACATCAATCATACCTCTGTATAGTTCAATATAGCCTTTAGTCTCATCATCAAATGCGCTAACCTCTTTTTTGTACTTATAAACTTCAAGTCTCTTAGTTAGATTTAGATACATCTCATAATGGCGTGGGCTGTCATCTTTAAAGGTTGCCCCATAAAAAGTTAAAGCGTAAGCAGCTTTTTTAGCATCACTCATATCAAGACTACCAAGCGCTTTGTAGTTCTCTTTGCGTAGATTAAATTTGTCTTTTTTCCCAAACCACATGTAGAAAAAATATGCAACTACAAGAAGCACAAGAAGCGCAAATGCAGAGGCTCCCAAGAGATAATAAAGTGAATACTCTTCTACATCAACAATATTTTTTATATCATGCAGTGGTATATCAAAACTTTGGTGTGCTTCCATTATCTTCCCTCAAAAAGTCTGCGTAACTCTACACTTGGAATTGAGTGAGTATATATTTTTCTAAACCTAATGCCATCTTTTCTTAAAACCTCAAATAGTTTATGGTCATGTTCGCTTACTTTTTTTGCGTAAGCTTCAACACTTTTATGGCTAAAATCACCCTCAAGCATAGTAGCGCTCTGTGGATCTAAGAGAGAAGCAAAACCCATAGGAGGAGGTTTTTCTTCCAAGGTGTCTCTAACTATTACAGATAAAACCTCATGTTTTTTAGCCAATAATCTAAAATCTGGTATCTCAAAATAATCCCCTACTATAATAATAAGAGACCTTTTTTTCAATCTTTTATAGAGCGTATCTGCTATAAATTTGAAATCTACTTTTTCATTTATCGCATTAAAATTTAAAATATCATCAGTACTTTTGTGAATTTGATGTAGTTTTTTACTCGGTTTTGTGTAAGAGTGCATCTTGTCTGTAAAGATATATGAGCTTAGAATATCTCCATTTTTTATAGTTGAAAAGCCCAAAACAGCTGAAATCTCTGCAATACTCTCTTGCTTGAATTTTTTGGAACCAAAATGTACACTTCCATTTAGAACATTCACCACCACTACATGTAACTCTCTCTCTTGCCTAAATATCTTAATATAGGGAGTCTGCATCTTTGCTGTGATATTCCAATCAATGAAGCGAATATCATCTCCAGCCATATACTCTCTAAGCTCTATAAAATCGTAACCCTCGCCTTGAAAAATAGATGGGTTGTTTCCAACCATTTCACTAAAGACTTGACGTTTGGCACGAACTAAGATTTTTTGTAATTTGCTCATGATTAACTTATGGAATTGCTACAGTTTGGAGCACTTTTTGGATAATCTCATCCGTTGTAATGCCCTCTGCTTCTGCCTCATAACTCAAAACTATGCGATGACGCATAAGCTCTTTTGCAATATAAGCCACATCAACAGGAGTTACAAAATCTTTGCCTCTTAAAAATGCCATCGCTTTTACAGCTTTAAACATATCAATACTTACACGAGGAGAGGCCCCAAACTGTATGTAAGAAGCTATCTCATCAAGACCATACTCTTTTGGATTTCTTGTAGCATTTACAAGCTCTATCATATACTCCTCAACCTCAGCATCAATGTGAATGTTTTTAACAACTTCTCTTAGCGCTTCTAAATCCTCATGAGTCACAACACTCTTAATCTCTTCAAATTTTCCGCTAGAGACTCTTCTTGCAATCTCTAGCTCCTCTTCTTTAGTGTTATAACTGACTACTAGTTTTAACATAAATCTATCTAATTGTGCTTCTGGGAGCTGGTAAACGCCCTCTTGCTCAAGTGGATTTTGTGTAGCCATAACAAAAAATGGAGAGTCTAGTTTAAAAGTTGTATCGCCGATGGTTACTTGTCTCTCTTGCATAACTTCTAAAAGAGCAGATTGTACTTTTGCGGGAGAGCGATTAATCTCATCGGCTAGGAGAAGATTTGTAAAAATCGGACCTTTTTTAATCTTAAAGCTGTTGCTTTGTGGATCATAAATCTCAGCACCCAAAATATCTGAAGGAAGCAGGTCTGGAGTAAATTGTGCACGTTTAAAATTGACACCCAAACTCTTTGAGAGTGCATTTACAGTTGTTGTCTTTGCAAGTCCAGGGACACCCTCTATGAGGATATGACCTTCACATAACAGAGCGATAAGAAGAGAATCAATCATCTTCTCCTGCCCAACAACTACCTTAGAAACCTCTTTTTTAATAGACTCAATCTTTGAAATCATAAGTTATTTATCCTATTTAATATTTTCTCTCACGCATCCAGAAATACATGTAGCTTTAGCGAGTTGTAGGGAAATCTATCCCTGCCATTTTATTGGCTTTGTTCACAAAACATTTATAAAGAAGTATAACAAATTGCAGTTAATAATAAATGACAATAAAATCAAAAATCAAGCCCTATAATTTTCTCAATTCCCTCTTTTTTTATCATATCACTAAACTTCAGTGAGAGACTCTGCTTTGCTATCTCATAGCCTTGCGTTGAGTGCCCTATGAGGTTTAATTTGTTTCCAGCGACTATCGAACCTTTGTCATCCTCTACACTAATCTCTATGGCAGAGCGCGCAAGAGTAAAGCCTAAAGATGTTGCCCTTTGAATATCTGATTTTATAAAAATCTTAAAGTGTCTATCTCTGCTCTTTTGTGAAGATTCTAATTTTTTTGCATTTAGCGCAGCTCTAAGCGGTGCTTCTAAGTTTGTTGAAGCACTATCTGTTTTTATCTCAAAGGTTATGGATGAGAGCAGTTCATCATAAGCAGTGTTGATTTTTTGCAATTTTTTTATATATTTCTCAGAAGCAAAACTGTTATTTAAAACGCTCATAACAGCCATTGTATCTGGCATATCTTCTAATTTTGCTTTTATCTTTTTGTATCTGCTTATCTGCTCTAATGCGTTAAATGACAAGAGTGATTTTAACTCTGCATCAGCCATAGAAAACTCCTGCTCCAGCTCCTGTTTTAGGCTTACAAAAAGCTTCTCCTTATCTGCTTGTATTAAAAGTATATGGTTTCTAAAACCAACCTCTTCATACTCTAATAGCTCATAACTGCTGATGCGAATCTTCCTTACGCTGCTTGAGACTATGTTTTGTACATCAAGTTGATTTATGTTTATCATCCCCTCTTGAACAAATTTTTTAGAGTTGTAACTTGACTCTATAGAGACACTTAGAGTTGAGGCCATCATATTTAGAGCATTTTTTAGAGCCACCTCTTTGCTCTCACCCTCACCTACGCTGTAGAGCTTTGTTTGTGAGCTTTGCGGAGGATTTACATACCACAGCGGAAGAGTTTTTTTTAAAGAGAGATTTATCTCATCTTTTGCGCTGCATCCAAAGAGAAAAAATATGGTTATAAAAAAGATGATTATTTGTTTCATTATTGATTCAACTGCTGTGTAGCTCTGTTATGTTTTTTTATTAGCTCTTCAATTCTAAGAGTTGCGCTGCTTATCTCTTCTACTGGTTTTATCATCAAATCATCCGCCATTTTGTAATACTCTTTAGCCTCTTGGTAGTTCCCCTCAGCCTCTTTTACTACTCCTAAATTATAAAAAGCTACATAACTTTTTTTATTTGTTGAGTCTATGAGATCTATCAAAAATTTCTGCGCTTTATCATATCTATCTTGTTTTATATACTCTATCGAAACCTCAAGGAGCTCTTTATCTTTAGATGTATATTTGATATCTGGAGTATCAAGAAGGGTGACTTCAAAGTAGCGATAGTGAGGAGTTAGTTTGGAAGTAAACTCATCTGCGATTATATTTGCTAAGTTTTGTGCGACTATCTCAACTGATGGAAGCGAGCGTGAATCATCAACGCAGTGACTCCACTCGCCAGATTTATTAAAAGTGTTTGCATATATAATATCCCCTTTTGCAATATCTATCATGCGCAAATCAGCCGAGAGTCCTATGTTTCTTTTTATGCATCTTACGCTGTACTCCGATACACTCTTGCATTTCTTATCGTTACATCTAATGCGTCTCTCATAATAAGTAGTATCATTAAATGCAACTCTCCCTACTCCACCAGATATAATAGCCTCCGCACCTAATATATTTCCGACCTCAACTGCTGTTGAGATATCGACTAAACCGCTGTTTTGTATCTTTTGCTCACTAATTATCTTATCAAAATCTTTTCTAGAGATGAGCGTAAAGTAACTTTTATCATCTATTTTTTTAGAGATGATTTTTGTCTCTATCTTATTTGAAAGTCCAACTGAGTCATTTTCAAAGTTTGTAACACTGATTTTTCTGGTAAGTGTTGCACGGTCAATTTCGGCAGGCTCAAGCGCTCTTATAGCTACTCTATGCGAACATCCAGCCAGAAAAACTGTAAGTAAAAACGCTAAGATTAGCCATTTTAAAACTTGCATAATTAACATACCACCATAATGTTTATCTCTTTTATCACTATTTTAATCAAAATCTCTTAAACTCTCTACAGATTGCTTTTGCCTCTTTAAGAGTAGTAACCCTAGCGGCCTCTATATCTTTAATGAGAGAGTCATATTTTTTAGGATTCTCTAGCACTAAGAGAACCATCAACTCATCTAAAGAGTTTACATTATCTATTTTTTTATAAAAAATCTCATCTTTATTATCCATATTTGGCTCTCTTTTTATCTTTACCTTTGAGACTAAAAAGCCAGCTAAAAATGTAAGCAGATAGTAGAGGTAAGATATCTCAAAATGCCACTTCTTCTCATCAACTTTATCTAAAAGCTCCTCTTTTACAAAACCGCTCTCAACTTTTACATCAATAGCCTCAATGACTAGTTTTTGCTCTTTCTCATCTTTGAGGCTAAAGTAAGTTATCTCTAGCTTTGGAATTGTAAAATCTTTATCAGCAACAAAGGCAAATTTTTGACTCAACTCTCCTTTAATTCCATCCTTGCTTAACTCTTTTTTTAGAGCCACTTCTCCCGCAAAAACTCTCACACCAGCTATCTCAAAAACTAAAGGCTCTATTACTTCAAAATCACCCAAACCTTTTATGGTAATGCTTAGATGATATGGCTCATGTGCCTTTACATGTGGCTCTCTCTTTTTTACCTCAAGAGTAAAATCTCCTACAAGTTGTGTCTGCGTCTCTTTTATCTCAACTTTAAAACTTTGCTGTTTTATACGCTCTTTAACGACTTGCTCTTTTTTAAAATTGTCTCTTCCTATTACAGTCTCTTCAATAGATTCTCTTGTTGTTTTTTTCATAAAAGCTTCAAAAGAGATATCTATCTCTGCTGCCTTTTTTGCAAAAAGAACCAACTCATAACTGTTTATCTTTTTTCCATCTATTATGGTTGAGTTTTCTCTTAAAATCTCTACTCTATATCCCTCATAATCCCCTCTGGGATTAAACTCTATACTATAGAGTTCTGCTTTGTCACTAAATACACACTCATATTTCATGTATATTGCCTCATTGACATAAGCGCTTTTTTTACTAATAAAACTGCTCCACTCATAAGTTGAAGCAAAGAGAGAGACTTGTAAAAACAGAGTTGCGATTAAAAATATTTTACCAAGGTTTTTTTTCATCAACACTCCTCTTATTTATAAGCTCATACTGCTTTGAGCTTAGTTTTGCTTTACCACTATTTAAGTTTATACTGTTTTGCATCTCTGTTTTTTTACCCTTGTTTTCTGCTGCGCCACTTGAAGCTGCACTTACTTGCATATTTGAGCCACCGCCCTCTTTTTGTTTCTCTTCACTGCTCTGTTTTTTAGCCAATGATGATTTGTCACTGCTTTTCTCTTTGCCTCTGCTCATCTTTTTCTCCTCATCAGCATCAATAATATGCTCCAAGTTTTCATCAGCCTCTAAAGAGTAGTTTAGTGTCAATGATTTTAAGTACGCCTCTCTTGCTTTTGCAAACTCTTTTAATCTTACGAGCGAGTTGCCTATATTGTAGTAAATTATGGACTTTGTCTCGCTATCGTTGGACTTTGTCATCTCAAAATTTTCCAAAGCACTCTCATACTCTCCTGCTTTATAAAACTCTACAGCTTTATTAAAGTTTTTATCTGCATTTAACTCAACTCCAAAAAGTAGCAAAAACATTATCAAAAACCTCTTTAAAGTGGTAACACTTAGTAGAAATGTGATAATAGCTAATGCTATAAAGTAGTAAAAAAGCTCAATATTTCTCATAATTTTTACTTCACTTTTGTACTCATCTCTATCCATATCATTCAAAGCGTTAAGAAGTTCATCAAAATCTTTTGTATAAACTCCGCCTGTTGCTTGGGCTATAGCTTTTATAGAGCTATTTTGACGGCTTATGACTATATCTCCACTCTCATCTTTTAGAAGTTCTCCGCCATCAACTCTTAGAACTCCGCCTATCTCTGAAGCAATCATAAAAATATTTACAACTAAATTACTCTTTTTTGCAAAAGTGGCCTCTGCGCTATACTCAAGTTTATCAGCTCCATCACTAAAGATAACAACTCTAGCTCTCTTTGAAGATGATATCTCTCTTGCGAGCTTAAGAGCAGACATAACATCACTCCCTTTAGTTATTATAAATTTCTCATCAAGTGAGTCAAAGAGATGTTCCAAAAGCTCTCTATCTTCTGTTAATGGAGAGAGAATAATGGCGTTTGTAGTAAATCCCAAAACCGCAAATCTACTCTTTTGTTTTTCATAAAGCAGTTTTTTTAACATCTGTTTTGAGTATGCTAATCTTGAGGGTTCTATATCTTGAGCATACATTGAAAAAGATAAATCTTGAGCAATAATCACATCACTCAAAAACTGCTCACTCTTTATTGGTTCTTGCTCTATAACTGGTCTGCTAAGAGCTAAAACTATAAAGATAAAAGTTAACATGTAACCATAAAAAGTAACTCTGTACTCTCTAAAATCTCTTTTGACAAAGAAAAGAGCTAAAATGAGCACTAGCCAGAGGTAGCTTGGATAAAGAAGTGTCATCTGCTCATCTCTCTTTTAAGCAAATAGAGCAAAAGAAGAAGTGCAATAAGCAAAAATAGATAGTAGTTGTACTCTTTTAGAAGATAATCTCTGCTCTTTATCTTTGAAGATTCTAGCTCATCAATATGTTCATAAATCTCTTTTAGCTCTTTTGCATTTGTTGCATAAAAAAACTCTCCTCCACTCTCATCGGCTATCTTTTTTAGGAGTGCTTCATCAGCCTCGCCTCTGTTGCCCATGCCGATTGTATAAATCTTTATATTTTCTTCTTTTGCCAAAACAAGAGCATCTTTTGGAGAGATATCTCCGCTGTTATGCTCTCCATCGGTTAGTAAAACAACTATCTTGCTCTTTGCCTTTGAGTGTTTAAATGCTCTTAAACTCATAGCAATCGCTTCCCCAATTGCTGTATTTTGTCCAGCCATTCCTTGGTTTAGATAACTTAGCATCTCAATAATTATATTTTTCTCATAAGTAATTGGAGAGGCTATAAAAGCAAAATCTCCATATAAAACTATCCCAACATTATCACTTAATCTTTTTTGGATAAACTCAGATGCTACTATCTTAGCTATCTCAAACCTACTAAGCTTTTGTGGTAAGGCTGCTTCACCCTCAAAATCAAATCCTGTACTGTTCATGGAGCCACTCGCGTCAATTGCCAAAACTATATCTTTTCCATTTCTATTTAGCGGATCTACTCTATCAACTAAAATTGGCGAAGAAAGAGCGATAGATAAAAGTACAAAAATTGCTATTTTGAGTATCCACTCAGGCTTATAAAAACTCTTCTTTGGGGATAAAAAATGAAGATGTACAAAGTATATAGGTTTTAAATACTCTTTGCATCTGTACAAACAGTATAGTATTGGGAGAAGTAGGAGTATAAGGAAAGGGTACTCAAAACTAAAATAGTTCACTTACACTCCAAGATATTTTTTAAAAGAGCTATTTTAGCTAAATAGTTTTAATTATTCTATTACATATTTGATGGCAAAAATGCCATCAAATTAGATTAAAATATTCCAGACATAGACTTAGCAAGTGCAGATTCTAGAACTGGCTGAGCCTCTTCAAATTTTAAATTCATTTTATTTGCAGTACTAACAATACGAGTGCGGTAAGTTTTCCACTCAACTTTACCGCCTTGGATATCTTGTTTTGTAGTAGTTGAGCTTCCTTGAGCAAGATTTGCTTTTTGAGTTTGAGTTACAACTTCACCCTCTAATGGTCTCTCTCTTATTTGCAAGTCCGTTACCATAACAAACATTGTATCTTCAACTAACGCATCGCCCAAAAATCCTAAAGCAGCTCCAGCTAAGCCAACGCCTGCCATAGTTTTATTTCCACCGCCAAGTGCAGCTGCTGTTGCTACACCAGCTGCTGCACCAGTAACTCCTGCACCAAATCCAGAACCTAAGAATGATTGTGTCTCTCTAAGGTCAGATTTTCCAACTTTTAAAATATTTCCTTGAAGCATATAAGTAGCCTCTTTTGGGTTTTGAGTTATTTTATACCCTCTGTTTAAAAAAGCTGCTTCTACACCTTGTTTTACATTAACTTCTTTATCTGAAGTATTTCTAATATCAAGATAGACAATTCTCTCTTCAGGTGCCACAGGCTCTAAAAATATAGTTTCGGACATTTTTGTCTGCACATCTAAATCTTTCTTCTTAATCGCAGTATTCATAGCACTACATCCGCTAAAACCAAGACCCATCGCTAAAAAGCTTCCTGTTAAAATTAGAGTTGCTACTCTTAATTTATTCTTCATAAATATCCTTTGTTTTTAAATAACAATAAAAAGATACTAAAAAAACATAAAATAAATAGTTAAATATTTTATTTTATTTTTAAATAACTTATTTGTTTCTTCTAGTAACATAATTTTTTTTGATTTTTATCTGAATCTTCATCTTTTAAACGTAAAATAAAAAAATTTGAAATTCTTACTATTTTTTCTTGACTTAAAAAACCTATTTGTCTATAATTCCCATCCACAAACACTATGTTTGTTTATGTCTTGTTAGCTCAGCTGGTAGAGCATCTCACTTTTAATGAGGTGGCCGATGGTTCGAATCCATCACAGGACACCATTTTTACAAAACGCTAAAGAGTGGCCCCGTCGTCTAGCGGTCAGGATCCATGGTTTTCATCCATGTTACAGGAGTTCGATTCTCCTCGGGGTCACCACTCACAAACTCCCTAAAATAACAAATTTTTATATTTTTACTCGCTTTATAAACTTTTAATCTCTTGAGCATTAAACTCAAATTTGCACTTTACTTTACCACAAACCAAGGATTTAATAAATTTTCTTTATTATAAACTAGCGGTATCTCGGTATCAAACTGATAACTCATTTTTCCACTCTCTCTAACTATTGCATCAGCAGCGGCAGTATCCCACTCTGTAGTTGGAGCTAATCGTGGGTAGATGTCAGCACTTCCCTCTGCTACCATACAAAGTTTTAGTGAACTTCCGACCGAGAGTTGTTCTACCTCTTTTGTATCAAGATTATCTATAAATACTTGAGTTTGAGGCGATAGATGAGATTTTGAAACTACTACTAAGAGCTTCTCTTTTTTATTAGAATTTATTTTTAAAGGCAGTTTTTCTCCATTAAAAAATGCGCCTTTACCTTGCAAAGCCCAGTACATGCCATTTAATGCAGGAGCATATACAACTCCAAGGATGGGAGAGTTTTTGTGGATAAGGGCAATATTTACAGTGAACTCACCATTTTTCTTTATGAACTCTTTAGTTCCATCAATCGGGTCAATGCACCAGTAATATTCCCAATTTTTTCTAGTTTTATATTCTGGGATTTTATTCTCTTCTGAGAGAATTGGGATGTTTGGATATAGTTTAAACAGAGAGCTACAGATGATTTCATTTGCTTTTATATCTGCCTCAGTGAGGGGAGAGGAGTCATCTTTATATTCTATATGAAAATCTTTTGTATAAATTTTCATGATGGCATCACCAGCTTCTTGCGCTATCTTTTTTACAGTCTCAATATCAATTATATGAATCATCTTAAATACCCCAGATTTAAAGAGCTACAACTCTGTTTCTACCCTCATCTTTTGCACTGTACAAAGCTGTATCTAAGCGCTTGATAAAACTGCTCTTATCCTCATCTTTTATGTATGAGGTTACTCCAAAACTACATGTAATCTTTCCAAGAGTCTCATAATTAACACTCTCTATGGCGACTCTTAGCTTCTCTGCAAGTATTGAAGCATTTTTAGACTCTGTTTGGGGACATAAAACTATAAACTCTTCTCCGCCCCATCTAACAAAAACATCTAAATGCCTAATATTTTTACTAACAATCTCTACTGTTTTTCTGATTACATTATCCCCTTCATCATGTCCATATGTATCATTTATTCTTTTAAAATGGTCTATATCAATCATAATAAGAGATAGATTGCTATTATATCTAGCTGAACGCTCCATCTCTATTTTAATAATCTCTTCAAATTTACGTCTATTATAGATGCCTGTTAAATTGTCTGTATTTGCCATTTTTTCAAGAGTTTTATTCATAGCTTTGAGTTCGCTAATATCCCTAGCAATGCTGATTATATAACTCTTGTCTTTCTCTTTTATAAGCTTACATGTAATCTCTATAGGCAATATTTTTCCGTCTTTTGTTCTATGGCTAACTTCAAGAACTGCTTTTTCTTTTTTACTAAGCTGCTCTTGCAAGTTTGCTAAATTCTCTTCATAAATTTCAGCACTATTTTTTTCATCACTATAATCAAGTTCTTGGACTTTCATGCCAAGCATCTCACTTTTTGTGTATCCTCTTGTTATGTATGATGCTTCATTTAAATATATAAAATTTCCATCTAAATCATGAACAAAAATTGACTCAGTTACGGAGTTTAAAAGTTTTGATTGGAACTCTAACTCTTTACTTGTTTTGTACCTCTGAGTAATATCTTGTGCGGTTCCTGTAATTCTCTTAACATTTCCAAGCATATCGTACTCAACTCTTCCCTTTTGATAGATTATTTTTTCTATATTATTACCCAATACAACTCTATAACTCAAAGAGTAATCACACTTCTGTTTTATAGCATTTTGGAACATTTCTTGAAATGACTGCCTATCTTCAGGATGAATAAAGTTCATAATAGTTTCATAAGTAGGAGTAAACTCATCTGAATCAACTTCAAATATATTGAACAGCTCATCAGACCATAGAATAGAACCATCCTCTAAATCATAATCCCAACTACCTATACGAGTAAGCTCTTGTGCCTCTTTGAGAAGTCTATTTGTTTTTGAGAGCTGTTCTGTTCGAATGGCTACCTGCTCCTCTAGATTCTTATTTAAATCTGCAATCTCGTTATATTTTTCCATAAAATGGTTATACAAAAAGGAGTGCTCTTTTACAAAAAATCTTAACTTCTTTAATTTATGATTTTTGATGTTGTTGTTTAATTTCATAAGAGGATAGACATTTAAAAAATATAAAATTAAAAAGAGAAGAAGAGCTACAAAAATAAAATATAGCATATATTTAACTATAAGAGATTGAACATTTTTTTCACTATTTAGCAGATATTTGGCATCTAAATCAACAATCAATTTTAGCTCTATATTTTTTTCTTTATCAAAATAGCTAAAATTTGCATAAAAAGAGACATCTTCTTTAACTCTACTTATGTCCGCACTATTTACATAAACAGACTCTTTTACACTACCATTTTGAGATGTCGAGAGAACTATTTTATCATCAACGCTCACATGAATTGCATCATACTCTTTATGCAGTTCTACACTTTTTTTAAGCATTGGCAATAGCGTTTCCATGCCGCCTTTTTCTATTACAGGAACTACAAGGTATCCAAGATTTAAAATATTGACTTTTATACGCTCTATGTCTTGAGTTTTAAAATGCTCTTTCGTTGCGCTATAGCCAAGGAAAACAATCAAAAAGAGAAGAGTTGTTACAAAAAAAATTATTAAAAAATTAATTTTTTTGAGTGATATACTATTGTTATATTTGTTCTTCAAATATCCCTCCAATGATTAAATATTGTTACTGCTACTGTTTGAGTATATCATCTTATTTTAATAGATATTTTGATTTATGTCAGTTTTTTTACTTTAGCTTGTAGTTTATAGGAATGGTTAATGTTATCTCTCTGTTTGGCTTTGGAAATTTTTCAGAAAGTTCTTCTATCGTTGTTATAGCTGCTCTGCTTAATATATCACTCCCAGAATCTACTACATGTATATTGCATACCTTTGCGTTTGTATCTAATGTAAAGCTAACCTTCACCACACCTGTGATATTTCTTTTTCTTGCACTAATTGGGTAGTAGAGATTCTCTCTTAGAAGTTCTAATATTTTTTGACTATTTATCTCACTGTACTCTTCTTGTGGGCTTGGTTGCTTTAGAGGCTCTGATGGAGCTGTTTTTTGGATTTGTTTTGGAGTTTCATCTAATTGTTTTACTGGAACAATATCTCTATTTTGTGTTATTTGCTCTTTTTTTACTTCTACAATATTCTCTACTTTTTTCTCTTGTACTATCTCTTCTTTTGCTTTTTTTTCAACTACTTTTCTCTCTTTTTTAATCTCTTTTATTTTTTTTGGGCTCTCTTTTGGCAGACAAACTTCCTCTTTAGGGGTCTCTATCTCTTGGGTTTTTTCTTGGAACTCTATCATTGAAATATTTAGAGCTATTTTTTGCTCCTCTTCTTTAACTTCAATATAACTCTTTGACATAAAGAAAATAAAAATTATTAAAAGTGCATGTATAAAAAGTGAGATAAAAAATGAGTTGCTATGTCTAATCATATTGAAATGGTAACTAAATTATAATTACCATTTAATTAAAAACTATATAGCTCTTCTAAACTCTGGATATGCCTCAACACCACACTCATTAATATCCATACCCATAAGTTGTGCTTCATTATCTGCTCTAAACTTGAAGAATTTGTTAATGATAAATAAAACAGTATAAGAGATGCTAAATACAAACATACCTATCAAAAAAACACCTTTTAACTGCGCCATAAAAGAGATATTTTGTATAAAAATTCCAACTGCGAGAGTTCCCCATATACCATTTATTAAGTGAACAGATAGCGCTCCAACTGGGTCATCTAATTTTAACTTATCAAAAAGAGGTACAGCAAATACAACTAAAGCACCTCCGATTAGCCCAATAAGAATGGGTGTGTACATGTCATACAAATCAGCTGCCGCCGTAACTGCAACAAGCCCTCCTAGTGCACCGTTTAAAATCATTGTAATATCAAAAAGTTTATATCTAATATACATAATAACTCCAGCGATTATCGCACCGCAGAGTCCCGCCGTATTTGTATTCATAATAGTTTTTGCAACAAGATTAGCACTCTCAACACTTGAGATAGAGCCAACACTTCCGCCATTAAAACCAAACCAGCCTATCCAAAGCAAAAAAGCTCCAAGAACAACTAGCGGAATATTTGAAGCTGGGATAACTTTTACTCTGCCCTCTTGATATCGCCCTCTTCTTGAGCCAACTATAAAAAGTGCCGCTAAAAGCGCCCAGCCGCCTGTTGAGTGTATTACAGTAGATCCAGCCAAATCATACATGCTCAAGTCTAAAAATGTATCCCTTAACATATCAGCACCCCAGCTAATATTAACAACCATTGGATAAATCACAGACCCCATGATAATAGTAAAAATAGCTAAAGGGATGATTCTAACTCTCTCACTCACACCACCACTTACGATGTTAATACTCTTGCCAACAAATGCCATCTGAAACATTACAATAGCCCAAATACTACTTGTTGAACTATCAAAACTTCCAAAAGCCACCTTATAACCAAAGAGCAAAAATGCTAAAGAAGCTACTGCATAAATCATTACATTTGTTGTCAAAACGGCTGAAACATTCTTTGTTCTAACCAAACCAGCCTCAAGCATTGCAAAACCTGGAACCATAAAGATAATGAGTGTCATAGCAAAGAGTGTAAAGAAAGTGTCTATGATGTATTTAAAATCTGTTTCTAGCATATAAAATCCTTCAATGTTCATTGAAGAAAATTATAGCTTATAAGATTGTAGAGGATTTTTTTTATTGATTAATTTTTAATCAATTTTATATTGCTTCGCTGTCAGTCTCACCAGTACGAATACGAATAATCTTTTCAATATCACTTACAAATATCTTTCCATCGCCTATTTTGCCAGTTCTTGCAGCTTCAACTATTGTTGTTGTTACTTGCTCAACATTTTCATCATCAACTACTATTTCTATTTTTATCTTTGGAAGAAAATCGACAACATACTCAGCACCACGATAAAGTTCGCTATGCCCTTTTTGACGGCCGTACCCCTTAACTTCGCTTACAGTCATACCAGTTATCCCTATCTCTGCTAAGGCATCTTTTACATCTTCTAACTTAAAAGGTTTAATAACCGCTTCTACTCTTTTCATAATAATTTCTCCAAATTTAGTTTAAAATTGTAACCATTTTTACCATTTTAGGCAAACCATCTATTTTAATGCAAAATGAGCAATACCTAAAAAAGATGATATACCCACCAATTTTGCTATATCGATGTCTAAAGATTTATAACCTTTTCTCCATGTAGCATCTCATCCAAACCTCTGCTCTCACTCTCATCATCTACTCTTCCACCGCCTGTGAGTACAGATGCTATAAAATAAACTGCTGTTGTTGCAAGGGCACTGTAGAGTATAGTCAAACCAATAGTTTTAAACTGGCTTAAAAGCTGAGAAGCCATATTGTAATCCTCACTTATAGCATAGGGAGCTATAAATATAGCAGTTGCAATAGAACCCCAGATACCAACCAAACCATGAATCCAAAATGCATCAAGAGCATCATCTACTTTAAACATATTTTTAAGTTTTGTCACACCCAAAAAGCCTATAACTCCGCCTACTAAACCTATAATAATAGCACCATCAACTCCTGCACTTCCAGAAGCTGGAGTAATAGCAACAAGTCCTGCAACCGCACCTGAAGCTCCCCCTATTAAAGTTGCTTTTTTATAAACTAACCACTCTGCAATAATCCAGCCAATAACACCAAGAGATGCTGCAACATTTGTAACTAAAAATGCAGAAGCCGCCACACCATCAGAGGAGAGTTGTGAACCTGCATTGAAACCAAACCATCCAAACCATAAGAGCGATGCGCCAAGAACTACAAGTAGTGGAGAAAAGGGCTTAATAGCAACTTTGCCATAATCTCTTCTGCGCCCAAGTATCATAGCAACAACAAAACCAGCGATACCTGCATTTAAGTGAACAACTGTTCCTCCCGCAAAATCCATCTCACCAAAGTTAAGAGTCTCTCCTCCACCCCATGCCCAGTGAGTAACAGGTGCATAAACTAGGGCAACCCAAAGAGCAGCAAAAACTATATATGTAGAAAATTTTACACGCTCTATCATAGAACTGTTAGCTATTGCTACGGCAATTGCTGCAAAAGTTCCCTGAAATGCAACAAAAAGAAGCTCTGGAATCGTTCCGCGCAAAGAGTTAGAACTAATATCATGTAGCATTATTTTACCGCTTCCAATAATATCACCATCTCCAAATGCAATGGAGTATCCTACTACAACCCACACAACTGTTCCTACTGCATAAGCACCTAAGCTCATACTCATTGTGTTTAATACATTTTTTGAACGGGTCAAACCACCATAAAATAATGCCAACCCAGCTGGTGTCATAAGCATTACAAAAGCAGTTGCTACCAACATCCAAGCTGTATCACCACTATTTAATACATCTTGTGCAAACACAAAAGATGGTAAAAATAGACTTAAGAGATACCATTTCATTTTCTAATCCTTTATATAACTTTCTTGCTAAAATTATATACACTTAGATTATTAAATTAATCAAAAATATGATTATTTTTTAATCAATTACTATTTTTCTTCTACTCTCTTTTTTCCTATAAACTTATTACTTTTTTTGCTATCTTTACATAACTCTTAAGCGATATTGGGATACCATTCAAAGAATTAATTTTTCAATATTAAAAAGATTAGGTGTTTTATATGAGCAACTTGTTACACAACGATAATATACAAACCATAAACATTGAAGAAACACTTCAAAGTAGCTATCTTGATTACTCCATGAGCGTAATTGTAGGTCGTGCACTTCCAGATGTTCGTGATGGACTTAAACCTGTTCACAGAAGAATCCTTTATGCAATGGATAAACTGAGCCTCTCACATGGAGCAAAGTTTAAAAAGTCAGCACGTATCGTCGGTGACGTTATTGGTCAGTATCACCCACATGGTGACACAGCAGTTTATGATGCACTTGTTCGTATGGCTCAACACTTCTCTATGAGAATGCAGTTAGTTGATGGTCAAGGAAACTTTGGCTCAGTAGATGGCGACAACGCTGCTGCTATGCGTTACACTGAAGCTAGAATGACAAAGTATGCAGGTGAGTTATTAAAAGATTTAGAAAAAAATACAGTAAATATGATAGATAACTATGATGGCACTACAAAAGAGCCCGATGTTATGCCTACCCGTGTTCCAAACCTATTAATCAATGGCTCATCTGGAATCGCTGTTGGTATGGCAACAAATATTCCTCCACATAATCCACAAGAGATTATGATGGGATTAAAAGCACTTCTTGCAAATCCAAATATTGAACTATATGAGCTAATGGAGCATATAAAAGCACCAGATTTTCCAACAGGCGGAACTATATTTGGTAAAAAAGGGATAATGGACGCTTATGCAACTGGCCGTGGTCGCATAAAAGTTCGTGCTAAAACTCATATCGAGAAAAAGGGTAACAAAGATATTATCATCATTGATGAACTTCCTTATCAAGTTAACAAAGCTCGTCTAATTGAGAACATTGCAAATCTTGTAAAAGATAAGATGATAGATGGTGTCTCAGAGATTAGAGATGAATCTGACCGTGAAGGTATCCGTGTTGTTATAGAGTTAAAAAAAGATGCGATGAGTGAGATAGTCCTAAACAATCTATTTAAACAGACAAGCATGCAAGTAACATTTGGAATCATCATGCTCTCAATATTAAACCAAGAGCCTCGCATATTTGGAATAATTGACATTCTAAAACATTTTATAAATCACCGCAAAACAATTATAATTCGTCGCACAATTTTTGATCTTGAAAAAGCAAAAGCAAGAGCACACATCTTAGAAGGTCTTAAAAAAGCTCTTGATATTATTGATGAGATTATCAGAGTTATAAAATCAAGCAAAAACATAGAAGAGGCAAGAGACAACCTTGTTTCAGAATTTGACTTCAGTGTCATTCAAGCACAAAGCATCGTGGATATGCGCCTTGGAAGATTGACAGGACTAGAGCGTGAAAAAATTGAAAATGAACTTCTTGAGCTTCTTAAACTTATCACTTACCTAGAATCTATCTTAAAAAGCGAAGAGGTTCTACATGGCATTATAGATCAAGAGTTTGATGAACTTTTAACAATTTATACTGACGTAAGAAGAACAGACGTAGAAGATGATTATGATGACATTGACGTTGAAGACCTTATTCCAAATGAGCCTATGGTTGTAACAATCACACACAGAGGCTATATTAAAAGAGTTCCTTTAGCACAATATGAGAAGCAAAAAAGAGGCGGAAAAGGCAAGATTGCCGTTACTACTTATGAGGATGACTTTATAGAGAGGTTCTTTACATGTAACACTCATGACACTCTTCTTTTTGTAACTGACCGCGGGCAGCTTCACTGGCTCAAAGTTTATAAAATCCCAGAAGGAAGCAGAACAGCAAAAGGTAAAGCAGTTGTAAATCTTCTAAATCTTGTTGCCGATGAGCAGATTCAGTCTATAAACCCTACAACAGATTTTAGCGAAGAGAAATCTCTAGTATTTTTCACTAAAAAAGGTGTTGTAAAGAGAACAAACTTAAGTGAGTTCTCAAACATCAGAAGCAATGGTGTAAAAGCTATTTTACTTGATGATGATGACTCTATTATAACTGCAAAAATTGCAGACAAGAGCATTAAATATCTATTTATTATGACTAAAATGTCTCAATGTATTAAATTTGATATGGAAAAAACTCGTGATCAAGGTAGAAATACCAGAGGTGTTAGAGGTATTAAGTTTAAACATGCAGAGGATGAAGTAGTTGATGCAAATATTATTGCCAATGATGAGCAAGAGATTTTAGTTGTAAGTGAAAAAGGTATCGGAAAACGTACAGATGCTGGAGAATATCGTTTAACAAATCGTGGTGGAAGCGGCGTTATAGCTATGAAGATGACTGCAAAAACTGGAAAATATGTTGTTGGCTGTCTGATGGTAGATGAAGAGATGGATATGATGGCTCTTACTAAAGCTGGAAAGATGATTAGAGTTGATATGCAAACAATCTCAAAATCAAGTAGAAACACAAGTGGTGTCTATATTGTAAAAGGTGATGATGTTGCAAGTGTTTCTCGCTGTCCAAAACAACCTATTGAAGATGATGAAGAAGATGACTCTCTTTTTGAGTCAAATGAATTGGAATAGTAGTTGCTTAAGAAAAATTTATAAAACCATGCCAAGGGACAAACAATGAGATATTCTATACTACTTGCGATGCTTTTAAGTGTTTCATCACTTTTTGGAGCTGATAAAGTTCTCGTAGTTGATACTACTGTTGTAGAGCAAACAAATGCTGAGTTAGCAGCAGTTCGTGAAGAGGCTGCAATTGCTAAAATGCAGGCGGCTCAAGCAAAAGAAGAGAGCCAAAAAACAATGGATAAACTCTCTCAAGTTAGAGCTCAAAGAGAAGAAGAGTTAGCTACTATGGCGACTCAAGAA
This sequence comes from Sulfurimonas denitrificans DSM 1251, assembly GCF_000012965.1. Taxonomy (NCBI): domain Bacteria; kingdom Pseudomonadati; phylum Campylobacterota; class Epsilonproteobacteria; order Campylobacterales; family Sulfurimonadaceae; genus Sulfurimonas; species Sulfurimonas denitrificans. The sequence continues at coordinate 649,865 of NC_007575.1, read as the reverse complement.
GAAATTCTAAAACAAAATAGATCTATGCATATCTCTGTCGTTGGTCAAGGTGTTGCACCTATGAACACATCTTCTCCTGCTCAAGCTTACGCACTTGCTAAGCGAGCTGCTATTGCTGATGCATATAGAGCAATAGCTGAAAAAGTAAAAGGTGTTCGTGTTGATGGGCAAGACACTATCAAAAATATGATGGTTCAAAAATCAACAATCCGCACATACGTTCAAGCAATAGTAAGAAATGCAGATATAGTTGAGACAACTTTTAAAGAGGGATTATGCGAAGTAGAGATGGAAATATTAATTTCACACTCAGATTTTGCTCAACAATAGTTCTATGTTCACTCTCACTTTGTGCGAGTGAATATCTTATATCATACAAATACATAGTCAAAGATGCCATTTTATACAATGAAACGCTTCTTGTTTCAAAGAGTATGAAAAAGTGTAGTGGCAAGCCATACTCAGAACTCCTCTTGGCTAGCAACAATCAAAATGACTTAAAAAAAATAATCGCCCTAAACTCTTCTGAATTTATAGATTACATTCACAAACTTGGACTACATGTAGAGCATAAAGAGACAAACATTAATCTACAAAATAGCTCAACTACAACTCTCACACTTAGAACAACTTGCTTCAAAGTCGATCTTAATGATAGTTTCGCTAGAATCACTCCTTTAGGAAAAGGTGAAATTTAGTGAAAATTGCAATAGTTGAAGATGATATAAATATGAGAAAATCTCTTGAAATTGCGATGAGCGATTATAAAGAGTTTGAAATAATAACATTTAAAAATGCTAAGGATGCACTAAAGGGCATTAATGAGAGTTTTCATCTTGTAATTACAGATATAAATATGCCGGGAATGGATGGCATAGAGTTTGTAAAGGAACTTGATGGAAAGTTTGAAGTCATAATCATGACTGGAAATGCGACTCTTCAAAGAGCTATAGAATCAATTCATCTTGGAGTTAAGGATTTTTTATTAAAACCTTTTGATGTAGATACTTTAATAGCTGCTATAAAAAGAGAAGATAAAATACAAAAAGTTAAAAAAATAGTACATGCAGAGCAAAAAAATGTTAACAACAGTGGTTTTTATGGAACTTCAAAAGCACTTGAATCAGCTCTACATATTGCCTCAAAAGCTGCTAAAACTGATGCAACTATTTTACTTTTAGGTCAAAGCGGTGTTGGCAAAGAGGTGTTTGCCTCTTTCATTCATGAACACTCCCCTAGATCTAAAAAACCTTTTATAGCCATAAATATGGCAGCAATTCCAGATAATTTAATAGAGAGCGAGCTATTTGGTTTTGAAAAAGGTGCATTTACCGATGCAAGTGAAGCAAAAGCTGGGCAGTTTGAACTAGCAAATGGCGGAACTCTTTTTTTAGATGAGATAGCAGAGATGCCTTATGGCGTTCAAGCAAAACTTCTTCGCGCCCTGCAAGAAAAAGAGGTGAGGCGTCTTGGGTCTTCTAAAAGTATAAAAATAGATATAAGAGTTATTGCAGCAACGAATGCAGATTTAGAGCAAAAAATTCATAATGGCACTTTTAGAGAGGATTTATATTATCGCTTAAATACAATTCCAATAATAATCGCACCTCTTGCAGAGAGAAAAGAGGAGATTTTAGCGATAGCTCAAAAGATTTTAGAGCAAAATTGTGTAAAATATGGTTTTGAATTAAAAAGCTTTTCAGATGAGTCAAAGAAACAGCTCCTTGCTTATAATTGGCCAGGAAACATAAGAGAGTTAATCTCTGTTGTTGAGAGAGCTGTTATACTTAGTGATGCGAATGAAATTGCTCCTGAGGGACTTTTTTTAAGCTCAAGAAGGTTTACAAAATAAAATGTATAAATTTATAAGGAACGAAACATGTTAAAAAAGTATAATGTAGCAGTAGTAGGTGCAAATGGAGCAGTTGGAGAAGAGATATTAACAATTTTACAAGAGGTTAAATTTCCAATAAATAAGCTCATTCCACTTGCAAGTTCAAGAAGTATTGGAAAAACAGTCATGTATGCTGGCAGAGAAGTTGCTATCAAAGAGTTAACAGACACTGTTTTTGAAGAAGAAGATATTGAGATAGCACTATTTTCTGCTGGTGGAAGTGTTAGTGCACAGTTTGCTGCGTCTGCAGTTAGAGCGGGAGCTGTTGTAATTGACAACACATCTCACTTTAGAATGGATGAAAACGTTCCTCTTGTTGTACCTGAAGTAAACCCGCAAGATATTGCAAAGTGGAAAAAAACTGGAATTATTGCCAATCCAAACTGCTCAACAATTCAAATGGTTCAAGCGCTAAAACCTCTTGATGAAGCATACAATATTCAAAGAGTAGATGTAAGCACTTACCAAGCAACTTCAGGTGCTGGAAAAAGCGCTATGGAAGAGCTTGTAACGCAGATGCAATCGTTCTTTGCATTTAAGCTTGATGAGGCAGAAGTAAAAGCTTTTGCTCATAGGATTGCCCTAAATGTTATCCCTCAAATAGATAAATTTTTAGATAACGGCTACACAAAAGAAGAGATGAAAATGGTAAATGAAACAACCAAAATTATGCACAGAGAGATTCCACTGAGTGCTACATGCGTTAGAGTTCCAACTCTTCGTGGACATGCAGAAGCAGTGAGTATAAAATTTGCTTGTGAAGTTAATGCAGATAAAGTAAGAGAACTTTTAGAAAAAGCGCCAAATATTATTGTTCTTGATAATCCAGAAAAGTCAATCTATCCGATGCCTTCAATCGCTCTAGAAAAAAATGAGACTTTTGTTGGTCGTATAAGAGTAGATAATTTTGACAAAACAGTTCTTCACCTCTTTATAGTAGCTGACAACTTGAGAGTTGGTGCTGCAACCAATGCTGTTCGTATAGCTCAAAAATGGATAGAAATAGAAGAGGGAAAATAACTAATGCTAGAGAAAGTTTTTGAAAACGGGTTGTGGCATTCAAGATTTATAATCTTGCTTGCCGTTTTTTTTGGACTTATTGGGGCTATTTTACTTTTTGTAGTTGCGAGTTTTGATATTTATGAAACAGCAAAATATGTCATAAGCACCTACATAACACATTCACATCCAGAACACTTTCACGAAGAAGTTGTTGGTGGAATCATCGGTGCGGTTGATTTATATCTTATTGGTGTTGTAATGATTATCTTCTCTTTTGGTCTTTACGAACTTTTTATCTCAGATATAGATCCAGCAAAAGATAAAGATGGGTGTGAAAATCAACTATTAGCAGTCCATTCACTAGATCAGTTAAAAGATAAAATATCTAAAGTTATCGTTATGGTTTTAGTTGTTGGTTTTTTCCAAAAAGTTGGACATACAACTTATAACGGCGCATTAGATTTACTATATTTGGCACTCTCTATCACTGCTGTTGCAGTTGGGCTCTATTTTTTAAGTAAAGTCGGAAAAAGTCACTAAACATAATATTAAGGATTAAAATGAGTAAAATATTTGTAGATGCATGCTTTGGCAAAGAGACACCATATACGCCTGTTTGGATGATGCGCCAAGCTGGTCGCTACCTCCCAGAGTACATGAGGGTTAGAGCTGAGGCTGGAAATTTTCTAAACCTCTGTCATGACCCTAAAAAAGCTTGTGAAGTAACTCTTCAGCCAGTTGATATTGTAGGAGTTGATGCAGCAATACTCTTTAGTGATATTTTAGTAGTCCCTCTTGAGATGGGAATGGATTTAAAGTTTGTAACAGGAGAAGGTCCAAAGTTTGATGATCCTATAAAGAATGAAGCAGACTTAGATAGACTCTTTGGTGGAGATGAGGCAGCTTCTAAATTAACTTATGTCTATGATACTATCAAACTTATTAAAGAGCAATTAGCAGAAGATAAGGCTTTAATAGGCTTTACAGGAGCTCCATGGACGCTTGCTACATATATGATAGAGGGCGAGGGAACAAAAACTTACAATATTTGCAAAAAAATGATGTACTCAAACCCAAAACTTCTTCATAAAATTCTCTCTAAAGTAACTGAGGTTGTAAAGTTTTACATGGAGAAGCAAATAGAGGCTGGTATTGATGTTGTTCAGATTTTTGACTCATGGGCGGCAGCAATTGAACCTTCAAAATATGATGAGTTTTCATGGAAATATATGGTAGAGATTGCAGATTATCTAAAAGCAAAATATCCGCATATTCCAATTATCATGTTCCCAAAAGGAATACCTGCATTTTTAGATAAAGTGTATGGAAATTTTGAAGTCTTTGGAGTTGATTGGTCAACACCTATGGATTTAGCAAAAGAGAAGCTTGGAGAGCGCTATGTTCTTCAAGGAAATATGGAGCCATGCAGACTCTACTCAAAAGAGGAAACTACTGAGTCTGTAGAGTCTATTCAAAAAATAATGGGTGGAAAAAGACATATCTTTAACCTTGGACATGGAATACTCCCCGACGTCCCAGTAGAGAATGCAAAACACTTCATCAAAGAGTGTCATAGGGTTAGTAAAAAATAAGTGAAAACTATCTTTGGTCCGATAAACTCAAGAAGATTTGGCTCTTCTTTGGGTGTAGATCTCTCCCCTGCTCTAAAACAGTGTAATTTTGACTGCCTTTACTGTGAACTAGCTCCAAGTGCTACAACCGATAAACAGATAGAAGTAGTTGAAGTATCTACCATAATAGATGAGCTAAAAACTCATCTACATGACAAAATAGACGTTATCACACTAACTGCAAATGGCGAACCAACTCTCTACCCGCATCTTGATAAACTAATAGAAGAGATAGATAAGATAAAAAACTCCACGCAAACACTTATACTAACAAACAGCGCAACACTTGTTGATGATAGAATTTTCTCATTACTCCTAAAACTAGATCAAGTAAAATTATCTCTTGACGCTGTAAGTGATAATGTCTTTAAAAGAATAGATAGACCTCATAAAAATATAGATATAGCTAAAATAGTTCAAAAGGTAGAAGAGTTTTCACATGTATATAGAGGAAAGCTATTTATAGAGATACTCTTTGTTCATGGATTAAATGATACAAAAGAAGAAATATATAAACTAAATGAAGTTTTATTAAAAATAAATGCCACTAGAATTGATTTAGGCACGATAGATAGACCACCCGCCTATCCTGTTGAAGGACTTAGCTATAAAGAGCTCTATGAGGTATCGCTTCTTTTTGATAGCTCACTTCCTGTACATGTAGCCTCAAGAATCCATGCAGAACCAAACAACGCTACTTACGATGATGAAGAGATTTTAAACACGCTTGACAAAAGACCACTAACCATGGAAGATATAGATTTACTCTTTGATGAAGAGAGTAAAATTCGCCTTAAAAATCTAATGTCCAAAAAAATAGTAGTCATTAAAAAAATAGGTAATTTAGAGTTTTTTATTCTTCATGAAAATGAAAAAAGAAAACGAATAAAATAATGCCAAAACCTTGACTTTTTATGGCTCTTAAAGTATAATTCCGCCCTATCAAATGTTCCGAATTAGCTCAGCGGTAGAGTAGGTGACTGTTAATCACTTGGCCACTGGTTCGAATCCAGTATTCGGAGCCATATCTTCATTTAAGCCTTATCTTGGGCATCTTAATCAATTTTTAAAAATTCAGTGCTATTTTATTTCAAATAATTACCCTTAACAAAATACTTAATTGTTATTGTACAAACACCTCTGAAATGTTATTTATTAGCTTATAAAACGGTGGTTTAGATAGGGATTTATTTGAAATCCAATGGCACTTAAATTGTCATCGAATGATTTATGAGGAGTAAGAAGTCCCTATATTAAGGGGTTCTATGTTGTTGTGGCTCCGAATACTGGATTCGAACCAGTGGCCAAGTGATTAACAGTCACCTACTCTACCGCTGAGCTAATTCGGAATCTTAAAAAAATATGGTGTCAGAGGGGGGACTCGAACCCCCGACCCCCGGCTTATGAGACCAGTGCTCTAACCAGCTGAGCTACCCTGACATCTTTTAAGAGGCAGAATTATACTTACTTGAAACTTTAAATAACCTAAGATTACGAAATATAGAGTGTTAAATAAAATAAAATTGAAAATATATAGATAAATACAATTAATGTCAAGTATCTTTAGTTAATTTAATAAAAAAACTTTAGTCTATGTGACTAAATATGTATTGACTTTGTTACCTTTTTTCTGTAAAATTGCGCTCATAAACAATATTATTTAAGGAGTTTTATATGAATTTTCAACCATTAGGCAAAAGAGTCCTAGTAAAAAGAGTAGAAGAGGCAAATACTACAGCAAGTGGTATTATTATTCCTGATAATGCGCAAGAGAAGCCTTCGCGTGGTGAGGTTGTAGCAGTTAGTTCGGAAGTTAAAGAGATGTTATGTGGGGACAAAGTTCTTTTTGGAAAGTTTTCAGGTAGTGAAGTTACGCTAGATGGAGAGAAATTTCTTATCATAGATAGTGAAGATATTTTTGGAATCATCAAATAATAAATAAAATAAGCAAAATTAAAGGAGTATGAAATGGCAAAAGAGATAATTTTTTCAGATAACGCAAGAAATGCACTGGCTCGTGGTGTTGCAAAACTTACAGACGCAGTAAAGGTTACAATGGGGCCTCGTGGTCGCAATGTTTTGATTCAAAAAAGTTATGGTAATCCTATAATCACAAAAGATGGTGTATCTGTTGCTAGAGAGATAGAACTACAAGACAAACTGGAAAATATGGGTGCTACTCTTGTAAAAGATGTTGCTTCAAGAACAGCTGATGAAGCAGGTGATGGTACAACGACAGCTACAGTTTTAGCAAATGCAATTTTTTCTGAAGGTTTAAGAAATATCACAGCTGGAGCTAACCCTATCGAAGTAAAAAGAGGGATGGATAAGGCTTGTGAAGAGATTTTAAAACATTTAAAAGCATCAAGCAAAGTAATTAACGGTAAAAAAGATATAGCACAAGTTGCAACTATCTCTGCAAACTCTGATACTGCTATTGGCGATATGATTGCTGAAGCTATGGAAAAAGTTGGCCAAGATGGTGTTATAACTGTTGAAGAAGCTAAGGGAATTGTTGATGAACTCGATGTTGTTGAGGGTATGCAGTTTGATCGTGGCTACTTAAGCCCGTACTTTATTACAAATACAGAGAAGATGACTGCTGAGATTGAAAATCCTTGGATTTTACTAGCCGATAGCAAAATTGCATCACTTAAAGATTTGCTTCCAGTTTTAGAGCAGGTTCAAAAAACTTCTCGTCCACTTCTTATAATAGCTGAAGATGTAGAGGGCGAGGCACTTTCAACTTTAGTTGTAAACAAACTTCGTGGTGTTTTAAATATCTCTGCAGTTAAGGCTCCAGGATTTGGTGATAGAAGAAAAGCGATGTTGCAAGATATTGCGGTGCTTACCGCTGGAACTGTTATCTCTGAGGAGACGGGACATACACTAAGCGGAGCTACAATCCAACATCTAGGACAAGCTTCTCGTATAGTTATAGATAAAGACAATACTGTAATTGTAAATGGTGCAGGAACGTCTGAAGCTGTACAAGCAAGGGTAGATGCTATCAAAGTTCAAATGAATACTACAACTAGCGAATATGACAAAGAGAAGCTTCAAGAGCGTTTAGCAAAACTAAGCGGTGGCGTTGCTGTTATAAAAGTTGGAGCTGCTAGTGAGACTGAGATGAAAGAGAAAAAAGATCGTGTGGATGACGCACTCTCTGCTACAAAAGCTGCTGTTGAAGAGGGAATCGTTATAGGTGGAGGAGCTGCTCTTGTTCGTGCTGGTGCAAAAGTAAAACTTGATCTTAGCGGAGACCAAAAAATTGGTTGTGAAATAATCCTTAGAGCTATAAAAGCACCACTTAAACAAATAGCAACAAACGCTGGATATGACGCTGGTGTAGTTGTAAACGCAGTTGAAGGTGCAACCAATGAAAACATAGGCTTTAATGCGGCAACAGGTGAATATGTAGATATGTTTGAAGCTGGAATTATAGATCCATTTAAAGTTGGTCGTGTGGCACTTACAAATGCTACTTCAATTGCTAGCCTGCTTCTTACAACAGAAGCTGCGATTTATGAGCTTCCTGAAGAGAAATCTTCAATGCCAGATATGAGCGGTATGGGTGGAATGCCAGGGATGATGTAATCATTCCACATGTAGATATTTAAACCACCACTTTTTTGGTGGTTTAAATTTTATCTAGCGAGTTTTATAGCTTCTAGAGCTGCTTCATAGTTTGGCTCAGAAGTTACCTCTTCAACAATCTCTTTATAGACTATTATTCCGCTTCTATCAACTACAAAAACGGCTCTGGCACTTAGTCCTTGAAGTTTGTTGTCATCCATCAAAACTCCATAAGCTAGACTTACGCTTTTATCTAAATAGTCACTTACAACAGTTAGATTCTCAATTCCAGAAGTTGTGCAAAAACGCTCAGATGCAAATGGTAAATCCATAGATACAACTGTTGTCTCACAAATATCAAGATTATTGACATCTTCGTTAAATCTTCTTGTTTCAGCAGCACATGTATCAGTGTCTAGTGAGGGAACTGTAACGATTAACTGTATCTTGTCTCTAGCACCGCCTATTGTTACACTGTTTAAATCTGTGCCGATTGCAGTAGCTATTGGAGCACTATCACCCACTCCTATCTGATCGCCAACAAGTGTGACTTTTGTTCCGCGAAATTTTGTTGATTGCATAAAATCCCCTTAATTTTTTTTTAATTATATTATCATAAAGAAATTGTAATTAATCTTTTATTACCTACTTTTTAACTATAATCTCAGAAAATATATCTATAAGTGAGTTAAATGAAAATCCAAAATCCCTTTGAAGATGGTCATATAAAAAATTATATTTTACTCTATGCTAGTGTTGTCGTAATTATGATACTTTTTTTTATAGCAACTACGCTTTTTCATGATATTTCAAATGTTGATAAAAAAATATTTAGTGAAGATAAAAACACTCTACATGTAGATAAGAGAGAAACAAATATTGAGCAAAACTCTTCAGAGAAAAGATTTAGGCTCTTGGAGAGAAGTTACTAACTACTCTTTTGTGATTATAAAGAGCTGCTCATGGTTTAGGCGTTTTAAGATATCCATAACGCTAACAAAATCTTGAAATTTAGACTCTTTGTCACTTCTTAGAAGGACTGCTTGCTCTTTTTCTACAGATGAGAGTTTGGCTTCGAGTGTTTTTAAATCAACTCTCTCTTTTTCAAAAAAGATGTCACCTTTTGCATCTATATAGATAGTAACCTCTTTTTTATTATCCTCTTTTTTAGCTGCTTTTGCCTCTGGAAGCTCGATTGGGATAATCCCTTGATTTACAAATGTAGCAGTTGTTAAAACCATAACCAAAAGAACAAGCATAATGTCGATAAAAGGTATAACATTTATCTCATCAAAACGCTTTCTTACTTTTTTTAATTTTGCCATATTTAGTTACTTGTTCTTTTTGTCTTGTGCAATATCAAAGAGTGTCAATATCTTTTCTACTTTGCGCAAAAGCAAGGTGTAAAACACAATAGCAGGCATTGCAACGATAAGTCCCATTGCAGTTGCTTTTAGTGCAAGAGCTAAGCCAACCATGATTTTTTTTGCATCAATAGTTCCAACTTCACCCATTGTGTAAAATGTAAGCATTATCCCTATAACTGTTCCTAAAAGCCCAACATAAGGAGCGTTTGAACCTATAACACTGATGATGCTTAAGTTGTCTGTTAAATCAATCTCAAGCTCATCCCGATTCTCATAATCACTTAGACGCAAAGAGCTATAAAACATCATTCTCTCAATAAATAACCAAAGAGTAATAACGCTCATAAGTATAAGAAGTCCAATAACTCCATAATCCAACGCTGCCTCTGCGTATGCTAAGATGTTTTTTTCCACTAATTTTCCTTGAATTTTAATATAACTGTTGTACCCATATTTAGCTTAGATTTAAAATTTAAGGCGATATGATTAGCATCGCAAAAACGCTTTACCATGCTAAGCCCAATCCCAAAACCACGCATATTTTCATTGCTTTGATAATATCTATCAAAAATTTTTAAAAGCTCTACTTCATCTATGCCACAACCATAGTCTTTTATGTAAAGCGTTTGGTTGTGCAATCTTATATCTACTTTGTGAATATTTAGTGAATATTTTACAGCATTGTCCAAAAGATTGTCAATGACCTTGGATAAACCGATGGTGTCATTTGTTATCTGCAGCGGCTCAAGCGATAAAGTAAACTCTACATGTGGATATATCTGTTTTAAAAAATCGACTCTTTTTTTAAGCAGTTCATCTAGCGAGATAGTCTCATGCTTTATATTTGCACTTTGAAGTTTTATCATGTAGTCTAGTTCATTATATCGCTCTTGAAGCATAATACAAGCACTCTCAACTCTTGAAGCTCTTTTTAAATCTTTCTCATTTGAGAGATTTTTTTTTAACATACTTATGTTTGTTCTAATTGTACTTATTGGCAGATTTAGCTCATGAAGTGTTTCTGTTGAGAGATTTTGAAGATTTCTTACATGTTCAAACAGAGGGTCAATCGAGAGTTTTGCAATTATAATTGCAGTGAAAATAGTTAGCAAAAATAGAATGAAAAATAGTAAAAATAGATTTTGTGTCTCAATTATAGAGACGAAGTAATATAAAATTCCCATTAAGGAGAGAACTGTTAAAACGTAGTAGATAAAAATTGTTATGCGTAGGTTACGAAACAAGTTTATATCCAACGCCTCTGATATTTTCTATATTTATTTGCGGAACAAGTTGTTTAATGCGGTTGATATAAACCCTCAGCGCTCCATCACTTCCGCCTTCACTGCTACTCCAAAGTGTGTCTATTATCATCTCTTTTGGCACAGTGTTGTTTGCATGTTTTATAAGCAGACGCAGTAGCTGATACTCTTTTTTTGAGAGTTCTATCTCTTTATTATCATATAAAAAACGTTTATGTGTATCATCATTACAAAGTAATCCTATACATGTAACATCCTCTTTTTTTGCTCTCTTAATTATTGCCAATATACGCAAAATAAGTTCATCAGCGTCAAATGGCTTTGTTATAAAGTCATCTGCACCGCAGAGAAAACCTTTTTTTAACACCTCTTTTTCTTTGTGAGAAGTCAAAAAAATTGCTGGAGTATCATCATCAGACTCTCTTAACTCTCTAAGCAGAGTTACGCCATCAACGAGAGGCACATTAATATCAAGAAGATAGAGATTGAACTTCTCTTTAAAGGTTCTATCTAGTGCGGCTTGACCATTTGGAACGTGAACAACTTCCATGTTGTTCTCTTCAAGTAGATCAATCAGAGTCTCTGCAAAAAGCAGATCATCTTCTAAGAATAAAATCTTACTCAACGCTTCTTATCGCCCAGTTTATTGCTCTAGAGGCATACATTGGAACTACATTGCTGTAAGATGCAGGTACGATGAATGGACGTTTTTCTAAGATAACTTCCTTAAATTCAGGGCAAATTTTATAGATACTTTGAGCATTATCGCTTATGAATGCTTGAAGATTATCTAGTTTGTCATACTGTTCGAATATTTCACACAGAAGCTGAAGCGCAATAGGCGCACTGAAAACGCCAGCTGCACAGCCAGAACACTCTTTTTTCTCTTTTGAGTGAGGTGCTGAGTCTGAGCCAAACATAACTTTTGGATGTGCTTCAAGGGCAACGCTAAGAAGCGCATCTAAATCCTCAGGACGTTTTGCAATTGGCTTGCAGAAATTATGAGGCATCATCATACCACCAACAACATCATCGAGGGTAAAGAGAAGATGATGAACTGTAATAGTTGCGTATAGATTTTTATGCTTATCTAGCATATCAACTGCTGCTTTTGTTGTAATATGCTCCATAACTATCTTTAAATCTGGAAAATTTGTCGCTAATAGCTCATAGATGCTCATAAATTCTTCTTCTCTATCCATCACAAAACCATCACTCTCTCCATGAACACAAAGTGGAATTCCTAAAATACTCATAGCTTCTAGAGTTTCGCGCATCTCTTCAATATTAAAAGAAGATAAGCCACCCTCAGAGTTTGTAGTTATCCCAGCTGGATAGAGTTTTATCGCTGTAACGTGATCAACAATAGTAGCTAGGAATTTTTTATCATAGTTTTTATAAAAAAGTGTCATATATGGTTCAAAAAAATCGTTTGGAACAGTCGCCATTATCCGCTCTTTATATGCTTTCACATCCTCTAATGTTTCAACTGGAGGAACAAGATTTGGCATGATAAGTGCACCGCTAAAGCTGTAAGCACTAAGTGGAGCGATGTTCTCAAGCATAACTCCATCACGAAGATGAAGGTGCATATCTAGTGGCATTAAAAGTGTATGAGTTTTCATAAATATCCTTAAATTGCGTAAAAATTGTCAAGATTATAGCAAAATATATTTTACCTCTCTTTTAAAGAGAGTTTTTTGCCTCTAAGATAAGCTTGTTCATAGAGTCTTCATAGAGTTTTGCTTCTGCTTGTGAAGTTGATTCAAAACGAGTTACCAACACAGGAGTTGTGTTTGAAGCACGTACAAGTCCCCATCCATGTTCAAAGTTTATTCGAACGCCATCAACATCTATAATATTTTTAATTTTTGGAAAATGTGCTGGAGGAGTTTTTAAAAGCTCTTTTACTCTATCTATGATTTTAAATTTTTCACTCTCTGTGGTTTTTACTTTTATCTCTTCAGTTGAGAAAACTTGAGGAAGTTTTGCAAGTTCTGCATCTAAGTCAATTCCATCATGAACAAGCTCTAACATACGAAGAGTTGCATAAATAGCATCATCATAACCAAAGTAGCGATTTTTGAAAAATACATGTCCGCTTACTTCACACGCAAGGTCGGCATTTATCTCTTGCATTTTTACTTTTAAATTTGAGTGTCCAGTTTTGTACATGATAGCTTTTGCACCTCGCTTCTCTAACTCATCATACATAACTTGAGAACATTTTACCTCTCCAACAACTGTAGGTTTATCCATCTTCAAAGAGTACAAAAGAGCCATCATATCGCCCTTAATATTGTTTTTATGAGTTAAAACAGCTATGCGGTCGGCATCCCCATCATAAGCAAAAGCGATATCGCCCTCAGTTGCTAGAAGCTTTTTAATATCCTCTAAGTTATGCTCATCTGAAGGGTCTGGATGGTGGTTTGGAAAAGTTCCATCTGGATTTACATAAAGACCTTTTACATGTAACTCTAACGCAGAGAAGATTCTCTCAGTAACAATTCCAGCAACGCCGTTTCCGCAATCATAAACTATGCGAGTCGGCATACCTTTTAGATGTTGAAACTCGCTAACTAAAAAATCAACATAACGAGATAGTGCATCTATTTTTGTAACTTCTCTTTTTACTTTTGGTATGCTTTTAATAGTTTCGCACTCACGTCCTAGTGCATAAATATCTTCACCAAAAAAAGGAGCTTTGTCTATTGTTATTTTAAAGCCGTTATATTCGCTTGGGTTGTGTGAACCTGTAATCATCACTGAAGCAGAAGCTAAGATGCCATCAAATTCGTTGTAGTTGCAGAAGTAGTTAACTGGAGTTGGAACCATTCCTATATCTAAAACTTTTTTCCCACCAGCATTAAGCCCGTGAACAAGATACTCAAAAAGAATAGGAGAGTGGTCTCTTGCGTCGTAGCCAACAGCAACATACTCACCTTTGATTTTTGAAGCTAAAGCGTACCCAATGCGAGTAACGCTCTGCTCATTTAACTCTTGCTCATAAATTCCTCTAATATCATACTCTCTGTAAATGCTCACTGCGCTGCCTTATAATAGTTTTATAAGTGCAATTTTACTACAACTCCCTTTTTATTTAGCAACGAAAAGGGAAATTTCTTTAATGTCTAATAATCAACTTATGCTCTTTAATTTTGTTTATCAAGTTAGCTATAAATGATGTTTTTTTCTCCTCTTCAGCTATAGATTTTGTAGCTTTTAAGTTGAAGAGTTCCATTTTTTTATCAAGATAGCTTGTATTTAAATTTCCAGCTATAAAATCCGCATCTTTAACTATTTCTCTATGAAGCGAGAGGTTTGTAATTACGCCATCTATATAAAACTCATCTAATGCTCTTGAAGCTTTTTTTACCGCACCCTCCCAATCAAGCGCCCAAACAATAAGCTTTCCTACCATTGAGTCATAGTTTGGTGGAATTGTGTAACCTGTATAAACACTTGAATCAAGTCTAACTCCTGGACCTCCAGGTGTTATATAGTTTGTAATCGTACCTATTGAAGGCATAAAGTTGTTTTGCGGGTTTTCTGCGTTTATTCTAAACTCTATCGCATATCCTCTAAAGTTAATCTCCTCTTGAAGATATTTAAGTTTATCGCCCTCTGCAATCTCTATCATTCGCTGAATAATGTCAATTCCCGAGATAATTTCAGTTACAGGATGTTCAACTTGAACCCTTGTATTCATCTCAATAAAGTAGATGTTGTCGTTCTCATCAAGTAAGTACTCTACTGTTCCCACACTCTCATAGCCCAGTTTTAACATCGCTTTTGTAGAGATTCTGTAAAGCTCTTTTCTTGCCGCAGGGTTAAGTCTAGGTGATGGCGCAATCTCTATCACTTTTTGATGACGTCTTTGAATCGAGCAATCTCTCTCGCCTAAATGTACTACATTGCCGTATTTGTCGGCTACGACTTGAATCTCGATATGTCTTGGATTTTCAACATATTTTTCTATAAATACGTCGCCTTTTCCAAAATATTTTTTAGCTTCATTTGTAGCAGAGTCGAACATCTCATCAAAGAGTTTTGCACTCTTAACTATCCTCATACCTCGTCCACCGCCGCCAAATGCCGCTTTGATAATAATCGGAAAACCGATTTTTGCAGCGATTTTTCCGCCTTCAGCTTTATCTACTATCGGCTCATCTGTTCCTTCTAAAACAGGAACACCAATCTCTCTCATAGCTACTTTTGAAGCCATTTTATCGCCAAATAGTGCGATGTGAGCAGGTTTTGGACCTATGAAAATGATCCCTCTGTCTTCACATGATTGTGCAAACTCTGCGTTCTCAGATAAAAATCCATATCCTGGATGAATAGCGTCACAACCAGCTTTTAGGGCAAGTGTGATGATTCTGTCATAGTCAAGGTAAGCTTGAAGTGCATCTCCTGTTATCGGGTAACATTCATCTGCTTTTTTTACCCAGATACCCTCAACATCTACCTCTGAGAAGATAGCTACACTTTTAATCTCTAGCTCTTTACATGCTCTAATAATTCTTAGAGCTATCTCGCCTCTGTTTGCAACTAATATTTTAGAAATTTTTTTCATCTTCATTGCCTTGTAAATAAATTTTGACGAAATTCTATAACTTTATAAAAATTAATTCTTCACTATTAATGCTTATAAAACTATCTGTTATTGCTAAATATATAGTTAATTTGTGTTTTAAAAATATTTATTTTTTGCTACAATTTTAACCATGAAAAAAGAGACATTACAAAAAAGAGTACAAATCGCCAATGCTATAATGTACTATATATATACGCATATAGATACAAATATAGCGATGGATGAGCTAAGTGAGGACTTAAAAATCAGTAAGTTTTATATGCACAGAATCTTTAAAGATGTATTTGGAAAAAATATATATGAGAGCATAAAATCTATCAGACTTCAAAAAGCCTCAAATCTTCTTTTAACAAACAAATACTCAACAATCAGCGATGTGGCAAATATCTGCGGGTACAGCTCTCAAACATCATTTTTGCGTGTATTTAAAGAGCGTTTTAGTATGACTCCAAAAGAGTGGAAAAGTGGCGGATATAAGAAGTTTTCACAGCGTATAATTGAACAATCTCCAAAAGCAAAAAAATCAACTGCAAAATTTGACCACCTAGAGCCAACGATAGTAAAAATGCCACAAATGGAGAGTTACTACATAAGACACAGCGGTTATAATGCGCTAATTAAGAGTACATGGCAAAAGCTTCAAACATGGGTTTTTAGCAACAATATAACAGAATATAAACAGATAGCTCTTTTTCATGACAACCCAACGATAACGCCGCTTAATGAGTGTCAATATGTTGCATGTATAGTCGTTGATAAAGGCGTTAAAGTAAAGAGTGACAGGTTACCAAAGTTTAATATCGCCGAGGGAATCTACGCAAAGTTTGATTTAATCGCAGAACAAGGTGACATGTTAAAATTTATCCAGTGGCTCTATCACGAGTGGCTACCAAAGAGCGAGTACGAAACCACCACAAAACCACCCTATGTTATATATAAAAAAAACAACTATCTCTCAGAAGACAGCAGATTTGACATAAGTTTTTATCTCTCTATAAAGTTTTAATAGAAATAGCACTTATGCTATTATTATAAAAAAATTAAAGAGATTATTATGAGCAAAGTAGAGACTATTTACCTAAAAGATTATAAAGCGCCTCAGTTTATTATTAAGACGTGTGATTTGGTGTTTGAGTTGTTTGAAGAGCATACGCAAGTTACAAACTTGATGCAGATAACAAAAGAGGACAAAAATGCTAAAGACTTGACTCTTAACGCTGTTGATTTGGAACTTCTTGAGATATATCTTGATGATGAAAAACTCGATGAGAGTAGATATGTTATGGAAAAAGAGAGTTTAAAAATTCTGGATGTTGGAGATATCTTCAAAGTTATAATTATCAATAAAATATATCCACACTTAAACTCTGAGCTTGAAGGGCTTTATAAATCAGGAAACATTTTTTGTACACAAAACGAGCCTGAGGGTTTTAGACGAATTACCCCTTATATAGACCGTCCTGATGTTATGGCTATTTTTAAAGTAACGTTAGTAGCGGACAAAGAGCGTTATCCAGTTTTACTTAGCAATGGAAACAGAGAGTCAAACTTCAAGCTTGATGATGGCAGACATGGAATAACTTGGTTTGACCCACATCCAAAACCATCTTATCTTTTTGCTATTGTTGCTGGAGATTTGGGCGTTATAGAGGATAAGTTCATAACAAAAAGCAACAAATATGTAAGGCTATATATCTACACAGACAGAGGAAATGAGTCTAAGTGCAAACATGCCATGAAGTCACTCAAAGATGCGATGAAATGGGATGAAGATGTTTATGGCAGAGAGTATGATTTAAGCATTTACAGTATTGTGGCAGTTGATAGTTTTAACATGGGTGCGATGGAGAACAAAGGTTTAAACATCTTCAATTCAGCTTATGTTTTAGCGGATGAAGAGAGTGCGACTGATGCCAACTTTATGGCGATTGAGAGTGTTATCGCACATGAGTATTTTCACAACTGGACTGGAAATCGTATTACATGCAGAGATTGGTTTCAGCTTACACTAAAAGAGGGGCTTACGGTTTTTCGTGATCAGTGCTTCTCAGCAGATATGAACTCAAAAGAGGTTGGACGCATAGAAGATGTAAAAGCGCTTCGTGAGAGACAGTTTGTAGAAGATGCTTCTCCAACAGCGCACCCAATTCAACCAGATTCTTACATGGCTATCAATAACTTCTACACAGCTACAGTGTATGAAAAGGGCGCTGAAGTTATACGTATGCTTCATACTCTTTTGGGAGAGAAGAAGTACCGCAAGGCTATGGATCTGTACTTTGATACGTTTGATGGACAAGCGGTGAGAACAGATGACTTTTTATGGGCTATGAGTAAGGCTGGTGGCGTTGACTTGGAGCAGTTTAAGAGATGGTATCATCAATCAAGAACTCCGAAATTGAAGATAGATGAGAGATTTGAGAGTGGCAAATTTATAGTTACTCTAACTCAAATAGTTCCAGATGCAGTTGATGGCAGCGCACAAAAACCTTACTATTATCCTCTTAAAATTGCTCTTTTAGAGAGTAGTGGCAAAGAGATTTTAGAAAAAGTTTTAATAGTCTCAAAAGAGAGCCAAGAGTTTGTTTTTGAAGCCAAATCAAAACCAATACTCTCCATCAACAGAGATTTTTCAGCTCCGATAATCATAGAACATAAAGAGAGTAATTACGCTTTTTTAATGAAACATGATAAAAACAGCTTTGTAAAGTATGAGTCAGCGCAGTCATTTGCCCTAGAGACGATTGAAGCTCTAATGAGAGGTGAGGGAATTGATGAAGAGTATGTTAAAGCTTATGAGCATATTTTAGAAGAGGAACTTGAGATGTCATACAAAGCTCTGCTTCTAGAGCTTCCAAGCGTCTCTGCCATTATGCAAAGAGCTAAAGTAATTGATTTTGAGATAATTTATGAGGCAAAAGAGAAGCTTCAAAAACATCTTGCTTCTACATGTAAAGAGAAACTCTTAGAACTTTATAGACAAAATCATAAACCACAATCGAAAAAGCTTGATGCAAAAAGTATAGCAGAGAGAAGTCTAAAAAACCGCGCCTTAAAACTGCTCTCATCTTTAGAGAGTGATGAGATTGCGACTTTAGCAAATGAGCAATACAATATGTCACTTACCATGACGGATAGAGTAGTCGCTCTTGATATTTTAGAAAATATCTCAGCCGAGCTTTCTGCAACTGGACTTGATGATTTTTATAAGAGATACAAAAATGATACTTTAGTAATGCAAAAGTTCTTTTCAATCTTAGCAGCTTCAAATAGAGAAGGCACGCTAGATAGGGTTATAGCTCTTCAAAATGATGATGCCTACAATGAACTTATACCAAATTTTGTTCGTTCACTTATAGGAGTTTTTGCTAGAAATTACAAATATTTTCATGCAAAGGATGGCTTAGGATATAAGTTTATCGCAGATAAAATTATAGATATTGATAAGATAAATCCGCAAATTGCTTCAGGCTTGGCTGGTGCATTTAAAATATATGAGAAATTAAATGAGCAGAACAAGAGCGTTATGAAGATAGAGCTCCAAAGAGTCCTAAATGAGCACTCTCTCTCTAAGAATGTATATGAAATTATTAGCAAAATATTGAAAATTTAATTTTTTATTTATAAGCATTCATAATAGGTAAAAATTTTTACAAAGTTTTTTTTTAAATTTTTAAGATACTATTGTAGTAAGTTTTTTTTAGACTTAATTAACAATAAGGATGTTAAATGGCAAGATTAGTTGTTCTTGGTGGAGGAGTCTCTGGTCATACAGCTGCAACATTTGCGGCAAAATGGCTTGGTTCGGCTCACGAAGTAGTTGTTGTTACTCCAAACTCAAAATGGAATTGGATTCCATCAAACATTTGGGTTGGTGTTGGTGAGATGAGTAAAGAGGATGTTACCTTTGACTTAGCTCCTGTATATTCAAAAGCTGGTATTAATTTTAAACAAGCAAAAGCGCTCTCAATTAATCCAGAGGGCTCTGAGTCAAGTGGTAAACCTTTTGTAACTATAGAATTTACATCTAAGGGCAATGAAGGCAAAACAGAGAACATAGAGTATGATTACCTAATCAATGCAACAGGACCTAAATTAAACTTTGGTGCGACTCCAGGGCTTGGAGAGGGTTCTGAACTTGGCGAGTTTACTGTTTCTGTTTGTACTGCAGACCATGCTTCTCACGCCAATGAGGAGTTTCAAAAAACAATCCAAAAGATGAAAAAAGGTGAGCGTCAAAAGTTTCTAATAGGAACAGGACATGGTTTATGTACATGTCAAGGCGCTGCATTTGAGTATATCTTTAACATTGAGCATGAGCTTAAAAAAGCTGGTGTTCGTGATATGGCTGATGTAAAGTGGATTTCAAATGAGTCTTTCTTAGGCGACTTTGGAGTTGGCGGATTACATATGAAGAGCATGGGATTTGCTGTTAGTTCAAAAATCTTTGCAGAATCACTCTTTACTGAGAGAAATGTAGATTGGATTATCGGTGCACATGTAAACAAAGTTGAAAAAGGTAAGGTTCATTATGAACTACTTGATGGCTCAATGGGTGAAGAGGAGTTTGACTTCTCTATGCTAATTCCTCCTTTTGCAGGTGTTGGCTTAAAAGCATTTGCAAAAGATGGCTCAGACATTACATCAACTGTTTTTGCTCCAAATGGCTTTATGAAAGTAGATGCAAACTACTCTGCTGGTGCTTATGAAAACTGGAAGGCAAGTGACTGGCCATCAACTTACCAAAACCCTACATACGGTAATCTGTTTGCTTGTGGTATTGCATTTGCACCTCCACATCCAATTTCTAAACCAATGAGTTCTCCAAATGGAACGCCAATCAATCCTACGCCTCCACGTACTGGTATGCCATCAGGAATTATTGGAAAAGCTGTTGCACACAGTATTTGCGATAGAATCTTAAAAGGTGAAAATGCTCCTCTACATGAGGCTTCAATGGCTCACATGGGAGCGGCTTGTGTTGCTAGTGCTGGTAAAGGTGTATTTACTGGGACTGCTGCTGCCATGACAATTTATCCTGTTATTCCAGATTTTGATAAGTATCCAGGAACTGGTCGTGATACGGATTATACTTTTGGTGAAATTGGTCTTGCAGGTCACTGGATTAAACATATCCTTCACCATCTATTCCTATGGAAAGCTAAGCTAAAAGCTGGCTGGACGCTAATTCCAGAATAAAAAAACAATAATAATAAAGGAAAAAAAATGGAAAAAAAACCAGAACACAACATAAAAGCTTACGGAAACAATTTTACTACAATGACACCTGGACCTTTTGCTATCAAGCTAAGAACATGTAAGATTTGGCAGTTTATAAGATTTATTGTAATCAATATAAAAATGCTTGTAGTGGTAAGAAAAAGCCACTAAATTTAAATGGCAAAGATTTCACATGTTGAAATCTTTGCTAAATTCCAAAAAATAGAGAGAGTGATGATTAAAGAGATAGTTACCTACCCAACCCCGCCAAGCGTACAATATGCAACAGATGTCAGAGTTTTTAATGAGGAGATAGAATCTCTTATTGAGGACTTAAAAGATACGATAAAAGCCAATTCACTAGAAGCTTTAGCAGCTTTTCAGATTGGAAGTTATTTCAACATAGTTGTAGTTGCACAAGATGGCGGAGAATTTTTAGAGCTTATAAATCCAAGGATTATAAACCCTCATGGCAGAGTTACAACTATTGAAAAAACTGCTTATTTTCCAAATTTAAGTGCAGAGGTAACGAGATATGAAACTATCTCTTTAGTCTATCAAGATAGAGAATTACAGCAACACTCGCTAAAAGCAGATGGAGCCTTTAGTATTTTGCTCCAAAGAAAGGTTGATTATACTTTTGGTTCAACTTTTTTAAATAAACTAAACAAAGTAGAAAAAAAGCTCTTTCAAAAAAAACTAGAGTTTGGAAGTGATCTTGCCATCTCTGAAGTTTGTCCTACAACATTTAAAAGAGACTATATTATTAAAGTAATAAATATAATAATGATTGTAATGGTTGTATTGCTCTTATCATCACTCTTTGTAGATAAAGAGTTGTGGAGCTATCAAGGTTATTTAGCTCTTAGTGCGTTTGGATTAAATATAGTTTACTTTTTTTATGCGCAGTATGAAGGAAAACGATTTACTTCATGTACAAGTTGCCAGATTGGAAATATTATAGGTACGGCAGTAATTTCATTGATAAAGCTCTCACTCATTACACTGTTATCATATTTTATAATGTAGTAGATTTTATAAATTATGGAAAAAAAGATACCAAATCTAGTAAAAAATTTAGATATTTTAAAAGAGTCAAAAGATATTATTTTAAAACAGTGGATATCTTATGACTCTCCTCAGCGGATACTTACCCTTCATGACATTGATACAAAAAAATTTGTAAATAATTATGCAAATGGTGTTTTTGACTACTTTATGGATGTGGTAGCTGGTACTGTGCATATAGGGGATTGCCCTATTATGAGGGAATTTATCATATATTTAAAAGATAAAGAGATAAAGGCCGAAGAGCTTTTTGACCTTTGCAGCCATTTCCGCCGCTCAATGATTGACTTTACTTATGACGCAAATATTAACTCCAAAAATATTTTTGAAGAGATATCTTTTATGTTCGATCAAAATTTTCAAGGAATTTTGAAATATTATACAGACACTATCTATAAAAAAGAGCAAGAGATAGATAGACATGTAAAGCTTCTTAGCGAGTATCAAAAAGCACTTGATGAGAGTGCAATTATCTCCAAGACAGACAAAAATGGAAAGATAACTTACGTAAATGATAAATATGTAAAGATAAGCGGATATAGCGCAGAGAGTTTAATTGGCAGTTATCATAGTATTGTAAAACATCAAGATATGCCAGATGAGTATTTTAAAGATTTATGGTTTCAGCTTGAAAATATGGGGATTTTTAGAGGCACTATAAAAAATAATAAAAAAAATGGAGATTACTTTTATATTGATGTAACTATTGTTAAAATCACTGATCCATATGATAATACAACAGAATATATCTCTATAGCAAATGATGTTACTACTCTTATAGATGCGAGACTTGAAGCACAAAAAGCTTCGCAAGCAAAAGAGTATTTTTTATCCAATATGTCGCATGAGATAAGAACTCCACTAAATGCGATTTTGGGATTTGTAAATCTTTTAATTGATCAAGATCTCTCAAAACAGCATAGAAAATATCTAGAAATTATTTTAAATAGTGGAGAGAACCTCTTGAGTATCATCAACGATATTTTGGATTTTTCAAAATTAAGAAGTGGTGAGTTTACAATCGAACCTAGAATTTTCTCAATACATAACGAGATTAGTCATACATTAGAACTTTTTGTTGCTTCTGCTAACTTAAAAGAGATAACAATCACATCTTTTATAGACCCAGTAATACCAAAAGAGTTATATGCAGACTCGCTTAGAATAAAACAGATATTATCAAATTTTTTGAGTAATGCAATTAAGTTTACAAGAGTTGGCGGACATATACATGTAGAGGCAACCTGTAAGAATAGAACACTTAGAGTAAGTGTTCAAGATAATGGAATTGGAATAGCCGCAGGCGATATTTCAAATATTTTTACTGCTTTTACTCAAGCAGGAGGCGCTGAAGTTGAGCATATGGTTGGAACAGGTCTTGGACTATCCATCTGCAATCAGTTGTCTAAGCATATGAATGGAAGTGTACATGTAGTGTCTGAACTTGGGCAAGGAAGCACATTTTGGGTTCAGCTTCCAGTTGAGATTCATGACAACTCTTGTCAAATATTTAATGATTTAGAAGAGATAAAAAAATATAAGAAAGTTTTTTATGCAAAAAATATGAAACATGATTACAGATCAGCGTCATTTTTACAATACTCAAATATTTTTGGAATGGATATAGAAGTTGTAGATAATACTCAATGTGAGCATGATTTGGTAATATTTTTGGAAGAGGATGTAGATAAAGAGTTTAAAGACAAAATTGCAAACTCCAACAAGAAGTATATCGCCTTAACAAATAGACCAAGCGATATATATGAGACATACCCGCATGTATCGACAATATGTTTTCCTCTTTATTGTTCAAAAATAAAAACAGCTTTTGATGAGTTAATCTATCCAGATGAAACTCCTCAACATAGAAAAGAGAAAGGGAAAAAGTTTAGAGGGCATGTTTTAATAGCAGAAGACAATGAAGCAAATCAAGAACTTATTAAAATTTTACTTATAAAATATGGACTGACTTACGATTTGGCGGCAAATGGGCTAGAAGCATTTAATCTTTATAAAGCAAATAACTATGATTTGATTTTAATGGATGAGCAGATGCCAATTATGGATGGAAATGAGGCAATAAAAGCGATTTTAGCTTATGAAGATGAGAATAAGTTAAGACATACACCAATTTCAGCACTTACTGCAAATGTAATAAAAGGCGCTAAAGAGAGAGGTTTGTCGAGCGGATATGACTCATTTTTGGGTAAACCTATAGTTATTAAAGAGTTAGAGAGAGTTTTTTCAAACTATCTAAGATCTTCAAAATCAGTTGTTTTAAATAAAAAAACAGCAGTTCAAAATAGTAGTATAAAAGGGCTTGATTTACAGAAACTAACTCAAGAGTTGATGCTTAGTGAGAGTGAGTTACTTATGCTTGCTACACTATTTATCAAGAAAATGTCTAAGCAGATACCTGAAATGCAAGAAGCGATTTTAACAAGAGATTACCAAAAAATGGTACTTATAGCACACAGCATAAAAGGCTCAAGTGGCAATTTTAGGTTAGAAGAAGTACAAGAAGATAGCACTGAATTTGAAAAAATGGCTAAAAAAGAAGATAGCAACTACAACTATGAAGAAGCATTTGAAAAGATAAAAAAGAGACTTCTTGAGATAAAAATTGTATAAAAATTTTGAGGTTACTTCTCTATGTAGTAGCCAATTCCAGAAGCATTTTTTATAATATCTGTTGGGAGTTTGCTTCTTAGTCTCCAAACAAGAGTCCGTATGCTGTTTTCTGTTGCCCCGCTCTCTTTCCACACATAATTAATTGCTTGATCAAAATTGATTACATTTCCTAGCTTAGCAACAAGCAGAAGAAGTATAGCACTCTCTTTTTTTGTAAGTTTTAGTTTTTGATTGTTGTAAAAAATCTCTTTTTTTGCTATATCAATTGAGTATAAACTGCCAAATAAAACAGTTCCGCTATCTAGTTCACTCTTGCTATAAAGAAGTTTTTCGACGCTTTTTTCATCTATTTTAGAAGCGCTCATCTCTTCAAATCTCTTACACTCCATCTCATATTTAAAAACAGCCATTTGGATTGTCGCATGAAGTGAAGATGGGTCAAAGGGTTTTACAATGTAGCCATAAGGCTCTGTTTTGATAGCTTCTGTGATAATATCATCATCACTGTAAGACGTAAGGTATATAAAAGGAATAGAGTAATTTTGTCTAATTTTTCTTCCTAGAGTTATGCCATCGCTTCCTTCTTGAAGTGATATGTCAATAATTATTATATGAGGTTTATGCTCTTTAATTTTTTCTATTGCATCTGCAGCGTTGTCGCAAATTGCTAAAATTTTATAGTCTTGCTTTTGTAAAGAAAGTTTTAGATTTAATGCGGTTATTTCATCGTCTTCAACAATGATAATTGTATGTTTTTCCATAATTTTCTCTGATTATATAACAAAATAATGTCGTAATTCTAGCATAACAATATAAGTTTATTTTATTAAAAAAAACAATTGTGATAATTGTGATAAAATTGTTACAATATTACACGTGTTTTTAAATTTTTTTTTAAATTAATAAAAAACTCTATAAATATTTTTTTGATATTACCTAAATTAGTTAGTTATAATCTTATATTTAAAATTATTAGCTGGAATATTATGAATACACAAGAAGTAGAAAATATAGAGTTGGCATTTTTAACAATGCAAGATTATGATGAACTAAAAGAGATTATGGTTGTAGTTTATGAAACTATGCCTGAATCATACTGGAAGGAGCATCAGATTAGAGCTTTGATTGAGAAGTTTTATGAGGGGCAAGTTGTTATCAAAGTTGATGGTGAAATAGCAGCTTGTGCTTTGTCTATTATCGTAAATTATGAGGAGTTCTCAGATAAACATACTTATAGAGAAGTAACGCATAACTACACCTTTAACTCTCACTCAGATAATGGAGACATGCTATATGGGATAGATGTTTTTGTAAAACCAAAGTTTCGTGGTTTAAGACTTGGGAGACGATTATATGATTATAGAAAAGAGTTGTGTGAGAGATTAAACTTAAAAGGTATCGCCTTTGGGGGAAGAATACCAAACTATCATAAGTACTCTCATGAGCTATCTCCAAAAGAGTATATAGAAAAAGTAAAGAGAAAAGAGATAAATGACCCAGTTTTAAATTTTCAAATCTCAAATGATTTTCATCCATCTAAAATTATAAAAGGTTATCTTCAAGGAGACGCTGCCTCTGGTGAATTTGCTGTTTTGCTGGAGTGGAATAATATTTACTATGAGAAGCCAAACAAAAAGGCAGCAACAAAGAAAAAAATAGTTCGTCTTGGTCTTATTCAGTGGCAGATGCGACCTTACAAAGATTTAGGCGAGTTGCTGCAACAAGCAGAGTATTTTATTGATGCAGTCTCAGGATATAGATCTGATTTTGCTCTTTTTCCAGAATTTTTTAATGCTCCATTGATGGCGGAAAACAACCATCTATCAGAAGCTGCGGCTATTAGAGAGTTGGCTGGACATACGAAGAGTATAGTCGAGAAGTTTTCTGAATTTTCTATCTCATATAACATCAACATTATCACAGGAAGTATGCCAGAGCTTAAAGATGGAAATCTCTACAACGTTGGATACTTATGTAGGAGAGATGGAACAGTTGAGAGATATGAAAAGATACATGTAACTCCAGATGAAGTAAGAGTATGGGGTATGCAGGGTGGAAACAAAATAGAAACCTTTGATACCGACTGCGGTAAAATAGGGGTTCTTATCTGCTATGATTCAGAATTTCCTGAACTTAGCAGATTATTGGCTGATGATGGAATGGATATACTTTTTGTTCCTTTTTTAACAGATACACAAAATGGATACTCAAGAGTTAGACACTGCTCACAAGCTAGAGCAATTGAGAATGAGTGTTATGTGGCAATCGCTGGGAGTGTTGGCAACTTGCCAAATGTTCACAATATGGATATTCAATTTGCACAATCTGTAGTATTTACTCCTTGTGATTTTGCATTTCCTACAAATGGGATAAAAGCAGAAGCCATAGCAAACAGTGAAATGACACTAATAGCTGATGTAGATATAGATTTATTAAGAGAATTAAACCAATTTGGAAGTGTGAAAAACTTAAGAGATAGAAGAAAAGATTTATTTGATTTAAAGAAAAAAGTCTTATTTGAGGAAAGTAGATAAATATATTTAAATTCTATTGAAGTCCCCTTTGTTATAATGAAAGTTGATTTTAATAATAAAGGCTATATATGAATCTTTTTTTTAAATACCTTGTTCTAATAATGCTCTTTACATGTAGTACTTTATCTGCTGATGTAGAAGATGCTCAAGGCGTAAAGCAGTTGTTAGATAAGCCACTTGTTGAGAGATATGTTTTAGATGAGTTAAAGGATTTGCGTGTTGAGAACATGCGACTGAGAAATGAGGTTGAGAGAAGAATCTCAAGAACCGAAGTTGAGCAAACAGACCGTGCAGCAAGATATATGACAGATACGATTGCCAATGTTTTTTATTTAATTGCTGCTGCTACATCTATCCTTATTTTTGCTGGCTGGAACTCTCTTAGAGATATAAGAAGTAAAACTGAGACTATAGTAGAAGAGAGATTAAACACAATAACACAAAAATACAACACACAGATGCAAACTCTTCAAGATGCTATGACTATTCAATCTGCTACGACAGCTGCTACAACAGAGCCATAAATAAGAGCTATTTTTACAATGGATTTAACTTCCATTGTAAAATTTTATTTTCCTCAAATTTTTATAAATAACTCCACTTTAAATTTTAACATACACTTCTTCATACTAAAATAACTTAAATTACTCTTGAGTATTTTTTAAAAGTTTTAAAAAGCAGAAGCAGCCATCAAATCTGTTTTATGATTTATCAAAAAAGTATCTCTTGAAAGCGGCTTTAATAATCTTTGTGAATCTACATATAGTGATAGAATCTCAACTGCGGAGTTATATTCTGTAGTTTTTCGTAAGAGATATTATGAATTTTTTAACCTTAAGGTGAAGAATCACATCTATCTACCCGAGGACTACTCTATTTCTTCCTTCTTTTTTTGCTATGTATAGCGCATCATCAGCTCTTTTTATTATATTTTCAACTTCATCATTAGCAATTAGAGTAGCTACTCCTAGACTTATTGTTTTATGTCCTACTTCTGCAAAATGAAAATTCTCTATTTCTTCTCTTATCTTTTGTGCTAGGATTAAAGCTTGCTGGCTTGATGTGTTAGGGCAGATTACTATAAACTCTTCTCCGCCATATCTTCCAAAAATATCTGATTTTCTTATGGTTGAAGAGATGATTCTTCCAACATCACTCAAAACGGCATCACCCGCTTGGTGCCCATAGGTATCGTTAACTAATTTAAAGTGATCAATATCTGCCATAATCAATGAAAGATTTTTAGAATCTCTTACATGTAAAAAAATCTCTTTTTTCATAAACTCATCTATCATGCGTCTGTTGTAAGCACCCGTAAGTTTATCTATGGAAGCCAATCTCTCTAACTCTACCTTGGCAGTAATATCGACTCCAACAGATACAAATGATTCTATTTTTTTATCCTTATCAAGTGTCGGTACTACATTTTGTTCAAGCCAGTAAATATCACCTTTTTTTGTTCTGTTTTTCATAATTCCAGACCAAACTTCACCCTTTAAAATTGTACTCCATAGCTCAAGGAATATTTTCTTATCCTGCTGAGGATTATTTATGATATTCATTTTTTTACCTATTAACTCGCTTTTTGTGTAACCACTTGAAGACTCAAAAGCAGAGCTTACACTTAAAATCGTACTGTCTGGCTTGGTAGTAGCAGTTATGACATATTTATCAACTATTGAAGCAAATTCATTTAACTTCTCATGCGCCTTAACAAGTGCTGCTTGAAGATTTGTAGGTGTTTTAGATATGTATATTGCTACAATAAAGCTCAATATTATATTTGCTATAAGTATGATAATTATTGTGTTTAACTCTTTTTTAAATAGAGAATTTTCATAACTTTTTTTTGTTTTAAAAACTAAAGTTGCTTTGTCTTCATTTTTTAAAATATTATCTAATGCAAAAGTATAGACTCCTTTTGCTTCAAGCCCATTTTCAAAATCTTCATTTAAACTTCTTTTTATATTTTTATACTTATTAAATGAGAATTTATCATTTGCGTGGAGTATGTAGTTGTTCTCTTTATCTACTATGTAATGTTCAAATGCTGAGGATTTTCCAATTGCTAAAAAAAGATTCTCTACTAGAACATTAACTATTACCATTCCACTAAATTCGCCATTAGTTATAATTGGCATAGCAAGTCTAATGGTTGGTTTATATGGAATCTCTATCTTGCCATGCTCAATATTTAAGTCTATTTTTGAGTGCCAGAGTCTCTCCTCTTTCATTTGAGAGACTTTTTGAAAATAGTAAGTATCACTTTTATCTTGAAGTTTTGATTTCTCAACTATAATATTTGTATCATTATTGTTATCTTTTTCAACTCTTATGAGTTCTTTACCATCTTTGCATATTAATCTAGCTTGCGTAATTATGCTTTGCGAAGAAGAAACAGCTAAAAAAATCTGCTCTAGTTCATTTTTTGCATGTTCATCTCTTGTTTTTAGAAACTCTTTTATGGTGTTGTTTGAAACAAGAGAGATAACTGTGTTGTCCATATTTTCTATAAATGGTTTCAAGATAGAATCTGTTTTTATTTCAAATATTTCATTGGCTTTTTTTGCCATATCAAAGTTAATATCCTTTACTTGCAAGGCATAACTTACAAAAGAGCCAAGAACAGAGATGGCTATACCAAAGAGTATGAAATAGAGTGTAAAAAATTTATAAAAATTATATTTAGACAAAATTCAAACCCTTTGTAAAGTTTATAACTTTATACTTCAAACATCATTTTTGCAAGAAGGACTATAAAAAAACCTAAAACTATTACCACTTTATGAAAATGATTTTGCATAAATGGGTGTTTTGGTTTTTTTGCAAACTTTGTATAGAGATTGTATAAAACACCAAGAACGATGATAAGCGCTAATATTATTTTTATTACAAGAAGTTTTTGCAAATCTGTCTCAAAAAATCCAGCATTTGAGTTTATATATCTTGACATCATCATGCCACCAGTTAAAACTATAACTAAAAGAGAGAGTGGAAATATTTTAAAACTCTTCTCGCCCAATGTTTTATTAATTTTTGCATCTACATCTTTGCTAAATTTGTTCTTTAGTGCTGAAATCATAGCTAAGTCTGTAAATACATACCCTAAAAATATGATTGCTAACATTAAGTGAATTACATGTGCGTATGGATAGATTGTTTCCATTGAAGTTCCTGTTTAAAATTTAATATGATTATACATAAATAGTATAAACCCTAGACAAGGCTTTTATCCCATCCAAAAAAGCTAAACATCTCTATAAATGTAACATCTAATGGGGCTTTGATGTAAAGGAGCTCTTTCGTATATGGATGGGATATTTCAAGAGCTATTGCATGAAGCAACATTCTATGACAGCCGAACTCTTGACGGATAAGTTTATTGTGCTCTCCTCTTCCATATTTTGTATCTCCAAGAATATGATGCGAGATATGTTTCATATGGCGGCGAAGCTGATGTTTTCTGCCTGTTAACGGATTGAGTTTTACGAGTGAATAACGAGTTTTGTCATACTTTCCCACTTCAAAATCAAGTTCAACTGTGGCTAATCGTTTATAGTGAGTTAGCGCTTCTTGAGGCTCTTTATCACTAGAACTATCTTTATCTGCAATCTTATCAAACTTTATGCTAAGAGCGTAATCGATTTCTCCACTTTGCAAAGTATAGCCACGAACAACAGCTATATAACTCTTTTTTGCCTCATGTGCCATAAATTTCTCACCCATGATTTTTGCACTCTCTTTATCCAGTGCAAACAGCAACACTCCTGAAGTTGGTTTGTCTAAACGATGGATAGGATAGACAAATCGCCCTAATTGGTTGCGTAAAGTCTGAATAGCAAACTCTGTTTCATGCCTATCTATGGGAGAGCGATGGACTAAAAGTCCACTTGGTTTATTTATAGCTACTAAATGCTCATCTTGATATAAAATTTCTAGCAATTTATCTTAATCACGTTTTGACGTTTTTCTTTTTTTAGTCGTAACTGGCTTTTTATAATTAGCACTTTTTTTAGAGCCATCCTCTTTTTTACGAGGTTTTCTCTCATGCTTTACTTCTACTTTTTTATGTTCGCTTTTGAGTTTTAGTTCATCTTGATCAAGTCTGCGAATTGTTGGATCTGGCTCAAATCCAGCAATAATTTCTTGTGGAATTTTCATCCCGATTAGTTTTTCTATATCTTTTATATCAAATTTCTCATAAATATCTATCAAACTAATAGCCATTCCATCACGCCCAGCACGCCCTGTTCGCCCTACTCTATGGACATAATCCTCTGGAATTGATGGGAGTTCATAGTTTATGACAAATGGTAATTCCTCTATATCTAAACCTCTTGAAGCGATATCGGTGGCAACTAAAACTTTGATTTTCCCCTCTTTAAACTCATTTAAAGTTTTTAAGCGGTTTGCTTGAGTTTTATCTCCATGAATTATTCCACACTTCAGTCCATCTTTTTTAAGCTCAACTACCAAAAGATCCGCACTTGCTTTTGTTCTTGTGAAAACTAAAACTTGTCTAAAATTTCTTGAGCCAATTATATATGCTAAAAGTGGGGCTTTTTTCTCGGTATCTACAAGATAAGCTACTTGATTGATTGTATCAACAGTAGAGTTCTTTTTTGATGTCTCTATAAATGCTGGCTTTGTTAGTATGAGTTTTGAGAGTTTTCTTACCTTGTCACTAAATGTTGCTGAGAAGAGAAGTGTTTGATGTCTCTTTGGCAAAATCGGATGAATACGTCTAATCTCTTTCATAAACCCCATATCTAGCATTCTATCAGCTTCATCAAGAACAAAAATCTCTACATGTGACAAACTCAAGCCTTTATCAACATGCTCTAGCACTCGCCCTGGTGTTGCTATGACTATATCAACGCCCTCTTTTAAGATTTTTTGTTGACTCTCTAAATCTTTTCCACCTACTAAAACTGCAATATTTATGCCCATATTTTTTGCATAACTTTGTAAATCTTCATAAATTTGGATAGAGAGTTCACGTGTTGGCGCTATTACAAGACCTCTTAAAGCTCTCTGTTTATCATCAGAAGTTTTTCTAAGTCTTTGAAGCATCCCTAGACCAAAAGCGGCGGTTTTACCAGTCCCTGTTTGAGCTGTTGCAAAGACATCACTTTTTGCCAAAATAAGAGGAATTGCTCTTGTTTGTATAGTTGTAGGTTTTTCATAGCCTAAATCTTTTATAGCGCTAAGAAGTGGTTTTATAACTCCTAATTTTTCAAATGACATACAGTACCTACTTTCTACATTAATAGCGCAATTTTAACATATTAATATAAGCTTCGTGTAGCTATAATCACACATATTTCAAAATGGCGTAAACTATGATAAGAAAATTTTTTAAAAATATAAACGCAAGTGAAAAATTAAAGGCTTTTACAGATAAATACAGAATTCCTATAGAGTATTTATCTGCAAATAGAAAAATGGTGTCAAAAGGTGTGTTAATAGGGCTTTTTATAGCCTTTATACCTATGCCTATGCAGATGCTCGCAGTTGTTGGCGTCATCCCTTTTACAAGATTTAACGTACCAATAGCTATCTCTATGTGTTGGCTTAGTAACCCTTTTACAATGCCTGCTATGTACTACATGGAGTATTTAACTGGGAGTTTTATACTTGGTATGGAGACGACACCTGTAGAGATGACGCTGGAGTGGTTTAGCCACAATATTGGAAATATTTTTGTTCCTCTATATACTGGAACGGCTTTTTACTCTATTTTTGGCTCTTTGCTTGGATACTATCTTGTAAATCACTTCTGGAGAAGTTCTGTAAAAAAAGATAATAATTCGCGTAAAAATTCAAGAAATTAAACTTTTATAGCTCTATTTTTAAAGTAAATCCACGCAATAATTCCAACTGCACTCATAGCAAGGCTCATCACCTGCCCTTGAGTGATAGCGTTACAGCAAACATACCCTATTTGGATATCTGGAGCACGCCAAATCTCGGCGATTGCACGGAACAGTCCGTAACTTATTCCATAAACTAAAATCAACTCTCCGCTGAAACTTTTATATTTTCTATACATGTAAACAACTACAAAAACACCAAAGCCCTCTAACACGGCTTCATACAGCTGAGATGGATGTCTAAGAACTCCATCGACTACAATCCCCCAAGGAGCATCTGTCTCTCGACCTATAAGCTCTTTATTTAAAAAGTTACCGATTCGCCCAAAAACGAAAGCAAGAGGCACACTTATGGCTACTAAGTCCATAATCTTGCCAAACTCTGTTTTGTATCTTTTTGAATACATGTAAGTGCTTATTAAAAAACCAAGCACTGCACCATGATAGCTCATACCTCGAATACCAACAAATTCGCCGTTTGCAAAAGGGTTGAAAATCTGCCATGGATGAGAGAGATAGTAGAGAGTTTGAGTATCATAAAAGAGGATATATCCAAGTCTAGCACCCAAGATAACACCAATTTCTACATAGATAAAATAGGCATCTATCTCTTTGCCCCTAAAATCAAGACTATCTCTTTTGATAAAATACTTCCCAATATAAAGAGCGCTAATCAAAGCCAAAACATACATAATACCATACCAGTGAACTGGCAAAGAGAAGATATGAAAAGCTACTGGATCAAATCTATCATATATATTATTCCATTGATTTAAATACATACTGCCCTATTCTCTTAGTGCTTCGGCTATAAGCTCGATAGGGTTTTTAAAGATTTGAGGAGCATCCACATAGTTCATTGAAGCGTTTATCTGCATTCTACATGCACTACACTCTGAGCTTACTATATCTGCGCCAGTTTTTTTAATCATATCGGCCTTTGGAATACCAGCAGCTTTAGCAAAATGATACTTCTCGCTCTGCATAGTCACACCACCAAAACCACAACATGTATTTGGATCGCTCATCTCAACTATGTCGTAATTTTTACTTATAAGAGTTCGTGGTTCTTCGTAAATCCCTTGCATTTTTCTTGCATGACACGGGTCATGATAAGTGACTATTTTTGGATCTTTTTTCTTTGTTTTTAAAATATTTGACAGCTCTGTTTTCTGCTCTAGCCACTCAGTTGCCATAAAAATCTTATCTTTAATAGCAACTGCTCTTGCCTTCCATTCTGGTTGGTCATGAAAATAGTGCTCATAGTCTATTTTTATCATAGCGCTACATGTAGCTTCTGGAATAATAATAGCTTCTACATCTTTACTAAAACTCTCAAAGTACTCTATGTTAAACTTTGCGTTATAATCAACTGTATAAAAATCACCTGTAAAATAAGCAGGAGCGCTGCAGCACTTCTGATCTTTTGCCAAAAATGCGTCAATACCCAGATGCTCTAGTATCTCTAAGAGAGAATTTCCCACATTTACATAGTTATAATTACCCAAACAGCCTATAAAAATAGCTACTTTTCGCTTGCCGCCATTGCTTATATTTTCAGGGTGTGAATTTAAAAATGATGTTTTTTTAAGACTAGGAAGAAGCCTATCCGCCTTTAACATCGGCAGATTAAATCTACCGCTCATAGAGTCAACATCTGCTTTAATTTTAAATCCACATGTTTGAAATACCCAGCCGAGTTTAAAAGCAATATCATTTAGCCATCTATGACGAAGAAGCAAGAAAAACGCTCTTTTATACCAAGCAATACCAAACTTTTTACCAATATCTGCTCTAACTTGTTCTATTACCATATCTGTTGGAAGTGATTTTGGGCATACTTCAACACATGCTGTACATAAAAAACAGCTCTCAAAAATATCTTTAGCGTTTTGATCTAACTCTAAATTCCCTCTTTGGTAAGCACCAAGTAGGTCTAAAAATCCACGAGGAGAAGTAACCTCATCCGCATTTACATTGTGAATTGTACAAACTGGAATACACTTTCCACACTTTATGCACTCATCAGTTGTAGCACCAAAGTTAAAGATTTCTTGTGCAGATTTGCTCATTTTTACACCGTTTTAGAGAAGGTTTTTGCATTTGCTGAGTGGCGCTTCATGTAAGCATCAAAAGGCATAGCAATGTTTCTAATCAGTAGAGTTCCTGTCTGAGAGCACTCTATGAAGTTGTCATTCATAGTCAAGAGCTCATCATCAACAAAAGGTTTTAGCTCATTTATTGCATCTGTAAAATATGTTTTAAAATCGATGTTAAAGAGTTTCTCAAATCTTTTTATATCAAGTTTGAAGTTGCTCATAAGCTCCATAATTACATATTGGCGAATCATATCATCTTCATTTAAAGCAACACCTCTCTCAAAAGGGAGTTTGCCCTCTTCGATGGCTGCTTCGTACTCTTTCATCTCTTTAAAATTTTGTGCATAGTGTGAGACACCCTCGCCTATGGAAGTGAGTCCAACACCTATCAAGTCCGCTCCACCTTTAGTTGTGTAACCTTGGAAATTTCTATGTAACTCACCTTTTTCTATAGCTTTAAAAAGTTCATCTTCTGGTTTTGCAAAGTGATCCATTCCTATCATTCTATAACCGTTTGATGTCAAAAAGTCTATTGTATATTGCATGATTTGGAGTTTTTCATCAGGAAGCGGAAGCGTTGTTTCATCAATTTTTCGCATAGTTTTTTTCATCCACGGCACATGGGCATAGTTAAACACAGCATATCTATCAGCATTGAGCGTCAAAGAGCGTGCTAACGTCTCTTTAAAAGTTTCCAATGTTTGAAATGGAAGTCCATAAATAAGGTCAACATTAACAGAGTGCATGTTGTACTTTCTTGCGAGATCCATAGCATATTTTGTTATCTCATAAGGCTGAACTCTATGAACTGCAATCTGTACTTTTTCATTGAAGTCTTGGATACCAAAGCTTACACGATTAAAACCATTTTGGCTTAAAACTCTCATCTGATCTTCATCAATATGACGAGGATCTATTTCACAACTAATCTCAGCTTCTTTTACAAAGTTTGGAAAAAAATGTCTAATCTCTTTTATAACTTCATCCAACTGCTCTGCGCTAAAAAAGGTAGGTGTTCCACCACCAAAATGCATCTGAATAACAGAACGATTACAATCAACAAAAGAAGATAGTATCTTTAACTCTCTCTTTAGGTACTCCAAATAGCGAAGCATCTTATCCTCTTTAGAGGTAAAAACAACATTACAACCACAAAAATAACATGCATTTTTACAAAATGGAAGATGAAAATAGAGACTCAAAGGACGCGAAGAGTCTTGAGATTTTAATTTTTGTATATATTCGTCATACCCAAAAGAGTCACTAAACTCCAGTGCAGTAGGATAACTAGTATAACGAGGTCCAGGCTTTGAGTACTTAGTAAATTTTGCAAAATCTAACATATATATCCTTGTAAAAGTTGTTTATATTTTATAATGAGGGCGATTATCTCTAAAAAGTGTTGAAAGGTTGATAAACTTTATTTTATAATTCCCAACTCTCTAAATGTAATTACTCTATTTTTATCTGAATTTTCATAGAACTCTCTTAAAAAACTATCAAAATATGCCCTGTTATTATCATTTTCTGGGATTTTTATTATATTTACGATAGCCTCTTCATACATCATGCCTAATGTTGTAAGCGCTGTTGAAGAGCAGGATATTATATGTTTAGGATATATTTTTTGTTCTATAAAATAGGTCTCTATTGGTTTATTTATATTTTTTATCTCAAATAGTTTGTTATCAACTGAAGATACTGTTTTTTTTAACTGTTTAGATTCATATCTATGCGGAATATATATAACTTTTTTTTTGAACATATTTATTAAATTTTCAATCATATCTTTATACGTATCCGTATCGATAACGTTTATTTGATCTAACGGCTCACCTATAAAATAGATAATCTCTTCATTGTGCTTACACTCTTGCCCTTGATTATTTTTTCTCAGATTTTCCAATCTGTTTTTTACAATTTCAACCCCATGAATTGGCTCAAAATCAAAATAGGTAAATAGATTTATTTTATCTTTTATTTTAACTCTTAATCCAAATAATAAAAACCTCATCTCTTTAAATTTATATCTATTGTACTTATTCGTTTTGATAACTTCATTATAAAATTTAATAGTCGCTGTTCCATCGTCTAGTAAGAATACCTTCTCTTTTTTTATATTTGCCAAAAGAACTTTATGAAATTTGCCAATCTCTCCTAAAAAAATATGATTGTAACTATCTTTTTTAAACTCTTTTATAAGCTGAACATATTTTAAAAATTTAGATTTAAACTCTTTTTTAACATGTATAAATTCAATATCAGGCATACTATTACTATCTGCGAGCTCTCTCATCTGATTTTCATTAACTAAAGAGTCTGTGTATATCAAAACAAATATGTTTTTTGATAATTTAAAATGCGCTACTGCTTCAAGGGCGTTTATAACCTGTAGTGGCGATTTAAGTACAAATAAGTTTTTCATACGCAACTTATCCTTGTTTTTATTAAATTTGCAATTGATGCATACCTGATTCTTTAAATATAGAGTAGCAACTCTCTATCCCTTCATATCTCTTTTCATTAATACTGTTTTTAGGAACTATTATATATTCATTTATACACATATCAAAAAGGAACTTTAGTGTTACTAATGCCGTAGAGTAATAAGAAACTATATGCATTGGATATACATCACTTTGTAAAAAATACAACTCTATTGGTACGTCTAGTTTTTTAACTTCAAAAAGGTCACTTTCAATAGAGTTAATAGCCTCTTGTTGTTTGTAAACCTCTAAACGATGAGGAATATAGACTATTTTTTTATTAAATTTTTTTATCAATGCCTCTATGTCTTTTTTATAAACATCAATGTCCATAAATATATCAGCAGGTTGTCCTATAAAATAAACTATATCATTCTCTTTTATAGCATTACTTAAATATTTTCGTTTAAAATATGCTAAATTGTTTTTTATTACTTCATTGCCATGAACTGGCGCTAAATCAAAATAAGTAAATAAATTTATTTTGTCTCTAATTTTTATCTTTAAACCAAACAGTAAAAATCGCAACTCTTTAAAATTATATTTATTGTATCTATCTTGCTTTATAAAAGTATTATAATAAACAATAGTAGCTGTTCCATCATCCATAAGAAAAACTTTCTCTTTTTTTATATTTGCGATTATCATCTTATAAGATACGCCAAGCTCTCCGACAAAAATGTAATTAAATCTCTCTTTTCTAAGTTTTTTTATCAAATTTACATATTTTAATATCTTTGATCCATAACCATCTTCTATATGAATAACCTCTTCCCACTCAAGTAAGCTTAATAAAAATCGCATCTGTTTTGTATTTGCAGTTGATCGATTATAAATAAGCACAAGAGTATTGTTTGTCAATTTAAAGTGCTTAACGGCTTCAATCGCATTTATAACTTGTAATGGTGATCTTGCAACAAATAAATTTTTCATATATTTTTCCTATATAAATTATATTTTTAGTATTATATAAATGAATCTGTACATATAAATCATAAACTAAACCCATCATCAACTATTATATTTTGCCCATTTACATACTTGCTCATATCACTAAGCAGATAGATTAACGTACCTTTTAAATCACTCTTGTCAAGCATTCCTTTGTTGGAACACTCTTGTTTATATTTATCCAAAAACTCTTGTGGCTGATTGTCAAGAATACCTCCAGGGCTTAGGGCATTTACTTTTATATTCATACCTTTAAAATATTTTGACATATATTTTGTAAGATGGATAAGCCCTGCCTTAATTGCTGCATACTCTACAGGCATTGTCATAGAAGTGTTTGAATATACCTCAAATTTAGGAGCCATAACTCCATATATTGAGCTTATATTTATTATATTTCCATAACCTTGCTTCTTGAAGTATTTTGCAAACTGTTGTGAAGTTGTAAAATACCCACCAAGATTTAATCCTAAATTTTCTATAAAATCATCATATTCTACATCAAAAAAATGTCTTCCATAATTTTTATTTCTTGGATAAGCATTATTTACAAGTGCATCAATTTTTCCATATTTTTCGTTTAGGTACTCTATACATTCACTTAAAGACTCTTTTGAAGTAATATCAAGTTTTACAAAATCTATTTTTGTAGTATTTAACTCTTTTGATAAACTCTCTTTTGCTTCAAGACCTATCTCTTTATTTATATCTGCAATAATTGCGATACCATTATTTTCAACGACAGCTTTAACAAATTCTTTTCCTATAAGTCCAGCTCCACCTGTGATAACTACTATATTTTCATTCAGCATTACAATATTTCCTTATAAAATTCTACTTTTCTATCATTTGTTGTATTAAATTTACTTTTAAATTCTTTAGTCCAATCTTTCTCTATTTCATAAAGTTTCATCTCATCAATTTGTTCAAAATATACCTGTTCTCCATTTGCATTAAACATATTACTGCTCTCACAATACTCCAAATTATTTCCATCAACTCCCACTCTATTTATTCCTGCTATAAAGATTTGATTTTCTATTGCTCTTGCTTTAAGCAGCGTATTCCAATGCGCTACTCTTTTAAAAGGCCAATTCGCGATATTGATAACCAAATCACAACTTTTAGCTAATGAGCTATAAAGTTCAGGAAATCTTAAGTCATAACAGATTGTTAACCCTATCTTAAAATTTTCAAAATTTACAATTTCAAGACTGTTTCCAGCATTAAAATATTTATCTTCTCCTGCAAAAGTAAATGGATGAATTTTTGAGTACTTCCCCAAAACGCTACCATTTTTATCAATAAAGACAGCCTTGTTTAATGCTTTATCTCCATCTTTTATTGCAACTCCAAAAACCAATGCAGTATTGTATTTTTTAGCCAAAGATGAAAACTCTTTTATTGTTTTACTATCTTCAATATTTTCTACTATAAAAGGTATATTGTTAGAAAATCCTGTCAATGTCATCTCTGGAAAAATAATCAAATCAGCCTTGCCTTCTACAGCTTTTTGTATATTTTTTTCACATAAAATTAAATTTTTATCTTTATCTTCCCAAATCTGGTTTAAGGAAATCAAAGCTATTTTCATTAATTAAACTTTCTAAATACTGGCTTGATTGCTTCCCCAACTAAATATTTTTCATATCCATCATCAACCGCTTTTCTATACACTTCAAATGTTTTCTCTAATGCATTTTTTGTTATCTCTAGCTCTTTATCGCCATGAGCATAAGAGAGTGCTATCCATGGCATTAAAACACCATTTTTTATCATCTCTTGAGAAAACAGTGTTCTAAGTCCTAAAGAGTTTGCACCATCTTTATCAAATGTCAAATAGTAAGGACTACACTCTATGCCACCTGCTATAAAGTTTTTCTCTATCCCATATTTTTTAGCACTCTCATTCATAAGCGCTATTAGTTTTTCTCCATAATTCCACATGTGCTCAACTACACGCTGTTCTTTCATAAACTTCATTGTTTCTACAAATGCGCCAAGCCCGCTCATCTCAGCTCCATGCGTTGTTGAGAGTAAAAACAGCCTCTCTTGTCCTATAAATTCAATAGAACCTAACTGCATAATCTCTCTTTTTCCAGCAATTGCAGCAACTGAAAAACCATTTGCCATAGCTTTTCCAAAAGTACAAAGGTCTGCTTTAACATCATAGTAGTGTTGAGCCCCTTTTAGATGCCATCTAAACCCAGTAATCATCTCATCAAGTATAAAAACTGCCCCATTTTTATGACAAAGTTCTTTTACTTTATGTAGAAAATTATCTTTTGGATGTTCAGTTGAAGAAGGTTCGAGCATCACACAAGCAATCTCATTTGGAAACTCACTAAACAATTTTTCTAAACTCTCTATATTGTTATAATTAAATAGTTTTGTATTTTCTATATCGTTTTTTGTTATCCCTTTAGTTATTGGAGTTGAGCCAATAAACCAGTCATCGTAACTAAAAAAAGGTTGTTCCACACATCTAGCTATTAAAGTTCTACCAGTATATGCACGACTTAATTTAACTGCTGCCGTTGTTGCGGTTGAGCCATTTTTGGTAAACTTTACCATATCAACGCTATCTATCATATCTACTAAAAGTTCAGCTGCTTCAAGCTCAATCAAACTTGGTTTTGTAAGATTATTACCATACTCAATCTGTTTAATTGCTGCTTGATTTACTTCATCATTTGCATAACCTAGATTTACAGCACGAAGAGCCATTCCATAATCTAAAAATTCATTCTCTGCTTCATCATAAATATAAGCACCTTTTCCTCTTTTTAGAATTTGTGGTGCATTTAGTGGATATTGATCATACCCTCTGCTGTATGTGTGCGCTCCCCCTGGAATTACTTTTAATAATCTATCTTGATAAGTCATCTCTTCCCTCGCTTATTTCTTCTAATTTGTAAAGTGTTTGTAGTATCTTATAATCATCTTCTAGTGTGTTTGGATATGATGATGGCTTAGCATTTTTCACATCAATAATTGCATCTATATATGCTTTTACTTCATTTATATATGGCTCTTCTGGATTGATATACCCGCTCTCAACAGTACCTGTGTCAAAGTTTATTCTATCCCAATCAGACATTTTTGTATTTATATATCGTAACTCATTGCTGTCTGCACTATAAGCAATTTCGCCCTCTGAGCCCAATATTCTAATCTCTCTGGTTGCTTTTGGTCTAGATATTACTTCTACTGTTAGATTTCCAATCACGTTATTTGGATACTCTAAAATAGAGTGATAAATATCATCTATATTAGCTTGCATATCAGTTAATTTTCTTCTGACACAGGCTAAAGGTTTGCCATCGCCAAAAATATCATTTAGCCATGTAAGCTCAAAAGGAACAATCTCTCTGCATCCTCCAGTATCAGGATTTGAGACATAAAAATCTTCTATTTTCTCCCATGGATGCCAATCTGGAAGATACTGCCCTGTGTGGTAGTTATAGTTTAAAACTTTACCAATAACACCGCCTAAAACTAACTCTTTTATCTTCATAGGCATTGGGTAGTAGCGCATCGTACATGATGGAGCCATTACGAGTTTTTTATCTTTTAAAATTTTTGACAACTCTAATATTTTTTGAGCATCAACAACTGAAGCTTCTATAAAAGAGTGAATACCATTCTCTTGTGCGATATAGGCATAGTGCATATGTAAATTTGGTGGTGTTGAGATTAAAAATGCATCTGGCTTAAACTCCTCCATCGCTCTATCAAAACTATCATATAATTCAATCTCATACTTTTTAGCTTCATCTCTTCTATCTTCTCTTAAATCAAATCCTGCGACACTATCTTTATGTCCTAATGCTATAAGATTGCGAACTCTTCGCTTTCCCATTGAGCCTAAACCAATTACTAAAAATCTCATCATATCCCCCATTCAAATTTCATTATATTCTCAATCGCTAAGAAATCATAAACATCATCTATCTCATAACATTGGTAACGCTTTATCTCATAAAAAGTATTTCTTTTTGTGTAAAATGTCTCTTCCTCTAGCAAAGATTTTGTTTTTACGATGTATGCAACACCATAAGGAAAATAGGCAACATCATTATCTTGTCTTCTTGTTTTCATCTCTAACTCTTGGCAATAAGAAGAGAGATGATTATTGTTTATAATTTTTTTCATAATGGATGGGTGTTCATGAACTTCGCCTATTGAGACGATAGAGTCAAACTCATTTTCATTATTAACTATTTTTTCTATCATATTATCAATATCATAATCTTCTCTTAGCGGTGAAGTTGGCTCAAGCAACACAATATAATCAAACTCTTTATGAAGCTCATTTTTATAAAAATCTATTGTATGTTTTATCGCATCAAATGAGGTTGCAGTATCACTAGCTAAAAAATCAGGTCTTAAAAATGGAACATTTGCACCATATTTTTTGGCAATATCTGCTATATCTTGATAATCAGTTGTTACCATTACCTCATCTACATGTTTACTTTTAACACCAGCTTCAATACTCCATGCAATGAGTGGTTTAGAGCAAATCTCTTTTATGTTTTTACCAGGCAACCCTTTGCTTCCACCACGTGCTGGAATGACTACTAAAAAAGTTTTATCCTTATACATTAAAACACCTCATCATACTCATTATTTGCTTTTTCAAACTCTTCCATTCGTCCAATATCAAGCCAATACTCTCTCAAAGGAAAGGAGACTACATTTTTATTTTTGCTTATAAGATCTTCAAAGAGTGTTGGCATATCATAAAACTGATTTTTTGGAATATACTCTAAGATTTCTGGAGAAAGCATATATATTCCAGCGCTTACAAAAAACTTATGTGTTGGTTTCTCTTCTATGGAGAGTATTTTGCTATTTTTTATACTTACAACCCCATAAGGCACTTGAAAATCATACTCTCTTACACACATAGTTGCCATTGCGTTATTTGAGAGATGATAGTTGTCTAAATGAGCAAAGTTAACATTGGTAAGCAAGTCTCCATTCATTACAAAAAATGGCTCTGTTGGTTTGGTTTTAAGAAGACTTAATGCCCCAGCTGTTCCCATACGTTTATCTTCCAAGACATACTCTATGTTTACTCCAAACTCACTCCCATCCCCAAAATAGTTCTCTATTACATGTGATTTATAATTTACACACATAACTATATTTGTGTAACCATACTCAGCAAATTTTTCCACTATAGTCTGAAGTATTGGTTTGTTTCCAACTTTAAGCATGGGCTTTGGAGTATTTTCTGTAAGTGGTCTAA
The DNA here is from genome assembly GCF_000012965.1 of Sulfurimonas denitrificans DSM 1251. Taxonomy (NCBI): domain Bacteria; kingdom Pseudomonadati; phylum Campylobacterota; class Epsilonproteobacteria; order Campylobacterales; family Sulfurimonadaceae; genus Sulfurimonas; species Sulfurimonas denitrificans. The sequence continues at coordinate 606,417 of NC_007575.1, read as the reverse complement.
GTCTTGTCCCTAAACCTCCTACCATTAAAATAACTCTGTTTGTTTTATCTTTTGGTTTTATAAGCTCTTCTATATCTTGAATACCTATAATTTTTCCATCTTCATCTACTATAGGAATTTGATGGAGTTTTTTTGTAAGTGCTATTTTTAGAATTTCCTCTTTTGTATCACTTATCTTAGCAACTGTTGGAGTTTTAAATATAACAGACTCTATGGAACTATTTAAATCCAGCCCTTTTAGAAGTCCTCTTCTTATATCTCCATCTGTAAGTGTTCCTAAGAGCCTGTCATTTTCATCAACTATTAAAGCTATCTGCATGGCACCACTATCAATAATTATAAGTGCTTCTTTTATAGTTGAAGTTGGTTTTAGTTTTATATTATTTATTCTTTTCATAATTAAACCCTTAAATCATAAAATAATTTTTTTAAAATATTATCTAAATCTAACTTTTTTAGTTCCTTAACAATCTTTATACTTGCGCACCCATCACCATAAGGGTTTGCTGTATTTTTTAATAACTCTTGAAACTCTTGAGTGTAAAGCTTTTTAAACGCTTGAGAAATTGATGATTTTATAGGCTCACAATCTATCACACTTTTGGCTTGTATGCGTCCTTTTTGCCTATCTCCGATGTTGATAGTTCCTATCTTAAAGCTAGGGGCTTCTGCTAAGCCGCTAGAGCTATTGCCAATCATAGCATCTACATGTTGCAATGCGCTTAAGTAGCGTAACTGCCCTAAGGAAGTAAAGCAAATTGATTTATGATGATTATTAGTAACATACTCATCACACATCTGATTTATAACTCTTCCATCTGTATCACTATTTGCTTTTGTAAAAATTATATTTGTATCCCTTAACTCATCTATTGCATCAAGGAGCTCTTGAAATTGCTCTTTGGCGGTTGAATTTTCAAGAGTTACGGGATGAAAAGTTACTAATATGTTTTTTTTGTTAAGTTTAAAATTAATTGACTCTTCAAACTCTTTTTTTGTTAAAAGTTTTAATCTTTTAATGTTTTCTATTCCCATTCCACCAACATTAAAAACTCTCTTCGGCTGCTCTCCAAGTTGAATAACTCTCTTTTTATACTCCTCTGTAGCAGTAAAGTGAAGATGACTCATCTTTGTTATGCTATGACGAATAGACTCATCAAATGCGCCCTCAGTACTCTCTCCGCCATGTAAATGCGCAATAGGAACACGAGCTATCATAGCAGCACTTACAGCACTAAATATTTCATATCTATCGCCTAAAACTACCAATATGTCAGGCTTTAGCTCTTCATAAGCTTCTGCAAAACTTATCTGAGCCAAGCCCATAGACTTTGAGATGCCAACAGCAGTATCTGAAGAGAGCAACATCTCTATTTTTTTATCAATTTTAAAATCTTTCTCTATCTCTTTATAAGTCAGTCCAAACTCTGGACTTAGGTGCATTCCTGTAACAATGAGTTGAAGTTCTAGTTCGCTATCATTTTGTATCTCTTTCATAAGCCAATAAAGCAATCCATACTCAGCTCTAGTTCCTGTTACTACACATATTTTTCTTTTACTCATTTCAACTTCTCCATAAATTCAAAAGAATCAATATCCATCTTGGAGACTGCAAACCATTTTTTACCTAAGTCTTTTAAGCTAGCTCCAAAGTGATATATCTCTTTTTCATCAATGATTAAAAATCTATCATGTGATAAATCAAACTTTTTTATCTCTATGTTTGGGTATTGAGCATTATATTTTTGTAAATCTAGATTTAACTGTGCAGATATCGTTTTTGTATATATTGTCATACTTACATTTGCATCTCTTTTAGTAAACAATATTAATGTTGTTTCATCTACATAGTTATCAATGAGTTTTATAGATGTTTTAGCATTTTTTATAATATCACTTACGAAAAGATATGCATCAAAAATCTGTCCGTTGTAAAAGATATGTTGTTTTTGTGGTATGCCCTTTTCTTCTATAGCGTTGAAGATTTTATTGAACTTTTCATCTGATTCTAATTTGCTTTGGATTTGTTTAACTTCAAGTGAGTCTAGTCTTTGAAAGATACTCGCATTTGATAATAAAAACTTTCTCATATTTGCAAATGTTTTAATAATCAAAACAGTAGTTTGTGAAGCAACTTTACTCTTTAGTATAGTCGCCAACATATAGACACCTTGTTCTGTAAAAACTTTAGGATTAGTTCTAGTTTTAGCAAATTTTGCGGTCGAAAGTTTCGACCGCAAAATACTAAATTCATCATTTGTCAATTCAAAGAAAAAATCTTCTTGAAATTTATCTTGATTATTTTTAACTGCTTCATTAATTCTTTTTGTTTCAACTCCATACAACTCTGCCAAATCTTTATCCAACATCACTTGTTCGTCTCTTAGCGTATAAATTTTGTCTTGTATCATTTGATTATCTGTAGTGATTATTTCATTCATATCAACTCATCTTCCTCATAGTCCTTAGAAGCAATAGTTCCAACGATTTCATCCCATCTCATAGGGTTTATCCCATTTGCTGGTCTTTTTATAGCTAGGTTTTCTTCGCTTAAAATTTCACCTTTTTTTATGCCACTTTTTGCAACTATAGATTTTCTAGCTATTTGAATATTTGGCATTTCACTTTTAGATGGTTTTTTGATACCGCTTCCCATTGCTAACTCAATATTTCGTATAGCTTTTACCATCGCTTTGAGTTCGTCTGGCTCTAGTGAAGCTTTATGGTCTGGTCCATCCATCGTACAATCTAGTGTAAAGTGTTTTTCTATACATGTAGCGCCCATTGCAACTGCTGCGATAGGAACTTCTATGCCTAAAGTATGGTCACTATATCCAAATGCTACATCAAAAGCTTCTCCTATTGTTATCATCGCTCTTAAATTTACATCTTCCATAGGAGTTGGGTACATTGTGTTAGCATGTAAGACTGTAATATTCTCTTTTTTTGTTCCAGCGTTTACTAAAACATCTAGGGCATCTTCAATCTCGCCCATATCTGCCATTCCAGTTGAGAGTATGATTTTTTTGTTTAGTTTTCCTATGTGTCTTAAATATGGGAGATTTGTAATCTCTCCGCTTGGAATTTTAAAAATTTGCAGCCCTAAATCATTTAAAAGCTCAATACTATCATGGTCAAAAGGGGTAGATAAAAACATTATCTTGTTTGAGTTGCAGTATGCGATTAATTCTTTGTGCGTATCTATGTCTAGCTCTAATTTTTTTAACATGTTAAACTGAGAATCATCGCCATCACTCATGTTCTTTTTTTGATACTCAGCCTTTTGTGCATTTTTACTTACAAGATTAATTGCTTTAAAAGTTTGAAATTTAACAGCATCAACACCTGCAATACAAGCTACATCTATAAGCTTTTTGGCTAGTTTTATATCTCCGTTATGATTAACTCCTGCCTCTGCTATTATAAAGACTTTGCTCATTTTGCTACACTCCCAGCTTTTATAAATCCCTCGACTTTTACACTCTGTTTTGAAGTTGCATTACTTCCAAAAAAAGTATCTGCTTTTACTATCACTCCACCATTGACAACACTTGCAGTTGATATATGGCAATAATCTTCTACAATCGCGTCATGTTCTATCAAAGCTTTTGTGTTTATGATGCAATTTTTACCTATTTTTGCATTTGCATTTATAAGCGCATGATGCATAACCACAGTTCCCTCATCTACGCATGCATGCTTTGACACATAAGCCAAAGGCGAAATTATAGTTGGCAGTTTAAATCCCACTCTTTTTAACTTCTCAAACAACTCAACTCTTATGCTGTTTGATTTTACTTGTCCTACTGTTATAACTGCATTTTTACAAGTTTGAAATATAGTACTCAAATCATCATCACATCCAATAATTTCATAACCTAAAACTTTTTTTCCAATATTCTCTTTGATATCAATAATTCCTACGATTTCATACTTATCTTCAAGCTCAATAACATCTATAACACTATGACAATGCCCACCGCCACCGATTAAAATTATTTTTTCTTTCATTATAAAATCACACTACTTGGTATATTTACAACTCTTTGTTCTAAATATTTAGCATTTTTTAAATTATCTCTTTGACAATCTTTAAACATCTCAAGCTCATTCATAAGCCGCCAAATAGGTCTTGTCATTACGCCGTTTTTATTTGTAAACTCTAAAAATTCATCTCTTTGGTTTTTATCGCTTAAGAGTATCGCTTGGAGCCAGTAGTTTGATTTACTCTCCTTGGGCTCCTCTGCAAAAACTATCTCACTTTTTGAAAAAAACTCTTTATATCTTAAAGCTAGCTCTCTTTTAGAGGCTAAAAATCCATCAAGTTGCTCTAATTGAGCCACAAGCAGGGCTGCATTTATATTTGGCAGTCTGTAGTTGTAGCCTACCTCATCATGTACATACTCATAAGGGTGCGGGATTTTAGCTGTTGTTGTGATGTGTTTTGCTCTTTTTGCTATCGCCTCATCATCTGTAACTATAACTCCGCCCCCACCTGAGGTGATAATTTTATTGCCATTAAAACTAAATGCTCCAACTTTGCCAAAAGTACCTGTATGCCTATTTTTATAGTAACTTCCCAAACTCTCCGCTGCATCTTCTACTAAAGATATATTCCACTTATCACAAATCTCTTTTATCTCATCAATACGACAAGGATGCCCAAAAGTGTGCATTGGGACACAAGCCTTTATCACTTTGCCAGAGATTTTATTTATACATGTACTGTTTTTTATCTCACAATTTTTTTCTAAAAATCTCTTTAGTGAATCTGGACTCAAACCCATAGTATCAATATCAACATCCACAAAAACAGGTTTTGCACCAAGATAAGAGATAGCATTACATGTAGCTATAAAGGTAAGTGGTTGAGTGATAACCTCATCGTCTTTTTTTACATCTACAAGCAATAAACTTACATGTAGCGCCGCAGTTCCATTTACCGTTGCTATTGCGTATTTACTTCCTACACGCAAAGCAAACTCTTTTTCAAAAGTATCTACATATTTACCAACGCTTGAGACAAAAGTAGAGTCTATGCAGTCGTTTAAATATTTTTTTTCATTTCCTATAAATCTAGGTTCATGAAGCGGAACAAACTCTTTAGTTTTAAAAGTATTTTGTATAAAATCTACTATATTTTTCATATTACATCTTTGCATCAAGATACTTACCGCTCTCTTTATGTCCAAAATCTGGAATCATTTTAAAAAACTCTTTTACAATATCTTCTTTTGTCCATGTGAGGTTTTGTTTATATTTTTTTATTGTATTCTCAAAATGATTTAATTTCTCTTCATCATAATTTGCTTCATTTTTTATAACACCTAAATTCTCAAATCTATTCATATCTAAGGTTTCTGCATCTGTAAAAAACTCTTCAAAATCCTTCTCTCCAGTCGTATCACTTGCCGTAAATAGGCATGGCCACTGCTTTGAATGCTCTGTATTTGATTTGAAATTTTCAGTGAAAAAATTTCTTGCTTCATCTTCATCTTTGCAAAGATATGGTTCATATCCTAAATCTTTTAAATACTTTACTGCAATCTCTGCAAAAGTTATTAGATGTAGATTTTCGCTTAGTTTTGGGAAAAATATATCTCTGTTTTGAGCAAAAATACAAGACATAAGACAAAGTTCACCGCTCTCTTGCGTTGTAACAAAGTATCTTTTTATATCATTTGGAGCGACTATGGGTTGGAGTTTTTTTATACGCTGATCAAAACCATGAAGAAGGCTTCCATCACTAAAAGCCACATTTGCAAATCGTGCCATTGAGACATCTATCTGCTGTGATTTTCTCATCACAAACATCTCCATGATTCGCTTGCTAGCACCCATCATATTTACTGGATTTGCGGCTTTATCTGTACTTACACAAAAGTACTTTTTTACCCCATTTTCTATGGATTGTAGAAGTGTTTTATCGGTATTAAAAACATTTGTCTCAATCATGCGCATAAGTGTAAATGGATCTTTTTCACTTCTTACATGTTTGAGTGCTGAGAGATTTAAAACATAATCATATTTCCCATCAGACTTGATAAAAGCGTCATATTCAGAGCTACCAATATCTAAAGCAAAGGTTTGGAAATCTCCATCAATATATCCAAAACTACTTCGTATATCTCTAACCAACTCAACCATATTGTTCTCAGATATATCTACTACATGTAGCTTTTTAGGGTGGCGTTTAAATATCTCTTTGGTGACTGCTTGACCGATACTTCCAGCACCGCCGAGAACCAAAAAAGTTGAAGATGAAACTATATTTTTAAGCTCTTTATTATGAGTATTAATGTCATCTATAAAAAGCTCTTTTGTTCTTCCTATTAGGTTTAATATTTTTTTCATTTTCAAATACCTCTCTTATCTATTTTTTAAGTCCACCAGCCAATCTTTGATACACTTCACAACTCTCTAGCAGTTCAGAGTGGCTTCCGCTTGCTATAATTTTACCCTTTTGTACAACCAAAATCTTATCTGCATTTTGTATTGTTCCTAATCTGTGTGCGATTGTGATGGTTATTTTATCTTTTGTATAGTTATGTAGCGCTTCTTGAATCCTCTTTTCACTCTCATTATCAAGTGCAGAAGTGGCTTCATCAAAGAGTATAAGTGAAGCATGTTTATAGATAGCTCTAGCTATTGCTATGCGCTGTCTTTGTCCGCCTGATAGATTTGAGCCGAACTCTTCCATTTTTGTCTCTATCCCATCTTCAAGCGACTCTACAAAGCTCAAAGCATCGGCTAATATAAGCGCATCTTTTACTCTTTTCTCATCTATATCTTGCCCATAAGCAACGTTTGCGGCTAAAGTATCTTGAAATATGTAAATTCTTTGAGTAACTAGCGAAATATGATGCTTTAGAGAATCTTGCGTAAACTCCTTTATATTTATACCATTTACAAGTACGGAGCCATCTTGTGGGTCATAAAATCTAAGAAGCATGTTTATAAAGGTACTCTTACCACCCCCACTATCGCCAACAAGTGCAATATTTTGTCCTTGTTTTATCTCTATATTGACTCCATCCAAGATATATCTCTCTTCATATTTGAGGCTTACATCTCTAAACTCTATATGCGTTATATCTTCTTTTAAAACTTTTTTTCCATCAACTATCTTGTTCTCTTTATCAAGCAGTTCAAAAACTCTCTCACTCGCGGAGAGGGCATCTTGAATCTTTGAATAAATAGACCCTATTCTGCGAATAGGTTGAAAAACAAGTCCAACTGCGGTTAAAAATGCGCTAAACTCTCCAACACTCATATTGCCACTGTAAACTTCCCTGCCACCAATGTATATGACAGCCGCAAGTCCCGCTGCACCTACTAATTCCATAAGAGGGGAGACTATGTCGCCAACATAAACAGATTTCATATTTATCTTAAAAAATTGCCAGTTTTGTACGCCAAAACGCTCTAGCTCAAACTTCTGCGTTGCATTTGCTTTTATGATTTCACTGTTGTTAAAAACCTCTGTTAGTCTGCTTATAACATCTGCGTTTTTCTCTTGAGAACGGCGAGAATATTTTTTAAGTTTTTTCCCTATTTGAATAATAGGATAGACGGCTAGGGGAAGAAGAACCAAAGAGTAAAAAGAGAGCATAGGATTTAGATATATAACATAAGCAACAAGGGCTATCACGGTTAAACTCTCACGAATAAGCTCTGGCAACATATTTGACACAAAGTATCTGATTCTGTCTATATCATTGGTAACTCTTGAAATTAGCTCGCCACTGCGGTTTTGGTAGAGATACATCATATCAAAGTTTATGATTTTCTCAAGCATCATCTCTCTAAATCTACTAACTATATGCTGCCCGATATATGTCATGTAAACAGACTGTATATATCTTCCAATAGATTTAAAAAAGTAGATTCCAATGAGTCCAAGAGGGATAAGATATAGCATCTCCTCTTTTTTTTCTATAAACATCTCATCCATAAGTGGTTTCATGATATGAGCCGTAGCAGTCGTTGCAGCGACTGTAAAGAGCATACCAATCACAACTAAAAAATACTCTTTTTTGTACTCTTTTATATATGGCAAATATCTTTTAAACACTTTTTTCAATAATAGTTCCAAAGCTCTTTTTTTAATGAATTTTACCTAAAAAAGCATAACAATTTATTTTAATCTTAATTAATCACTATATGCCAATCCATAAGTTTCAATTCAATTATGTTATTATTGCGCACTTTATAGGAATAAAATCAATGATAAACTCAAGAAAAATATCAAATCTCTTTAAGTACTTATTTGCAATTCCAAAGAGCATATATGTAAACTTAAGAGTTTTACCTTTAAATCAGGCAATAAAACTGCCTATCATTGTCTCTAATAAAACTAAGCTTATCTCATTGGGTGGAAAAATAAACCTTGGCAAGGTTAAAACAGGGATTATCCGCATAGGTTTTGGCGGAACAGAGCATATTGACTACGCTTATACAAGAACTCTCTTAAAGATAGATGGCGTTGTAACATTTAAAGGCAGAGCAAAAATTGGTTTAGGCTCAAAGTTTATCATAGATAAAGAGGCTACTTTTAGTGCTGGAGAGAGGTTTGGCATAACAGGCGAGACTACAATTTTATGTGCTAAAAAAATAACTATTGGAGATAATGCCAGAATATCGTGGCAATGTATAATTATGGATAGTGACCACCACCCAGTTTTTGATAAAAATTATAGTATTATAAATACTCCAACAGAAGTTAATATTGGCAATAATGTCTGGATAGGGGCTAGATGCTTTATACTGAAAAATACACTTATTGATGATGGCTGCATCATTGCAGCAAATACAACAATTACAAAAAAATTTAGTGGAGTTAAACATAGTGTCATTGGTGGAGATAGCGCTAGAGTCTTAAAAACAGATATAAGATGGTGCAACTGATGAAAATATGTATAGTAAAACTCTCTGCTATGGGAGATGTTATTCACGCTATGGTTGCATTGCAGTTTATAAAAAAAGAGTTGCCTAATGCTCAAATAGATTGGGTAGTTGAGCGCAGTTTTGCAGATGTATTAAAAAACAACCCCCACATTGATAATATTTTAGAAGTAGATTTAAAATCCATAAAAAAACAAAAAAGTAAAATTTTTACTCAACTAAAGATACTCAAAAAATACTCAAAAAACAGTTATGACATCGTTATAGACGCTCAAGGACTTTTAAAATCAGCGATAGTTTCAAAGATTATAGGCGCAAAAGTCATTGCGGGTTTTGATAAAGATTCCATTCGTGAGGGAGTAGCCTCATTTTTTTACGATAAAAAAGTCTCTATAGCATATAGCGCAAATACGATAGACAGAAATGCAACCGTTATCTGTGAACCGTTGGGCATAGAAGTTACAAACGAAAAAATCATAAATAAAGAGAAGTTTCTGTTTTCATCTTCACATGTAAAAAACTTGCCTGAAATCTTTAATCTCTTTGTAATAGGCTCTACATGGGAGAGCAGAAACTACCCAAAAGAGAAGTTCGTAAAAATTGCAGAAGCTCTACATGTAAAAACTTTTATAGTCTGGGGAAGCGAAGAGGAGCACAAAAAGGCTCTTTGGATGCAAGATAAATCAGAGTTTTTACATCTACTGCCTCGTGGCTCTTTGGATGAGCTAAAGTATGTTATCTCTAAATGCTCTCTTCTCATAGGCAATGACACAGGACCAACTCACATGGCGTGGGGATTAAATGTGCCATCAATCACTCTTTTTGGTCCAACTCCACTAAACCGTATATACGTAACACCTATAAATAGAGCTATAAAATCTTCAAGTATCGTAAATCACTACAAACTTGATAAAAATGACTTCTCTATTTGTGATATCAACTCGGATGAAATTATAAAAATAGCAAAGGAACTCTTATCTTGAATCTTTTAGTCCTTACAGCCACCAATGGCTCATACAACAGTATCAGACCAGAGGCTGAGATATATATCTCGCTTCTTAAATTCGGATATAACATAACTATTATGACTGAGAAAGATAGTCAATACGCAAAGAGATTTGAAGAAAATGGCATAAGAGTTATAGATACACACTACAAAAAAAAGATTTCTCCATCTACAATTAAAAAAATCAAAGGGGCGATAAAAGAGTATGACATAGATATACTCTATGCCACAAACTCAAAATCTATCTCAAATGCGACTATCGCTTCAATCGGCACAGATGTAAAACTTATAACATATAGAGGAACAACTGGAGGACTTTACAGACATGATCCAAGTTCGTACCTAAATGCGCTCAATCCTAGAGTTGATGGCGTAATTTGTGTATCTAAAGCAGTTGCACGACATGTAAAAGAGCAGATATTTGACAAATCAAAGAGAGTTGAGGCTATCTATAAGGGGCATGAGCTCTCATGGTATGAGACCTCAAAAATCTCTCTTGAAGAGTTTGGAACAAATCAAGAGAACTTCAATGTAGCCTTTGTGGCAAACGTAAGACCGCATAAAGGGCTTATTTATCTGCTTAAAGCGGCTCATAAACTAGCCTCATATAAGAATATACACATTATTTTAATCGGTCAAAATATCTCCCAAGAACCTTATATGTCAGAGATAAAAAATTGTGGTATGCAAGAGAGAATACATGTAACTGGATACAGAAACGATGCACCGCAAATCATAGCATCGTGTTCTGTTTTAGTTCAAGCATCAACAAGAAAAGAGGGACTCTCTAGAGTTATTTTAGAATCTCTTGCAGCAAACACACCTGTAATCGCCTCTGCGATAGAGGGAAATAGTGAAATAATAGAAGATGAATTTAATGGCTATATAGTTCCAATCAAAGATGCCGATGCAATCGCACAAAAAATTATAGAGCTAAGTACTTCACCACAAAAACTCCAAGAACTCTCAGCTAACTGCGCCGATACTATCGAGAACAAAATGTCGCATAAAACTACTGTTATAGAGTTTGATAAGTTTTTCAAATCAATTTTAAAAAAGATACAAAATGAAATTTGAAGTAATACAAAATGAATATAGTGCACTTTTAAAAGAGATACAAAGCTACTTTAAAAATTCACAAAACTCAATTCACAAAGCGAGAAATGAGATAAAAATCATAGATTTTAAACAAAAAAGCTTAGTTATAAAATCTTTTAAAGTTCCACATCTAATAAATAGAGTTGTTTATACATTTTTTAGAGACTCTAAAGCCAAAAAATCTTACGAAAACAGCGTAAAAATAGCTCAGTTTGTACCAAAACCAATAGGCTTTGTAGAGCTTAAAAAGTCTGGTTTGCTACATGAGAGTTACTTTGTAAGTGAAAATTTTGAATATGACTTTACGATAAGAGAACCTCTTTTGGAGAGTGTTTTTTTAGATAGAGAGAAGATATTTAAAGCGTTTGCAGAGTTCACATTTAAGTTACATGTAGAGGGTATTTTTCATCTTGATTACTCGCCGGGAAATATATTAATAAAAAAAGAGAGTGATGGATATATTTTTAAAATAGTTGATATCAACAGAATGGAGTTTAAACCTCTAAACTTAGATAAACGCCTTAAAAACTTCTCAAAACTCTGGGCGAAAGATGAAGATTTAAAAATCATCATAAAAGAGTACGCTAGACTTTATAAAAGTGATGAAGAGCGCTCAATTAAGATAGCTTTACAATATTCGCAAGCTCACAAAAATAGAAAAAACAGAAAAAAAAGATTGCGAGGAGAAGCAGTTGTTGATTGAAAATATCTCATGCGTTATCATAGTTAAAAATGCCGCTTCTACGCTAGGCTCTACTCTGGACTCTTTAGCCGATTTTCGTGATGTTGTTTTATACGATAATGGCTCAACTGATGAGACTATAGAGATTGCAAAAAAATACAAAAACGTAACCCTTGTAATAGGAGAGTTTTTAGGCTTTGGTCCTACAAAAAATCTAGCCTGCAGTTATGCAAAAAATGAGTGGGTATTCTCACTTGACGCAGATGAAGTTTTATCCGATGAGTTTATAAAAAACATCTCAAATCTTGAACTAAATGATAGAAATATCTACACGATTTTAAGAGAAAACTACTACAAAAGTACGCAAGTCAAACATTGTTGGGGCAATGATATTATCGTTAGATTATTCAATAGGAGCAAAACCAGCTTTAGTGAGGAAAAAGTACATGAAAAAGTCATCGAGGAGGGATTTAAAACCATCCTTATCAGCGGAGCAGTTAAGCACTATCCCTACAATACCATCACAGACTTCATACTTAAACTTGACCGCTACTCTACTATATTTGCACAAGATAATGTCGGTAAAAAAAAATCTAGCCCAAGTAAAGCTTTTTTTAACGCTGCATTTTCATTCTTTAAAACATACTTTTTAAAAAAAGGTTTTCTAGACGGTTATGCGGGTTTGGTTATAGCATTTTCACATATGGCGACAAATTTTTATAAATATATAAAGCTTTATGAACTTAACAAAAAACTTTAACTAATTTTTATCTATTGTTAACTCTTTTTTTATCTCTTCAAATAACTTTTCTCTTTTTTCTTTATCATGTGGAATCACAAAATGTGTTTGTAGAGATTCATCTCCAACACTTTTCCATCTTGCGGGGCTTGAAAAAAGATTGTCTGCAAAAAAAGTCATTGTCGGCGTTCCGACAAGTGAAGCTACATGATAAGTTCCCGTTGATGTTGAGATAAAAAGTTTAAAATTGCTTACAAGTTTTGCGAAATAGACAAGCCCCTCAAGAGAGAAGTAAAAAACTGCATTTACATCAAAGAGCCTATCTTGCATCTCTTCATATAACTCTTTCTCATCAGGTCCAAAAGTTAAAACTACTTGATACTTATCTCTTGTTATAACTTCACGAATTAGTATCTCATACTCATCAAGCGAGAGGTTTGCATCGCTTGAGCCTCCAAAGCCAACATGAAAAGCGAGTATCTCTTTTTCAATATCATTGTTTATACAAAATGTTTTATAGATAGTTTTTGAATCATCAAACGTTAAGAGCGGTTTTTTATACTCTAAACTAATATCGCTAAAGAGAGATTTCGTAAGCTCTAAGTTGTACTCAAACTCTGCCATTTCGACTCTGCTTCTTCTTTGTACTACTCTTTTGTTATAAAAGATTTGAGCTATTTTTGTCGCTGGCGCTATTCGCTTTGGGATTGCTGCAATGAGCTGTGCAAGTGCCACACGAGTATTTGAAAAAAGGGTGACAGAAGCGTCTATTTTTGCTTTTCTTAGCTTAAAAACCAGCTCCCAAAAACTTTTACCATCATCAACAATAACCTCATCTATAAACTCACAAGACTCAGCCAAAGCCCTATTTAGCGGAGCGACACAAACTATAACTCTATTTTTGAGGTTTTGCTGTTTCAAGACATATACAGCGGGGAGTGCGGTTATAAAATCGCCCAGTTTATCGGTTCGTACAACTAAAATATTCATCAATCCTCTCTTACTCTCATAAATGATGCAAACTTTGGTTTGCCCTCTTTCGTAAAACCATAATATTTAAAAGTGACTATTTCACCTATTTTTGGCGGATTTTTTCTATCTTCATCGCTAAAACCGCTCCCTATAAAAAATTCAACCCCACTCTCTACTCTTACATGTAAGCTTCCCATCAGCCCTTTAAACTTACCCTTTCCTTCTTTAATGCCAATCACCTCTGCTTCCATATCATCAGCTTTTTTAACCTTTAACAGATGCTCACTTCTACCCTCAAAGTACTCTCTTGAAGCATCTTTTAACATGACTCCCTCTCCGCCCCTTGAGAGAATCTCTTTTAAAAATAGATCCAAATCTCTCTTTGAGTTACAGATTTTTTGCTCTATAATCTCTACATGTAGAGCTCTCTTTTTTTCTATATGCTCTCTTGCTTTTTCCAAACGCTTTAAAAAATCACCCTTTGCATGAGGGACTTCAAAAATCATATATTTTATCTCGCTCCACTTTTTTGAAGGAGTTTTGTCCATAACTATTGACTGTATATTTTCAAAATCTCCTCTTGAAGTCCAAAGCTCACCATCAAGCTCAAATGGCGGAAGATTTTGCGTAAAAAACTCAGGAGCGTTTATGACTTTATTTTGTCTTGTGAGAAGATTTTTACCATCCCAATAAGCTCTTATACCGTCAAGTTTTTCAGACATTAGATACCCTTTAATATCTTGATTTGTATAGAGAGTGCCCTTTTGAAGAGTCAGAGCACTTGATGAAGTTACAAACAATAGAGTAAAGATTATTAATTTAAACAGGTTTTTCATTGAGCCATTTTATCTTAAAAACGTTATAATTCGCCTTATGAAACAGCCATTTAACTGGGATAACTATTCCGATCAACCATATCCGCTCAAAGACAAAAGTTACAAAAAAAAGATGCGAAAAAATCAGCTTGCCTCTTTAATTAAAACTTTTTTAATATCTTTTGTAATGCTCCCTTTTGCAATCATCATGACACCTTTTGTCAAAAGAAAAAAAATAGCTTCAAGTGATTTTTTCTCTTTAGGTCTAGACTTTGAGAGAGAGCCGCAAGAGACTCTTAAGCTGCTTCAAGAGCTTGAAATAGAGAGAGTTTTACTTAGGATAAAACTCTGGGAAATGGACAAACTTCCACTACTCAAAGAGTTTATACTCCAGTGCAAAGATAAAAAAATAACACTTAAAATTCTTCAAGATAGAGAGCATGTAGAAGATTTGCAACTTTTGCAAAAAGATTTAGAGACTATTTTTAACTCTCTCTCATCACATGTAGATATGTTTGAGATAGGTTCAACTATAAATCGTGCGAAATGGGGATTTTTTAGCGTTGATGAGTATGCTAATTTTTATCAAGTTGCATATAATTTAAAAAAATCTAAATTCAAAGATATAAAATTGATAGGAAGCGGTGTAATAGACTTTGAGTATCACTTTACTTCTCACACGCTTTTTAACTCTCTTGGGTGCCACTTTGATGCTACATCTGCACTTTTATACGTTGATAGACGAGGTGCGCCTGAAAATATGCAAATGGGTTTTACTCTTCAAGATAAAATCTCACTTCTTAGCACTATGGTTTGGCTTAGTCCAAAAAGTGCTCATGAGCTTCATATTACAGAGACAAATTGGCCTATATCTAACACAGCGCCTTACGCACCTACTAGTGAACATGAGTGTGTGAGCGAAGAGTTATATGCGGATTTTATGCTTCGTTATCATCTCTTAACTCTAGCTTCTCAGCAAGTTGATACTCTCTCATGGCACCAACTTATAGCCTCAGGCTATGGACTCGTAGATGCAAGAGATGGGCTTAGAAAAAGAGAAGCATTTGAAGTTTATAAGTACATGTTAAAGAGTCTAAAAGATGCACAATTCTTAAGGCTTGACATAAAACGTGGATACTATATACTTCAATTTTTAATAAACAATCAACTTCTTCAGATTCACTGGTCACTAAAGAAAACAACACTAAAGAGAGAAGATTTTTTTGAAAAAGTGTGCTCTTATGATGGCAAAGAGATAGAAAACGAGACACTTCATATTGGCTCATCACCGCTGTATATCTATATTAAGGATTCATTATCGTGAGAATACTTGTAGTTCTACCAAACTGGTTAGGCGATACTGTTATGGCTACTTCAGCAATAGAGCTTTTAGCCTCACACTACAGAGATGTTAAATTTACTTTTGTTGGAGCTTTTGCTTCAGTAGAAGTGATGAAATATCATCCGCTTTGCGAAAAAATAGTCATAGATGAGACAAAAAAAGCTCCATCTAGAGTTCTTGCTACATATAAACTAGGTCGTGAGTTAGGGAAATTTGATTTAGCAATTACTTTTAGAAAACAGCTACACTCATCGCTACTTCTAAAATTTACGGGCACAGTTTTAACCATAGCAAGAGAGGCATGGCACTCTAAGTTTTTGCTCTCACACACTCCAAACATCCCTAAATATACAAAACATTTAGCTCAGCAGTATGCACAGCTTGCTATGATAAACGTAGATAATTGGAATGGAATAACTCCTCCAAGCAAACTCTATATAGATGCCCTAAAATTTGACAAACCAACACTTGGCATAAATGGCGGAGCGGCGTTTGGAAGCGCAAAACAGTGGTATCCAGAGCGCTTTGCTCAAGTTGCTGCTAACTATAGTAGTGTCTATGACATAATTATTTTAGGTGCGCCAAATGAGATGGAAATTGCAAATAAAATAGAAAAAGAGCTAGTATCGCTTGGCATTAAAAATTATACAAATTTAGCTGGAAAAACATCCATTAAAGAACTTTGTGCAAATATTGGTGCCTGCTCTCTTATGCTCACAAATGACAGCGGTCCTATGCATATTGCAGCTGCCTATCAGATT
Source organism: Sulfurimonas denitrificans DSM 1251 (assembly GCF_000012965.1). Lineage (NCBI taxonomy): Bacteria > Pseudomonadati > Campylobacterota > Epsilonproteobacteria > Campylobacterales > Sulfurimonadaceae > Sulfurimonas > Sulfurimonas denitrificans. The sequence goes on along the minus strand of NC_007575.1, from coordinate 590,098 downwards.
CCAACAGTTGCTATCATAGGTCCAACAGAGTATAAACAGACATATCCATGGATGAATGAAAAAGGTAAAATAGTAAGACACGATTTGGAGTGTTCTCCCTGTGTTAAGCGGGAGTGCCCTCTAAAACATCATGACTGTATGAAAGGTATAACTTCTGTTGAAGTTATACAAGCCGTAAAAGAGTTAAATCTATAAAGATTAAGTTTTAAAAAAGGAACTTAAATCCAAAACAGATTGAGTCATTGAACTCAACGTCAAAATTTTTATAGTTTGTATCTATATGTCTATATCCAACTCTTAAAAAGCCGTTTTTTATAGCTTCTGCCTCAAGTGTTGCTCGATACTCTAAAAAATTATCTGCTTTATCATAAGAGAGCACCTCGGGAGCAACATATACAGAGCCGCCTAAATAAAACGGAACACTCGAAGTTATAGGCAACTTGTAAAGAGCTCCTATCCCCAATGGAGTTGAAACAAACTCTTTAGTGTGATTTAATTTCAATCCAAGCCCAACTCTAAACTCATGGCTAACATCCCTCTGCATTAAAAAGTTTATCTCTTGATAATCATATATTTTATTTACATCACTATGTTTCTCATCGGCTTTTAGGTATTTTGCCCCTACAAAAATTGTATTTGGCTCAACATTATAATTAAACTGCCCAACATCTAACTTTGCCGCTAATTCTAAATCTGCGTTATTTACATTTATCTCAGCGCTATGCATCGCAAAGGCAGATGCAGCACAAAGCATACTTAGTGATATTTTCTTAAACATGTAAATCTCCTTTTATCTTTTGAATAGTTTTAGTAGTGCTTTTTCCATCTACAAAATCAACTAATTTCAACTCCTGTGCAAATTCTGTACCTATAACACTCTTGCCTTCATAATCACCGCCTTTTACAAGCGTATCTGGCTTTATCATTTTTATAAGTTCATAAGGTGTGTCATCTTCAAAAGGCACAACAAAATCTACTGCTTCAAGAGCCGCTAAAAGGTAAGCTCTATCTTCTGCAATATTCACAGGTCTGCTTGGTCCCTTTAATCTTGTAACAGAAGTATCAGAGTTTAAGCCGACTATCAAAACATCTCCAAAACTCTTAGCAATCTGTAAGTACTTTACGTGACCTACATGTAAGATATCAAAGCACCCGTTTGTAAAAACAACCTTTTTCCCACTCTCTTTATAGCGTTTTACTATCGCTTCTATCTCTTCAAAACCCTTTATATGAGCATCTGAGGTGCTTTTATGAAGAGAGGCTTCATACTCCTCTATCTCACTTATGCTAACAGTTGCAGAGCCAATCTTGCCAACTACAACACCAGCTGCAAGATTTGCAAATTTGGCGCTCTCTTCTATGCTCTTACCCGCACTTATCGCAAATGCTATTGAAGCAATTACCGTATCTCCCGCTCCTGTTACATCAAAAACTTCTTTTGCAACTGTAGGAAAAATCTTCATCTCATCATCATAAATGGCGACGCCATCCTCTGATAGAGTTATGAGAGAAATGGCTAAATTTGCATCTTTTTTCATCTTCAAGAGTGCTTCTTTTAGGCTCTGCTTATCTTTTATGTCTATTTTTGTAGCTTGTATCGCCTCTTTTTTATTAGGGGTTAAAAGATAAGCACCACTATATTTGCTATAGTCACTCCCTTTTGGATCTACTAAAACTTTTATGCCATTTTTACTACATGTAGAGATGACTCCTTGACAAAGCTCTTTAGTTAAAACGCCCTTGGAATAATCTGACAATACAACAGCATCATATCTTGAAATATCTTTGGCTAGTGAGTTTAAAATTACTTCTATGGAAGATTTACTAATCTCTTCTTTGCTCTCTTTGTCATATCTTAGTATCTGTTGTGAAGCGGCTATTACACGACTTTTTTTAGAAGTTTTTCTCCCCTCTTGAATAACTATATTATCTACATTCACATCAATTTCTCTTAGTAGCTTCAGTAGTTCGACACCATTTTCATCATTGCCAATTACACCACTAACACTTACCTTTGCTCCAAGAGCCACAAGGTTATTTACTACATTGCCTCCGCCGCCAAGTACAGTAGTCTCTTTCGAAATATCCACAATTTGCACAGGAGCCTCAGGCGAGATTCTCTCACAATTCCCCCATAGATAATGGTCTATCATCAAATCACCAATAACTAAAATACGGGGAGTAAAACTTTTTAATATTTTCATTTTTCAACTTCTTGATTATAAATTCTTCTTATTTCATTTGCGTAAGCTCTAATCCCATCTTCTAACTCAAATCTGCTCTCATAACCCAAAACCTCTTTTGTTGAAGAGATGTCCGCTTCTGTGTGAAACTGATAACTTCCAATAAATGGATTTGGAATATACTCACATGTAAGATTAGTTCCAAGTTCACTTTGCAAAATATCTACTATATCTTGAAAGCTCCTTGCTTTGCCCGTTCCTACATTAAAAATACCACTTCTCTTTGGCTGCATCGCTTTAATATTTGCAAAAATAACATCTTCTATATATATAAAATCGCGAAGAATCTTATCACTACTCTCAAAAAGAGTGGGATTTTTGCCAGATAACATCTGATGAGCAAACTGTAAAACCATAGAAGCGGTGGAGTTTTTAAAATATTCTCTTGCGCCATAAACATTAAAATATCTAAGCCCAACTATAGAAATCGTACTTTTTTTCATAAACTCACGGCTTAAATTATCCATGCAAAGTTTAGAAAAACCATAAACATTTTGCGGTGCTTCATACCCCACTCTTTGAGGAGATTCTGCATTGCCATATGTTGCAGCTGAGGATGCATAAATCATATTTGCACCATGTTTTTGGGCAAGAAGAAGCAAGTCCTCATAAGCATTAACGTTTGTTTTTATCATCAAATCTTGCTCTTGTGCCGTAGTATCAGAGATAGCAGCTTCATGAAAAATATAATCAAACTTATACTCTTTCTCTAAACTATTAAGTAACTCTTTATCATTAATATCACCGCTTATCACTTTTCCTAAAAAACCAATCAAATTTTTAAAATGTCCAAAACTTTTAAGATTACCATTTGAGAGAGTCTCTTTGCTTCTAAAACTATCTAAAATAACAACTTTAGCATCTGGATGGTTCTCTTGAAAATAAAATGCTAAATTTGAACCAATAAAACCAGCACCCCCTGTTATAAGGATAGTCTTATCTTTTAAATCATCATCAATGTATCTCATTTGTATCCCATAGCCTCTAAAGTTTAACAAAATAATAACAGATAATCTATTAACAAGTATTTAAGAGTAAAGTTACTATAATTTGCCCGAAATTAAAAATCAAAGGGATTAAAATGAAAAAAATTGTATTATCAATCGTTGCTTTAACTGCAACAACTGCTCTAATGGCTGGTGTTGCTGCTGGCGCATGTCAAGGATGCCATGGTGCTGATTGGACAAAACCTGCTTTAGGAAAATCTAAAAACGTTGCTGAGATGACTCATGCGGATATCGCTACTTCTCTTAAAGGCTATAAAGATGGCAGTTACGGCGGAGCAATGAAAGGTCTTATGAAAGGTCAAGTTGCTAAGTACTCTGATGCTGAATTAGAAGAATTTGCACAAACTATTGGTAAATAATTTATCAGAATTGCCTCTTTAGGCAATTCAACTCTCTACTCTGGCTTATAACTCTTTTTTAAATTTTCTTTTTTCTGTTCTCTTTTTATAGCATCGTTAAGCTCATCTTCACCATCAAATTTAGCAGCATTTAAAAATTTCTCTTCATCATCAAATTGACCATTTTTTATTGCCCATAAAAATGCAAAAAGTGCAATTGCGCCTAAAAACAGAGAGGCTCCAAGCATCATGGCTATTACCCAACTATCCATATCTAACCCCTATTCCATTTATATTTTATTCGCAGAGAATTACCAACAACCAATAGTGAACTAACCGACATAGAGATAGCAGCAACAAGTGGTATAACATAACCTGCCATAGCAAGAGGGATTGTTAGAGCATTATAGATTAATGATAGTGCTAGATTTTGTTTTATCAGCCCAAACGTTGTACGACTAATTTTTAGAGCCTCTTCTAATGATTTTATAGAACTATTTAAAAGAACAACATCTCCTACTTCAACAGCTATATCGCTTCCACTTCCCATTACTATACCAATATCAGCTGACGCTAGAGCTAAGATATCATTTATTCCATCTCCAACCATAACAACATTTTTTTTATTTTTAGATAAAGTGCTTATATACTCTGCTTTACTTTGAGGTGTCTGCTCGTAAAAGATAGTTTTGATACCTACCTTTTGAGCAACTCTCTTTGCAATATTTTCATTATCTCCTGTAAGCATTACAACATCTATATTCATCTTGTGCATACGATTTACAAACTCTTTAACACCATCTTTCACTCTATCTTCTAGTTCATAAATTGCCACTACCTGCTTATCTATTGCAAAATAAAAAAGTGTTCCTTGCGTAAAAAAATCTATCTCAATTTTGTTCTCATCAAGCAACTTTTTATTTCCACCCAGAAGTTCTATTTTACCAAGCTTAGCTTTTATACCGAGTGCTGGAAGTTGAGCAAACTCATCAAATACAATATCGCAAATATACTCACTGTTTTTTAGATAATTTGCTATACCTTTTGCAACTGGATGCTTTGAAGATGAGACAAGAGAGTAGAGTAGTTTTTTATCAAACTCTTCTAAAATATGCTCTTTTACAACCTCTGGCTTTCCTACTGTTATAGTTCCCGTTTTATCCAAAACAAGAGTATCTGTTTTTGCCATTATTTCTAACCCTGCTGCTTCTTTAAAAAGAACTCCTCTTGAAGCACCAAGCCCTAATCCAACAAGAGTAGCAACAGGAGTTGCTAGCGCTAACGCACAAGGACATGCGATAATAATGACAGATATAGCAATCATCAAAGAAGTTTCAAAGTTATTGGTCCAAAACCACCATCCAAATAGTGTTAGTACCGATAGAGCTAAGATAACTGATGAAAAATGTTCAGACAATCTATTTGCCATCTGCTGAATTTTTGGTTTTTTATTTATTGCAGATTCTAAAAGCTTTACAATATTGGAGAGTGTTGAGTGTTTAAAATCTTTACTAGCTCTAAAATTTATATCAGCATCAATACTAAGAGTACCACTAATCACACTCATGCCTACACTTTTATATATAGGCTCACTCTCTCCCGTAAGATTTGATTCATCAAATGAACCGCCTCCTTTGATAATCTCTCCATCAAGTAAAACTCTCTCTCCGCTAGAGACGATTACTATATCTCCAATACCAACATCATCAAGTTTTACATTAACTATTCTGTTTTCTTTTAAAATTTTTACTTCACTTGGGATACTACTTGCAATTTTATCAAGCGTGTCAGCCGCATTTTTTTTACTGAGCACTTCTAAAAATTTACCAATTAAAACAAATGTAATAATCATGCTCACAGAGTCAAAGTAGGCTTCTCCTCTTTGTATAATTGTGATGTATAAAGAGTACATGTAAGTTAGTGTAGCTCCAGTGGCTACCAACATATCCATGTTTACAACTCTATTTTTATAACCATAATAGGCACCTCTAAAAAAGACCCAACCACTATAAAAAAGAACAGGAGTAGCGAGTACTCCCTCTGCAATATTTAGTATTGTTTTTACATCTTGAGTAATTCCGCTAAAATAGCCAGCATATTGTGCAACTGCAATCCACATCGTATTCATAGAAGCAAAAATAGCAACTGCCATTTTTAAGTAGTAAGATTTTCTCTCTTTATTGGCGTGAAGTTCTTGTGCTGATGAGTCATAAGCAAATGCGTTATAACCAATTGAACGGATTGTATCTATTATATTTGATAATTTTACAATATCATCCGCCCATACTATTATGGCTTTGTTATTTGTAAAATTTATATTTACCTCAATAACCCCATCCATATTGTGCAGTACTTTTTCATTTAACCAGACACAAGCCGAACAGTGAATCCCCTCTATTACTAAAGAGACTTCACAAAAGCCATCGCTATTTTTTTTTACAAATTTATCATAAAAAGATTGACTATCAAAACTAGAGGAATCTTTAAGATTTTGATTCTGCAGAGACAACTCAATATCTTTACTTTTTTCATAAAAACTCTCAAGTCCTTTATCTTGTAATAGATAAAAAACACCTTGACAACCGCTGCAGCAAAAGTAACGAATAAGAGTCTGTGAAGCAGAACTCTCTTTAGAAGAGCTCTGTACTTCTTTAATCATTACAGACTCTTCAAATTTTATATTACAATGAGAGCAAGCAACTTTAGAGGACAACTTCAAATTTTCCAAATTTTTTATTTTTATATATTTTTTGCCAAGGTTCTACATGTCCACTCATACATATATATACCCCATTTTCTTTAAGCGCTTTTGCAAATCCAATAGCCATTCCTAAGTTTAAGCTAGCTTCTATATTATCAATTTCAAATGGTCTCATAGACCCAACAAATACAATTTTTCTATCATCAAAAACCTCGGATAAGAACTCTGCACTCAGAAGCATAGTATCAGTCCCATGAACGATTATAAAGGTATCATCACTTGACTCCATAATAATATGAGCTATTCTTTTTCTATCATCCATATTCATATCTAAGCTGTCTTTATAAACTACACCAGCCAAATCATATTTAAATTCAACACTTTTTAGAATCTCTTCAATTACACTGTTGTTATAAGGTATCTCCAACTCTCCGTTTAAAGAGTTATATTTTTTGTTAAATGTTCCACCACTATTTAATATTAGCACTTTTATACCTCTCTTAAATTTGAAATAATTTTTGTTGCTTTAGACTCTTTACAAATACCTTTTTCATCAAAGAAATAGCTCTCTTTTATTCCTGAAGCAAGAGCAGCCTCAATATCTCTCTCTTTATCTCCAACTAAAATAGAGTTTTGTAAATCTATATCGAACTCTTTTTTTGCCTCAAGCAGCATTCCAGCTTTTGGTTTTCTGCAACTACACTCTCCAGATATTTCAGGATGGTGAGGACAGAAGTAAACTTTTTTTATAATTACACCTCGATTTAAAAACTCTTTCATCATCCATGAAGTTAAAACATCAAAATCTTCTTGAGTATAAAAACCTCTGGCAATTCCCGACTGATTTGTAACAACAAATATTAAATATCCTCTATCTTGATACTTTTTACAAAGTTCAAATATACCATCAATAAAGACAAAATCTTCAATTTTAATAAGGTAGTTAATCTCAACATTTATAACGCCATCTCTATCTAAAAAAAGTGCTCTATTCATAAGATACTAGTTAACACCATCTCCAAAAATCTCTTTTTCTATAATGTCACAAATTATATGTCCAATAAGTATATGCGACTCTTGAATTCTAGGAGTTGAATCAGATGGAACAACTAAAGCAACATCTGCCATCTTAGCCATCTCTCCGCCATCTCGCCCAACTAATGCAACAGTTGTTATCCCTTTTTTCTTTGCACTAATAAACGCATTTATTATATTTTTAGAGTTGCCTGAGGTTGATATGCCTATAAATATATCCCCCGCTTGCCCCATCCCTTCTAATTGACGAGAAAACACATTATCATATCCATAATCATTACCAATCGCAGTTAAGCATGAGGTGTCTGTTGTTAATGCTAAAGAAGGAATAGAGGGCCTATCAAAGCCATATCTTCCAACTAACTCTGCTGCAATATGCTGAGCATCGGCAGCACTCCCACCATTCCCAGCTAAAATAGTTTTTTTATCACCCCTATATAAAGCTACGCAAAGTTTTGAAACCTCTTCAATCTTGTTAATTAAATTTTCGTTCTCATAAATAGTTTGTTTTATCTCAAATGATTTTTTGATTTGCTCTTTAATATATTTTTTCACATAACATCCTAAAATAGTATGCAAAATGATACCATATTATCAATTTTTAAAGTGCCATTATTTTGGCTTAATTATAAAAAAATGCCAATTATAAAAACAAATACAATTTTCTAAAGTTCTTAGAATATTGAGTTTAATTACAATAGAATTTACAAAGTCAAACAGATAAAAGAAAAAATTTAAATAACTACATAAAAGAATTAAAACTGCCCTAAAGAGTAAAAATCCACTTAATCAAGTGTTGCACTTAATATTAAAATTGATGAATGGGAATTACTACATGTAAATACCTAATAAAATTAAAATCAACGAAGTGCTTTAGCAAAAAGAATTAAAGAATTAAAGAATTAAAACAGTAAATGAATAAAGTTTATAAAAGAGTTAGACTAGAATTAAAAAGTGGATTTGATTGAAGTTAAAGAAGTGTTGGTAAGTAGTAGAAATGATCAACTAGGCAGCGACCTACATTTCCAATCCTGCAAGGATCAGTATTATCAGCGATGAGAGGCTTAGCTTCTGGGTTCGGAATGGGGCCAGGCGTTTCCCTCTCTCTATAGCCACCTAGACAATCACATTTAAATACATGTTAATATGTACTTAAATATGACTGTATAAGTCAGTTGAGTGAGATTTTCATTGTTAAAGTCAATATTCTAAATAACTACATATTTCAGACACCTGTACACTAAACAAGGTAGTGAACACTTTGTAAAAAAAGACAAACGTACTATTAGTACTGGTCAGCTAAACAGATTACTCTGCGTACACATCCAGCCTATCAAGCTTGTAGTCTTCAAGCGTACTTCAGGGAGAGTTCATCTTGGAGTTGGCTTCCCGCTTAGATGCTTTCAGCGGTTATCTCATCCATGCGTAGCTACCCAGCGATGCTCTTGGCAGAACAACTGGTGCACCAGTGGCATGTCCAACCCGGTCCTCTCGTACTAGGGTCAGCTCTCCTCAACTCTCCTACGCCCACGGAAGATAGGGACCGAACTGTCTCACGACGTTCTGAACCCAGCTCGCGTACCGCTTTAAATGGCGAACAGCCATACCCTTGGGACCTGCTTCAGCCCCAGGATGCGATGAGCCGACATCGAGGTGCCAAACCTCCCCGTCGATGTGAGCTCTTGGGGGAGATCAGCCTGTTATCCCCGGCGTACCTTTTATCCTTTGAGCGATGGCCCTTCCACACAGAACCACCGGATCACTATGACCGTCTTTCGACTCTGTTTGAGTTGTATCTCTTACAGTCAGTCCGGCTTATGCCATTATACTCTACGAAGGATTTCCAACCCTTCTGAGCCGAACTTTGTAAGCCTCCGTTACTTTTTAGGAGGCGACCGCCCCAGTCAAACTACCCACCAGACATTGTCCTCGCACGAGATAATCGTACGGAGTTAGCTATCAGAATATTCAGGGGTGGTATCTCAAGGATGCCTCCGATACAACTAGCGTCATATCATCAATGGCTCCCACCTATCCTGCACATGAATATCCCAATAGCAATGTCAAGCTATAGTAAAGGTGCACGGGGTCTTTCCGTCTTTCCGCGGGTAGGAGGAATTTTCACCTCCACTACAATTTCACTGGATCCCTGGTTGAGACAGCTCCCATCTCGTTACGCCATTCATGCAGGTCGGTATTTAACCGACAAGGAATTTCGCTACCTTAGGACCGTTATAGTTACGGCCGCCGTTTACTTGTGCTTCATTTCAATGCTTCGCAGAGCTAACAAATCCATTTAACATTCAAGCACCGGGCAGGCGTCACACCCTATACATCCTCTTACGAGTTAGCAGAGTGCTGTGTTTTTGGTAAACAGTCGGGAGGGACACTTTGCTGCGACCCGTCGGCGCTTCATGGAGCAAGTCCATTAACGCTTAGGGCACACCTTATACCGAAGATACGGTGCTAGTTTGCAGAGTTCCTTAACCAGGGTTCATCCACGCGCCTTAGAATACTCATCTCACCCACCTGTGTCGGTTTACGGTACGGGCAACTGCTGTTCTCGTTTAGAGGCTTTTCTCGGCACGACAGTATCATTGATTCAAAGCGCTCTCCGAAGAGATTGCTCTGCCTGTAAGATCTCGGTCTAATGTAAGGCGGATTTGCCTACCTTACAACCTACGTCCTTCGACCCACTATTCCATCAGTGAGCTCAATTAACTCTATGCGTCCCCCCATCACTCAAGCGAACAACAGTCGGTATTGGAATATTAACCAATTTGCCATCGTCTACCCCTCTCGGACTCGACTTAGGTCCCGACTAACCCTACGATGACGAGCATCGCGTAGGAAACCTTGGGTTTACGGCGAAGGGAATTCTCATCCCTTTTATCGCTACTCATGCCTGCATGCTCACTTCCAGCCGCTCCACCACTCCTTGCCGGTATGGCTTCTACGCTGACTGGAACGCTCTCCTACCACTCACATAAATGTGAATCTAGAGCTTCGGTGCTTGTCTTAGCCCCGTTATATTTTCGGCGCAGAATCGCTAGACCAGTGAGCTGTTACGCTTTCTTTAAAAGATGGCTGCTTCTAAGCCAACCTCCTGGTTGTCACAGCAACTCCACATCCTTTTCCACTTAGACAAGACTTTGGGACCTTAGCTGCTAGTCTGGGTTGTTCCCCTCTTGACGACGGATTTTATCACCCACCGCCTGACTCCCGAGGTTACACATGAAGTATTCGGAGTTTGATAGGGTTTGGTACCGCGGTAAGCAGCCCTAGCCCTGTCAGTGCTCTACCCCTTCATGCTACTGCTCGAGGCTATACCTAAATATATTTCGGAGAGAACCAGCTATCACTGAGTTTGATTGGCCTTTCACCCCTATCCACAAGTCATCCCGAGACTTTTCAACGTCAATGGGTTCGGTCCTCCACTGGCTCTTACACCAGCTTCAACCTGCTCATGGATAGATCACTCAGTTTCGGGTCTGCAGCATCTGACTAATTCGCCCTATTAAGACTCGCTTTCGCTACGGCTTCTCGTTCGATTAACCTTGCCAGATACCACAACTCGCAGGCTCATTATGCAAAAGGCAGTCCGTCACACTTATAAATAATAGTGCTCCGAATGATTGTAAGCCATAGGTTTCAGGTTCTATTTCACTCTGCTCACCGCAGTTCTTTTCACCTTTCCCTCACGGTACTTGTTCGCTATCGGTCTAGTAGTAGTATTTAGGGTTGGAGGGTGGTCCCCCCATATTCAGTCAAGATAACACGTGTCCCGACCTACTCATTCCTTAGTCTAGTACCATATAAATGTTTTCGCTTACGGGAATATCACCCTCTTTGTTCACTCTTTCCAAAGTGTTTGGCTAACAAATATATTATCACTAAGTGCCCTAATCCCGTTTCGCTCGCCGCTACTATGGGAATCTCGTTTGATTTCTTTTCCTTCAGGTACTGAGATGTTTCACTTCCCTGAGTTCGCCCTCCCGTAGGAGTAACATGATTCGCACCATGCTGGGTTGCCCCATTCAGAAATCCCCGGATCAAAGCTTCTTGGCAGCTCCCCGAGGCTTATCGCAGCCTAGTACGTCTTTCATCGCCTCTACTAGCCAAGGCATCCACCTATGGCCCTTAATATCTTTTTTATTCTAATTTACTAAAGAAACTTTTTAGCTTACGCTAAAATCACTTCATTAGTTTTGCGTTCACTACCTTACTTAATGTAGGGCAGTATCCTGTTTAATTGTAGTTATTTTAGTTGATATAATTTATAAACTAATCTCTAAATATATTTACATATATCTAGCTATCTTTTTATAACTATATGTTGACTTTAACAATAATAATTTAATGAACATAGACTATAAAGTCTAATTCAAACTCTTGAGTTGAAGAACTTGAATTAAACTTTCTAAATTTTTATCTATATAAATAAGAAATGGTGGAGAATAGCGGGATCGAACCGCTGACCTCCTGCGTGCAAGGCAGGCGCTCTCCCAGCTGAGCTAATTCCCCATTTTCAATTTCAAATGAACAATGATCACTGAAAACTAAGCAAGTAAAAGACTAAAATAACTGTTTCTCTTGTGAGATTTTCTTGTATGTCAATTCAAATGAATGATTGACTCTACTCTAGAAAGGAGGTGATCCAACCGCAGGTTCTCCTACGGTTACCTTGTTACGACTTCACCCCAGTCGCTAATTCCACCGTAAGTGGTAGCCCCCCGAAGGTTAGCTTCCCAATTTCGGGTGAAATCAACTCCCATGGTGTGACGGGCGGTGAGTACAAGACCCGGGAACGTATTCACCGTAGCAATGCTGATCTACGATTACTAGTGATTCCAGCTTCATGCTCTCGAGTTGCAGAGAACAATCCGAACTGAGAGACGCTTTAAGTGATTGGCTCCACCTCGCGGTATTGCAACACTCTGTACGCCCCATTGTAGCACGTGTGTAGCCCTGGCCGTAAGGGCCATGATGACTTGACGTCGTCCTCACCTTCCTCCTCCTTGCGAAGGCAGTCTCCTTAGAGTGCCCAGCTTAACCTGCTGGCAACTAAGGACGAGGGTTGCGCTCGTTGCGGGACTTAACCCAACATCTCACGACACGAGCTGACGACAGCCGTGCAGCACCTGTTTTCAAGCTCCCCGAAGGGCACTCCGCTATCTCTAGCAGATTCTATCAATGTCAAGGCCAGGTAAGGTTTTTCGCGTATCTTCGAATTAAACCACATGCTCCACCACTTGTGCGGGTCCCCGTCTATTCCTTTGAGTTTTAATCTTGCGACCGTACTCCCCAGGCGGAACACTTAATCTGTTAAGTGCATCACCGCAATGACAAGCATCACGACGACTAGTGTTCATCGTTTAGGGCGTGGACTACCAGGGTATCTAATCCTGTTTGCTCCCCACGCTTTCACGCCTTAGCGTCAGTTATGTTCCAGAAGATCGCCTTCGCTTTAGGTATTCCTAGTGATATCTACGGATTTTACCCCTACACCACTAATTCCATCTTCCCCTCCCATACTCTAGGTTGCCAGTTTCAAGTGCAGTTCTACAGTTAAGCTGTAGGATTTCACACCTGACTTGACAACCCGCCTACGCGTCCTTTACGCCCAGTGATTCCGAGTAACGCTTGCACCCTCCGTATTACCGCGGCTGCTGGCACGGAGTTAGCCGGTGCTTATTCATGAGCTACCGTCATTTTCTTGACTCATAAAAGGAGTTTACACACCGAAATGCGTCATCCTCCACGCGGCGTTGCTGCATCAGAGTTTCCTCCATTGTGCAATATTCCTCACTGCTGCCTCCCGTAGGAGTCTGGTCCGTGTCTCAGTACCAGTGTGGCGGATCATCCTCTCAAACCCGCTACCCGTCATTGCCTTGGTAGTCTCTTACACTACCAACTAACTGATGGGATATAGTCTGATCTCAAAGCGAAAAAACATTTCCCTTTACAACTTTTGTTATAAAGGTATATCTAGTATTAATCACCGTTTCCAGTGGCTATCCCAGTCTTTGAGGTACATTAACTATATATTACTCACCCGTGCGCCACTCGTCAGCAAAGTAGCAAGCTACTTCCTGTTACCGTTCGACTTGCATGTGTTAAGCACGCCGCCAGCGTTCACTCTGAGCCAGGATCAAACTCTCCATAATTGGTTTGTTTAATCTTTGCCCAAGATTTAAAAATCATTGGCTTTATGTTGCCATCATGTAATTTAATACTTGATGGACTTTATTGTATAGTATCTATACTATTGGGTATCTCTAAATTAATAGAGACCAAATAGAATAGACGGTTGTTGTTATTTAGTTTTTATAAGTAAACTTACTCGACTTAAATAATAACTAGTTTTAGTTATTAAAGTCTATTTACTTGCTTAGTTTTCAATGATCTCAAACTACCGTTATAAGCCTCTACTTGAAGCCTAGATACCTAAACTTTAGGTCTCTGTGTTTGTGGATGGGAATTATAGGGAAGGATTGCTTAGAAGACGCTTAAAATAATGAATGCGGGTTTAATATTTTTTTATAGGTGAATTTTACTACTTTATAATATGTGAGAATAACCTGTTTCAGGCTCAATTGCTATAACTATACTCTTACTATTATTACTGAGAGTAATAGTACACTGTGTAGTTATTAATCTGTTTTTAGCTGGATAAGCAGAATTATAATTGTAAAAAGCACCTCTTAAGGGTCGCCCTAAATAATCAAATGCTATTCTTGTGGACTTTGTAATACTGCAACTATTTGAAAAAACAATATTTTTTACGTCGTACTCTTTTCCTAAGTTTAACTCTTTAGTTACTTTAGGATGCCCAAAAGGGATAATTCCTGCACTATAGCCTCCTGTCAAATATTTAGATCTATCTAAAGGATTTATAGCGAGTTCAGTTTCATCAGGGTTACCAGTGCTTCTTCCAGAAGAGTCAGAGAATATTGAATATGCCCATTCACCACTGCTTCCCTCTGTGCTAGCAAAAAATATTTGCCATCTATTTTTATACCAATTTGCATCATTTGCATCAAACTTGTCATCCACCATAGCTAAGTGTTGCGTGTAACGTATATGTGATACAACTTGCGTTGCAGCTTCTTGGAGTTTATTTGAACCTGTTCTTGGTATAACAACTGTAACTAATATGCCAATTAAAATAATTATAAAAATTAATTCAAGCATAGTAAATGCTTTTTTCATAAATTATCCAATGAAAATACTTTTTTTGGTTTAAGTATATCAAAAAAAATGTAAAAATGTTAAATGATTACATAAAGAGTTTGTTTTGAATAGAATGATATATTCAAGGAGAGATTTCCTTGAATATAAAAGCGGAGATTTACTATAAGTTTTCTGCTAACTTTACATCATATAAGATATCATCCATTGGATGTCTGTACATTGGCATTGCTAGACGTTTCTCATCCAAGATATGCCCGATAAAACCGATACTTCTACCTAAAATAAAGAACGCATTTAGAGCGCCTGCATTTATAAATACATCTATCTCTTCATCTTTATATCCAAGTGATCTCCACATGTCAACCATTAATATACCAATAGTACCATCAACATTTAAAATAAGATTCTCTTTTTTAGATGTTGTAAGTTGTTCAACCGTTAAAGCATAATCAAGAAGCGGAGTTGAAGGGAAGTTTGCTTTTGCAAACTTCTTTAATCCCTCAACACGTAAATCTGGGTTTTTAAGCGACTTGATTCTATGCCCTATCCCTGGAATTGGAATGCCCTCTTTTTTCATATGATTTAAGAAGTCATTTGGACTCATTCCATTATCACTTGCATATTTAAAATACTTAGCAGCATCATCAATAGCTCCACCAAAACGAGGCCCAATTGTAAGTAGTCCAGAAATTAGTGAACTGATAACATCTTTACCTGCACGAGCTGTAACTTTAGCATTGTGAGCGCCTGAAACAGCTGGACCATGATCTGCAACTGTTTTTAGAACTGTTTCTAAAAAGTCAACTGCCCATCTTGGATAGCGTTTTTTAAACCATAAGATACTCATTACATCACCAATAGTAAATCCTGTATCTGGTGTCGCAACTGAGCTAATTGGATAACCACAGTAGTGAGCTTCATCTCCTCTGTCATCAGAAATAGTACAGATAAACTGTTTTGATTTTCTTACACTTGGACATACATTCATAGAAGGTTCTATAATATCTTTTATAGTTCCCTCTGCATGGAGTTCATGGTAAAGCGCACTAATTATTTCTGGTAAATCATTGAATGATGCAGGAACATGAATACCAACTTCTTTCATAGCTCTGTTTTTAGCTTCAGCCGTTTCCATATCGCCATTTGCAGATGCACCAGCATGACCAAACTGAACGCCACTGTCATAATACTTAGCTATCGTACCTATACACCATGCAATAATTGGTTTTTTAATTTTTCCACTTTTTACAGCTTCAATTACCTTATACTCTTCAGTTCCACCAACTTCACCTAAAAGTAACATGTACTTTACTTCAGGGTTAGCTTCCATTCTAAGAAGATTATCTATAAATACCGATCCAACAAATCTATCGCCACCGATTGCAACACCCTCAGCGATACCATCAGCGTTAATTGCGATAATATTTGAGAGCTCATTGAAGAGACCGCCTGAACGAGTTACAAGTCCACAAGATCCTGCACGGTGAAGTTTTGATTGAACAATATTTTCAATCGTTCCACCAATATTTGCAATTTTAAATGCGCCTGGAGCTATTGCACCAACTGTTGCTGGTCCAATAATAGTGACATTTTTTTCTCTTCCTGTTGCATTCATTTTACGAGCTAATCTCTCAGGAATTCCCTCGGCTGTAACCATAATAGATGTAAATCCACCAAGCTCTAATGCTTCCATAGTTACATCGTAAGCTGTTCTAAAAGATGCAAAGTTTAATAGCACATCAGCCTGAGGTTGTGCTGATTTTGCTTCAGTTGTATTTCTATAAAGTGGAATCATAATCTCATCTGGACCATAAAAAAACTTATCAAATTTAGAGTTACTTGTTGGAGCTACAATAGCTGCAACCGAAGGTTTTTGTCTTTTAATTGTATAGTCATAATCTAGCATTCTTTGAATAGCACTTGCGTTGTTATTCCAAAAAATTGCTTGTGTATCTCTAGTATATAATTGTGCCATCTCTTTTCCTTACTTTGCTAGTGCCATACGCACAATGTCAGTAACATGTGTTTCTGGTCCATAAACTTCTATATAAAGACCAAGTCTATCTGCTGCTTCTTTAATATCTTTGAGACCTTTTTCATAATTTGGTCCACCGCGTCTAACATAAATCTTAATACCAACTTGTTTCATTTTATCAGCGTAAAGCTCAAATGCTTGAATAATACCCGTAAATGTTTTAGCAACATCCGTAAAATTTGCAATTGCACCACCAATAATCAACACTTTATCTCTGCCTTTAAGATCTTTGTCTCTTGTCATAAGATCTAAAATAGTCTCAGCATAAAATTTTGTCTCACTTGTAGTTGGCCCACCTGAGTATTCGCCATAGTTAGCAAGGTCTTCAATTCCAGCCAAATCAGCGATAGTGTCAGCATAAACAACTGAAGCACCACCACCTGCAACCATAGTCCAAACTCTTGCTTCTGGTTTTAATATGGTTAGTTTTAGCGAAGCACCTGATTTACTATCAGCATCTTCTATAGCTAAAACTTCAGGAGATTTCTCTTCCATGCCAAAAGAAGTTGGGAAATCTACATCACCCCACTCTTCTCTCATCATAAACCCAGCAGTATCATCAAGTTTTGCAACCATATCTAGTAATTCAACTTTTTTACCTTGAAGAACAAATGGATTTATCTCTAAATATGCAAAATTTAACTCTCTATATGCTCTAAAAAAGCCTATTGCAAAATCTGCAAATGCCTCTTTATCTTTAGCAGCCACATCTTTTGGAATACTTGCTTTGATTTTTTTCTCAATTTCTTCTTCTGTTGCAGTAATTGGGAAAGCCACTTCTGTAACTTTGTCCCAATTCTCTTCAACTTCCATTCCACCCTCAGCTGACATGTATAAAACATCATCATCGCCAACACATGTAGCAGAAATATAGTACTCTTCTTCTTGAGAGTGCGGAGTAAATGGCTCAACGATAAAGTGAGTCAACATATCAACTTTTGCTTCGCCGCTAGGAGTGTCGCCATCAAATGAAAAATAAACAGACTGTTTTTCGCCTGATTTTTCATCAATCCAAGATGATGCTTTAGTTAAAGATACATCTCCAGGCTTAGAGTCTCTAAAAAGAACTAAGCCATTTTTTCCTCTTTTACCAAATAGCATATCTGGTTTAGCAACTAATTTTTTATCTTTTAACCATGTTTTTTCTTTTGCAGCTTTTTTAAGCTCTGATCCATTTTGAACCATAACCGTTTCGTATGCGTAAGTAAAATTTGGAAAATATTTATCCCAATGCTTAGCCAAAATTGACTTTGCGTCAAATTCTCTAATCGCCTTTTGAGCCATTGCAACTCCCTGTTTTTAATATTTCCAAAATAGTATCACATGTTGATTAATCTCAAGGCACTTGAGAGGACTAAGTGCTTTATAGATTTAATTTGTGTTTATTTTTGTAACATTGGCAGAATAAACCACTACATTTTTGTAACTAATTGTTACATTATCTTGTGTTGATTCTCCGAGGTAATTTTCTTGTAGTATATAGCTGTTGCATTTAGTTACACCATAAAATTCTAATCTTTTTGCCATCTTAGTGCTTGTATTTACACAATAAATATCTCTCTTTTTAAGCTCCACAGAGAGCTCTTTTGCTACATGCATATTGTATGAAAAGTGCTTTTTTGGTTCTTCTACTATTAGATATAAATATTTGTTAAAAAAGACTACTGAACTATTAACAAACAGTAATATTAATGATATTAAAAACATTAACTTATAATTTTTTCTAAAGATATTTAAACGTACTCTATACGAGTGCTCAAAAGTCTGTGCAACAAGAAAAAGCGCTAAGATTACAAAAGGTGCGAAATATTCTATCTCTATACGTTGTCTAAAGGAGAGAGTTAGTGAGATAGCTAGTGTAACAGTAGCTATGAACCATAACATGTCAATATCTTTAGTTAAATATCTTCTATATAAAACATAAAAAAGATATATAAAAATTATCGGTGTAAAAATTGCAGCGTAAATTCCAAGGGATTCAAGAAAATAACCTCTTGGAGAACCATGCATATCAATGCCGTAAATATAGAGAGAACCTATAATAAGTAGGATATTTAAAATAAAAAAAGCTCTATTTTTTGAATAAATTGCAAACATAGCGAGTGAGATAAAAAGATAAACAAAACTTCCATCAAGTAACATGTATAAAATCAAAAGTATATACATGTGAGGATAAGAAATTTTCTTATAAAGATAGACAAAAAGAAGTAGCGCAAATAGAATAAATCCTGCTTCGTTTACTATAATTCCTGCACTCATAACTCCTGGTAAAAAAATAAAAACAAGAAGTAGCCAAACTCTATTTCTATTGATTTTTAAATATTTCTCTGAGATTTTATAAACTAAAATTGCACTCAAAATATGAAGAATTATCATAGGTAATCTAAGAGCAAAATCATTTTGTCCAAAAAAATAGAATGAAGTTTTTATCAGAACTTGAAGAAAAGAGAAATCGCCACTTAAAAGAAGCGCCTCATTATAAGATATAGATAACTCGCTTATTTGAAAAATTAATAATAACGCATCTAGCGTTAAAATTATAAATAGGGCAAGCCTTATACTCATAGTTTTAAAAAGTTTCCTATTATTTCATGTCCATATTCGCTCATAATAGATTCTGGATGGAATTGAACTCCGTAAATATCTTTATCTTTTATCTTTAGAGCCATTATTTCATTATCATCCTGACTATACGCAGTTGGTTCAATGATATCTGGGATAAAATTTTTATCTACTATCAAAGAGTGATATCTTGTTGCTATGAACTCTTGTGGAATATCTTTAAATATTGCACAATCCCCACTTCTTTTCATAAGAGAGGTTTTGCCATGCATCATATTTTTAGCACGCACAACTTTTGCTCCAAAAACCTGTGCAATACTTTGATGCCCCAAACAAATCCCTAAAATTGGCACCTTGTCTTTAAAATGCTCTATAACTTCTAAAGTAACTCCAGCATCATTAGGAGTTGCAGGGCCCGGGGAGATTATAATCTTTTGAGGACCCAGCGCTTCTATCTCTTTAACACTCATCTCGTCATTTCTTATTATCTTCAAATCAGCACCTAACTCTCTACAATACTGAACAATGTTGTACGTAAAACTATCATAATTATCAATCATTAAAATCATTTTATTTTCCACTTGCTTTAATTAAGGAATTATATCCTTTATTGAATTGGTTTTAAATAAAGCAAATTTTAATAGTTTTTAAACTACTTTATCTCTTTTTTATTTGTTAGCTGTTGTAGATAATTTGAGATATTTATTAAAGAAAATGTTACTAAAAATATCATAAGACCTGGGAAAAAACTAACCCACCATGCTATCTCAACAACATCTTTTCCACTACTAAGAATTGTTCCCCAGCTCATTTGAGGCGCTACAATACCAAGTCCCAAAAAACTAAGTCCAGACTCTGCTAGTATAGCCCCGCCTACACCAAAAGTAAAACTGACAAAATAGATAGGAGCTAGAAGCGGTGCATAATATTTAAAAAGTATTTTTAATCTTCCAACTTTTGCGATATTTAATATCTTTATATAAGGTTGTGATGTTATCTTAAAACTCTCTGAGCGGATAAGCCTAGCTGTTGTCATCCAACCCGTAATAGAGATAATAACAATCAAAACCCATGAAGATGCGTTTACATAACTTACAAGTGCCAAGAGAAGAAAAAATGTAGGAAAAGTCAAAAATAGATCAACCAAAATTATAAAACCTTTATCAAAACCACCTCTAAAATACCCAGCCATAGAGCCAAGCAAAAGCCCTATCAATGAGGCTATAAAAGCACTTCCAACTCCTATAATCAAAGATGTTTTTCCACCCTCAATTAATCTTGCTAAAATATCTCTACCCAACCTATCCGTGCCTAATATGTGCTCAAAAGACGGAGGGATTAAGATAGCTTGGCTATCAAGTGTATAAGCATCTATTGCATATATAACAGAACCAAAAAATGAGAACACAAAAACAGATAAAAGTATAAAAATACTGAATTTTGGCATCTCTTTGTTACTGCTTAATTCCAAGAAGAGTTTGCATCATCTGATCTATTGTTGTTATTATTTTTGAGGCAGCGCCGTATGAAGTTTGATACTTTATAAGGTTTGTCAACTCCTCATCTATGCTCACTTTCGAAATAGAAGAGTACTCTAACTCAGTTGCATTAAATTGTGCTGTAATCGTTTGGTTATTTAAAATAGCTTCTTTTGTTCTTATGCCAACTTCAGTCGCAACAACATCGAACATTCCGTAAATAGTTGACTCATATTTCAATTTTCCAACCTCAAAAGAGTAGTTCTCAAATTGTTGTTGAATCATATTTAAAGCAAGTGTATTATCCCCAGATGATGATGTTTTACCTGCTTTTATATTTGTTGGGTTATCTCTTAGGGCACTGTTTAAACCTATATCTTTAGCACTATCTCCATCAAAAAATCTACTAAGTCCAAGAGCCCCTGCAAAATTAGAGCCAGAATCAAACTGATTTGTTTTAAGATTATCCTCTATTGAAAAAGTATAACCTTTTGCACCATAGCTAGAATCCATAACAAGTTCTAGTGCGTTTCCTCCACCTTGATACGTTGCCCAATGAAACTGCATAAAATCATCTATATCATTGTTAGCATTTGCGTCTGCATTATCATCTTTTTGATCTATTATCTGCCCTTGTATCGAGTTTGAACCTGCTACTCCATTCATTGTCGTAAGATTGTTAATGTTTATTACTCTTCTTGCACTCTCATTTCCATCAATATCATAAATAACAATATCAAAAGCGCCTGCTCTTATATTTAAGTTAGAGTCCAATATGGGGAGTGTTGGATTTATACTTATATTCTTTGAACTCATACTCTTTGTAGCACTTGATGCATAAAGATTGTTTGTAGATTCAATAAGCGTTGTAGCAAAAGCATTAAGTTCATCTAAAACTTTTTGTAAAGTTCCATTTGATGGAGTTCCAGAGGAATTTCCTTCAATCTTGTCACCTCTGAGATCAAGTATAGCACCTATTCTACCACCTGGAATTTTTTCATCCATAGCAATTAAAACACCATCTTGTCTCTCGTATGAGAGTTCATAAAAACCATTTGAATTTTTATCACTTGATATATGAATTGGATGGTAAGTTCCGCCATCTACTATATTAAATCCATTTACACTTAAAGTGTAACTTCCATTTTTTTCATTAGATGCACTATTTATTATAATATTTGAATTTATCTGTCCACTTATAGAATCTGCTCCTATAAGTTTAGCAAGGCTTAGCTCTATTGAATTTCTTTTATCTCTTAAATCATTCGCCGTAAACGTATCTCCAGCTTCAGCAACTTCTATTGAGATATTTATCTTGGATAACTCTTTTGCTAGAAGATTCACCTCATCTACGTTCACCTTAAGTTGTGTGTTTAGAGTTGATTGAAGATCATAAATTTTATTTTGAGTTGAAATAATACCATTTGAGAGCGCTTCTGTCTGCTTTGCTAAAGATAACTTTATGGCATCATTATCAGGATTATCCGCAAATGTCTGCCACATGTTATAGTAATCTTGCAAGTCTGATTTTATACCAACACCATCAATCTCTGGAAAGTATGTTGAGAGTGTCTCTAGGGTCTGTTTTGTAAAATCTGAGTACTCTTTCTCTGCAGATATTCCTGTATATCTATCATATACAAAATTATCAAATATTCTGGCAATATCCATAATTTGTGTGCCATTTCCCACGTTTCCAGGAGCCATATTTACTGGTGTAGCAGCGGCAGTTACTACTCTTTGTCTTGTATAACCTTCACTCTCTGCATTGGTTATATTATGACTTGTTGTACTAACACCTGCTTGAGCAGCGCTCAATCCGCTATAGCCAATGCTCAGTGAGTTAAATATAGAAGTTCCCATATTACACTCTCACTTTTAAAATTGTTGAATCTTTTGAAGCGACTCTGTTGTAACCTTGCATCTCTGTTGGGACTAATCTCTCTAAAAAAGTGTTGTAAAGGTTGCTAACAGCTAATACCAGCTTTGCATAACGCTTATTAGCATCACGGAGATTTTGAAGTTCTACTTTTAGTTCTGCAAGATATTCATGCTGCTCTTCGTTTAAAAGTTGAGTTAACTCTGTACTTGGGTTTATGCTTATTAAAGAAGCTATCTCATGATCAATCATAGCTTTTTTTGACTCAAAGCTCTTTAGTTTCTCCTCTTTTAATTTTAATCTATCAAACTGTGGATTATGATTTGCAATTTTTATATCTTCTACGTCTGACTCAGTAATTTTTATTAAATCTCTAAGGTCGCTTAGAGCACTTTGTAAATGATAAGAAAGCATAATATAATCCTTTTTTGTATGTTTAAAAACTTACAACAACTCTTGGGCAATCTTTTGTGAGAGAGTTTGTAAATTTATTTTGTATTCACCAGAAGCAATAGCATCTTTTATCTGCTCTACTTTACTAGTGTCTCCTTGTTTTGAAACACTAAGAGTACCTTTTTGTGAAGCCTCTTTAGCTTCACCAAAACTGTTGGCATAAGCAGTGCGAACACCCGCACTATTTAGTTGTGAAATCATTTTCTATCCTTTTTTTCTCTCGTTTATTACGATATTTGTGTTCAACCATATCGGCATAATAAAGAAAAAACTTAATACTTTTCTAAAGAAAGCCTACTGCTTCTGACTTAAAAAATCATACAACATCTGAGAAAATCCAAATCCACCAGCACTCGCTTTGGCCAACTCTTCTCTATACATAGATTTGTATATTTTATCACCTGGGTCATTCTCTTCTGAGAAGATATTTTTTTCATCTTGCATTGCATTATCCATCATCATCTTCAATATTACAGATTCAAAAGCATCTGTTTGTGCTCTTAGCTCTTTGTTCTCAGCTTTTGGATCTATCTTTGGAATCTGATGCTGTTGCGATACAAATGCTGCTTGTAAATCTATTGAGTTTACACCTTTCATTATATCAACTTCAATTCAGCAGAGATACTGCCAGCACTCTTCATCGCTTCTAAAATGGATATGATATCTTTTGGTGTTGCTCCGAGCTTTTGAAGTGAGCGAACAAGATTTGCAACTGTTGTTGTTCCCTCTTTTGTATATAGCTCATTTTCATTAAGTCCTATAACCATATTTTCATCTACAACCATTGAACCAGCTGGTTTGTCTGGATTCTCTTGCTCTGTGATTTTTATAGTTATATCACCATGTGTCATAATAATAGGCTTAATATGGATTCCAACGCCTGAAATAATCGTCCCTGTCCTCTCATTAATAACTATCCTATCTTGAACATTATAATCCATGTTAATCTCTTGAACTTCAGCTAAAAACTCTATCATAGTTTTGTTTGATGGTTTTTTTAACTTAACAGTTCTAGAGTCCATTGCCACCGCAACCTCTGTCGAGTAGTAGCCATTTAATGTTTTTTGAATTGATACACTATTTTGGAAATTTGCATCTTTTAGGGAGAGTGTTACATAATCTTGATTGTAAAGGTCGATAGCTATCTCTCTCTCAACCAATCCGCCATCATATATAAGCCCTGCGGTAGGGTGAGAATCTCCAGCACCCTTGCCGTTTCTTCCGCCTATACTAACCGCCCCTTGAGCAAGTGCGTAGATTTTACCATCTACCCCTTTGAGTGGAGTCATGAGAAGTGTTCCACCCTCAAGTGATTTCGCATCACCAATTGAAGAGACTGTGATATTTATCTTATCGCCTTGTCTTGCAAATGGCGCCAACTCTGCTGTTACAACAACTGCTGCAACGTTTTTTGATTTTATATCAATAGGCTTCATATCAATATTCATAGCTTTTAACATGTTAGCGATTGATTGAAGTGTAAATTTTGAAGTTGTTCCATCTCCAGTTTTTTGAAGACCAACAACTAAAGAGTAACCTATAAGATGATTATCTCTTACACCAACAATACTAGCTACATCGCTAATCTTAGCAGCTTGAAGTGTTACATGTAGAAGTAAAGAAGCTGTAAATAAAAATAGAATTTTTTTCATCGTATATCCTTAAATATAGGGATATAGAGCAAATGTTATTCCACTTTATTGGCTTTGCATGTAAGAGAGAGTTGTATTTCCAAATTTTTTGACTTTTTTTACTCTAAAAGTTCCTATTTCATCTGGAATTATCAGTGTGCTCATGTGCTCTATAATGATTAGTTTTACGCACTCTTTTGGCAATGTTGCTATAAGAGAGAGCGTTTTATTATAAATCTCTTCCATACCATCTCTTGTGCTAAAGGGCGGATCTATATAGAAATATGCTTTATGGTTTTTTTTCTCTAAGTTTTTTATGACTGTTGAGATATTTGAGAATGTATCTCCTCCATAAACTTCGCATAAAGAGGGATCAGTTTGAGCTATGTTTTCTCTTAAAATCTTAAGAGCTTCACTGTTTTTTTCCATAAATATTATTTTGGCTGCTCCACGACTTAGCGCTTCAAGCCCAACCGAGCCACTTCCTGAGAACAGTTCTACAAAAGTTGCATCTATGATTTCAAATTGGATTGTATTAAAAAAAGACTCTAAAACTATCGCTTTTGAGCTTCTAGTTGTTGTTTTTGAGGGAAGTTTTATAGTTTTATTTTTAAATTTGCCAGCCACTATCTTTTTTATTATAAGATTACTTTTCATAAAACGCTCTCACTGCTCTTAAAATATTTTCCTGATACTCTTTTGTTAAAGACTCTATGCGTTTTTGCAAAATATCAAAGCCCATTACAGAATCATCATCAAGCTCATCTTCTTGATATATTTTGTTTAGATAGTGCAGATTTCCTCTGTTCATCTCTTTGTATCGTCTCTCAAGAGCCAAAATTAGTTGAGATTTTGAAAATGGTTTTATTAAATCACTTCCATTTGAACTTGAAATATAAAAAGTCCTCTCATCATCAAGAACTTTTATGTCCCGCACAACAATATCACAATTTTTCAGCGAACTAAGATGCTTTGATAAAAAAATTTCAAGTGACTTTTGTAAAAGTGGCGATTTACACTCAACTGCTACTCTCAAATATCGTCCTTATAGGCTTTATAAAAATTTAGGGCAAAAGTATAGCATAGCAACTTTATAAAACCCCTCTTATGCTATATCTTAAATCTTCATCCAAATCCGCTACATGTAAGAGCATCCACTCTAAATAGCCTCTGTCGCACATGCTTATCTCTTCTATGTAACGACCTTTATACTTTCCAAAATTAAATTTCTCAATTAAGACATTTTTTAAACTCAAAGCTACTAACTCATCATGCTCTTTTATCTCTAAGAGATACTCATATAGAAGTTTTACATGCAATGCGTCACTAAGAGCATTATGCGCTGATATCTCTGCACTGTACTTTGCAGCCTCTTTTTTCTCATCTTTATAAAGTTTTAACTCGTACCTTAAAAATTGTAAGGAGAACTCTTCACACTCTGGGATGAGATGTTTGGTTACTCTGAGAGTATCAACCACTTTACCTTGCCACAAAAATCCACTTTGTAGTAACATTTTAAGGTCAAAGTTTACGTTGTGTGCGATTATAGTTGAGCTTTGATTATTATTCTCATGTAAAATTTCCCATGTCTTGCTATCTTTAAATTTTGGCTTATCTTTTATCATCTCGTTTGTTATATGGTTTATACTTGAGGCTTTTGACGATATTTTTTTGCCCTCATTTACAAGTTCATACTTTGAAAAAATAGCAGTTTCACTAACGCAAATTATTCCGATTGAGCAGATTTTATCACCATTTTCTAGCCCCGTCGTCTCTACATCCAAAAAAATCAACATGGGCGTATCTTCACTTTTTTACATCTTGAGCTCATTAGTATAAAAGAGAGGTAGCCAGATATTAGTATGAAAGCATAAAGCGTGTAGATATCAAACCACTCAAACAATCCCCCATATGAAGAGAATATGTACGTATATACAAGTGCTAAAATCACAAGCGCACTTACTAACCAGATAAGAAGCATAAGCCATTTTCGCCACACTCTTACTAAATCTCCATAACCGATTTTCTCTATATAACTCTTCTCATCACAACTCAAAAGTTTTAACTCAAAGCCATTTATGCAACTGTTAAAGAGATACTTTAAACTTCTAAATAGTGCGATTAATATTGTAAAAGACCAAAATATTACAAACCAAAATTTTAAAATATCAAAAAGAGCCATGTAAACCTCAGAAGTAAGTTCTTGACTACCCTGATATAGATATAAAAAAAATGTTAATAATCCTGAGAGAGAAAATGCCAAAAGTGTACTGCAAAGAGTCACTCTAAACGCCCACTTAAGCCAAAGGAGAAAAAAAAACTTACTCATCACTCTTGAAAGATTCTAACATTATGTGATAGTGCTCCAGTGTCATAAAACTCTTCTCGAATCTAAAGCGGATGATAAACTCTACAACTCTGTTTTTTAGATCTACATCCACATTTTGAGCTTTTCCAAAATAACCCAATGAGATGTTTTTACTCTTTACAACAGCATCTCTATCGTAGCCAATTGCTAGTATTTGAAGGTATTTGCCCTTTTTTACCTCTCCTAAACTATCACTCAAAAGCGATGCACCAGAGAGATTTATGGCTTTGTAGCTAAAGAGTTCACTAAACTCTTCAACTTTTTGATTTATCTCTAGCTCATTGTATAGTTTTTCAAGCAGAATCAAATTATCTTTTCTTGTGCGCTCATAACTAGAGATTTTATTTGTTAAGTTTTTTAATCTATCTAAGGCTGAACTCATACTTTTTTTCCTATCTTTACTTAAGTGATTATACCAAAAACACAAACTATTTTTGATATAATTTCATACCTCAACAAAAAGACAACCATGGATTACTTACAAATTAAAAAATCTCCTAAACTACATGGCGAAATAAAAATTTCTGGTGCAAAAAATGCAGCTCTGCCACTAATTGCCATGAGCATACTTGCTAAGAACATAGTTACTATAAAAAATCTTCCACATGTAGCAGATATTAAAACTCTTTTAAAACTCTTATCAAACTTGGGTGCAGAGTGTTCATCCTCATGGGAAAATTATTCCACAACCATAAATACATCAACTCTAAATCAGACAAAAGCGACTTATGATATTGTAAAAACTATGCGCGCTTCTATCTTAGTCCTTGGTCCAATATTAGCGAGATTTGGTCACTGTGAAGTATCTCTTCCTGGTGGATGTGCCATCGGACAACGCCCAATTGATTTGCATTTAAAAGCTTTAGAGCAGATGGGTGCTGTAATAAATATAGAAGCTGGTTATATCCATGCCATTGCACCAGATGGGCTAAAGGGTTGCAATATTATTTTTGACAAGATTACAGTAACAGGAACTGCAAATATCGTTATGGCAGCAGCTCTAGCCAAGGGAGTAACAACAATAACAAATGCTGCAAGAGAGCCTGAAGTGGTTCAACTTTGTGAAATACTAAATGCTAGTGGAGTAAAGATTGAGGGGATTGAAACTGCGGTTTTAACTATTCATGGAACTGGTGGAGAACTTCTAGAGATTGCACCTTTTAGTGTTATACCAGATCGAATTGAGGCTGGAACTTATCTATGTGCTGGCGCTATTACAAAGTCAGAGCTTACCCTAAAAGGAGCTAATGCAAAACATTTAGGCGCTGTTTTATCAAAGCTTGAAGAGATGGGAAGCAAATTTACTATAACAGATGACTCTATTACTATCCACCCATCGAAAATCATCAAACATGTAAAAATTGTAACGCAAGAGTATCCTGCTTTTCCTACCGATATGCAAGCTCAGTTTTTAGCACTTGCAACACAAGCAGATGGAACTTCTATAATCGAGGAGAGACTCTTTGAGAACAGATTTATGCATGTTAGTGAACTTCAAAGAATGGGTGCAGATATCTCTTTAAATGGAAATGTAGCAACAGTAAACGGCCACTCAAAATTGAGTGGAACTGATGTGATGGCAACAGATTTAAGAGCTTCAAGTGCTTTGGTTTTAGCTGGTTTAGTCGCAGATGGAATTACTGATGTTCACCGCATTTACCACCTAGATAGAGGTTATGACTCTTTAGAGAAAAAGCTGCAAAATGTTGGTGCAGATATTTCAAGACTAAAAGAGTAGCTACTTCCTGATGTTACACACTAAAACAAACGCATCCGTCTTAGTGGCAGGGACAAATATCCCTACAACCCCCTAAAGCTACGAAAGAACAAAGTTTTTCGAGAATTACGAGGTGTTTTACGCATTTTTATGAAAAGTGCATAAGGTCAGTTACTTCTTAAAAATTATCATCTCGTAGATACTTTTTTTAGCAACAAGCGCTTTATCGTGAGAGACTGTTTGAGAGTTTTTTGCTCTCATAACTTCTTGTCTAAGATCTAAAATATCCTGTTCCATTCCATCAACATTCTCTTTTAATCTCAAGATAATATCAACTCCAGCAAGATTTACTCCAAGCTCACGTGTGAGTCTTAGTATAAGTTTTATTCTATCTATATCCCTTTGTGAATAGAGTCTTATCTTTCCATTTGACCTTGATGGAGTTACAAGATTTTCTCTCTCATACTGCCTAAGCGTCTGTGGATGTATTTCTAAAACTTTTGCAACGATACTTATTAAATATACTGGTTCGTCATAATCATGAATCATATTTTACTCCTTTGGTAGTTTTTCTTGCATTAGTTCTGCTAATTTTTCATCAAGGTCTTCAATCTTTGGTAAAACTATATTTGCTTCAAGATATAAATTTCCACGCTCTTTTGTCTTGCGATTCATAGCACCCATCTCTTTTACACGGAATCTTTGGTTATTTTTTGTATTTTGAGGGATTTTTAACTTTATCTCTTTTTCTAACGTTTGTATAGTTATTTTATCTCCAAATAGTGCTGCATAAAGAGGAACATCAAACTTTTTAACCAAATCATCGCCATCTCTTATGTACTCAGGATTAGAGGCTACATTTATCTTTAAAAACAGGTCTCCTGCACGTCCTCCTTGAGCATGTCCTTTGCCCTTAACACGCATCTTCTCTCCACTATTTACACCTGCTGGAATTTTTATGTCAAATCGTTCTCCATTTACTGCAACAGAGTGAGAGCCTCCAAGGATTGAAACACTAAATGGTATTGT
Organism: Sulfurimonas denitrificans DSM 1251; assembly: GCF_000012965.1. NCBI lineage: Bacteria > Pseudomonadati > Campylobacterota > Epsilonproteobacteria > Campylobacterales > Sulfurimonadaceae > Sulfurimonas > Sulfurimonas denitrificans. The sequence goes on along the minus strand of NC_007575.1, from coordinate 560,428 downwards.
GACACTTGTTTCTATATCAAGATTTGGTTGTTGATGTCCGCCAAAACCGCCACCGCCGAATGAAGAGCCACCAAACCCTCCAAAACCGCCTCCCCCTGAGAACATACTTCTTAATATCTCATCCAAATCGCCACTTCCGCCACCATGTGAGCGTGAGAAGTCATGAAAATTTTGTCCACCGAACATATTATCGCCGTGAGCGTCATATTGTGCTTTTTTCTTTTTATCGCTTAGTATCTCATACGCTGAGTTTATCTCTTTAAATTTATCCTCAGCTCCCTTCTCTTTGTTTACATCTGGGTGATACTGTCTTGCTAATTTTCTATACGCTTTTTTTATCTCTGCTTCAGTTGCATTCTCTGAGATTTCAAGTGTGTCATATAAAGATTTTGCCATATTTGTTTCCTAAAATATAAATTGTTTAATTGTTAAGTATGATTATATCACAAGAGTTGAGCGGATGTCAATCAAGGCTGAAGTGTTAGTTTAGTTTTCTTTGCTATAATTCAAACATGAATCCACTACTTTTTTTCATCGTTTTTTTAAGCGTTTTTGCTCTTATCAACTTCTATATATCAAGAAGGTTCATAGCTTATCTTGATGTCAAAGCAACTCATAAATTTTACTTCCATATTTTTTTATTTGTAAACTATCTTGGTATTATTGGCTACATGTTAGGGCGCTACTATCTAGATTTTGCTAACTGGCTATACTTTTTATTTTCACTTCCTATTGGTCTTCTTTTTCTGCTCTTTTGTACAGCTATCATTTATGACATCTCAAGAGTTATACTTAAAATAGCTCCTCTCTCAGCAAAAAGAAGAAACTTTTTTAAACGCTCCCTTGACCTCTCTTCACTGCTCCTAGCATCAACACTAAGTGCAAAGTCCATTTATAACGCAAGAGACATTAAACTCGAAAAAATAGATATAAAGATAAAAAAACTAAAAAAATCATACAAGATAGTTCAACTCAGCGACATCCACATAGGTGGGCTCATAGATAAAGCATTTATAAAAAATTTAGTTCTTAGAGTCAATGACATAAGAGCCGATTTAGTAGTCATTACTGGAGATTTAATAGATATAAAGATGGATAGAGGCAGAGATATTTTAGCAGAGCTTAAGCACTTAGAATCCGCTTACGGAACCTTTTTTGTAACTGGAAATCATGAATATTTTCATGATATAGCCAAAATAATAGAGAGCTTAAAAGAGCTTGACATAAGAGTTTTGGAGAATGAAAATATATATATTGGCGATGAGGGTGAGGGCTTTAATTTAGCTGGGGTTTATGATATCTTTGGATATAGAACTAAGAGTTATGTTCCTGATTTAAGCAAAGCGTTGGAAAATTTAAAAAACTCTCCAACGATTCTTTTAGCACATCAACCAAAATATATAGAAGAAGTGACTCATAGTGTTGACTTGATGTTAAGCGGTCACACGCATGGAGGGCAACTCTTCCCTTTTAGATTTTTAGTAAAACTTCAACAACCATATATTAGCGCCCTGCATCAACACAACAAAGAGTTGCAAATCTACGTAAACAAAGGCACTGGATTTTGGGGTCCACCCATGCGACTTGGTGCATGTAGTGAGATAACAGAGATAACTCTTATCCCTGCTCTTTAAGAAATCTATTTTTATATACGATTTAAACCCTTATTGGTAAATTTTATGATTCTCTTAATCTAATTCATTCCAAGGTATCTCATCAATAGTCCAGTCATATATAGGTTTATTTATGTTTATTTTCCAGTCTTGAGGAGTAAAAGTGAGAAGATTAACTGTTTTACTCCAGCTTTTGCCACTTGAATTTTTAGTTATCTTAAACTCATTATAAACATCTGGATTTCTTACTCCGCCTGTTAAAGAAATAATTCCCATAGCAAGACCAAATCCTCCAAGTGCTTTGGCTCCAGTTGGTGCAGAGCCACCACCTAATGTTCCAAGTGCCCCAGCAGTGTTTCCTATGTATCCCATACCACTTATAACGCCACTTGTGACTACATTTGTATCATTGCTTTTAATTTGTGTTTCTTTGAAGTAACTTTCTAAGATTTTTTTATCTTCTTCTGGTATTCCGTAGTATTTGTTTGGCATAACTACATTGTTGGTTCTTTGCAGATATTCATGCGCAAGTTCAATGTTACGCTTATAAAAATCTTTGCTTTTTGGAGGGTTTGCGTTTCTGAATTCATAATACTCTCTTCCCTGACCACAAGAGAGAAGACTTAAATCAACCGTGTAATCTGCTTTTTTCTTATCATGAATAACACTAAAACCCTCTTTTGTAAATGTGACTATCACTTCAGGCAATATATCACATCTTAAATACTGTTTGTCTTTTACAAATGCTGATGATATGCCATTGGCATCTGCATTTTCTTCTGTTATATCTTTAAATTTATTAGCAGTATGAGACTCTATAAATAGTGTTGGTTTTTCTCCATTTACAGAAGGCTTTGGTGAACCAGCAGAACATGCTGTAAATATTAAAGCACTTAGCGTGATTGAAGATACTAATTTAAGTTTTTTCATGTGTTTCCTTTGATTTTTTTTAACTGATGGTATTATTGCAATATATACCAAAATTATCATATTTTTTATTGATTATTTTTATTTTTTTGCAAAAGCAAAAAAAATTAAAGGCAACTTAAATAAATTTGAATCAGACAGCAAAGATATAGAACAATCTAAATCTGATAGTATGCTTGGACAAGCAAAAGGAGTTCGTGCGAATTATGCTAAAAATAAAGATATCTACTCTCAAAACGCAGAGTATGGGGAGGAGAGTAAGCAGCAAGCTACAAATGCAAAAATAGCGGCACAGGGTGGAATAGCGGCAGCGGTTACAGTAGATGTTAAAGATGCAAGCATGAAAGCGGCGGAACAGGCTGGGAATGTTGGAAGAAAATGGGACAATATTCATGATGCTAAGTTTTTGGAAAATCAAATAGCAGGCTTGGAGAGTGCTGGTGCGGATATGAGCGAATTCAAAGGGAAGGAAGGACTTGATTATTTAAAACAAATTGGTTCGTCTCAGGCTATGAAAGCGATGATGAAAGACAGTATAGTCGATGCTAACGGAAAAAGTGTCTCGTTCGCTACAGGCAAAGACGGACATGTGGGAATGGTGAGTGTTGATGGGCAGACAAAGATGGCAAATGGGGTCAGTGTCGAAACAGGAGGAGCGGTTGCCGCGCTGGCGGAAGGCTTTAATATGACCGAAGCGGCAATAAAAGATGGACATCATGTAGATATACAAAACGGTAAGCTGATTGGAAACAAAGCCTCTAAGGAAGCATTTATGAAACATATCGGTAATAACCAGAAAAACCAAGCTATGGTTACAAGTGCACCTGGAGAATTTCTAACTGTACTTCAAGATTTAGCCGAAGAGTTTACTCCTGAAGTAGTAGCGGATAATTTTGGAAAAGTGGCTTTTGCTGCGGTGATGGGAACGGCTGCAAAGAAGATGGTTGTTGATCCATTAAAGAAATCACTCCCACCTAAGAATACCAGTTCTAGCAAGGACATATCTGACAACTCCATAAGTAGCAACAGCAAGGAAAGCAAGGACTCCGTAAACCATGATAACACCTCCGAACACAGGAATAATATCAAAGATTATACTGAAGATTATCAAAAGAGTCAAGAATCAAGAGACAAGGAAATTCAAAACGCTTCAAATCTCAAAAAGCAAAGAAACAAGCTCTTTGAACAAGGTAAGGATACTTCTGCTCTTGACGATAAGATATCAGACTCTTATGAGAGAGCAAAGGGACATCAGGAGAATATGGATAAAGCAGACAGAAATATAAAAGCTGAAAAATATATAGCTTCTAAAAATATAGATAAAGAAGCAATGGATAGAAAAGATAAAAATGGAGGCAGTTCAAAAGCTGGATGGCTTTCAGCACTCGCAATGCCGTTAGTCAATGAACTAGCAGATGTGATGGGGGTTGATAAATCACAAAATTTAGCATTTAGCACAATAGAGGCGGGAAGTGAAATAATAGACGGAGGATTTACGGCTGCGTTAGATGTTTTAAAAGCTACAGGTATTGGCGGATTTAAGGCATTAAGGGGAGATGGTGATGCTGGACAATACTTCTCTAAAAATATGAGTTCGGCGGCAAGTAGCGTTATGAGCGGTTTCTCAAATGCGAATGAAACAATGGCGACATATGCGATAATGCAAGAGTTTAACAGACAACAAGCTGCCCCACAACATCAAGGCTTCTCTACTCTACCAAGCGGACATCACACTATGCAAGCAGTAAGCGCAGATATGCAACAACAAGCGGCACAAGCTCAAATCACTATGGCTAACAATACCCAAGCGCTTAGTTCAATCGCTCCAAACAGATCTTATGTCGGGTTGAGCATGACTGATGCAGACCAAAACCCTGTAAGTTTTACGACTGATAAGGCATCTCGCAACATGATGATAAATGGCTACAACACAGGTATGCCAGCTCAACAGTTTGGCTCAATGATGCAAAACCCTGAAGCAGTTAGTCAGTTTGCGAATGCTATCTCTCAGACAAGTTTCTCAAATGTTGAAGCATACAACGCTACAAACAACATTCTAATGGATATGAATGCTCAAACACAAAGAGCCAACATGCAACAAAAAATCCATAACAACGCAAGTGATACAAGAAACGCAATGCAACATAAAGAGTCACTTGAAGCAAATTCTCAAAAGAGTAAAGAAGAGTACGAAATATAGAGAGTTTGAGAGAGTTGCGTGATTAACGCAACTTTTCGATAGATGAAAATTTGACTTATTAGATTTAAATCATTATAATTTTGTTCGTGATGACTATATTATGATATGTTCGATGGAGCGGTAAAAGCTTTGAAGGTTAGAGGAGTAATTAACCTCTAACCTTTTTTTTTGCCCTCCAGAGAATATATCATAAGGGGGTCACTATGGATAAGTTAGTCATCACAATACTGCTTATGTGCATCTTTGCACCGTTGCTTAGGTAACGCCGAGGGGTTTATGCCCCTTGCCCCCTATTTCATTCAAAATTAGATTTTAAAAATTAGCAAAATAAAGTGCTTAGCACTTAGAGAAATTTTTAGTGTAAAAAGTGTCTTACTTCTGAGAAGTATAGACTCATACCAAACTCATTTGCGGCTTCTATGATTTCCTCATCTCTTATGCTTCCGCCAGGTTCTATTACGCTCTTTACACCAGCGGCTGCGGCTGCGTCAATGCTATCACGAAATGGAAAAAATGCTTCACTTGCAAGTGCTGCTCCTGTAACATCGAGCCCCATTGCTTTAGCTTTTTTCAAAGCACATTCTGAAGCATCAACACGACTTGTCATACCCATTCCAACCGCTACCATTGCAGAGTTTTTAACATACACTACACAGTTTGATTTTGTAAGAGATGCCACTTTGTAAGCTATCTCCATATCTTTTTTCTCTTGGCTTGTTGCGTCTCTAGTTGTCATTAGTTTTGCATTTTTTACTTCATCATTGTTTACTTTGTCAGCATCTTGATAGACAAAACCACCATCTATGTGTTTGAAGTCTTTAGCGTCATTTGCTAAGAGTAACTTCTCGCTTCCCATCTCAAATAGCTTGATACGCTTCTTAGAAGCAAACACCTCTTGTGCTTCTTGGGTAATACGACCTGCAATGATTACTTCTAAAAATATCTCATTCATTTTTAGAGCCAACTCTTTGTTCACAACGCCATTAACTGCAACAACTCCGCCAAAAGCAGAAACTGGGTCACACTTAAGGGCTTCTTCATAAGCCTCTAATAGAGTATCTTTTATAGCAAAACCACATGGGTTTCCATGTTTTGTTATACAAACAGCATTTTCAGCTCCAAAAGCAGAAGCAATTTTTACCGCACCGCTTAAGTCATTTAGGTTGTTAAAACTAGCTTCGCCTTTTAATGTTTTAAAGTTATCTGAGTAGTGTTTATCAAACTCATACAAAGCACCCTTTTGATGAGGATTTTCCCCGTAACGAGTATCCATTACTTTGTTTCCTACTATAAACTGCTTCTCTCCGAAACCACCGTTAAAACGAGTGTTCATATAGTTTGCTATCATACTATCATACGCTGCTGTATGCTCGTAAGCTTTTATCATTAGATTTCTTCTAAACTCTAGTGTATTTTTTTCATTTTCTATCGCATCGATAACTTTTACGTAATCATCTGCGTCCGTTACAATCATAACGCCATCAAAGTTTTTTGCAGCTGAGCGCACCATTGCAGGTCCGCCTATATCTATATTTTCAATAATCTCTTCAAAATCATCAGTCTTTTCAATCGTTGCTTTAAAAGGGTAAAGATTTACACAAACCAAATCAATAGCCTCAACACCTAACTCTTTTGCTTGGTCTAGGTGTGACTGTTTGTCGCGTCTATGTAGAATTCCGCCGTGAACAAACGGGTTTAGAGTCTTAACACGCCCCTCAAAACACTCAGGAAATTTTGTAACCTCATCTATCTCAATTGCTTTTATACCATTTTCTACTAATATCTTATATGTTCCACCAGTTGAGATAATCTCAAAACCATTTTTTACAAGCGATTTACAAAAATCAACTACACCACTCTTATCGCTTACACTTACCAATGCTCTTTTCATTAAAATTTCCTAAAAATAAATTCTCTAATTTTATCTAACTCGACTTTAGATAATGGTAAACTACAAGAAATTAACTTGAGAGATTTGATGAAAAATATAGCTATTTTATCCTCTGGCGGTGATGTAAGTGGAATGAATCCCGCAATTAAACACTTTGTTGAGTATGCATTACACAATGGACTCACTCCTTACTTTGTTTACAACGGTTTTGAGGGGCTAATTGATAACAAAATAACAAAAGCATCTCATAGCGATGTTGCTGGGATTATAAATCGTGGCGGTACAATTTTGGGCTCTTCAAGAAGTAAAAGATTTATGCTCAAGAACTACAGAGAAGTGGCGAAGAAAAATCTTGACGCTTTAGATATTGACATGTTAATCGTTTTAGGCGGAGATGGCTCTTTTAGGGGAATGGATATATTTTATAAAGAGCATGGTGTAAAGTTTTGTGGTATCCCATCAACCATAGATAACGACATAAACGGCACTATATACTGCCTTGGAGTGGACACAGCTCTAAATGTAATCAAAGACTCAATTGACAACATCAGAGATACAGCCTCCTCTTTTTCAAGAGCATTTGTAATAGAGACTATGGGGCGAGATTGCGGTTATTTAGCTCTTGTATCATCTTTATGTAGCGGAGCGGAACTCTGCCTTATACCAGAAGTAGAATATAATCTAAGTAGTTATGAAGATAGCTTTAAAGAGCAGATAAAAAACGGAAGAAAATATTTTATCGTTATAGTTTCAGAGGGTATTAAAGATAACTCAAAAGAGATTGCAGAGTGGCTTGAGCAAAAAGTTGGCATAGAGTCAAGAGTAACTGTTTTAGGGCATACTCAAAGAGGCGGAACTCCTAGCATATATGACAGACTTATGGCTTACAAGTTTGTAAATCACGCAATTGATGCCCTTCTTGGCGATATAAATTCAAGTGTTGTCTGCTATAGTAAAACTGGGTTTATTCATAAAGATATAGATGAAATAACAAGCCAAAAGTACATGTTAGACCCAGAGCTTCTTAGTTATCTAAAAAAGTTTTAAAATAATTTTTTAATTATCTTGATATGAAATAATTTTTTTCTGCTTTTTCGTTACAATAATCTTTTTTGAGAAGGTTGTATCTATGAAAAGCAGTGTTGTATCTATTCAAATAGGCAAAGTAAATGCTTATGGCAATAAAGAGAGTAGTGAATTTTTACAAAAGTATTGGGAGAGTGCCTCATTTAAAGAGGTAGTTGAGTCAACTGTTTTTGTTAGTAAATATGGCATAGTTGGCGATGAAGTAGCAGATAAAGTTCATCATGGCGGCTTGGAAAAAGCGGTTTTTGCAAATAGCTATGAGAACTACAAAGAGTGGGCAGAGTTCTTACATGTAGATGAGCTTCCCTTTGGTGCACTTGCTGAGAATCTTACCATCTCTGGATTACATGAGAGCAGCGTGTATCTGGGCGATACTCATAAAATCGGCTCAACTCTTTTGCAAGTTTCTCAAGCAAGAAAGCCTTGCTATAAAATCGCTAAAAGATGGAACAACAAAAAATTTACAAATGAGATTTATATAACTGGTCTAACAGGATGGTACTATAGAGTACTTCAAGAGGGAGAGATAATTGCTGGTGATGAAGTAGTTTTACAGAGCAGAGATGAAAATCAAGTATCAATACTTGACGCAAATATGGCATTTGCAAATCCTATACAGCATAGAGATATTTTGGAAAAAATTCTCTCAATTGACTCAATCGCTCCTAATTATAGAAGCAGTATTGAGAAGAGAATTTTAGGAGAATTTGCGCTTGAGTATATGAGAGTAGATTAGATATCTCTCTCAATTACTCTCTTGAATGTGTTAAAGTAGTTATCTTGAAGCTCTTTCATGCTCATTGAAACATTGTTTATTTTTACTATATCTCCGCCGACTGTTCCAAGTTTTTGACACTGCAATACTCCAGCCATTGATTCAAATGAAGCAGAGTTTTCTTGCTTTACTTCTATAATTGCACGGCTCATGCTCTCTGCAAAAATGTCTCTCTCATCATTTACGAGCATTCTAGCACTACATCCAAGCCCGCTCACAGCAGCCATCTTAGCTAACGCAATAGCAACACCGCCGCTGCTTGCATCTTTTGCGCACTCTAAGATGCCTTTTTTGTTTGCCTCAATTACCAAATCCCAAAGAGTAAGCTCTTTTTCATAATCAATCTCGGGAAGCACTCCAGCAACAACTCCACAAATCTCTTTCATATATAAAGAGCCGCCAAATTCAGAATTTGATTCTCCTACTAGATAAAGAGTATTTCCTTCGCCTTGAAAGCTTGACATCAAAACCTTGTTTTGGTCATCATTTACACCAACTGTTGCGATTGATGGAGTTGGAAATACAGATACACCATTTGTCTCATTGTATAACGATACATTTCCGCCAATTACAGGTGTTGTAAGAGCGCTACAAGCCTCTTTTATACCTAAACAACTCTGTCCAAACTGCCACATAACTTCAGGGTTTTCAGGATTTCCAAAATTTAGACAATCCGTTATTGCAAGGGGTCTAGCTCCACTCATAGCAACGTTTCTTCCAGACTCAATTACAGCCGCTGCAGCGCCGCCTTTTGGGTCTATATAGCAGTAACGAACATTACAATCAGCGCTCATTGCAAGAGCTTTTCCGTTCTCTTTTACACGAACAACAGAAGCGTCGAGCATTCCGCCTTTTTTAATAGTGTTAGTTTGTACCATTGAGTCATATTGCGTGTAAATCCAAGATTTATCTACAACTTCCATAGATTTTGTAAGTCTCTCGAATGCCTCTTGATTTGGAACTCTTGCAAAATCATCTATTGTTACAGAAGCAATTTTATCCAAGTAAGCAGGTCTGCTCATTGGACGGTTTAGAACTGGTGCCTCTTCACTTACAGGATTAACTGGAACCTCTGCAACTTTATCTCCATGCCAGAATAGTTCCATATTTCCAGTAGCAGTAACTTCACCAATTACTGCAGCATCAAGATCCCATTTTTCAAATATCTTGATAATTTCTGCTTCAGAACCTTTTTTTGCACAAAGAAGCATGCGCTCTTGAGATTCACTAAGCATGAAGTCATAAGGAGTCATCCCCTCTTCACGAGCAGGAACTCGGTCAAGATGCATAATCATTCCAGAGCCTGAACGTCCAGCCATTTCAAATGAACTTGAAGTAAGTCCAGCGGCACCCATATCTTGAATACCAACGACATGGTCAGTTTTAAAGAGCTCTAAACAAGCTTCTAGTAGAAGTTTTTCAGTAAATGGGTCTCCAACTTGAACAGTTGGACGAAGAGATTTTGACTCCTCAGTAAAGCTGTCACTGCTCATAACAGCTCCACCTAAACCATCACGTCCAGTTTTAGCACCAACATATATAACAGGATTGCCTATTCCATCGGCTCTTCCGTAAAATATCTCATCACTTTTTGCAAGTCCAAGAGTAAAAGCATTTACTAGGATATTTCCATTATAACACTCATCAAAACTTGTCTCTCCACCGATTGTAGGAACTCCCATACAGTTACCATATCCACCGATTCCAGCAACTACTCCACGAACCAGATAACGTTGATGTGCTGAAGTTTTGTTATCTTTTAAAACATCTCCGAATCTAAGCGCATTTAAGTTTGCAATAGGACGTGCACCCATAGTAAAGACATCGCGCATAATTCCACCAACACCAGTTGCAGCACCTTGATATGGCTCTATGAAGCTAGGGTGATTGTGTGATTCCATCTTAAAAACAGCAGCATAACCGCCACCAATATCTATAACACCAGCATTTTCCCCTGGACCTTGAATTACCCATGGCGCTTTTGTAGGGAAGCCGCTTAAGTGGACTTTTGAAGATTTATAACTACAGTGTTCACTCCACATTGCAGAAAAAATTCCGATTTCAACAAGATTTGGCTCACGACCTAAAATCTGTTTAATATGCGCATAATCATCGCCTGAAAGCTTGTGTGAAGATAGTACTTTTTCAATCTCTTGTAGTTGTTGGCTCACTGTGGAATCCTAAAAATTTAATTTTTGGTTTTTAAAGTGGGATTATATCTTAAAATAGTTAGCAAATAGATTTAATGAAAAGCAAAATCGGACTTTTTGCGAACATTTTTCTTGAGAGAAAAGATATTTTTATAGTAAATTTCTAAGATTTCATACTCTTTTTTCATAAGAGGAAGCTGGATTTTAAACTCATCAGAAACTCTCTTTCCAAGCATGACTTGTGCTAATGGAGAGTGTATGCTAATGAGACCATTTTCTGGCTCTGATTCTAAGACTCCACAGATTGTATAGACTTCCTCTTTATCACTCTCTAAATCTAAGATCCGAACACTGCTTCCAAAACTAACTTTTGTATGTAAGAGTGTTGAGGGGTCTATTATATGGGCTTTTTGTATCATTGCATTTAAATAAAACAATCTCTTGTCTATATGTCTTAACTTCTCTTTTGCTGCTTGATAATCTGCATTTTCACTTCTGTCTCCTAGTGCCGCAGCAACAAGCTTTTCTTGCGCTGTCTTCGGCTTTTCAACTTCAAGCAAAAATTTAAACTCTTCTATTAGGACATCATATCCCTCTATGCTCATTGGCTCTTGCATTTTAAAATTATTAATGCTCAAATCCAACTATATAGTAAGTATTTTTATTCTCTAATTTATCTACTTTTACTTTATATTTTTGGCTAAAGTGTTTTACTTTTTCATGTGCTTGTTCTATTGCTTCTGGCGAAGAAGAGTCTATTTTTATCTTAAAGTAATCATTTGAATTTGACATAGCCACGTAAGAGTCATCTACTTTTAAATGGTCGTTTAAGTCCATAATATGTTTTTGAATTTTTTCATACCCTGTTGTGTTAGTCTCAATTCTCTCTAATTGCTTTAACAACGCATCATTTGGTGAATATCCAAGCTGGGTAAGCATCGCTTCTTTTTGCATATTATTTTCCTTCTTTTAAATATTTAGAGAAAATAGTATCAAGTATTTGTAAATATTCAGTGCTTTTTTATGAACATATAAGTATTATCTTTGCAAATTATAATTTGCTATCAAAGAGAGAATTAAATGACTGATGAGATACTAAAAAAAATAAAACAACTCCCGCCACTCCCAGAGTCTGCTATGCAGATAGAAGCTGTTTATCAGGATCCAGATAGTACTTTTAATGATATGGTAAAAATTTTAGAAAAAGATCCCCTCTTAACAGCAGATATATTAAAAGCCGCTAACTCACCTTTATATGGCTTTAGTCGTGAAATAAACACTATAAATCAGGCAGTTGGTCTCTTTGGCATGGGCACCGTTAGAGGTTTTGCACTAGCTAGTATTGTCAAGAAGAGTTTTGTACTTGATTTATCTCCATATAATATTGATGGTGACATGTTCTCTGCTCTATCTAAAAAGCAACATGCACTTGTTACTTCATGGTGCTTAAGAAAAGAGGCTAAACTTTTAGGTATTCTCTCTCCTGCTGCTTTTTTAGTTGAGATAGGAAAAGTTCTAATCGCACAGCAAATCATATCTTCTAATAGTCAAGAAAAATTTAAAGAAGTACTAAATTCTCTTGGTGATGTTGAAGCAGCAGAGAGAGAAGTTACTGGTGTTGACACTCCAGAGGTAAGTGCTACTATCTTTGAGCATTGGAGATTTGAAACAGGATTGGTTGAGACGATACGAAACTGCCTAAATCCAGAAAATGCAAAAGATGATATTAAAAAAGCAGTACAAATTTTACAAGTTGCTCGCAGAGCAGTCCAGATTAATGGTTCTATCACAGAAGAGAGTATTGCTTCAGCTAAAGAGCTTATACTCAAATATAATCTTGATATGGAAAGTTTTGAAAAAGCTTTAGAGAATATCTGACTTTATGATGAAATCTCTTCTTATTAAGCTCACACATGGCTTTGATGAACAGGATATATCTGCTGATGAGCTTAAATTTGTTAATGATTTTTTAGCAAAAGAGTACATAACAAAAGATGGTACTCTCTACAAATTTAACTCAAAGTATCGTGCTGGAACTCTTGGTCTAGTCCAAAACGGCACTGCATATCTACATGTTATTGGTGAGTATGTTCGTGATCTCTTTATTGATGATGTAGAGAGTTCAAAAGCAAAAGAGGGTGACCTTGTAATAGCCCAAAGACTCCTTGGCAAAAGAGGCTCTCCTAGTGCGAAGATAGTTGAAGTCCTCGGTCGTGCGCAGACGTATAGCGTTGCTTATATCATTACAAAAGATGCAAAAAAATCATTAGTTGATTTAAAGACAGATTTTCCAATCGGCGTAGAAATAACTCAAGATGAGTTAGAGAGCTATAAAGATGGCGACGTTTTTAAAATCAATAATCAAGATTTTACTATTATGGAGCTATTAGGAAACATCAAAGACCCATTAGTTGATGAGAAGATTGTTTTAGCACACTACAACAAACATGATGCTTTTGAGCCTGAGGTATTAGAAATTGCATCCTCATTTACAGAGGTTGACGCTTCAAAGCATCCATTGAGAGTTGATTTAAGAAAACTTCCATTTTGCACGATAGACCCAGTTACTGCAAAAGATTTTGACGACGCAATTTATTATGATGAAAAAGAGAGTACTCTTTATGTTGCAATCGCCGACGTAAGCTACTATGTAGAGCCTTTTGGGGCGATTGACAATGAAGCAATTTACAGAAGTTTCTCCATCTATCTTCCTCATCGCTCTATCCCAATGCTTCCTCGTGAGCTGAGTGAAACACTCTGCTCACTACAGCCACATGTAGATAGACTAGCCTATGTTTTTGAGATGAAACTTGACTTAGAAACACTAGAAGTAAGCAGTTCAAAAGTTTATGAAGCCATTATCCATTCACAAAGAAGATTTAATTATGAAGAGGTTGATGAACTTTTTGAAGGCAACTTAGAGCCTCAAAATCCATCAGAAATTGAGATTTTTGAGTATATCCATAAATTGAGAGTTATTACTGATGCTCTCAAGGCTAAGAGACTAAAAATAGGTTATAACTTCCGCTCAAATGAACTTGAGATGTTCCTTGATAAAAATTCAAATATATCAAGTACTTCTTATGCAGAAGAGACTCCATCACATGCGCTAATTGAGGATTGTATGCTTCTTGCTAACAAAGAGGCTGCAAAGAGATTTACAAGAGGTATTTTTCGTATCCATGAGCCACCAAATCAGATGAAACTGCAAAATCTTTATCAAGAGTTAGCTGGAATTGGCATGTTTATAAATATCAAAAAATCTATAAAAGAAACGATAACAGAGATACAAAAACAAGCCGCCGAGATGAATCTTGTCTCCGAGGTAGATACACTGATTATACAGTCACAAATGCAAGCTAGATATGCACCTATAAATGCTGGACACTTTGGGCTTGGATTTGATGAGTACACACACTTTACTTCACCAATTAGAAGATACTCAGACCTAATCGTTCACAGACTTCTAAAAGCTATCAGTAATCATGATACAACTGAAGGCTCTTATGTTTTAAGAAATATAGAGTCACTCTGTATGAGTGTTAGCGAAAAAGAGAGAGAAGCCTCAACTATAGAGGTTGAATTTATGGCTAGAAAATTTGCTCGTTGGGCGGCGGAAAATATTGATGAACTCTTTAGTGCAAGAGTTACTTCAACTGACCCATTCTTTAAAGCTGAGCTTCATGACACAATCTCTGGTGCAAGATTTTACATCACACATAATCTTGACGCTGCTCTTTTTGATGATGTGAAAGTAAGAATAGACAAAGTAGATATCGCTAAAGCAAAAATCTATGCTTCTATTACAGAAATAGTAGAAAAAGAGATTTAAGTGTGTATAAGAACGAACTAGATAAACATATTAAAAACAACTCTCTCTCTACTAGTTTCATACTCTTTGGAGAGAGCACTTTTCTTATAGATAGATACACAGATATTCTCTCCATCAACGAAGGCGCATCTGTTTTAAAGTTTTATCATGATGAGTATAATTTCAACTCTGCAAAGGCTCATCTATCTCAAGCTTCTCTCTTTGGTGATCAAAATATTTTAATCATTAAAAGTGAAAAAAAAATTCCAAAAAAAGAGTTAGATATCTTAATAGAGCAGTGTGAAAAAGGCTCTGATAACATCTTTGTTTATGCATATTATGGAAGCGACTACACCTCTTATGCAAAACCACTCTCAAAAACAAAAACTATGCCTGTTAGATTTTTTCATCCAAGCCATAGCGAAGCTATAGCAAGTGTCGCTCAAATAGCGCATGAAAAAAATGTAAAGATAGACACCCAAGCCATAAACCATCTCTTAAATATACAAAATTCAGATATTGCGCTTGCGTGTAATGAGATAGAAAAGCTTAGGGTTTATGATAGAGCGATAACAACTAAAGATATTGATTCGCTTATTTTTGGACTTGCTCAAATTAATATAGATGATTTTATAAAAAAGATTCTAAACAAGAGAGATTTCAAGAGTGATTTGATGAGCCTTCTTGAGCATGGAGAAGATGAGATACGCCTCTTAACTGCCCTAACTTCTTACCTTACACAACTCTACATGTTTAATATTTACATAAGAGTAAATGGCGCACCAAACCCGATAGAAATCTTAGGATACAAGCCTCCGCCTCATGTAGTTGAAGAAAAAGCAACTCAAGCTATAAAAATCAAACCTAGACAATACTATAAACTTCACGAGCTACTCTTAGAGAGTGAACTAAAGATGAAAAGCTCACATGTAGATAAAAGTGCTATTTTGCTCTCTACTTTTATAAGAGTTCAACAGCTGCTTTAAAACTTGTTAATTATTTTTGATTTTTTTGTACTTAAATTTGGATGCTCAAAAAACAAAAAGAGTGATGTAGTTTCAAAGCGCACAGTAAGGAAGCGTGCTGAAGCACGTGACGAGCGAAGCAACGCAGAAAATGCGTCGCTATTTTAGTTTTTAGAAGTATCTACTATTTTATTTGCTGCAATCCATGGCATCATTGTACGAAGCTTAACACCTGTTTGCTCGATTAAAGAAGCTTTTGCATTTGCACGCTCAGCGTTCATTCTTGGGTAACCTGATTGACCTTCAAGGATGAAATCTTTTGCAAATCTACCATCTTGAATCTCTTTTAAGATCTCTCTCATAGCAGCTTTACTCTCAGCATTGATAACACGTTTACCTGAAACATAATCACCATACTCAGCAGTGTTAGAGATTGAGTATCTCATATCTGCGATTCCACCTTGGAACATCAAGTCAACGATAAGTTTTAGCTCATGAAGACACTCAAAGTATGCAAGTTCTGGAGCATAACCAGCTTCAGTTAAAGTTTCAAATCCAGCTTGAACTAAAGAAACTGCACCACCACAAAGAACAGCTTGCTCTCCAAAAAGGTCAGTCTCTGTCTCATCTTTGAAAGTTGTCTCGATGATTGCAGTTCTACCACCACCGATAGCTGATGCGTATGAAAGCGCTAACTCTCTTGTATTTCCACTTGGATTTTGTCCAACTGCGATTAAATCTGGAATACCACCGCCTCTTACAAACTCTGAACGAACAGTGTGTCCTGGAGCTTTTGGAGCAATCATAGTAACATTGATGTCAGCTCTTGGGTGAATTCTTCCGTAGTGGATGTTAAAACCGTGTCCAAATGCAATAGTTGCGCCATTTTTTAGGTTTGGCTCAATCTCATCTTTGTAAATTTCAGCTTGATTTTCATCTGGAAGTAAAATCATAATTAGATCAGCGTATGCAGATGCATCACCAACAGTCATTACTTTAAAGCCTTTAGCTTCAGCTTTTGCCCAGCTAGAGCCATCTTTTCTTAAACCAACAACAACTTCAACACCGCTATCTCTTAAATTTTCTGCGTGTGCGTGACCTTGAGAGCCAAATCCAATCATTGCAACTTTTTTGCTCTTAATTAGATTGATATTACAATCTTTGTCGTAGTAAACAGTTAATGCCATTATTTTTCCTTAGTTTTTATTAAGCTTAAACGCTTAAAAAATTTTTGGCATTATACTAAAATAAAGCAAAAACTCCTATAATGCCCATTAAAAATAGAGGAATATTTATGAAAAAATTCAATCTTTTTAAAGAAATTATTGTTGTTGATAAAAACATACTTTTAGAAGCTATAAGCTCTCAAGAACACTTTGGCATAAGGATTGATGGAGCTATATGCCATGAGCCTTTTACAACTGATGACATACTTATTTACAGTGGAGTAGCAGATAAAGAAGCTACATTAGAAAATAGTCTTGGAAAAAATTATCAGATAGTAGTCGATGCTAACAGAGTTCTTATAAAAGCTTTTTCAAATTGGCAAGAGATTATAGGTTTTAACAAACTAAGAGCAACTTATGATGACACAACAGCCGATGGTGTAGATGAGTTTGGCTCAAAAGAGATGGAAGATATTGGCTGGCATGCTACTGAGTTTAACATCTCTTACAGAGCTATTGTGGATATGTTAGAGAGTACATGTGATGGAACACTTATCTGTATAGAGCAAGTTGAGCCTTATCAATTTAGCGGTTTAGGTTTTGTAGTAAACTTAGAGAGTGCAAAAGATATGATGTTTGAGTATTGTCAAAAAGAGATAAAAAGATTGTTATCAGAAGATGAAGATTTTGCACTAGAAAATTTAAATGATGATGAGCTAGAAGCTGCGGAGTTTTTCAAGGCTCTTTAGCTTCTGAATATCCTCTTCAAGCTCTCTAAAACTCGCCAATCTTTGCTCATCTTTTGCTTTTATTTTTAGAATTGGCGATAGATAATCATTTGACTCACTCATCATCCCCTAAAATATCTCCAAATCCAGCTTCAAACTCTTCAATAGTAGGAAGAGAGCTTCGTAAATTTTCAGGTAGTATCTCTGTAAGTTTAAGCTCAAATTCACTTACACCCATAGGTTTATTTATATCCCTTAGGGCAAATTCTGCTTCTATATTATTTTTGTCACGGCAAAGAAGAATCCCGATTGTTGGATTGTCATTTTCTTTTTTAAGCATAGTATCAACAGCTGAAATATAATAATTCAATTTTCCAGCATATTCAGGGATAAACTTTTTGTTTTTCAACTCAATCACCACATAGCACTTAAGGTCGATATGATAAAAAAGAAGGTCAATATATCTATCAAACCCTGCGATTTCTAAGTGGTACTGCTTCCCTACAAATGCAAAACCACGACCTAGCTCTAGTAAAAATTTTGTGATATTGTCTATAAGCTTATTTTCTATATCTCTTTCTATAAAAGGCTTATCAAAACTAAAAAAATCAAACACATAAGGGTCTTTTATCGTTTGGACTGCAAGGTCTGATAGTGGTTTTGGTAAGGTATTTGAAAAATTATTGACCCCTTTACTATCTCTTTGAAAAAGTTTTGATTTTAAATTTATTGCTAAAGTATCTTTGCTCCAGTTGTTTTGCAAGGTCTGATCAATATAATACACAGCTTCACCTATAGAATCAACTTTATTGAGTATCTCAATATGGTGTCGCCATGGTATAGAAAAAAGGATATCTTCCAATTGATTTTGAGGATTTTCAATTAGTCCAACTCTGAGTTGGACTAAATCAATGGAGTAAAATTCATAGAATTTTTTCATACTAAAAAGATTGGTTCTTGAAAAGCCTTTCAGTTCAGGAAACTCTTTTTTGATATCTTTTGCCATAGTTTCAATAAACTTAGCTCCCCATTTTGCTTTTTGTTGCTTTTGGCTAATCATACCACCAAGTTCAAAATAAAAATGAAGCAACCCACTATTTACACTAACTGCAAGTTTTACTTGAGTTTGTTTGATTTTTGTAGCGACATCTACTATAAAGTTTTTGTATTCGTTATCGTTTGTTAGATTATCCATTGATAAACTCCTCTATATCTCTTTCTCTACAACACTTTTTGTAGTAGCTATTTTTTTATCCGCATACAATACTACATCTTTAATAACCAGTTTTTGGATGGCGGAGATGAAGGTTTCCATAATTATGTAGTTTGGCTGTTTGTTAATAAATGGTAGTTTCATTTTGAAATTTAAACTTTGTGAACTTCTTAATTTTTTGCCAAAATCAAATTTTCCAAATAACGATTTTCCCATTGATGCTGCAAAAAACAGCATCGTTTCTTTTGAATAATTTTTCTCATCACTCCAATATACACCTGTATCATCACCTGCTCCAAAATTATAACTTCTGTAAAAAGTATTACCAAAAATATCTATAGTTATTGAATTTTTAGGAAAACTTGCAACTGGGTTTGAAATATAATTTACAACTCCTGTATTTGTTGTTCCAGCCATCACAAAAGGAATATCGCCTGAAATTTGGTCATTTTTTGTGAGTCTTCTGCCTTGAACAATTTTATTAAAAATGCTTTCATAAGTAAATTCTTTAAATGTAATCTTTCCATTTTCAAAATCATCTAAAACCTGTTGTTCTTTAACCGTTAAAGTATGATCTTTTAGTCCAGTTGCCACCAAATAAGCTTCTAGCTCCGCTATATGCTCCGCTTCTAGCTCCGCTATATGCTCCGCTTCTAGCTCCGCTATAAATTTTTCCATAAATGAAAAATTTATCTTCCCATTTTTTATGGGAAGTTGGATTTTAGTTTCCTCAAAACTTCCCATTCTATATTGTTTACCATAAGAAAATTTTGTAGAAAGTACTTTATTAATCAAACCAACAATAAAGTTTTTAGCTTTTGATGGAATTTTTTCTTTATCAAATAAAACCAAAATATTATCATCAGCTGAATAACTATAATTTCGATAAAAAGTATTAGCAAACATATCAATTGTTATTGTATCTTCTGGAAATATTTCTTGATTATTATTTCCAATAAATTCAGCAACCCCAGTATTTTCATAACCAGCAGTTATTAATGGACGATTTCCTTTAACTCTATTTTCAACAGTTAATCTTTTTCCCCGTTTTATTGTAAATAAATCCTTCAAGTAAACTTCTTCTCCCCACTCAACACTATTTAGCATTTCGTTAAGCAGGGAAACTACTTTCCCTTATCACCTCTTTGTTTTAAAATATTTGACACTTCCCAAGATAGATAATCACTCACCGTTTTTTTAAAATACTCTAGTGTTGGTTTACTATCGATAGTTTTATGTTGGTCAAAGTTCCAGTCACTTCCGCTTGGGGTGATAAAGTCCTCTATATAGACCTCATTTAGGTTCCAAGGAGCTTCTACTTTGGCATTTTTCCCTGCTTTGTAGATTTTGACAATATCTGCATATCGCTTTGTCGGTTCATCTATTTCTTGTAAAGCACGACTAGTTCTTTTGTAACCATCATTTCTAAAGTCGATAAATTTTACTGTTTGTTCAAAGTCGTGCGGCTTGTGTGCTTCTAAAACATAGATACTAGTTTGCACTCCTGCCATTGGTTGAAATAAATCAGTAGGCATTTTGATACTAGCTTTTAGAGTGTGTTTTTTAAGCATTGCTTGATTTGATTTAGTTGCTTTTCCGCTTCCTGCCGAGTCTTGGATGATAATAGCTCCAAGTCCTCCTTTTTCCATTTTATCCAAACCAAAAGCTATAAAAGGCATACCATTTTCATCATAACTAAATGGTGGATTGAGTAATAGTTTATTTGCTTTAAAACTAGTATAGAGTTGTTCTGGAGTATTGAATGTATTGCCTTTATGGATATTTGAACTTCCATCTCCTCGTAAAATCATATTTGTAGCTGCAAGAGTGAACATTTCAGCATTAAGTTCCACTCCTAATAATTGTTCTTTTTTGATGATATCAATTTTCTTCTTTGCAGCCGTTGTTTCTTTTCCATAATTAGCTTCTGCATCATCAATCATCATCTCCATAGAAGAGATAAGAAATCCTGCCGAACCTGTTGCTAAATCCATAACTTTGCTGTTTTGATTGACACCTAAGATTGTGGTCATCATTTTAGTGATATAAGGGGGAGTTAAAACTATTCCTATCTCTTTACCATCACCTAAAGCATATTTTAAAAACTCACTATACATCTCACCCATGATGTCAAGATGTCCTGCCATTGCATCAATTGAGAGAAAAATATTGTGGTAGATGAATGTAAAAATCTGTTTATTGATACTCGCTTTTCCATCAATGAGTTTTGATACTTCTTTGTCTAATATTTCTAATTCATCCCGTTGTACATCTTTTGAAATTTCATAAAAACTTGACAACATAAGGTTTTGTTTTTCGATTGGAATATTTCGAGCGGTTAGAAATTCTTTAATTTGATTTACAATCTGAATAGCATCACGCTTAGACTCTGTTTGTACCCCTTTTAAATCTTGGGGAACTAATCCATCTTGAATTTTAGTCCCTTTTGTATCTACAACATTTTGCATCGATAATAACATACCAGATACATATAGTACTCGTTGGGGAGCGGTGATATTGTGATTGTGCATAAGTTTATTTAAACTTTTAGAGTATTTTTGTAACTCTGCTTGTGATTTGATGAGAATTTCATGTTTTTCATCTTCTGTTAGGATAGCATCTTTGTAAAATACATCAAAGGTTTTTTGATTTTCTAAAAAGTCCAATGTGGATACATTTTCTAGTAACTTAAATGAATTTTCACCAGAACCATAAACATAGTAAACTTTTAGCTCTATAGCATCATCTCCATCACCCGCTATCCCAATAGCGATAACCTCATGATATTTACCAGATGCAATCATACCTGTAGCATAGTATAAAGCTCCATTAACAGCATAATTACTAATAGATTTTTCATCAAATTTGACACCATCTTTTGTCTCTTCGATGAGTTTTTTTAGCCCGAGTTTATTTTCAATAACAATAGGGGCTTGTTTATACTTTGTAATGCTAAAATCAGGTTTGCCAAAGTTGGTTTTTTTTTCAGTTTTAGCTCGTCCTTGCAGTGCTTCTTTAAGGTAATCAGGAATTGCAGATTCTGTATGATAATCTTTTTGATTTTTTAGATTGAGTGCTTCAAGTTTTGCTTTAACCCAATCGTTGACATGGTCTTCGAGTTTATATAGTGCCATTTGTTTTTATCCCTAATATTCAATGTTATAAATTGTCCAAAGATTTTAGTTAAATATCCCTAAAATAATAATTTTTTTGATTGATTGTGTTGATTTTAATGAGAGTTGCATAATTTAAGTTCTTCCGCGAATGTTGCTAAAATATCACATATCTCAAATCTGAAGCAACATTACACAACGAGGAAAAATCCCCGTTTGTAAAGATTAACTCTCTTTTTTGTTTCTTATTTTTGAAACCAAGATATAAAATAGAGGGATAAATACTATCGCTAAAAAAGTAGCTGCTAACATTCCGCCAACTACTCCTGTTCCTATTGAATGTCTGCTTGCTGCTCCTGCACCGCTACTAATAGCTAGAGGAATAACCCCTAGGGTAAAGGCTAAAGAGGTCATGATGATAGGGCGCAGACGAATCTTGGCAGCTTCAAGCACTGCTTCAACAAGTTCCATTCCCTGTGCTCTTTTTTGCATCGCAAACTCAACTATCAAGATTGCATTTTTAGCACTAAGACCAGCTAAAACTAGTATTCCTATTTGAAAATATATATCATTTTCTAATCCTCTTAGATGGTTTGCAACAACAGCGCCAAATATGCCAAAAGGAACAGCCAAAATAACAGCTATTGGCATAAGCCATCTCTCATATTGAGCCGCAAGTATTAGATATAAAAATATTATTCCAAATATAAATGCCAAGTTTCCAGCACTTGATATCTGTTTTTCTTGATATGCAGTTCCTATCCAGCTAATACTATAGCCCTCAGGTAAAACTTCATTTGAAACCTCTTCTATCGCCTTTAGTGCATCTCCAGAGCTATATCCTAAAGAGGCTTGTCCTGAAACTTTTGCAGCACTAAATAGGTTAAATCTCTCAACTAAATCAGCACCGACACTCTGCTTTAGAGTTACAAATGAGCTAAGAGGAATCATTTCGCCTTGTACGCTTCTGACAAATATCTTCTCTAAATCTTGTGGTGTTTTTCTAAATGACTCTTCTGCTTGCATATTTACCATGTAAGTTCTACCAAGCAAGTTAAAATCGTTTACATAAAAGCTTCCAAAAGTTGCATTGAGTGTTTGATATATCTCATCAATATTTACACCTTTAGATTTAGCTTTTGCAGTATCTACTTTAATACTGTATTTTGGCACAGAGGTATTTAGTGTAGTTCTAACCCCTGCCAACTCCGCTCTTTGATTTGCCTTTTGGATAATCTCATTTACATATTTTTGCAACTCTTTTAAATCTGCGCCAGTTCTATTTTGTACATACATCTCAAATCCACCAGCGATTCCCATACCCATAATCGGCGGAGGAACAACTCCAAAAGAGAATCCATCACTTGTGCGAGAGAGCTTTTTGCTAATATCTGCTGCAATATAACTTGCATGCTGAGTTGGGTCTTTTCTCTCATCCCAAGGTTGAAGTTTTAAAATAGTAGCAGCTGAATTTGTTCTTTGTGAAAATGTAACAAAATCAATTCCAGCAAACTGCACTATATTTTTTATGCTCTCTTTCTCTTTTGAAGCTATCTCATATATCTCTGAAGTAAGTGTCTCTGTTCTGCTGAGTGAAGCCGAAGGAGGATTATAACTAAAGACGAAAACAGTTCCTTTATCTTCCGTTGGAACAAGCCCTGTTTTTAGGTTTATAAACATATCATAAGTTATATATATAAGTCCGCCAAAGAGCAACATACTTAAAAAAGAGTAGCGAACTGTTAGCTTTAGAGCATTTGAGTAGCCTCTTGTTGCGCTATCAAAAAAGTTATTGAACCATTTGAAGAAATATTTTGGCTCTTTATGTATCGGCTTTAGCATTAAAGCACATAATGCAGGTGTTAATGTAAGAGCAACAAGCCCTGAAATAGCAAGTGAGATAACAATAGTAACAGCGAACTGTCTGTACATCTCTCCACTTAATCCTCCCAAAAAGGCAACTGGAAGAAAAACTGCTGAGAGCACTAAAACAATAGCAATCAATGCACCTGAGACCTCTTGCATCGCTTTTATTGAAGCCTCTTTTGGGCTAAGCCCCTCTTTTATGTGTCTCTCAACATTTTCTATAACAATAATTGCATCATCAACAACAATCCCGATGGCTAAAACTAGCCCAAAGAGCGTAAGCAAATTGATACTAAAGCCTAACATGTACATTCCTGCAAACGCACCAACTATAGATACAGGAACTGCTAAAACTGGAATAAGCGTTGCTCTGAAATTTTGTAAAAATAGAAATATAATAAGAATAACTAGGATAATTGCTTCTACAAAAGTTTTAATAACTTCATTGATAGAGATTTGAACAAAATCTGTAATATCGTAAGGTATAACATACTCAACATCTTCAACAAAGTTCTCGCTTATAGAAGCTATTGTTTTACGAACTTCTTTAGCCGTCTCTATCGCATTTGCACCACTTTGCAAAAATATTAAAATTGGTACCGCTGGAACATTATTTAACTTATTTTTCATGTCATAGCTTTGAGAGCCAAGCTCTATTGTCGCTACATCTTTTAATTTTAGAGAGCTTCCATCTTCATTTGCTCTTACTATAATCTCTGAGAATTGTGATGGGTCATCAAATCTTTGTGGTGTTTCAATGGTATATGTAAACATCTCTTTATTTGAAATTGGCTCTGCTGCGAGCTTACCAGCGGCATATTGCTCGTTTTGCTCTTGTATAGAGGTAACTAAATCACTAACTGTAAGAGAGTATTTTTTGAGTTTTGATGGGTCTATCCAAACCCTCATAGAGTAATCTTTTGCACCAAAGATAGTTACATCACCGATTCCCTTGACTCTTTTTAAATCATCTACTATATTCATAAGAGCATAGTTTGATAAAAAGCCAACATCTCGACTCTGTTTTGGCGAATTTAAAATAATAACTTGAAGCATGTCAGGTGATTTTTCATTTACTCTAACACCTTGTCTCTTAACCTGTTCAGGCAGCCTTGAGAGAGCTGCTTGAACACGATTGTTTACATCTATCTTTGCATCATCAGGATTGGTTCCAACTTTAAAAAATATACTTATGCTCAGCGTTCCATTGTCAGCCGCAATTGAACTCATATAGAGCATATCTTTAGCTCCGTTTATCTGCTCTTCAAGAGGTGCAGCAACAGTTTTGGAGATAGTTTGTGCACTTGCTCCTTGGTAAGTTGCCGTTACAACAATTTGTGGCGGAATTACTCTTGGATATTCCCCAATAGGCAAAGAGCGCATAGCAATAACACCAGCTAAGACGATAAGTATCGAGATAACAGATGCAAATACAGGTCTCTTTATAAAAAAGATAGAAAACATTTTAGTTGCCTTCCACAATAGTGACTTTTGTGTTTGGTCTTAATTTTGCAATATTGCTCACTACAATCTTCTCTCCCTCTAAAAGACCCTCTTCAATATAGGCGATGCCATCTTGTACATGTACACTCTTAACTGGTCTCATTGAAGCTATTGAATCTTTTATAACAAAAACTATTGTTGCATCTTGTGTTTTAACAAGAGCCTCTTGAGGAATCTGTGCAACATGCTCATAACTTAGCCCATCTATTTTAATCTCTGCATAAGAGCCGACTATCAACTCTCTATTTTGATTTTCAAATTTTGCTCTTAGTTGTAGCGTGTCTGTTTGTGCATCTATCTTAGGAGCTATAAAATCAATCTCTCCATTATAAATTTTTGCGCCAACATTTAAGTTTACTTTTTTGCTATTTTTGATTTGAGATATATATTTTGTAACATCACTACTCGGTAGAGAGAACTCTACATATATTGGCTCTAGCGCTGTGATAGTCACTAACTTTGCGCTTGGTTCAGTTGCATCTATATAAGAGCCTACATCACTGCTACTCATCCCAATTGTACCGCTGATTGGGGCTTTTATGGTCGTATAATCAAATTTAATTTTAGCATTTTCAACGGCTGCGTTTGCTTTTTTTACCTCAGCTTTTGCATCTTCATAAATATAAAAAAGTTCATCTCGCTGTTGTGCAGAAATTGCGCTGTTTTTAAAGAGGTATTCATTACGCTCCCAATCTTTTTGCGCTTTGTTGAAATTTGCTTCTGCTTTCAAGAGAGATGCTTTCGCCTCATTTAAAGACGTAGCATATTCCTCTTTTTGAATCTCATAAAGAATATCGCCTTTTTTTACATATGCACCCTCTTTAAAATTCTCACTAAGAAGCACTCCACTCACTCTTGCTACTATTTCAACCTCATTAAAAGGCTTAAGAAGAGCAGAATAGCTCTTTACTAAAGGTGCACTCTCAAACTTTACACTATACGCTTTTACTGGTAAAGGCGGCATTTCTGCAGCTTGTGGAGCAACTGAAGTACTCTTTTTCTCATCACCACAACCAACTAAAAACAGAGATAAAACTACTGTTAAAATTGTTAAATTTTTCATCTATAAAAACTCCTTAATATCTTTTCCACTAAAATAAATCAGTTCTGCTTTTTTAATCTCTAAATCATACAGAGCTCTTTGGCTATCTCTTTGGGCATTAAACTTCTCACTAAGAGCCGCAAGGTAAGAAACATTGTCTATAGTTTTGTTTTGGTATTTAAACTTTATAAGTTCATACGCTAAGGATGCGGCATCTGAAGTTGCTTTTGTTGACTCCACTTTTGCTAATGCAATAGCGAGTGATTTTTTTGCAAGACGATATTCAACATCTGCCCTGCTCTTTTCATACTCTATTGTGGACTTTTTACTCAAATACTCTTGAAGTTTAGACTCATAAGCTTTTGTTCTTGAGCCAAAATCAAAAATATTCCACGAAACATTTACCATAGCTATATTTTGATTTTCAACCAAAAAACCACTCTCTAGGGCTTTGTTGTCAAAATAGTAATCGCTGTGACTCCATGTATCATCTAAATAAACGACAGGCATATTTTGACTTTTTTTGACATTTGATTCATGTAACACTGAAGCTGCTTCATACTCAAGCGCTCTTATATCAGCTCTTATAGTTTCACTCTGTTCATTTGGTAGTTTTATAGTTGCATTACCATCAATACTTTCAACTCTCTCAGAGGTATAATACTCAAAGGTATGCATTACCTTTTGGCTCTTTAACTCTATCTCTTGGAGTAAAACTAACGTATTTTTTACTCTTGAGTCTATTTTAGCAACTTCATCTTTTGTGATAGCTCCAGCCTCGTAAAAAAACTCAACTCTCTTTAGCTCTTCTTTTAACTGCTCTATCTCTTGTGTTGTAGCAGTTTTATCAGCCTCAAGTGCAAAATACTCAAAATATAGTCTTGCAATATCTAGTGAGATAGAGTTTTTTGTTGCAGTAATTGTGCTTTTACTAGAATCAATTGAGGATTCAAGCTGATTGTATAAACTATCTTTTTTCCCGCCATCATAGATAGTGTATTTTAAAGATGCTTGAAATTTCAGTGAATTCTGTGCAGTGGCAGCTGTCTCTTTATATGCGTTTTGGTAACTTCCACCTATATCTACGCTAGGCAGATATGAGCTTTTAGCACTCTCATATAAACGCTCTTTAGAGATTAGCGTATGTGTTTGTGACTCTATAACCCTATTTTTATGAGATAGCTCTAACAGCTCATCTAACGTATAAGAGTAGAGAAAAAGAGGTAAGCAAAGTATGGGTAAAAAAAATCTCAACTGCTATCCTTGATTAATAGTTTTGCAAAATGTTACCAAAAAAACTCTTAATTATGTCTTGCCAGAAAGATATAATTTTTGCTATAATTCCGTCATGAAAAAGAATAGAGTAAACAGCGACCTCATCACTAACTTTTATGACAAAGTAGAAGCAAAAGAACTTCCAGAGATTTTTTTGATGACCTTTCCCATAGCACTTATCCACAAAACTATCTTCTCTCACTCAGAGAGTTTTTTAAAAGAGCGTTTTGATTTGCTAAACTCAGAGGTTGATGTTTTAGCATCGCTCTATACTCATGGCAAAGTTCTATCTCCTACCCAGCTATATGATATGACTATCTTCTCATCGGGCGGGATGACAAAAGTTTTAAAGAGACTTCAAGAAAGAGATCTCATATCAAGAAAAGAGGATGAGTCCGACAAGAGATGTATGCTTGTTTGTTTAACAAAAAAAGGGGAAGAGCTTATAGTAAAATCTCTAAATGACATCTCAAAAGAGTGCAGTAAGTATTTTGAAGCCTTTAGCCAAGATGAGACGGAACTATTTTCAAACCTGTTAAAAAAAATACTCTTAAATATAAACAAGGTTTAATTCTATCTTTAGAGGTGCCCTTTATAAAATCTTTATATTTTTAAAACTTTATTGACAACTTATTAATGCCTTATTAATTATAATTTTATAGTCAACTGTTCATAAAAACAGCCCTAAAAATTAAAATGAAGAAGAGATTATGCCAATACAAGATATTGCAATGATTTGTGTGATAGCCCTCTTAAGTATAGCTGTCTTGCTAAAACTGCCAAACGCTTAATGAAAAAATCTCCTCTTAAAAACAACATATACACTTATCTACTCAAAGCATTTGGAATTTTACTTCTCATTACACTTATCAGCCACATGTTTCATCAACCTCTTAAATATCATCTCTCATGATTTACGTACACCTCTCTCAACCATCATAGGTACTACAAACCTTCTCTTATCAAACTCAAACCTAGATGAACAAGGAAGAAAAAATCTTCTTGATGATATAAATTATGCCTCAATCAGGATGAAAAGATTAATCACAAACATATTAGACAGCACAAGGCTCTCAAGCCTAAATATAGATTTAAAATTTGATTGGTGTGATTTTGAAGATATTATAGGCGTTGCTCTAGAAGAGTTTGCAGATAAACTTCAAGATGATCTCTTAGATATAAAAATTGAGGATTTCAGACTTTTTTGGGGTGACAATATTTTACTAAAACAGCTCCTTGTAAACTTACTCGACAATGCTTTTAAATTCTCTGTAAATAACACGAAAGTTTCTTTACATATCATAGACTCTAAAAATAGTCTAAAAATAGAAGTTTTTAACCAAAGCAGTTATATTGATGAGAGAAAATTAAAAAATATTTTTGATAAATTTTATCGTCTTGAAGACTCAAACGACATCTCAGGAAGCGGTATAGGTCTGGCAATATGCAAAAGCATAGTCACTCTTCATGGAGGAGAGATAAAAGCTAGTGCCATAAACAACGGTGTACTTATTGAAGCAAAATTACCTATTTTAAAAAAGGCAAATTTAGTATGAAAAACTACCTTATCCAAATCATAGAAGATGATTCATCTGTAAAAAAACTTTTAGAAATTACATTTAGAGAGCATAATCTAAACTATATCTCTTGTGATAACAAAAAAAATGCCATGATGCTTTTTTTAACACACTCTTCCGACCTGCTTCTGGTAGATTTGGGCTTACCTGATGGTGATGGAAAAGAGTTTATAAGAGAAATAAGAGAGATTTCAAAAGTTACAATAGTTGTTCTTAGTGCAAGAGATGATGAAAAAGAGATTGTTGCGGCTCTTGATGCAGGAGCGGATGACTACATAACAAAACCTTTCTCGGTAAATGAGCTCTTAGCCAGAATCAGAGCAAATCTTAGACGCAGTATTAGTGGAGAAAATATCTCTAGCAAAATCACTTGTGCCGAGCTAGAGATGGATATAGCCTCAAGAGATATATTTTTTAAAAACGAACAACTTAAACTCACACCAATTGAGTTTGAACTTCTTAAGTATTTTTTACTAAATGCAAACAAAACACTTACCCACAAACAGATACTCAAAGAGGTTTGGGGAGTTGGATATCAAAGTGAGATGCAGTATCTTAGAACGTATGTAAACACACTTAGAAAAAAGATAGAACAAAACAGCACAAGACCAACGTATATAAAAACAGAGTCTGGTATCGGTTATAGATTTTGTTGCAATAACTAAAAGAGAAATTTATGCAAACGCAAGATGTTAAAATAATCTTTATGAGCTTTGTTATTCTAATTGGGATAGGTGCTTTTTTACTGATGCTTCCTTTTGCCCATAATGGAGAACTTACTATCATAGATGCGCTATTTACTTCAACATCTGCAATTTGTGTGACCTTTTTATATCTTAGTTTCAACTGTTATTTTAAATGAAAGTGAAAATCTACATTTTATTAGAACTCTTTTTGAAACATGTTCAGCATTTGCAACAGTTGGCATATCAACAGGAGATGGTGGGTCACTTAGCTATAGTGCACTCTTTAGTGATATTGGCAAACTCAACATAATACTGCTTATGTTAATGGGCAGAATCGGAGTTTTTGCATTTACTGTGGTAATAGTAGGAAAAGCGATTAAAACGCGTATCAAATTCGCAGAAGCAAAGGTGATTATATGACATATGTTGTTATTGGACTAGGAAGATTTGGATACCATGTAGCCAAGGGGTTAGCACAACAAGGAGAGGCGGTTATCGCCATAGATAATGATGAAGAGAAAGCTAGAGATATAAGCGAGTTTGTTCAAGATGCGATTGCACTTGACTCATCAGACCCAAAAGCACTTTATGAAGCTGGAATAGCAGATGCAGAGATGGCAATTCTCAGCATAGGAGAAAATATTGAAGCAAGTATTCTCACAGTAATGGCGCTAAAAGAACTAGGCATTAAAACAGTTGTGGCAAAAGCAATTACACAGGTTCATGGTCAAATTTTATCCAAATTAGGTGCTGCTAAAGTTATATATCCAGAGATGGAATCAGCAAAAAAACTAGTTAAGACAATAGTTGAAAATATGAATTATGAAACTATTGATTTATCCATAACCATGAAAATTGCTAAAATGGCTGTTAACTCTTTGTGGGTTGGAACCTCCATCTTATCGCCAATATTTAAAAATGAGTTTGATGTTAA
The DNA here is from genome assembly GCF_000012965.1 of Sulfurimonas denitrificans DSM 1251. Taxonomy (NCBI): domain Bacteria; kingdom Pseudomonadati; phylum Campylobacterota; class Epsilonproteobacteria; order Campylobacterales; family Sulfurimonadaceae; genus Sulfurimonas; species Sulfurimonas denitrificans. Next base: position 529,907 of record NC_007575.1, on the reverse strand, counting down.
ACCTATCGCATATAAACATCAAGGCGAATGGCATACCTCATTTAATAAAAACGATATTCTTGAAGCAGGTGATATTTTAGTAGTTCTTGGAAACAGCAACAACATAGAAGCATTAAGCAAAAGGGTTTTAATGTAGTTGTGATAATTTTAGAAGAACAATTATTAATTTTATTGTTACTGATTATCCTGTAAAATTCTAAAAAATTATACTAAGGTGTTTTACTTTGATAAATAATCACAATGATGATTCGTTTGCGTTTTATGGTATTAACAGCGATTCTATAGTTGATCAGAGTAATATAGACATAGAAACGATTAAAAGCCTCATAAGAAACCTAAATGAAGCTCAAGAAATCGCACAGATAGGTCATTGGAAGCTTAATATAAACACAAATGAACTTTTTTGGTCAGATGAAACTTATAGAATATTTGGACTCAAACCAAAAGAGGTAAAACCATCTTATGAAAACTTTTTTACATTTGTACATGAAGATGACCGCTCCCTTGTAAATGATGCTTACATTAAATCATTGGAAGACAAAAGCCCATACAGTATCATACATCGCATAATTACAAAAGATAAAAAACTAAAATATGTTGAAGAGAGATGCGTTCATAAACTTGATGAGAGTGGTAATGTAGTAAAATCCATTGGAACTGTTCATGATATAACAGAGAGAGTTGAGCATGAAAAGGAGCTAGAGATTGCGTCAAATGTTTTTAAATACTCATCTGATGGCATAGTTATTACAGATAAAAACAATAACATTGTCTCTGTAAACAAATCTTTTGAAAAACTAACAGGATACTCTAAAGAAGAGATTATAGGAAAAAATCCAAAACTTCTAAGCTCTGGCTGGGGAGATGAAGAGTTTTATAAAAACATGTGGTCTAGTCTGCTCAGTAATGATTTATGGCGTGATGAACTTTGGGATAGAAAAAAAGATGGCTCACTCTACGCTATAGAGCAGACTATTATATGCGTAAGAGACAAAAATCAAGATATTGTAAACTACATTGGAATGTCTCGCGACATAACTGAGGCTAAAAACAAAGAAGAGAAGATTCATCAGCTTGCATTTTATGATTTTCTAACAAAACTTCCAAATGCAAAGCTTTTTCAACAGGAGGTAGAAGCTTACATCAAATCTACTCACTACAACAATGAAACTTTTGCTATTTTATTTTTAGATTTAGATAATTTCAAATGGGTAAACGACTCACTTGGTCATCAGATAGGAGACCTTTTGCTTATAGAGATAGCTGCAAAGCTAAAAGAGATTATTTCACAAGATAGTATAATCTCAAGGCTTGGTGGAGATGAATTTGTAATTCTAGCTCCATATGAAAATTTACTTACTATCTCCCAATTGGCAAACACTATCTTATGCAGTGTAAAAGATCCTATAAAAGTTCAAAATAGAGAAGTAAATGTAAGTTGGAGCATTGGGATAAGTCTCTACCCTCAAAATGGCGAAAACTATAATGATTTGCTAAAAAATGCAGATGCAGCAATGTATGAATCAAAAAACAGAGGGAAAAATACATTTAGATATTTTAACGATATGATGAATCAAGATGCCATGTATCGTTTGGAGTTAGATACAAAATTAAGATATGCAATAACAAACAACAGCTTTTTTTTAAATTACCAACCAAAATACTCATTTGAGCATGGTAAAACTATAGGTGTTGAAGCTCTAATTAGATGGATAGACAAAGATTTGGGATTCATTGCACCCGATAAATTTATACCAATAGCAGAAGAGTCTAGCTATATAAATGAGATAGGAAGTTGGGTTATGAAACAAGCCCTTAATGATTTAAAAATCATCAACTCAAAACTCTCATCTCCAATTAGTATCTCTATCAATGTCTCTGGAAAACAGTTAGAGCATGAATCTTTTTATGATGAAGCAAGAACACTTTTAAAAGAGAGTGGTATTGAGCCATCTTTGGTGGAATTTGAGATAACAGAAACCTCTATTATGCAAAATATTGATCATGTCGTGGATATTTTAAAGAAGATAAAAATGTTAGGCGTAAAAATATCTATAGATGACTTTGGAACAGGATACTCTTCAATGTCATACTTAAAAAAACTCCCTATTGACACATTAAAGATAGATAGAGAGTTTATAAAGGAGCTAGAGATTGATGAAGATTCAAAAAGTATCGTTAACGCAATTATCGCACTCGCCAAATCTTTTAAACTAACTACAGTAGCTGAGGGCGTTGAAAATGAGGAGCAAAAGCTTATACTAGATGGACTAAATTGCGATATGACACAGGGCTATCTATATAGCAGACCTCTATCGCTAGATGATTTGTTAGCATTTTTGTCTTAGGTATCTCTGCAAAATTATCATAGCAGAGATAGAGTCTATACGACCATCTCTTATATATTTTATCTCGCCTCGCATCATAGATTCTGCTTCAATAGATGAATTACTCTCATCTTGATAAAATATCTCTCCCTCAAATGCAACAAGATTCATAAAATGAGCGACTCTTCTTCTCATCTCATCTTCACTGCTGCCACCAAGTGGGATACCAACCACAACAGCATCAACTTCCCACTCTATAAGCGTTTTTTTAACATCTCTTGCTGCTTGGTCTCTGTTTTTTCTCTCTACCGCTTTGAGTGGGGTTACCAAATCTTTATGAGCGGAGTATGCAAGCCCTATGCGCTTGAGCCCTAAATCTATTGCAATGTATTTCACTATTTTCCTAGACAAAAAGAACCAAACATCTTATCTAACATCTCATCATTTTCAAATGGTCTTGTGATTGAAGCTATCTCTTTTATTGCTTCATTTAGATTAAAAGAGAATATCTCAAGTTCTTGTTCCTGCAGTGGCTCAAATGCCTCATCTATGTAGTTAAGAGTGTTTTGAACTGCACCTATCTGTCTTTGAGAAATCAGCATCATCTCATCTGAAGTGTTTGCTTGATTCATAATATTCTCTAGCGCTAAAATCAGCTCTTCAACGCCCTCCTTAGAGTTTATCTCTATATCAAACTCTAAAGAAGATCTATAAAATTTCTCTTCTAAATCTATCTTATTTTTAACATGTAGAACATTTTTGCTTCCTGCCTTTGACTCTATTAGCGATAAAATCTGCTCATCTTCATAATCGGCAACTCTAGAAGCATCAAAGAGTGCTATGACTATATCACTCTCATTTATTGCTTCTAATGAGCGCTCTATCCCTATTCTCTCTATCTCATCACTAGCTTCTCTTATACCCGCAGTATCGACTATGCGGATAAGGTGCGTACCGATTTTAACCTGCTCTTCTATAGTATCTCTTGTAGTCCCAGCTATATCACTAACTATTGCACGGTTATAGTTAAGAAGTGCGTTAAGAAGTGAACTTTTCCCAACATTTGGTTTCCCAATAATTGCCACCTTAAAGCCCTGCATTAGCCCTTCTCTAGCCTTGCTTGCCTGAAGTGTTTTGTTGAGAGAAGTTTTCAACTCTTTGAGTTTTGCTTGAATCTGCATAACCAAATCCTCTGGCAAATCCTCTTCTGCATAATCAATACTAACCTCTGAATAAGCAAGTATATGGATAAGATCATCTCTGATTTTTTCCACATACTCTTTGAGTGAACCCTTCATCTGCTGTGCTAAAATTTTTGCAGCATCTTCACTTTTTGCCTCAATTAGCTGTGCAATAGCTTCAGCCTTGCTTAAATCGATTCGACCATTAAAAAAAGCACGTTTTGAAAACTCCCCAGCAGTTGCAAGTCTAGCACCATGCAAAAGTGTCGTCTTTAAAATACTCTGAGCGACGATAAACCCGCCATGACACTGAATCTCAACAACATCCTCCGCAGTAAAAGAAAACGGTGCTTTAAAGTAAATAACTATTGCTTCATCTATTAACTCGCCATGAAAGTCATATATGTTGGACAATGATGCGTATCGTGGGGTAAAATTATCTTTGTGGGTAATTTTTGAAGCTATCTCCAAAGCTCTATCTCCGCTTATGCGGATAATTGCTATGGAGCCTATGCCATTTGCGGTTGCAATGGCACTTATTGTATCTTCACTCATCTCTTAGTTATGGTAATCGTTAATAATAATAAACTTTAGTCCATCTCTTGTAGAGCGAACTGCTACATATTTATTTGGATATTTTTCTCTAAGCTCTTTTAGCGCAATCTGGATTAAAACACCATCAAGAATTTTTGTCTGAGCACGTCCATCTCTATCGATATTTTCACACACTGTTACAAGATATCTAGCAACTGACTCTTCTTGATTTTTTAAAAACTCTGCTATTTCTAGGCGGAGTTGAAGTTGATATTTTGTATTTATCCAATTAAAAATCATATATGATAGCGCTTTATATCTGTAACCCTCTTTGCCTATAAGAAGTGCAGCGTCTTCACCCTTAAACTCAATAAGAAGAGTATTTTCATCATAAGGAGTAACTTCTATTTTTTCAATATTAAAACAGATTGATTCAAATAGTTGATTTATCTCTTTTTCAACATTTTTCGAGACTTCATAAGCACTTATTTTTGCCTTTTTGTTTTCATTATAATCTTCATCTTCATCATAATCTGCTGTATAGTTAATATCTTCTATATTGTAATCATCATCATCATCTTGCATACTTACAAAAGACTGAGGCATAATGGTATCATTTACAATATTATGATGCTGTTTTGGAGACTCTTTCTTAGGTTTATAATCTGGTTTTGGCTCTGATTTATACTCTGGTTTTGGCTCTGATTTATACTCTTTTTTTACCTCTGCCTTAAACTCTTTTTTTGGTTCAGGCTTTGATTCAACTCTATCTTCTACATGTTTATCTTTTTTAATAAAAGGAGCTGGTTTTGTACCCACGGAGATATCTTGAGTTTTTTGAGTCTGCTGTGAAATTTTATCTTTTGTCTTTTTTGCAGCTACTATAATTGCACTCTTTTTAAAAAGCCCCATAAAGCCTTTACTTGGAGATTGAACAATCTCAATTGCTAACTCACTAGCAGAGCACTCTAACGCCAAAGCGGCATCTTTACATGCCTGCTCTAAAGTTGTGGACTCTATCTTAATCATCTTTTTTCTCCACATTCTTGTGTGCAGCAATCTGAGCATCTTTTGCATTTTTAAACTGTTGATTTACTATGAACTGCTGTCCGATTGAGAACATGTTATTTACAAACCAATAAAGTACTAAACCTGAAGGGAACGTTATAAAGAAGAATGTAAATATTATAGGTAAAAACTTAAATATCTTCTCTTGAAGAGGATCTGTAAAATTACTAGGTGTAAGTTTTTGCTGATAGTACATAGAAGCACCCATAAGAATAGGAAGAACAAAAGTTGAGTCCATTCTTGAGAGGTCATTTACCCATAGCATCCAAGGTGCACCTTGAAGTTCAACCGCATTTAAAAGTACACGATAAATTGCAAAAAACACTGGTATTTGAAGTAACATAGGGAGACATCCACCAAGTGGATTTGCTCCATGTTTTTTATACATATCCATAACAGCAGCATTCATTCGCTGAGGATCACCCTTATATTTTGCCTGAAGAGCTTTAACTTGAGGTGCTATATCTTTCATCTTTTGCATAGAAACCATACCTTTGTATGTCAAAGGATAGAGAACTACTCTAATTAAAACTGTAAGCGCAACAATTGACCAACCCCAGTTCCCAATTAGACCATGCAGCCACATCAGAAGCTGAAATAGAGGTTTTGAAGCAAATGTAAACCAACCATACTCTATAGCATTTGTCAAAATAGGTTTTATTGCATGTAATGTTTTATATCTTTTTTGACCAATATAGCCACTAAATTTCATATTTTGCACTGCTTCAAAATATACTATTGGGTTACTGTCTCTGTCTCTATCAATTATGATATTTGTATCTTTTGAAAAACCATACATGATAGATGCTGAGTATTGATCAAACGCAGCAGCTAACTCAATGTGGCTATAGCTTTTTCTCTCATTTGCATCACCATCTTCAATGATTGTAAGTAACTCTTCATCGTTATAGATAAGGGCACCTACCGCCGCCATCATCTGCTCTTTTTCATTCACTTTTGGTCTTTGTCCCAAGTAGATGAAGTATCTCTTATCCTGAGTTAATGAAACATCAACATCATAATGTCCATCAGCATAGAAAGTTATCTCTTTTGTTACTGTCAAGTTAGATAATTTTTGAGTTAAAACAACTTTTTGAGGAGTATCTTGCAGATTTATTTCAGATATATCTGCAGTATAAGGAATTTTTGTAGCCTCTTCATTTAAAGCTGGATCTAAAAATCTGATAAAAAGAGGTTTTGTTCCACTCTGTGGTATTAGTTGTGCATGTACATTATCATTAGTATTGTACATCTCTTGTAGAAGCACTTTTGATGAGATACGACCAAGAGTGTCTATCTTTAGTATAAAATCATTACTCTTGAGTGTTGTAAGAGTACTTAAATCATTTGCAATTGTTGCCTCTTGCGCAGATATTTTATGTCCAACAATATCTTCAACTTTTGGAGCCTCTTTAAGCTCTACTTTTTGTTCTGTGCTGTTTTGTACCTGTGCCGTTTCTGTTGGCTGTTCCGTTGGATAAATTGCTGTATATGCTATGAAAAATACAAACGATAACAATACCGCTATTATAAGTCTCTGATTTGGTGTCATTTTGTCGAACACATTCGCCCTTTGTATGAAAAATTTTTTATGATATAAAAACGGTTTTTTTTATTTGGAACCAACCAATATTTTATAGAATCAATCCCTATTTTTTTGGGTTTTAATGAGAGTTTATCAAGAAGTGGATACTCTATTCCACCCTCAAACAATTGATTACAACGCAGTATTCTAGTAAAAGTGTGGTAAAAAGCACTTGAAATAGAGTTGTTTTCAAAGTGAATTTTAGCATATTCGCTACAAGATGGGTAATATCTGCAACTACCATATCCAATTAGTGTAAAAAACTTCTGATAAAGCCATAAAAGTTTAAGCAGGAATGCTTTGATCATCTGTTTTTTTCTTTAATGTGTCTAAACGACTCAAAACTTTTTCAAAGTCATTTTGTAATTTTTGATGTGATGTTTCTGATATAGTTTGTTTAGCTACAAATATATATGTGCCATCTTGCAGAAGTGATGAATAAGTAAAGAACAGAGCTCTAAGTCTTCTTTTTGCTCTGTTACGCTTTACAGCATTACCAATTTTTTTAGTAGCTGTAAACCCCACTTTTTTAATGTTTTTTGCGGGTAGAAAAAATAGTACAACACTGCTTGAGTGTGAATCTTTTCCTTTTCTATAAATATACTGAAACTCTTTATGGAGTTTTAGCGTATAGAAATTTCCTAAACTGACAATTTTTTACGACCTTTTGCACGACGACGGTTAATTACATTACGACCGTTTTTCGTTGCCATTCTTGCTCTAAAACCGTGAGTTGATTTTCTCGGTCTATTGTGAGGCTGGTATGTTCTTTTCATGACATATCCTTCTTTAAAATTAAGTCCGAAATCATATATGAAAGTTACTTAAAGTGCGGTTAAGATTTGTGCTTTGAAGCAACAAGAGGCACTTTTTGTAACTTCTTCAACTTAATTTTAAGATATTTTTACACTTATCTCATTATCTATAAAATCGAACTCTACATGTGAACCCTCGACCACCTTGCCCTCAAGAATCAGCTCAGCCAATCTATCTTCAACAATTTCATATAATGCACGTTTTAGTGGTCTTGCTCCATAAACTGGATCAAACCCAGCTTCAGCAATATAAGCTTTTGCCTCCTTACTTAGTGTGAGTGTTATATCTCTTGAAGTAACTTTTTTAGCAATTTCACTAAAAAATATATCTACTATCCCAACAATTTGCTCACGCCCTAGAGCATTAAATATCACTATATCATCCAAGCGGTTTAAAAATTCTGGTTTAAATGCGCTCTTTAGCTCACTCATAACCATCTCTTGAAGCTCAGCAGAGTTTGGATTATTGATGATTTTATCACTTGCAATATTTGAAGTTAAAATAATAATGGTATTTGTAAAATCAACTGTCACTCCTTTATTATCTGTCAATCTTCCATCATCTAAAACTTGAAGTAAAATATTAAACACGTCAGGATGAGCCTTTTCGACCTCATCAAATAAAATTACACTATATGGTTTTCTTCTAACAGCTTCAGTTAGCTGTCCACCCTCTTCATATCCTACATATCCAGGAGCAGCGCCAACAAGACGAGATACCGAGTGTTTTTCCATATATTCACTCATATCTATTCGTACCATAGCATCAGGACTGTCAAACAAAAACTTAGCTAAAGTCTTAGCGGTTTGTGTTTTTCCAACACCAGTAGGTCCTAAAAATAAAAAACTTCCAATTGGTGAGTTGCCACTTGAGAGCCCAGCTTTATTCCTTTTAATAGCGCGAGCAACTGCATGCGTAGCTTTACTCTGCCCTACTACCTCTTTGTTTAGCTCCTCTTCAACGTTGAGTATTTTATCTTTGTCAGCTTGGAGCATTTTTTTAACTGGAATTCCTGTCCATCTTGAGACAATAGAAGCGATAGCCTCCTCATCTACACTATTTTTTAGGAGTGTTCCCTCTTTTTGAAGATTTTCCCAATTTTGTGTAATCTCTTTTTCTTGCGTTATTAACGCTGGTATCTCACCATATTCTATCTCTGCTGCTCGATTAAACTCAGATGTGCTCTTAGCAATATGCGCTTCTCTTTTTTTTGCTTCAATCTCATTTTTTATACTAGAAATTTTTCCAAAAACCTCTTTTTCATTGCTAAATTGAGCCTGCAGGGTTCTAACTCGCTCTTGTTCATCAGCCAACTCTTTTTTTATCTCTTCAAGACGTTTTGTATTTGATGGAGAGTCTTCCATTTTAAGAGCCTCTTGCTCTACACTTAACTCAGATATCTTAATCTTTGCACTCTTTAGTACATTTGGTTCTGTTTCTATCTGCATCTTGAGTTCAGCTGCTGCTTCATCAATAAGGTCAATAGCTTTATCTGGCAAAAATCTATCAGCTATATATCTATCTGAGAGTTTTGCAGCCGCTACTAAAGCACTATCCGTAATAGTTACATTATGATGCGTCTCAAGTCTCTCTTTTATACCACGAAGTATTTGAAGAGTTTGATTTACACTCGGCTCATCAAGGTTTATAGGCAAGAAACGTCTTTGAAGCGCCATATCCTTTTCAAAATATTTTCTATACTCTTTTAGTGTCGTTGCCCCAATTGTGTGAAGTTCCCCACGGGCAAGAGCAGGTTTGAGAATGTTTGCAGCATCCATACTTCCCTCACTAGCACCTGCTCCAACAATTGTGTGAATCTCATCTATAAATAGTATTACATTTCCGCTCTTCTTTACCTCATCAATTACAGCTTTTAATCTATCTTCAAATTCGCCTCTATACTTAGCACCTGCGATTAGGGCACTCATATCAAGAGCTACTAACTTTTTGTTTTGAAGTGATGTTGGAACATTTCCATCGCTAATTCTTTGCGCAAGTCCCTCAACTAGCGCAGTTTTTCCAACACCTGGTTCACCCAGAAGCATAGGATTGTTTTTTGTTTTGCGGATGAGTATCTGCATCATCCTAGTAATCTCTTCATCTCGCCCTATTACTGGAGCGAGTTTTCCCTCTTTTGCCTCATGTGTTAAATCTATACCATACTTTTTAAGTGATTCCATCGTCTCATCCGAGCTTTGTGAATCAATCTTTGAGGTACCTCTTGAAGATTCGATATTTTTGATTAATTCTGATATATCTATATATTTCTTTAGTACGCTATAGAATGGCTCATTTTTTATATTAGCCAATATATAGGTGTCAACAGCCAAAAAAGAGTCTCCATTTTTTGTCATTGTCCCAATACCATTTTCTAAAGACTGTACAAAGTTTCTTGAGAGTTTTATGCTCTCTTTTGTCACACTTGAAGATTTTGGCAGCTTTTCACTCATACTCTTTACATCAAGCTCAATTGCAACCTTATCAATACTCATTTTATTAAACATCTGGTTTAACACAGAATTTGAGTTTGTTAATTGCGACCATAAAAAGTGTATAGGCTCAACTTCTTGATTTTTATTGTATAAAGCCAACGATAGTGCCGACTCAATCGATTCTGTCATGTTATTTGTTAATTTCTCAAATATATTATTCATACTTCTCTCCAAAACTTTAAATTTATGAAAACAATTATATCAAGTTGAGTGACTTCTTGTCAAGTTTTTTTAGTCTTTATCTATTAAACATTTTTTTAATTAAATTTATAATATAATTTCAAAAAAGTTTTCTGGGGGAGAAATATGCCTACTATCATCGATGCGATAATCAATCGATCTTCAAAAAGAGCCTTTTTAAAAAAGCCTGTATCAAAAGAGATTCAACAAAAAATTTTAAAAGCTGCTGCAATGACACCAAGCGGAGCAAATATGCAACCATGGATTACGTATGCCATCAGCGATGAAAAGGTTTTAAAAAATATAGGTGATGCTATTATTGAAAAAATGAGCAGTGGCGTTAAGCACGACCAATTCATCCAATACTATCCCATAGAGTGGAAGCCTCTTTATAAAAAAAGAAGATTTGAAACAGGCATAGGTTTATATGAGCACATGGGAGTAGATAGAAAAGATCTCCAAACAAGAGAAAAGATGTGGCACGACAACTTTAGATGGTTCAATGCTCAATGCGTATTTTTTGTCTTTACTGATAAAGCTATGATAGATGGTGCTGTGGGAGCACTAATAGATTGTGGTGCCTACATGCAAAGTATTATGCTCTTGGCTAGAAGTTTTGGGCTTGAGAGCTGCCCTCAAGGCTCAACTACAGAGTTTGGAAGAGTTGTAGCTAAAATATTAGACGCCCCAGAGAATCTAGCCCTTCTCTATAGCGTTGTCATCGGTTATGAAGACAAAGATGCAAAAATAAATGGCTACAGACCACAAAGAGCAGATATTAGTGAAAATGTTATCTTTATATAAGACCTTTTTGTTTATATCTCTCTAGCATACTCTCGTTTCCGCTTACTCCTCCGCTGTGGATATATAAAATATCCTCTTTTGTCTGCTCTAAAAGAGCCATCCACATGGAAGGCGCATAAATCAAATCAAACTCTATTTTAGTTGTTAGCAGTTTTTGCCATACATGCAATAGCTCTACATGTGGTTTTGCAAAGTGATATTTTCTCTTTGGCTCTAGGATAATAAGGTTTGTTGGAAGCTCACATAGCGCCCTCATCTGGCTACGAAGATACTCAACATCTCCAACACAAGGCGTCGTATAGATATTATACTCAGGCAGACAAAGTGCTAAAAAAAGGGCTGTTGTTCCAGTGCCCGATGGAGTTGCCAAAGAATTTACATGTAAGCCACTCTCTCTTATCTCATGTGCTAAAACTTCCAAACCACATCTCGCCTCTTCTACTGCACCACCTTGATCTATAATAAATGTCTCTTCATCTAAGTTTAAACGCAAAGAGGCTATAAAATCTCTATAGTACTCATGTTCTATCTCTACATGTAGCATACCAAGTCTCTTTGAGTGAAAAAAATTACCACTATTTTCGTTTTGTATGGCTTTGCTTATGGGTTTTGTATAGTAGATAAACTCCCAACTTTTTTTTTGACACATTGCAGCGATTGCAAGCATTGCATTTGATTGTGTTCCACCATAAGATATGATAGTTTTTAATCTGTTTGAGGGAGTATTAAGCAGAGTGTAGAGCTTGCGGTATTTATTTCCTGCTAAGTAGGGATCTATTAAGTCATCCCTCTTAACATAAAAATCTCTCCCATCAAGACCTATTTTAGAAATGGGAGAATTCATTGGTTATTTTATTGTAGCTTTTTTTTCTAGCTCTTTCATTTTTGCAAGCATTACAGTTTTAGCTTTTTCCATTTTTAATCTTTGCTCAATAAAAGATTTAACTTCAGTAAAATTCTTTGTTGCTTTTGCTTTTTTATCTTCTATATAAATTACATGATAGCCAAATTGTGTCTTTACTGGCTCTAGCGTCATCTCTTTTGCTTTCATAGAAAATGCTTTATCATTAAACTCAGGTACCATTTGCCCAGCAGTAAAATAACCTAAATCACCACCTTCAGCTGCACTAGCACATGTTGATTTTGATTTTGCAAGTTCCATAAATTTGTTTTTTAGAGCATCGCCTTTTAATGGCTTCAACTCCGCAATAATATTTTTTGCATCTGACTCTTTTTCTACAAGTATATGACGTGCATTAACACTTTCATTCTCAACAAACTCTTCTTTGTTTGCATCATAATATTTTTTCAACTCATCATTTGAGATAGCGATTTTATCAATCTCTCTTTTTTGCCAAACTTGAATAGCTATCTCTTTTTGAATTCTTTGTGTTACCTCTTCATACTTCTCTTTGTACTCAGGAGATGTTAGAACACCTGTTTTTTTTGCATCATCATAAACTAACTCTTTTGCTACTAATTGCTCTAATACCTGTTTTCTAAATTCAGCCTGTTTCTCTGCTGGAACTTGGTTGAATCTTCCTTGTGTTGCTGCCATAAGCTCTTTGTCAACATCTTGCTGAGTGATTTCTGTGCCATTTACACTAACTAACGTTTGCGCTGATAGTGATATTGCAGATAAAAGGGCTAAAGACGATACTAATTTTGTTACTGATTTCATTGCACTTCCTTGATAAATTAGAAAAATTTTAGTTTGTTAATGCTAATGATTATTAAACAAGACTATTTTATATATAATTCTTTTATGAAAAAAGCTACAAAAGAAGAGATTAAAGAGATTCATCAACTCTTTATTGATAACTATAGTGAAGCTGTAACCGAGCTTGATTATAAAAATGCCTATGAGCTAGTTGTTGCCGTATCGCTCTCTGCTCAATGCACAGATAAAAGAGTAAATCTTATAACTCCTGCTCTTTTTAAGAGATATCCAGACACAAAATCATTGGCAATTGCAGATATAGAAGATGTTAAAAATATTATTAACAGTTGTTCATTTTTCAACAATAAAGCAAAAAATATCATAGAAATGGCAAAAAGAGTAGAAGATGTTTACGGCGGCAATATTCCAATGGATGAGAAAGAGTTAATTACACTTAGCGGTGTAGGGCAAAAAACAGCCAATGTTGTTATGATAGAGTACACTGGGGCAAATTTGATGGCTGTTGATACTCATGTCTTTAGAGTCTCTCACAGATTAGGTCTTAGCAGTGATGCAACTGCATCAAAAACTGAAGCAACACTTGTTAAAAAATTTAAAAACAACCTCCGCACACTTCATCAAGGAATGGTGCTCTTTGGACGCTACATCTGCAAAGCAAAAAATCCAAAATGTGACGAATGTTTTTTAGCATCTTACTGCAAAAGCAAAGAGAGTTTTAAAGTTTGAGTAAAATTGGATTGGTATTTGCTTGAAGAATTTTATGATGAAATATTTATTACTTATTACAACACTTTTTCTATTTTCTGGATGTATAAACAAACATGGCATCTCTATGCAATATTACAGTGAGTGCAAAGAGTATTACGATCTTCAAGGATATTATCACAATGAGTGCGGAAAAGATGACATAATTTCACACAAAGAGATACGTCAAAACAGCTCAGATGCTTATGACTATCTCTTTGGAGAAGAGAAACAAGAAAAGCCTAAAGGAAATGTCTGGTAAGAGTAATCTCTAATAATATATTGCTAAAGTTTCAATATATCTGCTCTATTTAAGAGCTATTTTTTTACTCTTTTTAGACTCTTCTTTTTCAAGAGTTATATAGAGCCTTCCATCCTCATATTTTGCATCAACTTTATCTCTATTTATATTATCAGATAGTGCAAAACTTCTTGAGAACATTCCAAAACTTGATTCACAAAGGTAGTAGTCATCTGCTTTTGTCTCATTTTTATATTTTCTTTGAGCATTTACACTCAAATAGTTGCCCTCTATAGTTATCTCTATATCCTCTTTCTTTACACCAGGTAAATCTATCTCTATATCAAAAGTATCATTTGAGCGTTTTGCCAAGTTTGCAAAAGGAAGATGACGAGCTACATTATCAAAGGTCTCTTTTACTGTTTGAAGACCTTTTTCAACTTTCTCTTCAACTTTATCTACAAGTTTTTTAGAACTATTTATAATACTCATAAAATACTCCTTACTTAATCTCTATTTTTTTAGTACTTTTTGGCTCTATTTGAAGTTTTGGTATCACCACCTCTAAGACACCATCTTCGCAAGCTGCTCTAATGTTTTCTACATCCACTTTCTCAGGAAGCGTAAAACTTCTTTGAAACTTTCCAAAGCTACTCTCTATTTTGTAATAATCAGCTTCTTTAACCTCACTCTTTACCTCTCTTTGACCAGATATTGTAAGAATGTTGTTATCAACATCAACCTCTATATTCTCTTTTTTTACGCCAGGGAGATCTACATCAACATGATATGCATCTCTACCTTCTCTTGTATTTACTGCTGGTTTAAAATCTGCTAATGGACTATTCTCACTCTCATCAAAGGAGTTTAAAAAATCATTTAACAGACCTAACCTCTTGTTTTTTCCATATCCATGAATTGGATTTAAATATCTTGAAACTAGCATAAGTAACTCCTCAAATTAAAATATTTAATACTCAAACTTTCTGTTTAAGTTGTGTTATTTTATAGAGTTTGAAAGATACTTTTTGCTACTTATGTAGCATTTTTGTACTTTTTTCTAATAGTTTATGAACATTAATAACAGTTATGTTTTTTCTACCACTCTTTATTATCTTCTCATCTTTGAGCTGTTTAATAGCTCTCTCAACTACATGTCTTACAGTTCCAAGCATATTTGATATTTCACTATTTGATAAGTTGTGAAGCACTTTATATCTAAAACGTGCATTTGGATTTAGATTTTCTAAAAGTAGATTCATCAATCTATCTTTTACTTCATATAAAGAGAGCTCAACAGCGAGATTTTCAGTATATCTTATACTAGAAGCTAGATATGTGTAAAACATATTTTTAAAAGCTAAATCAGATTCTAACCACTCTCTTATTTTTTGTACAGGAAATTGCAATACTCTGCAATCTTCCATAACCTCATATATGACTTCATGCGCCTTACCATCAAGTAACGAGACTACATCAAACATATCACCTCTTTTATATATAAAGAGTATCTGTTCTTTTGCGTTTTCAAAATTTAGTTGATATGTTTTAATTCTACCATCTAATACTATGTAAAAATAACTCAATAGATTATCTACAGAAAAAGGAGAATCTCCTTTTCTATATTTTATAGTTTTTGCACAGCTATAAAACTCTTTTTCAAAATTTTTATCTATTTTGCCAAAGAATTCTATTTCTAAAGGATTGGTTTTCATCTGATTATTATATCTACTTTAATTAAAAGAAGATTTCTCTTCTATGCATTATTCTTATATTAAATTTAATTAGCACTCTATTTTATAGCTATAAAAGTGGCAAAATTTGCCCATCTAAAGACTACTTCACAGTGAGAAAATCCACAATTTTTTGCCATCTTAATATTTTCTTCTTCACTATATGGAATCAAAACATTCTCTAGCGCTTCTCTTTTTTGAACTATCTCATATTCTGAATATCCCTGCTCTTTTTTAAAGTCATAATAGCACTCAATCAGATCTTTATGAAGTTTTGAGTGGTGACTTATGACTTTCTCGCTAAAGATAAATAGACCATCTTTTTTCAGTGAAGACGCTATTTTCTTTACTAGCTCCTCTCTTATTAAAGGGCGAACAAACTGCAATGTGTAGTTACTTATAAAAAGATTCGCTTCCCTATAGTCATACTCTAATATATCAGCATTTTCAAGTTCTATATCCGCTTTAAAAGCTTCACACTTCTTTCTAGCTCTTTGCAACATCGCTTCTGAGTTGTCAAGTCCTATAAGCGTTGCTTTATTTTGCAATTTTCTGCTTATATTTATAAGAAGTGTCGCAGTAGAACAACCCAAATCATACGCTATACCGCCATTTTGAAGAGCTTTTTGTGCAAAAAATTCACTAATTTTTTGCGACTCTTTATAAAAAGGAACACTTCTTTGTAACATGTCATCAAAAACTGCCGCTACCTCTTCATCAAACTCAAACTGCTTTTTAATCGCTTTTGTAAATACTTTATCATTCATCTTTTTTTTCCTATTAATAGAATTTTAACCAAAATCTTATGATTGAGTCTATATAATCAATAAAATTAAGCATAAGGCATATTAATGGAAACTTCAACTTTAATGATGATATTTTTTATTATATTTTTAGCAATAAGTATTTGGAAAATATACGCTTTTTTGCCAAGCAAACAACTCTCAGATGATGATACAACAAAAGAGGCTCAAGAGACTCTTAGAGAGTTAATGATAAAAATAATGGAAAAAAACAGTTCTGAGATAGATAACAAAAAACTTTTTGAATTAATGATAAGTGATGCTGAATTTAATAAAGAAAAATTTTGGAGATTTAATCAAAATAAGTTAAATAATCTCCTCTCAAACTATAAACAAGAGGCAAAGAGATAGAAAAATTAATTTCTATCTATCGCATTTAAATCGCTAAATGCTTCTTCTACTCTTTTGATAAGTGTTTTTTGCCCATCTCTGAGCCATTTTCTTGGGTCATAATAGTTTTTATTTGGCTTATCTTCACCCTCTGGATTTCCGATTTGACCTTGAAGATAATCACGATTTTTCTCATAATACTCTTTTACACCAACCCATGTTGCCCACTGAGTATCTGTATCGATATTCATCTTTACAACTCCATAACTAATCGCTTCACGAATCTCTTGCAGTGATGAGCCAGAGCCGCCATGAAATACAAAGTTTACTGGTTTTTGTTCTGTTTTAAATTTCTCTTGTATATATTTTTGAGAGTTATCTAAAATTTTTGGCGTAAGCACAACATTTCCAGGTTTATAAACACCATGTACATTTCCAAAAGATGCGGCTATTGTAAAATTTGGAGATACTTCACTTAGCTCTTTGTACGCATAAGCAACGTCTTCTGGCTGAGTATATAGAAGTGAATTATCAACACTTGAGTTGTCAACACCATCTTCCTCTCCACCTGTAACACCAAGCTCTATCTCAATGCTAATACCTATTTTGCTCATTCTTTGTAGATATTTTTTTGATATTGATATATTTTCTTGCAAACTCTCTTCAGAGAGATCAAGCATATGTGAGGAGTAAAGAGGTCTTGCGTGAGTTTTATAGTACTTCTCACTCTCCTCAAGAAGAGCATCTACCCATGGAAGAAGTTTTTTAGCGGCATGGTCTGTATGAAGGATTACTGGCACACCATAGCTAAGAGCCATCATATGTACATGTATAGCACCACTTACAGCTCCAGCGATTGCTGCTTTTTCACCATCATTACTCAGCCCTTTTCCTGCATAAAAAGATGCTCCACCGTTACTAAATTGAATAATTACAGGTGATTTAACCTTTGCGGCAGCTTCAAGTATTGCATTTATAGAGTCCGTTCCAACAACATTTATCGCTGGGATAGCAAATCCATTCTCTTTGGCATGCTGATAAACCTTTTTGACATCATCACCAAACAATACACCCGCTTTTACAATATCTAAAATACCCATTATTAAACTCTTTATTATAAATTTTATCCACAATTATAATATAGGCTTCATTTAAAATAACTTTTGAAAAATCATATTTATGCTAGAATAACAAAAAAAATATTATGGATTTCAAATGAGATTAACGATAGATGAGTATTGTAAGCATTTCAAGATGTCAAAAGAGATGCTTAATTCAAAGATTAGAGCAAAAAAGTTAAACTATATAATTGAAGATTCAACAACGTTCATTATAGTAACGAACACTCCTTCTATAACCGAAAAAAATGAAGAAATCATAGAAGAGAGCAAAAGTGTTGCTTCTCAAAATACTCAAATCTCAAAACCAAAAATAACAATAGCAACTGTATTGACACTCTTTCAAAAAGAGAATACTTTTTTAAAAAATAAAATTAATAAACTTGAAGACAAAATAGACAAACTCATAAATGATAAAGAGCAGATGCTCAGGGCAGAGAGAGACAAAATAGAGCAGATATACAGCTCAAAAGATGAGCAACTAAAAAATATTTTAACTCTTGTAAATAAAAAAATCCGCATTGAAAGAGAAAAAGAGCCTCTGGAAAAATCAAATATTTTGGAGGATTTCACCCACCAAGGTGAAGCAGAGTTGGTTCATAATCTAAATTTTATTGAATTAAAAGAGTATCTAAAATCATTAGATATAAAATCATCTCAAAGAAAAATTATAAAAAAACGTTTCTTAGATGCCTACGACAATGATTCAAGAGTTATTCATAGAGATGGAAAACTTTATTTAGATTTGTCAAAATATGATTATAGTGATTTGCTTGCTTACTAAAAGATTTAAAACAAAAAATATCAACGCTACTATAAAAAAATTTGCTCTTGAGAACGACTGTTCACCACTTGAGTTTACTTTTAATATTAATGGCGTAGAAACTTATCTTAAAAATGTCTCGCAGAAAGATTTTCTACTCTATACTGAAGATATCTTTGATTATTTCAATAATCATCAAAAAATGATTAATGAACATGTAGAGATAAAACAGATATTTTTAATAACTATAAAACAGACACCAAAAAATATTATAAAACTTGACTATAGTATAGAATTTTCACCTAATAAAGACAGTGTGCATATTGTTTTATATCCAGAATCTCAAATTCCATATAAAAAATATCAGCCAAAAGAGATATATCTCCTTCTTCTAAAAGAGCTGAACAATATTAAAGCTTTAAATAATATTTTAATAAATATTTTTGACAACGAAATGAAAGAGAAGTTAAAACAGTTTGTAAAGTATATATACGCTGGAAAATTCATTAAAAAAATCAAAATTCCTCTCTATATAGGAATTGAACCAGATATTACCAGAGAGAGCAGACTCTTATTTCGATTTTTAAACAAAAAATCAAACCATCAAGTAATAGAAGTTGCGGAGGATGAAATTTTGGTGGAGTTTATTAAGCCACTCTTTGGAAAAAACGGTTTTAATGCATTTGGAGAAATAATTGATAATTTTTATCTAAAAAATATTGACGACTTAAAGTACAATGTAGATGAAAACAGTATAAAAATTATAGAAAATAGTGATAGAAAAATTTATAAAAGCAAGCTAAAAGGATATGTACATTTAGATGATAAAAACTTTTATGTTGACAATAAAATAGAGATAGAATCTCTCTCACGTGTTCAAAACAGAATCGCTAAAGATGAGAGCAATAACATTGAAGTAATTATTTCTCAACATGACACATCCCTAGATAGCCTTGGAGAAGGTGTTGAACTTACATCTGAAACTATTAATATCAATGGACATGTAGGTGCCAAATCAACTCTAAGAGCTGTAAATTTGACAATCGATGGAGCAACACATCAAGATTCATATCAAGAGGCTAAATTTGCCAATATCAATAGACATAAGGGTAAACTAAGATGTCATGATGCAAAAATAAAACTCTTGGAGGGTGGCGAAGTTCATGCAACAAATGTTGATATTCAGAACTCTCTTAGCGGTACAATTTATGCGGAAAATGTAACAATTCATCAGGTAAAAAACAACCTTAAAATTTATGCATCCAACTCTATAACAATAGACATTGTAAGTGGTGAGGACAATCTTTTTAAGATAAACTATAAAGATATTCCTACTTTAATTAGTAAATATAACTATTTATCGCAGGAGATAGAAGATTTAAAATATAAATTAGAGGGGGCTAAAAAACATAGCCCCTTAAAAGTACCCGCTCTTAAGGAAAAAATAGATGAGTTAAAAGTGGCACAAGATAAAATTACCACCAGTTCAATGAACGCCAAAATTATAATAAAAAACTCTTTTAGAGGTTTAAATACAATTATATTTACATTAAATAATAATGAAGAGCTTATCTTTAAAACTGAAGCGACTACTTATGAACCCTTTTATATCGTGGAGTCTCAAGAATACCTCACACTGCACCCAACAAACAAAAAGATAGCTAAAGGCTAACTACACCAAATTCACACCAAATAAAATCAAAGTTTTAAATAATTTACTATTTTAATAATTTTTTATATATTAAAAACACGTAAAACCGTATGTTTATATATTAATTAATTATATTATAACCCTAATATACACATTTATATAAATGATTAATGGTATAAAACACATTAATAATAATATTTAAACAATAAAAATTTATATTTAAGTATTTATTACGTATAATTTTTTTATGCAAATTAATGATCTCTTCAACATCCTTCATAACTCAATAGAGGCTAAAAATAATGGGAAAAAAATTTCCCTAAAAGATATGGCTGATTCGTTAGGAATACCTATGAGAACCTATCAAGACTGGAAACTAGCGCGTGCAAAACCTCAAGCGGCTATAACCGTCATGCAGATGCTTGGAAGACTTGAAGATGAAGAAATTATTCGAACTGTAAGAAAAATAAATAAGCTGAAGGATTAGTTTTATGAGCACACTTACACAACAAGAAAGAGATGGCTTAGAGGATGTATTTTTATCAATACATAATAATAAAAATAAATATTATAAGATAGGAGGATTCACCTCTATAATAACAGATACTAATATAAGTAGCATAGCGACAAAACTGCTAAAACAAGCAAAAGTTGGACTAAAAAAGAGAAAAAGACTCTATTTTTTCTATTTTTTTAACAAAAAGAAGAAATCTTTAAGCAAATAAACTATAAAGTGTCTGTAGCTGAATTACTTAACTGCTAAATTATCATTTTAAGGTTTTGTAGTTTCGGAAAATCTTTATAAATTCAAGGGTAGATTTATGAATAAAGCTCAATTCGTTGAACTAGTACAAGCAAGTGGCAATTACAAAACTAAAGTTGAAGCAGAAGCAGCTATCAAAGCTTTTACAGAAGCGGTTGCATCTGCTTTAGTAAAAAAAGAAGATGTTTCTCTTGTGGGATTTGGAAGCTTTGGTGCTTCATTACAAAAAGGTAAAAGTGGTAAAGTTCCAGGAACTGACAAAACTTATACTACTAAAGATAAAATGGTTCCAAAATTCAAAGCTGGCAAAGGTCTTAAAGATCGCGTAGCTGCTGGTAAATAACTCCTCCATTTGTCGCAATTTTTTTTGCGACAAATTCTACAACAAATAAATCTAATCTCATTATCTCTTCAAATTAAAGTTTTTATAAAATATAGATACAATATCATAAATAAATTTATCAATCAAAGAGAGAGAATAATGAGAAAAATAGCAGTTGCGATATTGATGATATTATCAATAAATTTATATGCGCAAGAGAAAAATCCACATGTAGTACTAGAGACAACTCAAGGCGTTATAGAGATAGAGTTGTTTGAAGAAGTTGCTCCATTAGCAGTTGAAAACTTTATAACACATGTAAAAAACGGATACTATGATGGGCTTACCTTTCACAGAATAATCAAAAATTTTATGATTCAAGGCGGAGATCCAACAGGAACTGGTAGAGGCGGAGAGAGCATCTGGAATAAACCTTTTAAAGATGAGTTTAAAGGCAAACTCTTTGATAAAAGCGGAATTTTAGCAATGGCAAATGCTGGACCTCATTCAAATGGAAGCCAATTTTTTATAACAACTACGCCAACCCCTTGGTTAAATGGCAGACATACAATATTTGGTCAAGTAACTCCTCAAAGCCTTCTTATTGTAAATAAACTAGAAAATGTGGCAACTCTTGGTCAAATGGGTATGGACAAACCAATTGAGACGCAAAAAATCATAAAAGCTTTTGTAAAAAAAGATTGAGATTGCAAAACCTGTAATCAATATGTAATTATAATTTGATTACAATCACGCCAATAAAACTAAAGGCACTAAATGGAATTTAGGACTATCGACAAGCTTCAAAAAAATGCGTTAAAAAGAAGTGCAACTGATTTTACAAGACTAGGTTTTGCTATCTTTTTTATGATTGTTGTTTTAACATTTACTTTTTTAAATAATGGCGGAATTCCAAACAGTATGTTTTTAGCAGTTGCAGCGCTCATAGGTGCCTATATGGCGATGAACATAGGCGCTAACGATGTTGCTAATAATGTTGGTCCTGCCGTAGGTTCAAAAGCATTAACACTTACTGCAGCAATTATAATCGCTGCAATTTTTGAAGCTTCTGGAGCTTTGATTGCTGGTGGAGAAGTTGTTAAAACTATAAAAAATGGAATTATTGATATCTCTGCTTTTGATAGCCATCCTGAGCAATTTATTTGGGCTATGATGGCAGCTCTTTTGGCCGCGGCTCTTTGGCTTAACTTTGCCACTATGATGAAAGCTCCTGTTTCTACAACACACTCTATTGTCGGCGCTGTCATGGGCGCTGGTATTGCTGCTGCTGGATTTCATGTTGTCAATTGGGAAACAATGGGCAGTATAGTTGCATCTTGGATTATTTCACCAATTCTTGGAGGAGTTATCGCAGCGCTGTTTCTTTTTGCAATAAAAAAATCAATAATTTTTAAAGATGATAAAGTTGAAGCTGCAAAAAAATATGTTCCGTTTTTTGTAGCAATTATGTCCTTAGCTTTCGTGGCATATATTATATTAAAGGGGCTAAAAAGTATATGGCCAAAAATCATAGACATTTTAAATTTTATTCCATTTGTTTCGCTTCAAACAACTAACGACCCAACTTTTATGACTGCCTTTTCTATTGGTTTAATTGTTGCAATATTTGTATATTTTTTCGTTAAAAAAAGATTATATTCTGGCTTAACAGCTCTAGAAAATACAAAAGAGTCTGTAAACACTCTATTTACAATTCCTCTAATATTTGCAGCTGCCTTACTTAGTTTTGCGCATGGAGCAAATGATGTTGCAAATGCAATAGGTCCCTTAGCTGCTATTAATGATGCTGTTATAAATGGTGGGGTATCTGCTAGTGCCTCTATTCCACTTTGGGTTATGGGAGTTGGAGCGTTTGGAATAGCACTAGGTCTTGCACTGTATGGACCAAAACTTATAAAAACTGTTGGGAGTGAAATAACTGACCTTGATCAGATAAGAGCATTCTCAATTGCCATGTCAGCTTCACTTACTGTTATTTTAGCATCTCAGCTAGGACTTCCTGTCAGCTCAACGCATATTGCGATAGGTGGCATTTTTGGTGTTGGATTTTTAAGAGAGTGGTTACATATAAAAGATGAAAATAATCATACGATAGAAGAAGACACTCTTATTATTATGGATGAAGAACTCAACAAAAGTGCATACAAACATGAGTTAAAAATATTACAAGATAAGAGTGATAAAACTCAATCTGACTACACAAGAATTGTTAATCTTTATAAACTTATTGCGGATGAAAAAAAGATTATAAAGTCAACAAAGAAAAATATTAAAAAAGCTAAAAAAGTTCAATATGTTCGCAGAGATGCAATCAAAAAAATAGTTGCAGCTTGGTTAATTACCGTGCCCGCCGCTGCAATCTTGGCAGGAACACTATTTTTTACAATCAAAGGTATTATGATTTAAGCTTTGTATGAGTGAAGATTTTATCTTCGCTCTTTAAAATCCTTTGTTGCTACTTCTAAAGCCTTATAAAAATCCATCACTTCACCACCATGTTTTTTTTGAAATATCTCTGCTTCTTCTTTGCTTGAGAACGCATATTTGCTAATTCTGCTCATAGTGCCCTTTACGTTGCTACCTACTACATAATAAGCTTTGTCAACTCCAATAAATTTCAAACTATTTATATCAACAACTTGAGGATTTTTTAATGATACTCCGTCATATAGGTGATCTTGTAAACAGTGAATTGAACAATATTGGTATATCTTTTCATCAAGAGATGCAGCATGATTTGTTTTATAATACTTTACTAAATCCATTCCACAACGCAGGCAAGAACCATTATCGCTCTCTTTGCTTAGAAGAAGAGCCTCATCATTTGAAACACTTTGAAATATAGCAGACTTTGCAACTACCTCTTTTTGAGAACTACATCCAATCAATAATAGTAGTGACATTATTAAAAAAATTATTTTACCCACCTAAAACTCCTCTGTTTTTAAAATATTATCAAGAAATGGTTACTTTAGTGTTAAAATAAGCAAAAAGTTGGCAAATATGAAAAATAAGCTTTTAAACTACAGCAAGGAGATTTTTCTCTTTTTAATATTTATTACTATTTTTTCAAATCTACTTAGTTTATATAGAAGCAATAATTTAAATCAAGATTCTATAGATGTAAATAGCTTTACTTTAATGGATGGGAGTTCTTACATGTTAAGTGAGAATAAACCAATTCTACTACACTTTTGGGCTACATGGTGTCCAACATGTAAAGCAGAAGCTGGCAATATTGAAACTATTTCTAAAGAGTTTGAGGTAATAACTATTGCTACAAAGTCTGGAGATAATAGCAACATACAGAGCTATTTGAAGAGTCGTAATTTGACATTTAAAGTTGTAAATGATAATAACGGCTCTTTAGCGGAAAAATTTAATATATCGGTTTTCCCAACAACAATTATATATGATAAAAATAGAGAGATATTTTATAGCGATGTAGGCTATACAACAACGTTTGGATTATGGCTTAGGATGTGGCTTGCTAAGTAGAAGAAAGAAGTTATAAGATAAAATCTATTATCTTATAACTATCTATATTATTTAATCTTGTATGCTTTAGAAGATAATGGCACCCAAGGACGTTTAAGATGTTCAGGGCGGCGAAGTGTAGAATTGTCATCCAATCCACGTGTTAGCTTATCTCTCCAACCTTGATATACTTTAAAGTTATTGTCATAGTTAACATGAATATCACCTATTTTGTCGCCCGCTTGAGCCTTCTCTAAAATAACTTTTTGATGCCAACAGTGCATACCAGAGATAGGGTCTGGATGTGCAGCTGCGACAGCATTTTGCCATGAACCACTAAGTCCATCCCACCAGATATTTCCGCTGTCTCTATTATATTCAGCAAATCTCTCAGCTTTAAACGGTTTAATTCCTTCTACATACTTTAATTTCCCTACTTTTCCATCCATTTGGATTTCAGCAGTTGGTACGCCAAAGCTATTTATGCCAGCTTTCCCGCTATAGTCTTCAATCTTAATTTGCGCACCTTCATTACCTACATTCTCAGGAGAGTGTGCTATAAATTTAGGGTCATTCATATTTCTTAGTACTGGTTGAGCATCAACTTTACCATCTGTTACACCATTTGGAACTGCGACTGAATTAACAAGTTTCCAGCGTCCACCATGGTGTGAACAAGCCAACGTTCCTGGAAGAACTCCCTCTGTTGGAACTGCCATAGCAACGAAATAACCAGACTCTAACCCTGTTAAACTATCTACTATGTTAACACGTATAGCATCTCCACGTTTAAATCCTTGACGCGTTGCATCTTTTGTTGAGATCCAAATAGGGTCGTGGTTTTGAGAAATTTCCATAAGATGCTTTGAGTTAGCAGAGCGCGTATGGATGTTATACGGCAGACGGAATACAGTGTTTAGTGCATACGAATTTTCTTCCGTCATAAAAGAGTGATTTACATGTGATACTATATGAACCATCTCTTTTTTCTCTTCTTCACTTCTTGGATAGAAAGGAATAGCATATTCTGGCCATTTCCAATCATCAGCAAGCCATTCACAGAAGAAGTCAAGTTTCTTGTCTAACGTCGCAAAACCTTCCATTTTTTTACCGCCAATTTCAATGCCCATTGGTGTTTTTTTACCATCGTGTTCAGCACTCATTACGCCTGTTCTCTTGTCTATATGAACATGTTTTTTATCATATTTATGACCATGTGAGATGTAATTTTCTCCATCATCCTTTATCTCTCTCTCTTGTGGAGAGTAGATATGGTTCTCTTCCATCCAAGCACCATAATCTCTCATGTACTCATATACTGGGAATTCAGAATTTTTATATCTTTCATCTGTTGTAGCTGCTGCTTTAAGATTTGGCAGGTTATCTCCAAATGCTGCATCATACCACTCTGCGATAGTTACAGGTTTACCAGGATTTTTCTTTGATTCCCACATCTTTTTAATACCAAGTTCACCAGTTGGATCTATATAATTTACACATAATTCAAACCAGAACTCATTCTCTTCCCAAACTTCTCCAAGACCTGCTTTAATATGAGCTTCTAATGTGCCACGAGCTGGATTTTTAGGTTTCCATCCCATTTTCTCTAGTGCAACTCTCATAACAGGTTGACGGAAAGATGTCCAACGAGCTGGCATAGTAGCCTCTGAGTGTTGGTCATGTCTCTCACCTGCGAGCCCAACTGGAAGGACATAATCCATATACCAATTAGTTTCACTCCATACTGGAGAGAGATTCATTGTAAGTTCCATTTTAGATTCATCTTTTAGAACTTCTATCCATCTGAAACCATCTGGATTAATCCAGACAGGATTATACATACGAGGAATATATACAGATAATTTTTGTGGAACACTAAAGCCTCTGTCTATCCATTTTTTCTGCCACTCAGTATCTGTTAAAAGATGCGGTAGCAAGAATGACAACTCATACGAAGAGATTGGCCACTCTGGTGGGTATGTGAGTTCATTATACACATCTACCTTAGGAACATCTGCCCCACGCTTTCCTTGTCCAATAGTTGAGCTTCCGCCTTTACCTGCAACAGAAATAACATGCCAGTGATGGAAGAATGTTCCACCCTCTGGTCCAACAGCACCACGGAGTGCTAATGCAAAATATCCAGTTCTCCCAGCTGTCCAACCACCACGATTTCCAGCAGCTGAAGCTCTCCAGAAGTATGTAGATATAGAAGTTCCAGCCCATAAGAACATATCATAGAGCGCTTCAAGCTTGTAAGCAGGAACATGTGTCTCTTTAACTGCATAATCAAGTGTGTATGGAGAGTATAACTCTTTTAAAACATCAATAAAATCTTCAAACTGATCACCATTAGGAAGCTTAGAGATATACCCTTTGCTAACCATAAACTCTAAATATTTTTTATTATCTAAAAATACTTCCCAGTTTATCCATTTTTTAACAAAATCTTTATCCACTTTGTTTTCATTTAAGATTCTTTGCACTAAGTATAGATAAATAGCTGGTTCTGTTCCTGGCCATACCGCAATCCAAAGATCTGCCATACCAGCAGAGTTTGACATACGAGGGTCCATAACAACAAGCTTAGCACCTTTTTTTCTTGCATCTGCTATAAATGAAGCAGATTGTTGATAGTAGTGACCTGCATCAGCTGCATGAGATGAGTTAAGAAAAACAAGTTTTGCATTAGCCCAATCTGGAGAAGGTCTATCATCGTTTGCAAAATGAAGTATTCCTGTGCGACCATTTGATGAGCAGATATTAGTATGTGAATTATATGCATCAAGCCCCATTGAATGCCAAATAGCAGGCACAAATCCATTTTCATTTGGGCGTCCAACATGATACATTACAGATTTTTTAGATACATCATCACCGATTTTAATAGTATCTCTCATCTTTTTACCGATAGTACTCATGGCTTCATCCCATGTAGTACGAATCCATTTGCCCTCACCACGAGCAGAGCCTGGAGCACGCTTTAATGGAAATGCAATACGATCTGGATCGTACATTTGAGATTGAGTAGCATACCCTTTTGCACAATTTCTACCACGAGAAGCTGGATGAAGCGGATTTCCCATATACTTTTTAACAGTAAATGTCTTTTTATCAATCCATGCAGTCAAACCACAAGAAGCTTCACAGTTTGAACATGCCGTTGGCACTATCATGTAGTCATTTACTTCGATACCCTCTGGGTTTGATTCACTTCTTACACCATGACGATCAATACCGCCTCTTTTCCAGTCATCACCATCTAACTCTTTAAAATCATTCCATTCA
Organism: Sulfurimonas denitrificans DSM 1251; assembly: GCF_000012965.1. NCBI lineage: Bacteria > Pseudomonadati > Campylobacterota > Epsilonproteobacteria > Campylobacterales > Sulfurimonadaceae > Sulfurimonas > Sulfurimonas denitrificans. The sequence goes on along the minus strand of NC_007575.1, from coordinate 501,985 downwards.
CTCATCGGTGGATAAAATGATAGAGTATCTGGAGTATTTGTAAACTTACTGTTGCTTACTGATTCAGCAAGAACATCAGTTGTAAATACACCCTTTGCTATTGTTGCGCCCGCTACAGTAAATGCAGCGCCTTTTAAAAATGTTCTTCTACTTTCTAAATACATTCAATATTCTCCCTAACTCATTGGTAATAACTGTGGAATCATTAGCCATACATGTTTAACAATCGCTAAACCAACTAATGCCAGAATTGCTGCTAATTTTAAAATAGCATCGGATTTACTAGCTCTGCTGAGTACAATAAGCAACATTGGCAGGATAAAAGTCATCCATTGACCTAACCAGAACATTACAGCATACTCTCCATTACCTTTTACATAATCAATAGTTGCTGCTATCTCTTCTGCTTTCATTGGTCCAAAAATATACTCTGACATGTAGATTATAAATGCCATTAAAGCACTAAGCCCTAAAACTACACCTAAACTATTTTTTGCTTCGCTTGAGAGCTTATTTCCACCAAGAAGAAGCATAGTCGCAGAACCTGCAAGAAGAGCTGCTAAAATCATCTGAGCAGATTCAGCTGGCATTTGCCATAATTCACGTGCTGTACATTGCGCCATTAAAGATGCAGTATAGAGTGTAACTGGTATTGCAAGGATAGTTGTCCAAAGAAGAACTTTGTCAAATAAAACATCATTTTTCTTAAATGCTAAAAACCCAAGAAGAGTTAAAAGACCTAAATACATTGAAGCCATTACAGAGCCAATTGCTATTGCTGAAGTCCAGTGTGAATATACAAAAATATGCCACATTCTAAACGGTTGATGTAAATCTGCCAGTGTGAAAAGCAAGAATATGTTAATAAACACAAAAGCTACCACAGTAGTTGAAAACCTTAAGTTTTTAGCTGACTCTGGGTGCATTCTAAGAAGCATAAAGAGCATAAAAATAAGACCTGTACCAATGCTCTTTGCCCACATATTTACAGTAACAAGCCATGGCCAAACGATACCAGGTAACGCTACATCTAGAGTAACTACAGCATTTGTTGCTGCTAAAATTTCATGTGCCATTAGTGATGTCCTCCCACTGGAAGTGTTGTAATCTTGTTAAATAGTGAATGTCCATCAACTCTATGTGATGCAAGAGGATTAAGAGAGACATTACCAGCATTAACATAATAGTGATGAGGATTCGTCCCTTTTTCAGGTTTACGCACCTGAACTCCGCCTTGGTGAAGCTGAATATATTTTGAAATATTTGAAGTAGGATCTTCTAAATCTCCGAAAATATTTGCTTGAACAGGACAAGCAACAACACATGCAGGCATCATACTTGAAGCAACACGGTGAGCACAATATGTACATTTATCAGCAGTTTGTGTTTGAGGGTCTATATATATAGCTCCATAAGGACATGCCATAACACAGCCAGAACAGCCGATACAGCGCTCTTTATCAATATTTACAATACCATTTTCTAAATAGTGAAGTGCACTAACAGGACAAATTCTCTCACATGGAGCATTTTCACAATGATTACATCTCAATGGCGTAAATGTTCTTTTTGTTTCAGGAAAAGTTCCAACATCTACATATTTAACACGAAGTCTCCATGTACTTAGTGGAACTTCATTCTCCACTTTACATGCGATTTCACACCCTTTACATCCCATACACAGATGCAAATCAACTAGGAAGCCTAATTGCATATACTCTCCTTACAACCTAATTTATAGGCAAATTTTAAGATTTTGTTATAGCCCATCTTTTAAAAAAAGTTCTTATTTCAAACGTGCCCAAGAACTCTTATTGCAAGAATACTACCTATAAAAAGCTTAAATTAGTTATAAAAATGTGATAATTTTATAATAAATTTTATCTCTGGGAATATTTGAAAAATTTATTTTACTAACCTTACCCTAATTGATTGTTCATGTGCAGTCAATCCTTCAATTTTTGCTATTAATGCACACTCTTCTCCTATCTCATTTATAGCTTTTGCGCTAAAGGAGATGATAGAAGTTTTTTTCATAAAATTCTCAACTCCAAGTGGAGAGAAAAATTTAGCTGTTCCTCCTGTTGGAAGTGTGTGATTTGGCCCAGCCATATAATCACCAACCGCTTCAGGCGTATTGTGCCCTAAAAATATTGCTCCCGCATGTTTAATAAGCGGCAATAATTCAAAAGGAGAGAGAGTTGCAACTTCTAAATGCTCTGGTGCTATCTCGTTCATAAGATCAATGGCTTCTTGCATATCTGATGTAACTATAATAGCGCCTCTCTTCTCAATAGACTCTCTTGCAATTTTTTGACGAGGAAGAATTTTAAGCCAATTTTCAATCTCTGCTTTTATTGCATCTGCTAATTTTTGTGATGGTGTAATTAGTATAGAGCTTGCCATCTCATCATGTTCTGCTTGAGAGAGCATATCTACTGCCATATGAGAGGGATTTGCACTATCATCCGCCAAAATTCCTATTTCGCTAGGTCCTGCTATCATGTCAATATTTACATCACCAAAAACCATCTTTTTAGCTGTTGCTACAAATATATTTCCTGGACCTGTTATAACATCTACTTTTGGGATAGTTTCTGTTCCATACGCCATAGCTGCTATCGCACTAGCACCGCCAACTTTATAAACTTCACTTACACCGCACAGATGGCATGCTGCTAAGAGAAGTTCATTAGGTTCATTTTCTGGCGTTGGTGTACAGACAACTATATTTTGCACTCCAGCTACTTGAGCAGGAATAACATTCATAAGAAGTGAAGATGGGTACGCTGCTTTTCCTCCAGGAATGTACAAACCAGCACTATCAACTGGCGTTACTCTTTGACCAAGAATTGTGCCGTTTGGCTCATCGTCAAACCAAGATCTAGGCTTCTGTTTTTCATGATAAGCTTTTATTCTATCGTACGAGAGGTGAAGTGCTGCTTTTAGAGCTTTATCAAGATTTTCATAAGCTCTGCTCATGGATTCTGTTGAGATTTTAAGGTCTTCATCACTCACAGGAGTCCACTTGTCAAATTTTGTTATATGCTCTTTTAGCGCTTGGTTTTTATTACTTTTTATTTCATCAATAATTGTTCCAACAGTAGCGCTAACATGTGCTATATCCATTTTGCCACGTTCTAGTAACTCTTTGAACTCTGCTTTAAAAGAGCTGTTTTTTGAAGTTGTAAAAATCATTCTCTATTTTTTCCCTTTTGTAAACTCTTCTTTTACTATGGCTAAAGCTTTTAAGAAGTTTTCTGGATCAATTGCTCCCATAAGAGGTTGAAACATAGGCTCACCTTTTGAATACAAAAACCAAATAGCTGGAGTTCCTGGTTGCCATAACTCACGTGGCATATAATCATTCTCATCACTATATGAGATTATAGAGACAAAACTTTTATTTAGCTCTTCTATAACTCTCTTATCTTTAAATGTTGTCTCATCTAAAACAACACAATATTTACATGAGTGTCTAGATGAAACAAAAAGCACTGGTTTTGAAGATGCTTGCGCACTTTTTATACCCTCATTATAATCTTTCGCCCACTTTATCTCAGAGCCCATAAGATTTACCAAAATTCCCATAAGAAGAAAAATAAAAAATTTACGCATACTGTTTTACCTTTAGTAGAAGTTCTTTTGCGCAATCAAGTGCGCTCTTGTCTGTTACATCAATTGTAATATCTGCAACTGCCGTATATTGTGGTAAACGCTCATAATATAGCTCTTTTGCCTTTTTCAAATCTTTTAACAGAGGTCTTTTTTTAAGTTTTTTGACTGCATTTGGATGATTTTTTATTCTTTTTAATATCTTTTCAAAAGGGGAATTTAAAAAAACAACAATGCCTATCTCTTTGAGATTATCTTGTTTATAAAATCCACCGCCAGTAGATATTAGAGTATTTGTTACATTTTGTCCAAGCCAGAGCGAGACTCTCTTTTCTAGATTACGAAAATATGCCTCTCCGCTCTGCTCAAAAATTTTTTTAATAACTCTGTTTTCCATACTCTCTATCAAATCGTCCGTATCTACTGACATGTAGTCTGACAATTTTATAATCTCTCTAGCCACGCTTCCCTTGCCTACGCCCATAAAACCTATAAGTACTATATTTTTCACTTTTAATTCTCTGCTTTCATTGTAAACATACTCATATCAAAATCTGGTTTTCTCTTTAATGTTTTGTAATATATCAAAACTACAGATACGATATTGTACTCTAAAATAGCCATACTTAAAATAAAGCTAACTGCAAAAATAGGCATAAGTGAAGCTATAAAAAATGAGAAAATAAAACCGACTAAAGAGAGTATAAAAAGTATAAATTGAGCCTTAGAAAGCCTTTTATCAATCATCTCATTCATAGTAGGTATGCTCATGTAGCCTTTAGCATTTAAGTGAAACCAGACTAAAAATGGAACAATCTTATATAACATTCCAGACATTATAGAAAATATAAAACCACCGCCTATCAAAACAGAGACGATAACAATATATTTTTCACCAAAAAAGTCATTTATGCTCCATGCAAATGTTCCAAGTGTCATAAAGATAGCCGCACTCTTCCAATACCAGACAGTAACATCACTAACTTTTCTTCTTCTAGCATTTAATTTCAGATAAACAGTCGTCGAAAATGCCCAAAAAAAGAGCGCTATCCATATCTTGGCGATAGTTGAGTAAGAGTCAAAAAATAGGTTTAAAAAGAGCCAAAGCCCAAGTCCTGTTGTAATAAGCAAAACAACACTTTTTTTACAAAATTTCTTAAACCTTGGAGCCACATAAAACATGGGCAAAACGTGAAAAGCAACCCCGATTATTAAAATTCCAGCAAATCCAAATATAGCCCAAACACTGTGAACGTTTGCAAAAACATGGTGCAACTCAGAAAATTTTCCAACTCCATAAGATGCTAATAAGTGCGCACCCAGAAGCGTTATAAAAAGAGCAAAAAAGAGACTAGTAATCATAGCTCGTATGCTAGCTGTAACGTTTATAACATCTCTAAAGGCCAGAAGCATTGAGATAATAAGTATAAGAAAACCACATGTAAGAAAAAGTGATGCTAGGAGTATAATTTTTGACATGCTAAACCACAATCCAAAAATCATAAAAAGGGCTCCAAAGAGCAATAAAATATATGAGATTTTAGAAATAATATCTACTTTTGGTATTTTAACTCCTGCTAGTACTGGTAGCATCTGAACTAGCGCACCAAGCATTACAAAGCCTAAGAACCCAATTGTTATGGCATGTGTAACAGCGATAGTTTCAATTGAATAACGGCTAGAGAGAGTAAGCACATCGCTAAAGAGAATTAACACTCCTGCTAAAATAGCAAAGAGTGGCGCAGTTAGAAAAAATCTAAGTGGTGCTGATATCGGTGGCGCTTGATCTACCGACAATCCATCAAAATCCATATCTCTGCTTCTCTACTCAACAATCATCGAGTTCATCATATCTATGATACGCTCTGCATCAGCACTTAAATGTTGCTGCGCCATCGTATATAGCATCTGCTCCTCTTTCATGTTGTGTTGTTGCATTAAAATCATCAAAGTTTCGCTGTTTCCAAAAAATTTATCTTTATCTTTAGCCTCAATTGCTTTGCGCATCTCTTCAAGCAGATTTCTCATCTGTATATGTTCATGTCTCATTATCGCAGTAGGTCCTTGTGTCATACCTGTTTTTTGCTCAAACTCTAAAAACATTACACGCTCTTCCATTTGAAAGTGTCTCTCTGTATTTTTAGCAAACTCATCATAAGCCTCTTTCGCACTCTCTATTGATTTTGCAGCAGCATCTTCCATTATTGCAAAAAGCTCATCACAACGACCATGGTCTTCACTTAAATACTCTTTTATAGAACTCATCAATATACCCCTAATGATTAATTTTTCGTATTATATTAAAAATAATTTAAATAGAAATTACTGCGTATCAATAATCTATTCTAATTGTTATTTAAACAGCTTTTTACTATAATATCCCTTTTAATTTCTATAGGATAAATAATGAAAAACAAAAAACTAATTACTCTTGGTTTTGCCTCAGTAACAGTAGCTCTTGCCCTTTTATTTTCTACAAATCTTTTTGCTTCAGTTGCTGATAAAAAAGAGAAAAGTAAAGAGGCATCAAGACTTGAAGCTTTGGCTAAATTTACAAAAGTTATCAGTATAGTTGAACAATATAATGTTGACAATGTAACAATTGAAGAGCTTATGAACAAAGCACTTGAGGGCATGATGAACAATCTTGATGCACACTCAAACTATCTCACACAAAAAGATTATAAAAATTTAAAAGTTCAAACAAATGGTGAATTTGGCGGACTTGGAATTACAGTTGGCGTAAAAGATGGTGCACTTACAGTAATTGCTCCCATAGAGGGAACTCCTGCTGATAAGGCTGGTATAAAAGCTGGTGATATTATTCTTAAAATCAATGAAAAATCAACTCTTAACATGACTATTGATGAAGCAGTCTCAATTATGCGCGGAAAAGTTGGAACAAAAATTGAGCTTACAATTGTTAGAGAAGGTGAGACAAAACCACTTGCAATCTCCATAACAAGAGGGATAATTACAATTGAGTCAGTTTATGCAAAATCTGTTGGAACAGATATACAATATATCAGAGTTACAAGTTTTGATAAAAAAGTTGTAACTGATGTCGCAAAAGCGATAAAAGAGAAAAAAGCTACGACTAAGGGAATAGTTCTTGATTTAAGAAATAACCCAGGCGGACTTCTTGACCAAGCTGTTGGACTTGTAGATATTTTTGTTGATAGTGGAGACATTGTTTCACAAAAAGGTAGAAACAAAGCAGATGATGAGAGTTATAGCGCAAAATCAAGTAACACTATTACAAAAGTGCCTCTTGTTGTGCTTGTAAATGGTGGAAGTGCTAGTGCTAGTGAGATTGTCAGTGGAGCTCTTCAAGATCATAAACGTGGAATTGTAGTTGGTCAAAATACTTTTGGAAAAGGCAGCGTTCAGGTTGTACTCCCAATAACTGATGAAGAGGCGATTAAGCTCACTGTTGCAAGATACTATCTTCCTAGTGGACGTACTATCCAAGCAGTCGGAGTAAAGCCAGATATTGAAGTTTTCCCTGGAGAAGTTAAAAGCACTAAAAACGAGTTTGCACTTAAAGAGGCTGATTTAAAGAAACACCTAGTAGAAGAGTTAGAAAAAGTTGATGGCGAACAAGGAGCACAACTACCAGAGCCTGATTCAAAGTTAGTTATTAGTAATGAGATGATTAGCAAAGATCTTCAGCTCAAGACTGCTATAGATATTTTAAAAGCATTAATAATCACAAAAGGAGAATAATATGGAAAAAAGAGAGCTGATTTATGAAGGTAAAGCAAAAAAGTTATTTAGTACTGATGATGAGAATTTGCTTATATCAGAATTTAAAGATGATTTGACAGCATTTAATGGAGAAAAAAAATCAAGTGAGGTTGGAAAAGGCGCACTTAACAATAAAATCTCAACAGAACTTTTTAAACTCTTAGAAAAGAGTGGCATACAAACTCATTTTGTAAAGATGCTAGATGACAATCATCTGCTTCACAAAAAAACAAAAGTTATCCTTATTGAAGTAATTGTTAGAAATATCGCAACTGGAAGCTTATCAAAAAATCTTGGTATAAAAGATGGAACAGTTCTTCCTTTTACTTTAGTAGAGTTTGATTATAAAAATGATGCTCTTGGAGATCCAAAGCTAAATGACCAACATGCGCTTATTTTAGGACTTGTTGAGTATCAAGATGAGCTTGATAAACTTCGCAGAATGGCAAGACAAATAAATGATATATTAAAGCCATATTTTGCTCAAAAAGGGTTAAATCTAGTTGATTTCAAACTAGAGTTTGGTAAAGACAGCAGTGGAAATATTATTCTTATCGATGAAATAAGTCCTGACAATTGCCGTTTTTGGGATATAGAGAGTGGCGAGAAGATGGATAAAGATAGATTCCGTCAAGGCTTAGGCGGTCTTAGGGTAGCTTACGAGCAAGTTTTAAGTCGTATCCTAGCTAAGTAATAATTAAAATAAATAAATTCAAGGAATAGTAATGAAAGTAGTTGTAAATGTTTTTTTAAAAGCTGGTGTACTAGATTCTCAAGGGAAAGCTGTTCATCATGCACTGAAGTCTATACACTTTGAAAATGTTAGTGATGTTAGAGTCGGCAAGCAAATTGTTCTTAAGCTAAATGAGAGTGATGAGAAAAAGGCGATGGAAGATGTTACTAGAATGTGTGAAGACCTTTTGGCAAACACTGTTATTGAGGACTATACAATCGAGATAGTAAAATGAAAGTAACAATACTGCAGTTTCCTGGTACAAATTGTGAGTATGACGCACAACATGCATTTAAATCCTTAGGCGCTGAGACTGAAATACTTTGGCATAAATCTGACACTATTCCTTCCGATACAGATCTGCTAATCGTTGCTGGTGGCTTTAGTTATGGCGATTATTTAAGAAGCGGTGCTATTGCTAAATTTAGCCCTGTTATGAAAGCTGTAATAAAATATGCGGATGATGGTGGCAAAGTCTTAGGAATATGCAACGGTTTTCAAGTTTTAACAGAGTCTGGACTTCTTCCTGGTGCATTAAAGCGAAATGAGAGTCTGCACTTTTTATCAAAACACCACCATTTAAAAGTTATAAACAATGAAAATATTTTTTTAGAAAAACTTGATAAGGGTGATATTGTAAATATTCCTATCGCTCATCATGATGGCAACTACTATATTGATGATAGTGGCTTAAAAGAGTTATATGCAAACAACCAAGTTCTTCTAAAGTATTGTGATGAAAATGGTAACGATAAAAACCCAAATGGCAGTATCGACTCTATTGCTGGAATTTGCAATAAAGAGAGAAATGTTTTTGGTCTGATGCCTCATCCTGAGCGTGCTATGGAAGCTATTTTGGGTAGTGATGATGGTATAAAAATGCTTCAAGGATTTTTAAGAGCGTGATAAAATTTTTATTAGCATGGCTCTTTTTTCATGCTCTTTTATTTGCTAATATTGACGATGCCAACAATATTCAAACTTCAACACAAAAACAAGAGTTTGGTGGCGAGGATGTTCCTTATGAAGAGAATCTAGATACCCTCTCAAAAGTCATCTACTTAAATTATGAAAAGATACCTCAAAGAGTATTAAAGGGGGAGATATTTTCAATAACTATAAAAAACCTTTGTGTTGTTAAAAACTTTGTAGATATTACCTACAAACTCTCAAATGAAACGGGATTAAAAATACTCAATCCTTTACCATCAAGGCAAAAAGATTCAAAATACTATTATGATACATTCTATTTTATAGCGACATCTCAAAATGCAAAGCTTCCTGATTTCGAAGCAACTTTAATTGATACAGGCGAAAAAGCTTACAAAACAACTATATTATCAGGAGAGAAATTAAACGTAATTTCTTTAAATCCTAAGAGTGATTTTTCAAATATTATAGCAAACTCTTTTGATATTATAGAGTATAAAACAACTAGTTATGATGCAACTCACAATATAGTTGTTTTTGTCGCTACTGCCATAAATTCTGATATTTCCGCACTTAAATTAAATGGCGTTTATAAGCAGGGTATAGAATCAGCAACGCACACAGGTAACGACTCTAAGATTACCTATTATGCTATTGTTGGCAAAAGCATGAGCAATCTCTCCTTTTCATACTTTAATGTTTTAAAAAATAGATTTATTTTTGTCAATATTCCGCTTATTGTGAGTGATGATAGTGTAACTACACAAAGTGATTTAAAACCAACTGATCAATCAAATGAGATGATTAAAATGGGAGTTGCTGCAACAGTTGCATTTCTAGCTTTTTTAATTATTTTATGGAGAAAGAGGTATATCTACCTTATTTTTATCTTTATTCCTCTTGGTTACATCTTATCAATTGCTCTTCCCTCCAAAGAGGTATGCGTTAAAGAAGGCTCTTCTATTTACCTGCTTCCAATGAATAATGGGACCATTTTTGAAAAAGCAGCATCCCAATACAACTTGCAAAAAGAAGCAGAAGTAAATGGCTGGATAAAAGTACAATTAAATAACAAAAAAATAGGCTGGGTAAAAAATGAAGATATTTGCTCACATTAGTTGGCTCTTTGCGACAATAATAATTTTAGCTTCGCTCACTATTATGATAGTGACATTTTATATTTTTCCAAAGCCTTATAGCAGAAAACTAGCTGCTTGGCTCATTAGATTAACTATCTTTTTTACAACTTCTATAAAAGGCAAGGAGGATCCAAACACTCAGCTCTTTTTGATAAATCATCAAAGTGATTTGGATATTGCTGTTATTGAGACTGTCTCAAATAGAGATATAGCATGGGTTGCGAAAAAAGAGCTTTTTGACATCCCGTTTTTTGGTTTAGCACTTCGGCTCCCAAAAGATATAGCAGTACAAAGAGATAGCAAAACATCTCTTATAAAACTTCTAAAAGACGCAAAAAATGTACTAAGTACCAATAGAGCTATTGCAATGTTTCCCGAGGGTACACGCTCTTCAAAAGGAGTTATGCTCCCTTTTAAGTCAGGTGCTAAACTTCTAGCTGACTCAAACTCACTCATAGTTCAGCCAGTCGTACTTATTGAGAGCGCAAAGCGTTACAATACAAAAGAGTTTTATTATAAACCAGGCTGCATAAAAGTTATATTCTTAGACTCGTTTGTTGCTGATAAAAAAGATAGTGAGTGGTTAAATAATTTAAGAGTAAAGATGCAAAAGGTTTATGATGATGAGTTGGCAAACAATTCTAGCAATAGGTAGTGGAGGCTTTATAGGAGCAGTTCTTAGAGCATACTTCAACGGCATTATATCGCATAAAATGCCGCATGATATCCCGTTTGGAACTCTTGGTGTAAATCTTGTGGGTAGTTTTATTATGGGTATTTTGATAGCTTATTTTATGTACAGCACCATTTTTTCACTACATGTAAAGTCTTTTTTAAGCACTGGTGTTTTAGGCGCTCTTACAACTTACTCAACTTTTGCAATAGAGAGTTTTTTACTTTTAAATAGCGGTCATATAGCGTTAGCTCTTGCCAATATCTCTTTAAATGCTTTTGGCTCTATCTTAATGGCAGGCGGTGGATTTTATATAATAAAGCTATCTCTTAGAGCATAATAATCTCATCTGCACACCACTTTGCAAGGTCCAAATCGTGTGTTATAAGAAGCATCCCCATATTTTCAAGGTTATCTAAAAACATTTTCATAACTTCTAGCTGTGTAATATTATCAAGCGCGGAAGTCGGTTCATCTAAGAGCAGTAAATCTGGCTTCATAAGCATCGCCCTAAGTATAGAAGCACGCTGAAGTTGTCCGCCTGAGAGTTCATGTGGAAGTTTTAAAAGAAGCTCATAATCAAGATTTAATTTTTTTATATAGGTCTCAAGTTCATCTACTTTTGCCACTTCATTTATCTGATTTAAAAGTGTATAACTTGGATGAAAAGAGCTGTAGGGGTCTTGAAAAACTTCTGAGCAAAAAGAGCTCTGCACAGTGCCACTAAATGGGCGGAGATTTTTTAGTATAAGTTCAAAAAGTGTGCTTTTTCCAGCTCCACTTGCGCCAACTATAGCTTTTATCTCCCCTTTTTTTAAAGTAAAAGAGAGATTATCAAAAAGTAAAAAATCTTTTTTATAACCAAAAGAGAGGTTCTCAACCTCCAATACGCTATACAATTTAACTCTTATTTAACGATAGATAGAGCTTAGTCAACTCATTATATAACTCATTTGGCGAGAAATTGCTACTCTCATCTAAGACTCTCTTCATAACTACATTATCTTCTTCACCTGCCCAAACTTTTATATATGAACCATCTTTATAGCCGTTGTCTTGTCTAAATTGATTTAGAATATTTTTACCAACATAAAGTTTATAAAGAGTCTCTAAATCAAGTCCACTCATAACAACCAAATCAAAAAACTCTTCTATAAGTTTTTCTAATTCAAAGTTATCTCTATTTAACACATTAAATATTATAGACTCTACTTTTTGCATAATCTCATCTTGAGAGGCGAAAAGCTCATTTTTAGTATCAATTTTACAAAAATTTTCTAGTTCTGATATGTCAAGCGCTAACTCCTCAACACCGCCTTTATGGCTGTTTGCATAATTCTCAATTGCCAAGCTCATAATAAAGTGCCAAACATCAACAACTTCTATCTGCAAGTTTGCCCAGTCAGCTTCTTGATCAATATTTTTCCAATGTTTCCAAGAGAAACTGCCAATCATCTCAGCGCACTCCATGTAGATACAGCGCTTCCAGTTTATAACTTTAGAGTTTTTTGTAACTCCGCTAGTCCACCCATCCCCATTAGTTGCCTCATTTAGAGTAGCTTGAAGCTGTAACATAAGTAGTATTTTATCCACTCAATTTCCTTTGATTAATTGCTCATATTAGAGATTTTTTTATCTAAGCATTGTACCAAATATGCTAAAATAGCGAACTTAAAATGAGAGCTAAATGAAGAGAATTAATTGTAGAAGATGTGAGCACTATTTTGTTACTTGGGAAGCACAAAGGCCTCATGGATGCAGAGCGTATGGTTTTAAATCACCTCAAATACCATCACTTGTAGTATTTCAAAGTAGCGGAAGTGATTGCTCAATGTTTAAAGAGAAATCTACTCCAAAGAGTTCCTCTTCCAAATAATTTTTTTTCCAAAACCAAGCCTATTGTCTGTTAGTTTAAAGTAGTTGATTTTTATCTGCCAAAGTTTTGGGTTCATAGCAAGCGCATAAGGAAAATGGCTAAAATAGAGCTTTTTTAGGGCGTTGTCTTCAAGTGCCAAAAAATCACCTCTAAACTGGACTCCCTCTATTTTACCGACTGCCTTTGTCTCAAGAACGACTGTTCCTGCAACTTTTGGATTTTGTAAAATATTTTTTACATGTGTTGTCTCATCACTGCTTGCTACCACAAAAGAGTTACTTAAAACATCAAAAACATAAAATAGATTACAAGCACTTAGCTCAAGAGCATCTGTTGTACAGAGTGATAAGACATGATGCTTTTGCAAAAATGCCTCTATCTTTAAGAGATTATTTTGCATTAAAATCTTTGTAAAGATGGCGTTCTAAATCCTCTAGTGTGTACATCTCTCGCTTTTTTAACATAAGCTGTGCTGTCTCATCATTTAGCATTGTCTCAAACATCTCTTTTGGTGAAGTTATTTTGCAATAATTTTTTAAGAAATCTAATAGGATTTCAAAGTTATCATTTTTTTTATTGCTATATTGTTTAAAAAATTTAAAATCTTCCCAATTTATCTCAACCAACTCTAGCTCCTATGCTTTTATAGCTCTTTTTCTAACTTTCCACTATTGGCGACATTTTAGCAGAAGTGCTTCATCTAATTTCTTAATTACTTCCAACATCTTATCAGACGAGATTGCAAAATTCAACCTCATAAAACCGCTTCCCTCTCTGCCAAAACTTATCCCAGCACTAAGTCCAAGTCCAGCTTTGTGAATAAAAAAATCTCTTAACTCTCTATCGCCAAACCCAAGACCTCTACAATCAAGCCAAGCAAGATAAGTCCCCTCAATCGGAGTTAGTTTTATGTAATGCGGATATTTTTTACATAACTCATCTAACATATAAAAGTTTTTATAAAGATGGATTTTAAGCTCCTCTAGCCACTCTTTGCCATCTCTGTATGCCGCTTCAAACGCTACATGTGAAAGAGTGCTTCCATTGGCAAAGTGTGTGCGATTATAAACTTTTAAAAAATTTTCTCTTAAAATTTTATTTTGTATCGCCACACTACTAATGGCAAAACCAGCCATGTTAAAACTCTTTCCAATTCCAATAGCAGTAACTGTTATATCTCTTGCATCAGCGCTCAAAGAGGCAAACGGGATATGTACATTTGGCGCATATACCAAATCAGAGTGTATCTCATCGCTAAAGACAACTATATTATGCTTCACGCATAGCTCTAAAATCTGCTCAAGTTCCTCTCTCCTCCAAACTCTCCCAACAGGGTTGTGAGGAGAGCAGAGAAGAAGAAGTTTTGTTTTCTCATTAATCTTTGATTTTAAATCCTCTATATCAAAAGTGTAAGTTCCGTCATCTCTTAGCTTTAACGGATTTTTCAAAAGCTCTCTCTCATGCTCTATCACACTATGAAAAAACGGAGGATAAACAGGTGTTTGGACGATAACTTTATCACCCTTTTCGGTAAATGCTTCGATGGCGACATTCATACTGGCAACCACCGAGTGCGAATAGAGCATCTCCTCAAGCGCAAACTCAACTCCATGCTCTTTTTTCATCCACTCAATTTGAGCCAAAAATGCACTTTGCGGCAACTCTTCATACCCCACAATTTGGTGTTCTAAGCGTTTTCTTACAGCGTCAAGAACAAAATCAGGAGTGTCAATGTCCATATCCGCCACCCAAAGAGGCATAACCTCGTTTGTGCCAAATAGCTTCTCTCTTAGGACGTACTTCTCTGCGTTTGTGTTTTCTCTACATGTAGAAGTTTGGAAGGTATATTTCATTTTGTATTGTACTCTTTACTATAATTTTGAGTTTGTTGAGATTTTAGAGAGAGTTGATTTTCTTTTAGTGTTGATAATGGTAGCTCTTTTATCATTTTATTTTTCCTAAACTTTCTAATTCTCTTTGATTATCACTACTCAGTATCTTCATCTGAGTAATAGCCAAATGATTTAGCTTTTGAAGTCTCTCATTTTGTGATAATCCTTCGTGAATAAAGTGTGCATTAAGCGACTCAAGATTTGCCAAACATACAAGTTGATTCACATCTGCTTCATCTCTAATATTACCTTTAGAAGTTTGATTTTTATCTCTCCACTCTTTAGCTGTCATCCCAAAAAGTGCCACATTTAAAATATCTGCTTCACTTGCATAGACGAAGTTTATTTGCAATGGTGTGAGTTCTTTAGGGATTAGATTTTCTTTAATTGCATCCGTATGTATACGATAGTTCATTTTCGTAAGATTTCTTCTAATATCCCATCCACACTGTGTAAACTCTTGTTCTTTTAATCTTTGAAACTCTTTGATAAGGTAGATTTTGAACTCTGCACTAATCCACATACCAAACTCAAAAGCTATATCTTGATGAGCATAAGTTCCACCATATCGCCCTGCTTTAGCAATTAAACCTATCGCATTTGTTTTTTCACTCCACTCTTTTACACTAAGTTTATAACTATTTAATCCTGCTTGAGATTTAATTATGGCGAATTCGCCATAATTAAAATCTGGATTGTAAATCTTCTCCCAAATACCTAGATACTCAATTGTATTTCTATTTCTGAGCCAATCAGAGATAAAAAAATCTCCATCTTTAGCTCTCAACATATCAGTCAGCGAAATGTAATCTTCATTATTTATTTTTAAAATGGTAATTTCTTGTTCTTGAACTATTATTTTTGCCATTTTAGTTTTCCTTTTATTTTGTTATTTCTTCATTCATTGTTAAATTCATAAACTTAACAATGCGCTTACAGCTGAAACAATTGAGCTAATTTCTGCACCTTTTGTTAAAACAGCACCTAAAGATTTTTTTAATGATGTTTCACCGTTTTTATTATTTTTCAATTCTAAAACAATTGACTCTTTATCTTGAATGCTAGAGTTTTTTATAGCTTGTATGAGTTCATCAAGCTTTCTATCAAATTCTGAAATTACGATATTATTGTTGCCTGTGATAATATTTCCATGATTATTTTCACCGACATTTATATTGTTATGATAGGCTATCTCAGTTTTTTCAATTTTGTGATACTCTTTTTTATCATTATTTTCTAAAAAACCTCTACCATTAAAAGTTAGGTTATTGAAGATATAAAAACCACCTAAACCCCACTATCCTTTTTCAAATAGACTATCATTTTCAATTTCATCAACAATAGCTTTAAACTCTTGACTATCAAGTCCAAAAGTTTTTGGATAGATGTTTTTATTTTTTGAATTAGGTATTTCTCTTGCTAGCATATTATATTTATCGTTTGAGTTCATGTTGTACCTTTATATTAAATTTTTATCCATAGTACTAAAATAATGTGTTTTTTTGTAAAAATATGTCATTTTGTTATTATTTTTTTAACTTTTTTAGCTTTTTTCTCATTTTCCACAATCAAGCTAGTAAGTTGTTTATTTAATTCAAACAAATGGGCGACTCTTTCTGTATCTGTTTTGAAGAGTGTTTTTGAGTAGAGTTTATCTACTGCTCTGTCTAGCGTTTCGTGAGCTTTTAGGAGTTTTGGTGGCATAGTTAGAGGATTGTACAAATCGGCTAAAGAGCTTCCTACAAATTCGGCTCTTATGTCTAGAATATTTTGTGCTAATTGTTCGATTTGATCTTTTTGTTTGTCGTTTATTTCTAAAGGAAAAGGGAAGTTGTTATAAACAATTTCATTTGAATATCTATAATCACTTTTTAATCTTCCAGCAACATACCGCACCCAGTCCATGTGCATTTTTGAAGTCAAAATTCCGAAATGAAAAAGTGTGGCATTTGGAACGGCAAGTCCAGTATCTCCACAAATAAAATCTTTTGTAAAAAATTCCATTGGAATATAATCTCTGTTTTCTGACGATACACGAGGAATAAAAATATAATCACTCTCAGGCTGTCTATCTTCTCCAAAAAGTGCTGGGAACTTTGCTAATTTTTGAGTTGCTTCTCTTGAGCTTTCGTTCCTAAGTTTTCTGATATTTTCAACTCTCTCAATCACTTTGGGCATAGATTTTAGTTCATTTGGCGGACAATCTTTTAGCCATAAACACCATCTTGTTTTGCCGTTAAGATACTCTTTTGCAGAGATAAGAGGCTTCATGTACAGCTCTGCTTTTGGTTCAAGGGCTAAAAACTCCTCTTTTTCTTTATCGTCAAAAAGCAGGTTACCACCGTCATTTGGCATACTTCCAAAAACTATTTGAGGTATAAAGCTCTGTATATGCTTTCTTCTTGAGCTGATAAAAAAATCATCTCCGTTTACAAGATAGGGATTTATATTTGCAACTTTTATCTCATGCGGTTCAGATTTTACGCTCTCATACTCAAAAAGTCTTTTTTCTTTGATGTCAAACCCCGCAAAACCGATAATTACACAATAAACTTGTGCAACGCCTTTTGCATCATTATTCCATTTAAAAGTTTTGTGTGCAAAGTGGATTTTGATTTTATATTTGTTAAACATCTCTTGCCACAAAATCCCTACTTGTTCGCCTTGCGTAATGGAGTTCGTTGAAACTAAGGCTACTTTTGTGTTTTTACCTTGTAAATATTTTGCAGATTTTATATACCAAGCCGTTACAAAATCAAGTTCTTTTCCATTTTTAACACCGCTAAAAACCTCTGCCATATCCTCTTTTTGCTCTTTAGATTGCATTTTTGAACCTAAAAACGGCGGATTTCCAATAATAAAATCAATTTTCACACCATCCAAAATCTTTTCCCAATCCACCCTCAAAGCATTGACATTAAAAATATTTGCACTATCTTTTATGGGGATATTAAAATGTGGCTCTCCAAACATTTGAGCAAAAAGCAGGTTCATTTGATGGTCGATGAGAAGCATCGCAGTTTGAGTTATTCGACTTGGCAACTCTTCTATCTCGAAACCATAAAATTGGTCTATATGGACGAGTTGTGTGAGTATTTTAAGAGATTTCAGCACTTCAAACTCTACAAGCTTCAACTCTCTGTAAGCGATTACCAAAAAGTTCCCACTTCCACATGCTGGGTCTAAAAATTTGAGATTTGAGATTTTTGCATGAAAAATTTGAAGCTGTTTTGGGTTGTTTTTTATTTTTGCAAACTCTTCGCTAAGTTCATCCAAAAATAGCGGTTTGATGGCTTTTAATATATTTGTCTCACTTGTAAAGTGCGCACCGAGTTCGCCTCTTTTACTAACGTCCATAGAAGCTTGAAACATTGAACCGAAAATGGAAGGACTTATCAAACTCCAGTCAAAGGCACACGCATCCAAAAGCATTTCACGCATGGAGCGGTCAAAGTGGGCTGTTTTGAGCTGTTCTGTAAAAATTGAGCCGTTGATGTAAGGAAACTGAGTAAAACTCTCATCAAGATTTTTTTGTCGCTCCTCATTTGGAGTGTCAAAAAGCTCAAAGAGGTAGCTTATCTGCGAGCCTAAATCTCTGCCGCTCTCATCTGTTTGATTTTCTATAAATTCACGAAAAGAGTTTTTAGCAAATATGCCCGTATCTTCTGCAAACATACAAAAAAGAAGCCTTGTTAAAAAGAGTTCGAGTTGATGTCCGCTGTAACCGTTTTCAAGTAGCTTGTCATGAAGTTTACCCATAAGTTCGGCGGCTTTGCGGTTGGTCGGTTCCTCTTCTTTGTAGGTTTTTTTTGTGTATCCTGCTATAAATGAAAACAGCTCTATATTTTTTGGTAACTCATGGAGTAGAAATTTATAATCTTGATTTGTGTCCAAATCGTAAAGATAGAAGCTTACAAAATCACAAACCAAAATAAACTTCGGTAAATCTCTCTGTTTTAGATTTGGAAGGTACTCTAACGCTTGTTCTTTTGCCTTTACTAAATCCTTGCCTCTGCTTTTTTGCTCTATAAGAAGCTGCCCTCTCCAAAAAACATCTATGTAACCATAAGAGCCGTCTATTTTTTTGATGGGATACTCAAACTGCATACTTCGTGGACTTACATCAAATATTTTAAAAAAATCTATCCAAAAACTCTGCGCTTCTTGTTTTTCATGAGAAGCACCCTCCCACTCTTTGGCAAACTTTATGCTTCGTTCTCGTATCTCTCTTAAGCTTATCATCTCTCTTCTTTAAATAATTGGTGTTTATAAATTTTTAAAATATTATACACTCTATATTATGATAAAAACTAATATATAAAAACAAGACTAAAGGTCTATTTTCCTCCAAACACTAACCTCTGCAATGCTGTGTTGGAATTTTCTTGCTGTCTCTTTTATGACAAACTCCAAATCTTCTACATGTAGAAGCTCAAAATTTTTACCTAAAATACTTTTTAAAGTATCCATAGTCTTAACTTCTGTGCCATTTTCATCTTTGTATCCACCCAGCCAAAACTCTCTTTTTGTTGAGCTCTCCTGCCATGTGTATGGGGAAGTTAAGACTAAAATGCCTCCACTCTCCAGCCTCTCATGTACGTTACCTAAGAAAAGTTTTGGATTATATAATCTGTCTATTATGTTTTTAGCTAATATTAAATTATATGAGTTGAAATTTGGCTTTAGATTACAAGCATCGCCTTGCCAAAAAGAGACTCTATCTCTTATGTTTTCATATCCCAACTCTTCTATGGAGATTTTTTTATCCACACTCAAGTCACCCTCTGTTTTTACTCTATAAGCGATGTAGTCATCATTTTTAAGTTTTACCCCTACTCCTATAAATCTAGCAGAAAAATCAACTCCCTCTACCTCATCAAAAGTGCGTGCCAACTCAAAAGTTGCTCGTCCTGTTGCGCATCCCAAATCAAGCGCTTTTGTTCTATTTTTAACAAATTTTGTGGCTATTTTGACACTCTCAAGAGCGAAATTTTTTACACCAAAAGAGTCATCTCCATATTGGAACTCACAGTATTGCGAAACAAGTTCATCGCTCTCATAAACATCACTCTGTGTTTTTATTTTTGAGTTTGAGATTACATATCTAAATCCAGCATTTTGGTAGAAATGTCTGCGAAAGGCGTAACGTGAATATTTCATGATAAGGTTTCCGCTACTAGCCCACGATGAACCTAAAATTAGCGCATGTTTATTGTCAAAAGTTGGGGTTGAGAAGTCATCATACGCTTCATGTACCACAAAACCCTCAAAGCCGAAAATGGGAGTTCTGCTCCACTGCCAAACATTTCCGACTACGTCATATATTCCATTGAAGCTAAACTCATCTACTGGGCATGAGCTAGAGTAGTGATAAAAGTTCAAGTTTGCCCTGCTCTCGTGAAAGTCTGGAATATCCTCTAGCTTTGCATAATCATAAATCACTCTATACTCCGCTTCACTTGGCAGAGAGTACTTTACTCCATCTTTTTTACTCTTATAGCGACAAAATGCTTCTGCCTCAAGTGCATTTACATCAACAGGCCAATTATATGGCATCTCTATAATTTTACTCAGAGTTCTGTACATGTAAGTGTCTTCATCTTTTATCCAAAAAGTAGGATATTTTGCACCACTTATCTCTAAAAATTTCTTTCCCTCCTCATCCCAAAACTCGTCATTTGTATAGCCTCCCTCTTGCACAAACTCCATAAATTCGCCGTTACTTACAAGAAACTTTGACGCTTTAAAATCCTCTACGCTCTCTTCATATTTTCCATACTCATTATCCCAACCATAAAGGTTATGAGACTTCTCCTTACCAAGTAGAACACTTTTGCCTCTGAGTTCAATCATGCTATTTTGCGGAGCTTGTGCGCTATGAGAACAGAGATTAAACTCTTTTACATCTTTTACAAACTCTATAGGCATTTGACGATGAAGGACAAGTGAAGTCTCTACATGTATGCGCTCATGCTCTATCCCCATCAAAATTATCCACATAGGCGAGTTGTCAGTTATTGGCAAAGGCATTGGGAGTGTTGATATAAGCTCATCAACTATCTCTCTTACCCTATTTCTGTACTCTCTTACCTCACCAACCTTTGGCCACATGTAGTTTGCACTCTGCGTATCATCCCACGCCATCTCATCAACGCCCACAGCGAAAATCGATTCAAACTCTGGATTTATTCTCTGTTTTATTATCTTCATATTTATAAGTTTATTTATAAAGAAAGTTGCTGTATGACCAAAATAAAATATCATTGGATGTCTTGTAATCTCTGACTTATTGTAAAAAACCTCATCATTAATTAAAACTTCAAAAACCTTCTCAAACAATGAAAATGTGTTGCGAAAATATTCTCGTATCTCTTGACGTTTTTTATGTTCATCTGTGCCATCTAATGTAACTGGATAAAGACTTAATCTACTCAAAATAGTACCTTTAGGATATAATTTTTCTATGAAATTCTATTATAGTAAAAAATTAGCACAATTTCCAAACATCACACATGCTTTTACTACAAAGCATAGCAAAAATTTAGCTTTTCATGTTGATGATAATGAACTAGATGTAGAGAAAAACCATCTGCTTTTGGCAAAGGAGCTCTCATATAGCAAAGATTCGCTTGTTTATATGAAGCAGATTCACTCTGACATAGTTCATGTTGTAACAGATGAGGAGTTTAAGGCGCCTCCTACATGTGATGCGCTAATAACAAACAAACCTAACACACCGCTTATGGTTATGGTAGCAGACTGCTCACCCATGCTCTTTTATGATAGTGAGAAAAAAGTGATAGCCGCCCTTCACGCTGGGCGACAAGGCGCATTTAAAAATATAGTTAAAAAGTGTATTGAGAGTTTTATAGATGATTTTAAGAGTGAAGCTAAAAATATACATGTAAGCGTTGGTGCGAGTATTGGCGTATGTTGTTATGAAGTTGGAGTGGAGATTTACAATGAGGCAAAAGGGTTAGGTTTAGAGTATGCTCTTGATATAAGAGATGAAAAATATTATCTTGATGTAAACAAAATCCTAAAATCTCAACTTTTATCATGTAATGTTAAAGAGGAAAATATAGAGTTTTTAAATGAGTGTACATGTTGTAACACAAAAACATATTTCTCTTACAGAGCGGAGCAAAAAACAGGAAGGTTTAGCGGCGTAATTATATTAAATTAACGCCTTTACTTTTTGTGCAAGTTGCGCAGGCAGAAGCCCTAATGACTCTTCAACATCTTTTGTTTTTCCATGAGTTATAAAACTATCTTCATACTCAAAACTCTCAAGCTCTACATGTAGAATTTTTTCATCTGCAAAAAACTCTAAAATAGCCGAACCTACTCCGCCCATTTTTGCGCTATCGGAAAATATAAACCATTTGTTGTGTTTGGTTGCCATATCACGAAGCATCTCTTTATCAAGAGGTTTGATAAATCTCAAATCCAAAATACTAATTTTTTCTTCTAAGAGTTTTGATGTTTCATAAGCACGACCAACACCATTTCCATACCCTATAAAAAGGACATCACCTTTGTTTGATTGCAAAAGTTGTGATTTTGCCAACTCAAATGGCGACGATTCTGGCAAACTTGTCTGCGTAAATGAACCTCTTGGATAACGTAGTGAGCACGGAAATTGATACTGCGCAGCAAATGCCATTGCTTGATGAAAACTCTTCTCATCTCTTGGCGCAAAAAGAGTCATATTTGGAATAGCTCTTAAAAAACTCACATCGAACACTCCTTGATGAGTCTCTCCATCTTCTCCAACTATTCCAGCACGATCAAGGGCGAACACAACTGGCAAATTCATCAGACATGTGTCATGAATAACTTGGTCATAGCCACGTTGTAAAAATGTAGAATAGATTGTACAAAATGGCTTAAAGCCCTCTTTTGCAAGTGCTGCCATCGATGTAACCGCATGCTGTTCTGCAATTGCAACATCCCAAAATCTATTTGGGTATAACTCTATAAGCTCACTCAAACCTGTTCCACTCGGCATTGCGGCAGTTGCACCTACTATTTTGTCATTATTTTTTGCAAGATGAAGCAGTGCTTCTGCATAAATTTGAGTAGCACTTTTTGCAGAGCTTTTTTTAGATGCGGCTCCGCTATCCAAATCAAAAGGACCAACTCCATGCCACTTCTCATCTTTGCCCTCAGCTATCTCATACCCTTTACCTTTTAGTGTTTGTGCATGAACAATAACTGGTTTTTTCAACTCTTTTGCTTTTTGAAGTATCTCTATCAAAGAGGCTATATTATGTCCATCAACAGGACCGATATAATCAATTCCCATCTCTTCAAACATAATTCCAGGAGTTATAAGTTTTAGAGACTCTTCCATTCTCTTTGCAATATACCTTGCACCATCTCCAAAATTATCTACAAAGTTCTCAGTATGTTTTTTAAAATTTTGATAAAAAGGAGATGCCATAGCTGAACTTAGAATTCTGCTTATTGCGCCTATTGGCTTAGAGATGCTCATCTCATTATCATTTAAAATAATTACCATCGGATATTTTCTCTCGCCAAGCTCATTTAATGCTTCATAAACCATACCAGCAGTCATTGAGCCATCGCCAATCATAATAACAGGAATTCGGCTGTTTTGTTCACCCTTTAGAGCTATAGCTTTTGCAGCGCCAACACCTAAAGATATAGATGTGGAGCTATGCCCTGCAACAAAATAGTCATGTTCACTCTCGCTTGGTTTTGTATATCCACATAAACCATTAAACTCTCTAAGCGTATCAAACTTATCCCATCTTCCAGTTAGAAGTTTATGGGCGTATGATTGGTGTGAAACATCAAAAATAAATGGATCTTTTTTGGAGTCAAAAACTTCATGCATAGCGACAATAATCTCTGTCGCACCGAGCGTTGAACTTAAGTGTCCGCCATTTTTACTAACAACTCTTAGTATCTCTTCTCTTATATTTTTGCAAAGAGTCTCTAGCTCTTTTATTCTGCTTGCTTTTATATTCATAATTATTCTCTACTCACTTAATGCCGCTCTTTTTACACGTTCAAATCTTTTACTAATTTGCGCATCTATATTTCCAGCTTCGCTTATGGCTATCACACCGCCTACGCTTACCGCACTATCTGAAATAATTTCTACATGTGCTAAACTTCCAAGTGCTTGAGACACTTCTCCGTGGTCTTTTGAATTTACCCTCAGAGTAATCTTAGAAGATGTTTGAAGCTCTTTTATCAACTCTTTTGCAAGAAGTATTGCTACTTTATGAGAGTTTTCACTTAATTCAACCTTGAGCACCTCTTTTGAGATATCAAGAGCCGCACCAATTAACTCCTCTTTTATCTTCTCAAGGGCACTCTCAAACTCTGTGGCATTTTTTTCTAATTTTTGAATTGAAGCGTTATATTGTGTCATTACGCTAGCTATGCTATTTTTATCATCTTTTAAAGCTTTTTCAACTCCAGCTTCTATCCCTAGTGCAAAAGAGTCCTCTTTAGTTTTTTGAAGCTCCTCTTTATGCTCTTGCGTCATATTTTCTAACTTCATTTGAAGTTTTATAAAATTTGATGACATCTCATCTGTCTTGTTTAAAAGAGACTCTATTAAAGAGTCTTTAGAACTTTGTGTCATTGAACTTGAGTCAACTTCTCGCTCTTTAATAGATTCGTTATTATCCACAAAAGAGTCATTTGCAAAAACATTACTCTGTGGAATTTCTGTGTTTAGCTCTTCTGTAACCGATAAAACTTTAAAATTATATTTATCAACTTTATGTCGATTAATTTTCTCGCTACTAATTATATTAGTCACGTTATTCCACCATCTCTTCGGATGAAGTTCCTAACTGAATAGTTCCTGCTTCTGCAAGACCATTTACTATCTCAACAATTCTTCTTTGAGCACCCTCAACATCTTTCATTTTGACAGCCCCCATGAACTGCATCTCTTCTTCAAATGCCTCTTTTGCTCGCTCACTCATTGCACTAAAGAATTTCTGTTTTAAGTCTTCAGGAGCACTCTTTAAACCTAGCATTAAATCTGGTTTATCAATAGCTTTTAATATCTCAGTAATTGCATTCTTATCAAGTTTTGCAATATCTTCAAACGTAAACATCATCTCTTTAATTTGATTTGACATCTCTTCATCACGCTCTTCAATTTTAGCTAATGTCTCTTTAGAAGCTTTTGCACCAAGACGGTTAAAGATATCTGCAACAGCGCGAGGTCCACCAACTTCAACTTTATATGAAGCAAGAGATTCAAGTTTAGACTCGAGCACCGCAGAGACTCTTTTAATAACTGAAGGGGAGATGTCTCCGAGTTTTGCCATTCTCATTGAGACTTCACTTCTAAGATCATCAGGGAAGAAATGCAGCGTATCAGCAGCCTCAGTTGCATCCATATGAGCCATAATAAGTGCAATTGTTTGAGGATGTTCGTTTATTATAAAATCTGAGAGTTGTTGTGGTTTAATCTTTGAAAGATATGCAAAATTTTGTGTCTCTTGCATACTTTTTGATAGTTTTTCAAGAATTTTCTTAGCCTCTTCTGGACCTAATGTTCTATATAAAAGTTCTCTTGCATACTCTAATCCACCTGCAGTAATAAACTGCCCCGACTGAAATATTGCATAAAATTCCTCTAAAATAGCAGTAGCGACACTCTTTTCTACACTCTTATTAGTAGCGATATGTTTTGACACTTCTGTAATTGCGTCAATACTCATATTAGAAAATATGGCTGCTGTTGCATCTTCACCCATCTGCATAAGTAAAATTGCTACCTTTTGCCCCATACTCATCTCATCAAATTTTGCTTGTTGTGTAGGATTTAAAGTCATCTGCTTCTCCTTATACTTCTATTTTGTCGTTACGTCAGATTCTTCTGTAAGAAGTGCTTGAAGAACATGTGCTACTGCTTCAGGAGATTCATCGGTCATGCTCTTAATTTTTTCAAGAAGAACATCATATTTTAATTCATCTTCATTAAAATGATTTCCAACACCTAACTGCTCTTCAACTTTTTTACGCATTGATTGAACTTTTTCAACCAAATCTTCATCTTCATCATCTTCTATATCTAAAATAGGTTTACCGATGTCATCCTCTTCTTTTGATATTTCAAGCATTCTTTGCGCAAATGGAGAGATAACTTTTTTATAAAGAATAAGAAGTAACAGAAGTACAAAAATATACTTAAATAGCTCAGAAAATGGTGCTAAATATGTTTGTGAGAATGAAACAACTTGGTTAACTCTCTCTTTACTAGGGTCACTATCTGCTCTTTTAAACTGAAGATTTTGAACGCTTATTTGATCGCCTCTATCTTCACTAATACCTATTGAGCGACTAACAAGCGCTCTAAGAGCCTCTAAATCACTCTCTGAGAGAGCTTCATACTCTAGCTCGCTGGTTGGTTTTCCATCAGCATCACTCTTATAGTTGTATTTTCCATCAACAACGACAGCAGCAGTAACTCTTTTAATACGAGCAAATTCACTTTTTGTAGTTGATACAGTTTTTCCAACTTCATAATTTGTAGTTCCTGTATTTTTTTCATATTTTTCAATTGTTTTATTACTTGCAAGACCTTCTACTGGACCGATGTTACTAACAGTTCCAGGAACCCCACCGACTTCAGCAGGAGCAGAACCATCACGTTTCTCTTCACTAAGCTGCTCACTTCTTACAACGTTTTCTGGATCATATACCTCTGAAGTAGAATTTTGAATAGAAAAATCAAACTCTATTGTCACTTGAGCAACAACTTTTTGCTCTCCGCCAACAAAAGGAGAGACAACTTCTATAATTTTTCTCTGCTTCTTTTTCTCCTCTTTTGTCTTAAAGTTCTGTTGTACCGAAGACAATTCACCCATTTGAGCCATTTCATCATCATCGCCTAATGTTTCGCCGTCATTATCTATTAACATGACATTTGATGCACTAAGATTTGGAACTGCCGCTGAGACTAAATTTTTAATACCTCTAATCTGCTTTGAGGAGAGTTTTCTGCCCTCAATCAGTGTAATCATAACAGAGGCTGTTGGTTCTCCTTGCTTCTCAACAAATAGTGTCTCTTTTGGAAGAGCCAAACTAACACTTGCGCTCTCTATTGGAGCAAGCGAGTTGATTGTTCTTGATAGCTCACCCTCAATAGCACGCAGATATTTCACATTTTGATCAAAACTAGTAGCTCCAAACTCCTGTTTATCAAAAAGCTCAAATCCAACACCACTGTTTTTTGGAATCCCCAAAGAAGCTATTGCGATGCGCTCTTTATAAACTGCATTTTTTGGAACTTTGATAATATTGTTGTCTAATATCTCATAAGGTATATTGTCTTTTTCTAGCTGTTCTATGACTTTTGCAGCATCTTCTGAGCTAAGAGAGTCAAAAAGAGTCTCGTATTTACTTAGGGCATCTCTCTTTTCTGTATATACTACAAGAAAAACTATAAATGCTACAATACCTACAACTGCCCCACTTATAATAAGCTTCTGTTGTTTTGTAAGCTTATCGTAGAGGGTGGCTAGTTGTGAAAAAAGTACCTTAAAATCCATTAACTTCCCGTTTTTATACTATAAAAATTTTATTACTAATTTAAAAAAACGACTGTTTTGCTCTTGTGTACCAATAGTGACTCTAATTGCGTTCATGTTATAACTGCTTAAGTCTCTTACAATCATACCATTTTGCAGTAGCTGACTCGCTATTTTTGTAGAATTTTGATTAGAACCAAGAGATAATGTGACAAAATTTGTATAACTGTTTATTATATCTATTTTTTGCTCTTTTGCAAACTCTTCATAGCGTTTCATCTGCTCTAGATTAAGAGCTGTACTTTTTTGTACAAACTCCTCATCACTAAGCGCTACTGTTGCTGCTTCAAGGGAGAGAGTAGTGATGTTAAAAGGCGGTCTTAGCTTATAAAGCTCTTTGATTATTTTTGCTTCTGATATACCATAACCTACTCTCATTCCACCAAGGCCATAAGCTTTTGAAAATGTTCCAAGATAGATAACATTTGAGTGTTTTTGAATAAGCTCTTTAACATTTATCTCTTTTTTTGCATCTTTGACTATTGCATACTCCATGTAAGCTGCATCTACTACAACTAAAGTATCATTATCTATTTTTTCTAAAAAGTTATATATTTTTTGCGCATCAAGTGCATCACCAGTTGGATTGTTTGGTGTGCAAATAAATATAATCTCTGGCTTTTCTTGCTTGTAAAGCTCATAAAATTCATCTAAATCATGCTCTTGCGAAGATGTTCTTATAACATCGGCACCTACATGTTTAGAGTAAATTTCATACATAGCAAACGTTATGCTGTTCATCAAAATCTTTGAACCACTATGCGCTTTTGCATGAATTAAGAACTCTATTACTTGATCACTTCCTGAGCCAATTATTACATTTTCGCTATCAACATTATATCTCTTGCTAAGTGCATTTTTTAAGCTTATCATTGAGTCATCTGGGTACAACGACATCTTTGTTAAAATTTTGCCAACTGCATCAATTACTTTAGGCGAACATCCAAGTGGATTCTCGTTAGATGCTAGTTTTACTATATCTTGAGGCTCAATTCCATACTCTCTTACAACAAGTTCTATAGGCTTTCCTGCTTCATACGTTTTTATATTTTGCAAATGTTTATTAAACTTCAATCTCTTCTCCTTTTACATAGCTTCCAAGCCATGTTACCTCTTCTTTATGTTTTTGTAGTACTTTTTGAAACTTTTCATCATCAACATGACCATAAAAATCTATAAAAAACCAGTACTCAAAACCACCTTTCTCTTTTGATGGACGAGACTCTATTTTAGAGAGATTTATACTCTCGTGCTCAAAATCTTGTAAGAAATGCACAAGAGAGCCAGCCTTTACAGAGTCTTTTAATCTTACCAATATAGAGGTTTTATCATCATAGCTCTTCTCATTTTTAAAGTCACTTAGTATAAAAAATCTAGTTTGAGAGCCAATGCTATCTTCTACATGATCAAACATCGTTGGAACGTTATACAATTTTGCTGCTATATGGCTACAAATTGCCGCAGCACTATCATCTTTTGAAGCTAGTATTGCTGCTTTTGCGGTAGATTCTACTGGAATAAGCTCAACATTAGATAAGTTGTGTTCTTGCAAAAACTCTCTGCATTGCCCAAAGCCTTTATCTCTTGAGTAAATTTTAGTGATATCTGATATTTTTTTTGCTTTTGTTACAAATGACATGTGAATTGGCATATACAGTTCTGCGACTATTTTTACAGAGCTCTTAGCTAAGAGATCAAGCGTTTCGCCGACAACTCCATCTCTTGAGTTCTCAATTGGAACTACTCCAAACTTTGCTCTCTTAGTCTCTAACTCTTTAAAAACATGAGAGATAGATCTCATTGGCATATAGTCGCTCATAGCCCCAAAACGGCTCTCTGCTGCTTGATGAGTAAAGCTCCCCTCAGGTCCTAAATATGCTATACGCTCTGGCAACTCTAAATTTCTAGAGACTGCAAATATCTCTAAAAATATAGCTTCTATTGCATCTTGATTTAAGAGTCCCTTATCATTTACGCTTTGTAATGTCAGGCGCTCAATTATGGCTTTTTCTCGCTCTGGTCTATATATAGCGCTTTTGGAATCTTTTTTTATCTCTCCAACACGCTTAACAACAACCATTCTCTGATTTAAAAGCTCCAATATTTTATTATCAATTGCATCAATCCCATCTCTACACTCTTCTAAAGTTTTCATATTTTCTCCAAAATCTCTTGCATGTCGGCATAGACATAGTCAGGTTTTAACTCTGGCTTTAAAAAAGGGACTATCTCATCGGCACTCTTATATTTTCCGCTTGTTACAAATATAGTCTTCATCCCAAGTTCTTTAGCCCCTCCTAAATCTCCCTTAACATCATCACTTATAATTGTTACGTCACTAAACTTAACACCACTTTTTTGTTTACACAGCAGCATCAAAGCTTCGCTGTAAAAAGCCTCACTTGGCTTTCCAACAACTGTGTATGAAGTAGAAGTTGCAAATTCAAGAAGTTTTAAAATAGCGCCAACACCTGGATATCTTTTAGAATTTTTTGCATAAATAGATGTTTCGTGCATTCCAACTAACGATGCGCCCGCCAATATAAAGTCTATTATTTGGGCAAACTCTTCAGATGTATAATTTTCTTTAATTGAGATTAACACTGTCTTTGGATTTTTATAATTAAATATATACCCCATCTTCTTTAGCACATCTAAAAACTCATCTGCGCCATAAGGAGCAACTGCACTTTTTTCTACATGTGATTCAAGAAGCATAAGCGGATCAAGATATGAAGAGAACTCTATATTAAACCCTTTAGCTTTTAAGAAGTTAAAAAAATCAATAGGAGCTTTTTTTGTGCTGTTTGTAATAATCATATAAGGAATTTTTCTCTTATTTAGTTCATCAATAAACTCTCTACTTCCACGAACAGGGGACTTGTCACTGTCGCTAATAAGAGTGCCTTGTACATCAATAAAATACATCTTAATTGTCCAAATACTCTTTTTCTAATGCTATCAAATCCTCAAACTCTTCACGTTTGCGAATAAGTTTAACCTCTTTGCCTTTTATCGCCACCTCAGCACTTCTTCCTCTTGTGTTATAGTTACTTCCCATACCAAAGCCATACGCTCCAGCACTGTGAATTACCAAGAGATCGTTATGCTCTAGAGTTGGAAGCAAGTACCCTTTTGCAAAAAAATCACCACTTTCACAAACTGGTCCTACAACATCTGCTTCACTAAGTTTTGTCAAACTCTCAGTAATTGCTTCTATTTTATGGTACGCTTTATATAAACTTGGTCTCAATAAATCGTTCATACCGCCATCAACTACAACAAATCTTTTATCGCCATTTCTTTTTTCATAAAGAACTTTAGTTAAAAAATATCCGCCATTTGCAGTTAAAAATCTTCCTGGTTCACAAATAACTGTTAAATCTAAACCTTTTAGAGTTGATAAAATAGCTTGTGCATAATCATATGGAGTTATCGTTGTCTCATCTTTGTATTTTACTCCGAGACCTCCGCCTATATCGAAAAACTTTAGCTCTATTTTTATATTTTGAAGTGAACGCACTAAATCAGCTACAATCTCTGCCGACTCATATATAGGCTTCAGTTCTGTAAGCTGTGAACCTATATGAAAGTGGATACCTACTGGGTCTAAATACTCAGAGTTATTTGCCTTTATGTACATTCTCTTAGCAGTATCTATCTCTACTCCAAACTTGTTATCGTGAAGCCCTGTTGATATATAAGGGTGAGTTTGTGGGTCTATGTTTGGATTTACTCTGATGCTTATTCTACATTTTGCACCAAGTTCTTTTGCTATAAGCTCTACACGGCCAAGCTCTGCCTCACTCTCTACGTTAATATATAAAATATCTAACTTAATAGCTTGAGTAATCTCATCATCACTCTTTCCGACTCCAGAGAAAATGATTTTGTAGTTAGGTACTCCCGCTAAAACGGCACGATATACCTCACCAATAGAGACACAATCAGCTCCACTTCCTAAAGTAGCAAAATGTTTAATAACACTAAGATTTGAGTTTGATTTTATAGCAAATGCCATAATAGATTTTCTACCCTTAAAAGCGCTTTTTAACTCTTCATATTGTGCACTCATATAGTCTAAATCATAGACATACAAAGGTGTTTTATAAGTGGCTGCTAGTTCTTTAAAATTTATCATAAACATCCCAAATATTTTTTAATGAATTTTATCTAAAAAGTACTTATATTTTTGTTATGAGAGAGTGTGCGGAGCAAAATTATCTACTGCGTTAGTCGCTTATTGGTGATGTGCGATATTTTATCCACTGCCTTAATGCAAATAGAAAAAGCAGTAAATTTGGTAAAACTATACCGAGTTCGCTTGGTATAGTTTTGTGATTTGAGAGTTCTACTAGCGAAAATAGAAATGCCCAAATCATCAAAGAGGAGATAATTGCTGCAAAACTAAATAGAGAAACATTTAAAAATCTCACACTAACTGGAACAAAAAAGAAAATAATAACTACTAAGCTAGGAACAAAAAATGGATATACAAATATTTTATAAAGAGCACTCTTTACTATGTTGGTATTAATATTTTGATCCCTCAAGAGCCAATAAGCGTCTATTGCATCTTTTATAGAAAAATTCACTTTACCTTCATAAACTTGATCAAGCATCTTTGGACGAAATCCTTGAAGAATCTCTAAATTATCTTTCTGAGTTACTTTTATACCTAAAGAATCAAAACTTATATCGTCTGGTTTTGTGATAATATCAGCCATTTTTATCAACCATGCATCATTTCTATAGCTTGCCCTCTTAGCTACTAGGACCTCTTTTAAGGAGTTGTCAACAAAACTAAATACACGTATATTCTCAGCGCTCTCTTGCAGCGGCAACAACTTTGAAAAATAGACAAATTTATCTTTGTATGTAAAAAAGAGGTCTCTTGTTGGGCTTAAATACTGGGCATTTTTACGAATATTTTTTGCAAACTCATCTGCTCTTGCAAAATTTGAGATAGAGTGCAAAGAGATAAAAAGAGTAATCATAGCAGTAGCAACAACAACAAAAGGCTTTAATATATCTATCCTTGAATAACCAAGTGAGTAGAATGAAACTAGCGCATTTGAGCGGATAAGAAAGATTTTTGTACTAATCATGGCAAATATTAAAGAGAGAGGCAGAAGCATATCGATGGCATAAAATGTTTTGTAAACTACATAAATAAGAAATAAATTTGCTGAAATATCAAGCTTTTCAGTATTTCCCATGTAGTCGAATCCAACCAAAAAAAGAACTAACGCTAACAAAATGATAATAAAATATCTAATGTAATGAAAAGTGATATATTTAAAAACAAGCATTAATTCAGATCCAAGTAGAGAAGTTTAATGCTATTTTAGCGGAAAATTTTTAATTGTATATTTAGAACTAACGTCTTCTAGGGTATTTGTCAAAAGAGCCTCAATTGCCTTACATGTAAAGGTAATAAACTCATCTAAATGCGCTTGTTCATCTTTTGTAAAATTACTCAAAACATAAGAGGCAACTTCACCTTTATGCTCAGGTTTGCCTATGCCCATTCGCACTCTTATATACTCTTTGGAGATGTGCTCATCAGTTGATCTAAGACCGTTATGTCCGCCGTGTCCGCCACCTTTTTTAAAACGCAGAGTGCCAAATGGAAGATCTAAATCATCATGTATTACAACGACTTCATCAATTTTATAGAATTGTTTAACATCTCTAATTGCAGAGCCTGATAGATTCATAAAAGTAAGTGGTTTTAATAAAAAATGATTTGAAAATTTAAAAAGTGTTCCATCAAATGATGAGGAGATTTTTTGAGCGTTTTGTTTTTTTACTAACTCATCTATAACCATAAAGCCTATGTTATGTCGAGTGCGCTCATAGTTCGCTCCAGGATTACCCAGACCGACTATTAGCATAACTTACTTAGCTTTGATTACGCTTAGTACAGATACACGATCAGCATCTGTGAACGTTACATTAGCTATTTTCGCTATATCACGTACCATTTTAGCGTCACCAACATCCATTTTAGTAACATCAACAACTATGCTGTTTGGAGTATTTTCAATAGTAGCTTTTACTCTTAAACGAGGCTTTGAAATATGAATAAGACCTTTGTTTTTAAGACCAATTGCATCACCTTCTGTAACAACAGGCACATGATAGTGTGTTACTACATTTGGTTGTGCTACCATTAAATCTACATGTAAAAGTTTACCTGTAACTGGGTGTGCTTCATAAGCTTGAACAACAACATTCATCTCTTTTGAATCTACTTTGATAGGAAAAGACAGAGTCTCTTTATTACGAACAGTACGGATATACTCATTCTCTTTGAATGCAGCATGTAGGTTTTGTAACCCTTTTCCGTAAATGTTTGCAATTAGATATCCATCGCGGCGAAGTGCTTTCGTGCCTTTTTTGCCAATACTCTCTCTAATGATGCCTTCTAACATATTAAATCCTTAATAAAAATGTCCGCAATTATATCTCTTTAAGCTTTAATTGCCGTTAAAAAAATCTATTTTTAATTAAAAACATCATCCTCTGCAAAACTATATTTATCGGTTTTTTCTATTTTGCTTCACTCATAACGATTTTAATATATCTTCAAAGGCATCTTTGAAAGATTGTAATCCATCCTCTATCTGTTTATCCAAAATAGCATCAAAATCTATACCTAAAAATTTTATAGCCTCAAAATGCTCTCTTATCTTCTCGCTAGATATTGGAAGCGAAGCAATTTTAGACCCATTTGCATGAAATGCTTTTATAGTATCTACTGGAGCTGTATTTATGCTGTTATATGCTAAAAGTCCCTCAATGTAGTAGTGAGGCGGGAGTGAATCATCCTTTACGCCAGTGCTTGCAAAAAGTACTCTGCACCCCTCAACATCGAGTCTCTGGACTGCCTCATATATCTCTGCACTGTTATATATTCCGCTAAGCGCTCTTTTTATCTTAGCTTTTGCAAGTATCTCATCTAAGGCTCTATCGATTCGGCTTACAAAAACACTTATAACTGTATCAACTGAAGACCCAAACTCTTTAACTCCCTCGCTAAAAGCTTTTGCACATGAGAGTGCTTGCTCTTTTTTAAAAATAAGCGTTGCATTTACTGGTATTCCTTTTGATGTAAGAGAGCGCATTGCAATGTAACCAGCTTCAGTTGCTGGAATTTTTATCATCACGTTTGCTCTGCCTATGCTTTTGTAGAGTCTCTTTCCCTCTTTTATCGTTGCATCAGCGTCATCACAAAGAAACGGATCTACCTCTATGCTAACATAACCATCATCGCCTGCATCATAAAGAGGTTTTAGTATATCTGCTGCTTTTTGTATATCATAGACAGCTACTGCCTCATATTTCTCTTTTGGACTAAGTGCTTTGAGGCTAAGGAGTTGCTCTTTATAAGCGCTTGAACTAAGTATCGCATTTTTAAATATGGCAGGGTTTGAAGTAGCTCCATTAATTATTTTTTTATCTATTAACTCTTTAAACTCATTATCCAAATAGTCTCTTTCTATAAAATCCGCCCACAGGGAGAACTTTAAATCTTTTAAATACATGTACAAACCTCTCTTAATTTTAATAAATTATATCTCAAACTTCTCATTTTTATCACTTTATATTTTTTGGGATTTTAATAATAAATGTTGAGCCAACACTAGAAGTTTGAACATCTATCTCTCCATTAAACTGTTTTTCTACAATCATTTTACTCATATAAAGCCCCAAACCTGTACCATTTTTTCCCTTAGTGCTATAGTATGGTTCAAAAAGATGCGACATATGTTCATCATCTATACCTCCAGCATTATCAGTTATTAAGAGAGAGATATTTTCATCATCATCTGTCGCGTCCATAATAATAGAAGGATTTTTAGGCTTTACTTCATTATGTGCGTCTATTGCATTATTTAAAATATTAAGAATAACCTGAATTAACTCATTTATATATACAGTAATAGATATTTTAATCTCTTTATTTATTGATATCTTTATATCATTATCTTGAACTCTTGATTGCGAAAAATTCACTGCTCTTTGAAAAAGCTCATGAATTTCAATAGTATCCATTTTTTTATTTGGACAAAAATATGTTTGGAAATCATCAATGGTATCAGAGAGATAAATTATAGTATTGCTAATATTTGTTAGCGCATCATCGACATCTCTACATCTTCTCTCTTTATCGAGCATATGTTTTAGTTGTAAATTTGCAATTTGAAGAGTTATGTTAGAGAGCGGTTGCCTCCACTGATGAGCTATCATGCTTATCATCTCACCCATAACCGCTTGCTTTGACTGTAGTTCTAAAATTTGATCTTTTTTTCTAAGTTCTTCTAGTTTTTGCTCAACTTTAATCCCTAGAGATTCATTTAGCTTTATTAGCTCCGTTGTTTTGTCTTTTACCTGTCTCTCAAGTTCTGAATTAAAGTTTTTAAGCATATTTTGTTGCTCAAGTATTGTGTTCTTTGCTTCATCAATCTTTTTTTTATAAAAATAGATAATTATGCTAACAACAGCCAAAACAAAAGAGAGATATGTAACTTGATACATAGAGTAATTAGTAGATACAAAACCCTGCAGAGGTGCAATAATTAACATAACAAGCATAAATCCTAACCAATAAAGAGCGTGTATAGTTTTTTGAAAGTACAGAAGAATAATTGGGTAGGTAAAAATCCAAAGATGTTTTAAATCACTAGGCTCACCAACATAAATAAGAAATAGAAATAAAAAAGTGTACTGCAAAGTCATAGTAATTGCAAAAAATTCAAAAAAATTACGATACATCCTAAGTGCAAAAAACATCATAATATTAGTACATAAAAGAGCCAACTCAAGAGGAATAAATCCATCTGTCCCTCTTATATAATTCCCAATAATCCCATAAACAAGCCCACTTGCAGAGAGTAAAATACCAATATTTATCATCTGATATCTGTTTTTCAACTCACACTCAGACTCATCAAAAAACCATCCGCTTGTAAAAAACCCATTAATCTTAAACATCTATAACCCCTTGTTTTACGGCAGATAAACTTTATCTAACATCTCATTATACTCACTCTTTACATCGCTATCAAGTGTAATTCCGCCGCCACTTTTATACATGTAACCATCTTTGGTTTTTTGCACAAAACGAATCATAACAGCACTATCAAGCACCTCTCCATCATATACTCCAAAAACACCGCTAAAATAACCTCTCTCATACCCTTCAACTAGATGGATTATCTCAAGAGTACTCTTCTTTGGCGCTCCGCTTATGCTTCCAGCTGGAAGAAGTGATTTTAAAATATCCCCTATTTTGCTATGCCAATCATCTCCAACATCACCGCTTATATGTGAGCTTACATGTAGAAGTTTTTTCTCTCCAGCTTCTATCTTTGTTATATATCTAAACTTTTCAACTTTTACATTTTTGGCAACCATAGAGAGATCGTTTCTAAGCAAATCAACAACCATAACATGTTCCGCCATCTCTTTTTTATCTTCTAAAATTATCTCTTTTGCATTTAAGATTGAAGCGTCAATTGTGCCTTTCATAGGAAATGTCGAGATTTTATAGTCTTTTATAGAGATAAATTTCTCAGGAGAAAAGCAGACAAACTTATCTTTGTATCTTAATTTATAGGGAGCATTTGCCGCACTATATATCTCTTGGAGTGTTAATGGTGTTTTTATATATGTAGGCTGGGTGAGGTTTAAAAGATATGTCTCTCCATCTTTTATCTTCTCTATCACAAAATCAAACTTCTCTTTGTATGTCTCAAAAGATACACCATCTTTTTGTAAAAAATCTTCGTGAACTTTTAGTTTATACTCTTCATTTATCTCAAACTCTACATCGTTTTGTTTAAGTTTATCTAGAGGCAAAAGAGCTATATTTTGAGCTTTAAAATCAACTATAAATAAAAAAGGCTCTCTTTTAGACCCAAGAGAGTTTATATCCTCAAACGTCATAAATTAATTTTTTTAGCACTGCCATTCTTATTGCAACACCATTTGCTACCTGCTCTAAAACCTTACATCTTTTATCCGCTAAGAGCGCGTCACAAATATCTATATTTCTATGAACAGGACCTGGATGAAGAATGATTATATCTCTATCGCCAACAACTTCACTTGTTATACAAAAATCACTCGCATAATCTTTTAGTGAAGCATAAGTTTGAGAAGAGTGTCTCTCTGTTTGTGTTCTAAGGCTCATGATAGCATCTACTTCATCAATAATATCTTCTAAATAGTGCGTTGTTCTCAAATCACTCTGAGGCAAAAACTGAGGCGGGGCAACTAAAATAACCTCCATTTTAAATCTGCTAAGAAGCTCTATGTTTGAGTTTGCAACTCTTGAGTTTTTAATATCACCCACAATTGCTATCTTTTTCCCCTCAAGATTTTTAAAATGTTTTTTTAGTGTAAAGAGATCTAAGAGCGCTTGTGTTGGGTGTGCATGAGCGCCATCTCCTGCATTTATGATTGAGGCTTTTGTATGGTTTGAGAGAATTTTAGCAACACCTGAGTTTTGATGTCTGACAATGATTGCGTGTGGACCCATCGCATCAAGGTTCATAGCGGTATCAACCAGCGTTTCGCCTTTTTTCGTAGAACTGTTTGCAACATCAAGATGGACTATCTCAGCGCCAAGTCTTTTTGCCGCTATCTCAAAAGAGCTTCTTGTTCTTGTTGAGTTTTCAAAAAAGAGTGTTATTATGATTTTGTCTCTTAAAATTCTATCAAATCTGCCATCACTAAAAAGTTCTGCATCTGCTAAAATAGACTCTATCTCTTGGGTTGTAAAATCATCTGTGCGAATTAAATGTTTCATATCACTCTTTTTTTAAAATTTTAT
This sequence comes from Sulfurimonas denitrificans DSM 1251, assembly GCF_000012965.1. Classification (NCBI taxonomy): domain Bacteria; kingdom Pseudomonadati; phylum Campylobacterota; class Epsilonproteobacteria; order Campylobacterales; family Sulfurimonadaceae; genus Sulfurimonas; species Sulfurimonas denitrificans. The sequence continues at coordinate 463,947 of NC_007575.1, read as the reverse complement.
ATTTCTCGAAAAAACTTGTTTTTTCGTAGCTTTAGGGGATTGTAGGGACTTCAGTCCCTGTCGCTAAAACGGACTTGTTCGTTTTAGCGTTTAACATCAGATAGATTATACAAGACATCACATATTTTTTCAATATCTTTGTCCACTTTAAACACCTTAAAATCTGTTTTCAAAAAATATGGTTCTGAAATTTTGTCAAAATTGTCATCCTTATTTTTACAGTTAAAAGCAACTACATGTAGTATCTCTTTTGCCTCCAACGCCCCTTTGCTAAGTAGTGTATCATTTATACAACCAAGTGAGCAGTGCGTAACCAATAACGCTACGGCATCAAGTTTTTTAAGCAAATCTATCATCATATATTTATCATCTATGGGAACATAAAGCCCACCAGCTCCCTCAATGATTACAATATCACAAGAAGCTTCCATCTCTTCAATCTTGATTTTGATTTTTCTTAAATCAAGAGGTGTGTTATTTGACGCTACAAACGGAGCTGCTGCCAACTCGTATGTAATTGGAACTATATCTTCAACCTCTAAAGACCATAGCTTTGGATTAAGCTCTTTAACATATTGCAGTAACTCCTCACCATCATCTGCATATCCATCCACAACGCCTGTTTCTATGGGCTTAATAACACCAACTAGAAGCCCACGAGATGCGAACTCTTTTAAAAGAAGTTTTGTTGTGTATGTTTTTCCTATATCAGTGTTTGTAGCTGTTATAAAAATTCGTTTTTTCATTATTTACCTGTATATTATTACTTAAGTTTATCTATTTTCTAAAGTTATAATTATTCCTTATTTGATACAATCATTTATTATTTAAAGGTTGATAAATGGATTATTTTGAAGAGTATTGTACCAAATTTGTTCAGAGTGTAGGGAGTAAGGATGGAGCAGTCTCTCCAACTATAGTAAATTCGGCATCTTTTGCCTATGAAACGCCAGAGATTGCGGAGGGCATTTTTAACGGAAGCATTAAAAAACCGCTATATTCAAGAATGGGAAACCCAACAACTTCCAAGCTCGAATCTATTATGGCGGAGATGGATGATGGAGTAGGAGCAATTGCAACAAGCTCAGGAATGGGAGCCATAGCACTTGCTGTAATGTCGCTTTTAACATGTAAAGATGAGATTATAAGTATTGGCGGACTCTTCGGTGGAACTTACTCATTTTTTAGTGAAACCCTAAGTCGTTTTGGAGTTAAAACACATTTTTTTGATGTGGATGAGTTGGAAAATATTAAAAATGCTGTAAATGAAAATACTAAAATAATATTTCTAGAGAGCGTCGGAAATCCTAACATGAGACTTCCAGATATCAAAAAAATAGCTGCTATAGCAAATGAGTGCGGTGTTGCTCTAATGGTTGACAACACAATAACTCCACTAAGCATCTTACCGTTAAAACTTGGCGCCGATATATGCATCTACTCTACAACCAAAATTATCTCAGGAAATTCATCAGCACTTGGCGGATGTGTAGTATTTAGAGCAATAAAAGAGAAAGATGATAAATTTAAAACTCCAAGATATAAAGAGTTGGAAAAATTCATAAAAAATATGGGGAAAATGGCACTTGTTGTAAATGCCAAAAAAAGAGCTATGAGAGATTTCGGAATGAGCGCTAATGCACACTCAAGTTACCTAACCATGCTTGGGCTTGAAACTCTTGCACTACGAATGGATAGAATCGTAAAAAGTGTAGAAACAGTTGCGAAAGAACTTCATAAAAACGGATTGAACATAAATCATCCCTGCTTAGATACACATCCGCACCATCAAAGATATTTAAGTGATTTTCCAAATGGCTGTGGAACACTTTTAACTATAGATATGCTCACAAAAGAGAGAGCATTTGCATTTTTAAACAAAACCAAAATAGCTACAATAACAGCTAATATTGGCGACAGCAGAACTTTAGCTTTACACATGTCATCAACTATATACAGTGATTTTGACGAAAAAACAAAAAACTTCTTAGGCATAACAGATGGTTTAATCAGAGTATCAATAGGACTTGAAAACCCAAAAGATATTATTGAAGACTTCTTAATATCTGCAAAATAGAGTTTTTAACGCTAAACAAAATACAAACTTTATCCACAAGATAAAGTTTGCTAGAGAGTTGATAAAAAACTTTGCATTCAAAATAATCTAAAAGAAAAATATCTTAATAAAAATTCCACTAAAAAAACCTATGAAGATGGGATTAAAGAAATATATGCGGATTTTTCCACAATTGTCTCAATTTAGTTATAATTTTTAACTATTAAAGGTAATTATTATGAGGAAAATATGGCAACAAATATCGATTTAGAAACTAAAGAGAAGGTGAAGATAAAGTACCCAAAAAAGTATAAAGTGCTTCTCTTAAATGATGACTATACCTCTATGGAGTTTGTTATAGATATTTTAATAACTATATTTCATAAAAATTACGAACAGGCGCATCAAATAATGCTTGAGATACATAAAAAAACAAAAGGAATCTGCGGAATATATACTTATGAAATTGCAGAGACAAAAGTTATGCAGGTACACAAAAAAGCTAGAGACAATGGCTTTGCACTAAGAGCAACAATGGAGGAGGAGTAATGATTAGCTACTCACTTAATGAAGTTTTTCAAAAAGCGATTCTTTATGCAAAAGGATTGCGTCATGAATATATAACTATAGAACATCTCTTTTATCAGCTCTTAAACTCTTCTGAGGGAGCAAAGATTATCTTTACATGTGGCGGTGATGTTGAAGAGATGAGAGAGGTTATAAAAAAATACATAGACACAAACAGCCAAACTCTTCCGCCAAACATAAGCGAAGAGCCTTTTGAGAGTGTTGCACTATCAAGACTAATTGACAATATGATAAAACATATACAAAGTTCAAATCAACAAAGTGCTGATATAGCAGATTTATTAGTTGCCATTTATGATGAAGTAAACTCTTTTGCCTATATTCTTTTAACTGAATACAAAATATCAAGACTTGATATCCTAGAAGTTATCTCAACTCTTGATGAGAAAGAGACAACTAAAGAGAGTGAGTCATACCTGCAAAAATATGCGATTAATCTTCTTAAAAAAGCAAAAGATGGCAAAATAGACCCTGTCATTGGCAGAGATGATGAGATACAAAGAGTAACTCAGATTCTTTGCCGCAGAAAAAAGAACAATCCAATTTTAGTTGGAGAAGCTGGTGTTGGCAAAACTGCAATTGCAGAGGGTTTAGCCCTTAATATTGTTGCAAAAAAAGTACCTCTTATCATACAAAACTCTCAACTTTTTGCACTAGACTTAGGGGCAATGCTCGCTGGGACAAAATATAGAGGCGATTTTGAAAAACGTTTAAAAGGCATTATGGATGAGTTAAAAGGCATTCCTAATGCAATTTTATTTATAGATGAAATTCACACACTCATAGGGGCTGGTTCAACGAGCGGCTCTATGGATGCAGCAAATCAGTTAAAACCTGCTCTTGCTTCTGGAGAGTTAAAGTGCATGGGTGCAACAACATTTGCAGAGTATCGAAATGGTTTTGAAAAAGACAAAGCACTTAGTAGAAGATTCTCTAAAATCGATATAAATGAACCCTCACTTGAGACAAGCTACAAAATTTTAAAAGGGTTAAAGAGTAAATATGAGGCTCATCACAATGTTACATATACAGACAATGCCCTAAAATCAGCAGTTGAATTATCAAAAAGATACATAACTGATAAATTTCTACCAGACAAAGCGATAGATCTCATAGACGAGTGTGCAGCATCATTTCATCTGAAAAAAGTAAAAAGAAGAGTAGTCTCATCAACTGACATCCAAAACACTCTCTCTAAGATAGTTGGCATCTCAAACCAAAAAGTTTCTAAAGATGAGACGCTTTCTCTTATAAATCTACAAGAGAGTTTAAAACAAAGAGTCATAGGACAAGATAAGGCTGTTGAAGAGGTAACAAAAGCTATTAAAATCTCAAAAGCAGGGTTAACGCCTGAGGGTAAACCAATAGCATCATTTCTTTTCTCAGGTCCAACAGGAGTTGGTAAAACAGAATTAGCACTAAGTCTAAGTGAAATTCTAGGCGTAAATTTTGAGAGATTTGATATGAGTGAATATATGGAAAAACACGCTCTGAGCCGCCTTATAGGAGCACCTCCAGGATATGTTGGATATGAACAAGGTGGACTCTTAACAGAGGCTATAAAGAAGCATCCATACAGTGTCTTGCTACTAGATGAGATAGAAAAAGCGCATCCAGACTTAGTAAATATACTGCTTCAAATCATGGATAATGCTACTCTAACTGACAATAATGGATACAAAGCAAACTTTCAAAATGTTATATTAATAATGACATCAAACGTTGGTGCAACAGCTAGAAGCGTTATGGGATTTAACAAAGACTCTTCTTTGGCAAAAAATGAGGAGTTAAAACTCTTTTTCACGCCAGAATTTAGAAATAGGTTAAGTGCAATAGTAGAGTTTAATCAGTTAGATATAGAGATAGTAAAAAACATTGTGAAGAAATTTATAGCCGAGTTAAATGCAGAACTCAAAAAAAAGAAAATAGCTATAACATTATCACCAAAAGCTATGGATTTCATCGCTAGTGAGTCTTACTCACCTGAGATGGGTGCTAGACCGATAAAAAGATATATCCAAAACAATATTACAGAGCAGCTAAGCGATGAAATTCTTTTTGGAAAACTTAAAAATGGTGGAACCGTAAATGTCTCATTTAACAAAAAAATTATCTTAAAGTTTAAAGAGTTAGATTGATTCCAAAACTTCTAAAACATGAGTTAACTTTCCCTCATCCAAACGATGCAACTGAAGATGGCATAGTTGCTTGGGGAGGTGATTTAAATCCATCAAGACTTATCCGCGCATATCAAAATGGGATATTTCCATGGTATGGTAAAAATGACCCCATTATTTGGTGGTCGCCAAATCCCAGACTTATTATGGAACTTGATGATTTTAAACTAAGTCGCTCTCTTAGAAAAAGTATGAAAAAATTTGAATATAGATTTGATACTAATTTTATAAACGTTATGAAAAATTGCCAAAATATAAAAAGAGTTAAACAAGATGGAACGTGGATACAAGATGAAATCATAGAAGCTTATAGTGTGCTTCATGATATGGGCATAGCTCATAGCGTTGAGAGCTATCTTGATGGAGAACTTGTTGGTGGACTATATGGAGTTGCAGTTGGTGGTCTCTTTTGCGGAGAATCAATGTTTACCCTCGTAAATGATGCTTCAAAAAGTGCTTATGCAGTTTTAATTAATCATCTAAAAATATGGGGATATGATTTTATAGATGCCCAAGTGCCAACCGAGCACCTAAAAAATCTAGGTGCCAAAGAAGTAAGCAGAGACTATTTTTTAGATAGACTTCACAAAGTAAATATGAATATAATTAATCATAAATGGGAATTACTACATGTAAATACCTAATAAAATTAAAATCAACGAAGTGCTTTAGCAAAAAGAATTAAAGAATTAAAGAATTAAAGAATTAAAGAATTAAAGAATTAAAGAATTAAAACAGTAAATGAATAAAGTTTATAAAAGAGTTAGACTAGAATTAAAAAGTGGATTTGATTGAAGTTAAAGAAGTGTTGGTAAGTAGTAGAAATGATCAACTAGGCAGCGACCTACATTTCCAATCCTGCAAGGATCAGTATTATCAGCGATGAGAGGCTTAGCTTCTGGGTTCGGAATGGGACCAGGCGTTTCCCTCTCTCTATAGCCACCTAGACAATCACATTTAAATACACTGTTTTGTGTACTTAAAAGTAATTGTTCTTAAGTTAGAGTGAGTTTTATGCAATTAATGCATAAAATATCATTGTTAAAGTCAACATAACTAAATAACTACATCAGGTACCTATACACTAAGTAAGGTAGTGAACGAATTGTTATTCTATAAATAGAATGGTAAAAAAGACAAACGTACTATTAGTACTGGTCAGCTAAACAGATTACTCTGCGTACACACCCAGCCTATCAAGCTTGTAGTCTTCAAGCGTACTTCAGGGAGAGTTCATCTTGGAGTTGGCTTCCCGCTTAGATGCTTTCAGCGGTTATCTCATCCATGCGTAGCTACCCAGCGATGCTCTTGGCAGAACAACTGGTGCACCAGTGGCATGTCCAACCCGGTCCTCTCGTACTAGGGTCAGCTCTCCTCAACTCTCCTACGCCCACGGAAGATAGGGACCGAACTGTCTCACGACGTTCTGAACCCAGCTCGCGTACCGCTTTAAATGGCGAACAGCCATACCCTTGGGACCTGCTTCAGCCCCAGGATGCGATGAGCCGACATCGAGGTGCCAAACCTCCCCGTCGATGTGAGCTCTTGGGGGAGATCAGCCTGTTATCCCCGGCGTACCTTTTATCCTTTGAGCGATGGCCCTTCCACACAGAACCACCGGATCACTATGACCGTCTTTCGACTCTGTTTGAGTTGTATCTCTTACAGTCAGTCCGGCTTATGCCATTATACTCTACGAAGGATTTCCAACCCTTCTGAGCCGAACTTTGTAAGCCTCCGTTACTTTTTAGGAGGCGACCGCCCCAGTCAAACTACCCACCAGACATTGTCCTCGCACGAGATAATCGTACGGAGTTAGCTATCAGAATATTCAGGGGTGGTATCTCAAGGATGCCTCCGATACAACTAGCGTCATATCATCAATGGCTCCCACCTATCCTGCACATGAATATCCCAATAGCAATGTCAAGCTATAGTAAAGGTGCACGGGGTCTTTCCGTCTTTCCGCGGGTAGGAGGAATTTTCACCTCCACTACAATTTCACTGGATCCCTGGTTGAGACAGCTCCCATCTCGTTACGCCATTCATGCAGGTCGGTATTTAACCGACAAGGAATTTCGCTACCTTAGGACCGTTATAGTTACGGCCGCCGTTTACTTGTGCTTCATTTCAATGCTTCGCAGAGCTAACAAATCCATTTAACATTCAAGCACCGGGCAGGCGTCACACCCTATACATCCTCTTACGAGTTAGCAGAGTGCTGTGTTTTTGGTAAACAGTCGGGAGGGACACTTTGCTGCGACCCGTCGGCGCTTCATGGAGCAAGTCCATTAACGCTTAGGGCACACCTTATACCGAAGATACGGTGCTAGTTTGCAGAGTTCCTTAACCAGGGTTCATCCACGCGCCTTAGAATACTCATCTCACCCACCTGTGTCGGTTTACGGTACGGGCAACTGCTGTTCTCGTTTAGAGGCTTTTCTCGGCACGACAGTATCATTGATTCAAAGCGCTCTCCGAAGAGATTGCTCTGCCTGTAAGATCTCGGTCTAATGTAAGGCGGATTTGCCTACCTTACAACCTACGTCCTTCGACCCACTATTCCATCAGTGAGCTCAATTAACTCTATGCGTCCCCCCATCACTCAAGCGAACAACAGTCGGTATTGGAATATTAACCAATTTGCCATCGTCTACCCCTCTCGGACTCGACTTAGGTCCCGACTAACCCTACGATGACGAGCATCGCGTAGGAAACCTTGGGTTTACGGCGAAGGGAATTCTCATCCCTTTTATCGCTACTCATGCCTGCATGCTCACTTCCAGCCGCTCCACCACTCCTTGCCGGTATGGCTTCTACGCTGACTGGAACGCTCTCCTACCACTCACATAAATGTGAATCTAGAGCTTCGGTGCTTGTCTTAGCCCCGTTATATTTTCGGCGCAGAATCGCTAGACCAGTGAGCTGTTACGCTTTCTTTAAAAGATGGCTGCTTCTAAGCCAACCTCCTGGTTGTCACAGCAACTCCACATCCTTTTCCACTTAGACAAGACTTTGGGACCTTAGCTGCTAGTCTGGGTTGTTCCCCTCTTGACGACGGATTTTATCACCCACCGCCTGACTCCCGAGGTTACACATGAAGTATTCGGAGTTTGATAGGGTTTGGTACCGCGGTAAGCAGCCCTAGCCCTGTCAGTGCTCTACCCCTTCATGCTACTGCTCGAGGCTATACCTAAATATATTTCGGAGAGAACCAGCTATCACTGAGTTTGATTGGCCTTTCACCCCTATCCACAAGTCATCCCGAGACTTTTCAACGTCAATGGGTTCGGTCCTCCACTGGCTCTTACACCAGCTTCAACCTGCTCATGGATAGATCACTCAGTTTCGGGTCTGCAGCATCTGACTAATTCGCCCTATTAAGACTCGCTTTCGCTACGGCTTCTCGTTCGATTAACCTTGCCAGATACCACAACTCGCAGGCTCATTATGCAAAAGGCAGTCCGTCACACTTATAAATAATAGTGCTCCGAATGATTGTAAGCCATAGGTTTCAGGTTCTATTTCACTCTGCTCACCGCAGTTCTTTTCACCTTTCCCTCACGGTACTTGTTCGCTATCGGTCTAGTAGTAGTATTTAGGGTTGGAGGGTGGTCCCCCCATATTCAGTCAAGATAACACGTGTCCCGACCTACTCATTCCTTAGTCTAGTACCATATAAATGTTTTCGCTTACGGGAATATCACCCTCTTTGTTCACTCTTTCCAAAGTGTTTGGCTAACAAATATATTATCACTAAGTGCCCTAATCCCGTTTCGCTCGCCGCTACTATGGGAATCTCGTTTGATTTCTTTTCCTTCAGGTACTGAGATGTTTCACTTCCCTGAGTTCGCCCTCCCGTAGGAGTAACATGATTCGCACCATGCTGGGTTGCCCCATTCAGAAATCCCCGGATCAAAGCTTCTTGGCAGCTCCCCGAGGCTTATCGCAGCCTAGTACGTCTTTCATCGCCTCTACTAGCCAAGGCATCCACCTATGGCCCTTAATATCTTTTTTATTCTAATTTACTAAAGAAACTTTTTAGCTTACGCTAAAATCACTTCATTAGTTTTGCGTTCACTACCTTACTTAATGTAGGGCAGTATCCTGTTTAATTGTAGTTATTTTAGTTGATATAATTTATAAACTAATCTCTAAATATATTTACATATATCTAGCTATCTTTTTATAACTATATGTTGACTTTAACAATAATAATTTAATGAACATAGACTATAAAGTCTAATTCAAACTCTTGAGTTGAAGAACTTGAATTAAACTTTCTAAATTTTTATCTATATAAATAAGAAATGGTGGAGAATAGCGGGATCGAACCGCTGACCTCCTGCGTGCAAGGCAGGCGCTCTCCCAGCTGAGCTAATTCCCCATTTTCAATTTCAAATGAACAATGATCACTGAAAACTAAGCAAGTAAAAGACTAAAATAACTGTTTCTCTTGTGAGATTTTCTTGTATGTCAATTCAAATGAATGATTGACTCTACTCTAGAAAGGAGGTGATCCAACCGCAGGTTCTCCTACGGTTACCTTGTTACGACTTCACCCCAGTCGCTAATTCCACCGTAAGTGGTAGCCCCCCGAAGGTTAGCTTCCCAATTTCGGGTGAAATCAACTCCCATGGTGTGACGGGCGGTGAGTACAAGACCCGGGAACGTATTCACCGTAGCAATGCTGATCTACGATTACTAGTGATTCCAGCTTCATGCTCTCGAGTTGCAGAGAACAATCCGAACTGAGAGACGCTTTAAGTGATTGGCTCCACCTCGCGGTATTGCAACACTCTGTACGCCCCATTGTAGCACGTGTGTAGCCCTGGCCGTAAGGGCCATGATGACTTGACGTCGTCCTCACCTTCCTCCTCCTTGCGAAGGCAGTCTCCTTAGAGTGCCCAGCTTAACCTGCTGGCAACTAAGGACGAGGGTTGCGCTCGTTGCGGGACTTAACCCAACATCTCACGACACGAGCTGACGACAGCCGTGCAGCACCTGTTTTCAAGCTCCCCGAAGGGCACTCCGCTATCTCTAGCAGATTCTATCAATGTCAAGGCCAGGTAAGGTTTTTCGCGTATCTTCGAATTAAACCACATGCTCCACCACTTGTGCGGGTCCCCGTCTATTCCTTTGAGTTTTAATCTTGCGACCGTACTCCCCAGGCGGAACACTTAATCTGTTAAGTGCATCACCGCAATGACAAGCATCACGACGACTAGTGTTCATCGTTTAGGGCGTGGACTACCAGGGTATCTAATCCTGTTTGCTCCCCACGCTTTCACGCCTTAGCGTCAGTTATGTTCCAGAAGATCGCCTTCGCTTTAGGTATTCCTAGTGATATCTACGGATTTTACCCCTACACCACTAATTCCATCTTCCCCTCCCATACTCTAGGTTGCCAGTTTCAAGTGCAGTTCTACAGTTAAGCTGTAGGATTTCACACCTGACTTGACAACCCGCCTACGCGTCCTTTACGCCCAGTGATTCCGAGTAACGCTTGCACCCTCCGTATTACCGCGGCTGCTGGCACGGAGTTAGCCGGTGCTTATTCATGAGCTACCGTCATTTTCTTGACTCATAAAAGGAGTTTACACACCGAAATGCGTCATCCTCCACGCGGCGTTGCTGCATCAGAGTTTCCTCCATTGTGCAATATTCCTCACTGCTGCCTCCCGTAGGAGTCTGGTCCGTGTCTCAGTACCAGTGTGGCGGATCATCCTCTCAAACCCGCTACCCGTCATTGCCTTGGTAGTCTCTTACACTACCAACTAACTGATGGGATATAGTCTGATCTCAAAGCGAAAAAACATTTCCCTTTACAACTTTTGTTATAAAGGTATATCTAGTATTAATCACCGTTTCCAGTGGCTATCCCAGTCTTTGAGGTACATTAACTATATATTACTCACCCGTGCGCCACTCGTCAGCAAAGTAGCAAGCTACTTCCTGTTACCGTTCGACTTGCATGTGTTAAGCACGCCGCCAGCGTTCACTCTGAGCCAGGATCAAACTCTCCATAATTGGTTTGTTTAATCTTTGCCCAAGATTTAAAAATCATTGGCTTTATGTTGCCATCATGTAATTTAATACTTGATGGACTTTATTGTATAGTATCTATACTATTGGGTATCTCTAAATTAATAGAGACCAAATAGAATAGACGGTTGTTGTTATTTAGTTTTTATAAGTAAACTTACTCGACTTAAATAATAACTAGTTTTAGTTATTAAAGTCTATTTACTTGCTTAGTTTTCAATGATCTCAAACTACCTCTATAAGCCCCTACTCGAAGCTTAGATACCTAAACTTTAGGTCTCTGTGTTTGTGGATGGGAATTATAGGGAAGGATTGCTTAGCGGTTTCTTAAACTATAAAAAGATTTTAAAAAAGATTTTATGTATTACTAAATAACATAAAAAAAATCCGTTAATTATCACTATATAGTTCTCACTATCAAAAGCTATTATAATTTATGTAATATCCCAATAGACTATTCTTATGCACTATATATAGGAGTTAAATTGTTGTTTTACTTATGCTTATTGGATTTATAATAGGAGTCTAAAAATAAGATTATTATGCTTGATTGTTGAATGGGCTATTGAAGTTTCTTAAAACAGTTGCGGAACTTACATTAATCACTGCTTATAGTATGTAGTACATGTTTCGAGTTATATAGAAAAATTTGCTTTTTTTGGGGAGGAAGTGTGTAGTTGTTAAGTTTAGAGCTTAGAAGATTATTTTCTTCTAAGTTCTTTAATACGCGCTGCTTTACCAGCAAGGTCACGAAGATAAAATAGTTTCGCACGACGAACACGACCACGACGAATAACTGTTATCTCGTTTATAGAGTCGCTATATATTGGGAATATTCTCTCAATACCTATGCTGTTGGCACCGATTTTACGTACTGTAATAGTTTGACCAGTACCTTGACCTCTTTTTGCAATACAAACACCCTCATAATTTTGTATACGAGTTTTGTCACCCTCTTTAATTGTTACCGCTAAACGTACAGTATCACCAGCACGAAAATCTGGAATATTTTTTCCAACTACTTGCGCTTTTTCAAAGTTTTCTATGTACTTATTTCTCATAAGATAATTCCTTAATTTTATTTCATAAAATGAAGAAAAACTTCATTTATTTAAAACGATGTCAGAAATAATTCCGCCATCTGCGTTAACACTTGGTTTCCTTCAGCAGGACTCTCATCACACTAATGCAACTGAGTTTTGTGCTTTAAAAGCTGCTCTGGCCTGAAGAATTTAGTCTTACATGTGGACAGAGCTAATTTTAGTGAGCGAATTTTACTGTGATTTCCCTTTAAGTATTCTGATGGAACACTTATGTTTTTATAAATTTCTGGCTTAGAAAAAGATGGTGCTTCTAAAAGTTCTGTTTCAAAACTCTCTACACTTAAAGAGTCACTATTTCCAAGCACTCCATCTACGTTCCTTGAGATAGCATCACAAATAACTAAAGATGGAAGTTCTCCACCAGTTAAAATATAATCACCTATGCTAAAAACTTCATCAGCATATTTCTCAATAACTCTCTCATCAATTCCCTCATATCTTCCACTCACAAAAGCTATATGGGGTTTTTTAGAGAGTCTCTTAGCGTCATTCTGCTTAAAAGATTTTGCCACTGGAGTTAAAAACAGTATATGAACTTCGCTATCCACTCTTTTTAACTCATCTAGCGCATCAAAAAGTGGTTGTGGATTCATAACCATTCCTGCACCACCACCAACTGCGCTATCATCTACTTTATTATGTCTTGAGTCACTAAAATCTCTAGGATTTAAATATTCTACTTCTAAAATCTCTTTTTGAATTGCTCTTTTTAAAATTGAGTCGTTAAAATAACCCTCAACTATATTTTGAAAAAGCGTTACAAAAGTAAATTTCATTATGAAGCTTCTAGTATATCCATAGCACCGATAACAGTTATTATTTTTTCTTTTATATCTGTATTTATTGTAAAAGGTTCCCTAAATGGAATTAAAAAACTTTTTGCAAAGCCACTCTTAACAAGAGTCTCATCAGTTATAACACAGAGATAATTTGTTATGCCCATTCTATCAAGCTCATCTACTATGCCTAAAACTTTCCCATCTTCAACCACACTACAACCCTCGATATCAAACCAGAAATATTCATCCTTTTCTAAGCGGCACTCTTTTCTTGTTCTCTCAATGGTTGTATATAAGTTTTTATTTGTAAGTTTTTTAGCATCTTCTGGGGAGTTGTATCCAACAAATTTAATAAGAGCACGTTCATGATTTATATCACTTAGAGTAAGAGTCTCATTTTCATTGATGAAAAAAGAGACACCTTTTTTAAATTGTTCTGGAAAGTCACTCTTTATATGAAGTTTCATATCGCCGCCTAAACCGACACTCTTGCCGATTGTTGCTATATGAAGTAGTTTATTTGATTGCTTCGACATTTATACGGTAACTCATACCATCTTTAGCTTTACAGCCAGAGATAACAGTCTTGATTGCACCAATCATCTTGCCCTCTTTACCAATCAACTTACCAATGTCAGATTGATTAGCATAGAGAAGAATCTCAGCAGTTTCATCGCCCTCTTTTACTTCAACTCTTACATCATCTGGATAAGATGCTATAAGTTTTGCAAACTGTGCGACAAAATCAGCTATCATAATTAACGACCTGTTATCTTTTTAACACGATCACTCATTTTAGCGCCAACGCTTAACCAGTAATCTAATCTCTCGTTATCAACAACTGTTGTCTTCTCTGCTACCATCGGATTGTGATGTCCTATTAACTCTATCCAGCCACCATCTCTGCGTTTGCGTGAATCTGTTACCGCAATACGGTAAAAAGGTTGTTTTTTTCTTCCCATTCTAGTTAGGCGAATTACTGTTGCCATGTTTTGTCCTTCTCTGCGTAAGTCATATTTCAACTTACTGTATATATTAAATTTTTGCATTTGAATGCAAATTTATAAACTCCTAAAAATTTATAAGTTTGCATTCAATAAAATAGAGCTACTATCTAAAGGCTCCAGCTCCACCCATTTGACCCATCATAGCTTGAAGATCTTTCATTCCATTTTTACCAGAAAATCTCTTTGCCATTTTTCCTGCATTTTTAAACTGTTTTATCATACGATTTATCTCAACTATCTCTAGTCCGCAACCCTTTGCAATTCTTCCCTTTCTGGAATTGTTTAATAAATCTGGGTTTTCTCTCTCTTTCATTGTCATAGAAGAGACCATAGCTTTTATATTTTTCAGCTCACTTGAGTTTTCAAGATCAAAATCTTTAAGGGCTTTGGACATATTTCCCATACCTGGAATCATACCCATTAAAGATTTCATACTACCCATCTTCTTCATACTCTCCATCTGCTCTAAAAAGTCATTGAAGTTAAATTCACCTTTTTTTATTTTTGAAGTAAATTTTTTAGCCTGTTTTTCATCAATTACAGATGAAGTTCTCTCAGCCAATCCCTCTATGTCTCCAAAGCCCATCAAGCGGTTTACAACACGCTCAGGCAAGAACACTTCTAAATCTTCTATCTTCTCGCCACTACCAATAAAACGCAAAGGTACTTGAACTTGAGATGATAATCCAAGAGCTATGCCACCCTTTGAATCGCCATCGTATTTACTAAGAATTACACCATCTATTCCAATTTTTTCTTTAAAAGCAGTTGCTGTTTTTATTGCATCTTGACCAGTCATAGAGTCTGCAACATAGAATATTTCACTAGGATTTGCTGCATATTTAACAGCTTCTAGCTCATCCATAAGTTCATTATCTATTGCTAGGCGGCCAGCTGTATCTATCAAGACTACATCATATATTCCACTATTTGCTTTTTTAAGCGCTGCAGTTACTACTTCAACTGGATTTTTTGTGCTCTCATCTTCATAAAGCTCAACTCCAACCTGCTGTGTTAATTGGCGAAGTTGCTCTACCGCTGCTAAACGCTGTAAGTCAGCTGCTACAACCATCACTTTTTTTTGCTTGTTTTTTAAATAGTTTGCTAATTTTGCTGTTGTTGTAGTTTTTCCAGACCCCTGAAGTCCAGTCATTAGAATAACGGTTGGAGGTTTTGAAGCAAAAACAAAACCTCTGTTTCCGCCAATCTCTAAGAGTTCATAAAGAGCATTTCGCAAAGCTTCTAAAAATTGATCTTTTCCGATACCATTTTTCTTAGTCTCTATTTGAACTTTAAATATTAAATCTTTTACAACTTTATGGTTTACATCAGCCCTTAAGAGAGATTTTTTAAGCTCGTCAAGAGCCTTGGTGAGGGCTTTATCATCATCGTTAAAACGAATTTTTTTAATAGCATTTGTAAATGAATCTGTTAGTATATCAAACATTTGACCCTCTCCTTTTCAATTATTATTTGGATGTAAAAAGTTGCGAATTGTATCTGAGAGTTACTTTAAGTTTGCTTTTATTATATTTTTATTATATTTTTAGCTAGGAATTTATTGAGTTGATTTGCAAATTGATGAGCATCTTTTTGATTAAAAGGCTTTGGTCCTTTTGTCATTTCTCCGCTCTCTCTTATCTTTTCCATTAAATTTCTCATGGCTAAATAGTGTTTTATATTATCAACACTATAAAGCTCACCTCTATGATCAATTGCATGTGCCGCTTTACTTATAACTCTATCTGCGAGGGGAATATCTGCGGTAATAACCAAATCGCCCTCTTCTACAAGTTCAACTATATGATTATCCGCTTCATCTGCACCTTGTTCAACTATAAGATATCTAATCAGTTTTGATTTTCCTATCGTTACAGGCTTGTTTGAGACAACAAAAACTTCAAGATTTAGTCTCTGGATTGAGCGGAAAAGAATCGGTTTTAGTGTATTTGGAAAAGCATCACCATCTATAAAAAGCCGCACTGTTTTATTAACTCCAATTTTTTATCTCTTGAGAGTTTTTTTATCTCAAGCTCTCTCTTTGAAGCACTGCTTTTATCTTTATGCTCTTCAAAATATATCATCTCAAGGGGTCTTCTTGTACGCGTATATTTTGCCGCTTTTTGTGAGCTGTTATGCTCATTAAGCCTTCTGCTTAAATCTATGGTTATTCCAGTATATAAAGTATCATCGCTGCACTTTAACATGTAAACAAACCATACTACATGTGGATTATTCAAATGTTAAAAATGTCTTTGGCTCAGGTGCAGTGAACTCCATGCCAAGAAGTCTTACTTTATGTGCATGAAGCATGACTCTTTTTGCACGTCTTCCGCCGTATTGTTCATCACCAACTATTGGATGTTCTATATATCTTAAATGAACTCTTATCTGATGCGTTCTTCCATGATGAATTATACATTTTACTTTAGTCTTGTTTGCACTCACTAAATCAGGAAAAACCTCTGTTCTTGCTGGTTTTCCTTTAGATGAAACATTTGAAGATGCACGGTTGTTTTTCTTAGTTGTAAGGATTGGTCTATCGATATCAACAGGTTCGCTAAGTATTCCTTCTATCCACGCAATATACTCCTTATAGACTCTATCTTTTTTAAACTCTTGTATCGCTTTTTCTCTAAACTCTTCATTTTTAACAAGCATCAAAACTCCGCTTGTCTCTTTGTCAAGTCTATGTAAAAGCACTGCTGGCTTAAACTGTCTCTCAATCTCATCTGAATTTACATGTGCTGGCTTATCAACTACAACCAAATCATCATTTTCAAAGATTGGTCTTATTTTCTCTACTTTTTCAACTTTGAAGAGAGTTTTTGTATCGATATCTCCACGTGCAATCATCACTTTTTTGTTCGCAGCATATACTAAACCGCGATCTATCATAGACTTTGCTTCTGAGTTTGAGATCCCCTCTTGCGCTGCTAAGAGTTTATACGCTTTTTCTGTAGCCATAATTTTATTCCTTAATTTTTTAATATTCTATCAATTACAGGTTTTAAATCTGTTTTTTCTTCAACCATACTTGGTGGCAAATCTCTTGAAGCCATAAGTGCTTTATGAATCTCTGATGGCTCAACATACTGAACATGATAAACATACTTAAATAGTTCACTTTGATGAAAAAAATGTTTGCCAGTAATTATTTTGCACCCAAAATAGGCAGGTTCTAGTGGATTGTGTCCACCTATATCTTTCCTAAACGCACCGCCTAAAATTGCTATATCGCTTATCGCATATATATTGTTAAGCTCTCCCATAGCATCTACAAGAACCATGTCCGTATCAAACTCTTTATCATTTGAGAATCTACTTAACGTAAGAGAATTTTTATCGCAATATCTTCGCATCAGTTCAAAAACAGCTTGAAATCTCTCAGGATGTCTTGGAACCATAAAGAGTTTCGCATCACTCTGCTTTTTATACTCTACAAATGACTTTAAGATACTCTCTTCTTCACCTTCATGAGTGCTTCCAGCCGTTATAACCTCAACTTTTGGTTTTTTGTACTCTTTTGTTTTAGAGATATTTGCTGAGAGTTTTATATTTCCAATTACTTCTATATTTTTAGCACCAAGTGCTAAGAAGCGGTTTTTATCTACTTGGCTCTGCGCATAAATTATCTCTACATGTGAGAGTAATTTTTTATAAAACCATGCAAATTGGAGATATTTTTTCGCACTTTTTTCGGAAATACGAGCATTTAAGAGTATAACTCTCGCACCCTTTGCTTTCGCAACGCTAAAGAGTAAAAACCAAAATTCAGCTTCTAATACAATTAAAAAATCCTGTCTCTTAATCCAAAATGGCAAAAACATCTCATATGGAAGATATCTAACATCAACACTATATCTTAAGGCTTCTACTTGACCTGTTTGAGTAATGGTTGTTATTTTTATATCACAACCACTTAAGAGGTCTAAAACTGGTTTTAACGCTCTTGCTTCTCCAAGTGAGCATGCATGAAACCAGATACCACCACTGCTTTTAAATTTTGGATTTTTAAAGAGAAAAAAACGAGCAGGAATTGATTCTTTATATTTTTGTTTAAAAGAGAGATATACCAAAAGCGGCAGTGCTATAAGATAGAGCACTACACTTAGGATAAAATAGAGAAGTGTAAACGGCCTCAAGCCTATTCTTTATCAGTTTCCACATAGAGAATACGACCACAATGTGGACATGTAGTAATCTCTTCAGCTTTTATAACATCTGCATAAACTTTGTCACTTATGTGCATATGACAACCCATACAAGCTTGTTCTTCTACTGGTACTACTGTTGAATTTTTAGCCCATCTACGAATTTTTTGATAAAATGCAAGTCCTTTTTGATTCATCTCAGAAATCAACTTCTCTTTTTTTACAAAAACATCTTGACGAGATTTGTTAATCACTTCTAATTTTTCATCAACTTCGGCTTTAATTGATGCTAAATTCGCATCTAACTCTTCCAAAACTTTTTTTGCTGATTCAATTTGAGATGTTTTTAAGTCAATAATTCTCTCAAGTCTCTCAATCTCTTCATTTGCAAAAGTAACTTGCTCTTTTGCTATCTCTTCTTCAAGTTGAAGAGATTTCATTTCACGCTCAGTCTTTACTTCATTGCTTTTTTTAGAGTTATCGGCTAGTTTTTGAGAGAGTTCACCAAGATGAATTTCGTTCTTTTTCTTCTTTATCTCTTCGTCTCTAATCTCATTACCTAAGCTCTCAATATCAGAATCAATACTTTTTTTCTTTGCAAGTGCTGCTTCAAATTTATAGTTAGCTTCCTCAATTTGCGGTTCAAAAGCATCAATAGCTTTGTCTATATGTGATAGGTCAATTAGCTGTCTAAGATGTAAGTTCATTAATCTCCTTTTGGATTAAATAGTTGTGCCGATTTTCTTAAATATAAGTAAAAGGGTTTTTTGATGATGAAATTATAGCTTCTAAACCTAAATTTTTCAAATGTTTAAATAAAATATCTGCAAAAAATCTCTCGCTCTCAAAATGTCCGATATCTATCATAGACAAATTTATGCTCTTTGCTTCCATCGCATCGTGATATTTTATATCTCCTGTTAAAAAACAGTCCGCTTTAATTGACTTTATCAAAGAGCTACCAGAGCCTGTCGTCAGAGCCACTCTTTTTACTCTTTGTGAACTCTTTACGCATTTTGCATGTGGAAGCGAAAAAGCAGATGCTACTTTTAGTGCAAAAAAATCAAAATCCTCATCAATATCAAGATATGCCACAAAGCCATCTTTTTGGGCTATTTTATACCCAAGTATCTCTGTAGCTACATATTCGTTTAGATGTGTTTGATCAAAATTTGTATGCATCGATATATTTGATATATTTTTTTGTATCATTTTTTGGAGCAAATTTGCTGGATATTTGTTAAATTCCAACTGTTTTAGTCCACCAAAAATAATAGGATGGTGAGTTATAAGAAGAGTTCCCTCTTCCATGGAGTCAATAAGTGATTCATCAACATCAATGCTTAGAACTATTTTTTTCACATCTTGATTAAAGTCTCCAACTAAAAGACCTGAATTGTCCCATTTTTCTTGAAGTTCAAAAGGCGAGAGGCTATCTAAAAAATCGTATATTTGAGATATTTTCATCCTGCCTTCTCTAGTTTTTCTAGCTCTTCTTTAGCTTCTGCAAAATCTGCATCTATCTCAAGAGCCTTCTTGTACATCTCTTTTGCCTCATCTATATGTTTCATATCTACTAAAAGATTTCCATAGTTGTAGTATGTTATTGGGTTTTTATTATCTATTGACAAAGATGCGTTTAGATGCATTTTAGCAGAGACAAACTCCTCTTTTAATCTATAAATAGATGCGATTGAGTTATGAATAAACTCATTTTCTCTATCTCCCTCAAGAGCTTTTTTATAACACTCAAGAGCTTCATCTTCTCTTTTTAGTTGCTGTAAAATATATCCCATTTTAAAAAGAGTTTCACTACTTTGTGCAACTTTTGAGTTTGCTTCATTAAATAAATCGTATGCTTTTTGTAAATCTCCCGTTTCAAATGCCTCTTCAGCCTTTTGAACTAGAAACTCAGGATCAAAAGATGATGGAGTACGCGGTTCTTCATTGTGTGGTTGTAAATCTTTTAAACCTTGTATATGTTCATAAACTTTAAATGCAAAAAAAGCAGAAGCCCCTAGCATCAGCAGCTGAAATAGTGTCATTTTTTATTCCTTTTATAGTAGTAAATTTTTATTTATAAGTGTCATAAAATGGAGTGGATCAACTTGTTTTCCACCAACTCTTACACCAAAGTGAAGATGAGGACCACTCACTCTTCCGCTATCTCCTGAGAGCCCTAGTAGTTCGCCTTTTTTAACTCTCTGCCCCTCTTTTACATCAAAGCGGCTCATGTGGAAGTAACATGTATAGATTCCATCTCCATGGTTTATCAAAATAGACATACCTGAATAAAATCTATCTTTAGCTAAAGCAACTTCTCCATCATTTGCAGCAATAATTGGTGTTCCAATAGAGGCTCTAAAATCAGTTCCTCCATGATAGCCTTTAAGCGTGTTGTTGTAAACTCTAGCCTTCCCAAAATCGCTTGTAATTTTACTCTCAAGTGGAACGACAAAGTTTGATGTGAGCATACTCTTTGGTGTTGAAGTGTTGTATATCTTCATCGCCTCTGCATACTCTTTTTCACTTCTTGCTTTATCTTTTTTGCTAAGCGTTACCTTCGAGCTATCAACCTGAAGTGCCTCTTTCTCATACTTTGCCTCTTTTATATCCAAAACAACTACTTTACTCTTCTCTTTACCACTATCTTTATAGAAAATCTCTATATTTTTTTTAGCTATTTTCTCTTCATAATCAATTGGAATGAGGAGATAAAATTTTTCACTCTTTTTTGGATGCGCTAAAATTTTATATTTTTTATCATCAAAAAGTGCCTCTTCATAAAGTATGTTTTTCTCTTTTTTAAACTCCAAAAGAGCAACTTTTCCATTTTCTACAATACCGCTTGCAAACTCAACTTCAAATCCAAAAAGAGATGAAACTGACAAAAACAAAATTAAAAGAAAATTCATCAATAATCCTTCATGGAACGCTCCATATCGCGCTTCATATCTTTCTCTTTTAAATCATTTCTTTTATCATGTAACTGTTTACCTTTTGCAATAGCTATCTGAATTTTTACAATATTTCTATCATTAAAATAGAGTTGAAGCGGTACAACAGTGTAGCCATCCTTTTCAACTGCTTTTATCATCTTTTGTATCTGCTTTTTATGCAAAAGAAGTTTTCTGCTTCCACGCTCTTCATGTGCATAGAAGTGATGAGTCGTCTCAAGCCTGCCTATGTGGGCATTAAAAAGAAATGCCTCACCTTGCACAAAGCGGATAAAACTATCTTTCAAGTTTACACGTCCAGCTCTTATAGCTTTTATCTCACTCCCTTTTAAAACCAAACCAGCCTCAAACTTCTCTTCTAAAAAATAGTCAAAATAGGCTTTTTTATTTTTCGCTATATTCTCGCCCATTATATGTTTTCCTTCTCTTTTACTCTAAAAAAACTGCTTCCGCTTCCACTGAAGTAGTATCCATATTTGTAGTGATTTTTCAACTCTTTATAAAGCTGTATTGCTGGCGCAAAAAGATCATTTGCTTCTGCTGCGCTCATAGCGCTTAGAGCATCTTTTGATGATATTTTTTTAAGTCTCTCAACTTCAAATCCATCTACTGGGTTATAAAAATTTTCTCTGTACAAATTGTAAACTTTTGGAGTACTTATCTCAAGCTGTGGCGTAAAGACCTCTATATCCAAGAGCTCCTCTTTAAACTCCTCAACAACCTCTCCAATTCCACTAACATTTGCACTGTTATATCCATAAATGAAAAATGGAACATCTGCGCCAACATGCAAACCAATTAGAGCTAACTCATTTTGGCTAAGTCCCAAATGCAAAACTTCATTACACATCTTTAAAAATGTTGCAGCGTCACTGCTTCCTCCACCAAGTCCTGCAAATGTTGGGATATTTTTAGTTACTTTAACTGCATACTTTTGCATTAGGTTCTCTACATGTAGTCCACTTGCTTCATCTAAAAATTCAAGCAGTGCTCTATATGCTTTGTATATTGTATTTTGTTCCCTTTTACAAGAGAATGAGCCGATTAATTCAAACTCTTCACTACTCTCTTTAGGGACAAAAGAGAGCTCATCATAAAGAGAAGGGACTCTCATAAATCTTGATACTATTTCATGATAATTGCCTCTAGAGCCTTGTATCTTTAAAAAAATATTTACTTTTGCATAAGCTCTATAAAGCTTCATTTTCATACTCTCTTATTTTTTTAAAATAGCACTAAGAGAAGTAATATCTAAGAGATTTATCTCTTTAGAAGCTGCTATATTTGAATCTTTTACATCTTCTAAAAGCTCGCTTCTAACAATAGAGAGATTTTTTGGCGCATCAATGCCAAGTTTTACAACACCTTTTTCTACAGATATAACTTTTATAGTAATATTCTCCCCAATTACAATCGCTTCATCTATTTTTCTTGATAATACTAACATTCAATCCTGCCTAATTCATAATTTACTTTTGCATCTTTTACATGTATGATAGATATGAAACTCCCACTATCAAGCCAATAGAATCCATCACTCTTAATCTCTAAATCATTTAAAGCAAGAACTCTTCCATATTTTAGATTATCACTATCTCCATGATAGAAATTTTGCATCATATTTAGTGATTTTTTTATATCTAAAGGTTTGTGATTATCATATTTAAATCGTCCCTCGCTAAGTCTCTCTAACGCACTCAAACTTCCGTTTTTAACACCTAATCTATTTGCAATTATAAGCCCTAATGAGCGAATATACGTCCCCTCTGAAACTATTGCTTCAAAAGTTACAAATGGGTGGCAATAGCTTACCAGCTTAGTCTCATATATTGTTGAATTTATCTTATTTAGTGAAAACTCTACTCCTGCACGAGCCAAATCATAAGCTCTTTGTCCATTTATCTGCTTTGCACTAAATATTGGCGGCTCATACTCTAAGGAGCCTTCTAGTGATTTTATGGCTTTTAAAACATCAGCTTCATCAAACTCTTCTAATATCTCAACCTCTTCTATCATCTCAGTATCTAAAGTATCGCTTTTTGCACCCAGCCAAAGAGTTGCACGATAAACTTTTGGTGCTTTGGCTAAAAATCTAAAGAGTTTTGTATAACTCCCCATGCCAATAATTAAAACCCCTTTGGCAAATGGGTCAAGAGTTCCAGAGAATCCAGCTTTTTTTGTTTTATACTCTCTCTTTATGCGAGATAGAAAAAGGTTTGAGCCAATACCCGCTGGTTTATATGCGACAAAGAGTCTATTCATAGTCTCTCTACAAATGAAGCCAAAATATCGCGTTTTGTACCTGCAAAATTGATATTTAATTTAAACTCTCGTCCAGACTTGCTAACACCATTTACTCGTCCCGTACCAAATATTTTATGACGAACCAAATCACCTTTTTTAAAGGCTGTATTTTTCTCAACTATTAAAGAGCCCTCACAGAGTCCAGCTTCATTGAAAAATCTGCTCTTTTGCAAATCGCTTCTTCTTCCTTTGTAAAATCTGCTATCTACATGTGAGAGTGTGAGAGTGTCTTTTGCTCTCGTAAAAGATACATATCCAAGACGTCTCTCCTCTTCTAAATCACTTCCATCACCGACAAGAGGTAAAAAGCCCTCTTCAAGCCCGATAATAAATATATGATCAAACTCCAAGCCTTTTGAAGCGTGAATACTCATCATGTAAATACTATCGCCCTCAACTTGATCTTGCTCACTCTGAAGTGTAAGCTCGTTTAAAAACTCATCAAGAGATGCTGATGGAGAATTTTTTATAAAGTCTCTAAAGAGTCCATAGAACTCATCCATATTTAAAACTCTCTCAACCTCATCTGGAAGCCCTTTATAGATATCTTTTAGATGAAAGGTATCTTCTAAAATATCTATAAAATTGTAGGTGCTCTCTTTTGCTGCATTTGCAACACTTCGTATATCTTTTACAAATTTTTTTAGTGTTTTTGCATTTTTGCTCTTAACAAGTGTTTCTAAATCTGTGATAGCAATTTTTTCAATATATTCAAAGATTGATGTCTCATTTGCATGTGCCGCTAACTCTATCTTATCTACACTTGCTTTGCCCATGCCTCTCTTTGGCTTATTAACTATGCGCTTGAATGAAAAATCATCATGAAAATTTGTGATAACACGAAGATAACTTATGAGATCTTTTATCTCTGCTCTATCGTAAAATCTAAGTCCGCCAACTAATTTATACGCAATGCCCGCACGATTTAATCCATCTTCAATTGATCTACTTAAAACATTCACACGATATAAAACTGCTATATCCTCAGCCTTAACTCCAGAATCCAAGAGCTTATTGACTTTTGTAGCTATCTTTCTTGCTTCTTCATTTTCATCGCTAGAGTTCAAAATAGTAATATCTTCACCGCCACCACGTGTTGGAATAAGCTTCTTGCCTAAGCGTGAGCGATTATGCTCAATCAAAGCATTCGCAACTTTTAATATTGGCTCACGAGAGCGGTAATTCTCTTCTAATTTAAAAACAGATGTGCCTATAAAATCCTGATCAAACTCCATGATATTCCTAATATGCGCACCTCGCCATCCATAAATACTCTGATCATCATCTCCAACTACACAGATGTTGTTATGAGTACTACAGAGTTTTTGCAGAAGTTTTAGCTGAAGCTCATTTGTATCTTGATACTCATCTACCATGATGTATCGATACTTATCTGAAGTTGTTCGCGCTAACTCTGGATTTTCATCTAAAAGTTTAAAAGTTAAAGCGATTAAGTCATCAAAATCAACTAAATTATTCTCTAAAAGATAGTTCTCATACTCTTCATAAATCTTTGCAATTTGTTGATAATTAAAAAATTCTGCCTGCTTATAGGCATCATCTGGAGTAAGAAGAGAGTTTTTATATCTTGATATTTCGCTTGCAATCAATGGGGTTGCCAGCTCACTATTTATCTTTTTAATAATTCGTTTTTTATCATCACTATCTATTACTACAAAGTTGTTTTGCCTCCCTAAGAGATGAATGTTAAACTTTAAAAAAAGCAATCCAAACTTATGAAACGTACACAATAAAGGTGGATAAGCAAGATTGCTCATCATGTTAGAAGCACGTTCTCTCATCTCTTTTGCTGCTTTATTAGTAAAAGTAAGAGTTAATGTGTTTGAAGCTGGTATTCCAATACCCTCTATTAGATATGCTAAACGAGAAACAATGGTAGTAGTTTTTCCACTCCCCGCTCCAGCTAAGATTAGGACTGGACCCTCAGTCTGTTTAACTGCATCAGTTTGCGAATTATTTAGTTTTTCAAATATTTTTTCCATACTTCACCACTGCTCTTAATTGATTTAATTTATTATAGCAAAAAAGATATAAATTATTACGAAACCATTGCTTTAATTATAATTTTGGGTTATACTTTCACTTATTATTTAAACTTATAGGAATTATTATGTTAAAAGATTTTGCCAAGTTACAAACCTTTTTAATGGTGATAAAAGAG
Source organism: Sulfurimonas denitrificans DSM 1251 (assembly GCF_000012965.1). Classification (NCBI taxonomy): domain Bacteria; kingdom Pseudomonadati; phylum Campylobacterota; class Epsilonproteobacteria; order Campylobacterales; family Sulfurimonadaceae; genus Sulfurimonas; species Sulfurimonas denitrificans. The sequence continues at coordinate 438,595 of NC_007575.1, read as the reverse complement.
AAGAGTTTCTCTAAAGCATCTGCGAAGCTAGGTATCTCTCAACCTGCTGTAACTCAACAAATAAAATTTATAGAAGATTATCTTGATACAAAAATTGTAGATAGAAAAAAGAATGGTATTTTACTCACAAAAGAGGGTGAAGAGCTCTTTAGAATTGCCACAAGACTTGAAAAAGCGATATCTGGTAGCGAAAAAGAGATTTTAAAAATAATTAATAAAGATTTTACGTTTGTTATGGGCTCTTCAAATGCAATCGGAAACTATATTCTTCCAAACTACCTAAGTGAAATCAAAAACAGAATAAACAATAATGTTTATATGAACGTCGGTCTTTCTTGTGAAATAATTGATCAGCTTGAAGACAAAAAGATAGATGTTGCACTCATTGAATCTCCTGTTTTTAGAGATGGAATTGTATATAGAGAGTGGGTTTTGGATGAGCTTGTTGTATTTTCAAATCAACCTTTAAAAAAACATCTAACCGCTGAGGATTTACTTGGATTTGATTGGATTTGTAGAGATGAGCACTCTCATACACGCAAACTAACCAGTGAAGCTTTTGATGAGATGGGTGTTCAGTGCAGTAATTTCCATGTGCTAGGTATTTTGGGAAGCCCCACTGCTATTAAAGAGTCAATTTTACATGCAGATCCAAATTCTGAGAGACCAGTTGTATCAGTTATGTCAAAACATGTTATCGCTGCTGAATTAGCAGAGGGAAAACTATTTGATGCAAGGTTGAAAAACTATAAAATAGAGAGAAATTTCTATATTGCCTATTTAAAAGATAGAAAACATGACGCTTTTGTCGATAATGTTGTAAACTATCTTCTTTCTCTAAACAAAGTTTAAACTCTATTTTTTTAAAAATTTAGAGTTTTCTGGATTTGATAAAAAAGATGCCATTGAGTTTTCAACTCCTAGAGTTTCTGCTACTTTAACTTTTTCTATCTCTTTTTTATAATTTGATAAATTTATAAGAAGAGGTGTTTCATCTACAATGATTTGAACAATTGAGTGAAGTGGAACTGTTACTATGCTTCCAAAGTTATCAGAACCAAATCCTGCCTCAAAAATTAAGTTTTCACCTATTATATTTGCTGTTTCAAACGTATAGCCAGCCAAAAAGAAAAGTGTCATTGCTCTAAATTCTGAAGCTATCTCTCTTGGAAGAGGCGGCTCAAATGTAATATTTTCTATTTTGCAAAGAATTCCAAAATGCTCATCTTTTTCAAAAAGATAGATAATCAAACCCTCAACACTCTTTTGCATTAAAGCGGCGAAATCTCTATCTTCTATTATGTTGTCTAACAAAAAAACTCCTTGTTGTTTTTTGTAATTATATCAAAATCTATCATTGCATTCATAAGTGCTACATGTGAAAAATTTTTTAAATCCTTTACATGTATATCTGCTTCATATATTTTATTCTCACTAAGCAGCCTATCTCTTGTGGTGCCTTTGAGAAGCGGTTTAGCTGGTGTAAGCCAATTTTTTGAATCATAAAATGCTATATTTGCTATGGTTGTATCTGTTATGAGCGAATTTTTAACTACTAAAATATCATCACAACTCTCTCTTAGCTCATATAACTCTTCAAGCCTCTCTCTGTTGGTAGATTTTAAATCATATACAATTCTATCATCATAAACCAGCTTTAGAGAGCTAATCTCTCTTTTTTGATACTCATAATACTCTACCTCTATCTTATGAGGATTTATGGATAAATCATACGTTAGACGACATCTATATAGAGTATTTTTTGGAGGATTTACATGTAATGATAAGTTTTGAATCTCTTTTATACCAAAATGTTTCAAGACGCTCTCGTATCTTTTTTGATGAAACGAGAGATGAAAAATCTCTCCATCAACTGCTTTTATAGTCTCAAAGAAAGTTTTACTCATCAAATAGGTCTGTGCTTAAATATCTCTCACCTGTATCGCAAAGAATTGTTAAAAGTGTTTTGCCTTTAAACTCTTCTCTTGAAGCTATTTGCATAATTGCAAAAACATTTGCCCCTGCTGATATACCAACAAGTAATCCCTCATCTTTTGCCAACATCTTTGCAGTTTTTATAGCATCTTCGTTGCTCACTTTGATAATCTCACCATAAACAGTTACATCAAGCGTATCTGGGATAAATCCAGCTCCAATACCTTGAATAGCATGAGGACCTGCGCTCTCTCCAGATAAAACAGCCGAGTTTAAAGGCTCTACTGCAAAGATGGCAATATTTGGAATCTGCTCTTTGAGTACTTTTGATACTCCGCTGAGTGTTCCACCAGTTCCGACCGCTGCTACAAAGGCATCAATACTCTTATCTGTGTCGCGCAAAATTTCTTGTGCTGTTGTTAACATGTGAATCTCTGGGTTAGCTCTATTTTTAAACTGCTGCAAAACTACAGAGTTTGGTATCATACATGAGAGCTCTTCAGACTTAGCGATAGCACCGCTCATGCCAAGTGCAGCTGGAGTAAGTACCAGTTCTGCACCAAAAGCCTTTAAGAGTTTTCTTCTCTCTATACTCATTGACTCTGGCATAGTAAGGATTAGCTTTAAATCAAGTGCTGCACAATTTGCGGCTAGTGCTATACCTGTATTTCCGCTTGTTGGCTCTATAATCGTTGTATCGTGTTTTATTGTTCCATCTTCCATGGCTCTTCTTATCATATTAAAACCGATTCTATCTTTTACTGAACTAGTTGGGTTCATAAACTCGCACTTTGCGATAATATTTGCGCCACTCGCCTTAGAAGCTTTATTTAGCCTAACAAGCGGAGTATTTCCTATAAGTTCTGTTATATTTTTTGCAATCTTCATAAATAGTCTCCAAACACTTTTATGATATGCTACCAAAAAAATTATAAGAAGGTGGTATTATGTACATACACAAAGAGATTAACTCTATCGAATCAATAGCTCAAAAGGCAGGAGAGGGCGTATCTATGAAGATGCTTCTCTCGCCTGATGAGTCGCCAAACTTTGCAATGCGCAACTTTATCATTCAAGCTGGTGGGTTTATGCCACTTCATACAAACAGTGTTGAACATGAGCAGTATGTTTTATCTGGTCGTGCTAAAGTTCAACTAGGGGATAAAACGATAGAAGCAAAAGCAGGAGATATTTTACTTATCCCAGCTGGAGTTTCACATAGTTATAAAACCATCGGTGATGAACCTTACAGCTTTTTATGTCTTGTTCCAAAAGCGCAAGATACTATAACGCTTATATAAAAATTAGATTTTGTACTTTTTTAAAAAAGATGAGTGGCTAGGAAATGTAAGAGCAGATATCTTGTCTGGTTTGGTTGTTGCTCTTGCCCTTGTTCCTGAAGCTATTGCATTTTCTATTATCGCTGGAGTTGATCCAAAAGTTGGACTTTATGCCTCTTTTTGTATAGCCGTTGTTATCTCATTTGTCGGTGGAAGAACTGGAATGATAAGTGCCGCAACTGGAGCTATGGCTCTAGTTATGGTTACTTTAGTAAAAGAGCATGGTCTTGAGTATCTCTTAGCTGCTACACTTCTAACAGGGGTGTTTCAGATAATACTTGCTTATCTTGGTATTGCTAAGTTAATGAGTTTTGTCGCAAGAGCTGTTGTTGTGGGCTTTGTAAATGCTTTGGCTATTCTTATCTTCATGGCGCAACTTCCTGAACTTACAAATGTAACTTGGCATGTATATGCACTAACTGCCGCTGGGCTTGGCATAATTTATCTATTTCCTTACGTCCCTAAAATTGGAAAACTTCTACCATCACCTTTGGTTACAATTGTTGTTTTAACTGTTTTTGTAATTTTTGCTGGTATAGACGTAAGAACAGTTGGCGATATGGGAGACCTTCCAGACACTCTTCCTATCTTTTTATGGCCTAATGTTCCCCTAACCTTTGAGACGCTCCTAATCATTGCTCCTTACGCTTTTGCTCTTAGTATTGTCGGTCTTCTTGAGTCATTTATGACAGCAACTATAATTGATGATATGACAGACACAAAGAGTGATAAAAGAGCAGAAGCAAGAGGTCAAGGAATTGCAAATATAGCGAGTGGCTGTATAGGCGGAATGGCAGGATGCGCAATGATTGGGCAATCTGTTATAAATATAAGCTCTGGTGGGCGAAAGAGATTATCAACATTTGTAGCTGGATTTTTTCTGCTTATCTTAGTAGTTTTTTTAAGTGACATACTAAAACTTATCCCAATGGCAGCACTTGTTGCAGTTATGATAATGGTCTCTATTGGAACATTTGACTGGGGCTCGTTTAAGAGACTCAAAACCTTGCCATTATCTACAAACATAGTTATGCTCTCAACAGTTGTAGTTACTGTTGGTACACACAACTTGGCATTTGGTGTTTTAACAGGTGTCCTTTTAGCATCTCTGTTTTTTGCAAATAAGATTAGCCATTTTATGTATTGCGAGACTTCTCAAGACGAAGATGCTAAAACTTACAAAATAGTCGGGCAAGTTTTTTTTAACAGTGCCGATAGATTTGTAGATTTTTTCGATTTTAAAGAGAAGATTGGCTCTGTTATAATTGATTTAAGAAGAGCTCATTTTTGGGATATTTCGGCAGTTCATGCGCTTGATAAATCTGTCATAAAGTTTAGAAAAGAGGGAGTACATGTAAGAGTCATAGGACAAAGCGATGCAAGTGCAACCATAATCGATAGATTTGCAATACATGACAACCCTCAAGAGATAGAAAAAATCATGGGAGGGCACTAAGAATAATTATCTGAATAACTCATGAAGTGACTCAAAAGCATATTAATCATTATAAATTCATACTTAGCGTACTTTAGTAATCTAAGTATGAATGAAACAGACTAGCTTATCACTACTTTACTTTTTTAACTATTTTTGTAATAAACTGCACAATAACCAAAGTTATAAAACCAATAATAACTCCTAAAATAATATCAGCAACAAACCCACCAAGAGGAATCACTTTTATCATGCTCTCGTATGAGCTTAAAACACCTGTTTCGTGAGTAACTATTCCACCACCAACAGCAAGCATGGCAACCGTTCCTAAAATCCCAATAGCTCTTATAATATATGGCATAGATTTCACAAAACCATCACCAATTTTTTGAACTATTTTGGCGTTTTTCTCTTGAAGATAAAATCCGATATCATCTAGCTTGATAATAAGAGCAACTATTCCATACACAAAAATTGTTGTTAAAATTCCAATAAAGATTAAAACAAAGAGTTTTGTAACAAAGTCTAAGTTCCCTAAGAGGCTCAAAGATATTACAATAATTTCAAAAGATAGAATAAAATCGGTCTTAATGGCGCTTTTTATCTTATTGTTTTCTAGCTCTTCATTTGAGAATTTTTGTGAATCATCATCTACTTTTTCTTCAACTGCATGTTTTGAGAATTTTTCAAAAAGGCTGTGAACTCCCTCATACGCTAAAAAAATCCCGCCTAAGATAAGTATAGGAGCAATCGCCCAAGGGGCAAGGTAACTTAGAAATAAAACAGTAGGAATAATTATAAATTTGTTTATCAAACTCCCCTTTGCAATTTTATAAACAATGGGAAGTTCTCTTTGTGCTGCTTTTCTTTTTGCTTCTAAAATGGCTAGATTTCTCAAATTTTCAAGCTCTTCTAAAATGGTTTTTTTTGAAGCTTCATCAAGGTTATTTATATTTTGCTCAAACTCTTGAGGAGTTCTTGCTTTTTGTAGCTCTCTTTTTAAAATGTCAGAAGTTGTTTCATTTGTAAAATTTGCGATGGCTGCCAAATCATCTATTAATATTCCCGATGATTTTACTCCCGCTAATTTTGTATATGTGGCAATATCATCAAAAAGCAATCCAATATCATCAAGTGACGTTGCCAATGTTTTAGCATTTATAGACATAGTTCTTCCAGCTAGTGAACCAATATCATCAGCTAAAACTGATAAATATCCCAAAAGTCCTGACATATAATCTCCCAAAAGGTTAAAATTTTTTGAATTTTATCATAAGCACAATAACAATAGTGAGTATATCTCTGCTAAGACTCTAAGAATAAAAAATTTTAATATGATTCTCTTAATAGATAAACATTTAATAGTCTAAAGTAAGCTTGAGTGCAAAAAAAGTAAAGAGAGATGAGTGAATTTACGGAAGAAAAATTAAAAATAAAATGGTGCGACCGGGGAGATTTGAACTCCCACACCCGAGGGCACTACCACCTCAAGGTAGCGTGTCTACCGTTCCACCACGGTCGCACAAAAAAGTCTAACTCAAGAGAGTTAGACTGAGGTTTTTTTTAGGTTTATTAACCTAAATAAGGGTTTGCGTAAAGTGCAATTAGAGCAATTACAAGTGCATAAATAACTTGAGCTTCGATCATTGCAAGAGCGATGAACATAGTTGTCATTAGTTTAGCACCTAAACCTGGGTTTCTAGCAGTTCCAGCAATTGTAGCAGCTGCAGTATGACCCATACCGATAGCTCCACCAAGAGCAGCAAGACCAAGACCAAGACCAGCAGCAATCATTGAGTACGCTTTTAGTGTTTGGTTTGCAACATCACCATCATTAGCTAGTGCTGCAGTAGCAAGTGCTACCATTAAGAAAAGAATTTTTTTCATAGTTTCTCCATTAAAATTATTACAAATTTTTTCGGCTTACGTAACTGCATCCTCATGAATACAGCAACCCAAACATAAATGCAAGGATTTCCCTACTTAAATTTGATTGCGAATTATACAGAATTAGTTTTAAAACTTAGTTTAATTTTCTAAATTTTTTACTAAATAAAATTTTATGCGATTCCTAAAGAGATTTTATTGCCTTTAAATTCCAAGATTTCAACATTTATCTCTTCTCCCTCTTTTAAAATATCACTAACCTTTTCTACTCTTTGATCAGATATTTTAGAGATATGGAGTAATCCATCCACTCCATCTGGAAGCTCTATAAAAGCTCCGAATTCAACTATTTTCTTAACTATACCCTTGTGAATATCACCTACTTTATACTCTATTTTTGGCATTTTTGGAGTGCTTACTATTCCCTCAATATGCTCTCTTGCTGCTTGTACACCGCTCTTACTCTTTCCAGTTACTTTAACTTTTCCATCTTTTTTATCTATATCAATTGCAACTTCAAACTTCTCTATAATCTCACGAATTGTTTTTCCTGCTTGACCGATAATATCGCCTATGAAACTAGGATTTATATGGAAAAAATCTGTACTTGGAAGTACACCATCATTGAAAGAAATATTTTTTTCTGCTTCTTGCATAATATTAATGATGTGTGCTCTACCCTCTTTAGCTTGATAAAGAGCCTCTTTTAAGATATTTAGACTAATTCCGCCAAGTTTTATATCCATCTGCATAGCAGTGATACCATCTTTTGAACCAGTTACTTTAAAGTCTAAATCTCCATCATGATCTTCCAAGCCCATAATATCTGAGAGGATTGCATATTTATCGCCCTCACTTACCATTCCCATAGCAATTCCAGCTATCGTATCGCTTGTCTCAATATCAGCAGCACGAAGTGCCATATATCCACCACAAACAGTTGCCATAGAAGAAGAGCCATTTGACTCAAGTATCTCTGAAACTAAACGTACAGTTTGCCCTTCAAGATTTACAATAGGCTCTAGCGCTCTTTTGGCTAAATTTCCATGCCCCAACTCTCTTCTTTTTGTTCCCATGATAGGAGATGCTTCACCGACGCTAAATCCAGGGAAGTTGTAGTGAACCATGAAATTTTCATTTTGAGTTCCCTCATCAGTCAGGTTTTCAAACATTTGAGCATCTTTTGGTCCGCCCATTGTTAAAACCACAAGAGCTTGAGTCTGCCCACGAGTAAAAAGACAAGATGCGTGAGCGCTTGGAAGAACGTTTGTGCTTATTGATATTGGTCTTATCTCATTTAGCGCTCTACCATCTGCTCGAACTCTATCGTTTAAAATTTGTCCTCTAACCTGCTCTTTTTTTACACTCTCTATAACATCTTTGAGTTCAACTTCATCCCACTCTTCTTTTGTTATGATGATTTTTTTTCTAAGTTGTCTAAGAGCAGTTGAGCGTTCAGATTTTGCCATCTGGTTCATAGCAGATTTTATATCACTGTAATGATTTGAGCGTACATACTTAAGCATCTCTTCATTTAGTGCATGTGCTTTACATTCAAGGGGTGACGTCTCTTTTTTAAACTCTTTAAACATCTCTTCATACATGGCATTTGTCTCAAAAAGAAGCTCTTCTGCCTTTGCTAAAATAGTTATCAGTTCATCTTCAGGTACTGCATTTGAGACGTGCGTCGCAATAATAGCAGAGCTAAGAGTTGGATCCATTAATGGATCTATCATAAGATTTGTATCAACCTTGATTCCGCCTTTGCTTCTCATCTCTATCATCAAAAGATCCTCTTTTGTTCCAGAGAGATAAAGATCTAGCGTTGATTTATCAAGCTCTGAGAGTGTAGGATTTAGTATTAACTCTCCATCAATCTTTGCAACTCTTATAGCTGATACTGATTTGTTAATATCAATATCACTTACATATAGAGCTGCTGAAGCAGCATTTAGAGCCAATACTTGAAGGTCTGACTCTTTATCAACACTAAATACCATAATAGTTATCTGTGTTGGATGTCCAAATCCTTTTGGGAAAAGCGGGCGCAGAGACCTATCCACTATACGAGAAGTTAGTGTCTCAAAATCACTTGCTTTTGTCTCTCTCTTAAAAAACCCACCTGGAATTTTTCCAGCTGCGTATGCTTTTTCTATATACTGAACTGTCAAAGGGAGAAAATCATCTTTTACTATCTCTGTTTCATCTATTACCACTGTTGCAAGAATAACAGTATTTCCACTCTTTAACCATGCTGCTCCATTTGCTTGTTTTGCAACTTCACCAAATGAGTACTCTTCATTTTTGTTCTTTAAATCTATTTTTATATCATATTTCACTTTTTTCTCCTAAGATTTTTTCTATTCTCTCTTCATCTATCTTCTCTAACTCTTCATAATAAAGAGGGGTTTCAACGTAGTCATCTATCTTGTACAGATAAAAAAGGTCATCTGCAAAGGGTTCTAAAAACTCCAAAACATCGCTTGGAATTACAGGAGTTACTATATATATTGCTTTTGGCTTCATTGCCAATATGGCTTTTAGAGCAGTTAAAAATTTAAGCCCTGTCTCACTTCCTTCATCAACCAACATTACTATTTTATTATGCATTGATGTAAATGGGCGTCCTTTTCTATACTGATAGATATAACTTAAAATTTTCTCTTCATGTTTTCTGTGTGCTTCACCATAAATATAGTCATATTTTATTCCAAAAGCAGAGACAAGCTTCTCATTTATAACTATCTCTTCTCCCTCACAAACCCTTGCTATCTCACACTCATGATTATTTGGAGCCATTATCGCTTCTGAGAAGAGAAAATCTATACTATTTTTATACTTACCCCGTATATGAAATGCAAGTTCCAAACCACCCCTAGATACTGCTATTAGCTTCCAGTTTTCATCCTTTAGCCTCTGCATTGGTATCACATCATACAGCCTTTTCGCCGCATCTTCTCTATTTTTTAGTATATTTTTATATCTGCCCATTATCTAATTATTCCTAGATTTATCAGGTAATCTGTATGAGAATCCTGTTCCTTCACTGCCTGGTGCCATAATTGGTTTTAATCTTATAGTCAGGTATATATATCTATCATATATTGAGTCTGAACTACCCTTTAAACTAAGGATAGGGCGATTGTTCTCAACATATCTGAGTCCAAAATCCCAACATCTTTTTTGATATAAAAATCCAATCTCAAAACCTCTTTTCTCACTTCTTTCTAAGTCATAATCATGTTTAAAACTGTATGAGTAATGTTTGTCATAAATATAATTCACACTTGCCGTCATATAGCTAATTACTGGTCTAGCAGAGAAACTATTTTTATACATGTGAGAGAGTCCAAGGTTAAGACTTTTTCCAGTGTATGATATTTTATTGAAATTTTTAGAGAAACTATTTTCATCATAGTTATAAAACAGATTATTGTAAAAATTAAAATCATCAGTTATCTGATAATCAAGCTCATTTTCAAGATCACCTACACCACTGTTTACATTTTCGTATGAGATATTTTGTGCAACTCTATGATAGATAATTTGATTTCCCAAAGAGTCATAAATATATTGAGAAAAATATAGTTGAAGTCGCTTTTCTACATCTGCAATATTGTAAAATTCACATCTTGCAGCATACTCAGAATCAGATCTATTGACAGTTTTAGCGCAGTAATCGCCTCTTTGCTCATTTACAAACAAATCTTTTTGCTCATCATAGTAGCCATTTTCCATTTCAAAACCACCTATTTGGTACTGCGAGCCAAATTCTATTACATGTGTTAAGTCATCATAAGCATGTGTTAATTGCGTTGAAGCAGCTACTTGATGAGAGTTTCTAGCAAAGAGACCATTATCATACTCATTTGTTGGCGCTGCTATCTCATTTTTATTTTTAAAAGCTGTATGCTGAGCATACATGTTAGCTGTATATGATATATTTAAATACTCATCAAAAAGTGATGTATGAAGAGTTACTGGTATATTTAAGTCAGTTTGAACAGCACTTACTCCAGCTTGTCTATAGTAGTTATCACTTTTTATATCTAAACTATAAGATAGATGATCTTCTAAGAGGGTTTGTAAATATGTGTGATAATGAAGTGAGGGAAGACTTTGAAGCGTTTTTTCGTTACTATCAATTTCTAAATCTTTATAGTGCTTAAAATAGGCACCTACATAGTCACTATCCGTGTTGTAAAATAGATTAACTCTTGATAGAAGTTGTCTTGTTGTAGCATTTTGAGTTGTATCGTTTGTAGATAAATTTATATAATCAACATCGTTCATGTTAACTATATCCATATAGATACCTGATTGTCCTCTCAGATTTAGCCCAAACCATTGATTTATAAAATCATTATTGTCATATAGAAAATTAAATCCGTAATGCTTGTTATTTGCCAATATATTCTCTTGAAAATATCTATCCTGCTCTTTAAAAAAACCTGTTGTAAGAGAGCCTTTTGAAGTTTTGCTATCAACAAATCTAAATGTAGAGTAAAGTCCAGAGCCACGATTTGTTCTGATTTGTGGTTTTAATTCTAAATCCCACCAGTTTTGTTCTGCAATAAAGAGTGCTTGTTCGTAGTAAAACCCCTCTTTTTGAGAATATCCAACCATTGGAGGCAAAACACCTGTTCTTCTTGTAGTATCTAAAGAGTAACCAAAATATGGAGTGTAAAAAACAGGTATATCATAAAGATAAAGTCTTGCATTATATAGATTTAGCCACATTGTATCTGTGTTATATTCTGAAGATGTAAACTCCATTTTCCATAAAGGATTATTTGGATTACATCCACTCATAACTCCAGAGGTTACATTTATATCTTTTGCTTTTGAATATCCTTTGTCGCCGCTCAACCAAACATCAGATTTTTTCTCCAACATGTAAAATGGCGCAAATGTTCTCTCTTTATTTGCAATATTTAATTTTGCATACTCCCCAAGAACTTTAATATTCTCCCCTTGAGAAGCTCTAATATTTTCAAATAATTCTAAATCACCACTACTTCTGTCATAGCGGGCTCTCTTTGCACTAAGATGATAATCTTGATAAATTACAACTACATCCCCTTTTGCAGTTACGACATTATCGTTCGTATCCATTGTAGTGGCATATATCTCTACTTTGTCATTGTTTTTAATATTTTCAGCTGTTGCACCAGTAATTAAAAGTGCTACTAAAATAAAAAGTTTAAACATCTACAACCAATGTTTTAGCACTTTTGTCATGCCAAGCTTGTCTTGATGGGTCAAGCACTCCCCATAAAAAACCAAGATAAAAGAGCATCTCACTTATTACTCTAATTATTGCGCGGTTTAGTGCAACAATTACATTTGGTTTTTGCAATGTTTTAATCTCTACTACTCTAATTTTTACAAGAAGTTTACCAAGAGTTGCTCCATATTGCATTACGAAAAAAGCTTGATATATAATTTTTATTACCATGTACTCCAAAAAGAATTTATTTGTTAACAAAATCATCTCCTCAAGAGTTTTAGCTTCAAGGAAAGAGTCTCCAAGACCAATTATTAACAAAAGAGAAAGAAGCATCTCATCTACAAAAAAAGCCATTGACCTCTTTTTGATTGATGCTAATTTCATATCTTCATGATAGAGTCTATCTTGAATATCTTCGTTCACTTTACCTCTTTAAAAAGAGCTTGATAAGCTATATCTGTACGAAGTTTTTTACCAGCAAAATGAACTTGTCCACATCGCATGTAGGCTCTATCTCTTGCTTCTTTTATGGTATCGCCTAATCCAACACAAACTAAAACTCTTCCACCATCAGCATAGAGCTTATCATCAATCATACTAACTCCAGCATAAGAGATGTGCGTGTATTTTTCTATCTCTTCATGGTAAACATTGTCTAATATTATCTCAGCGGGAGTTGAGTTTGAGTATGGATAATTTGCACTTGCCATAACAACACCTACTGCAAACTGTGAAGAAAACTCTACTTTTATCTCGCCGAGTCTGTTTGTTGCAGCTTTATAGAACATATCACTCACACTTGAAGTCATAAGAGGCATAAGAATCTCACACTCAGGGTCTCCAAAACGAACATTAAACTCTAAAGTAATTGGTTCACCATTTACAACCATGATGCCAATAAAAAGGACTCCCTCAAATGGAGCATTTTCCATCTTCATACCGTCGAGTGTTGGGCGGATAATTCTATCTCTTACCTTTTGGTAAAGCTCTTCATCAACCAAAGGAGTAGGAGCATAAGCACCCATTCCACCAGTATTTGGTCCTTGATCGCCATCCATTACTCTTTTGTGATCTTGTGCCGCTGGAAGGAGTATATAATCATCTCCATCACAAACTGCAAACATAGAGAGTTCATACCCATCTAAGAACTCTTCTACTATAACTTTTTTTCCCGCATCTCCAAAACTTTTTCCACTTAACATCTCTGAAATTGCAACTTTTGCTTCATCATGAGTTAATGCGATAATTACGCCCTTACCGCCGCATAAACCATCAGCTTTTACTACAATTGGTGTTTGTAATTTATCTGTAAATTTAAATGCTTCTTCTATTGATGCAGTCTCTATATAGCGAGCTGTTGGAATGTTGTATTTTGCCAAAAAGTTTTTCATATATACTTTTGAACCCTCAAGTTGTGCAGCTTCTTTGCTTGGTCCAAAGATTACAAGGTTATTTGATTTAAATATATCAACCACGCCATCAACTAGAGGTGCTTCAGGACCTACGATAGTTAGCTCTATGCCACTCTCTTTAGCAAATAGTGCCAAATCATTATAATCTTTAATATTTAGATTTTTTCCAAGTGAGCTAGTTGCTCCGTTTCCTGGCATAAAAAAGAGTTCATGAGCCTCATTTTCATTTAAAATTGCACGAGCAATAGAGTACTCTCTACCGCCGCTGCCTAATATTAAAATCTTCATTAAAGCTCCAAAAATAAGTTAAAAAATATCTACTCAAAACATCAAAATATTTTCAGTAAATACGCTTTGATAATAGCCCGAGTAGCCGTCTCGCAGTTGGCTTGGTTCTAAAAGCCGTATTTGGGCGAAGAGAGTGCTCTTTATCGGCGGCATTATCTCGACAGAGTAAACATATCTCAAACGATAGCACCGACACACAAGAGCATTACTAGTTCGCTAATTGAAAATGTAGAACCCTCATTAAGCGATATATCGAACCACCCAGACTATTGATACTATTATACAAAATATTTCTTGATTTTATTTTATAAATCGTTATTTTGCTTCTATTGCAAGCTCAATACAGCTCTCTATAGACGTGTTTTGACTAATTACATACTTTATATCTTTTGGCAAATAAGCAGCTGTCGTTGTACCAATTACTATAACTTTTGCATTTGGATGGATTGTATTGTTTTTTAAAAAACACTCAATTGAGGATGGTGATGTAAAAATAAGGGTTGAATCATCTTCTACTCTTACCTCTAGTATCTCTTTTGAGCACTCGCTTATATAGAGTATCTTCTCATCAATCTCATATCCTTCCTCTTTTGCTATTTGAACGAAACTTGAAGCTATAAGTTCTGCTCTAAGATAGAGCCATTTAGTAACATGGGGTAACTCTCTTATGTTTTTTATAAGATTATCACCATAGCCATCTCCGCTTGCCAAAATCTTGCCTCCGATTGCCCTGTACGAATCTGCTGTTTTATCAGAGACGCAAAGAGCAGCAATGTTTATAAACTCCTCTTTGTTGTACTGTTCAAGCGCTTTTACAGTCTGTTTTGATGTGACAATGAGGTAATCATATTTTGAAAAGTCAATTTCTGGCTTTAAGTATCTAACATCTAAAGATTTTATACTTCTTGCATGTTTACTCTTTGAAGTAGCAAAAAGATAGATATTTTTTGACATATTCTCCTCTTTATTCCCACTCTATTGTAGCAGGCGGCTTTGAGCTTATATCATAAACCACACGGTTAATTCCATCTACTTCATTTATAATTCTTCTACTAATTCTCTCTAGTAAGTCATGAGGCAGATGAGCAAATGTTGCAGTCATTCCATCAACTGCCTCAACAACTCTTACACAAACAGTATTATCATAAGTGCGGTTATCGCCCATAACTCCAACCGATTTTACATTTAATAAAACCACAAACGCTTGCCATGTTTTTGCATAGTACCCACTAGCTTTTAGCTCATCTAGCAAAATAACATCTGCTTCACGAAGAAGTGTTAAATCAGCCTCATTTACATCTCCCATGATACGAATTGCAAGTCCTGGACCAGGGAATGGATGACGGTTTATCATGGATTCGGGAAGTCCTAATTCTAGTCCGATTTTACGAACCTCATCTTTAAAAAGTTCTCTTAGTGGCTCTATTAATTCGAAATCCATCCAATCAGGCAATCCGCCAACATTATGATGAGATTTTATAACCTCAGATGGTCCATTAACGCTTATAGATTCAATAACATCTGGATAGAGAGTTCCTTGAGCTAAAAACTTAATACCATCATGTTTTTTAGCCTCTTTTTCAAACTCCTCTATGAATGTATGCCCAATAATCTTTCTTTTTTTCTCAGGGTCACTAACACCTGCTAGTTTACTTAAGAAATTCTCTCTTGCATCAACTACAACAAGAGGCACCTTAAGATTTATTTTAAAAACCTCTTCAACTTGCTCTCTCTCACCTTTTCTAAGAAGCCCATTATCTACAAAAACAGGTACTAGTTGATCTCCTATTGCCTCATAAAGCATAGCTGCTACAACGGAACTATCAACTCCGCCGCTAAGTCCACACAGTACTTTTCCACTACCGACTTTTGCGCGAATATTCTTAATCTGCTCTTTTAAGAAGTGCTCCATCTTCCACTTCTCAGTAACTCCACAAATATTTCTTGCAAAGTTACGAAGCATCAAATAGCCCTCTTCTGAGTGTTGAACTTCAGGATGATACTGCATTGCGTAGATGCGTTTTTCTTCATTTGCTATTGCAGCGTATGGAGAGTTAGAAGAGACTGCAATTGGTTCAAAGCCCGCAGGAAGGGTATCTACCTTATCACTGTGGCTCATCCATACAATTCTCTCATCATCACAATCTTTAAAAAGTGGTGAAGGGTTTGTTTCTAGATTTAATATTTTTAGTTCCGCTTTGCCATATTCATGATGAGATGCACGGACAACACTTCCACCAAAGTCAGCTGCAATTCTTTGCATACCATAACAGATTCCAAGAACTGGAATATCCATCTTATAAACGCCTTGGTCAACCTCGTAAGCATCTTTATTGTAAACTGAAGATGGACCACCGCTTAAAATAATACCTTGTGGATTTTTTGCTTTAATATCTGCTACTTTTGTGTGATATGGAAGAATTTCACAATAAATTTTATCTTCTCTAAGACGGCGAGCTATAAGCTGTGTATATTGAGAGCCAAAGTCCAATACTATAATGCTAACATTTGTCATTTGATTACCTTTAAAAAAGTGTTTTGAAGTGCCTAATAGGCGTTAAGAGGGTATGTACCCTTTTGATGTCAAAAGGATACAATAATTAAGATTAATGTTTAATATATGCCCAATATTTCAAACTGAACATACCAGATACCTATAGAAACTATATAACCTATAAGAATAGTCCATGAGTATTTCATATGTGAACTAAATGTGTATATTCCTGGTAATTTTCCCATAACACCAACACCAGCGGCAGAACCAAATGATATTAGCGAGCCGCCAATCCCAGCAGTTAGTGTAACCAAGAGCCACTGATCTATTCCCATCTCTGGATTTGCTTTTAAGACGGCAGACATAACAGGAACGTTATCTACTATTGCCGAGAGGAAACCAACACCTATATTTGACCAAGTTGGACCAAGAACTGATGGATCATAAACTACAGCAGCAAGAGCTAACCAACCAACAAAGTAAAGAGCACCAACTGCTGCTAAGATTCCAAAGAAGAATAGAAGCGTATTATTTTCAATTTTTGCAATAGAGTGAAAAATATTAAAATCAGAATTGTAAACCCTCTTAAGTCTGTAAGCATATAGTTTAAGTAATGAAAGACCAAATAACATTCCCCACATAGCTGGGAGATGAAGCACTTGATGAGAGAGAACGGCACATACTATTGTAAATACGCCAAGAGCCATAACAACCTTAGCACCTCTCATCATCTCAGGTTTTTTCTCAGTTGATGCATCAAATGGAGGAACATCTTCTGGCACAAATCTACTAAGAAGATATGCAGTTATAAAATAACCTCCGATTGAAGCTGGGAAAAGAAATAAGAAATCAACAAAAGGTGCCTTTCCAGCCGCCCATGCCATGAGGGTTGTAATATCTCCAAATGGACTCCAAGCACCGCCTGCATTTGCTGCAACAACAATATTTATAGCACCTGGAACTAAAAACGATGCTTTATTTCTCTCTATTGTTATTAAAACAGTTGAGAGAATAAGAGCTGTTGTTAAGTTGTCCGCAACTGGTGAGAGGAAAAACGCTAAAAATCCTGTAGCCCAAAAAAGTTTTCTATAGCTATATCCCTTAGATACAAGCTTATATTTGAGGCTATCAAAAACACCCATGTGAATCATTGACTCTATGTATGTCATAGCAACAAATAAGAAAAAGAAAATCTCTGCAATCTCTAAGATAACATGTTCAACTTCGGTATGAACAAGATTCATATCCATTCCGTTTATTGCATAATATAGTGCAACTAGTATAAACAAAAAAGTTCCAGTAAGAAGCGCTGGTTTAGCTTTGTCTATATGGTATTTCTCTTCTGATGCAACAAAATAGTAGCCAACAATAAAGATAGCAAGAGAAGCAAAACCAACCCATGTAAACGTTAAATCTGGAAGTGCACCTACAGATTCCCCTGAGCTAGCATATGCAAAACTAACACCAAACATAATAATTAACAACTTAATCATTATCATCCTTTTGTATAAAATGTACCCCAATTGACTCATCTCTAGCTAATGCTCCAAGAACAATCTCTCTTGCTGTGAGTAAACGAAATTTTAGAAGTTTACCAATTTTTTCATTTAATAGAGCATTTATTTGATGCAATGCACTATTTAGTCCATTTTTTGTTCTAACTATAGAAACTTTTTCCCACATAATGCGGCGGAGAAGATTTTTTTTCTCTTTGTCCTCTTTTAAACTCATAATCTCGCTGCTGACTTCAAAAAAGAGCTCTTTTTTACTGTTTTTTTTCTTTAGAATGTGCTCTACTGCTCTTTTACCAAAAACCAACCCCTCTAAAAGGGAGTTTGAAGCAAGTCTATTAGCACCATGAACTTTTGTTGAAGCAACTTCACCTATTGCATATAGAGATTTTATGCTTGGAACTGCACCATTAACGTCTGTTTTAATTCCACCTATTGCATAGTGAAATGCTGGTGATATAGGAACTCTCTGTTTAGGAACATCATATCCTAAGAGTTGGAGACTCTTATATAAATTTGGAAATCGTTTTGTAAAATATACATGGTCAAAATTTTTAAATGAGAGATATGTCTGCATCTTTGTTTTTTTATTGTGATCATAGATAGCTTTACTCACAATATCCCTTGAAGCAAGCTCTCCTCTCTCGTCATAATCAAAAAGAAATCTTCGCCCAGCTTCATCTTCAACAGTAGCTCCCTCACCTCTTAGCGCCTCAGTTAAAAGTAGTTTTTGAGCAGAATCACTATCTACAAATACAGTTGGATGGAACTGCATCATCTCCATATCGCTCAGCTCAATCCCCTTCATTACACAAAGTCCTTGCATATCAGCACTAATACAAGGCGCATTTGTATGAAATTCATAGAGCGAGCCGACGCCGCCGCTTGCGAGAATTACATTATCAGCGTATATATTTCTGCTCTCTCTGTGATCTAAAACAGTAACGCCATAACACTCACCATCTTTTATAAGCAAATCCACAACTCTTGCATCAGTCAACATCGGGTGTGGATTTTGTTGTAGTAAAAAGTAGTGCATATGTCGCCCTGTGGCATCTCCTCCAGCATGTAAAATGCGTTCTTTTGAGTGAGCCGCCTCTTTTGTATATAGAAGATTTCCATCTTTATCTCTATCAAATTCAAATCCACGATTTATCAAATCATCAATAATTGCGCGTGAACTCTCACTGAGAACTCTTACAGCCTCTTCGCTGCAAAGTCCTGCTCCTGCATCAAGTGTGTCTTGTACATGTAGAGGAATATCCTCTGCATCAATTGCCAAAGCTATGCCGCCTTGAGCGTAAAAGCTATTACACTTAAATGTTTCTCTTTTGTTAATTAGGAGGACTTTTTTGCTCTTTGGGATGTGAGTTGCAGCATAAAGACCAGCTACTCCAGCACCCACAATTATTACATCATATCTCATTTATTTATGGCATCGCTTTCATTATTGTCGCTCTTTGGCTCTTTGATGATAAATTTTACATTTTCATCGCCCTTTGGCGCACTCTGTAAATAGTATGGATCAGCCTTATAACCACATCCATTCAAACTTAATAAAAACATTGCTATAATTGCCAGATGAAAAACGCTAGTCAAATTATAAATTCTATTCAAAGCAGACCTCAATTCTCTAAACTAATTTACTATAAATGTATAAAAATAGTCCAATCTATGTTTACTCCGCCTATACAAAACATGATTAACTTCGCTTATATCAAAAACAAAACACTATTTTTCGTATTTAATCATCCTATTGGGAAACAAGAATTTGATAATAATATACAAAGCATTAAAAGTGCTTTAAAGTTCTATATGCCCACCGAGTGCAAAGAGTGTGATGAGAATTTATTTGATGATATTAAAGCGTTTGTAACACATGCTCCAAAGAGCCAAAATGTGAAAACAAAAGACATAATTGGAACCTATCAAGAGCGCTCAAATGGCGATTTTAACATCGATATAAAAGATGAAAAATTGAACTCTTTAGCTAAAGAAATTCAAAAAATAATCAAAGAGACAAGAAGTCATGACTCTTAGAGAGTGCATAAAGCAGCTTCCAGATTCTGCTGGAGTTTATCAATATTTTGACAAAGATGGACATCTTCTCTACATTGGAAAAGCAAAAAGTTTGGCAAAGAGAGTAAAAAGCTACTTTAATTTTGCTCCCAAATTCAAACCAAATTCAAACCTCTCAAGTAGAATTTCTAAGATGATTTCTCAAACTCATACACTCCAATATATAGTTGTAAACTCCGAGCATGACGCACTTATCCTAGAAAATTCTCTTATCAAGCAACTTATGCCAAAATACAATATTTTGCTTCGTGATGATAAAACATATCCATACATCTACATAGACAACTCACAAAAATATCCCAGATTTGAGATGACAAGAAAAATCATCAAATCATCAAATATTAAATACTATGGTCCATTTTCAGTAGGTGCTCGTGATATTTTAGACTCTATTTATGAGCTATGTGCACTTGTGCAAAAAAAAGGCTCTCTCACTTCAAAGAAACTCTGCCTTTACCATCAGATAAATCGATGTTTGGGTCCATGTGAACTACATGTAAGTGATGAAGATTACCAAAGAGAGTTAGATTTAGCAAAAGAGCTCATTTTAAATAAAAAAATATTGATTAAAAAGCTTCAAGAGAAGATGTTTTATTATGCTGATAACTTAAGATTTGAAGAGGCGACGGCACTTCGTGACAGATGCGAGAGGATAAGTCGCTCAGAGATTAAGAGCGAGATAGATTTTGCAAGTAGTGAAAATTATGATATTTTTGTCATTGCCTCCTCCCAAAGCAGAGCAGTAGTTGTTAGAATTTTTATGAGAGAGGGCAAGATAATATCCTCTTCTCATGATTACATACAACTTCATGAGGGATATGATGAAGATGAGCTTTATCAAAGGGCTATTATGGGGTTTTATTCTCATGGTAAACCCCCTATTATCGCCCCTATTTTAGTAGCCTCAGAGTTTGAGGGCAAAGATAGCATAGAGGAGTTTTTAAGCACACTCTTTGAGAAAAAGGCAGATATAAAAGTTCCAAAAACTGCAAAAAGAAAGCAACTTATAGATTTGGCACTGCTAAATGCCGCAGAACTCCTTAAAAATGAGACTAAAGAAAACCAGAGTGGAATTTTAGATGAGATAAAAAAGCTTTTTTCTCTTCAAAGAGTCCCCTCTAGAGTAGAAACTTTTGACAACTCTCATATGTCAGGAGTTGCAACTGTTGGTGCTATGTCTGTTTATGAAAATGGGGCGTTTGATAAAAAAAGTTATCGCATCTATCATCTTGAAGCAAGAGATGAATACGCTCAAATGAGAGAGATGCTCCTTAGACGAGTTGAGAGTTTTCTAAAAAATCCTCCTCCTGATTTATGGATTTTAGATGGTGGAAGTACACTGCTAAATCTAGCCTTGTCTATCTTAGAGTCAAGTGGAGTAAATATAGATGTCATTGCAATTGCCAAAGAGAAAGTAGATGCAAAAGCTCATCGCGCAAAGGGTAAAGCAAAAGACATCATCTACTCAAGGGAGGATATCTTTAAACTTTTAGATAGTGACAAGAGACTTCATTTTGTTCAAAAATTAAGAGATGAAGCTCACAGATGCGCTATAAATTTTCATAAAAAAACAAAATTAAAAAGTGATAATGAGAGCAAGTTGCTCACATTAAAGGGTATTTCTCAAGCAAAAATCATCAAACTCTTAAAACACTTTACTACATTTGATGCCATCAAAGAAGCTAGTGTTGAAGAACTTAGCACTGTGTTAAACTTAAAAGATGCAAATATTATAAAGAGTAGTTACATATAAGTTTTTTTAAATTTATACTATATTTACTTAACTATATAATTTCAAACCATACTAAAGAGAGGTTTACATGAACAAAATTGTGCCAAATGATAAAGAGTATATATTTCAAGGCAAAGTGGCAATTTGCCAAACAGATTTAGAAGGAAACATAACTTTTGTAAATAGAAAATTTTGTGAAATCTCTGGCTATAGCGTTGATGAATTAAATAAAAAAAATATAAATATGCTAAAACATCCAGATACAAATCCATCTATTTACGAGAAGATGTGTAGCACCCTAAAGGGTGCCTTAGTCTATAATGACATGTTAAAAATTATCCGAAAAGATGGTAGTTATTATTGGGTTGATATTGAAGTTACCAATATTGTTGACAAACAAGAACGCATAAGTGGCTATATTTCTATTAGCAAACCCTCTGCTAGAAAAAATATTCAATATGAGATGAATTAAACGCTGTGCAATTTGGATTAAAAAACAGACTAAGACTCATTAGTCTTCTACCGATAATTGTTCTCTTTTCCATGACTAGCTATTATGTTTATAGCTCGTTTCTTGGATTTAATGCAGCACAACAGCTCCAAGAGAGACTAGACCAGAATAAACATCTCAATGAAGCTCTTAGCAATATTGCTCGTGAACGTGGTATGAGCGCTATGTACCTTGGAAATAAAACCCGCAATATTCATAAATCTCTTATTGAGCAGAGAAAAATTGTTGATGAGAAGGTAGAGGACTATCTTAAGTATGCACGAAACAACAAAAGACTCCATACACACACAAGCAAGAGCAATAAAGAAGAGTGTCTAGCATGTAGCAATGTCGATAGTGTAATTAGTGCAATAGTAAAAATCAAATCAGTAAGACCTTTAGTTGATGCTCATGCAATAGAATTTAAGGAGATGTTTATTGATGCCTATGGCAAAGCTCAAATAGCATTTATTAAACAACTTGAACAAATTACAGAAAATCAAATAGACAAAGAGGTAAATCAGCTCTATTCACTATATATTGCCATGGTTAATGCTAAAGAAGCCTCTGGGATTGAGAGAGGATATATGGCTTATATTATCTCTCGCTCATCAGAGCTTCAAAGAGATGACCTAAACGAGTGGATATCTCTCATAGGTAAAGCAGATTCAATAAATTACGGAGGTATTCAAAACAAAAATCTCATTAGTAGTTTAGATGCGCTTTTTAAAAATGAGGACAGTTTAGAGCTCTTTGGGGATATTAATAGCGAAAGGGCTGCGATTATTTCCATCTCTCATAGCGGTGAATATGATATTACCTCTGGTGTATGGTTTACGATGCTATCTGAGAAAATAAATATTATCGCTCAAGCAGAGGATTTACTCTTAAATGCCATGAATACAAGGGCACAAAAAGTTCAAGAGGAGTCTCTTCAAGTTCTTATAATAACATTTAGTGTTTGGTTAATAGCAATTATTCTAGCTGTTTTAGGATTTGTTTTATCAAATCAAATTGCAAAAAATATTAGAAACCTTGAGAGTGTATTAGAAAAAGTTGCTGGAGATTATGACTCTAAAGAGAGAAAAATAAATCTACATACTGCTGAGGGCACTGATTTAGCTTATGAACTTTTAGAAGACATTATAGAACAGACAAAAATGGATAAGATATCGGCTCAAGAAGCGAGTGAAGCTAAGTCGATGTTTTTAGCAAATATGTCACATGAGATTAGAACTCCATTAAATGGTATAGTTGGATTTACAGAGCTTCTCAAAGATTCTGGTCTGCAACAAGAGCAGAGTGAATTTGTTGATATTATTGAAAAAAGTTCTGAGAATCTTCTTGAAATTATAAACAACATTCTTGACCTTTCTAAAATAGAGAGTAATAAACTTGAAATTGAAAATATCCTATTTAACCCGATTGTAGAGTTTGAGAGCGCTGTTGAAGTCTATGCAGTTCGTGCTAGTGA
This sequence comes from Sulfurimonas denitrificans DSM 1251, assembly GCF_000012965.1. Taxonomy (NCBI): domain Bacteria; kingdom Pseudomonadati; phylum Campylobacterota; class Epsilonproteobacteria; order Campylobacterales; family Sulfurimonadaceae; genus Sulfurimonas; species Sulfurimonas denitrificans. The sequence continues at coordinate 415,288 of NC_007575.1, read as the reverse complement.
AAAGCATATTAATCTTGGATGCTTTATAGATCCCAGCCTTGAGTTTTGGCTAAAAGGAGACCCTACTAAATTAAAAGAGATTATTATAAATCTTCTCTCAAATGCTGTTAAATTTACAAATAATGCTGGTTTTATCAATGTAAATATAAGAAAAATAGACTCAGATAAGAGTACAAAAACAAGAGTTAGATTTGAGATTCAAGATAGCGGTATCGGTGTAACTAGTGAGCAAAAATCTAAAATATTTGAAGCATTTTCTCAAGCAGACACTTCTATTACACGTAAATATGGAGGAACTGGTCTTGGACTTACAATCTCGAGCAACTTCGTTGAACTTATGGGTGGAAAACTAGATTTAGAAAGTAAACTTGCAGAGGGTACAACATTCTTCTTTACTCTTGATTTTGAAAAGGCAGAAACATTACATGAGACATCAAAAAACAGTTTTAATGCTTTGAGCGCTCTTATTTTAAGCGATTCTGAAAAAATTAAAAAACAAGATAAGTATCTAAGAGAGTATCTTGAGTATTATGGAGTTGGCTTTAAAACGTTTAATGCAATAGAGAAGCTAGAACTTCTATTAAAAGATAGTGATTACAATCTCCTTTTTGTGGATTATGACTATACAAGCGAGGAGACTCTGCGAGAATTATCGAAACTTCCTCAAGAGTTAGTAGTTCTCACAAAATCAAACTTAATGAAAAGAGTAGATTCGTTAGGGCTAAACATCTTTAAAATCTTATATGAACCAATTCATGCTTCAAAAATCAGACAAATACTTGAGAACTATACTCTTTTGAATGCTAAAATAGAAGTCGCTAAAAAATCATCATGTAAAAATTTTGATCTTAGTAAATCGAAATTTATTGCTGATGTTTTGGTTGCGGAAGACAATACCATTAACCAAAAACTCATTCAAAGAACACTTGAAGATTTAGGTCTTAATGTAACGATTGCAAATAATGGTTTGGATGCTTTTCAAAAAAGAAAAGATGGGAAGTTTGATCTAATATTTATGGATATTCAGATGCCATTTCTTGATGGTGTTGAAGCTACTGCCGAGATTTTAGAGTGGGAGGCTGATTATAAGCAGCCTCATGTACCTATTGTTGCACTTACAGCAAACGCACTAAAAGGAGACAGAGAGAAGTTCATCTTAGCAGGTTTAGATGAGTACACAACAAAACCTCTTGTAAGAGCAGAGATTATTACTATCTTAAATATGTTTTTAGCAGATTTTATAGTTGAAGTCAATGAGACAAAGAGTTGATTAAGCATTTGATAAAGATAGAGTGTATTTGTAAAACTATTAATAACGTTATAATCAGAGATTTACTAAAATCTATATTTACAAATTATGCCTAAATAGGGAAAACAGATGTCAAAAGAGTTAGTAATATTAACGGTGGATGATGATTTGATAAATCTTAAACTTTTAAAATCAATGTTAATGAAAAATCCAGATATTAAAGAAATTATAGAGGCTCAAAATGGTGCCGATGCAGTTGCCCATATCAAATCAAGAGATGATATTAGTCTAGTCCTTTTAGATATTATTATGCCTATTATGAATGGTTTAGAAGTTTTAAGAGTTGTCCGCTCAGATAAAAATATAGAGCAAATTCCCATAATAGTCCTCACAACTGATGAAACTAAAAAAACAGAAGCGCTAGAGTTAGGGGCGAACAGTTTTTTAGTAAAACCTATTAGAAGTAATGAGTTAAGCGAGAAGATGAGGGCACTCCTAGTTTAAACTAGAATGTGACTAAGAACCTCTTCTATTCTAGTAACTCCAACTATCTTTAGTGACTCTCTAACTTCGCTTGGAATATCTTCTAAATCTCTCTCATAATTTTTCATAGGGATTAGAACTTTGCTCATATCGGCTTTATGCGCTGCAATGAGTTTCTCTCTTAATCCACCAATTGGAAGCACATCTCCGCTGAGTGAAACTTCTCCAGTCATAGCAACTTCTGAGCGAACTTTTCTACCGCTCAATATAGAAGATATAGCACTAACTAAAGCAATACCTGCGCTTGGTCCATCTTTTGGAGTTGCACCATCTGGTACATGTATATGTAAGTCATAACGTTTATAAACTTCACTAGAGTCAACTTCTATCTTCTCTTCTATCTCTTTTGGAGTAAGAGGAATATTTATATCATCAATTTTTAATTTTTTAGTATCAATCAAAGTTTTCACAACGCTGTATGCGATAATAGCTGACTCTTTCATAACCTCGCCTAAACTCCCCGTTAGCTGCATTGTGCCTTTGCCTTTTATGCGAATACTCTCTATCTTTAAGACATCTCCGCCAACAGCCGTCCACGCAAGACCATTTACCACACCAACAACAGGCACTTTTGTTGTTTTTTCTATCTCAAATACTGTTTTATCAAAATAGTCTTTAAGATTTTTCACACTCAAAGATACTTTTGTAATCTCTGGGTGCTCTAGTATCTCTCGAGCAACTTTTCTTGACATGTTAGAAATTCTGCGGCGAAGATTACGAACTCCAGCTTCTCTGGTATAACTATGAATCAACTCTTTAAGAGCTGCCCTTGAGATAGTTACCTCTGATTTTTTAAGTCCATGTTTTTTCAGCTCTTGGGGCAAAAGATAACGTGAAGCAATCTCTAGTTTTTCTTGAGGCGTATATGAGCTAATCGCTATAAATTCCATTCTATCTCGAAGCGGTGCTGGAATATTTCCTATATCATTTGCTGTTGCTATAAAAATAACTTTAGAGAGATCAATGTTGAAATTGAGATAGTAATCCCTAAATTCGTTATTTTGTTCAGGGTCTAGTATTTCTAAAAGAGCCGCTGTTGGATCACCCCTTCCAGTTTTTGCAACTTTATCAATCTCATCTAAAACAACAACTGGATTCATCTTTTTAGCATCAATGAGTCCTTGAACAATTCTGCCAGGCATCGCTCCAACATACGTTCTTCTATGCCCACGAAGTTCATTTACATCTTCAAGTCCACCTAGAGCTATTCTTATCAATGGTCTCTTTAGGGCTTCTGCAATGGAGTTTGCAAGTGACGTTTTACCAACACCTGGAGGTCCATTAAAGCAGATAATTGCTCCTGAAGCGCTTTTTATCCCTCTTAGCTCCATAAGCTCTTTAACTGCAAAAAACTCTGCAATTCTCTCTTTTGGTTTTTCTAGTGAGAAGTGATCTTTGTCCAACTGAGCTTCAACTTCACTAATCTTTAGCTTTTTTTTGCTCTCTTCACCAAAAGGAATCTCTAGCGCCCAATCAAGATAGGTCTGTGTCATAGAAGCATCTGATGAGTCTGGATGCATACGAGAAAATCTCTCTATCTGTTTATGCACCTCTTTATAGGCATCAGCATTCATCTTATCTTTTTTTGCTTCGAGTTTTTTTCTATACTCTTCTAGCTCTTCATCTCTTGAAGTATCGCTTCCAAGCTCTTTTTGAATCTGTTTTAACTGCTCTTTTAAAAAGTACTCTTTATTGACCTTTTCTATATGTGTATGAACTTTTGAGCGAATCTCTTTTTGAAGTTTATTTGCTTCTATTTCATCAATTATATGTTCTATTAAATCTAAAAATCTTTTTTCTGTATTTGTCTCTACAAAAAGAGTGTATGCTTGCTCTTTTTTTAACTTTACAGTACTGCAGATAAGATCAATAATACGATTGTAGTCATGATTTTCTTCTATTGTTCTTAATAGATCTGGTGGGAAGTAGTTACTAACTGCTGCTAATTTTCTAACTTTTTCACGTAAAATTTCAAGTATTGCATCAATTTTTAGAGCATTTACGCTCTGTGCTTTGATAACATCAACATTTGCGATTAAAGGATTTTCACTTACTTTACCAAAAGTTTTTGCACGTGCTAGACCTTGAAAAAGAACTTTTACTCTTCCATCTGGCAGAGCAACTTTACGCATAATAGAGCCAACAACTCCAGCATCATAAAGAGCTTCAAATACTCTCTCTCCCTCATGTGAAGGTTTTGTAGGGCAAACAATTACTAACGAACCCTCTTCAATAGCCTTTGTTGCCGCTTTTATATTACTCTCATCGCTTAAAAAAAGTGGTGCTATCATAAATGGGTATAAGAAAATTTCATCTTCTGCGATAACAGGTATATCTGCAGGGAAATTACTATAATCACTAAGCTTCATAATTATTTGTTTCCTTTTTTAAGTCATAAATAGTAGAAAATGGATTAAACATATCATACCAACTAGAGTTTTTATCCTCTTTTGGTTCTGTTTTTTCCACTTTTGATTCATTTTTTTCTGCTCCATCTTCCTCAGATATAGAGTTTCTAGATACTACACTTTTTGTATCTGGTATCATGAAGTCATACCAACTTGAAGTTCCATCTCCCTCAAACCAAGAGCGATACCAAGGTGAATTTGCTCTATCTATCTCATCTAGAAGTATCCATGGCTGAGGATTTACTCCTCTATAGTATAAAGCAGATTTTGGTTTATCTAGTCTGTCGTATAAATCTGATATCTCTTCATTTAAAACAAATTGTGCTAGATAAAGGCGAGTAAGCATAGTATTTACAACTTCATAATACATTGAGTCTGGATATGCCTGTTTAAAAAGTTCGCCCTGCGCTATGGCTTCTTCTATCAAAACTTGATCGCGTCTTGGATTTGGAAGTGCTTTATACTTTGCTTTTATTTTTAAAAATTCTGCATTTTCTTTCTCGTTTGGAGTTGCATATCTTTTTATATACTCATCTAAAAAGTGTTCACTTAAAAGATACTCCTCTTCTTGCATGTGTGCGATAGAGAGCATCATCGTTGCTTCAGGAAGAAGTGGTGAGCCAATATGCTCTCCTTGAAGTGAACTATAGTAGTTGTCTGCACTTTCCAAATCTCCATTAGAGACATGCTCAACTATCTTAGTGTACCAGTACATAGCTGGTTTGTTGTACTCTTCTATATTTTTAGAGCACCCGCCAAAGAGTAATATAAGCGAAGCTAAAGCGCTAAGTGCGTAGTTTTTTAATTTCATTAATTGTTATCCTAATTATAAATAGGTTGCTATTTTATCCAAAAGATATATAACGTTCATTAAACTAGGTACATTTTATGCTTAAAGTGTTACAATTAAAAAAATACGGTGGAGGTTTTTATGAAATTTGATGTATGTGTACCTATTTTAGGGTTTGAGAACGTAAAAGAAGTAACTTTAGAGAAGATAGACGATGCGTTTATGCGCATGGAATCTAGCAATGATGAGCATATATCTTTTACTCTTATAAATCCTTTCGCTTTAAGAGAGTACGATTTTGAAATTCCAGATGCAACTCAAAAGTTACTAGAGATAGATGAAAAATCAAATATTCTGATTTTAAACATTGCCATCATTCAAACTCCAGTAGAGGACACTGTTGTAAACTTCATCGGTCCGATGATTTTTAACACAGACAACAACAAAGCTGCACAATTAGTTCTATCGGAATCTACAAAATATGGAGTAGCAGAAAAAATTTCTCTATATTTAAAAAAGTGAAATTTTATTTAATATAAACTATAATAGGCAACTATTAACTCTTTTCTTTCTTAGTGTTTGAGCTAGAGTGAGGTAATTTTTACTTATTTGTAGGATTGTATGAAATATGTAGAAAAAATTTCAAAATTTATTGCACTCTTTATTATGGCTGGGTTGTTTACTTTACCTAGTTTAGGTGCCACTTTTAGAGAAATTCAAGCTAGTAGGCATGTAGATTATAACAACAGTTTTGGCATCTATACTCCTGTAATTGGTAATTATAATAGTGTTCGCGCTGGTGCTGTAGATGTAGATTATGGAGATAGTGACCCTCTTGAGCCTGAGCATGCAAAAAATGCGCTCTACACTCAAATAGTCGCTAAAGCTTTTAATGTTGATATTATCTCATTTGACAATGACAACAAAACTCCAATAGCTTGGAGTGGAGATTTAACTCTATCAATAGTAGAGCTCTCATCAAGTGGTGATTGTTCAGAGTCAACGAGCTTATTATCGGATTTAGTTGTATTAAATTTCTCAAATGAAAAATATAAAAGTGTTACAGTAACTCCAACAAAAGCATCTCGAAATGCGCTATTCAAAATGCAGACTGCTACCGCATCTATCTGCTCAAGAGACACCTTTGCAATTCGTCCAGCAACATTTAATATAGATTCAAATGAAGCAGGATTGCTTGTTGGCAATCATCTGTATAATTTTACTTTTACCGCTGCTCATGAGGGGGCACCTAACACACCCTCAAGCAATTACACACAAGAGATTGGCAACTCTATAGATAAATTAGCCTCAATGCAACTGAAAGTTCCTGCTGGATGTACATTGCCCATACATGTAGAAGATATAAATTTATCAGTTCCTTTTGTTGATGGAGAAGTTAGTGTTGAAGTCCTTTACCCAAATGTAGGGAGCGTTGAGTTTAAACTTAGCGACAATGAGTGGACAGTTGTTTCTGCAGATCAAAGCAAAGGTGACTGTATTGATGGAAGTGCCCAAAATAGCTCTGATGACTCTGGCAGAGTAGGATGCCTTATTCAAGGCAGTAAGAGTTTTCATTTTTTTCCAGAAAAATTTACCTCTACCTTATCACTAGAAAATGGTTCAAATGATAAAAGTTTTACCTATTTATCTAATCAAAGAGAGATGTCAGCACCCTTAAAATTAAACATTACTGCTACGCTTTATGGTGGAGGAGTGGCAACAAATTATACAGCAGGGTGCTTCTCACGCAATATTTATACAACTCTTTCTTTGATAGTGGATAAGACTTTGTCTAATGGCACTTCTCAAACAAGGATTAATTTTTTTGATGATTTAGACGTAACATCACATCTCAATAATCAAATTCTAAATAGTGCCACTTTTTTAACAACTGAGAATAAATTTATAAATGGGTCAAGCAATGTAAAAGTTAGCATAAATTTTCAAAGAAACCAAACAGCCGCTGAGAACCCTTTCACCATTGCTAAAAATGACTTTAACATCACGCAAGTGATTGATACAAATGGAGTTCAAGGAAGCGATTTTAATAGAACAAATGATGTGAATGCAACTTTTGTTTATGGACGAACAAATGCTTCAAGGCAGAGATATGGTTGCGCTGGCCTCTCTTGTCATGAAAATAATGCAAACATATACTTTGAATCATTTTGTTTTGGAGCTACATGTAATAGAGCACTGCTCCCAAATGGAGCTTCTTCAAGAAAAATAAATGACGCAAGATGGTATATAAACGATAACCACACCTCTGCAACAGATGGTAATGTTACTATTGTCGTTCAAAAAGACGGAACAAATATTGACGCAAATGATACTGTAGATGCAGATGACAATCCTACTGGAAACCCATCTACTACGAGAATTAGATATGACATGTCAAAAGGTTATCCATATAAAACTACTATACAAAATGAAGCTTCACCATGGTTAATTTATAACGAAAGTGACCCAGCTGCCACTAGAAATGAGTTTCAAGTTGAGTTTAACAATGCTGGTGTATGGAGCGGCAAGTACGATACAGAGACAACTACAAAAAACAGCTCTGCAAAAGATACAAATAGGAGGATAATTTGGTAAAAACTAAAAAAGTTCTCAACAAAGCAGCTTTTACTCTTATGGAGCTTATCTTTGCAATTATAATTATCTCTATAGCCATTGTATCTCTACCGTTGATGATACAAATTAATGCCGATGGAGTTGAAAAAAGTATAGTCCAAGAGGCAATTTTTGCTGCTTCTGCTGAGCTTATGGGTGCCACTTCATACTATTGGGATGCAAGGTCTATCGAAGAGAGTGCTATTAGCCATCTCTCAAGAGTTATTGATGTTGGTGGAGATTGCAATCCTATTACAAGACAAAGAGTAGGGCATGTAGGCAGAAGATGCCTTGATAGCAGTGTCGCTGCTGGAGTAAACTATTACAGTGCTAATGCAACACTTGGATTAAATTCTACTGTTCACACAGCTCAAAATATGTTTGATAATTCAGCTGCTCAAGCAGCTGGATATAAGCAACAGTACCAAAGCATAATGGAGATAAATATAGCTACATTTACCGACATAGCAGCACTCAATAATGATGTAAAAGAGTTGACTCTAAGCGTAATTGATCCCAATGATGCTACTAAAACCCTAACTTCTCTAAGAATTTACTGTGCAAATATAGGCGAAGTTGAATACTATAAGAGAAGATTTTAATGTCTAGAGCTGCCTTTACAATGCTAGAGCTTCTCTTTGTTATTCTTATCATGGGTCTTCTTGCCAACTATGGTGTTGAGCTTTTATCTAAAGCATACAAAAATTTTATCTTCACAAGCATAAACAACTCTCTTCAAGCAAACAGTGCTATGGCAGTTGAGAATATCGCTGCAAGATTGCAGTACCGCATCAAAGATTCTGTGATTGCTAGAGGGACAGATGGAACATTTCAAGGGCTTGAGGCAAACAGTGATTCAACTGCTCCAATTTTAGAGTGGGTTGGATATGATGCAGAAGGATTTCGTGGCAACACTACACCAATGCCTCACTGGAGTGGAATTATTGATATAGGTTTGTCAACTAGCACAGCTCTTGTATCTCCTGCTACAGATACTGCTAAAGTAGAAACTCTCATAAACACTCTCTCAAATGGAACTAGCGGTGTAAGCAGCGCAGCTTTGTATTTTATTGGCTCAGATAGTGACATACAAACTGGGTATGGATGGAATGGAGCAATTTCAACGCAAAACAAAGCTATGCACCCCATAAGAAGAGATGTTGCTGCCCCACAAAATTTCATACCTATAAATGGTGCCACTGGCGCAGATAATAATTTTACTGGGGTTGATGTTTATGAGTACTATCAACTTGCATGGAGTGCTTATGCTGTTGGTATAAGCGATTATAATGTTATAACAAAAACTGGTACGCTTATGCTATATTATAACTATCAACCATGGAGAGGTCAAACATATTTGAGAGATGCAACTGCTGTTATGTTAATGCAAAACGTAAGCACATTTAGATTTATGGCAGCTGGATCTGTTTTAAAAATAGAAGTTTGTGTAAAAGCTGATTTAATGGAGGATTACTCTTTATGCAAAGAAAAAACACTCTTTTAAAATTCAACTCTTATAGAAACGCTCCATTGAAACGCTCAGGCTTTGCTATGATAATGGCTATAGTTATAATCATCATAATAGCTACCACTATGACTCTATCTTTATCGCTAAGCACACAAACTAACAAAAGAACTCTTGATATTTATCTACATGAACAAGTTGAACTTTATGCTAAGAGTGCAACAGAGCTAGCAATGTTATATATCGCAAAAAATGGTTGTACAGATGATAATTTCAATACAACCCTTAATGAAATTTATACTATAAACGTAGTTATGCGATACGTCTATCCTGCTCAAGCGCCAACAGGATGCACTAGCTACTTTAACACAAGTTCGCTAGAGCAAGGTGCCTCAGTATTGATGGATGTAACAGTAAGTGTAAATAACCCAAACATCGTCTCAGAACCTATCCGCTACTTTAGAAGAACTATCCAAAAACTTTAAAATATAAAACATTATAAACTATTTAATGATATAATCTTTTATATTTAGAGACTAAAGGATTAAAAATGAATATATCATTAACTGGACGCCATGTTGAACTAACAGATGCTATAAAAGCACACATGAACGCCTCTATACAAACACTAAGTAAATATAATCTTGACATTATTTCTGTCAATGTGATAGCTTCAACTCAAACAAAAAAAGGTAAAGACCACTCTGTAGTTGAGTTTGTAATAAATTTAGCACATAAAAACTCAATAGTAATTGAGCAAAATGACCAAGATCTCTACGCTGCTATCGATTTAGCAACCACAAGAGCACAAAAGGCTATGCGACGCATACATGATAGAGATAGCGGACACCATAAAGATGGTATAAATGAAGCAAAAATTCAAGCAAACACTACTATTAATTTAAATGAAGCTAGTGAAGCTATGGAAGATGAGATTGTACCTGTGGAGTTAGCTCTTTATAAACCTCGTGAAGTTGAAGATGTACTAAATGATATAAAAGAGAATAAAAAGCTCTTTGAAATTTTTATAGATAATGATGGAAAAACAAGAGTTTTATACAAAAGAAACGACGGTAAATTCGGTCTTTACTAGCATCTACGCAAAAGGTATCTTCTCCTTTTGCCCACCTCTTATAAAACGCAAAAATCACTTTAACAAATCATCCTTTACCAACTTTACTATCTCTTCATCCTCTGCCAAATCAACCCATCTAAACTGATTTCCACTTTGATTATGCCCTCTTAACAAATCTCCGCTTTTTCTAAATTTTAAATCAAGATTAGCAATATCAAATCCACTAGTTGTATCTACAAATTTATCAAGACGCTCAGATTTATTTTGATTTGTATATAAAAAGCAGTAGCCCTTAAGACCTGTTCGGCTAACTCTGCCACGGAGCTGATGAAGAGTCGAGAGTCCTAACCTCTCAGCACCAACAATCACAACAGTGCTAAGGCGACTCAAAGAGATACCAACTTCTACAACAGTTGTAGCAATGAGGATATCTCCTTGTTTATCAAATTCTCTTAAAACTTCTTCTTTATCTTTATCCTTTCCATGCGTTACATGTACATTTGTAAATCTTGCCTCCCAGAAACTTCTAGCTTCATCAATACTTTGATACTCTAAAACTTCACTCTGTTCAACAAGTGGATATACAAGAAGTACTTGATTTCCAAGAGCAATCTCAACTTTTATATGCTCAAGAAGCTCCTTAAAATCGCTCTTATGTATAACTCTGCTCTTTATCTCTTTTTTAAAAGGTGTTGAAGTAATAAGCGAAACATCAATATGAGCCATCTCTATCATCGCTTGAGTTCGTGGGATTGGAGTTGCTGAGAATTGTAAAAAATGTGATTTTGCATCTGAAATTTTGCTGCTACTATTTTGGCTGCTTACCAGTTTTTCAAGCAAGTTTCTCTGAGCAGTTCCAAAACGGTGTTGCTCATCAACCATAACTAAAGTGGCTATTGGAAGTTCCCTATATAAAAGTGCATGTGTGCCAATGATAAAGTCATACTCACTTAAATCCATATTTTTGTTTTTACTGCTAACCAAGGCTATATTCATCATTGGAAGATATTTTTTTGCCTCTTCATAGATTTGGTTTGCAAGGATTGTAGTTGGCGCCATTAAGATTGAGCGATTCGGGGAGTTCATCAGAGCTGATGCCAAAATAACCATAGTTTTCCCACTTCCAACATCTCCAACTATCATTCGTCTTGCAGAGAGCCCTTTTTGAAAATCTGCTCTTATATCTTCTATCGCTTTTATCTGCTCATTTGTTAGCCTAAAAGGAAGAGTCTGCAGCCACTCGTCATAACTCTTACATGTAAGTGAGAGAGAAGGATAATAGCGTCTCTTCTTAGCCAACTCTCTCATATAAACAAAAAGCTCTGTATATTTTAATGCCCTTAATATTTTCTCATCCAGCTCTTTTATATTTGGTATTACGCTTTGAGGAAAATGGAGTTTTAAAAGTTCACATGCAACATCTTCTCTTAAGCCATCCAAGAGCAGATTCTCTTTAGTTAAGAGATTTTGCACAAATCGTAACATCACATCACTTCTTAGGGCTGATTTGTACTTTGGAGTTATAGCACCTATAATTGTGATTTTTTTTGGCATATTTATACTACATGTACCGCCTTTGCACTCCATCATTCCATAATAATAATCTCTCTGCCCAACTTTGAATTGATGCAGCAGATATGGTTTTGGACGAAAAATTACACCTGTAACTGTATGTGAAAAATTATGGACAAAAAAAGTAATTTGAAGTGAATTAGGAGCTCTATATATGGCTTCAACAGTAGCGTCAATGAGTTGCATAGAGTGCGGACTCAGTTTATTGCTAAGCCGTAAATCTTCATAAAGAGATGGGATTATCAAAGAGAGTTCACTACAGCTGCTTATGCCTAGCTTTTTAAACTTCTCTTTTTGCTCTTTTGTTACGTTCATTTTAAATCCTTAGTACCAAATACTATCTTTTATTATGAACTAAATATAAAAATATTGCATTATGCAATATTTATCTTATTTGAGCAGAGTTTTACTTTGTAACTATCGCAAAACTCATATCTAAAATCTCTCTGTGCTCTTTTATAAATTTGTTCAAATCTTTAAGCTCTAGATTTTTGATGCGCTCTAACTCTTCATCTGAATGACCAAGCTTTTGCCCATTATAGTACTCCATAAAAGTACGGTTTAGTCTTTGGCTCATTGTCTCTACTCTAAGTGGCTCGCTTCCTAGTAAAAACTTCTTTGTCTGCTCAAGTTCACTTTTTTTAACGCCATTTTTTACAAAATCTTCAACTATCGCTTTAACGCTCTTCTTTGCCTCTTCAAGTGACTCTAGCTTTGTTTGAAGATGCCCATTCATACTAGAGCTTGATTTACTCACATCAATTCTTGCATAGGCAGAGTAAGCAAGACCACGTTTTACTCTAATCTCCTCCATAAGTCTTGAGCCAAAACCACCTGCTCCAAGTATGAAAGTAGCAACTCTGGCTTTATAATAATCATCTGAATCTATTGAGATATTATATGGCGAGCCAAAATAGACATACGCTTGTTGCGTATCTTTTTTTATTACGCTCTCTCTTGGCTCCGCTACAATTTCGCATTTCTCGACTTTACTATCACTACCAATACTCAAAGAGTTTATGATTTTTAAAGCTTTGCTCTTTACCTCTTCTACGTCAGTATCTCCGCCTACAACGACAATCAATTTAGAAGATACAATGTTCTCTTTTATAAAATTTTGAACATCATCAAGTTCAATACTTTTCACACTCTCAATACTCCCCAAAGATGGTTGTGCAAGTACGCTTCCCTCAAAAAGAAGTTTTTTTAACTCATTTGAAGCTATATAATCAAAATCACTCTCTTTATTTGCCAAAGAGCCAAGCGTTGCTGTTTTGATTTTTTTTATAACTTCAGGCGTTAGATTTGGATCTCTTAAAAGCATCTGTAAATATTTTAGACCCTCATCAAACTCCTCTTTTAAACACCCTAGCTCTATTACAAAAGTCTCTTTGCCACTTGTAGCAGAGATATGAATGGCTCTGCTCTCTAGAGCTTCTGCAAATGCACTTGAGCCTAGCTCTTTAGTTCCCTCATTTATCATTTTTGCACTAAATTTAGACAAACCTGCTTTTGTTTTATCTGATATGCTTCCGCTATTTTTAAAAACAAGTTGCATAGTTATTAGCGGCAATCTTGTGTCTTGTTCAAAAATAAGAGGTACGTTTACATCTTTTGCTTTTATCTCATCTATTGTTGCTGCCATTATTATATTTCCTAAAATTAGTAGTGTTAAAATTATTCTCTTCATTTATGCAAATTTCTCTAAAATTTCATAAGCAGTATTTCGTACCGCTGGTATTTCGCCTATATCTTTTATAAGATGCACCATCTCGCTCTTTGCCATTGTATAAGCCGCTCCAGCACTACTTACAACATTTTCTTCCATCATAGTCGAACCCAAATCATTTGCCCCAAACCTAAGAGCCATCTGCCCGATATATGGACCTTGTGTAACCCAAGAGCTTTGGATATTTGGCACATTATCAAGGTAAAGCCTTGCAACCGCTAAAAGTCTTAAGTAACGGTTTGAGGATGGTTTTTCCATATCTGGAATAAGGCGTAAAAGCTCAGTATTTTGTCCTTGAAAACTCCACATGATAAAAGCACGAAAACCATGTGTCTCATCTTGAAGTCTTCTTATCATATCAAAATGCTCTATTATGTCCTCATCGCTCTCAACAGTCCCATACATCATAGTAGCTGTTGACATGATGCCGAGTTTATGAGCTTTTCTATGAACATCAACCCAAACTTCACTATCTATTTTCTTAGGAGCAATTATGTCACGGACTTTATCACTAAGTATCTCAGCACCAGCTCCTGGAATTGAAGCAAGACCCTTTACATGTAGCCTCTCTAAAACCTCTTCAACACTTATGTGAGATACTTTGGCGATAAAATCTATCTCTATAGAAGAGAAGCCATGTATCGTGATAGTCGGATATTTTGTATGAATATGCTCAACCAAATCCTCATACCACTCTATCTTTAGCTTAGGATGAACTCCTCCTTGAAAAAGTATCTGTGTACCGCCTATTTCTAAGAGTTCGTCAATTTTTTTATCAATCTCATCAAAAGTCAAAACATAAGCATCCGCATCTTTTTCATGTCTATAAAATGCACAAAATTTACAATCAACCCAGCAAATATTTGTATAGTTGATATTTCTATCAACAACAAAAGTCGTAATACCTTCAGGATGAAGCTCTTTTTTGCGAGCTGTTGCCATACGTCCGAGTTCTTTAAAGTCTGCACTTTTTATAAGCTCTAGAGCCTCTTGCTTAGTTAATCTCTTCATTTTTACTTATCTTTAGAAATTGCGTCAAGCACACCATTTATAAACTTTGGTGACTGCTCTGTTCCAAACGCTTTTGTTATTTCAACTGCTTCATTTATGACAACAGCAGAGTCAAGTTCTCCAAAAAGTATCTCATAAGTTGCAAGTCTAAGAGTTGCTCTCTCGATAGCTCCAAGTCTCTCAAAATCCCAATCTTTAAGGTGCTTAACTATCGCCTCATCAACAGGAGTTATGTTTGCCATAACACCCTCATAAAGAGTAAGTGCAAAATCTTTTTGTTTGTTTCTAATCTTCTTCTCTTCTAAAATCTCATCTGTATGCTCTGCAATGTTTCCATTACCCAAATCAAATGCGTAAAGTAGGCTTACAACCGCCATTCTGGCTTGATGTCTAGTTGCCATAATTAAAGGTTCTCATACAAATCTAGCATCTCAATAACAACAGTCATTGCTTCAAAACCTTTGTTACCAGCTTTTGTACCAGCTCTCTCTATTGACTGCTCAATATTGTCAGTTGTCAAAAGACCAAATGAAACAGGTTTTTGGTGCTTCAAGCTCATCATCGCTATCCCTTTTGTTGCCTCAGCAGAGACATAATCAAAATGCGGTGTTGCCCCACGAATAACAGCGCCAAGAGCACAAATAGCATCATATTTTCCACTTGCTAAAAGCTTGTCAATAATCATAGGAAGCTCAAACGCCCCAGGAACCAAAACATGTGTCAAATCAGCCTCGTCTCCGCCATGACGAGCAAATGCGTCCTTCGCACCCTCAACAAGTCTATCAACAATAAAGTGATTCCATCTTGTACTAACTATCGCAACTTTTTTCCCATTTACAACTTTTAGTTGTCCTTCAATTAACTTCATTTTTTATATCTCCTGTATTTTTTTAATTTTATTTATTATTGTTTCTAGTTCATCTAGTTTTATCATATTTGGTCCATCACTTAGTGCTATACTTGGATCAAAATGTGTCTCAAAAAAGAAGCCATCAACTCCAACTGCTGCGGCTGCACTTGAGAGATATGGCACCATTGTTCTATCTCCGCCTGTTTTTCCGCCAAGCGCACCCGGGGCTTGAACGGAGTGAGTTGCATCAAATATAGTCGGTGCAAACTCTCTCATGATAACGAGTGAGCGCATATCTACAATGATATTTCCATATCCAAAAGAGCTTCCTCTCTCACACAAAAAGACTCCATGTTTTTTAGAAGCTTCATAACTTACCTCATCACAACCTCTAGTTTTTAGCACTTTTGCCACAGAGTAGCGCATATCAGGCGGGTTTATAAACTGCCCTTTTTTGATATTTACCTCTCTGTTTGTTTTTGCACACGCAACAAGCAAATCTGTTTGGCGACACAAAAATGCAGGGATTTGGAGCATATCTACAACCTCTGCAACCTGAGCAACTTGACATGATTCATGCACATCAGTAACTACTTTGTAGCCAAAATCATCTTTGACTTTTTGAAGTATTCTAAGCCCCTCATCAATGCCAAGTCCTCTAAAACTATCTAATGATGTACGATTTGCTTTATCAAAACTTGATTTAAAATAAAAATCGATTGTTTTATCATTTTGATAAGTCTCTAATGATTTTGCAATTTTAAAAATGTTTTCTTCACTCTCAATAACGCAAGGTCCAGCGAGTAATTTCATATATTTGCCTTTTAAAAAATAGAAAGTGATTATATCATATTGGGTTTAATGTAGAATTATTTTGATTTTGCAACCATAATTCCAGCACTGACTATAAGAGCAATTCCACATGCGCTTACAACACTTGGATATGCGTCTCCAAGCACTACTCCAATAAAAATAGCAAAAACTATATTTGTATAACTAACCGCCCCAACAATTCCCGCTTTTGTCTCTCCATACGCTTTTGTCATAAAGTATTGAGATAGCGTTCCCAAAGTACCAAGCCCCACAATATAAACCCAAACAACTCCACTAGGAAGAACAAACTCTCCCAACATAAAATCAAGCGCAGAGATATAAAAATATTTTGAGATTATAAAAAGTAAAATCGGAGCAACTGTTCCAACAAAAGTAAAAGATAAAACTATCATTCTCGTATCATAGTACTCTTTTAACTCTCTTATTGAAGTGTATGCAAGAGCAGCACCAACACCGCTAAAAATTCCTAACATGTCATATTTGCTAAAACCAATTCCGCTGGGTTGTGCGATTAAAACAATCCCGCAAAAACCTATAAATACAGCAATCCAAGCATTAAGTGAGAGTTTTTCATTTAAAAAAAACCATGCAAAAATAGCCGTGAAGATAGGTGCAGTTTTTGAGTAGGTAACAGCGTCTCCAAGTGAAATATTTGCTATGTTGTAAAAATAGGCAAGAAGAGATAAAAACCCCATCAATCCTCTAAAAAACAGCAAATATGGTTTCCCACCCCTACTCTTCATCGGGCTTTTATAAAGAGCATATCCAATAAAGATTACACCGAAAATATTTCTAAAAAAAACTACCTCAAGTGAACTCATATGTTCTGATGCTAGTTTTGCAAATGCGCCCATTACGGCAAAAAGCAGTGATGCAATAAGCATATATTTTACACCGCTGTTTAACTCTTTAATATGTTTCATGAATGCAAGTATACTTAAAATAAAAAAGGATACAATAGTAGTAAAAGGTGCCAAGGAGTAATTATGTTATTTCGTATTATCATATTTTTATTCTGCTTTTTTTATGCAAATGCTCAAACACTTCAACAGAAACTCGATGAAAAACAGGAAAAAATTTCTAACTATGTAATTGAGGTATTTGATGATATAGATAAAAAAATTGCTTATTGGGTTCACTCAGAAGATGGAAATATAACCACTCAAAGTCAAACAAAAAACTCTGTTGATGAGTTTTTCAAGGGTGAAAAATATATAAAAGAGACAAACAAAAGCTACCTTCAATTTCGTCTAAAATCACTTTTGCAATCCAAAGGAGACTCATCCATTACCCCCTATATAAAAGCACAGATTCCACTTCAAAGAAGCCAAAAAAACTTTCAAATTTTCTTTAGCGAAATCAAAAAGGATGCGCTATCTCAATCAGTTTCCCAAATTGAAGATGAGAAGTCTGCACAAGTTGGTGTAAGCTATTTTACCCCTATGCAATATGACATAAAATCCAAATACTCAGTTGGGCTAAGATCACTATCTACCTATGCGAGCGCAAGATACTCAAAAGAGTTTGAGTTTAATAAGTGGTTAATAGAGCCAACTCAAGAGTTTAAATACTCTACAAAATATAATTTTAGTGAAGAGACAAATATCTATTTTGATAGAGCCTTAGATGAGAGCTCTCTTTTTAGGACTACTCTTCATCGCAAGACACAAGAAAATACGAGAGGGTATGATTATGCGCTATCTCTCTCTTACTACCTAACGCCATCGTATAAAAAAGGTTTTGGAGTGTCACAAATATTTTGGGGAAACTCTAAATATAGTTGCGACATGTATCCAGAGGAGTACTCAGGTATTAGTAACTATGCTACACAATTTTCATGGCGTCAAAATATTCTTCGCAAATGGATTGCTTATGAAGTTCAACCAATTGTGAGTTTTCATAGAGAACACAATTATGAAGCAAATTATATGTTACGATTTTATCTTGATTTTTATTTTGGAAACATAGATTAACGTTGGGAATAAAATAGTGGAAATTAGATTTTTTTTAATATTTTTTTTAGTTGTAAGTACCCTCTTTGCAAAAGAGATTTCTAGTCGTTATGAGATAGAAGTAACACTTTTTAAAAAAGTTGGCTATGCGGATATAATCTTTAAAGAAGATGGCAAAAATTATGAGACAACTCTTACGGTAACTGCGGTTGGCATGGCTGCTACTCTTTTAAGAAATAGATTTGAAACATTTACCAGCAGAGGCAAAATTGTAGATGGAAGATATGTACCTGATATATTTATAAAAACAAAAGAGGACAATAAAAGATCAAGAACTCAAACTTACTATTTTGATCATCACAAAAATGAGATTAAACTCATAGAAGAGAAGACAAAATTGGTAAATAAAGCCTCTTTTAATAGCTCAAATCTGTGTATTACCTATAGAGATGTAAATGAGAGTTCAAGAGAAGAGAAGATTGAAGAGCAATATTTCAAAAATGACTCTTTAACTATATATTTAAATGCCATAAAAAACTGTAATGCACGCTCAAGAGAGTACCCACTCTATGCGATTGGTGCGCACAACGATGAAAACAGTGTTTTGCTCTCATATTTGGATAAAAAAAAAGATACAAAAATAAACTCTTTGCAAGATAGTGATTATCTCTACAATCTTAACGTTGAACCATTTGATAAAAGCGACACAATTGTTGATGTTTTAATTGCTCTGGATAGCGATGGAACTTTAAAAGAGGCATTTATGGGAGAAGTTTTTTGGATTGGAAAAATTACTGCAAAAAGAATTTATCATAATGTTATTCAATGATGTTTGAAATGGAGAAAAATATATCTATTTATTAACTTCTATTTCTTATAATTATGCGATTTATAAAGGAGTGTTATGGGAAATATAATTATTTTTGCGATTTTAGGCTGGTTTTTTTATTGGATTTTTAAAAGCTACTCAAAATATAGTGCTTATTCAAAAGAGAGTTTTAAAAATTTCTCTATCTCTAAAGAGTCGCTTCAAAGGAGTGAGCTTGGTCTTTTTATAGCCCTTGTTGCTAAAGTTGCAAAAGCTGATGGCAAAGTTGATGCTCTTGAAGCAGAGCTTATCGGCATCATGTTTGATGATATCTCAGCAATATTTCCA
The DNA here is from genome assembly GCF_000012965.1 of Sulfurimonas denitrificans DSM 1251. Taxonomy (NCBI): domain Bacteria; kingdom Pseudomonadati; phylum Campylobacterota; class Epsilonproteobacteria; order Campylobacterales; family Sulfurimonadaceae; genus Sulfurimonas; species Sulfurimonas denitrificans. The sequence continues at coordinate 396,041 of NC_007575.1, read as the reverse complement.
GAGCCTCAAAAAACTAAAGATATTTTAAAAGAGATATTTAACGAAGAGAAAGACAAAAAAGAAAATCTGCATAGTATCGCTCAAACTCTAAGCCATGCGATAAAAAGAGACAGAGCAAAACAGCAACAATTTATGGGCTTTTTGATTCAGTTGGCATTTGTTGATGGGGAGCTAAGCAAAAGCGAAGAGGAGATTTTATCTCAAATAGCTGAAGCACTTGAGTTTGATCCAAATATATATCATGCAATGTTTGATAAATTTGAGCAAATGATGAAAAACATCACTCCAAAAGCAAATATATCTGATGCTTATAAACTTCTTGGAGTAAGCGAGGGTGATGACATGGACACAATCAAAAAAGCATATAGAAAACTAGTTCGTGAATTTCATCCAGACATCATAAAATCTCAAGGTAAAAATGAAGCTTACATGCAAGAAGCAACAGCAAAAACTCAAGAGATAAATCAAGCTTATGAGATGATAAAAGAGAGAAGAAAGTAGAAGATGAGAGGGATTTTTCTGACTCTTTTAGTAGCGTCATTTATCTATGGAGCAGAGATGGGTTCGCTTCTTTTTCATGGGAATTGTGTTACATGTCATCATGAAACAAAAACTATCTCTGCACCCTCCGCAACTGAGTTTAGACAGAGATACAGAGATGCATTTTCCTCTAAAGAGGAGTTTGTATCTTACATGTCAAGTTGGGTTAAAAAACCCTCACATGAAGGCTCTCTTATGCATGACGCTATAAAAAAACATGAGCTGATGCCTGAACTTGGGTTTGATGAAGATGCACTAAAAATTATTTGTGCTTATATATATGATACAAATTTTGTAGAGGAGGAAAAAACTCATCCTAAGAGATAGTTTTATCCTCTAAAAAATCTCTCTCCCAGAAAAAATCTATCCAATCATCTACTTCATTTATCCAAAAATCTGGCTCATACATAGAGGTTTTTTTATAAAAAAGTGTTGCGGATTTAAACTCTATCTCTTTAAATTCTTCCTTTAAATAGCCCATAACAGCACTAAGAGTCTCCCCACTATCAGATATATCATCAAGCAGTAAAACTCTCTTAAGATTCCTAAAATCGCATTTTTGAAAAAGTTTAATCTTCTCTCTTTTTTTATCTTTGTCGTAAAGTTCAGTTCTGATGCTTTGAACATCTCTTATATTTAATCCTTGAGAGACTGCGTGAGCTAGCGTAAAACCACCTCTTGCTACTGTTACTATCGCTTCAAAATCATGCTCCCTAAGCAAAAGCAGCAACTTATTTGTGTCATTTTTAAATGTTTCATAATTATAATATTTCATAAAATGAATTGTACAAAAAAACTCTAAAAAAACCACAAAACAAGGAGTTTTTAAATAAGAAATTGTGGTATGAATTAGTAAAATTTTTTTAAGATGAAAACTGCTACAATCATCATAATAAAACTAAGGAGATTTATAAATGATTAAAACTATTTCAAATATTACGCTTACGATTTTACTTAGTGTCATTATTATAGGTTGTTCAAAAGATGTTGAACCAGAGAAGAGAAGCGTAGATTTTTCTTGTAAACAAGAGAACGTTGATGCTCCAAAATGGACTTGTATTCCTGAAGTCCCTGGACACTATTCAGGTGTTGGTATCGCAGAGAAAAGCGCCGCTGGAATGGATCATATGAGAAGAGTAGCCATGGCAAATGGTCGCTCTGATTTAGCGCAACAGATTCAGACATTAGTAAAAGACAAGGTAAGTCTATATACTGGAACAACAGGCATCGCCTCTAGTGAAACAGTGGACAAAACAACAGAGAGCGTAACTAAACAAGTAGCAAAAGTAAACTTAAATGGCTCAAAAGCGATAGATATGTGGAGTGCACCATCAGGAGCTCTTTACATGTTAGTAACAGTCTCTAAAGAGTCCACAAATGAGCAAATTAGAAATAACATCAAAACAAGTTTTAATAATGACAATGCTCTTTGGCAGCAGTTCAAAGCTAAAAATGCCCTAGAAGAGCTTGAAAAAGAGTTCTCTGGAGAATGAGGAGCGTTATATTAGGGCTTGTAGTAGTTCTTCTTCTTTTTTTAACTGGATGTTCACAAAAAGAGGTTGCAATAGTTGAGCCAGAAGCTCAAATAATAACGCTACCAATCATAGAAGTAAAGCCGCAAGAAGATAAAGAGTTGATTATTCGCAGAGTCATTGTAGAAAATGCGCTAAAACACTTAAATAAGAGCAGTGGTCAAGATTGTTCAGGATTTGTAGATTTGGTAAATAGTGATACTAATGAATCTTTCTATAAAGCAGAAATGCTATATAAATATTATGATAATTCAAGACGCTCAAGAGCAATTTTTAACATGATGCAAGATGAAGATAAGCTAGTAAGTGAGCCTCTTCCAAAAGTGGGTGATATTGTCTTCTTCTCAGACACTCTTCAAAAAACAAAACGAAGAGTTGGCTCATTAAATATCACACATATGGGTATAGTTACTGCCGTTGATGAGGATGAAACCGTACATTTTATCCATAATATTCAAGGTAAAAACAAAATTGACCAACTAAATAGAAAATACTCAGACCATCATATGCTCTCAGACAAACATGTAAATAGCTTTTTGAAGAGATGTTCCAAAAACAGACAAAAGAGCAAATGTTTAACCTCTTTTTTCTTTAGTTCTTACGCATCTCCAGTGCCAAAAGAGAAGATAGAATTAAGTAAAAACTAAATTTTTTTTCTACTTCTTTATTTAGCTATAATTCCATTTAATAAAATTAAGGTAACAAATATGAAAAAAATCGCCATTATCGGTCGTCCAAATGTTGGAAAAAGCTCACTCTTTAACAGGCTAATGAAAAAAAGAGATGCTATTACCTCTGATGTTGCTGGAACGACAAGAGATGTAAAGAGACGACATGTTGTTATCATAAACAAAGAAGCACTTTTACTAGATACTGGCGGTCTTGACCAAGGGTGTGAGCTTTTTGACAAGATAAAAGAGAAATCTTTAGAAGCTGCAAAAAAAGCAGACATTATTCTCTATATGGTTGATGGAAAAAGTATCCCAGAAGATGCAGATAAAAAACTTTTTTATGAACTTCAAACTCTTGGCAAAGAGGTTGCACTCGTTGTAAATAAGATAGACAACGATAAACTAAAAGATAATCTTTGGGATTTTTATGAGTTTGGAACAGACGCTATTTTTGGCATATCTGTTTCACACAACAGAAGCGTAAATGCGCTCTTAGAGTGGATATACGACAGACTTCCAGAAGAAGACATCATAAAAGATGAAGATGAAGAAGATGATGTAAATATTGTTGAAGAGGACGATGAAGAGTTTGAATTTGATGATAAAGAGTACAACGAAGAGGAGGAGGATGATAACTTCTTCTACCCTGAAGATGACGAAGATGAAGAGTTTGAAGATGACTCTATCTTTGCCCAAAACGATAGAATCAAAGAGTTTGATGAAACTGATGCAAACCATATAAAAATCTCTATCATCGGACGTACAAATGTTGGAAAAAGCTCTCTCTTAAATGCTCTTCTTGGTGAAGAGCGCTCTGTTGTAAGTAGTGTTGCAGGAACTACAATCGACCCTATTGATGAGAGCATGGAGTATAAAGATAAACAACTTACCTTTGTTGATACGGCAGGTCTTAGACGCAGAGGAAAAATCGTGGGCATTGAGAAGTTTGCTCTTATGCGCACAAAAGAGATGCTAGAGAACTCAAATATGGCACTTGTTGTATTAGATGCTAGTGAGCCTTTTTTAGATTTAGATGAGAAAATTGCAGGTTTGGTTGATAGCAACCGTCTTGCATGTATCATTGTTTTAAACAAATGGGATATTGCAAATAGAGATGAGTATGACAAAATCATACAAGAAGTGCGTGATAGATTTAAATTTTTAGCCTATGCGCCAATTGTAACACTCTCTGCAAAATCGCACAGAAGAGTGGATAAGCTCTTTGATATGATTTTAGAAATAGATAAAAACTACTCTCAACACATCAAAACTTCAGAACTTAATGTTGTTTTAGAAAAGGCTCTAAGACGCCATCAACTACCAAGCATGCGTGGACAAATAATCAGAATCTACTATGCAACACAATATGAAACAAGACCGCCAAAGATAGCCATAGTTATGAATAAACCACGAGGTCTTCACTTTACTTATAGAAGATATTTGACAAATAAGCTAAGAGAAGCATTTAGTTTTAGCGGAACACCTGTTTTATTTAAAGCTAAAAAACGTGGTGAGAAGTAAAAAGGAAGAACTCCTTTTTACGTAATTGCTTGATGTTAAACTCTAAAGCTACAAAAAACACAATTTTTCGAGAGTTAAAATGGTTTTATTATAACCATAGCGACTATTACAAGAAGTAAAATTGTCGGAACTTCATTATAAGCTCTGAAAAACTTTCCGCTTTTTTTACACTCGTCATTCAAAAATTTCTCTCTAAAATATCCTAAAGAGAAAAAATATGCCACTAAAATAACCACAAAAAGTATCTTTGCATGTAGCCAAGCGTTACCACTAAAACCTAGCTCAATAGCTAGATAAGTCCCGCTTAGCAGTGTCGCCCACATAGCAGGAACACCGATATATTTGTAAATCTTCATCTCCATAACTTTTACAACTTTAACAAAACCCTCGTTATCTGCATTTTCTGCGTGATAAACAAAGAGTCGTGGCAGGTAAAACAAAACTGCATACCACGATATAAAAGAGAGAATATGAAACCAGACTATCCAACTGTACATGTTACTCCTCTACTACTTCTATCTCTTTTAAAGAAGTAGCCTTATGAGAAACAACTCTATCGTGAAGACGACGAAGTGCTTTTGAAGCTCTATCTATCGCTAAATCGATTGCAGTATCTAAATCTTCATCTGCTTGATTGATTACAACTGGCTCTGAGTGAGCTATGTGTATGTCAAACTCCACTAAAACACCTTTTTTCTCTTTTTTTAAATTTACATTTACAGTTGTAATATCAAGTGAGTATTTTTTAAAAGCTGCTATTGCAGTTTCAATATGCCCTTTTGCATTTGCACTAAGTGTTATATCTTTTGCATGAACTTGTACATTCATAATAAATCCTTTGATTTTTTTTCTGTTTTGCGGCAATGAAAAGAGGTAATTTTCAAATCGCTATACCCATAAATCATAGCGAAATAAAGTTAAAACAAGTATAATAACAACATAAAAATTTATACTATTTTGGAGTTTTAGGATGAGAGTTTTAACAGGTATTCAGCCATCAGGAGATTTACATATAGGAAACTATTTTGGCTCTATTAAGCAGATGGTGGATGCGCAAGAGAGTAGCCAAACTTTTGCTTTTATAGCAAACTATCATGCCATGACAAGTGGTGGCAAAGATTTAGCAAGGCTCACTATGCAGTGCGCAACAGATTTTTTGGCATTAGGAATTGACCCAAAAAAATCTATTTTTTGGGTTCAATCAGATGTAAAAGAGGTGCTTGAATTGTACTGGATTTTATCATCATTTACTCCAATGGGATTATTAGAGAGAGCGCATAGCTATAAAGATAAAACTGCAAAAGGAATTGGAGCAAATCATTCACTCTTCTCATATCCTGTTTTGATGGCAGCAGATATTTTGATATTTGGCTCAGAGGTTGTTCCAGTTGGAAAAGATCAGATTCAACATGTAGAAATAGCGAGAGATATAGCGATAAGATTCAATAATCAATATGGAGATATTTTAACTATTCCTGAATTTAGAGTTCAAGAAGAGGTTCAAACCGTTCTTGGAACTGATGGGCAAAAAATGTCAAAGAGCTATGGAAATATTATAAATATATTTGGTGAAGAGAAAGCTCAACTAAAAACTATCAAGAAAATAGTAACTGAAAATGTAGCAGTTGAAGAACCAAAAGAGTTTGAGAGCTGTAATGTTTATAACATGGCAAAACTCTTTTTAGAAGGAGATAACCTCATTGCGCTTCAAGATAGATACAAAAAAGGCGGAGAAGGTCATGGCCACTTTAAGATGTATCTTGCAGAGGTTATATGGGAATACTTTAAAGATTTTAGACAAAAAAGAGAGTATTTTGAAGCTCATCAAGATGAAGTAAGAGGTATTTTAAAAGTTGGTGCAGATAAAGCAAGAGAGATTGCACTTCCAACAATCGAAAAAATCAGAAGCGCAACAGGTATAAGCTACTAACTTGGCATATTGTTTGCTTGGCATTTTTAAACTTTTTGTTTAAAAGGAAATAAGCATGACTATTAATAACACTGCCAACGCATACACTACATACAGTACAACAAAACAGCTTTTTAGTCAAGAAAATAGTGCTACAGCTTTGTCTGGATTCAACAATACAACAGACATAGTGACCATTTCAGATGAGGCAAAAGCAATTGCTAAAGAGCAGGAAATTAAAACTCGTCTTGATGCCATTAAAATTAAACCTGCTGTTGAGAGAACAAGAGAAGAAATTGAATTTGTTAATTCCAATGATAAACGCCTATCACAAATAAGCTCAAAAGATTACCAGACTCTCACAGCAGAAGAACTGGACTATCAGCAAAAAGCCGGAGGCTTTGTCAATACGATGGCTACTTTGACATCAAGTGAAAAAGCTCTTTACAATGAGCTTGTTGCCAAAGGGGATTATGAAGCAGCATCTGGGATGAATCTTATTGCTCTATCCCGCACAGGCATGGAGGGGCAAGAAGTCCAACTTCCAAATGGTCAGAGTTTTAATCCAATGAATACAGAAATTACTGCGGGAAATATAAGAAATTTCTTCCAACACATGTTTGTTGATCCTACAGGTGAAATGAACCGCCGATTTGAAGCTTTGGCAACATACTTGGAACAGAGTCCAACAAATAAACAATCATAAATGCATATCAATACGACCTACTATCGTTACAATTTATCCTTTCACCTCTGCGAGGTGAATACACATGACATGCTAAGCTAAAATATCTTTATGAGAGGAAAAGAAAATTTGGCAATTTATTTTTATGATAAACAATCTATCTCTAGATGTGACACCTACACACATTATACATTAAGCTACACTGTGAATTATCTCCATTTTTTTACAACTTAACTTATCAACTTTGATAGATTTAAATACTATGAAAATATGGTATTGATTTTAAAAAATCAAAGGAGCAACTCCTCAGTGCCAAATGTTATGGACTAATACATGCACTTGACAAAACAATCATTTATGCACTACAATTGTATATACGAAATAAAATGAGGTATATGTATGAAACAAGCGATAAATATAAGACTCGAAAAAGACATTGTTAAAACATTAGATGAATATGCGCAAGAACTGGACAAGACGAGAACGAGTTTGATTGAAAAAGCCATTGAATTATACTTTGATAAGTTAGATGAAATGATTGCCGATAAAAGAATAGACGACTTAAAGGCAGGAAAGACCACGGTTGTACCTCTAGCAGAAGTATTTAAAAAAGCCGGTATTGATGTATAGCATCGCCTTCGACAAAGATGCCGAGCGGGAGTTTTTAAAACTTGAGAGGCAAATTCAACTACTCGTTTCATCCAAAATTTTAGATTTGCAAAGCGGAAACTTTACTAATGATAAACAGTTGAAGGGCAAGCATAAAGGTAAGTTTAGAAAACGGGCAGGCAATTACCATATTATCTATTTAAAAGAAAACAACCTTTTAGTTATTTCTATAATTAGAATTGCCCATAGAAAAGAAGCGTACTAAACCATTAGAGGCGATAAACAGAACAAAGACTATATATTCCTCTGTTTATCCAGCCAGACCATCAGCCCTTTTTGGGCATGAAGTCTATTCTCTGCTTCATTAAAAATTATCTCAGAGTGTTTTTCAAAAACCTCTTCACTAACCTCTAGTCCTCTATAAGCGGGGAGGCAGTGAAGAAACTTTGCATTACTCGCTGCTTGTGACATCATTTTCTCATCAACCATAAAGCCGTTAAATATTCTAATACGAGCCTCTTTCTCTTCCTCTTGTCCCATAGAAGTCCAAGTATCAGTTGTAACTACTGTTGCCCCTTTTACAGCCTCTGAGGGGTCATTTGTGACTTTTATAACTGCTCCGCTCTCTTTTGCGATTAGAAGAGCTTCTTGAAGTATTTTTTCATCAACTTCATACCCTTTTGGAGTAGCAACTCTGAGTTCAAAGCCTAACTTTGCAGCTAACATCATCCATGAGTGAGTCATGTTATTCCCATCACCCACGTAAGCAGCGATAATGTTTTTTTCCATACCATACTCAACCAAAGTCATATAATCAGCTAAGAGTTGAACAGGATGATATGAGTCGGTAAGCCCATTAATTACTGGAACTTTTGAATAAGAGGCAAACTCTTCGATGCGTGAGTGCTCAAACGTTCTAATCATAATCATATCGCACATGCCTGAAATAACTCTAGCTGTGTCTTTGACTGGCTCACCTCTGCCCAAATGAATATCTCTGTTTGATAAAAATAGCGCATGTCCGCCGAGCTGAAACATCCCTGTCTCAAAACTAACACGAGTTCTTGTTGAGCTTTTTTCAAATATCATGGCTAATGTCTGATTTTTTAGTTCGTGCTTACAAACAGCACTCTTTAGGCTCTTCTTTATCTCTAAACCTATATTTATAATCTCTAAAATCTCATCTTTGCTAAAGTCTCTCAGCGTTAAAAAGTGTCTCAATAGTTTCCCCAAAAATATAAAATAAGCATTAAGTTTATAATAATTCTCTTTAAGTATGCTTCTATAAGCTACATGTAGAACATAACCAATAGCAAAAAGGTTACTTTTGTAACATCCTTGCAACCTCTTTTGCATGATAAGAGATTATAATATCCGCACCTGCTCTCTTAAAACTAACCATTGTCTCCATCACAACTCTGTCATAATCAATTAATCCCTGCATACCTGCAAATTTTATCATGGCATACTCACCACTTACGTTATAAACAGCCATAGGAAGCGATGTTGCATCTTTTATCTCTCTTACTATATCCAAGTATGCAAGAGCTGGTTTTACCATCAAAATATCTGCCCCTTGAGCCTCATCAGAGATACTCTCAGCAATAGCTTCTCTTCTATTTGCTGGGTCCATCTGATATGAAGCACGGTCTCCAAAACTTGGGGTTGATTCTGCTACCTCACGAAATGGACCATAATATCCTGAAGCAAACTTTGTAGAGTAGCTCATGATAGGGAGATTTTCATACCCTGCTCCATCAAGTGCTTCTCTAAGTGTTATTATTATGCCATCCATCATACCTGATGGTGCTATCATATCTGCTCCAGCTTTTGCATGAACTATCGCTTGTTGAGCAGATATTTCAAGAGTTGCATCATTATTTACTGTTTGTTTTTTTTCATCAATGATTCCGCAGTGTCCATGATCTGTGTATTCACAAAAACATAAGTCCGTTACTACAAACATCTCAGGATGAGCCTTTTTTATGGCACGTATAGCCTTTGCAATAATCCCATGTTCGCATAAAGAATCAGACCCTATGGAGTCTTTTACATCAGGTATTCCAAAGAGAATGATTGAGTAAAGTCCTAGTTTTTTAAGATCTTCGCACTCTTTTAAAACCTCATCTATACTCATTTGAAACACCCCCGGCATTGATGAGACTTCTGTTTTTATGCCCTCCCCAGAGCGCACAAAAAGCGGATAAATAAAATCATCTACACTTACATTTGTCTCACGCACTAGTGAACGAAGATGACTATTTAAGCGAGTTCTGCGAAATCTTTGAAACATTATTAAACCTTTTTTTAGCTATAATTTTTAAAAAAATATTTTACCTTTTTAAAGTTAAAGTTAGGACAATTTATTGAATATTGAGATCTCTGAAGTAGCAAATTTACCCTCAAGGTTTGGCGATTTTAAAGTCAAAGTTTTTAAAGTTGGTTGCAAAGAACATCTAGTTATTTTTAAAGAGCCTATTGATGAGATTCCCATAGTTAGAGTTCACTCTGAGTGCTTGACTGGGGATGCGATGGGGAGTTTGAAGTGTGATTGTAGAGATCAGCTAGAACATGCTCTTATGCTTGCTTCAAAAACAAATGGCATGGTGATTTACCTAAGACAAGAGGGGCGAAATATCGGGCTCTTAAACAAGATAAACGCTTATGCTCTTCAAGACCAAGGGCTAAACACCATAGAAGCAAATCATCAGTTAGGCTTTGATGCGGATGAGAGAACTTATGAGATTGTTCCTTTTATACTTGAGCATTTTGGGATAAAGAGGATAAAGCTTCTCACAAATAACCCAAAAAAAGTTCTCTCACTTAGCGGTATAGATATTGTAGAGCGTGTTCCCATCATAATGAAGTCAAATCCTCACAATGAAGGCTACTTAAATGTAAAAAAAGAGAGCATGGGGCATCTGCTTTAAGCTCTAACATGTAACTCTAAAGAAGGAAAAAATTTGAACTTGAAAACTGCTCTGTTGGAACTTGATACCGAGTTACCAGACACATTTTTTCATCATATACAAAAATTTAAAGAGCACCTCTTTAAATGGAACAAGATTCATAACTTAACAGGTGCAAAAGATGAAAATACGATTGATGAGTTCATTTATGATGCAATTTACCCAATCACTTTTTTACCAAAATGTAAAAATCTCTTAGATATTGGTACGGGAGCTGGTTTTCCAGGATTAATTTTAGCTATGGGACTACCAGAGACTGAAGTTACCCTTGTGGAGCCTTTAGCAAAGAGAGCAAGTTTCTTACAGTTTATAAAAGCTGATCTTGGGCTTAGTAATGTTAAAGTTGTCCAAAAAAGAGTTCAAGATATGCCTAGTGAAATCTTTGAAATAGTAACTTCAAGGGCAGTTATAGATACCAACATGCTTCTTGAATTAAGTAAAGGCTTCCGCAATAAGGACTCGAAACTCCTTTTTTTTAAAGGCGAGAGAGTTTACGATGAAGTTAATAAAGACCTAAAATATAAGATAATAAAAAGAGAAAATAGGCACTATCTTCTCATTGGAGAGACTTTATGATACTTAAAATTTTGCTTGTTGTGGGCGTTATTGCTTTTATATATTTTAAATTTATAAAGAAAAAACCTCAAGTTGAAAAATCAGCAAATAAAAAAGATGAACAAAAAAGTAACGATATGGTTGAGTGCGCAACATGTAAAATATATTGCTCACTTGAAGATTCATTAATCAGCGGTGGCAAATACTACTGCTCAAGAGAGTGTTTAGAGAGCATAAAATGATATTTTTTGGTCATAGATTTATACAAAGCCAGAGTTTTTACCATATTAACAGCATTGAATCCATAGACAATACTCCGCCATCTTCAACTATCTATCTTGAATTTAGTGAAAAAAATTTAGATATTATCTCTTTTGCCTCTAGCACTCTTATCCCTATGGCTTTACATGTAAGAAATATTACCGAGCTTCTCTATGCCTCATCTTTTGGCGTGCTCTATATAGTTGTTGAAAAAGAGTTGGCAAAAACAGCTCAAAATATAGCTGAAAACTATCTCTTTGATGCAAAAATATTGGTATTTGTAACTAGCGAAGCTGAAATAGAAGAGTTGGGGCTTCTTGGAGTAGATGGCGTGATATTTCCAAATGCCATAATAAAAATAACCTCCTAGAGACAATCAAATCACATTTATATAAAGAAGATGTTTTTTTTGTTACAATTGAGAATTAATTTTTATCTTGAGGAAGATTGTGTATAGTTTAAACAGTAAATTTTTAAAAATTATCCCTATACTCTTTCTTATAATTGGAACAGGTAAAATAATATATATATATTTTGAAACAAAAGAGAAAGAAGCTGATTTTGCAAAAAAAGAGGCAGAGGTTTTAAACAGTTATGTTATTGAAAACAGAAACTACTACCAAAATCTTTTTCTAAATGGTACTATAGATATTAACCAAAAAACTCTCTCGGCACTTCCAGCTTATAGTTCTTACCATATATCAAAAGCGTTTTCACAAAATAATCCACTTAAAATCACTCTCTCAACCGTCTCTGATCGCGCTAGAAACAGTAAAAATTCTGCCGATAGAGATGAGCTTGAAGCTATAAACTTTTTCAAGGCAAATTCAAATGAAGATTACTATTTCAACTCTAAAAATCCTAATTTTTATCAATATGCAACTGTTTTAAAAATTACTCCTGTTTGCTTGAAGTGTCATGGTGCAAAAAATGATGCACCCTCTTATATACAACAGAGTTATGAGAACTCTTATGACTATAATCTTGGCGAGGTACGCGGCATTGTAAGTATTAAAATTCCAAAAAAAGAGCTAAGTAACTACTTTTTCAAGGGCTTTTTTAAATCTGCTCTATATGATTTGATACTTTTTTTACTTCTTTTTATTGCTATAATTTACCTCATTAGGTTCTCTAAAAAAGTCAATGAAACACTTGAGAAAAAGATTGAGCAGAAGACTCTCGAGTTTAAGAGCTCTCTTTTTCAAGATAGGCTTACAAAACTACCAAACAGATTAAAACTCATAGAAGATATTGAACTATCAATGGATAAAAAACATAGGCACTTAGCACTTGTAAACATTGACGCTTTTAAAGACATAAATGATTTATATGGTTATGCAATCGGTGATGAAATTTTAATACAAGTCTCTCAAAGAATACGAAATTTTTGCACTGATTTAGGCTCTATTTACAAACTTCCAAATGATGAATTTGCTATTTTTGTAACAGATAAGTTTGATGAAGATAACTTTCATAAGACAATAAAAACTCTTCTTGAAACAATAAACGAGACGAAATTCAGCATTGATGAGCAATCTATATTTATCTCTTTTAGTTGTGGAATCTCATCGAACAAAGACCCTCTTCTTATAAAGGCAAATACAGCTCTCCAAGCAGCTAAGAGTACTGCAAAGAGTGTTGTAATCTACAAAGATTCACTCAATGCAAAAGAGCAGATAACAAAAAATATGGACGCTCTTTTAATCCTAAAAGAGGCTATCGCCAAAAATCAAATAACTCCATACTTTCAGCCTATCTACAATACAAGAAGCAAAAAAATAGAGAAGTATGAAGCATTAGCAAGAATAGTTAGAGAGGATGGAAGCGTTATTGCTCCTTTTGCTTTCTTGGATATCGCTATAAAATCAAAGCTCTATCCTGAGATAACAAAAGCCATGATACTAAAATCATTTGAGTTTTTTAAAGACAAAGAGTATGAATTTTCAATAAATCTATCGATACTAGATATTCAAAACCAAGAGGTACTTAAATTTATACTCTCAAAACTTAGAGAATTTCCAGAGCCTCAAAGAGTTGTTTTTGAAATTTTAGAGAGCCATAAAATAGAGAACTATCAAGAGATGAAAAGTTTTATAAAAGAGGTTAAAAAATATGGATCAAAAATAGCTATTGATGATTTTGGAAGTGGCTATTCAAACTTTTCACAGGTCTTTGAGCTAAATGTTGACTGTCTTAAAATTGATGCTTCCTTGGTAAAGTATATAACAACAGATGAAAGCTCAAGAGTTATCATAAAAACCATAGTTAACTTTGCTTCTAATCTTGGCTTAAAAACAATCGCTGAATTTGTAGAAGATAGAGAGTCTCTTGAGATTTTAGAAAAAATGGGTATAGATTTTATTCAAGGTTACTATATCGGAAAACCCAGCAATAAGCTTTGTGAGAATTTTAGCGTTTAAAAAATCTCTCTTTTTATCTCTGGTTTAAGCGAAGTCAGCACTTCATAACTTATAGTTGAAGCGTAAGTTGCTACATGTAGCGCACTATCGAAGATAAGCAGTTTATCTTTTGAGCTTAGAAATGAGCTATTATCCATAGAGATTCTACCAATGAGTTCTATGCCCTCTGGTGTTTTATAGCCATTTGCGCAGACTCTTAAAAAGCCCTCTCCATAACCAAAATCATAATTACTCACAACACCATCAGATAAAATTTCTCCATCTCCGCCATAACCCACTCTTTGATGACTCTTCAGTTTTCTTGATGAGAGCTTTTTTGCCCAAAGCGATAAAACTGGCTTAAACCCATCTACATGTAGTGGTTTGGGAAGCGTCATACATCCATAAGCTGCAATCCCAACTCTTGCCATATCTTCATCAAATGAAGCATTGCGAAATAGTGCTGCAGAGTTTGAGGAGTGAAATCTAAGAGGAGCAAAGCCATACTTTATGGCTAACTCTTTTGCTATTCTTTTTGCATCTTCAAAGTTCTTTTTTTGCCAAAACCACTCACTTGTAAGCTCGTCGGCACTTCTATGATGGGTAAAGAGCCCCTCTAAGAGTAGCCCTCTTGCTTTTATTTTTATAAACGCCTCTTCTATTTCATCTATTGCTATGCCGTTTCTATGCATGCCACTGTCTATTTTCAGCTCTACTCGTGTCTCTTTTGGAAATTTATCAATACTCTCTAAGTCGTTTATCGTATATCTGATAGTTTTAGAGACCATTGTTGGAATGTCGCCAAGTACTAAGATATAACTAAAAAAACTCTCTGCTATCTCTGCTTCTCTATGAGTTCTAACAACTGCCCTTTTGATGCCATACTCTTTTGCCATAGAGGACATTTCAACAAGCCCATGCCCATAAGCATTGTCTTTTAAAACAAGTGCGATTTTATCTACACTTTTGCTATATTTAGCGATAATGTCGAGATTATTAAAAAAATTGTTTTTATTTAAAATTATTGTAGCCATGAAGGAATTATACCAAATGAAAAGGTTTATAGCAGAGTTTGAAGAGCAGAGTTTTACACAAATAATTTTTCCACATGTAAATAGTGATTGGGTAGAGTATTTGAGCGAAGCTGAAGAGACCTTTGAAAATATCATTAAAGAGATTATCAAGTATCAAAAGTGTCTTGTTGTGTCTGCTGACGTTCAAGATGTGAAAAGAAGATTTGAGCCAAATAAGAACTTGTACTTTGTAGAGTATGAGACAAATGACACTTGGGCAAGGGATTGTTCCGCTTTATGTATTGAAAATGGCTCCAATGTAGAACTTCTTGACTTTACATTTACAGGTTGGGGCGGAAAGTTTGAAGCTTCTAAAGATAACGTTATGAGTAAAGAAATAGCACACAGTTACAGTAAAAAACTCAAAACGATTGATTTGATTTTAGAGGGCGGTGGAGTTGAGAGCAATGGAGTCAATACGATTCTCACAACTTCAGAGTGTATGTTAAATAAAAATAGAAATAGTTCTCTTAAAAAAGAGCAGATGACTCAAATACTAAAAGATGAGTTTGGTATGAGCAAAATTCTTTATCTAAATCATGGCTACCTAGCAGGTGATGACACAGACTCACATGTAGATACTTTGGCTAGATTTGTTGATGAGAAAACTATCATGTATGTTAAGTGTGAAGATAAAAATGATGAACACTACAAAGAGTTAAAACTTATGGAGGATGAGCTTAAAGTATTTGCAAAAGATGAAGGTTTTAAACTTATTGCACTTCCAATGAGTGAAGCATGTTACTTCGATAACGAGAGACTACCTGCAACTTATGCAAATTTTCTTTTTGTAAATGGTGCTGTATTAGTGCCAATTTATGGGGTAAAAGAGGATGAAGAAGCGCTTAAAATATTTAAAGATACATTTCCTACAAAAGATATCGTGCCAATTAACTGCTTTACGCTTATAAAGCAACATGGTTCACTTCACTGTGTTACTATGAACTTTGCTAAAGGTGTTGAGCTTATTTAACTTCAACACTCTCTTTGGGTTTTGCCTCTTCATGATTCAAAATCTCAAAACCACTATAAATCAAATAAGCCGAGAGGCTTAAACCTAAAACTATTAAAATAATTTTTTTTATCATCTGTATATTCATTACGCAATTTTAACATATTTTTTCAATTGATTTAACACTTTTGTAACAAAAAACTTATATAATTAACTTATTTTAAAAATTAAGGTTAATTATATGTTAAGTAAAAAAATCATCCCTTTATCGCTTGTAGCGGTAACTATTTTAGGTGCAAATGAAGTTGCATTACCAAGTGTAAATGTCGAATCAACTACTATAACTGAAGTAAGCCAAAATGCTCAAGTCTCAGCAGACTTAGCTCAAGCACTAAGTTCAAGCGTTCCAAGTATAGATATGAATCGCAGAAGCGGCATTGCAAACGACATTTTTATCCGTGGACAAAAAAGAGATAACATCTCTGTTGAAGTTGATGGAACAAAAGTTTGTGGTGCATGTCCAAATAGAATGGACCCACCTGTTTCTCATATTTTAGCAAATCAGATAGATAAGGTTGAAGTAATTGAGGGACCTTATGATGTAGAGACTTTTGGCACAATGAGTGGTGGATTAAAAATCACTACAAAAAAACCTACAAAAGATATGCATGGTGAAGTAAACTTTGGTTTAGGAAGCTGGGGTTATAAAAAATTAGGTGTAACAGGAAGTGGTGGAACTGATACTATCCGTGCTCTAATTAGTGCATCTTATGAGACAAGTGATCAATATAAAGATGGCAATGGAGACACTCTCTCTGAACAGGTTGACAAAGCCATAACTAATGGTTCCGCTCCTGCTATGACAAGATTTCAAACACAATACAAAGATATAGAAGCATATACAAAAAAAAGCATTATGAGTAAGGTTTTTGTAAAAACCCTTGAAGATCAAGAGCTTCGTCTGAGTTACACAGGCAACAGAAGTGATGATGTGTTATATGCAAATTCAAAAATGGACGCAGCATACGATGACTCAAATATTTATAGTGTTGAGTACAATATTGACAATGTAACAAATAAATATAAAAATATAAATATCCAGTATTACTACTCTGATGTAGATCACCCGATGGATACAAAATATAGAGTTTCTGGTGCTACTTCGTACATGACAAATCATTTAAAAACTTCAATGCAAGGCGTAAAACTTAAAAATAGTTTTGATTTAGATGAGTATAAAATACTCTTTGGTCTTGATGGCAGCAGAAGAACATGGGAAGGTAGAAGCTATGGGACAAACGCTACAACTGGAGTTGTTGGCGCTTCTAGTGTTAGTTTAACACATACTCAAACTGACAACAGAGCTCTATTTGCTAAGGTAGAAAAGAGTTTTGGAGATTTAAAAATTGAGAGTGGTGCGAGATTTGACTCGACTACCATAAAACCAGACGATGTTACAAAGCAAGATAATGATTACTCAGCTCTTAATGCAAATATTATAGCAACTTACTCTCTTGATGCTCAAAACAGCATATTTTTGGGTGTTGGTTCATCAGCTCGTGTTCCTGATGCTAGAGAGTTATATATTGGTGGCTTAGGAACTCAAAATCTAAAACAGACTAAAAATAGAGAGATTGATCTTGGATATGAAGCATCTTATGATAGTTTTATGTTTAAAGCAAAAACATTTTACTCTATGTTAGAGGATTATATCTACCTAAAACATACATCTCCAACTGCTTATGCTTTTGAAAATATTGATGCTAAAGTTTATGGTTTAGAGCTAAGTGGCTCTTACTTTATAACTGACGCTTTAACTATGGATGCAAGTGCTTCATATAAAAAAGGTAGAAAAACTTCAACCCCAACTCAAAAAGATAGAGACCTGTCTGATATTGCGCCTCTTAGAGGAAATGTTGCTCTTAACTATGAGTATATGAATAACTCAAAAGCTACACTTGAGATGCAAGCATCTGATAGATGGGATACGATTGATAGTGATAATGGTGAGCAAGAGCTTGCTGGATGGAGCATCTATAATGCAAAAGTAAAACATGCTATCAACAAATATACAGACTTAAGCGTGGGTGTAAATAATATATTTGACAAAACTTACAAACAAAGCAACTCTTATGTTGACTTAACTCTTCTTACCTTAGCTGATAATACAATGTTATTAAACGAGCCAGGTAGATACTTCTACACAAACCTTACATTTAAGTTTTAAAACCTTGACTACCCAACCTGCAACTCTTAAAAAATGAAGTTTTTCATAGCTTTAGAGAGTTGTAGGGACTTTACTCCCTGCCGCTAAAACCAACACGTTAATTTTAGCGCATAATATAAAATAAAAGCACTTTTTTATCCCAATCTAGCTAAAATCTCTCTATGATAAATAGAGTAAAAACTAAACAGATATTTGTGGGCAATGTAGCAGTTGGTGGTGATTCACCTATAAGTGTTCAGTCAATGACATTTTCTAAAACTTCAGATGTTTTCTCAACTGTAGAGCAGATAAAAAGACTCCATTTTGCCGGGTGTGACATAGTTCGTGTAGCAGTTCCAGAGATGGAAGATGCTCTGGCACTAAGGGCTATTAAAGAGCAAATCTCGCTTCCTCTTGTTGCAGATATTCACTTCAACTATCGCCTAGCTCTAATTGCCGCAGAAGTAGTTGACTGCATACGAATAAATCCAGGAAACATTGGTTCACGTGAGCGTGTTAAAGAGGTAGTAAAAGCTTGCCAAGAACGAAACATCCCAATACGTATCGGTGTAAATGCTGGAAGTTTGGAAAAAGAGTTTTTAAACAAGTATGGACAGACTTCAGAGGGTATGGTAGCCTCTGCTGAGTATAACATTAAGTTTTTAGAAGATTTGGGATTTGATGATATTAAGATTTCTCTAAAAGCTAGTGATGTTCAAAGGACTGTTGATGCATACAGAATGTTGCGTCCAAAAAACAACTACCCTTTTCATCTAGGTGTTACAGAAGCTGGAACACTTTTTCATGCAACAGTAAAAAGCTCCATTGGTTTAGGTGCACTTCTTCTTGATGGAATCGGCGATACTATGAGAGTTAGTATTACAGGTGAGCTTGAAGAGGAGATAAATGTTGCTCGTGCAATACTCAAAGATAGTGGCGCTGCAAAAGATGGATTAAATATTATCTCCTGTCCTACATGTGGTCGCATAGAAGCTGATTTGGTTAGCGCTGTTGGCGAAATAGAGAGACGAACAACACATATAAAAGCACCGCTTAATGTCTCAGTTATGGGATGCGTTGTAAATGCTATCGGAGAAGCAGCTCATGCAGACATTGCTATTGCCTATGGCAAAGGAAAAGGGCTTGTTATGGTTAAAGGCGAAGTTGTAGCAAATCTCGATGAACATGAGCTTGTTGATAGATTTGTACAAGAAGTAGAAAAAATGGCAAAAGAGTTTTAATGCAAGACAACCTATACAATCTAGCTTTTGAGAGAAGCATCTTAAGCTCCATAGTTTTTGAGCCAAGCCAGTTTGATGAGCTAAGTTCACAACTAAAAAAAGATGATTTTTATCTACCAGCGCACCAAGATATCTTTGGAGTCATGACCCTTCTCTTTCAAAAAGATCAGCCAATTGATGAAGAGTTCATAAAAAAAGAGCTTATAAAAATCAAAAAATTTGATGAAAATGTAATGCTTGAAATTCTCTCTGCAAATCCAATCTCAAATACGAAAGCTTATGTAGAAGAGATAAGAGATAAATCCCTAAAGCGCCACCTCTTAACACTTACTACAGAAATCAAAAGAGTGACAGTTGAAGAGGAACTCTCAAGTCAAGAAGTTATAGATATAGTAGAGAAAAAACTCTATGAAATTACTCAAAACAATCAAACAAGTGATTTTAAAGACTCTCCAAAGATGACATTTGACACGATGACATACATCAAAGAGATGAAAGCTCGTGGAAACACTGTTTTAGTGGGTGTCGATACTGGTTTTCATGAGCTAAACAAGATGACAACAGGATTTGGAAAAGGTGATCTCGTTATAGTGGCAGCGCGCCCTGCTATGGGTAAAACTTCTTTTATACTAAACACTGTCAACACTCTTATCATGCAAGGCAAAGGAGTTGCATTCTTCTCTCTTGAGATGCCAGCAGAACAGCTTATGCTTCGTCTTTTGTCGATTCAAACTGCTATACCACTTCAAAAACTCCGTGTCGGAGATATGAGCAATGATCAGTGGGGCTCGCTAAATGGAGCAATAGACAAGATGAACAGTGCGAAACTCTATGTTGATGACCATGGAAGTATTAATATAAATCAACTCCGCTCAAAACTTAGAAAACTCAAAAATCAACACCCAGAAATTGAGATAGCGGTAATTGATTATCTTCAAATTATGAGCGGTGTCGGAAATCAAGATAGACATTTGCAAGTCTCAGAAATTTCTCGTGGACTTAAGATGTTAGCAAGAGAGTTAAATATGCCAATAGTTGCTCTCTCACAGCTAAATCGCGGACTTGAATCAAGAAACGATAAAAGGCCAATGCTTAGTGATATCCGTGAGTCTGGTTCAATTGAACAAGATGCAGATATCATTCTTTTTGTTTATCGTGATGATGTCTATCTCTACAAAGAGGAGAAAGAGCGAGAAAAAGAGGCTAAAGCAAAAGGTCATGAGTTTGTTAGCACTTATGTTGAACGTGAAGAGGAAGATGCTGAGATTATCATAGGTAAACAGAGAAATGGACCAACTGGACATGTTAAGCTAATATTTCAGAAAAAACTTACAAAGTTTATTGATTCACATAACCATATAAAATCGATTGAGACGGTTTATGAAAATGTTGATACTCGCTCCGCACACATAAGTATCTCAAACGATACTATCTCAATGCCGCCTCTTTAGAGATGATAGAGAGAGTCTCGCTTTTTACCAAAAAGCAAGACATTTTTATCTCTCTGGCATTAGCTTTTTTTATCCTCACAATCACTCTTTTATTTGAGTACAAAAACTATTACGAATTTAACCGATTTGATTCAATCACCCAAGAAGCAACTGTTTTAAAACAGTATCTAAAGAGCAAAAACAACAGAGCTTATCAAGTTTTAAAACTGCGCAGTGATGATGGCGTTACTTTTTATACTACTGCAAAAAAATCGCTCGAAGATATAAGAGAGAAGAAGATAAAAATCCTCATCTGGCCAAAAGAGTTAACCTTTTTGAGCTATCTCTCAAGCTTTTATGCAAATAGTAAAATTTTAAATATTTATGAGCAAAAAACAGTAAAACAGCAGTTAAACGACTATATCTCAGATGTACATGTAGATAAATCAATCGCAAATATTTATCATGCACTCTATAGCGCAACTCCGCTAGAAAAAGAGTCTCAAAGTATATTTTCAAATCTAGGAATCTCTCATCTCTTGGCAATTAGCGGTTTTCATCTTGGGGTTTTGAGTGCCCTGCTCTACTTTTTTATTCGCCCAATTTACTCCTTTTTTCAAAATAGATTTTTCCCATATACAAACGCTTGGCGTGATACTTTTTTTATAGTTGCTCTTATTTTGTTTGCATATACTCTCTTCTTAGGCTCTCCGCCATCTCTGGTGCGTGCGCTAGGGATGCTTATTGTTGGCTTTTTTCTCTATGAGAGAGGTATAGAAGTCATCTCAATGCAGACTCTTTTTATAACAATTTTACTTCTCTTAGCATTTTTTCCACGCCTTTTTTTCTCTCTTGGTTTTTGGCTATCTAGCAGTGGTGTTTTTTATATATTTCTATTTTTTATCTACTTTAAAAATTTAAGTAAAGCGTGGCAGTTTTTACTTCTGCCGATTTGGGTTTATCTGCTTATGTTGCCATATTCACTTGCCATCTTTGAAAATTTCTCATCTCTGCATCCGCTCTCAATAATCTGGACAACGCTTTTTACACTTTTCTATCCACTCTCTATATTTGCACATTTAGTTGGATATGGCTCAATTTTTGATAGCTCTTTGCTATGGCTTTTGGATTTAGGACGAACTGGTGAGGTAGTTGGAATTGGTATTTATACTTTTTTACTCTATCTGCTACTCTCATTAGGAGCAATTTTTTACAAAAAAGTTATGTGGAGCTTACTTCTCTTTAGTTGTGCGATTTTCATATACTCTATTTATCAAATAGCATAGTTTAAGCCCATAAATAAAAACAATCCAAGAAGCATAAATCCATAAAAATAGAATCATAACAATAGAAAATGAGCCATACATAGTTGCATAAGATTTGTTATAAAAAATATAGTAAATAAATCCGTTTTTTGCGATACTAAAAATAATAGCAGTTATAAAAGAGCTTATTAATGAAGCTTTTGCATCTATTTTTGTATTTGCAGATATCTGAAATATAAGAAAAAATAGCACCCAGATAATAAGGTAAGGAATATATGGAAGTATATTTATATTTGGGATATATTCATTCTCAGCCATAAGGCTTGCTACATACCCAGTTATATAAAATGAGGCTCCAAGTCCTATTGGAGTGAGCGTTAAGAGTGTCCAAAAAGTTGTTATGCTCTCCCAAATACCTCTTTTTTTAACATGAAAAATCTTATTTGCAATATACTCAAAATTTTGAAAAAAGAGAAGTGATGAGATTATAACTGCTACAAAACTTATCATACTCATCTCAAGAGAATTTTGCAAAAACCCATTTATATGCCCCATAACAGCTTCAGAATTTACAGGCATAATATTTGAGAAGATAAACTCTTGGAGTTTCTCATAACTATCAGCAAAATTTGGCATTGAAGTAAAGAGAGTAAGAGTTATAAGCAGAAGTGGTATAAGTGTAAAAATAGTATAGAAACTTAAACTTGCAGCATAAAAGGTAAGATCTTTATCTATAAATGAAGTTACAAACAACTTTACATATTCATAAATTTTAAGGAATTTACCTTTTATATCTATCATAATATATTAGCTTAAACCCATTTTGGCTGGATTTAAAATATTGTTTGGATCAAATGCCATCTTGATAGCTTTAAAGAGAGCCATCTCCTCTGGAGTAAAAGCCATTGACATATAAGGAGCTTTTGCAAGTCCTATACCATGTTCGCCGCTTAGTGTTCCACCCAAATCAATAGTTGCTTGAAAAACCTCTTCTATGGCTTGATAAGCAATTTTTACCTGCTCTGGATCTTTTCCATCAACCATAACATTTGTATGAACATTACCATCTCCAGTATGCCCAAAACATGGGATTTTCACGTTGTATTTATCAGCTATTGCGTAAAATCTCTCTAAAAGCTCAGGAAGTGCAGAGCGAGGAACTGTTACGTCCTCATTTAATTTTTTGCTTCCATAAACGCTTAAAGATGGAGAAGCGTTACGTCTTGCGAACCAGAGATCACTTGCCTCTTTTTTATCTTTTGCTATTTTAAACTCATAACAGCCATTTTCCATAAATACTCTTTGGATTTCGCCAAGTTGAAAATCTAAATCATCTTCAAGATTTCCATCAACATCAGTTACTAAAAGAGCGCCAGCATCTACAGGAAGTCCTTTTTTGTAAGTTTGCTCAACCGCTCTAATTGTTAAGTTGTCTAAAAATTCCATAGCAACTGGAGTTATGCCACTAGCCATTGTTTTATAAACAGCATTCATTGCTTCATTTACGGTTTTAAAAACTCCCATAGCAGTTTTTGTCATTTTTGGTTTTGGAATAAGTCTTAGAGTAATCTCGCTAAGAACGGCTAAAGTTCCCTCACTAGCTATTAAAATCCCGCTAATATTATAACCCGCTACATCTTTTATAGTTCTCTTTCCAGCTTTAATAATGTCGCCATTTGGTAAAACTGCGCGAGTAGCCATTACATAATCTTTTGTGATTCCATACTTTGCAGCTCTCATTCCTCCCGCATTTTCACTAACGTTTCCACCAATACTTGAGTACTCTTGGCTAGCTGGATCTGGCGGATAGAAAAGTCCTACCTCTTCAACAGCACGCTGCAAATCCATGTTTATAACACCAGGTTGAACAACTGCGACCATATTTTTCATATCAATCTCAAGAATTTTATTCATATGTTTCTCAAATGCTAAAACAATTCCACCGCTGCTTGGAAGCGCTCCACCAGTAAAGCCGCTACCTGCTCCACGAGGAACTATAACTATTTTATGCTCATTGCAGTATTTTAATATTTTACTTATATCATCTTCATCTCTTGGAAAAATAACTGCATCTGGCTCAAAATGCTCTCTTGTAGCATCATACGAATAAGCGATAAGATGGGCTTTGTCGCTGTAAATATTTTCACTTCCTACTATCTCACTAAAATGTGTTAAATGCTTACTATCAATCATCTCTTAACCTTTTATCTCAAATTCTTCAAGCAAATCTTTGAGTTTTTCGCCACCCTTTTTAACTATCTCATAAAGCTCTTTATTATCTCTGTTTGCCTCTATTATCAGCTCATAGTAGTGTGGTTCATACTCATCAAGCTTTTTTGCTCCTTCATCAAACCACTTCCACCATGGTGAATTTATCTCTTCTACTCTCGTGTAAAAAGGTAGTTTAACCTCTTCTTGTTCAAGTGCAGCATCTGTTATAGTTAATATTTTAAAGCTTTTTGCGTCCAATGTATAGACTCTATTTTGTAAAAATATAAATACTAAACCAACAGAATTATCGTTGCTCATTTGCAAAAAATCACTTCTTAATGGTGTTGGATGACCATTATATGAGAGCATCACAGCAAAAAGATCTGGGTGAACCCACCCAAGAACTGAATTTTTAGTTATTCTGTAGTAAATCTCTTCACTTGGAGCTATCAAAACTCCTCTTGTGTATCCAAATGCCAATACAACTTCATCCCCAACTTTAATACTCCATTTACCATTTGGCAGAGCACTGCTACTAAGTGAGGTAAACTCACTCACTTCAATCTTAGCAATCTTAGAAGAGGGATCAAAACTCTTTACAATAGCGTTTGCTAGAATTGTTTTTTTACCTTTTGATATCTCATGAACAACAAAACCGCTAACTCCAACATCAATCTTCTCAACTTTAATGCTAGCTTCACTAAACTCTTTATTAACTCCAACAATTTGCGATTTTACTACACCTCCAAAGAGTTGCAAAACAGCTATGAAAACTAAAAATATATGCTTCATTTTTTTCCACTTTAAAAATAATATGATGCGATTATATCAAACAAACCTCACACTAAGGCAAAATTTGTTAAAGTTTTGGCATTATTTTCAAAATTTATGGTTTGGTTTTATATATGGCAAAATTTTTTATTTTTTTATTTTTAGTAACATCTCTCTTTGGTGCTCGCGTTGAAACGTTTCGTTGGGACAATGGTGAAACATATCTCTCTTTTTTAGAAAAAAACAATCTTCCTTTAAAAACTCTCTATTATAACTTGGATGAAGATGAGAAGCAACTTAGTGAAGAGATATTAACAGGTGTTCATTTTAAAATATCAAGAAATCAAGATGGAACTATATCTCAAGCATTTATTCCATTAAACGATGAGTTGCAAATTCATATCTACAAACAGAGTGATGAATACTTTTTTGAGACAATTCCCATCATTAGTGAAACAAAAATAGAAGCTTTTGTTATCAAAATAGAAAACTCTCCATATTTAGATATTTTAAGAGAGACTGGCTCAAACAAACTCGCAAAGATATTTGTTTCAAGTTTTCAAAACTCACTCAACTTCAAAAGAGATCTCAAAAAAGGTGATACTCTGGCCATGATTTATGAACAAAAATATCGCCTTGGAAAACCATTTTCAATGCCTACTCTTAAAGCCTCTATGATTGAGATGGGTGGCAAAAAAAATTACATCTATTTAAACAGTGATGAGCGTTACTATAATCAAGATGGAAATGAACTTCAAGGATTTTTCCTTGCAACTCCAGTGAAGAGCGCAAGGATATCATCTACTTTTACAAAAAGAAGATTTCACCCTATTTTAAAAAAATATCGTGCACATTTGGGAGTTGACTATGCAGCTGGGCGAGGAACGCCTATTATTGCCGCTGGCGATGGAAGAGTTGTTTTTTTAGGCACAACAAATGGCTATGGAAATCTTACAAAAATACAACATAGTGATGGATATCTTAGTCTCTATGCTCATCAAAACTCTTTTAGAAAAGGTCTTAGCAATGGTTCGAGCGTTAAAAAAGGGCAAGTGATAGGTTACGTAGGAAGCACAGGACTCTCAACAGGACCGCATCTTCACTTTGGATTATATAAAGATGGAGAAGCAATAGATCCGCTTCGTGTTGTACAAATAGCAACTAGAAAAATCTCTGCGAAAGAGAGAACTGCATTTTTAAAGTTAAAATCTAACTATGATGAGAGCATTAATCTACATGTAGCAAATGATACAAAATATATAAGAAATTCTATGCCAGAAAACACATGTTACTTTTTTGATGGAGGGAGTTGTGTACAAAATAAACTCAGTCCAAACTCTTGAGAATCCAAGGTTTATAAAACCAATTCTAATTTGCTACTCTATTTTGAATATAGAGAGAAAGTGGGAAGCAGTAGTAACACATGACAGTGTTGCAATACTGCTTTGGCATAGAACTCGTGATGCTTTTATTCTTGTAAAGCAGTTGCGTGCAACAGTTTTAAATAAAAATCAAAATGATGGCATGATGTACGAGCTTTGCGCTGGTATTGTAGATAAAGCAACCTCGCTTGAGCAGATAGCAAAAGAGGAAGTTTTAGAGGAGTGTGGTTTTAATATCACTGTTGAGAGTTTACAAAAAATAAGCTCTTTTTATACAAGTGTTGGCATCTCTGGAACACATCAAACACTCTACTATGCAGAGTGTGACGACTCTATGAAGATTGATGAAGGCGGTGGCTTAGAAGATGAAAATATCGAGGTTGTCTATATCCCTACAAAAGAGGCAAAAGAGTTTATGTTTAATGAGAGCTATCAAAAAACAACTGGCGTTATGTTAGCTTTCTATTGGTTTTTTGATAACATCAACCAAATTCAATAGGGTCCATATCTATCTCTGCTAAAGAATTTCTACATGCTAAAACTGCTTTGATAATATCTGTACTTTTGTCTGAACGCAAAAGTATCTCAAATCTGTACTTATCCGCTACTCTCTCTATTGCACACTTTTTATATCCAACTATCTCTACATTTGCAAAACTGCGTAGTCTCTCCTGCATCTCATTCATTGCGTCCCCAGCTTTTATGCCGTTTTTATGAGAAAACAAAATGCGACATAATTTTTTATATGGTGGATAAAGTTCTGCTCTAAAACTCTTTTCATCTTCTAAAAAATCTTCATATCTATCAATATAAGCGCTAAAGAACTCTTCATTGAATGTTTGAACTAGCACTTTGGCGCTCTCTTTTCTACCGCTTCTTCCAGCTACTTGGATAAGCGTTGAGAGAGCTTTCTCCCTTGCTCTATAATCACTCTGGTTGAGTATATTGTCAAGCCCTAAAACAACTGCTAAAGTTACTCCATGATAGTCATGCCCTTTGGAGAGCATCTGCGTACCAACTAAGATGTCTATCTCTCTATCATTAAAAGATTTAAGTACATGTGATAACTTTTTTGAAGTTGTAACAACGTCTCTATCTAACTGCCCTACTTTATGCTCACTAAACTTCTCTTGTAGTTGGCTTAGAGCCTCTGAAGTTCCAAGCCTTGAACTTGTTAGATTTGTGCTTTTGCACTCAGAGCAGATGTTTGGAATAGCTTGAGCGAAATTACAGTAGTGGCATCTAAGAGAGCGTGTTTTTTGGTGTACACTCATTCCAACACTACAAAAAGTACACTTATGCGTATATCCACAATCTTGGCAAATCAGGTACTTAAAATTTGCTCTAGTTGGAAGAAAAAGTATCGCCTGCTCTTTTTTCTCTAAACTCTTCTCTAAATTATCTATCACAAGAGGGGATAAACTCTCAGCACTTCTCTCATAAATAAACTTTTTTTGAGAGGTAAAGTAGCCTCCACGAAGCCTGAAGTGAGGAAATTTTACATAGCTTCCAACACTAGGAGTAGCACTTCCTAAAACAACATTTACACCATATAATTTACCCATGTAAATAGCTATGTCTCTTGCACTGTATCTAGGGCGAGAAGATGATTTGTAACTATCATCATGCTCTTCATCAACTACAATTAGACCTAAATCCTTTATCGGCAAAAAAAGAGCTGAACGAGGACCAGCTATGATTTTAGCCTCTCCATTATAGATTGATTCGAGTGCTTTTCTCTTTTGCAGCGGAGTTAGTTTTGAGTGCCACATAACAACGTTATCACCAAAATGTACTTTTAAACGTTTGCCCATTTGAGGAGTGAGTGAAATCTCTGGCATTAAAAATATAGAACGCTTCTCAAGAAGCAGCATCTCTTGAAAATAACGCATATATATCTCTGTTTTTCCACTTCCTGTATCTCCAAAAAGGAGTGAGACTTTATGTGTTTTTGAAAATTCTAGCGCCTCTTGCTGCTTGGATGAGAGCTCTATATTTTTGCTAATACTCTTACATGTAGAGAGATTTATCCACTCTTTATCTGAGTAAGGAAGCATTACTCCTAGTGCTTCTCCAATAGAGCAAAAATAGTAACTTGAGATAAAGTTAGCAAGCTGGAGCTGTTGTTGGCTGTAAAAAGAGTCACATAGCTCTAAAATTTCGCTTGTTTTAAACTCTGGTTTTTCACATGTAGCTATTACTACACCAAAGAGCTCTCTGCTTTTAACTTTTACTTTTACCTTTTTCCCAATCTCAAGCATACGGGATGACTCATAACTAAAAGGCTCAAGAGGAGAGTTTATCAGTGCTATATTATAGTAGTGCAATTTTTAAAAATACCCCTTGAACATTAAGTTCTTAATTTGCCAAAGCTTTGCAATCAGTTCCACTATCACTAGTATTACAATTAAACATTCCATTTGCTGGATTATAAGTAAATAGTGTTGTTTTTGCACCAATTTTAAATCTATATGTCGTATCATTATCTCTGTACCACTCACCTGAAGATGTTCCTGCTCTCATTGGATACTTAAGCAGTGTTCTTGTCCCATCACCATTAAATAGCATCGTGCCAGATGAGAGCTTTAACATGTATGTATAGGTGCCTTTTATAACTTGTTGCGACCTCTCATTTGCAATTGCTGCACGAATCGTTGCTAAATCTGCACGACCTTTTGCCAAGTCTGTCATCTCTTTTATATTTGCAAATTTAGGTAGAGCAATACTAGCTAATATACTAAGCACAATAATAACAAAAATAAGTTCTATAAGAGTAAAAGCAGAAGATAATTTCATAAAAACCCTTAGCTAGTTATTTTAAAACTGTTCTATATAGCTTGGAAATAACTACATTTATATGTGCCTTCCCACGCAAATCACAAAAATGGAAAAAACAAAAAAAATCATGAGCCTGTTGTTGTATTAGACTCAATCCAAGTTGGTGCATTTGTTGCATTTCCATCTTGAAAATTTATGCCAAATGTTCCACCAGCAGCAGAAACAGCATTAAATTTACAAGCGTTCAATGTAACTTCTTCTGGAATTTTATCAAGATACACCTCTAAATTTTTAGTCGTATCACACATTGTAGTAACTGAACCAAAATGTGTTCCATCTGCGATGGATACAGCCCACATTGATGGTCCAACAGTTCTATTTAAAGTACCAATAAACGCTCTAATTTTTTGGTCATGTGCTTGTTGAGACACACCTATAAACTTTGGTAACGCAACTGCAGATAAAATACCTAAAATAACGATAACAAAGATTAGTTCAATCATTGTAAAACCAGCTTTTTTCATAAAAGAGTCCGCCTAATAAATAAAATGCATATAAATAACTTTAAAAAATATTATGCAATATTTAATATTAATAGTTGCTTATTGTTATTAATATTTAAATTGGAACTTTTCTTGCTTATATCTGTAAACTAAGTTTGAATAGGGGAGTTTAGATGAGCATTCAAGTATCAGCAACACATGCGCTAGCTGCAAAAGCACTTGATTATAGAGCTATCAGACAAGATATGATTTCTTCGAATATTGCAAATGCTGACACTCCTTTTTACAGACCAAGAGATGTTCGTTTTGAAGATACTTTAGCAGAGCAAAAAGCTAAAATATTAAATCTCTCAATACCAAAACTCTCTTTAGCACAAACAGACTCTGCCCACATTCCACTCAAAGATGAACCAGACAATTCAAAAGCTAAAACATTTTTTAGAGATGGGCACATGGCTAGAAATGATGGCAACAGCGTTGATTTGGATGTAGAAACAACAGAAATGAGTAAAAACTCTATCATGTTTAACGCTCTTGTTGGTGCAATGAAAAAAGATTCAGGTATATTTAAAGGTGTTATTGACGCCTCTTCAAAATTAAGTTAAGGATTAAAATATGAGCAATTTTTTAAATAGTTT
The DNA here is from genome assembly GCF_000012965.1 of Sulfurimonas denitrificans DSM 1251. Lineage (NCBI taxonomy): Bacteria > Pseudomonadati > Campylobacterota > Epsilonproteobacteria > Campylobacterales > Sulfurimonadaceae > Sulfurimonas > Sulfurimonas denitrificans. Next base: position 365,940 of record NC_007575.1, on the reverse strand, counting down.
TGATATCAGTGGTTATGGTCTCTCTGCTCAGAGAGTCCGTGTAAATACTATCTCTCAAAATATAGCAAATGCGCAAACAACAAGAACTGATGAGGGTGGACCTTACAGAAGAAAAGAGGTTGTATTTAAAGCCATAGACTTCAATCAAGAGTTTAACAAAGCGCTAAATGGTATGACTGAGAGTGCAAAATATGAAGACCCACTAGATGAGGGAGATTTTGGTAAGAGAGTCAATCCTGCTATAATGAGCGTAGTTGTTGATAAAATTTCAAGAGACGATAAAGAGCCTCAAAAAAAATATGATCCAGCGCACCCTGATGCCGATGCAAATGGGTATGTTGCGTATCCAAATATTAATCCTGTTATAGAAATGGCCGATTTAGTGGAAGCAACTAGAAGTTATCAGGCAAATGTAGCCGCTTTTGAGAGTTCAAAAAGTATAGCAAACAGTGCTATTTCACTGTTACAATAAATATAGAGGAAAATTATGAGTCCAATTGATGGAATTTCTGGCATATCATCTGCCGAACTATTAAAACAAAAAAGTAAAGTTGAGGGCGCTGGTGGCGAAGATTTTGCAAACCATCTAAAATCAGCCATAAACGAAGTAAATGAGCTTCAACAAAATAGTGAACTCGCTCTTGGTGACATGGCTACTGGACAGGTTAAAGACCTTCATCAAGCCGCACTTGCTATTGGTAAAGCTGAGACAAGCATGAAACTTATGCTTGAAATTAGAAATAAAGCGCTAAGTGCTTATAAAGAATTGAGTAGGACTCAGCTATAATACTTTTTAAAAAAATAAGATAATAAAAAGTATGAATAGCCAAAATAAAAGTAAAAAAATATTTATCCTCTACGCTCTTCTTGTTGGAGGTTTTTTACTGTTTTTGGCTGTAATGCTTATAAATACGCTAAAAGCTCGTGATCTGCCCTCTCTTTATACAAAAAATACATCAAAAGCAACTCGTGGCTCCATTATAAGTGCTGATGGTTTTCATATTGCGACAACTGTAAAACTCTATAAAGCGATTGTAAATACACACTATATTGATTCTAAAAAAGCAGATTTATTTGTAAAACTTTTTAGTATATACTCAGAGATACCGCCTCTTGAGATAGAGAAAAAATTGCGTCAAAAAGGTGTTGTCGTTCTTAGTTACAATATTCCCCAAAAGCAAGCGCAATATCTTAAGCAACTCTCATACGAGCTAAGACGACTAAAAGTTTTTATTGAGAGAAAAAATCCAATTACTGGCAAAACCTCACTACATGCTCTTAACATAATAGAAAGCGGAGAGAGTAGAGAGTACTCGTATGGCAACCTTTTAACCCCAATAATTGGCTATCCGCATAAAGCAGAAGATGATGGATATACATATATTAAGGGTGTTAAAGGTCTAGAGAAAAGGTTTGAAAACGAACTTCAGGCAAAACAAGATGAGCTAAGCCAAGGATTGAGAGATGTTAATAGCTATATCATTTTCAATAAAAACAGTTTTACAAAACAGGAGATAAATGGACTTGATGTAAAACTAAACATCCCTGTCTCTCTTCAGATTCGAGTTGAAAAGATGCTAGATGTTATGCAAGAGGATCTTAGAGCAAAAGAGATTATGCTCGCTGTTATGAACTCTACAAACGGAGAGATTCTTGCAATGGCAAGTTCAAATAGATTTCTTCCAAAAGAGATAAAAACAAGTGATTATCCATCCTTAAATAGCTCTATGATTGAGTATAGTTTTGAGCCAGGAAGTGTTATTAAAACTATAACTTTTTCACTTCTTTTAGATAAAGGTCTTGTAAATCCTTATGACATGGTAAATGGTCATAATGGACGTTTTGTAATTGGAAATAAGACTATAACTGATGAACATAGATTTGATTGGTTAAGCGCCGAGAACACTATCGTACACTCATCCAACGTAGGAATTGCTCAACTTGCACAAAAGCTCTCTGGCGGAGAGTTCAATCAAGGTCTTATAGATTTTGGCTTTTCTAAACCTTCTACTCCAGATTTAGTATATGAGAGAGTTGGTTCAATCCCAAGCGCAACGCAGTTAAACAGTGAAATATACAAAGCTACATGTTCATATGGATATGGAATACGTGTAAACTTAATGCAACTTATTCGTGCCTATAGTGCTTATAGCAACAATGGGAAAATGGTAACTCCTAAAATAGTCCACTCATTTATAGATAACTACAAAAGGGAACTTCTTATTCCAAATGAGGAGCAAGTTCAAGTTATTAAAAGTACAACAGCACAAAGAATGAAAGATATATTAATAAAAACTGTAAATGAAGGAACAGGAACAAAAGCCAAAACTGAAGGACTTGAGGTTGGGGGCAAAACTGGAACTGCACATATAGTTGAAGATGGAAAATATGTTAATGAATATAACACTGCTTTTGTCGGTTTTGCAAATGATGAAAAGAGTAAATACACAATTGGTGTTATTGTCATAAAACCAAAAAAAAGCCAGTTTGCCGCACAAACCGCAGTACCTGTCTTTAAAAAAATTATAGATCTTTTGGTTGAAGAGAGTTACTTAAAGCCAAATATTATCGAGCAGCCTAGTACTCCCGAGGCTAGCCTCAACTAAAATCACACTATTTCCTATCTCTACTCTCTTAAGCTCAGTAAATTCACGGTTCACAATAGCAACATAAGAGATATCTAAAGGTGATAAAATCTCTCTCATGTTTGCTATTATAAGTTCTGAATCAAAAATACCTCTCATAACCATAGCCGTCGCACTTCTTAAAGATGTAGCTATTTTTAGAGCCTCTTGCCTTTGAGCTGGCGTTAAATATGCGTTTCTACTACTAAGGGCTAATCCATCCTTTTCCCTAACAGTATCCACTGCGACAATCTCTACACTCATAAAAAGTTGTTTAACCATTAAAGAGATTAGATTTAGCTGTTGAGCATCCTTCTTTCCAAAATAGGCTCTTTTTGGTCTTACGATATTTAAGAGTTTCATAACAACTGTTAGTACGCCATTAAAATGGCTAGGTCTGCTTTGCCCCTCTAAAACAAACCCTCTTATCTTTGGAGCCAGCAGTGAGACTTCATCAGAGCCGTAAATACCATCTACATGTGGAAAAAAAAGTATATCAACTCCGCAAAGCTTACATATTTGTCTGTCAGCTTCATCTTTTTTGGGATATTTGTCTAAATCTTCGCCTTTTAAAAATTGTGTAGGATTTAAAAATATAGATACAACAACAAGCTCATTTTGCTCTTTTGCTTTTTTTATGAGTGCAATATGACCCTCATGTAAAGCGCCCATTGTTGGGATAAAACCAATAGAGCGCTTCTCATCTTTAAGATACTCTTTTAGCTCTAGGGGATTAGAAATAATCTTCATTTTAAGCCTCAATTTAATATAATCGCGCAATTATACACTATTGGACAAATTTTATGGATAACTACGAATATACAGAACTTTTAAAAAATCTCTCAAAAAAAATGAGCAATATAACAGGTGTTGTAGAACCTGATAAACTATATAAAAGAGTTGCCCAAATTGATGAACTTGAAAATTCACAAGATTTTTGGAATGATTCATCTAACGCCGCTTTAGTTCAAAAAGACAAAACACAATGTGAGCGAAAATTAAAGAAATATAATCTTGCAAAAAATGCTATTGATGATGCAAAAGAGCTTTATGAGATGGCAAAAGAGGAAAATGATGAGGATTTAATTGCAGAGTGTTTTAATGGCGCCCAACATATAGAAGACCTTATCCGTACAATGGAGATTGAAGTTTTACTAAGTGAAGAGACCGATGGCAATAATGCTATTCTTTCAATCCATCCTGGAGCTGGTGGAACTGAGAGCCAAGACTGGGCTTCTATACTTCTTAGAATGTATAAAAGATTTGCTGAGAGACGTGGATGGAGTGTTGAAGTTCTCGACTATCAAGCTGGTGATGAAGCAGGCATAAAAGATGTATCTCTGCTTATCTCAGGCGAGAACGCTTATGGCTATCTAAAAGTAGAAAATGGTATTCACAGACTTGTACGTATATCTCCATTTGATTCTAATGCAAAGAGACATACCTCTTTTAGCTCTGTAATGGTTTCACCAGAGGTTGATGATGACATAAATATAGTGATAGAAGACAGAGATATTCGTGTTGATACATATCGCTCAAGCGGTGCTGGCGGACAACATGTAAATAAAACAGAGTCTGCTATTAGAATAACTCATATAGCAACTGGTGTTGTTGTACAGTGTCAAAATGATAGAAGCCAACACAAGAACAGGGCTACTGCTATGAAGATGTTAAAGTCAAGACTCTATGAGTTAGAACTAGAGAATCAAAAAGCAGAAATTGCAGGTATAGCAAAAAGTGAAATAGGCTGGGGGCATCAAATACGCTCTTATGTTATGCAACCATATCAGCAGATAAAAGATACAAGAAGCAATATAGCATACTCAAATGTGAGTGCTATACTAGATGGAGACATAGACAAAATGATTGAGGATGTTCTTATATCTCAGAATCGTTCTTAGGTTTTGAGATAAAACTATATAACAAAAACAACACTCCAAATATCATAGTTGCTATAAGTAGATACTGGACTTGTTGTTGCTGAGCATTTTGAAGCTCTTGCACAAATTTTGATGCATCAGGTTTTTGACTCTGTTTCGAAGTAGTTGCAGAACCGCCTTTTACACTAGCCTCCATTCTGGCTAAATTTGCTAAAGCGACCTCATTTTCACTAAAGCCCTCTTTTGGTGACATCCAAAAAAATAGTATGAATCCAATCAATAACATCATAATGCCAAGAACTCTAAATATAACTATTTTGTATCTGATAAATATCTCTCTCATTTTTTTCCTTTTTATAAAGTAAATTATGTCAAACTTCCCGCATGAATATACTTAAAGAATTTGAAACTAATGATAGTTGTTCTTATCTAAAAAGCAAAAATCAGACCACTCACTATAAAATCGTTGATGAGTGCTCAGTTCTATTTTCTCAAGAGCTAATTGAGAGAGGTTATAGAAGATTTGGGAAGGTCTATTTTAGACCAGTATGCAGCAACTGCGATGAGTGCAAAAGCATAAAAATAGACGTAGATAACTTCATATTCTCCTCTTCTCAAAAAAGAGTGCTAAAAAAAGCATCAAAAATTAAAAGCTATATACAAAAGCCATCTCTTAGCAGAGCTCATCTTGAACTTTTTGATAAATATCACCTCTACATGAGAGAGAAAAAAGGGTGGGATTATACACCATCCTCAGCACAAAGCTACCACAGCTCATTTGTAGATGGACACCATGATTTTGGTTATGAAATACTCTACTATTATGAAGATAAATTAATTGGAGTTGATCTTATTGATGTTTTAAATGATGGAATCTCATCTATATACTTCTACTATGATCCCGCCTATTCACACTACTCTCTTGGACGACTCTCTCTTTATAATCAAATACTCTTTGCAAAAAATAGTAATAAGAGTTGGATATATTTAGGTTATTATGTAAAAGAGTGCCCTTCCCTTGCATATAAAGCGCATTATACTCCATATTTGACACTTCAAGATAGACCCGAACTTTTTGAAGAGGCTCTTTGGTTATAAGTAAATTATTTCACAAAACAATAATATTTTTTATTTTTTTATTATAATTTCACTATGATTAAAAAAACAACAACTGAACTCGTATATTTCTTGGCTATATTGTTGGTGCTATCTCTTTTGCAGCACTCTGATTTACTTACTTCTCCATTTGGAAGAATTGATTTAATGGTAGAAAAAGGGAACTTTTTTCATCCACTGCTCTGGACATCTCTGATTTATATTTTGATTGGCTTTGTGAGGTTGATTATAAAATATATCGTGTTTTTAAAAAATAGAAAGAAAAAATAGAAAGGGTTTTTTATATAAGAAGAGCAATAATACTTCATAAAGAAGTATTATTAGGCTTTATTAGCCATTTCTCTTTTTAATGATTTCTTCAGACACATTTTTTGGAACTTCCTCATAGTGATCAAATTCCATAGAGTATGTAGCACGTCCTTGAGTAGCTGAACGAAGGTCAGTTGAGTAACCAAACATCTCAGCAAGAGGAACAAATGCGTCAACTATTTTGTTTCCGCTTCTATCTCCCATATTTGTAACTTGTCCACGACGACGATTTAAGTCACCGATAACATCACCCATATAGTCCTCAGGAACTTCAACTTCAACTTTCATAAGTGGCTCTAAAATAGCAGGTCTTGCTTTTCTACAACCCTCTTTGAATCCCATTGAAGCAGCAAGTTTAAATGCCATCTCGTTAGAGTCAACTTCATGGTATGAACCATCATATAGAGTAATATCGATATCTTCCATAGGATAACCTGCAAGAACACCATTACTCATAGTTTCAGCACAACCTTTTTCAACTGCAGGAATATACTCTTTTGGAATTACCCCACCTTTGATTTCGTTATGGAATACAAAACCTGTTCCAGCATCACCTGGCTTGATTGTAAGATATACATGTCCAAATGCACCACGTCCACCAGATTGTTTAGCGTACTTGTACTCTTGGTTAACTGTGTCTCTAATAGTTTCACGGTAAGAAACTTGTGGCGCGCCAACTTCAGCTTCTACCTTAAACTCTCTCTTCATACGGTCAACAAGAATTTCAAGGTGTAGTTCACCCATTCCAGAGATAATAGTTTGTCCTGTTTCTTCATCAGTATGTACTTTAAAAGATGGATCTTCAGCAGCAAGTTTAGCTAAAGCTAGACCCATTTTTTCTTGGTCAGCTTTAGTTTTTGGCTCAACTGCTACAGAGATAACTGGCTCAGGGAATGTCATACGCTCTAATATAACTTTATCAGCTTCTGAACACAAAGTGTCTCCAGTAGTTGTATATTTCAAACCAACAACTGCACCGATTTCACCAGCATAAATCTCTTTTATATCTTCACGTTTAACAGCGTGCATCTTTACGATACGCCCAATTCTCTCTTTTTTATCTTTAGTAGAGTTATGAACGAATGAACCAGCTTCAAGTGAACCACGATATACACGAATAAAAGTTAACGTTCCAACGAATGGATCAGTCATAATTTTAAACGCTAGTGATGCAAACTCCCCACTGTCTGTTGATGGGACGATAACTTCTTCATCTTCATCATCCATCATTGTGCCCTTAATTGGAGCACACTCAGTAGGAGCTGGAAGGTAAGCAACAACTGCATCAAGAAGAGTTTGAACACCTTTGTTTTTAAATGATGTACCAGCTGTCATTGGAACAATGTGCATACCGATTGTAGCAGCTTTAATACCTGCAATAATCTCATCTTCGCTTAACTCTTCACCCTCTAAATATTTTTCTGCAAGGTGTTCGTTACCATCTACTTCAGAGATAGATTCAATCATTTTTTCACGATATTCTTGTGCTTTTTGAAGTAAATTTGCTGGAATCTCTTCTACATGGTAATTTGAACCCATAGCAGCATCTACATCCCAAACAATTGCTTTCATCTTAACAAGGTCTATTACACCTAAGAAGTTATCTTCTTCGCCTATTGGTATCTGAATAGGAACTGGATTACCTTTAAGGCGTGTACGAATCTGCTCTTCAACTGCATAAAAGTTTGCACCTGTTCTATCCATTTTGTTAACAAATACAATCGATGGTACGCCATAACGATTTCTTTGTCTCCAAACAGTCTCAGATTGAGGCTGAACACCACCAACTGCACAGAAAACTGAAACAGCACCATCAAGAACACGCATTGAACGCTCAACTTCGATAGTGAAGTCAACGTGACCTGGAGTATCTATAATGTTAATTTGCTTTCCAGCCCATTCACATGTAGTTGCAGCAGAAGTGATAGTAATACCACGCTCTTGCTCTTGCTCCATCCAGTCCATAGTAGCAGCGCCATCATGAACCTCTCCGATTTTGTGCTCACGACCTGTATAGAAAAGGATTCTTTCTGTCGTTGTAGTTTTACCTGCATCAATGTGAGCAGCAATACCAATGTTTCTAACGTCTTCTAATTTATGTGATCTTGCCATATTATATTCCTATTACCAGCGATAGTGAGCAAATGCTTTATTTGCTTCAGCCATACGGTAAGTATCCTCTTTTTTCTTAAATGCATTACCTTTGTCAGATGACGCATCCATTAACTCATTTGCCAATCTCTCAGCCATTGTTCTCTCGTTTCTTTTACGAGAAGCATCAACTAACCATCTAATTGCTAGAGATAATTGACGCACTGGGCGCACTTCTACTGGAACTTGATAAGTAGCACCACCAACACGGCGACTTTTAACTTCTATAATAGGCTTAATGTTTTCGATTGCTTCATTAAAAGTATCTATACCAGTTTTTTCTCCACGAGAACTAATGATATCCATTGCGCTATATATGATTTTCTCAGCTGTTGATTTTTTACCATCAAACATGATTTTATTTATAAATTTCGTTAAAACTTTGCTTCCATAAACTGGATCTGGCATAATTTCACGAACGGGAGCTTTTCTTCTTCTCATCTGTAATTTTCCTTACTTCAATTTTTTTTAAATTTACTCAAAATATACCACTAAAGGTATATCCTGTGTTATTTTCTTTTTTTAGCTTAATTAGCTTGGGACTATTTTTTAACTTTAGGTCTCTTAGTTCCATATTTAGAACGAGAAACAGTACGGTTAGCAACACCAGCAGTATCTAATGCACCACGAACGATATGGTACTTAACACCTGGTAAGTCTTTAATACGGCCACCACGAACTAGAACTATTGAGTGCTCTTGAAGGTTGTGACCCTCTCCCATGATATATGAAATAACTTCAAAACCAGAAGTTAAACGAACTTTTGCAACTTTTCTCAAAGCTGAGTTAGGTTTTTTTGGTGTAGTTGTGTAAACACGAGTACAAACTCCACGACGCTGTGGACATGATACTAGAGCAGGTGATTTTGATTTTTTAACCACTTTTTGACGCTCTTTTCTAATCAATTGATTAATTGTAGGCATACAATTCCTTTACTTAATTTTTCCAGTAGAATTTAACTCGCTAAATTTTAGGGAGTTATAGACGCGTAATGTTATATAAATTGTGATTAAAGTTAGCTTATTTTAAGAATAAATTAATATATAATATTTTATTTGTAGAATTATAGAAGAAGTACATGTAGGTTTAGAGACCTTAAGAAGATCTCTAAGTAAATTTTTTTAATTGTATCCAAACATAATCTCTTGATCTTTATATATACCAGTTCCAACAGGAATAGTACGACCAATAATTACGTTCTCTTTTAAATCATTTAAATCATCAACTTTAGCACTAACTGCAGCTTCTGTTAATACTTTTGTAGTATCTTGGAAAGATGCAGCAGAGATAATACTATCAGCTGATACAGCGGCTCTTGTAATACCAACCAAGAATGGCTCAGCAATAGCTGGACGACCGCCAAGTTTTATAATTTTTTCATTCTCTTGCGCAAACTTAACTTTAGAGATTAAATCACCTTCTATAAACTTAGTATCGCCAGATTTAAGAATTTTAACCTGTCTTAACATCTGTGTAAATATAACTTCAATATGCTTATCTGAAATATTAACACCTTGAGAACGGTAAACTTGCTGTACTTCACTTACTAGGTAGTTATAAAGTGTTTTCACACCCATAATGCGTAATAGCTCATGTGAAGAGATAATACCAGATGTTAATCTCTCACCAGCGTGCACAAAGTCACCGCTATTTACAACTGGAGTGTGTGATTTATCAACAAAATACTCTTTTAATATTCCATTATCAGAAGCAACTATGATTCTAATTTTACCTCTTAGAGATTTTCCAAATGATACAACACCATCTATCTCAGAAATCAGTGCTGTTGCTTTTGGACGACGACCTTCAAAAAGTTCACTTACACGAGGAAGACCCCCTGTAATATCGCTTGATTTTTGAAGTGCTTTTGGTGTCTTTGCAATAATATCAGCAACTTTAACTTTAGCTCCATCTTCTACATAAATAGAAGTTTTTGATTGAACTTGGTATCTTAATAGTTCGCCATCTTCGCTAGCAAGTACTATTGTTGGCTTATATTCAGCAGGAACATGATCACTAATCATTAAACGTGTTTTACCAGTTAACTCATCATACTGTTCAGTTGCTGTTGTTCCAATAATAATATCTTCAAATTTAACTGTACCGCTAGTCTCAGAAATAATAGGATTAGAGTATGGATCCCACTCTGCTATTACTGTTGATTCATCATTTTTAGGTTTAGCGATAAGAGTTTTTGGATCAACTACAGCATCGTCCTCAGCTACAATAATAGAACCACGAGCAATGTAATGACGTACTGCTTCTCTATTATTTGAATCTACAACAGTTGCAAAAAGTCCTTTTTCAATAACTTCATAACCAGCTTTTAATCCTTCAAATCTCTCTAAATAGTCACCTCTAAGAAGGAAGTATTTAACAACTCCATCCTCTTTTGCAAAAATCTTTTGAGTAACAGGTGCGCCATTTGCAACTAACACTTCAGAAGCATAAGGAATACGACTTGGAACATTCCAACCATCTTTTATTGTCTCAACTATTGACTCATATTCTTGAACTTCTGCACCACTTTCATAAGGGAAGTAATATTTACCCTCTATTTGTCCACCAACTCCAGCTAACTCATTTGGTTTAGCAATCTCATTTTTACGCAATACATAACGAATTGTATCTGTCTTTGATGAAACACTAATAATTACTTCATCATGAACAGTTTGAATTTCAACACGACCGCTAAATGGAGCTTTAATCTTTGGCTCTACTAATAAGACAGCTGCATTTCTACGGTTTGCTACTATATTTCTACCCTCTTTTGAAACATAAGTTTTTAGGTTATAGTAACGAATAAAGCCCTCTTTTTCAGCTACAACTTGTCTCTCTTGCGCAGTTGAACTTGCAGTTCCCCCAACGTGGAATGTTCTAAGTGTTAGCTGAGTACCAGGTTCACCAATTGACTGAGCAGCAATAATACCAACAGCTTCTCCTCTGCGAACTATCTGCCCTGTTGCTAGGTTCACACCATAACATAGTGCACAAATACCATTTTCACTCTTACATGTAGTTGGAGTTCTGATATATGCCGTCTTAATTCCAGCTTCTGCTATGACTTTAGCACTAACTTCATCAAGAAGTGTTCCCTCTGCAAAGAGTATCTCATTGCTTATTGGGTCAATTACATCATCTGCTAAAACTCTACCATTTAATCTATCTTCTAAAGATTCAATTAGAGTATTTTGATCACTAATATCAGAAATCTCTATACCCTCGTGAGTATGACAATCATGTTCAACAATCTTAACATTTTGAGCAACGTCAACAAGTTTACGAGTAAGATAACCCGCATTTGCTGTTTTTAGAGCAGTATCGGCAAGACCTTTTCTAGCACCGTGTGTTGAAATAAAGTACTCAACAACATTTAATCCCTCTTTAAAGTTAGAAATAATTGGTGTCTCAATAATCTCACCACTTGGTTTTGCCATAAGTCCACGCATACCAGCAAGCTGACGAATTTGTGCAGCCGAACCACGAGCACCTGAGTCTGCCATCATATGAATCGAGTTAAATCCAGCTTTGTCTGTTTGAACTAAATCCATCATCTGAGTCGCTAGCGTGTTGTTTGTATCAGTCCAAACATCAATAATTTTATTATATCTCTCTTGTTCAGTTAAAAGACCCGCTTCAAACTGTTTTTGAATCTCAAAAACTCTATTTTTTGATTCAGCGATTTTAGCTTCTTTTCCTGCAGGTATTTTTATATCATCAATAGAGATAGATATACCAGCTTCAGTTGCATGTTTAAATCCTAAGTTCTTAAGTCTATCTAAGAAACCTGCTGTTACGCCTATACCGCCATGTTTTTGAACGTAATCAACCACTTCATTAATAGCTTTTTTCTTCATAACTCTATTCCAAAGTTCTGATGGAACAAAATTAGGTAAAATAGCTTTTAAGAGCATTCTTCCTGCTGTTGTGTGAATAATTCTTCCATCATCTCTTGTTCTTACTTTTGCATGAATATCAAGAGCATCATGCTCAATAGCAATTCTTACTTCATCTACGTTTGCAAAAAGTTTATTTGAACCTTTTACACCATTTTTCTCTAATGTAATGTAGTAAATTCCAAGAACCATATCTTGAGATGGTGTAGCAATAGCCTTTCCTGATGCAGGAAGAAGAATATTCATAGAAGCTAGCATTAATACTTTTGCTTCAGCAATTGCAGCAGAACTTAAAGGAATGTGAACAGCCATCTGGTCACCGTCAAAGTCGGCGTTAAAAGCAGCACAAACCAATGGATGAAGCTGTATAGCTTTTCCATCAATTAGCTTAGGGTGAAATGCTTGAATTGAGAGCTTATGAAGCGTTGGTGCACGGTTTAGTAGTACTGGATAGCCATCAACTATCTCAGCCAAACATTCCCAAACTTCATTAGTTTTATCTTCAATCATCTTTTTCGCAGCTTTAACAGTTGTTGCATAACCCTTATCTTCAAGTTTTGCAATCAAATGTGGCTTGAACAGCTCTAGTGCCATTTTTTTAGGTAATCCACACTCATCCATAGATAGAGATGGTCCAACAACGATTACTGTACGACCTGAGAAGTCAACACGTTTACCAAGCAAGTTTTGTCTAAAACGACCCTGTTTACCTTTAATAATTTCGCTCAAAGACTTAAGCGGACGTTTGTTAGCTCCCTTAACAGCATTTGCACGACGACCGTTATCAAACAGTGCATCAACTGATTCTTGAAGCATACGCTTCTCATTTCTAACAATAATTTCTGGTGCTTCAAGCTCAACAAGACGTTTAAGACGTTGATTACGGTTTATTACACGACGATATAAGTCATTTACATCTGAAACAGCAAATTTACCACCATCAAGACTTACAAGTGGTCTCAAATCAGGTGGAAGGACAGGTAAAACAGTTAACATCATCCATGCAGGGTTATTTCCTGAATTTAAAAATGACTCGATTACTTTTAGTCTCTTAGCAATAGTTTTTGTTTTTGCTTCACTTTTTGTAAGTTCAATATCTTCTTTTAGTTGAGTAAATAGATCAACTAAATCGATAGAATCAAGAAGATCGCGAACAACTTCTCCACCCATACGAGCTTTAAAACCAAGTTCACCAAATCTAGATACAAGAGTACGGTACTGCTCTTCATTTAAAACATCATATTTTAAAACTGGCGTTTTTGCTTCTGCATCATAATATGCTTCACCACCGCTCTCAACTATATATGCTTCATAATATAGTACGCGCTCAAGGTCTTTCATCTTAATGCCTAAAAGAGTACCTATACGAGAAGGTAATGAACTCACATACCAAATATGTGCTACTGGAGTTACAAGTTCTATATGCCCCATACGGATACGGCGAACTTTTGTGCTTGTTACTTCAACACCACACTTCTCACACACAACACCTTTATAACGCATTTTTTTGTATTTACCACAAAGACACTCATAGTCTCTAACTGGTCCAAATATTTTTGCACAAAAAAGTCCGTCACGCTCAGGTTTGAGTGTGCGATAGTTAATAGTTTCAGGTTTTTTTACTTCTCCGTGACTCCAAGACATCACTTTTTCAGGAGAAGCCAAACGAAACTGTATCTGCTTTATATCAGTTGGTCTTCTATCTTCTGTTACTTCAATAGGTACTAATTTACTCATTATCTTCTACCTCGTCAAATATTTCTACATCAAGAGCAAGTGATTGCAACTCTTTTGTCAATACGAATAGTGTCTCAGGAATCCCAGATTCTGGAACTAATTCACCTTTTGTAATAGCTTTATATGCACGAACACGACCATCAACATCATCTGATTTGATAGTTAACATCTCTTTTAAAACTGCTGAAGCCCCATAAGCTTCTAGTGCCCAAACTTCCATCTCTCCAAATCTCTGTCCACCAAATAGTGCTTTACCACCAACTGGTTGTTGAGTAACAAGTGAGTATGGTCCAGTTGAACGAGCATGAATCTTCTCATCAACTAAGTGATGTAGCTTAAGGATGTACATGTAACCAACGTTTACACGCTCTTTAATCTTCTCACCAGTCAAACCGTTATAAAGAACTGTTTTACCATCTGTGTCCATTTTTGCAAGGGCAAAAAGTTTTTCAAACTCTACAGCATTTACACCCTCAAATATAGGCGATGCAAACTTAACACCTCTTGACCAGTCACGAGCATGGTGCAGAAGCAACTCATCACTCATATCTCCAAGAGTTTTAGCTGCATTCATCATCTGAGCAACATCAGCTATTTCAATCATTTTAGCTCGAAGATTTTTAATAAAATCTTTTTGCTTTGATTCAAACTCTTTAGTTATTTGATGCCCTAACTCACGTCCAGCCATACCAAGGTGCATCTCTAATATTTGCCCGATATTCATACGAGATGGAACACCAAGAGGATTTAGACAAACATCAACGCCTCTTCCATCTTCCATGTAAGGCATGTCAACTTCAGGTACTATTGTAGAGACAATACCCTTATTTCCATGACGTCCTGCCATTTTATCACCAACTTTTAGTTGACGCTTTGTTGCAATATATATCTTTACATGTTTAACAACGCCATTTGGAAGAATGTCATCTTTTTCTAGGATATTTAACTTCTCTTCATGCTCATCACGGAAGAGTCTTTTCTCTTTTTGGAAATAGTTTTTAGTTTTATTATATTCTGATTGAATCTCTTCACTGAATGATTTAATTATGGCATTCATTGCAAAACGATTCACTTCAACTAAATCTTCGCCATTGATTATATCGCCAGCTTTATAACTTGTGTTGCCAATTTTAATATCGTTTATAAGTGGCTCTTTTGTAAGAAGTTTTGTAACTCTTAACATCTCCTCTTTATCAATCATAAGAAGTCTATCATAGTGCTCACGCTCTAAATAGTCACGCTCCTCTTTTTCAAGTTCAAGAGTACGTGCATCTTTGTCATAACCTTTTTTTGTAAAGATTTTAACATCAACAACAACACCTTCCATAGATGGAGGACAATAAAGAGATTTGTTTATTACATGTCCCGCTTTTTCACCAAAAATTGCACGAAGAAGTCTCTCTTCTGGAGTTGGTTTTACTTCACCTTTTGGGGAAACTTTACCGACTAGTATCATTCCACCAGTTACATTCGTACCAATTTTGATAATACCGCTCTCGTCTAGGTGAGAGAGTTCATCATCTCTAACATTTGGAATATCACGAGTAATCTCTTCTACCCCATGTTTTAGCTCTCTTGCTTCAACCTCTTTTTCATAGATATGAACAGATGTAAAAGCATCTTTACGAATAAGTCTCTCAGAGATTACAATAGCATCCTCAAAGTTGTATCCATTCCAAGGCATAAACGCAACCATTGCATTAACACCAAGAGCAAGTTCACCTTGATCCATATTTGGACCATCGGCGATTACTTGACCAATTTCAACTCTTTGTCCAATATTTACAATTGGTTTTTGACCAAATGCTGTATTTTGGTTAGTACGAAGGTTTTTTTGCAATGGATAGTAATCTATATAGATTTCTCCATCATCATCTCCCATAACATAGATATGTTTTCCATCTACTTTTTCTACAATACCAGAACGTCTTGCCTTTACGCATTCCCAAGAGTCACGAGCAACAAGTTTTTCAACGCCAGTTCCAACAATAGGCGCTTCATGTTTAATAAGAGGAACGGCTTGACGTTGCATGTTTGCACCCATTAGAGCACGGTTTGCATCATCGTGTTCTAAGAATGGAATTAGTGAAGCGGCAACACCGACAACCATGTGAGATGACAAGTCAGCATAGTTACACTCGGTAACAGGACGGTGAAGAATCTCTCCATCAACTCTAGTTACAACCATTTTATCTATAAATTGACCATCTTTATCTAGCTTATTTGAAGCAGCAGCAATTTTCTTGCCCTCTTCTTGAGTAGCTGTTAAATAAACAATCTCATCTGTTACTTTTCCCTCTTTCATTACTTTATATGGAGCTTCAATAAATCCATGCTCATTAACTTTTGAGTAAGTTGCAAGCGTATTGATAAGACCAATATTTTGACCCTCTGGAGTCTCAATCGGACAAATTCTACCATAGTGAGTTGGATGAACGTCACGTACTTCAAATCCAGCACGCTCTTTTACAAGTCCACCCTCTCCAAGAGCTGATAAACGACGCTTATGTGTTACTTCCGAGAGAGGATTTGTTTGATCCATAAATTGTGATAGCTGCCCGCCTGAGAAAAACTCCATGATTGTTGAAGTAATCATTTTTGAGTTTATCAAATCATGAGGCATTAGCTCATTCATAGGTCCACTCATTGTAGAGAGCTTATCACGAATCGCTTTTTGCATCTTAATCAAACCGTTATGTAACTCATTTCCTAAAAGTTCACCTATTGAACGAATACGACGATTACCTAAGTGATCTCTATCATCAATATGTCCTTGTCCATTTTTAACTTTGATAACATATTTTACAGACTCTATAATATCTTCATGAGTTAAAACAGTTATATATTCAGGAATATTTAGCCCCAACTTATGATTCATCTTCATACGACCGACTTTTGTCAAATCATATCTCTCTGGATCAAAGAAAAGTTGATTTACAAAAACTTTTGCAGCCTCTTTTGTTACTGGCTCACCTGGTCTCATTACTTTATATATACGAATCGCTGAGAGATGGTTTTCATCTTCTATATCTTCAGTCTGCTTTAGTAACTTTAGAGAATCTGCATCAGCATTAAACGCATTTATAATTGAACCATCCACACCTTCAGCCAAATCGTTCGCAATACTGAAGTTTTTAACACCAATTTCACTCAGTTTTTTAAGTTTTGTTTCATCAATTCTTGTCATAGCATCAAAGAGAATTTCGCCTGTTTCAGGGTCAACTATTGGCTTTGCCAAGTATCTATCTAAAAGAACTTCTAATGGATACTCAACTTCACTTAAACCCTCATCAATAAAATTTTGTGCTTTTTTAGCGGAGAGTCTTTTTCCTGAAGCTAAAAGAATTTTTCCATTTTTGTCAACTAAGTCATAAGTTAATCTGCTAGAGTAATCATTTGGATTAAATGACATTAAAAATTTGTTATCAACGATGTTAATATGTTGAATTGGGTAAAAAAGTTTTAAGATATCTTGTTTAGAGTACCCAAGAGCACGGAACATGATTGTAACTGGTACTTTACGACGCTTATTTATTCTCATATAAAGAATATCTTTTGGATCATACTCAAAATAGAGCCATGAACCACGATCTGGAATAATCTGTCCAGTATATATTAGTTTATTGCCTGAAGTAGTTGATTCCTCTTCTTTAAAGATAACACCTGGAGAGCGGTGAAGCTGATTTACAACAACTCTCTCAACACCATTGATAATAAATGAAGTTCTCTCTGTCATAAGTGGAATATCACGAACAAATATACTCTGCTCTTTGATATCTTTTACACCTAATTTCTCTTTTGTATTTTCATCTCTATCCCAAAGAATAAGACGCGTTTTCATTCTTAAGCTAACTGCATAAGTGAGTCCACGCTCCATACACTCTCTAACTGTGTATTTTGGTTTTCCAACTTCACTATCAATATACTCAACAGTCAATCTATTTTGAGTATCATGAATTGGAAAAACTGATTGAAAAACTGTTTCAACACCACTTTGTGATCTATCTTTTTCCTCAAGCATTAAAAACTTGTTATATGAGCTTTGTTGTAGTTGTAATAAATTTGGTACTTCTATTTGTTGAGGGGTTTTAGAGAAGTCTACACGAAGACGATTTCCGGAATATAAAGTATTTAACATTGGCTACCTCGATGAGTTGTTATTAAGACTTAATCATTAAAGATTAAGGTTTCGTATCTAGGCGTCCCTAGATGATTTTTAGCTCAAAAGTTAGAGCTTCTATTCAGTGCTTATAAACGACATAAGGGCACTTTTACGAAGAGATAAAAATCCATTCGTAAAAGCGCCCAAAAATTCGCAACTATCAGGAAAAATGTCTTCTCCTGTGTTGCGAGTAGGTAGTAAAATTATTTAACTTCTACTTTTGCGCCAGCTTCTTCAAGCTCTTTTTTAGCATTCATAGCAGTCTCTTTATCTACACCCTCTTTTATTGTTGAAGGTACATTCTCAGTTGCATCTTTAGCCTCTTTTAATCCAAGACCAGTTAATGCACGAACAACTTTAATTACGTTGATTTTTTTATCGCCAGCATCAGTGATGATAACATTAAATTCTGTTTGCTCTTCAACAGCAACTGCAGCAACAGCACCACCAGCAACAGCTACAGGCTGTGCAGATACACCAAATTTCTCTTCAAACTCTTTTACTAATTCAGAAAGTTCTAATACAGAAAGTCCTGAGATAAACTCTAATACATCTTGTTTAGTTATAGCCATAATATAGCTCCTTAATTTTTATTTTGATGATTTAAATCATCTATGTTTGTTGAAAGCTATTAAGCTTCCTCTTTTTTTTGTCTTAATGCGTCAAGTCCAATAGTGAAACATGTAACTGGTGCCATCCAAGTAGCAGCAAGCATAGCAAGAAGCTCCTCACGACCAGGAAGTTTAGCAAATGCTTCAACCTTAGCAGCATCAGCAGCTTCACGATCAACATAAGCAGACTTAATTACAAATTTTTCATTATCTTTAGCAAAGTCAGCACATACTTTAGATGTAGCAACAGAATCTGCTCCCCATACTAAAATATTAGTGTCTTTTAATTCAACACCCGTTAGTGAAGCATTGCTTAGTGCAATAGTAGCTAACGTATTTTTAACAACTTGAACTTTTGTATCTTTAGCACGAGCCATTTTTCTCAAATTCTCAAGCTTAGAAACGCTCAAACCTTTGTAATCACAAAAGATTACACTTTGAGCATCTTTAAATTCATTTGAAAGTACTTCAATAATTTCAGCTTTTTGTGTTTTTGTCATAGAATATCTCCTTTCCAGACAACACTTCAATAGGGATGCTAATTATTATCAGCATATTAAGCTTTCGCTCCTATATCTTCAGTCCATAAAATGCAGTTACCAAAGTAGTAACTTGAGAGTGCTTTACGAATAAAGCACTAAAAATTACTAAATTATTTCATATCCGCTAATTGCATAACATCAAGCTTGATAGCAGGACTCATTGTTAAACTTAAAGCACAATTTTTAATGTAGCGACCTTTTGCAGATGATGGCTTGTGTCTGTTAATCGCTTTAACAAATGTTATAAGATTCTCAGATATTTTATCAGCATTAAAACTTGCCTTACCAATACCTGCATGTATATTTCCTTTTTTATCAACACGGAAATTTACTTGCCCACCCTTAACATTTTTAACTGCTGTTGCAACATCTGGAGTTACAGTCCCAGTTTTAGGGTTAGGCATCATACCTTTTGGCCCTAAAATACGACCAATTTGACCAACAAGTCCCATACAATCAGGTGCAGCAACAACAATATCAAAGTTGAAAATGCCATCTTTAATTTGCTGAACTAAATCATCAGTTCCAACTATATCTGCTCCAGCAGCTTTGGCTTCATCAGCTTTAGCACCTTTAGCAAAAACTGCAACACGTACAGTTTTACCAGTTCCATGAGGAAGCACAATAGCTCCACGAATCATCTGATCCGCATGTCTTGGATCTACATTTAAATTAAATGCCACTTCAACTGTTTCATCAAATTTTGCACTTACTAAATTTTTTACTAATAGTGATGCTTCATCAACGCTATACGCTTTAGTAACATCAATTTTTTCTGTTAATTGTTTATATCTTTTGCTCATTGTCAAATTCTCCTATGAAATTCTGCCACAAAACTTTATATCACTGTGGTCGATGATAAAATGTTTAATATTAATCTACTATTTCAATACCGATTGAACGAGCTGAACCAGCAATTGTTTTAGCTGCAGCTTCTTTATCATCAGTATTTAAATCTTCGATTTTTCTATTTACAATTTCCATTAATTGCGCTTGAGTAAGTTTTGCCACTTTATTTTTAAGTGGATTACTTGAACCGCCTTTAAGACCTGCAGCATGCATAAGTAGAGCAGATGCTGGTGGTTGTTTTACAACAAACGTAAAACTTTTATCAGTAAAAACAGTAATAACTACAGGAACTTTAAATCCCATCTTATCTTTTGTTTTTTCATTAAACGCTTTTGTAAACTCCATAATATTAACACCACGTTGACCAAGTGCTGGTCCAACTGGAGGAGCAGGAGTTGCTTTGCCAGCTTCAATTTGAAGCTTAATGTAGCCCATTATTTTTTTTGCCATCTTTTTTCCTTTTTATTATTTTACTTAACGCAACCTGAACAGAGTCCAGTTTGCTACGCTAACGCTAAGTTTTCTTCAGCAGATGCTCGCGCGACAAGTCGCTTTAAACTACGCTAACTTTAAACTTTTATAAAAAATCTAAAGTTAGCGTAGCTTATTGCTAATTAAATTATTTTTTCAACTTGAGTATAAGAGATATCAACTGGTGTTGCTCTTCCAAAAATTGAAACATTTAGTTTTAAAGTTCCATGCTCTAAATCATACTCATCTACAGTTGCCGTAAAGTTTGCAAATGGACCATCTGTAATTCGGACAGTCTCCCCATTATCAAAAAATACCTTTGGCTTAGGCGCAGCACGATTTTGAACACGATCTAGTATTACATTTATGTCATGCTCACTAAGTGGTGTAGGAATATTTGCTTCACCAATAAATCCAGATACTTTTGGTATTGATTGAATTATATGTTGAATCTCAGTATTGAGTTCGATTCTAGCAAAAACATAACCTGAATAAAGTGAGCGTTCAGATATTTTTTTCTTGCCATCTTTTACTTCTATAACATCTTCTGTAGGAACTATAACATCTGTTATGAAGTCTTGTAGTCTCATCTCTTCTATAAGATTTAAAATTGCTAAACGAACAGTTCTCTCATTGCCATATGTTTGTATAGAGTACCATTGATGACTGTTTTTTTTCTCCATTGTTACCCCTTAACCTAAAATTGCCGACATTATTGATGACATAAGCAAATCAACCAATGCTAAAAAAGCAGTGATTACTGTTACAACAATTAAAACAGAAATATAGGCTTGTTTCACTTGACCTTTAGTAGGAAAAATAACTTTGCTTAATTCTATTCTAGCATTTTTAATATGTACACCTAAATTCATTCAACTTTCCTAATCGTCATTAATTACAAATAAAGCCCCAAAGCACTACAAATAATTAATGTGTGGCAGGCGTAGAGAGATTCGAACTCCCAACACCCGGATTTGGAATCCGGTGCTCTAACCGTTGGAGCTATACGCCTTTATTTTAACAATAAAGCAGAAGTATTCAACCTTAGCTTTATTGCAACTTTAATATTATAACTTCATCTCTTTGTGAAGAGTATGCTCACGACAAAATTTACAATATTTTTTAACTGAAAATTTTTCAGTATGAGTTTTTTTGTTTTTAGTAGTATGATAGTTACGACGAGTACACTTTTCACACCCTAAATGTATTGCTTCTCTCATGTTATTAACCTTTTAAAGGATTTTGCATATTCGCTTAAGCGAATTATGCAAGAATCTCAGCTACAACACCAGCACCAACAGTACGTCCACCCTCACGGATAGCGAACTTAGTACCTTTTTCCATAGCGATTGGGTGAATTAGCTCAACAGTAATACTTACGTTGTCACCTGGCATAACCATCTCTGTACCTTCTGGTAAATAGATAGCACCTGTAACGTCTGTAGTACGAACATAGAACTGTGGACGATAGTTAGTAAAGAATGGAGTATGACGACCACCCTCTTCTTTACTTAATACGTAAATCTCAGCTGTAAATTTAGTGTGAGGATTGATTGTGCCTGGCTTACAAAGCACTTGACCACGCTCAACATCATCTTTACCTATACCACGAACTAGAACACCACAGTTGTCACCAGCTAAACCTTGATCCATTTCTTTACGGAACATCTCTATACCAGTTACAGTAGTTTTTTGAGTATCACGGATACCTACGATTTCAATAGCATCCCCAATTTTAACTGTTCCACGCTCGATACGACCAGTTACAACTGTTCCACGACCAGAGATTGAGAAAACATCTTCAACAGGCATTAAGAAATCTCTATCAACTTCACGAGTTGGCTCAGGAATATACTCATCTACAGCAGCCATAAGCTTTTGTATTTTTGCAGACCATGGTCCAAGTGTACCAGTTTTTGCTTCATCTAATGCTTCTTTTGCTGAACCAGCTACGATTGGAGTATCGTCACCTGGGAAATCATACATATCAAGAAGTTCACGGATTTCCATTTCAACTAACTCTAATAGCTCTTCGTCATCAACCATATCTTCTTTGTTCATGAAAACAACGATATATGGAACACCAACTTGCTTAGAAAGAAGAATATGCTCACGAGTTTGAGGCATCGGACCATCAGCTGCAGAAACAACTAAAATAGCACCATCCATTTGTGCAGCACCTGTAATCATGTTTTTAACATAATCCGCGTGACCTGGACAATCAACGTGTGCATAGTGACGATTGTTAGTTTCGTATTCTACGTGTGATGTTGCAATTGTAATACCGCGCTCACGCTCTTCAGGAGCATTGTCGATAGCATCATAATCCATCATTTTTGCACCATTTGTTACTGCTAATACCGCAGTAATTGCAGCTGT
The DNA here is from genome assembly GCF_000012965.1 of Sulfurimonas denitrificans DSM 1251. Taxonomy (NCBI): domain Bacteria; kingdom Pseudomonadati; phylum Campylobacterota; class Epsilonproteobacteria; order Campylobacterales; family Sulfurimonadaceae; genus Sulfurimonas; species Sulfurimonas denitrificans. The sequence continues at coordinate 343,213 of NC_007575.1, read as the reverse complement.
CAATGTTGTTTTACCATGATCTACGTGACCAATTGTACCTATGTTTACATGCGGTTTATTACGCGCAAACTTTTCTTTTGCCATAGTGTCCTCCGACTTAATTTGTGAATAGAAATGGAATTGTACCCAAAAATTATTCAATTATTGCTTAAACTTTGTCTATACTTTACCTTATGGAGCTCACGAGCGGATTTGAACCGCCGACCTCTTCCTTACCAAGGAAGTGCTCTACCCCTGAGCCACGAGAGCAAAGTTAAAAAAGTAAAATAGACACCAAGCAATAATTGCATAATTTTTTAAATATTAGATTGTTTTTTGTGTAGATTGCCATATACTATAATCTTAGTTTAAATATATGTTTATGAAGTAGGTTGAAATTGTACTTCAGCTTCCAGAATTTTCAATGGAGCGGGTGAAGGGACTCGAACCCTCGACCCTCAGCTTGGAAGGCTGACGCTCTAGCCAACTGAGCTACGCCCGCATGTGCCATTGAATGGTGGTGAGAAGAGGAGTCGAACCTCTGAACCCGGAGGGAGCGGATTTACAGTCCGCCGTCGTTGGCCACTTGACTATCTCACCATAACATAATTGTTTAATCTGGTCTAACACTGTTTCTAATATTCTCGAATTCAATGGTGCCGACACGAGGATTTGAACCCCGGGCCTGCTGATTACAAATCAGCTGCTCTAGCCAACTGAGCTATGTCGGCATCGAATTTGAGCCAGAATTATAGTGCAATATATTTTCAATGTCAAGGGGTTTTTACTTAAAATTTAAAAGATTTATCTCTTTATGTAAAAAAGGCTATTATCTGTTTCTATTTTATATATATTAAAGGTTTTATTGATGTTAAAAATATTATTTTCTCCATCTGAGAACAAAAAAACTGGTGGCACTGAAGAGCAAAAAGAACTTTTTGGTTCAAATAGCGCAAGAGAAACCATACTAAATGAATACAATAGCGTCGTAAATAGTCATAATGAAGAGGTAATTAAAGAACTTTTTGGATTTAAAAAATTTTCAGACTGCCAACCATATATAAATGATATTTTCAAGTCACCACTTATGCACTCTATTGAACGTTATGATGGTATAGCATATCAATATCTCAACTTTGAGACGCTTAATAATAGTGCAAAAGAGTATCTAATGAAAAATAGTATTATATTTTCAAACCTTTATGGCCCAATTTTCGGAGGCGATACAATTGCTAACTATAAGGTAAAACAAGGAAATAATATAGGTAATCTTATACCTGATAAATTTTATAAAGATAGATTTTCATATCAGCTTGATCTTTTTCTATCAAACGCTGATATTTTAGATTTACGCGCTGGATATTATGATAAATTTTATGAGATAAATAAACCTTATTTAACTTTGAAATTTTTAAAAGATGGCAAAGTAGTAAGTCACTGGGCTAAAGCTTATAGAGGTTTGGTTTTGAGAGCCGTTGCAGAAAATTCTATAAACTCAATCGAAGAGTTTATGAAAATACAAATTGATACTCTTAGCGTTAAAGAGATTATAAAGAAGAAAAATAGAACAGAAATAGTCTATGAAATCAGATAACAAACTTAAATAGTGTAAAATTCTACTCAATTAAATAAAAGGCTCTATTTTGCAAGATTCACAAGAGTACAAAGATAAAAAAGCGTATTTTGAAAAAATCATAACTCTTTATGGAAGAAATGTGATTATAGAAGTTTTACTAGACAACACAATAGAGATACATAAACTTCATCTCTCTAACTCTAATAAAAGCGATGGTGCTATAGAAACTATCTTATCTTTAGCAAAAAAAAGAGATATTCAAGTCACTTATCATGATAAAAATGCACTTAGTCGCATAAGTAAAAATTCAAAACAAGATCAAGGTGTTGCAATTGATATAATCGCTAATTCTTATAAAAATGCGAATGAGATAAAAAATCTCAAAAAATTTAAACTTTTAGCACTTGATGGCATCCAAAATCCTCAAAATCTAGGAATGATTATACGCTCTTGTGCTGCTGGATATATTGATGGTGTGATTCTTCCTAAAAAAAATAGTGCTAAAATCTCTCCTCTTGTCATAAAAGCCAGTGCAGGAACACTGTTTAAACTTCCTATTTACTACTGCAACACTTTAGATGAAGTTTTAAAAGAACTAAAAGATACAAAAATATATCTTCTCTCTTCACATGCAAAAAAGAGCATCTACGATTTGCGTCAAGAGGATAAATCTATATTTGTTCTTGGAAATGAGAGTGATGGAGTCTCACGTGAGATTGAAGCACTTTGTAACGACTCGATAAATATCCCTATGAATAGAGATGTAGAATCTTTAAATGTAGCAGTCACTGCCTCTTTAATCGCTTTTATGCGCTAAGGGTTATGAAGTCATAACTTCGTAAGGTCTTTTTATCTCTCTTATAACCTCATCAACACTCATGTGGCGAGATTTTCTTAAAAACTCTCTGCCATCTAAAAAAACTAAAACAGTAGGAATGGCAAAAACACTAAAGTTGGCTGCAATCTCTTGCTCTATAGATGTATCGATACTTACTACTTCAAACTCTTGAAAATTGTTCTCTATCGCTTCTAATAACTTTGGTTTTAATGCGTGACATACGTTACATGTAGGTGCTGAGAAGTAGAGCATAACTGCTAGATTCTCTTTTATAACTCTATTTATATCTTCTATATTTTGCATCTCTTTGCCCCTTTGTAGTGCGAAATTATACACTATTTGCTATAATCGCTCCATGAGTTCAATACTATTTTCAATCTTGGCTATTTATATCTTTATTGTTATAGGCTTTATAGCAAAGATGAGTTTTAAAGAGCGCATTGATGATAAAACCATAACTCTTATAAATGTATATTTTTTACAAGTTTTTCTGACATTTTGGGGACTACTTATCCGCCCCGTTGACTCCACACTTCTCTTTGCACCTTCAATTTATCTTTTCATTGTTATCTTAGTGCTTTTTATATCAGCTCTGATGGCAAAGAGACTATTTGAGGATAAAAAAGAGTACTCCATCGCAACAGTCGCAGCTGTTATAGGAAATACTGGAAATCTTGGTATTCCATTAAATATCGCTATTTTTGGAGAAGAGTCTATCCCATACACTACTGTTATAAATCTTATGAATGTATTTATTGTCTATACAGTTGGTGTTTACTACTACTCAAGAGGGAGCTTTGATGTTAAGAGTTCGTTTAAAAATATAGCAAAACTCCCTATTCTCTGGGCAGCAGCATTAGCAATTACTCTTAGTGCTTATGGTTATCAGCCGAGTGTTGAGATTATGAAAACGCTTATGATGGGGGCTTATGCTTCTATAGTTATGCAACTCTTTTTGTTTGGGATTTATCTATATGGAACAAAAATCAGTGAAATAAGTAAAAGGTTAACTCTTTGGGTTATTAGTGTAAAATTTATCATCTTACCCGCTCTTACGTTTTTAGTTCTCTTTTTAATTGAGCTTGATTTGATGATAAAGGGAATAATTTTTATAGAGTTATTAGTTCCTCTTGCCATTGCAAATGTAAATTTTGCCTCTCTTTATGATTGCAAACCAAAAGTTGTAACTGCACTTGTCTTTATCTCATCTGTTATATTTTTAGGAGCAATTTTTATTGGAATCAGATTGCTTAATTATCTATGAATAGAGTTTATCATATCTATAAAACTCTCTATGAGATGTATGGTCCTCAAGGCTGGTGGCCAATACTAGGTCATGGTTATCATAAACTAGATTACACTTTTCCACACAATGAAGATGAGATATTTGAGGTCTGTTTAGGCTCAATTTTAACTCAAAACACAACTTTTACCTCAGTTGTAAAATCATTAAACAATCTACATGTAAAGAGCGCACTAAATGTATATGGCATAGAGAACATGAATATCTTGGAATTAAAAGAGGCTATCAAGCCTTGTGGATATTTTAATCAAAAAACAAGATACATTTTGGAATTTATAAAATTCTATAAGAGTCTAGATGGCAAAGTACCAACAAGGGATGCGCTCTTGAGTGTTATTGGTATCGGCGAGGAGAGTGCTGATTCTATACTTCTATATGGTTACAATCAGCTAGAATTTAAAGTTGATGCTTACACAAAAAGATTATTAAGTGAGCTTGGCATGATAGAGCCAAAAACAAAATACAGAGATATAAAAAACCTTGTGGAAACATCTTTAAAAGAGTGCATAAAAAATGAGGTGGAGCTTCTAAAAACATATCAGGAGTTTCATGCTTTGCTAGTAGCACATGGCAAGAGTTACTACTCAAAAAAGCCTTATGGAAGTGGGTGCGTCTTAAAAGAGGTAATTTAAATTTTTATATATTTTAAAAATCTACATGTAAGGGTACATGTAGATATAAGAGCTACTTTTTACAGCTACTAGCCTCTAAATTTGACTTGTTTTTTTCTAAAAATTTAACACCAAACCCTTTGACATTTTTTATCTCCTCAACCGTTTTAAAACATTTATGCTCTTTTCTATACTCTAAAATAGCATTTGCTTTTGCTTCTCCTACACCCTTTATCTCCATTAGCTGAGCTTTGTCAGCTTTGTTAATATCAACTGCACCAAAACATAATGTTGCACCTACAAGTAAAACAGAAAGTAACTTCATTTATAACTCCTTTTAACAAAATATGTTTTATTATATATTACTAAAATAAAACAAATATTAATTTTAAGTAAAAAATAACAAAAAAATCTATATTATCTTTTTTAGTAACACTTTATAATATTTTTTAAGATTGTGACCAAATGGAGATTGTTTAGTGTTTTAACTGTTGGCACTATGCCAACTGTTAAAATTATATTATTTTAGAGAGAACGCCCTCTACTGAGAAACCAAATTTTGCAAAGAGTTTATCAGCAGGAGCAGAAGCACCGAATGTATCCATACCAATTACTTCATCCGCAAATCTATACCACTCTAAACCACGAGCTGCTTCTATTGCTATTTTTTTAGTGTTAGGCTTAATAATTGAGTCTATATAAGTTTTATCTTGCTCTATAAAAAGGTCATAGCATGGGACTGAAACTACATTTACATGTACTTTTTTCTCATTTAGTGCCTCTTTAACTTTAAGTGCAAGTTCAACTTCACTTCCACTTGCCATCAAAGTAATAGTAGCATTCTCATCACTTGCAAGAAGATAACCACCGTTACTTATAATTCCTTTTACAGGAAGTGGAAGAACTGAGAGATTTTGGCGTGAGCAGACAAAAGCTGATGGAGATTTTTTCATCTCTAGTGCTGTTTTCCAAGCTTCAACATTTTCAGCACCATCAGCTGGACGCCACACATAAAAGTTTGGAAGTGCGCGAAACTGGCTTAAATGCTCTATTGGCTGATGAGTAGGTCCATCTTCTCCTACGCCGATACTGTCATGAGTCCAGATAAAAAATTGCTGTATTCCTGTTAATGCCGCTATACGTGCCGCTGGTTTTAAGTAGTCTGAAAAAACAAAAAATGTAGCCGAAAATGGCATAAGAGGTCCATAAAGTGCGATAGCATTTGTAATTGAAGCCATTGCATGTTCACGAATACCAAAGTAGATATTTCGCCCTTTTGGATAAACTCCCATGTCAACAAGTTCAGTCTTGTTAGATGGGCTAAGATCAGCTGAACCACCTAAAAAGTTAGGAAGAGCTTTAGCAATAGCATTTAAAATTTTCCCGTTTGTGTTTCTTGTTGCATCTGCTTTATCAAAGCTTGGCCACTGGATTTTTGAAAAATCAGGATTCTGAAGCGCAGATAGAGCCTCATTTTGCTCCATTAATGGAAGAGTTTTAAGGCTATGTATCCACTCTCGCTCTAACAAATCGCCCTTTTCTACCGCACATCTAAATCTTGCCATTACATCTTCATCAACGTAAAAAGTCTTATTTGTAGGAAAGCCTGCATCCTCTTTAGCTTGAGCAATCACATCTTTGCCAAGAGGCGCACCGTGTGCATGATGTGAGCCTTCCATAATGCCTGCGCCTTTTGCGATAAGAGTATTAGCAATAATAATAGTCGGTTTTGAATTTACTTTTGCAGCTGTAATTACGTTGTCAATCTCATCAAAATTGTGACCATCACACTCTAAAACATTCCAACCTTGTGACTCAAAACGCATACGGATGTTTTCGCTGATACTTAAATCAGTTGAGCCCTCTATAGTGATACGATTAGAGTCATAAATAAGTATAAGATTATCTAGTTTGTTATGCCCTGCAATTGAGCAAGCCTCATAACTTATACCCTCTTCTAAATCTCCATCACCACATAAACAGTAAACTTTATGGTCTATTACTTTTGCAGTTTCAGAGTTTACTTGCGCACCTACAAATTTTGAAGCCATTGAAAAACCAACAGCATTTGCTATACCTTGCCCTAGTGGGCCTGTTGTTATCTCAACACCAGCGGTATGTCCAAACTCTGGATGTCCTGGAGTTTTTGAATCAAGTTGACGGAAGTTTTTTAAATCTTCTATCTCTAATCCATATCCCCAAAGATAATAAAGAGAGTAGATAAGCCCTGTAGCATGACCGCCTGAGAATACAACTCTATCACGATTTAACCAAGATGGGTTTTTTGGATTGTGGTTTAAATGTTCACTTAAAACAACTGCTATGTCTGAGAGCCCCATAGGTGCGCCTGGGTGACCTGAATTTGCACTTTGTACCATGTCTGCTGCTAAAAATCTTATGCTATCTGCCATCTTTTGACGCATTTTATTACTCATTTTATCTTTACCTTTTTTTAGTTTTTATGTCTGTTTATGTAGTGAACTAAAAGTTTTGAGAGCTCACTTTTGAGTTTTTCATCAAAACCATCTATCTCTTTTAAAAGAGTGTTTGCTAGAGACTCCGCTTCCAAGAAGGCCTCATCTAATCCTAAAATTGTTACAAAACTATTTTTGTTTTCATCATTGTTTGTAAGTTTTCCAGCCTCTTGTGAACTTTGCGTAACGTCTAAAATGTCATCTTGAATCTGAAAAAGAAGTCCAAGCTTTATACCAAAATCATAAAGCGTCTCAGCTAACTTCTCTTCTCCAACAATAATTGCACCCATTTTAAGTGAAGCAGCGATTAGTTTTGCTGTTTTATTTGTATGTAATATTTTTACATCATCAATACTAAGTACTCTATTTTCAAAGTAACAATCAATCGCTTGGCCCAGAACCATACCATTTAGTCCACCATTTGTTGCTAGTTCTCTGATTAGTTCTACTCTTGTAAAGTCTGAAAAAGGGGCGTTACTTAAAACCTCAAAAGCGTATGTGTTTAGCGCATCACCTGCCAAAATTGCAGTGACTTCATCAAAGAGTACATGTAGTGTAGGTTCGCCTCTGCGGAGTGGTGAGTTATCCATAGCTGGTAAATCATCATGTATAAGTGAGTATGTATGCAGAAGCTCAATAGCGTACGCTGCATGGTAAGCTCCACCAATCATAAGTGGATTGTAAGCGTTTACAACTCCAAGAAGGAGTGCTGGACGAAATCTCTTCCCTCCAGCAATGAGCATTTTTTGAACTGCCTCTTCGTATGTCGGATGAATACTTTTTGAAGCTGGCAGATGATTTAGTAGGAAGTTTTCAAAGTTTTGCATGCGAAATTGTATCTAATTTACTTTCACAAAAAACTGAAAATGCTCTCTTTCAAATAGAAGATTTAGAGAGTTTTTTACTTTATCAGCTTTATCAAAAATATCATCCGCACCTTTTATATCTTTTGTGTTTGCTTGAAGAAGCCTATCTCCTACTTTAAGCCCAAAACGCTCCGCTTCTTTTGCAACTTTAACGATAAAGAGTTTTTTGTCAAATTGCATTCCCAAAAACTCCAAATAGACATCTCTTTGAAACCCCCCACCCAATCTTTTTTGTGTAATTGCTCTTAGAGTAACTATTTTGTTGTCTCTTTTTATCTTAACATTATGGGTAGAACCGATTGAGGAAAAAAGTATATTTCTCATAAAAGAGGCACTATCTTTAACCTTTCTTGTATCAAATTCTAAGATAACATCTCCAACTTTTAGCTGATTTGACTCTACAAATGGATTACTCTCTTTTACTATAACTACAGAATTTTCATCTTTTACCCTAATACCAATATCACCATAAGATACATTTTTTATCTTTATAAATCTATCTATATACTCTTTTTCTATGATACCACGCTCTGTTACTATTGCCTCTAAATCACAACAGCTATTAAGCAGCAAACTTGGAGTAGAGAGTGTATGAGAAAATGTTGCAAAACTATCCAACCCCACCTGTTTTTTTGCTATCTTAGCATTTATAATTCTACTATTATCAACGCCTATAATCCCTAAAGATGGATGGCTGTTTATTTTAAAAGGGTATTTAAATTTTTTTGTATCTTCAATAATATATAGAGATAAAAATGGATCGTGTTTGAGTATTTTTTCTTTTGGAGGGGTTTGAGAAAAGATTAGTAGGTAATTTTTTTGTATGGGAATTTGCAAACTTTGAGTTAATATAGCACCTGAATCAAGTATTTTTTGTCTGCAAGATTCGCTACTGCTTTTACATGCATGTAAATTTAAAAAAAGTAAGCCAAGTGCTAAGAGTAGCCTTAACAACTTACCTTCCCCCAAAAGGGTTTACGTTGCCAAACATTCCTAGAGCGCTATTTTGCCTATTTTGTTCGACCATCTTATTTGCGTCATTTATTGCGCCAATGAGCAAAATTTCCAAAGACTCTTTATCTCCAAGAAGTGAATTATCTATAGTTATATCAGTTACTTCGCCACTTCCGTTTATGGTAATTTCTACCAATCCGCCACCGCTTTTTACATTGAAAACTTTAGACTCTAGTTCACTTTGAAGCTTTTTTGCACTCTCTTGCATACTTTCTAGCATCTTGCCCATATCGCTTAAGTTTCCAAACATAGCGCTAGATACTCTCTAAAATTTCTTCTATATCGTTGTTATCATTTACTAAAACAACTCTTGGCTTATAATTTTGTAGCTCTTTTTCATCATAAGTAGCGTAAGCAACTATAATTATTTTATCGCCTTTATGAACTTTTCTAGCAGCTGCGCCATTTAAGCATATATCCCTCTTGCCACGTTCACCTAAAATAATATATGTTGAAAATCTCTCACCGTTATTTATATTTAAAATCTCAACTTTTTGTCCAACTCTCAACATAGAAGCTTCTAAAAGCTCCTCATCTACAGTTATAGAACCAACATAGTTTAAGTTAGCATCAGTAACAGTAGCTCTGTGAATTTTGCTGTACAACATCTCTATTGTCATCTTACATTCCCATCTGTTTTTTCATCTCACATGGAGATATTGGTTCATCCCACACATCAGCACTTATTAAATACTCTTCAACAACTTTTCCACCAATTAGGTGCTCTTCAACTATTCTGTCAATCTTCTCTTTTGTAAGAGCTGCATACATAAAATGTCCTGGCTCAACAAGCATAACTGGACCTGAACTACAGCGACTTAGACATGATGTACGAATCGGCTGGATTGTGCCCATTACACCCTCTTTCATCAGTTTTTGCGCTAAATGTTGGAACAAATCTTGAGTCTGCGGTGTAACACACGAAGGCTTTGGCATACCTGGAGGAGCCGATTGTTCACATTTAAATATATAAAATGCTGGTTGAGGAATTCCCATAAAAACCACCCTTATAAAAAATTTTCGCAATTATATCAAAAAAGAATAAGATAAAAAACAGCACATGTAAAGAACTCTTTAGGCTTAAGATTTAAATTATTTTATTTTTGAGTATCTCTCTTACCACTTCTCTATCATCGAAAGGAAACTTTTGGTCATATATAATCTGATAAGTTTCATCGCCTTTGCCAAGGATAACAACAACTTCATTCTCTTTTTGTTCACTCAAAGCGTTCTCTATCGCTTTTCTTCTATTTAGCTCAACTTGAACAATACTTTTATCTTGGATTCCCTCTAAAATATCATTTACAATATCTTGAGGATCTTCAGTTCTTGGATTATCGCTTGTGATGTACAACTTCTTTGCCAAACTTGCCGCAACTCTGCCCATCAAAGGTCTTTTTGTTCTATCTCGATCTCCGCCAGCTCCAAAAACTACTAAAAGTTCTTTCTCTTTTAATGCATTTAAGACTTGTTGTATCCCATCTGGAGTATGTGCAAAATCAACTATAACATTTGGGCTCTCACTAACTTGTTCCATTCTTCCACTAACACCAGCGAAATTATCTACTACTGCAGTTACTTCTTCTAATTTTTTACCACTTAGTAGATGTGTTGCTGCAATTGCTGCCATAAGATTGTATAGATTGAAGAAGCCATGCAATGAAGATGTAAAAGGAACTACTTCGCTAAAATGTTGAATAATTCCACTCGATGCATTATTTAGCGAATATGCTATTAGTCTATAAGTTGCTGAATTTTCTATACCGTAAGTAAAGGTATTTTTAAAATTAAATGATGATTTTGTCTCATCTTTGTTTATGAGTTTTCTACCATCATCTTGAAAAAAGCTGTTTTTTACTGCGATATATTCGCCTAATGTTTTATGGAAATCAAGATGATCTTGTGTAATGTTTGTAAGAATTTTAAGTTCAAAGTTAAGACCTTCTACTCTCTTTTGTACGATAGCATGAGAACTTACTTCCATAATAAAAAAATCACACTTTTCACTCACAGCTTGGTAAATATGTTTATATGTATTTAAGAGTGATGGTGTTGTTAAAGTTTTTTCTTCTATCACTCTGTCGTTCATAAAAAAACCACGAGTTCCTTGCATAGCAACTCTGTAACCTAAATCGAGCAAAAACGAGTATATCGCACTAGCCGTCGTGGTTTTGCCGTTTGTTCCTGTAATACCTACAATTTTTATCTTCTCAATACCAAATAACTTTGCTACATCTTTGATATTTATGATTGAGTGTGCGCCATTATCTTTTGCATTTTGAAGATATTTTTCATTTTGTGGAGTTAAAACAAAAGCTGTATCTGCATCACACTCTTGTGAGTTTTCAGTTATATATCTAAAAGCTTCATCTGGTATCTCAATTTTCAACTATTTTGCCTTTTGCTAATTTTTTAAGAAGCTTTCTAAGTGAAGTGTCTCTTGGATAAACACTTAGAGCATTTTCGAGATATGTAAGCGCCATATCTGTAAAATCATGCTCTATTAACTTGTCCAAAAAATCAACAAAATCCTCTTTTTGGGTGATAATAACACGAGTTGAGAACATTATGTTTTCAAATATCTCTTTAAAATCTCCACCCTCTTCGACTAACGTTCTAAAATCTTTGTATAAAATTCCATCTTCAAGTTCAACTCTATCTCGCAGGGGCTCTGAAAAAACTTCTTTTAATTTCTCCAACGAGCCATCCATATTTTTTAATATTTCGCTCATTATGATGTCAGCTTGCTCTTTATCTTCCTCTCTCAAAACCTCATAGTAATCAAAAAGGGCTTCAGCACCGCCTTCGCCACTTAGCGCCATCTCTGCTAAGATTACGCCATTATAGGCTTCTTGTGAATTAGGAAAATTTTGCAAAACTGAAGCAAACTTCTCTAGTGCATTTTTATAATCAGATTTTGAAAAGCTATCTTTTGCCTGTGATAATATTTTAAATTTACTTATTGCCATTTTTTTCTACACTTTTTTATAAATTATCTATATCGTTTTCCATACCAACTGGTACATTTATAACTGTTATTTCTGGATGAATATCCATCTTTAATTGTCTCTCTACACCATATTTAAGTGTTGTCCCACTACTAGCACACCCAACGCATGCACCCTTTAACTGGATATATACTTTTGAATTTTTAACTGTAATAAAACTTATATCTCCACTATCAAGGGCTAAGGATGGACGAACTTTATCTATTACGTTTCTAACTGGATTCATCAACTCTTCGTCTGTAAATGGAATCATACCCATCCTTTAAAATTTATATCTTCATTTATTGTATTCATAAGATATGGAAATATCGCTTAACAAGTGATAAAAAATATCACTTATACTCTTAAAGAAAGGATTTCATACACATAAAGAGGCTTTCTCATACCAACAATAACATAATCGACATTTTCACATTTCATTAAAAACTTTATTGCAATCTCTTGCATTAAAAGATGAGACTCTTTAAAAAATTGTTTTAATTCATCTCTTGTACGCACTGAACACTCATACTCAACCATTTTACGATACTCTACTAAATATAATCTAATTGTGTTTATGATATCCTCAACTTCCTCTGACTCAAATCTTTCTAAACTCTTTTTTATATGAGGAATTATCTGCGTAAATAGAAAAATATCATAACTACCAATCCAGTCAAATTTATGTTTTGTAGCTTCCATCTCTTCTAAAAGGTTATATAGTGCTCTTAACTCATCCCTATCACAAAACTCTATAAGTTCATTAAAGTAGTGATAATATTCTCTGCTCTCTTTATAATCTGCTAAACGATACATTCTGTTTTTATACTTTGCATTAAGAGGTCTATTAGCTAAAACTCTAAGCCCGTTTTGTTTTGCCCAAGCAGCGCATTTTAGCCCCTCTGTTTCTAATATGTTTATAGGGAGCTGGATTGTTGTAAAACTATGCTTTTGATTTCCAACTATTGTTGCTGCATTTTGAGCCAAAGTTAAAAGGTCTTCATAGGGTAAAAACTCATCATCTGAGCCTAAGAGTGAAAAACTATTTGAGCTAATACCATAAGATAAGATTCTAGAGTCTCGTATCTCCTCTTCTAGCCCAATAAAAGCATTTTCAATTCTTCTATACATCTCATCCAATCTATCATCTTTTGAGATGTTTTTATTTATTGCATCTAGAATGTAATATTCAGGGTTATGAATAAGGTAGCACCCAATGCTACTAACTTCTAACCTCTTTAGCGATTCAGTTAGCTCTACATGTAAAAACTCTTTTGATATACAGTGATAGCAATCCTCAGAGTATTTCACTACATCTTTTGAATATTTTTTATCTGCAAAATTTTCTCTATACTCAAGCAGGGAGCTACCTTGTATATATCCAAATTTGCTTACTATCTCAACTTCATTTTTTTTATCGCTCTCAACTGCTCTCATGGCAGCCGCTATCGCTCTTTGCGCTCCACCATCCATATAGTTAGAAGAAGTATCGATTAAGTCCACGCCTGACTCTATCGCCTCTCTTAAGGCTTCTACATGTTGAGGATTTAAATCGCTTATTCTATAAGTTCCAAATGCAAAATTACTCATAATCTCTCTCTCTTTTTATTTTAAGTATTTTAGGATTGGGAAGTTTTGTTAAGTAATAAGAGTGTTTTTTAATCTCTGATTGTTAGTGCAGCAAAAGAGATTGAATCTCTTCTGCTTATTAAATTTAGTAGTTATACTAATTCAATAAATGCCATAGTTGTAGCGTCACCACGACGAATACGTGTTCTAATAATTCTTGTGTAGCCACCTGCACGCTCAACGTACTTTGGAGCTATTTCATTTACTAGTTTTTTTGTTGCTTCTTTACTTTGAAGCGCCGCGAATACTGCTTTATGAGCATTTGAATCATTCTTACCAGCAACTGTGATAAGTTTTTCAACATAAGAGCGTAACTCTTTTGCTTTTTCTACAGTAGTTTCAATTTTACCATGTTCAATTAACGAAATACTAAGGTTCTTAAGTAAAGCTGCACGGTGTGAACTTGTACGACCTAGCTTACGGTATCCATGACGATGTCTCATCTATAATTCCTCTATTTAGCTTATAAAGCTTCTATTTTCTTTTTTAATGCACTTACTACATCATCTGCAAGATCGCCACCAACTTCATAACCAAACTCTTGAAGTTTTTCTACAATCTCATCATACGATTTTTTGCCTAGATTTTTAACATTTTTAAGATCATTTGTACTCATCAATGCTATTTCACCTATTAGTTTAATATTTGAGCGATCAAGACAATTAAAACTTCTTGCACTTAAACCTAAACTATCAATATGCGCTGTTAATTTTTTAAGATCTGGACTCTCTTCAGCTCTCTCTATAGTAGCTGGAGCTTTCACGCTGATCTCACTGTTAAATACTGCTAGTTGTGCATACATGACTTCTAGTGAATTTCTAAATGCATCCAATGGAGTTATTTGTCCATCAGTTTTAATATTTAAGATAACTCTCTCAAAGTTAGGATTATCTTCTACCAATACATTTTCAATTTTATATGTTGCACTTCTAACAGGAGTAAAATAAGCATCTAATGCTATGTATCCATCTTGTAGTTCATCATATGTGTCTTCACTAGCAACGTAACCAATACCTTGCGCAATTCTAATGCTAAAATTCAGTGTAGAGTCTTCATTTAATGTAGCAAGATGAGTATTTGGAGTTACTATTTCTACTTCACTATTTGAAAGATTACTACCTTTTATATCACAAGGACCAGTAAAGTTGTAATTAATCTCTGCTTCAGTAGCACCACCAAGTAGCTTAAAACGAGTCTCTTTAAGATTTAAAATAAAATCTGAAATATCTTCAAGCATGCCGCGTACTGAATCAAACTCATGCTTTGCGCCCTCAATTTTTATAGCTATTGGTGCATAACCAACTGAACTACTTAACAAAAAACGGCGAAGTGGATGAGCTAAAGATATAGCAAACCCAGTTTCAAAAGGATATGCCATTATATTAGCTTCATTCTCACTAATCTGCTCTACCTCAAACTCTTGTGGAGCAAGTGGAGTAGTTTTAATCTTTTTCATGTCTCTTACGCCTTTTATATTTTAACTATTATTTCGAGTAAAGTTCGACGATTAAACGCTCTTCTACAGGTATAACAACTTCCTCACGCTCTGGTAAACGAGTAAAGATACCGAATTTTTTATCAGCATCAATATCAACCCATGGAGCTAAACCAGTTTGATTTGTAAGCTCAAGAGCACGAACAATTTGAGAATTGTTTTTGCTGCTCTCACGAATCTCTATTTTTTGTCCTGGTCTTACACGGTAAGAAGGGATATCTAGTTTTGCACCATCTACTAAAAGGTGACCATGAGTAACTAATTGGCGTGCGAAACGACGAGTAGTTGCAAATCCCATACGATAAACCACGTTATCTAATCTCTGCTCAATTAAAGTAACAAGGTTTGTACCTGTGTTTCCTTCTCTTCTTTTAGCTTCAACGAATAGTGCACGGAATTGCTTCTCTGATACACCATACATGAATTTTGCTTTTTGCTTTTCGTTTAATTGTAATCCGTACTCAGATACTTTTTTACGACGCTGACCATGTTGACCTGGAGCATACGGACGTTTTTCTAATGCAGATTTACCTGCTAAACGACGCTCTCCTTTTAGGTTAAGGCTAACTCCAAATCTTCTTTCGATTTTTTCTACTGGACCTCTATATCTTGCCATCAGTAATCTCCTTAAACTCTACGGCGCTTAGGCGCGCGACATCCGTTGTGTGGTAGTGGAGTAACATCTTTCATAAATGTTACACGAATACCTTCAATTCCGCCTACTGCTTTAGTTGCAGTTTCTCTTCCTGAACCAGGACCTTGAACTTTAATACCAAGTTCTTTTACACCATGTACTTGAGCTTTTGCTACTGCATCTTCTACGGCTGCTTGAGCTGCAAAAGGAGTAGATTTTTTACTACCCTTAAAACCAAGGCTACCAGCAGAACTCCAAGCAATCATGTTACCCATTTCATCTGTAATTGTTACAAGTGTATTGTTAAATGATGCAGAGATGTGACAGATACCACGTGCAATATTTTTCTTTACTACTTTTTTTCTAACAGCTTTTCTTTTTGCCATCTGTTATCCCTTACGCTGCGCCGACAGTTTTGCGTTTACCCTTACGAGTACGCGCATTTGTCTTAGTTTTTTGACCACGACATGGAAGACCACGACGGTGACGAAGACCTCTGTATGAACCTAAATCCATAAGTGCTTTAATGTCCATTGCAACTTGTTTACGAAGATCACCCTCTACAACATGACTAGCACGAATCTCTTTTGTAATCGCAGCAATATCATCTTCATTTAGTTCGTAAACTCTTTTGTTATAGTCTATGCCAGTCGCATCTAAAATCTTGCGAGAAGCATGAAGACCAATTCCATAGACGTATGTTAAACCATACTCTATTCTTTTTTTCTTTGGTAAATCAACACCTGATATACGAGCCATGGTTATCCTTGTCTCTGTTTATGTTTTTTAACTTTGCAGATTACTCTTACAATGCCTTTTCTTTTGACAACTTTACAGTCATCACACATCTTCTTAACTGAAGCTCTTACTTTCATCGAAAGTCCTTACAATAAATTCTCATAAAATCTGAATAAAATTCAGCTCTTATTTGTTAATGAAACCTCTTATTTAGCCAGACCATTTGCTGTTTGTAGGTTAAGTGTAAATTAACCAATACTTTTGTCTATACATATTTATATAAACAAAAACATTCTACTCTTTTGTTAAAACAGCAAAGCGGATGTGGATTATACACAAACAAATGTAAAAGATTTATTAAGTTGTTTAGTTTTGTAACTTTTATTCTCTTTGGATTCTTTTTTTTAACAACTTATTCCCACAATACACTAACACCATACTCTTCATTTGTGATTATATATTTTTTATAATAGATTTTTTTACCATATTTCTTACTTAAGAGCTCTACTTCTACACTCTCATTTTCCAAAAGTTCTCTTATCTCTTTATATGTAAGCCACTTCCCATACTTAGCAAGTGCATTTTGCCAGATTCTAAAGCTACATGTGGACTCTTTTGTCGGTTCAAACATCTCACCATCTTCTGTGCTCCAGTGAGCATTTGAGCATGCATAAAGTTTTACTTTTTTGCCGCTAACCTCTTTATCTCTTACTTCAATGTTGCCATCTTTGCAATATGGGCATTTTCCTAAAATCATAACTTTTCCATTTTTTTATAATAATAGAAAAAAAATATTAGATTTTAAAAAAATATTACAATTTGCAATATTTATTTACAACTTTTTTTATTATAAGTATTAAAAGCCATGACAAAACCATTGTTATAATCGTATGGCTTAAATAGTGATCTCCAATTAGCATCTTATATATGCCCATGCTCCAACCAATAATAAGCGTAACTACTAAAGCTAAGATTTGATTTATTTTTGATTTAAAAAGGAAAAAAAGCGACATCAGCGCAAAACCGCCACTGGCATGACCTGCTGGATAGCACTTAAATTTTTTCATAATCTCTTGTGGCATTGAATCAAGAACTCTTATGTATGGATAATCTCCACCAAAAACGAAAGCATCACATGGACAAGGCACATTTGTTGTAGCTTTTAAAAAGCCAATTAAAGCTGGAACAATAGCCACACTTAGCCAAACAATTAGAAGTCCTTCTCTATACTCTCTTAGTTTTTTCGCTGATTTTCTAAATGAGTAAAGATACAAGAACAAAATTATGACAGCAAATGCAATAATGCTTTTTTTTATTCCTGTATAAAAAACTATGTCTAACCAGCTCCCCTTTTCATGGCTTAACAACCATTTATGAGAGATATCGTCATAAAAAAACTTCTGTACAAACATATCAATATTTGTAATCTCGAAGAGTAAAAATAGAGCTATTAGAGTAGTTAGTATAATTACGATTTCTCTGTTAATCTTCATATCTATCTAATTTTCTCTCTTGTATATAACTTGCACTTTGATAGTAACTTAGAATCTCATCTTTAATTTTTGTATCTAAAGAGACCTCTTTATACTTTGTAGAGAAAATATCTTGCTCTAACACTTCATAACTGTTTAATTTTTTACCAACAGACAAAACACTTAAAACATCATCTTTATATAGTCCAAGCTTTTGGTATGTTCCAACTAACGCTCTTGGCTCAAATGACTCTTCTAGTATATCTTTTCCGTAAAATTTACTCTTGTATGACCAATTTAACATATTAAAGAGTGTCGGCATTATGTCTATTTGACTTGAGATTTTATTAATAACTTGTGGCTGAATAAGCTCTGGAGCATAAATAATCATAGGAATATGGTATTTATCAAGAGGAAGTTCACTCTTTCCTGCACTTGTTGCACAATGATCAGCAACTATTACAAAAATTGTATTTTTAAACCACGGTTTATCTTTTGCCTTTTTCAAAAAATCGCCAATTGCATAATCTGTATATTTTACAGCACCATCTCTTCCTGTATGAGATGGTATATCAACACGCCCATTTGGATAGTCATAAGGTCTGTGGTTTGATGTAGTCATAACAAAACTCATAAATGGCTTATGCGCATGATATGACATGTCCGCCTCTTTTAGAGTTTTGTTTAACAAATCCTCATCACAAACTCCCCAAACTGTATGAAAGGTATCCTCCTCATCACTAAAATTTACTCTATCAACAACAGAGAATCCATTATTTGAGAAAAACTCATTCATGTTGTCAAAGTAGCCATATCCACCATAGATAAACTTTGTCTCATACCCTTTATTACGAAAGATAAATCCACTTGAGTACATATTATGATTGTCTGGCTTCTTTACAATAGAGCGCCCTGGCATCGGCGGAACTGAGAGTGTAATGGACTCCATTCCTCTTATGGTTCTTGTTCCTGTTGCATAAAAGTTATCAAAAAACATACTCTCTTTTACAAGTGAATCAAGGTTTGGAGTCAATCCTTTATCTCCTCCAAGAGACTCAAGAAACCTTCCACTTAAGCTCTCTACTACTATCATTACTACATTATAATCCTTCTCTTGAGACTTATTTATAATGTTTCTTGTAACTCCTCCATCGTTTAAAAATGTAGAGTTATCAGATGATAACGATTTTTTAAGATTTGACAGAGCACTCTGCTCATCTTCGCTAAGATAAAATGTATTGTAATCAAGTGTATTATTTCTAAATGCACCAAAGAGTGAGTAGAGCCCTGATTTACTTAGTTCATTGTTGTACTGATTTGCAGAAAATTTTGATAAGCCGTCCGTCACTTGAGCAAAAGAGATTATTGGTATGAGAAGATAGATTAGAGTTGGTTTGATTCTTTGTTTAATTGTACTGCTATCTCTAAGCAGCGTATCGACTCTTTTTGTTTTATATAAAAAATAGAAGAGCAGTGCTGCAATCGTTGCTATAACAGTTAAAAGCAGTCCCATCGGATAGGACTCTTTTATATTTCCAATTACCTCTTTTGTATATACAAGATAATCAACTGCTATAAAATTAAATCTAACACTAAATTCATCCCAAAAAAACCACTCGCTAAATGATAAAAAAACTGCTCCAAAGAGAAGTGTATAAGAAAAAGCGTAGGTGAGATAACGATGAAGTTTATGGTTAAATAGTTTTTGCGGAATAAAAAATAGATAGATTACAAAAGGAATAACTAAATATCCAGCGCTAACAGAATCATAAAAAGCTCCAATGAGATAAATTTTTAATATCTCTAATATAGATAGGCTTACTACATCTATTGATTTAACCAGAAGCACTGTTCTTGTTATTGCAGAAATTGCTAAAAAAATCCAAAAGACTATCCCTATAAAATGAAATCTGTTTCGCATACTCTCTTGCATAAAAAATCCTTAAAATAAATTGCGAAATATTAGGTTATAGTGATGAAATTAAAGTGAAAAAAAGATGAATTTTATTTCATATAACTATATGAACAATTTGTCATTTTATATTCATATTGTTTTAACAAAATAGTGATATTTTTCTAAAAACAAAAAAGCAAAGGTTTACATGTTTAAATATCTCATCAAATATTATCTTTATATGATTACTCTATTTTTCATCGGCAGAGCAGTACTCTTTGTACTCTATTTTGATAACTTCAAAGATAGCGGTGTTGATTATTGGCTCACTTTTATTTATGGTCTTAGAATGGATACAATTGTCGCATCTACACTTTTACTTATTCCACTTATTTTACTCTCATTAACTCCAGCAAAACTCAAAGAGTCTGTTGAAAAATTTTTAAAATACTATTTTTTAGTGGTTTTCTCAATTATAATCTATATAGAAAATGCGACTCTGCCTTTTATAGCGCAGTATGATGTACGTCCAAACTATCTTTTTGTTGAGTATCTTGTATATCCGCAAGAAGTTTTTGCTATGATATTTGCGGATTATAAACTAGAGCTTCTCGTAGCCTTTGGGATGATTGGTGCATTTATCTATCTTTATCTAAAATATGCAAAAAACAGCACTTCAAAAATATTTGAAACTAGCTACCTAAAGCGCATTGCTCTATTTTTACCTATATTTTTACTACTTTTTATTGGCGCACGTTCATCATTTGGACACAGACCAGCAAATGCTTCTGATGCGATGTACACGACAAACAGAATGGTAAATGAGATAACAAAAAACTCCATCTACTCTATTTTGTATGCTGTATATAGCAATTCAGCACATGGTAGTGAGAAGATGATGGCTAAATATGGCAAAATGGATACAAAAGAGGCGATAAAAAGAGTTAAAAAAAGATTAAATATAAAAACCACTGACGATGACTCTCTTTTCTTGAGAGTTCAAGAGAGCCACTTTAAAACAACTAAACCAAAAAATCTTGTAATTTTTATACAAGAGAGTTTTGGTTATCAATTTGTAGAGGCAGTTGGCGGAGAAAAAGGGATAACACCAAACTTTAACAACCTCAGCAAAGAGGGAATTTTATTTACAGATTTGTACTCAAATGGGACAAGAAGCATTCGCGGGTTAGCTGGCATGAGTGCTGGAAATCTTGCAATTCCTGGGGATGGTGTTTTAAAGAGAAGCAAGTCTCAGAGTGGTTTTTTTACAATTGCCTCACTACTTAAGCCATTTGATTATCACACGACCTTTATGTATGGTGGGGAGAGTAGATTTGACAACATGAGGAGCTGGTACCTTGGTAACGGTTTTGATGAAATTATTGATCAGCCATGTTTTGTAAATCCAACATTTACAGCTCCATGGGGCGTTTGCGATGAAGATTTGGCTGTGAGAGCAAACGAAGAGTTTAAGAAGATGCATGAAAAAAATCAAAAATTTGCAACTGTTATGTTTTCTCAATCAAACCACTCCCCCTTTGAATATCCTTATGAAAAAATAGAACTACTAGATGGAGTAGCTCCAAATAGTGTTAAAAATGCCATCAAATATGCTGACTTTGCAATTGGGAGATTAATTGAGATGGCAAAGAAAGAGCCATATTATAAAGATACCATTTTTGTTATTGTTGCAGATCATAACGTTAGAGTTTATGGCAATGACTTAATTCCTGTTGATATGTTTCACATACCTGCTTTGATTCTTGGCGCAGATGTCAAGCCTCAAATTTATGATAAAATTTCAACTCAACCAGATGTTCTTGCTACTGCTCTTGATTTGATAGGTTTGGATTTTACATATCCTATTATGGGACACTCAATTTTTAGCGACGAGAAGCAAAATATCTCACTTATGCAGTTTCATACATCTTATGCGCTAAGAGTAGATGACAAAGTTGCCATAATTGGTACGGATCAAAAAGCATCTACATTTATATATGAAGATCCAGCAAATTATATGGATACAAATAACCATCTAACTCCTACTCAAAGTGATGAGGAGCTAGAAAAAGATGCTCTGGCTTTTGTTGTGGCGCTTAGTTACATGTATGAGAAGAAACTATATAAACCTAAGGATAAAAACAATTGAGAAATCAGCCTAAATATAATTTTTTTAAAAACACATCCTATGCGATAAAAGGGCTAAGAGATTTAGTTGCAACTGAGACCTCATTTAAAATTGAACTCTTTGTAGCTATAACTTTACTACCCGTTATTATCTTTATAGATGTCTCTCTTACAAACAAACTTCTTATGTTTATAACGCTCTTTAGCATGCTAATAGCAGAGGCTATAAACAGCGCTATTGAGAGAGTTGTTGATTTGGTTACACTTGAACATCACCCACTTGCAGGACGAGCAAAAGATATTGGAAGCAGTGTTGTTTTTTTATCTATAGCTATTTTTGTAGTAACTTGGATTTTTATAATTTGGGAGACGCTATAACTTATGCGAATATTAGTTGTTGAAGATGATGAAAAAATTGCATCTTTCATAAAAAAAGGTCTGCAAGAGGAGTCATACAGCGTTGATGTCACATCTAATGGATATGAAGCTATCTATCTTGTAGAGACTAACTCTTATGATATTGTTTTGCTTGATTTGATGATTCATGGACTTGGTGGGATAGATGTCTGTAAAAACATAAGAGGCAAAAACATTGCAACTCCAATCATTATGCTAACAGCTAGAGATGCGATTAAAGATAAAGTTGAGGGTCTTGATTGTGGCGCAAATGACTACTTAACAAAACCTTTTTCATTTGAGGAACTTTTAGCTCGTATCCGTTCCAAACTAAGAACTACCTCAACTCTCTCAAGCACGATAGCTATAGCTGATTTAACTATAAATACAGCTCGTCGTGAAGTAAAGCGTGGAGATAAAAAGATTAACCTAACCGCAAAAGAGTATGCCCTGCTTGAATACCTAGCAAGAAATTCCAAGAAGCTCTTAAGTGAGACAATTATAAAAGAGAATCTAAGTGATATGGCAGAGGTCAGTATGAGTAATATCGTAAATGTTTATATCTACCGTTTGCGCAATAAAATAGATAAAGATTATGAGCCAAAACTTATACATACAGTAAGAGGATTAGGCTACATGTTAAGCGAGAAAGATGTTTAAGAGCTTAAGATTAAAACTGCTTTTTTACTTTTTTATCATAAATTTTATAGTTCTTTTTATCTATGGTGGCTTTATTTATAGCACGGCAAAAAAAGGTCTTTTAAACACAACTGATGCACAACTTAAGATGATATCTTTGGATGTTATACCTGACTTTAAAGAGAGCAGTTACTCTAACGCTAAAGGGTTTGCAGATGAACTCTTAGGAGAGTTTTCAATCACCCCTCTCTTTTTAAAAATCATCCACTATAACAAACAGAGCAAAACTATAGAGCATGAGAGCATCTCCTCTGATGATATGAGTTATCTATTTGAGATACCTCTTAATGAGATTGGGCACCTTAATAGTATCTACTACTTCAACAAAGGTATATATCGTGTCAGTTCTATGCTTATTTTTGAAAAAGAGGATAGTAAATTTTTTATCCAACTTGCTACTAAAAAAGATATTGATTCTGCATATATAAAACAACTTCTATATAATTTGATTATAGCAACTCCAATTATCTTAATAATTTTTCTATTCATTGCAAACATCCTTATAAATAAAACTCTCTCTCCCGTCAAAGAGGTTATAGAGTCTGTAAAATTAATCTCTGTAAAAAGTCTCTCAAACCGCATAGACACGAAAAAAATTCCTAGTGAGATAGAAGAGCTTGTAAGTACTTTTAACCATCTACTAAGCAACTTAGAGGACTCTTTTAATAAAATAACCTCATTTAGCCAAGACGCTTCACATGAGCTAAAAACTCCCTTAACTGTTATTCGTGGAGAGATAGAAGTAGCTCTCAAACAAGAGAGATCAACAGAGGAGTACAAAGATATTTTAAAAGATATTTTAGAAGAGAGTATTAACATCCAAGAGATAATAAATCAACTTCTTTTCCTTGCTAAAAAAGATACATCAGAGATAAAGAGTGGCTTTTTAGAGATATATTTAGATGAAATAGTCACAGATACAGCCTTGTGGATAGAAAAATTTGCCAAAAATAAAAACATAGATATAGTCATAAAAAAAATTATCCCCTCAACCATTTACGCAAATGAGACCCTTTTAAAAATTGCTATAAACAACATTCTTAAAAATGCAATTGTATATAGCAAGAGCGATACAACAATAGAGATTTCAATGGATGAGACTAGCCAAGAGTATCTGCTTATTATTAAAGACAACGGATATGGCATAAGCGATGAAGATTTACCTTTTATCTTTGATAGATTTTACAGAGCAGATAAAGCCCGCTCAAGAAAAGATGCAGGTTTTGGTTTAGGACTCTCTATTGTAAAGATGATTTTAGATATTCACAACTACAAAATTAAGTTACAAAGTAGAAAAGATATTGGAACAACTGTAACTATACTGATTCCAAAAAATGAACTTCTCTTAACTAGGAATATTTAAGAAAAATATCCTTATTATGATTTATCTCTGAGACATTTATAAGGTGCTTATTTTAAAACTTAGAAATCTTACATCAATATATCTTGATATATTGTTTATAAACTGTTATAATTTTGAAAATTCTAACAAGGAGTAATATATGGATGTTTTTTTAAAAACTATTGGCGCAGTAAATGATTACACTAGAGTTGAGATTCTTCATTATATAAATCAAAGTGGTGAAGTATGTGTCTGTGATATAGAAAATTCATTTTCAATGATTCAATCTCGTATATCAAGACATCTAAAAATTTTAAAAGATGCAGGATTTTTAAAGGTTGACAGACGTGGCAGATGGGCTTTTTACAGTATTGTAGAACCTATGGATGAGTTTAGAGCATCAATTTTAAAAGAGATTAACTCTCTAGGCATAAATATATCATTACAAAAAAAAGGATGCAATCTTGAATAAAAAAATATTAGTCTTATGTACAGGAAATAGTTGTCGCTCTATCATTGCCGAAGCTCTCATAAATGCACATGTAAAAGGTGTTAGAGCTTATAGTGCAGGAGTTCGTGCTAGTGGTGTCGTAAATCCAAACGCAAAAGCAGTTTTGCAAAAAGCTCAAATATGGAGAGACGAGTACCACTCTAAAACTATAGAAGAGATTGAAGATATAGATTTTGACTTAGTTATAACTGTATGTGATAACGCAAAAGAGTCATGTCCAATATTTAAAAAAAAGAGTAAAGTAATACATGTAGGTTTTGTTGACCCTGATGGCAAAGAGATTGCAGAATTTTTTAAAATATTTGATGAGATAAAGAGCAAACTCCTTCCAATTATAGAAAAAGAGCTCTAATGTTGCTTCCTTTTTTAATATTTCTTGTAACTCTTATTTTAATTATATGGCAGCCACGTGGATTACAAATAGGAACTATTGCTATATCTGGCGCAATAGTTGCTCTTATTTTTGGTGTTGTAAACTTTAATGATGTTTTGAGTGTTTTTGATATTATCTGGGACGCAACGCTCGCTTTTATAGGCATAATAATCTTCTCTATGATTTTAGATGAGATAGGCTTTTTTGAGTACTGCGCTCTTGTGATGGCAAAACTATCCAATGGAAGTGGAAGAGCAATGTTCTTTTACTCTATAATTTTAGGTGCTCTTGTTTCAGCACTTTTTGCAAATGATGGAGCAGCACTTATCTTAACTCCTATCTTACTTGCAAAAATGAAAATTCTTAGATTAAACACAAAAACTATTCTTGCATTTTTACTTGCTGGTGGTTTTATAAGTGATAGTGCATCTTTGCCTTTTGTATTTTCAAATTTAACAAATATAGTTACCGCCAACTACTTCAACATAGGCTTTGGAACTTTTTTTGCAAATATGATTTTCCCATTTTTCATAAGCACACTGATAAGTATGCTCATACTTTGGATAGTTTTGCGCAAAGACATTCCTTTACATGTAGATATAACTTTACTTAAAAACCCAAAAGATGCCATAAAGCACAAAGGACTATTTAACTTCTCTTGGCTCTTTATAGCACTTCTGCTTTGTAGCTATTTTATAGGAGATACTTATCATCTGCCTATCTCTTTGTTTGCTCTAGGCGGTGCACTTATATTTCTACTCATTGCTACATTTGCCAAAGCAGTTAAACCAAAAGAGATAATTAAAGATGCACCTTGGCAAGTTGTATGGTTTTCACTTGGTCTTTATATAGTTGTTTATGGGCTTAAAAATGCAGGCTTGACTAATTACTTGAGTGAGATTTTGCTCTACTTAAATACTCAAAGCCAGCTTATAGCAGTTGTTGGAACTGGCTTTTTAGCTGCAATTTTATCTGCTGTGATGAACAATATGCCTACTATCATGATTATGGATATAGCACTCAAAGATATTGCAAACGAAGCGATGATATATGCAAATATCATAGGTTGTAATCTAGGTCCAAAGATGACGCCATTTGGCTCACTTGCTACACTTTTATGGCTTCATACGCTAGAGAAAAAAGGGATAAAAATTAATTACTACTCATATACAAAATTTGGTCTTTTAGTAACCCCCATAGTTTTGTTAGCTGTCCTACTCTCACTGCTTTAAAAAAAGATATAATAGCGCCATTATTTCTCAGATACTCTGAGATAGACGGAATAACAAGGAAAAATAGATGGAACAAAACCACCACTTAGAACTAGGTATTATCAACTCTCTTAGAGTTGATAGATACACTCCTCATGGAATCTTTTTAGAAGCACTCGATGGTAAAGATGTTCTTCTGCCACAAGCTTATGTAACTCAGAGTATGCAAGAGGATACACTCTTGGAGGTCTTTTTATATACAGACTCTGAAGATAGGCTTGTTGCAACAACTCTTAAGCCAAAAGCAATGCTGGATGAGTTTGCTCTCTTTGAAGTAGTAGATGTTGCTCCATTTGGGGCATTTGTAAATTGGGGTCTGCCAAAAGATCTCTTTGTTCCAAAAATGTTTCAAAAAGAACCATTTAAAGTTGGCGATAAAAGATTTTTAAAAATCATTTATGATGATAGAACTCACAGACTCGTTGGCACTGAAAAATTGGGAGATTTTTTTGAGCGTAGAGTAAAAGGTTTATCACAACACAAAGAGGCAGATATACTCATCATTGCAAAGACCCCACTTGGATATAAATGCATAGTAGAAAAGCTATATGAAGGATTAATTTATCATAACGAAATCTTTGAAAAGATAGAGATAGGCGATAAAAAAAGAGCTTTTGTAAAAAATATTAGAAAAGATGGATGTATAGATTTATCGCTCCAGCCAGATTCATCTAAGAGAAAAGACGCTTCAGTAGAGAAAGTTAAACTACTTTTAAATAAAAATGGCGGAAGTATGCCCTACAACTACAAAAGTGATGCGGAGCTTATAAAAGATGTTTTTGAACTGAGCAAAAAAGAGTTTAAACGCTCCCTGACTGCCTTAGTAGATAGCAACACTATAGAAGTTAGAGAAAATGGCATATATTTAAAGAGTTAAAATGGCAAAAAACAGAAAAAGTATAGAACTACATGACAAAAAAATATCATTTGAACTTGAAAATGTCTCTTATGACGTTATAAGATTTTATCCTACAAAAATGACACTTGATGTTATGGTTTTTGAAAATGGTGCAAAAGAGGGGATAAAAACTCTCCCTTTTGCACATCTGCCAAAAGAGATAAAGAAAATCATAAAGCCAAACTAAGGAAATCTCTTGACACTAAATCAGATAAAAATGGCAATTTATTCAATATTTTTAACTAATTATTATGGATTTAAACTTAAAGGTTCAAATTCAAAAGATAAAAAAAGATTAAGAGTAGAATATTCAACTAAATTGCTTAATAGCTTAAATATAAAAATAAACATTATAAATAAATCCAAACTTCCACAAGATGGCCAATATCTTCTAGTGTCAAACCATAGAACAATCATTGACCCTCTAATAATTGAATTTGCCACAAAAGATAGCTCTATCTTTGGTTACTGGATAGCGAAGAAAGAGCTTTATAGCTCGCTCTTTTTTGGAAGTTTTACAAGAAATGCTGGGACTATTTTATTAGATAGAGAAGCATCTCAGATGGGTGGTTTTTTTAAAGATATAAAAGAGTGTACAAAAGAGAAAAACTCCATTTTTATATTTCCAGAGGGAACAAGAAATAAATCAGAAGTTCAACTAAGTGAGTTCAAGGATGGCTCTGAAATTATTGCAATTAAAAATAGACTTCCAATTTTACCAGTTTATATACGCTCTCAAGCAGAAAAAACTCTTCTTCTAGCCATAAAAGACTCTACGTTGGAGCGCACTATTGATATAGAAATAGGAGATATAATTGATTACAAAAATAGAGAGTTGCCACTTAGAGAGGCTTATAAAAGAGTATTTAATATAACAGAGTAATTAAATTATTGTCTCTTTTTAGATAACATACTTTACCACAAACGGAGAATAAAATGTCAGAAGTAAAAAAATGCAATTCACTACTTGAGATAAGAAACGAGATAGACAAAATTGATGATTTAATAGTTGAGTTAATCTCCAAAAGAAGCCACTTAGTCCGTCAGGCTGCATCATTTAAAAATAGTATTGAAGAAGTTAAAGCTGATGATAGAGTCGATTATATACTGCAAAAAGTACGTCACTCTGCTATTAAAGCTGATGTTTCTCCAAATATGATTTCTGATCTTTTTAAAATTATGATAAATGAAATGGTTGAGACCGAAATATCAGAATTTAGAAATACTCAGACATTTTAAGCAACTTATGAAATTTGTACTAATACTACTTTTTGCTCTACATGTAAATGCTTATGATGCTTTTATAAAGCCAGCTCAACTCAATGAGATTTTACAAGAGAATAATTTAATTCTCTTGGATGTAAGTAAATACTCTGATTATAAAAAAAGCCATATCTCTGGCGCAATTCATACCAATATTTCTAAATTTATCAATAATAAATACACAGGAGTCTCTATAAACTTTAACCAAAAAATAGAAGATGAGATGTGCAATCTTGGTATAAATGAAAACTCGCATGTAGTTATATACTCAAGGACAAATAGTATTGATTATCTAAACGCTACCTATTTAGCATCTACTTTTTTGCAACATGGGTTTGAAAATATCTCTATTTTGGATGGGGGTTATATGGCGTGGGTTTTTAAATATAACAATAAAGTCACCTCAATAGAGTCAAAACCTTTAAAAAATGGGACTTTTAAAGCAACATATAATCCTCAAATTTTAGTTGATGAAGAGTATTTAAAAGATACTACAGAGACAACCGTAGCAAAAAGCCTCAAAGAGATTTTTTTTGATGATCTAACACTAAGAAGTGAGTTTGAGTTGAAAAAGCTTTTTTCTAATGAGTTGACTTTAGAAAAAGAGAGACAAAATACAATATATAGCGATACTTATTTAACCGCTTTGGCAAATTGGTATGTACTATACAAGATGTTTGATTTAAAAAATATGAAGATTTATAAAAGCGATATAGAGTAGCTAGTTTTAAAAAGAGGCAAAAATGCCTCTCTTTTATTTGTATCTGTAAGTGATACGACCTTTATCTAAAGAGTATGGTGTTAGCTCTAATTTTACTTTATCGCCTGGCAATATCTTTATATAGTGCATACGCATTTTTCCTGCAATATGACATAAAATAATATGTCCGTTTTCTAACTCAACACGGAATGTTGCATTTGGCAAAGCCTCTATAATCTTGCCATCAACTTCGATAACATCTGATTTAGCCATTTTAATCCTTTTTTTCTCAAGCCAGAGATAAAATTTCAGCTTTACCATTGACAACTGCAACAGTATGCTCGTAGTGTGAGCCGCGTAAACCATCGGCACTAACAACATCCCACTTATTCTCTAAAATAAGCGGCTTTGAATCTTTTTGACAAATCATCGGTTCTAAACAAAAAACCATTCCGTTTTTTATTTTTGGACCACCTTTTGGGTCTTTTCCCTCTAAATAGTTTGGTATTTCTGGTTCTTCATGAGGCTTTTTACCTATTCCATGCCCACAAAAACTATGAAGAGGAACAAAGCCTCTTGAACGAATAGCATTTTCTAAAATAACAGAAAGTTCTTTAAATCTCATTCCAACTTTTATAGCATCAATAGCTTCATAGAGTGAATCTTTGGCACATGCTATTAATTCTTTATCTTTGTCACTTACTTCTCCAACTGCTACTGTAATAGCAGCGTCACCAAACCACCCATTAAGTTCAGTCCCAATATCATAACCTATAATATCACCCTCTTGAAGCTTATATTCTGTTGGGATACCGTGAATGATTACATGATTAAGTGATGTGCATACTGCATTTGGAAAGCCATAAAGTCCCTTAAAAGAGGGTCTAGCTTCATGAGAGCGGATATAATCCTCTGCCATAGCGTCAAGCTCTTTTAAAGATATACCGATTTTTGTATTTTGTCTTAGTAGCTCTAATGCACCACCAACAATCTTATTGGCAGCACGTAGTTTTTCAATATCTGCGGGTTGTCTAAGCGCTATGGCCATTATTTACAGACCAACTGCACTTAGTGTCTCATACTTACTCATGTAAATTTGAGCCTCAATTTTTCTCATAGTATCAAGTGCAACTTGAACAACAATTAAAACTGCAGTCCCTCCAAAGAAGAATGGAACTCCCATCCCTTTGATAATCATAAATGGTAGAGTTGCTACTAAACCAAGATATAGAGCACCTGTAAATGTCAAATTACTCGCCGTTGTATTTAAAAATTCAGCAGTTGCATTTCCAGTACGAATACCTGGGATAAAGCCACCCTGTTTTTTTAAATTTTCAGAAATATCTTTTGAGTTAAATGTTATCGATGCATAAAAAAATGCAAAGAAAACAACAAAAACAAATGTCAAAAAGTTAAAGAAATAACTATTTGGGTTAAGATAATCAGCTATAGCCATAATCGTTGGATTAGTGCTACTTGACATTACAGTCATTGGAAACATTAATATTGCACTAGCAAAAATAACTGGAATAACACC
Source organism: Sulfurimonas denitrificans DSM 1251 (assembly GCF_000012965.1). Taxonomy (NCBI): domain Bacteria; kingdom Pseudomonadati; phylum Campylobacterota; class Epsilonproteobacteria; order Campylobacterales; family Sulfurimonadaceae; genus Sulfurimonas; species Sulfurimonas denitrificans. The sequence continues at coordinate 312,586 of NC_007575.1, read as the reverse complement.
AGCGAGGTTTACCTTGATAGGAATATAGTTCATAACTCTTTTGTTTTGATTTTGTAACATAACTTTTTTAGCGTACGTCACTGGTATGCGACGTTCACCTAGCTCAACATAAATAATAACTGCAACAGTTCCAAAAATAAGAGCTAATATAGCAAGTACTGTTATGAAACTCATAGCTCCAGTATTTACCATTGTAAACGTTTGACCAATCGCACTTGGAATTGCTGAGACGATTCCTGCGAAGATAATTAAAGATATACCATTTCCGATACCGCTTTGAGTTATCTGCTCGCCAATCCACATAAGTAACATAGTTCCAGCTAGCATCGATACAGCAGAGAGCATGATAAATGTGTTGTGATCTGCTAAGATTGCGCTGTTACCATTAGGTCCTGTTAAACTTTGTAGTCCAACACTTATACCTATTGCTTGAATTATTGTTATAACAATAGTCGCATAACGAATAATTTGCATATATTTTACCATTCCATCACGCTCTTTTTTCATCTGCCCAAGAGTAGGGAAAGTTGCGGCAAGAAGTTCCATGATAATTGAAGCAGTAATATAAGGCATAATACCAAGAGCTATAATTGACATTCTCTCAACAGCATTTCCACTAAACATATTGAATAAACCTAATGCGTCTGATTGATGTGAATCGAAGAATGAAGCTATAACAGCAGCGTCAACGCCTGGAACTGGCACGTATGCCAGTAGGCGATAAATAAATAAAAACCCGATAGTAATAAATATCTTATTTACTAGATTTTTATTCACGACTATTTACCTGTTGCAGTAACGTTGTCGTCTTTAATTTTTGATGCTAAATCTTTAGCAGATGCACCAACTAACTTAACTTTAGTAATACCAGCAGCTATTTTATGAACGCCACGGATACTCTCCATAGTTATTTCAGCTAACTCTGCTACTGCTTTGATTTTTTCTACATTGATTACATAAGGTTTTACAACACGAGATGTAAATCCAATTTTTGGTAATCTTCTTGCAAGTGGAGTTTGTCCACCCTCAAAGTTTCTTTTTCTTGAACTACCTGAACGAGCAGTCTGACCTTTTCCACCACGTGTAGAAGTCTTACCCATTCCAGAACCACATCCACGACCAACTCTTTTACGATTAGCCGTAGAACCCTCAGCAGGTGTTAAATTTTCAATACCCATCGTCTATCCTTTTAAGCGACCTAGTGCTTCTACTGTAGCGCGCACTAGTGTACCTGGATTGTTTGAACCAATTGATTTTGTAAGTACATCTTTTATACCTGCAAGTTCAAGAACAGGACGAACTGCTCCACCTGCAATAACACCAGTACCCTCAGAGGCTGGCTTTAATAAAATACGACTTGCATTATATTTATGTTCAATATCATGTGCAATTGTAGTACCTTTGATACTAACTTTGCTTAAGTTTTTAAACGCATTATCAACAGCTTTTTTAATAGCATCTGGAACTTCTTTCGCTTTTCCAGCACCAAAACCGATAGTACCTTTTTTATTACCAACAACTACAAGTGCTGTAAAACGGAAACGACGTCCACCTTTTACAACTTTTGTAACACGGCCTATATTTACAATTGATTCTTCAAAATCTTCTCTATTGATTTCCATTTTAACCCCTAGAACTTAATTTCGTTTTCACGAAGTGCGTCACCAAATGCAGCTATAACACCGTGATATTGGTAACCGTTACGATCAAATACAATTTGAGAGATTCCAACTTCTTTAAGTTTTGCAGCAAATGCAGCACCTAGAGCAGCTCCTCCCTCTTTATTTGCTTTATGACCTGTAGCTTTTGAACTTAATGATGTTAAAGTAGTTGCCGTTGCATCATTAATAGCTTGAACACTCAAATAACGATTTGAACGAAATACAGAAACACGAGGAAGTGAAGCACAACCAGATATTTTTGCGCGAATACGACGCTTACGTTTTAAACGATTAGCGATTTTGCTTTTTAATACTTTTGCTTTCATCTATACCCCTTTCCTATTTTTTAGAAGTCTTACCGGCTTTACGCACGATAGTCTCATCTGAATATTTAATACCTTTACCTTTGTAAGGCTCTGGTGGGCGGAATCCTCTTACTTCAGCAGCAACTTGACCAAGAGCTTGCTTGTCATGACTTTTTAAAGTAATAACGTTTTTCTCAACAACCGCTTCAACACCTTCTGGCAAATTGTAGTTGATGTCATGAGAATAACCAAGCTGAAGGTTAAGTACATTTGCGTTTGCAGAAGCACGGTAACCAACACCATTAATCTCTAACTGTTTAGTGTATCCAGTTGTTAAACCAGTAACAATATTTGCAGCCAGTGCACGATATGTGCCCCAAAATGCTCTATGTGTGCGAGAATCTGAAAGAGTAGCAAAAGTTATAACATTTCCATCTATATTGAAAGCAACGTTACCTTTTGTATCTAAATCAACACTATTTTTGCCTTTAACAAAAGTTATAACATTTCCATTTGCGCTTACTTTAACGTCTGCTGCAAACTCTACAGGTAATTTACCAATTCTTGACATGTTATTCTCCTACCAAACTGTACACATAACTTCACCACCAACACCAAGTGCATAAGCCTTGTCATTTGGTAGAACGCCATGTGATGTACTAACAATAATAGTTCCGTATCCATTTTTGAAACGTTTAATCTCATCTTTACCTTTATAAACACGTCTTCCAGGTTTAGAGATTCTCTTCATTTCGTTAATAACACTTTTACCATTGTCACTATATTTTAATACAACATTGATAGTTTTTTTAACGCCATCTTCAACTACGTTGCAGCTTTCAATATAACCTTTTTCAACTAAAATATTAGCTAACGCTTCAACACTCTTAGAGTGCACAAGAGTAGTAACATCTAATCTTCTCATACCAGCATTACGAATACGAGTTAGCGCATCCGATACTAAATCATTTATCATTTATCTTTTCCTTAGTTGTGATTATTTTAAATATATTATCAAAGTGAGAAATCACTTTAATAAAGTATAAAAATAATTACTAATTACTAGAAGTTTCCTCTTGGCTTACCAAGAAGACTTTCTAACACCTGGGATTAATCCCTCATTTGCCATTTTTCTAAAACATACACGGCAAATTCCAAAGTCACGAATTACAGAGTGTGGACGACCACAAATCTGACATCTTGTATAACCACGAACTTTAAACTTAGGCTCTCTAGCAGCCTTAACAATCATTGACTTCTTAGCCATTAGTTGCTCCCTTTACTAAAAGGCATACCCATTTTCTCTAAAAGAGCGAATCCTGCCTTATCTGATTCAGCTGATGTTACAACTGTAATATTCATACCATGAATTTGCATAACTGAATCATAGCTAACCTCAGGGAAAATCAACTGCTCTTGTAGTCCGAAGTTATAGTTTCCACGACCATCAAAACCGTTTCTTGGAACACCACGGAAATCTTTTACACGTGGAAGAGCCATAGAAACAAGACGATCAAAGAAGTTGTACATTTTCTCGCCACGAAGCGTTACACGAACACCAACAGGCATACCCTCACGAACTTTAAAACCAGCAACTGATTTTTTTGCTATTACAGTGCTTGCTTTTTGACCAGCGATTGTAGTGATAGTATCTTCAATATTTTGGATAAGTTTATTATCCTTCATTGCAAAACCAGCACCAACAGAGATAACGATTTTTTCTAATGCAGGAGTTTGCATTGGATTTTTAATCCCTAAATCTGCTTGTAATTCAGCTTTTAAAGCTAAATACTTATCTTTCATACGAGCCATTTTTATGCCTCCACTTTACGAACATTTGAAACATCTATTGGCATCTCTTTATTTAAATGTCCGCCTTTAGTATTCTCTTCTGTTGGCTTGATAGCTTTCTTTACTATTTTACAACCCTCAACTATTACCTTATTTTTCTTTGGTAATACTGCAAGTACAGTAGCTTTAGTTCCGCGATCATCACCAGCGATAATTTCTACAGTATCGCCTTTTTTGAATTTAAATTTTGCCATTAAACAACCTCCGGCGCAAGAGATACGATTTTCATAAAACCACTGTAACGTACTTCACGTGCAATTGGTCCAAAAATACGAGTGCCGATTGGCTCTCTCTTGTCATCAAGTATAACAGCTGCATTATCATCAAAACGGATAAGAGAACCATTTTCACGGTGAATCTCTTTTGCAGTTCTTACAATTACAGCTTTTACAACTTTACCTTTTTTAACTTTAGCAGTTGGAGTCGCTTTTTTTACAGAAGCGATGATAACATCACCAACTTGAGCATAACGACGCTTTGAACCACCAAGTACCTTAATACACATAACTTCTTTTGCACCTGTATTATCAGCTACATTTAGACGAGTAAAAGCTTGAATCATTATTTAACTCCTACTACTACTGACTTTAGTCTATATGATTTAGTTTTAGAAAGTGGGCGACACTCAATTGCAACAATCTCATCACCTACTTTTAACTCATTACGCTCATCATGTACTAAGTACTTTTTGAAGCGCTTTACAACTTTATGGTAACGAGGATGCATTACGCGACGCTCAACAACAATACTTGCTGTTTTATCGCCTGAAATCTTCACTACATTACCTTGAATTTCACGTTTATGTGTCATTGCCAGCCCCTATTTCGCTGCACTAAGTGCAGTGTTGATTCTAGCAACATCTTTTTTAGCGATACGTAGTTCGCTAGTGTCTTGTAGTTGCATCATCTGTCTTTTTATTTTAAGAGTAAAAAGTTGTGTTTTTTTCTCTTTTAGCATTGCTTGAAGCTCTACTACATTTTTATCTGCTAAATCAGAATATTTCATTGCTCATCTCCGCAGTAATTATTTTTGTTTTGAAAGGAAGCTTATGAAGTGCAAGAGTTAGTGCTTCACGAGCAAGCTCTTCTGGAACCCCAGCCATTTCAAAAATTATACGACCTGGTTTGATATTCATTACCCATTGATCAACTGAACCTTTACCTTTACCCATACGAGTCTCTAAAGGTTTAGCTGTTAATGGTTTAGCTGGAAACACTCTGATCCAAATCTTACCATTTCTTTTAATGTGACGAGTAGCTGAAATACGAGCTGACTCAATCTGACGAGAGTTTATACGACCTGCTTCTACTGCTTTTAGAGCAATATCACCAAATGCTAATGTATAACCAGAACGAGCGTAACCACGGTTACGACCTTTCATCATCTTACGATATTTAGTTCTCTTAGGCATCAACATGATTATTCCGCCTTTCCGCTATTTTCACGTTTAGGAGCACGTTTAGGACGACGCGCACCCTCTTTTTGTTGCTCTTCTTTTACTTCAGCAGGAATACCTTTAGTGAGAACTTCACCTTTAAATATCCAAACTTTTACACCTATACAACCGTATGTAGTGTGTGCTTCAGCAAAACCATAATCAATTTTTGCACGAAGTGTATGAAGTGGAACACGTCCCTCTAAATACCACTCTGTACGAGCCATTTCAGCTCCACCAAGACGACCACTCACAGATACCTTAATACCTTTAGCTCCGCCTCTTTGTGCATTTTGCATAACTTTTTTCATAGCACGTCTAAATGCAACACGGCGCTCTAACTGTGTAGCTACATTTTCTGCAACAAGTTGAGAAGAAATTTGAGCTTTTTTCTCTTCTTTAATATTTACTGATAAAGGCTTACCTACAAGAGCTTGAAGAGTATCTTTAAGCTTTTCGATATCTGAACCTTTTTTACCGATAATAATACCAGGACGAGCAGCAATAATAGTTACACGTAATCTTTTTGCTGTTCTTTCAATAACTATGTTAGAAACACCAGCATAGTAAAGTTCTTTTTTCAAATATGTACGAATCTTGTGATCTTCACCTAAGTATGCTGCTGCAGTCTTAAAGTTAGGAAACCATCTGCTTTCCCAATTACGATTGATACCAAGACGTAAACCAATAGGATTAACTTTTTGTCCCATACTATTTACCCTCTACTTCTACTAAAATATGCGCTGTTGGTTTTCTAATACCTGAAGCCATACCACGAGCACGTGGACGGAATCTCTTAAGTACAGGACCATTATCAACACGGCATGATGTTACTATACAATCAGCTGCTTCATTACCACTATTAGCAACTGCTGATGCAACTACTTTAGCAATAATTTTTGCTGCTTTGTTTGGTGTAAACTCTAAAGATGCTAATGCAAGTTCAGCATTCATACCTTGAATCTCTCTTGCAATAAGACGAGATTTAATTGGTGAAACACGGATAAATTTTAATAATGCTCTAGCCATGATTAACCTTTCTTCTGTACAGAGCCCTTGTGGCCCTTAAAAGTACGAGTTGGTGCGAATTCACCTAATTTATAACCAATATGGTTTTCTGTTACATATACTGGAACAAATTGACGACCGTTATGAACGTTAAAAGTTATACCAACCATATCAGGCAGAACCATACTTCTGCGTGACCATGTTTTGATAGGTTTTTTACTACCTTCAGCCTTAGCTGAGAGTACTTTTTTCATTAAATGATCATCAACAAATGGACCTTTTTTTACACTTCTTGCCATTTAACTACCTTTTCGGATTAGATTTACGGCGAGTAATAATAAGTTTATCACTTGCTTTTTTACGACGAGTTTTAGAACCCTTCGTTGGTTTACCCCATGGAGTAACCGGATGACGACCTGAATTCGTTTTACCTTCACCACCACCATGCGGGTGATCGATTGGGTTCATCGCAGAACCACGAGTTTGAGGACGAATACCCATATGACGAGTACGACCAGCTTTACCAAGAACGATATTGATATACTCTTCATTACCTACAGCGCCAACAGTAGCCATACACTCACCAAGAACTAAACGCATCTCAGATGAAGGCATACGAAGTGAAACATACTTACCATCACGACCCATAATTTGAGCAGAAGTTCCAGCTGAACGAACCATTTGTCCGCCTTTGCCTACTTTTAACTCAATATTATGAACAGATGTACCAACTGGTATATTCATAAGTTTCATTGCATTACCAGGTTTAATATCTACACCTGTTGCATCTGCAATAATCGCATCTCCAACATTTAAACCTTTTGGTAATAAGATGTATCTTTTCTCACCATCAACATATGTGATAAGTGCAATACGACAGTTACGGTATGGATCATACTCAACTGTACTAACAGTGCCAGCAATTCCAAACTTATCTCTTTTAAAATCGATAATACGGTAAAGCTTTTTAGCACCAGCTTCTCTATGACGAGATGTAATACGTCCATTATTGTTTCTTCCTGCTGATGCTGGAAGTTTTACAAGAAGTGAACGAACACTCGGCTTAGAGGTGATGTCATTGTTTTCAACATTTGTATAAAAACGACGAGACGGAGTTGTTGGTTTATAAGATTTTATTGCCATATTACACCGCCAAACTTTCTATTTGTGCACCCTCTGGTAACTTCACATAAAACTTTTTAAAGTCATTCTGTTTACCAGTCATGCCACGGAACTTTTTAATTTTTCCGCTTTGATTAAGTGAGTTGATTCTTGTTGGAATAATTCCAAAGTACTCACGAAAAACCTCTTTGAGACCAGTTTTACTCATACGAGGAGAAGTTTGCACAACGATGATTCCATCTTCTTGCATACCTAATGTCTTCTCTGTATATAGTATAGATTTAATATCTGTAATATCTGCCATTTACTTAGCCTCTCCTACAAGATTTTCCCATACCGCTTTTTCGATCACAAGTGAACGATAATTCGCAGCTAAATAAGCATTTAATTCATTCTCTTCAATCACATAAGTGCTTGCGATATTTTCAAATGCTAAATAAGTTTTTTCATCTAAAACAGTTTTTACAAAAAGAGTATCTCTTTGATTTAACGCTTTAAACAAAGTAGCCGCATCTTTTGTTTTACCAGATGCTATCTCTATGCTATCTACGATGAATAAACTACCCTTTTGAGCGTGCTCATTAAGAGCAAAGTTAAGAGCAAGTTTTTTTTGCTTTTTGTTAACTTTAAGGTCATAATTACGATTGTTTTTAGGACCGAACGCTTTACCACCGCCAACAAAGACTGGAGAACGACGTGAACCAGCACGAGCACGACCGCCGCCTTTTTGAGCCCATGGCTTTTTACCACCGCCTCTAACTTCTGCACGAGTCAAAGCTGATGCACTATTAGCTCTCATTGCTGCTTGTGCAGACTTAACATATAGATATAAGTTATGAGGGTTAATACCAGAGAAACTCTCTGGTAGTGCTAACTCAGAAGCTTTTTCCATTTTTTCATTTAGAACTATTGCGCTCATTATTTAGCTACCTTTACACGACCTAAAGAACCATTAGCTCCAGAAACTGAACCAACAACCGCAATGATTTTGTTCTCAGCATCAAAAGAGATGATTTCATTCTTTACACTATTTTGTGTATTTCCGTATTGTCCAGGCATTTTCTTGCCCTTCATAACACGACCTGGCCACTCTGCATTACCGATTGAACCTGTTCTACGGCCAAATCTATGACCATGCTCTGCAGGACCACCAGAGAAATTCCAACGTTTCATTGCTCCAGTAAAACCACGACCTTTTGTAGTAAAAGTAGCTTTGATTACTTTAGCTTCTGCTAAAGGTGTCAAATCTATATCACCAGCTTCGCTGTTTGCTACTTCTAAAGTAACAAAACGGTTAAACTCAGAAGAAATGCTGTATTTCTTTTGCTGACCTTCTATTGCCTTATTCATTTTTTTGCCGCTTTTATAAGCAACTATTGCACTGTTTTCATTAACTTCACATACCTTAGCATCTAATACTCTTAATAGAGTAACAGGCTTTGAAGGAACAGTGATAGTACGGCTCATACCGATTTTTTCAACGATGTATTCCATACCAGCTCCTTACTTATCCATAGAGCGGACTTCAACATCCACTTCAGGTGCAAGATCAAGTTTCATTAGAGAATCTACTGTTTCAGGCGTTGCTGAAACAATATCAATTACTCTAGCGTGCATACGAATTTCAAACTGCTCACGTGAACTTTTGTTTACGTGTGGAGATTTGATAACTGTATATTTACGAATCTTTGTTGGTAAAGGTATCGGACCACGAATTACCGCGCCTGTACGCTTAACAGCCTCTACGATTGATGCTACAGATCTATCAAGTACACGATGATCATAAGCTTTCAATTTTAAACGAATTTTTTCCATGTTTTTCCTTCTAAAGAACTCGTCAGGTCTAGCCTAACTATTTAAGGGAGCGGAATTGTATCCAAAGTATCTCTTTAATTCAAGAATATATGGACTAAATTTTAAAATATATATAAATTTATTTCCTTTTAAAAAGGAAATGGTAAAATTGCAACATGGAAATATTATTAGAAGAGCTATATAAAATTGATATAAATTTAGAAAAGTTTCATACAAGAAAGCTTTTTTTAGATAAAGATAGTTATCAAATAAATGGAATCACTCAAAGCGGAAAAACTAAACTTGTAAAAAATTATCTTTTAGGTCTTAAAAAAAGTAGTTATTTATATATTGATTGCAAAGATTTGCGTATAGATAAAGATAGATTAAACAAAACTCTCGGTAATTTTTGTACAAACAACAAAATAAGTACGCTTGTTCTTGATAACTACACACCTTCTGTAAATATAGTAAATGTTGCTCAGCTTATAATCTGTTGTGAAGTACATTATGAATTAGATTTTTTAACAACTCTAAAATTATATCCTCTTGACTATGAAGAGTTTTTGACCTACGAGTACAAGTATGATTCAACAGCCCTAAACCATTTTTTTAAACTTGGAGGCTTTCCCTCTATGCATAAAGTAAGCTCTGATGAGAGAGCGCTGTATCTTCAAAAAATTTTAAAAAACAATCTAACTTCGACAGAACTAGAGATACTGATTTTCTGCACAAAAATGATGGCACAAAAAATATCACCTTACTCTATATATGAACGATTAAAACAGACACAAAAAATTTCTAAAAATAGTCTCTATATGGCGTTTGAACTTCTTAGCTCAAAAGGATATATTCATCAACTTCAAAAAGTTGCCCATCCAAAGGCAATAAGGAAGATATATTTATGTGACATATCTTTAAAATCTGCTCTCACAATAGAGAAGCAATTTAGCAAGCTCTTTGAAAATATGATATATCTAGAACTTCTAAAGTCTAATCGAGATGCGTTTTATGATGAAAATATAGATTTTTATCTTCCCTCATGTGATGAAGTAATTCTGGGGATGCCATTTGCTGATGAGAGAATACTTTTTAAAAAAATGGAAGCAATAGAGGCTTTTTTATTTACCTATCAAATTAAGAAAGTTACTGCAATCACTATGAGTACTGAGGGAAGAATGAGCCATCCACTCTCACGTGTTGAGATGATTCCCTTTGATATTTGGGCAATAAGTGACTAAAAGTTGAGTTATTTTCTATTATTCTTAGCAGATAGATATAAAACTGTGATAAAATTAACGACCAAAAAAAGGGGTTGTGATTTATGTTTTTTTCAAAAAATAGTGATAAGAATAGAACTAAAGAGTTGGAAGATGAGATATCTTCTTTAAAAGAGTCACTAGCGTTCTATAAAGAGATAGCCAAATTTTCTCAAGAGGAGATGCTTATAGTATTTGCTGCTGATGGCTCTACTCTTTTTCAAAATGAGAAGGCTCTCTCACAGATTAAAGACAGTAGTGCACTATATAAAGAACTTCAAAAAAGTAGTAGCACTATTTCACTCAATGATTGCAGTGGAAAAGTTGTTTCTAAAAAAACAGATGACAATAGTGCTTACATGTATAGAATAACTAAAACCGATATGCGTGATACTCGTGAGAGTGACATCTTAACTCTTCATCAAAAAGCTATAACAGCAGCGCTCACAGATACTCAAAAAACATTCTCTCAAATGCTTGAAGAATTAAAAGTTATGAAGAGTGAATCTGTAGAGGTAGCAAATGATTCCAAAGATGGACTTTTCCTAATACAGCAATCTGCACAAGCAATGGATAAACTAAGCCAAAATACACAACTCAACATAACTGGCATGGACTCACTCAACCAAAGAAGTGGTGAAATTTCAACAGTTATTACACTTATCCAAGACATAGCAGATCAGACAAACTTGCTAGCGCTTAATGCTGCTATTGAAGCAGCCCGCGCAGGCGAGCATGGAAGAGGATTTGCAGTTGTTGCTGATGAAGTGAGAAAGTTAGCTGAAAAAACGCAATCTGCTACTAAAGATATCTCACTTGTTGTTAAAGCTATGCAACAAGAGACGAATGAAGCGCAAACAAATACCAATGAAGTGAATAACATAGTAATAGATACCAAAGTGAAGATAGAGGATGTAAGTCTAAAAATCAAATCTTTTGAAGAGAACGCTTCAAGAAGTCAATATGAAGTTGAACATATAAGCGATAAAATTTTTGCATCTTTGGCAAAAATTGATCATGTTATCTACAAACATAACGTTTATGCTCTTATTTTTGGTGAAGAGAATAACTTTAAGAGTACCTCTCACACAGAGTGCAGATTGGGCAAGTGGTATAGCAGCGGCATAGGTAAAGATAACTTCTCGAAAATGCCATCTTATGCGAAACTAGAGACTCCTCACGCCATAGTGCATGAGCAAGCAAACCTACTTGCATCTGAGTGTGGTGAGGATAAAGTTGTATGCTCAAAAGAGATTATTGAAAAACGTATTCATGCAATAGAGCGAGCGAGTGATGATGTATTTAAATATCTTGATGCCTTGGTCGAAGAAAAAGCTAAAGAGATGATGCATTTGGCGGCAAAAACACTATTTAAAACAGGAGAAAAAAAGTGAAAAATATAGTTATTATAGATGATGAGAGTGATATATTAAATATGCTAGAGAGACATTTGTCTCGTGATAGTGAGTACAAAGTAAAAACGTTTAGTAATCCAATTAATGCTATCGCTTCACTTCCAAAAGATACAGATTTAATACTTCTTGATATTATGATGCCTCAAATGAACGGTTTAGATGCACTTCCAAAACTACTTGAAGTAAATCCAAAAACAAAAGTTCTTATGATGATTGCATACTCAACTCTCGATAAAGTGCTCAATGCACACAGATATGGAGCAACTGATTATGTTATGAAACCATTTGCGTCACTTGATGTACTTAGCAAAAAAATCAAAGAAGTTTTGAGAAAAAATTAATGGTATCAAATGATATATCTATCCTTTTTGTTGAAGATGATAAAGAGGTTAGAGCTCAAATTTCTGATTTTTTAACATCTAATATGTTTAAGGATGTTTATGTAGCAAATAATGGCAAAGATGGACTTTTAAAATATAACATACATAAACCTGACATTGTCCTGAGTGATTTAAATATGCCAATTATGGATGGACTTGAGATGTCAAGAGCTATTAAAGCTTTAGATGAAAATACTCCTATACTTCTTATAACTTCTAATTTCGAAAAAAATGTAACAGAAGCCGCTGTTGATATCGGTATAGAGGGTTGTCTCTTTAAGCCTCTTTCACTTAATAGAGTTGAAAAAATATTAACTAAATATATAGAAAAAATTATGTTTCAAAGAGAGTTTAAAAATAAGCAAAAACTCTTAGAGCAGTACAAAAGCATTATAGATATTAGCTCTTCTGTAACCAAAACAGATATAAATGGAATCATAACTTATGTAAATAATCCTTTTTGTGACATGTCTGGATATTCAAAAGATGAACTTTTAGGAAAAAATCATACTATTATCAGCCATCCAGATAACTCAAAAGAGTTTTATGAAGAGATTTACTCAACATTAAGAGATAAAAAAATATGGCGAGGTCATATAAAAAATAGAAGAAAAAATGGCGACTCTTACTACGAAAGTAGTGTAATCGCCCCTATTTTAGATGAAAATGACGAGATAGTTGAATGTATATCATTAAAACAAGACATAACAGAACTTTATGCAAAAAAAGAGCTCCTTAAAAAAAGAGTAAAAGAGGAAATTGAAAAAAATATTCAGCTCAAGCAAGAGCGGGAAAAAGAGAGGCTTTTAGAGGAGAGATTTTCTATTATTGGCAAGATGGCAGCGGGAATTACTCATGAAATAAATACTCCACTTACTTACATAAAAGGTAATCTTGAACTTATGATGCATGATATTAAAGATTTAGATGATGAGATAAAACAAAAAAACTATCTTCAAGAAGATAGCAAAGTGATACTTGAGGGTGTTAATAGAATCTCTTCCATAGTAGAATCCATGAGAGAGATGGCATCACAGGCAAAAGGGATGGCACAAGAGAGTAATGTCTATTCATCTCTTATTACAGCGCTTATACTATCCTATACAAAAGCATCTTATATCAGCGTGCAAAACAGCCCTTTTAAAATTAGCATGGATAAAAATAGATATAGCTTTATAGCCCCTATTCAAAAACAGAGAATAGAGCAGGTTTTTATTATCATCATAAATAATGCGCTTGATGCACTTAAATTAAATCAACCTTTTGATGCAAGAGAGCTAAACATCTCGCTAAGAGATGACGATGAGTATGTTGTAGTTAGCTTTAAAGATAATGGAGGCGGTATAGATGAGGGGATAATGCCTCATATCTTTAATCCTTTTCAAAGCACTAAAGTAGAGGGTGGTATTGGGATAGGACTCAATGTTGCAAAAAGAATCATGCAAGATCATGGTGGAGAAATTTTAGCACGTAACTATGAAAAGGGTGCTATTTTTGAAGTATATATTCCAAAGAGGTCAAAGCTGCAAGATGACTCTTAACTTATGTGGAATTGACGAAGCTGGGCGTGGACCAATTGCTGGAGATTTAGTGGTTGCTGGATGTATTTTAAACTCACATGTAGATGGTTTAAACGACTCTAAAAAGCTAAACGAAAAAAAAAGAGAAGCTCTTTATGAGATAATTATCAAAAATTCTTCTTACCATATAGTTAAGTTTAGCGCTAAAGAGATAGATGATAACGGCATCTCTATATGTATGAAAAAAGCTCTTCTTGAGATTATGAAAAATCTTACATGTAAGGAGTACCTATTTGATGGAAATACAAACTTTGGTATAAACAACCTTCCTACTATGATAAAAGCTGATGGTAAAATTCCAGAGGTTAGTGCTGCTTCAATTTTAGCCAAAGTAACACATGATAGAAATATTATCAATGACGCTAAAAAATATCCACAGTATCAATTTCAAAAGCATAAGGGTTATGGAACTGCTCTACATGTAGAGATGATTAAAAAGTATGGATACTGCGAAATTCATAGAAAAAGTTATAAGCTTAAAGCACTAAACACTCTTGTAACACCTACTCTGTTTTAAACTATCACTGAAGAAAACAACCATTCTAACTTAATAGAGCAGTCCTCTTTTTATTAAAGTTATCTTATAATTAAAAATTAACATAAAATTAACAATTAATTATTATACTTCATCTTAGAATTTAGGTCAATATCTTAAGTGAAGGTTAAATAATGAATAAAAAAATCTATTTCTCAATAGTTTGTGCGTTAGCTATTAATGTCGCTGCATCAGATTTAGGAACCATCAAAGTTGAGTCATCAACTATTGATAGTAAATTTGATACAAAAAAAACAGAGGTTTCAAATACTGCTACGATAAGCGGTGAAAGTGTTGATATGGCACACACTGAAAATATACAGCAGATTTTACAATCAATTCCTGGTGTTACAACAGAGGTAAAATCAGGAGATACAGTAAAAATTCACTTACGTGGTGTTGAAAATCAGATGTATATGGGTGAAAAGCCAGGTGTTGCGATAGTGATTGATGGTGTGCCTGTTTTTGAGAGAACAGGAAGCGTCAACATCGATCTTGACAATATCGAGAGTATAAAAGTCATAAAAGGTGGAGCTTCTTATCTTTTTGGAGATGATGCTCTCTCAGGTGCTGTAATTATTACTACAAAAAGAGGCGCTAAGTATAATAACAATTTTGGTGCTGTTGAATTTGGAAGTTTTGGATATCAAAAGCTACTAGCTAGAAGTGGCTATGCAAGCGATAATTTAAGTTTCCATCTACAAGCTAGCCAAAAAGAGAGTGATGGTTATTGGCAAGATTCGGCGAGTGTGGCAAAATATTTAAATGGCAAGCTACAGTACTACATAGATGACACATCTGATGTTACATTTGGGTTTGAGTATTCAGATAGAGAAAAAGATACCCACGGAACCGTAGGTGGAGAGAGTGCAGCTAGAACAAATCCTAAATCAATTTATGATGGCGACCAAGATAGCAGAGACTATACGAGAAATTACGATGTAACTCTTTTAAAACTCTTTCTTACCTACTCAAAAGATTTTGATTCAAACTCGAACTTACTTCTAAATGGATATGTTTATACAGATGACACCCTATATTTGTCATCACCTCAAACACAAGATAGTAGCGGAATCTCAAACCCTTCTTTAGATGATAAAGATTATACTTACAATAATGATTATGCACAAATACAAAGAGGTATAAAGAGTGAATATCGCACCTCTTCAAACCAGTTTGCAGCGCTTTTAGGCTTAGATTTAAGAGCTAACACGTATGAAAACAAATCTACATATAGAGTAAATCAGGCACTTGTCTCATATCCGCGCGGTATTAGAACAGTAATCCCTAATTATTATCTAGCAGGTGATAAAAAGAGTGATGATACAACAGATGAAAATGTTTATGCTATTTATGGTGAGTATAAACATCAGCTTTCTCAAAACTTAAGTGCTACTGCAAACTTGAGATACGATTTGATTAAACTCGATTATGAAGATTACCGCAGCAACAGTTATAAAGAAGATTTCAAAATTTACTCATACAGAATAGGTTCCAACTATAGAGTAAGTGATAATTTTGATATCTTTGCAAACTTCTCTACAGGCTTTAGAGCGCCAACTGTCGCTCAGTTATATGCTGGAAGTACAAGCAGTTGGGGATATACTCAAAACAATCCTGATTTAAAGCCTGAAAAATCTTATAACTATGAGATAGGAGTTAGAACTAGCTTTAATAAAATCAATTACGAAGCCGCAATTTTCCAAATCGATAGAGAAGATTTTATCATGAAAACATCTGGAAATTATGGTTCAACAAACAACACCAACAATGACATGTGGGATAATGTCGGAGGTGCTAAACATAGAGGCTTAGAACTATCTGCCGAAGGTAAAGCAACGGAGAAATTATTATTTAATCTTGCGTATACATATCTTGATGCATATTATACAAAATATGATAACTTTGGAATTGATTTAGATGGTAGTGCTTACCTCTCAAACCTTACATTTTTCAATGTAACAGGCAATCAAATTCCTAGAACTTCAAAACATCAGGTAAATCTTATTTTAGACTATTTACCAATGAAAAATTTAAAACTATCAACTGAAATCAATGCAAAATCAGCATATTATGCGGATGACTTAAATCAGATAAAAATACCTGGTCAGGCAACTCTAAATCTACTTGCAAACTATAATAATAAAATAGGCGATTATGAGTACAGCCTATTTGCAAGAATAGACAATGTTCTTGACAAAAGTTATTACAATACTGCAAGATCAAGCGGCGACAGAAACGAAGACGGCGTTTTTAATGCCGAAGATTTATCAATTACAGTAAATCAAGGCAGAGTATATACGGCAGGGTTGTCGGTTAAATTTTAATATAAATACAAGGCAGATATATGAACATAGAACTACTTAAAAATATTGTTGATTATGGAATTATAGGTCTTCTTGGAGTTATGAGTTTTATTGCTTTTTGGTTTTGGATTGAGAGAATTCTATTTTACAAAGGGATAGATGTTCGTAATTTTAAGACTAAAGAGGAGCTGGAAATTGCTCTTACCAATAACATTAACATTATCTCAACATTTGGTTCTAATGCACCATATATCGGTCTTCTTGGAACAGTATTTGGCATAATTATCACCTTTTATGCAATGGGGCAAAGTGATAATTTGGATGCAAAAATCATTATGACATCTTTGGCTCTTGCGCTAAAAGCTACTGCAATGGGTCTCTTAGTAGCTATCCCCGCTACAGTGTTTTATAACCATTTAGCTAGAAGAATAGAGGTTGTTTTAGCTCTTTGGGATATAAATGAAAAGGAAAAATATGCAAATCAAAAAGTTTGACTCAATTAACGTAGTTCCTTTTATTGATATTATGCTTGTGCTTTTAGTTATCGTTTTAACAACCGCAACTTTTGTAGCAAAGGGTCTTATTCCTGTTGATTTGCCTAATTCAAAGAGCACCATAAAAGAGGATAATAAAAAAAACTTAACTATCACAATCAAGCAAAACGGGGATATTTTATTTGATAAAACAGCTGTTCTTGTGCAAAATGTAGAAGCTGAGCTCTCTAAGTATGAAACCACTATGCCAATTTATATAAATTGTGACAAAGATGTGAAGTTTGACTTTTTTGTAGTTATTCTTGATGCCCTAAAAGAGAAGAATTTTACTAATCTTGGAATAATCACAAAAAAAGAACAATAAAGAAGAGAGTAGTTATGGAACCAACTGCTTTTTTTTCGATTTTTATCATAGGTCTCTCTTATGGAGCAACAGCATGTATGTTCTCGTGTATGCCGTTTCTTAGCCCTTTGCTTGTGAGTAATTCAAACTCTACAAAAGAGGCTCTTGGAATCATCTTGCCTTTTAGTTTGGGCAGGATATTTAGCTATACATTTATAGCCATAATCGCATATTTGAGCTCTGCTTGGATAAAAGAGATACTTAATGATAATAGTCTATTTGGTTTAATACTTGGAATAAGCACCATGGGAATGGGAGCTTATTTGCTATATAAAAGTTTTAAACCGTCATATTTATGTGGACACACAACATCGCTAATAAAGAAACCTAAACTAAATAAATTTGGTTTTTTTACTATCGGTGCGACAATGTCTATAAACCCATGTGCCCCGATAATGGCACTCTTAGCAGTAGCTGCAAACAGCAGCAATATTTACAACACAATAGGGTTGGGACTCTTTTTCGGGCTAGGTGCCGTTATGTTCTCAATACTATTTTATGGTTTCATAGTATCAAAAGTTATTAAGGGATTTATGGCTCAGTTCTCCTTTTATAAACTTTTTATAGAACGTGCAGCGGCGCTTTTACTCATAATAGTGGGTATTTTGGTGCTCAATGGTATTTTAATACTTTAACGAAGGACGAAAATGGTAAATTTTATAAAGCGGGATAAAAATGATATTTATGCTAAACCTATACTAGGGTTTTTATTTAAAAATCAGAAGTTTTTACTCTCGTTAAAAATAGCAGTCTCACTGCTCTTTGTCTATGCTCTTTATTTTGGTTTTGCACATACACTCAAAGATAATACATTTACAACCGCTGTTTTTTGGGGTATTTTTTGGTCTTTGTTTATGGTTGTGTCGCTTCCGACTTTTGGGCGAATATTTTGTGGCATCTGCCCTCATGGCTTTATGGGAAAATATATCACAAAATACGGGCTTAAAAAAACTATGCCAAAATGGATGCAAAATAGATATATAGGTGTATTGCTGCTTGTTTTTGGATGGTGGGGAGTATATTACATGTTCCCTAATCTTTTTAGAACCGCGCAAGGTACGGCAATTTTATTTACTGTAATGACAATTATTGCGTTTGTAATCTATTTTATATACAAAGATATGAGCTACTGTAAATATATCTGCCCTGTCGGAACGCTAACTCGTGCCTACTCAAAACTCTCATTTACATGGCTTGGTACATACAAAAGTGCTTGTAACGATTGTAGAACTTTTGAGTGTGCGACGGCATGTCCATATAACCTAAAACCTTTTACGTTTGATAGCAGAAACTCTATGACGGATTGTACTCTTTGTATGGATTGCAGCAGTGCATGTGAAGCTGTTAGTTTTAAAGTTAAAAAACCATCTTTTTCTCTGTTTTCAAAGTTTCAAGTTTTAAATGCGGAAGTTTGGGCATTTATTCTTATCCTAGCTTCCATATCTATTACCATGTCATTTCATCATGGCATCGGAAGAAGCAATGCGGCAGGAGACATGATATGGGCAAAAACTGCAGAGTATCTTAAAAATTACATAGATTTCGGCTCAATAGACACCATCGGCTTGTTTGCATTTGTTTATGCTCTTATCTTTACTATTTTAGCCGCAGTTATTGGGATGTTTATTGCATCAAAAATACTCAAAAAAGATTTTAATACTGTTTTTTACGATTTAGGTTACTCTTATGCTCCTCTGTTTATTTTAGGTTCGATTGCCCATTCACTTGAAACATTCTTTTTAAAAGGTTATGAGCATATAGTAGAGGGGTTTGCTTATGGTTTTGGATTCTCGCTTGATGTTGCACCTTTAGCAAACAGAGGCGATGGTTGGTTGCATATGTTTGGCTTACTAAAATGGGTTGCTATAGTCTGGGCTTTAATCATTCTTTACAAAAGAGTAAAGCTTCTTGATGCAAGCAGAGTAAGAAAAATAGTTGCTTTTCCTTTTGCAGCTTCTTTAATTATCTTCTTTTTGGGCATTAACATGTACACGGGTTATATCTTTAAAACCTACGGCAAAGCAACTTCTACTCATGAAAGTCATGGCGGAGGTGGAAAACTTTTTCAAAGCGTTAGCACAGATAAAGCAATACTGCTGCAAACTGCAAAAGAGAAAAATAGCTGCGCTACATGTAACATGAGTTTGACAAACTCCTATAAAGTAAATCACGCGGCTAAGGCTAATAATGAGATAAAACAGTTTTGCTCCATGCACTGTTTAGCGCAAGAGTGCTCAATTAATAAAAGAGAATTAAAAGATTTTCAAGCAGTTGATGCTAAGAGCTTAAAATTCATAAATGCAAAAGAGGCGTATTATGTTTTAGGAAGCAAGATAAAGGGCATCATGTCAAAGAGCAGTAAGTTCGCTTTTAGTGATAAAACAGATGCTATAAATTTTGTAAAAGCAAACGGCGGAGAGATAGTTTCATTTGAAGATGCCTATAAAAATGCGTTAGAAGATTTTGAAGAAAAGAGTAGCACTAATTCAAACATAGCAACACCAAAAGATACCATATATATCTCAGATACAAACCCTTTTGCAGGTAAAAAACATGGCAATGAACATAATCATGGCGGAGGAAGAAGCAGAATCCCAACAAAAGAGATATGGCCAGTTTTTGAAGATACTAGTGGCAACAAGAGCTGTTTGGGCGTTATAGATGCTGAGCTTTATCTCCTTGATGCAGACCTAAACAAAACAAAAATAAGTGCTTCAAAGAAAGAGGGATGCAGCTCTGTTAGTTTTGCAATGCCAAACAATGGCTACTACAACCTTTTTTATATAGATAAAAAAATTCATGAGGGCACATTACATGTAAAGACCGCAAAGTATGAGATTATGAGGTTTAACCACAGTAACGATGCCATTTACGACAAAGAAAAAATGTCGGCTCACTCTATAAAAGAGACCCCTTTTGATATTTTAAGGTTACGAGAAGATGATGAGACTTTTTATCACAATCTCTACTCAGGCGAGAACATAAGAGTTCAAGTTCTGCTTGATGGAGAGGCTATTGAGGGAGCAGATGTAACGCTAAGTACGAAAACTCTCTGGTCAAAAACTCTCAAAACTGACAAAGATGGAGTTGCAACTTTTACGCTAATAGAGGACTATTTTCCTACGTGGAATGAATTTAACAAGAGATATAAAAACGAGTTTTTGTTAACTGCATCTTACATGAGAGATACACAGGGAGACATTAACGGCACAAAGTACGAAAAAGTAAGATACAGCGCAACTTATCCCTCTTTTTACTATCCAAATAGTTCACAATATAGCTCTTACGCTTATGGTTTATCAGCGACCATGCTAACTATAATACTTTCTGGCTTTGCAATTTACTTATACAGAGCAAGACGAGAAAAACCCTTTAAAGAGGTGCGTTTTGATGAAGAAAATTAAAGATTTTATAAATAAGGCAGATATCAGAAGATTTCGCTTTTGGTTGCAGCTCTTCTTTTTTGTGCTCTTTATTTACGGCGGATACTTTGCTATCAACTTAGGAAATAGCATTCCTGTATTTTCTTGCGGATATGACAAAGAGGTGGGCGGAATGTGTTACTTTCTGCCGCTTCAACATCAACTTGCACGTCCTCTGGATGTGCTCTTTAGTGTGGCAAGTATCTCTGTTTTGATTGGTTTTGTAACTTTTTTACTCTGGTTTATCGTCTTTAATAAAGCGTGGTGCGGCTATGCATGCCCGCTTGGAACTATGCAGGATTGGCTGACTGGTTTGAGAAAAAAGATGGGCATTAGATTTAGCACCTATACACAGCCTCAGTTTGATAAGCTCAAAAAAATAAAATATCTAATGCTTGCTTTGGTGATTTTTGCACCTATTGGCGTGGGCATGGGGATTTTAGGTGGGGAGTGGAGAACCGCATTTTGTGAAATCTGCCCAGGTAGAATGATAACACCTCTTTTTGTTGGCGATGTCTCTCAGTGGAGTCTTGATTTTTCTACAAAAACAGCAATGATACTAACCTCTTTAGGTCTTATTTTTACAGGATTGTTTGTTGTTGGCTCATTTATAAAAAAGAGATTTTTCTGCTTTTTCTGCCCTATGAGTGCCATGCACTATATTTTTAGCGATGCGGCACTTTTAAAACTGAAAAAAGACGGCGACAAATGCACAAAATGCGGTGACTGCTACAATGTCTGCGATATGCAGATAAAAGATATCGCCGATGATGTCAAAAGTACAAACATCCTAAGAGACGACTGCATCTTTTGCATGAAGTGTGTAGCCGCATGTCCTGAGGATGACGCTCTGCATGTAGATATTTTAAATATGAAACTCTTCACATCGACAAAAGGCGGCTTTGCAAAAAGAATGGAGATGGATAGGTTGGAGAAAAAAAATGACTGAACATAAAATTGAGACACCAAAAGAGAGACTAAATCGCCATAAAGCGATGGAAGCATCCGCAGTGCTGGAAAAAATAAAACATGATTATAAAGAGCCTCCTCGTGCAATGGAGTATTTTTACGACCTCTATGAGAGAGTACACTGCAAACATGAGTCTCTTCATAGCGACAAAGCAAAAGTCGGGACAATGTGTATTCAAGTTCCTTCCGAGATAATTTATGCACTTGACGCAGTTCCGCTTAGACTCTGCAACGGTTTTTATACGGATGATGAGATAGGAAGCGATTTTTTACCCTCGAAATCATGCCCTTTAGTAAAAGCTACTGTTGGGCAGTTTGTATCAAATAACTTCTCTGATAAGCCCGATGTTATAATATCTCCCACTACATGTGATCAAAAAGCAAAATCGGGTGCAATTATAGAGAGTATGGGATTTAGTGTTTATGATATGGAGTTTCCGCGAACTAAAGAGAGTCATGAGAGCAGAGAGTATTGGAGACGAAGTGTAAGAAAATTTACAAAAGATCTCTCAGAAAATCTCAATACAAAACTCTCAAAGAAAAAACTCAAAGAGTCGATACAAAAAATAGGTTATGCTCAACATCTATACCACAAACTAAATATTTTACGAAAAAATACCGCCTCCCCTATTTTAGGTAAAGATATGTTTTTAGTTACTAACGCATTCTTTTTTGACAAGATAGACAGCTGGATAGATGCCATGAAAAAGCTTTTAGAGGAGTGTGAAGAGATGGTAGAAGCCAAAGTAAATGCGGCATCAAAAATGAGTCCTAGAATTGTCTATACAGGTTCGCCGCCTATATTTCCAAATCTAAAAATTCCTCTCTTAATAGAACTCTGTGATGCCATAATTGTAGCCGATGAAACATGCTCTTCAAATAGAATGTTTAACGACATGGTAAGTGTTGATGAGTGGTTTATAAACGATATGATTGACTCTATCGCAGACAGATACCTAAAAGGTTGCACCTGCCCTATTTTTACCAAAAATGATGACAGAAAAAGAAGAATCTTAGATCTAGTTAAAGATTACAAAGCAGATGGTGTAGTTTATCAAGCCTTTGCAGGATGCCAAGTTTACGAGATGGAACAGCGCTCTGTCTTAGAAGCGATGCAAAAGGCTGGAGTGCCGATACTCTACATTGAGAGCGACTACTCTCCAAGCCAGTCTGGACAACTTACAACTAGAATTGAAGCGTTTGTAGAGTCGCTAAAAAATAGAAAAAGGAGACAACAATGAACTACTTTGCGGGGATTGATATAGGCTCAACAGCAATTAAAATTGCTATAGTTGATGAAAATAGAAAATTAGTAGGTCATAAAATTAGTGCGAGCGGAAGTATGTTTTACAAGTACGCCAAACAAGCACTAAAAGAGATGTTAGATGAACTAAATATTGATGAAAAAAATTTAGTATATAGAGTTGCCACAGGTTATGGAAGAAAACTCTTTAAAGAGGCAGATGAGAATATAAGCGAAATTACCGCAAATGCGATGGGCGCAATGGCTGCTGCTGATGGAAAATGCAATATCAAAACTATAATAAATATAGGCGGGCAAGACTCAAAAGCCATCTCTTTGGATGATGAGGGGAATGTGGTAAATTTTGCCATGAATGATAGATGTGCCGCAGGAACAGGAAAATTCCTAGATGTTGTCGCTATGAATTTAGAGATTGAAGTTGATGAATTAGGTGAATATCACTTCAAATCACAAGGTACGCCACTGGCAATAAATAGTACATGTGCTGTATTTGCAGAGTCTGAAATAATAGGTCTATTGGGAAATGACCATAGCGTAGAGGATATCGTAGCAGGTGTTCACTACTCCATAGCAAAAAGAATCATAAAGCTTCTAAAGCGAGTCGGCATAAACGAGGGCATATACTTTGATGGAGGACCTGCGTTAAATAGCGGCTTGGTTAATGCTATTGAGAATGAGCTTGGCAAAAAAATATTTATCCCAGAATTTCCGCAGATAACAACATCCTATGGAGCGGCAATCTTAGCGTTAGAGTCTTATGAATTTGAGAATAAAATTTAAAATGAACAGATACGTATCCTCATTTATTATCAGTGCTATATCTTACACACTTGTAGGAGCATCACTTATTTATCTTTTTATAATTAAAGAAGATACTCATGAAAAATGCAAGATTGAAAATATTCAAAAAGTAAATATTTGTGTAATTGCTCAACCTAAAGAGATTCAAGAGGAGACACCACAAAAGCAGAAGATAGAAAAACCACAAGAGCCAAAACCACTCCCTAAACCTATTGAGAAAAAGCCTTTGCAAAAACCTATTAAGAGAGAAGCTGTTGTTCAAAAAGAGCCTATTACTGAGCCTCTAAAAACAGAATCAATTCCAGAAGTTACAAATGAACAACCTCAACCCCAAGTAGAAAAAGAGAATAAAAAAGCAACTTCAAACATAGAAAAAGTAGTTGAAAATGATACAAAAGAGAGAGATAGAGAAATCTTTATCAATAATCTAATAAAACGAATAAATGATAATAAATCATACCCTATAGCTGCTAGAAGAAGAGCCATTCAAGATAGTGTTGAAGTAGAATTTATGATACTTATAGATGGAAATGTAGATTACATAAAGGTAATCTCAGGTCATAATATTTTTGAAAAATCAGCTACACAGGCGATAGAAAACAGCTTTCCTATGGAAATAGACAAAACTCTCTTTGATTTTCCTAAAAAGTTTAAAATTAAGATTGCGTACATACTAAAGTAAGAATTGGATTTATTGGCTGAATGAGCATTTTTAAGAGAGGGTATAACGGCTAGCACAATGAGTATAAACCCCATAAACATGAAGATAGGTAAATTAATATATGTTTGAGAGAGTCCTAAAATTTTTTATTGAGAATTATAAGATCAACTATACTCTCTTTTTTTTACTATTTGCAGCTGGAATCTATGCTTATTCTCAAATACCAAAAGAGATATCACCTTCTATTGAACCTAACTCTGTGACAATACATGGTTCTTATGCAGGTGCTTCTGTAGATATTTTAAACAAAATGGCAGTGCAAGAGATAGAGGATGAAGTTAAAAATATTGTCGGTGTAGATAGCGTAACATCCGTTGTATCGCCAGGTAGATTTACTATAGTATTAGAGTTTGATAAAAGAGTGGACAAAGCCACAATAATAAGAGATGCAGAGGATGCAATAGCACTAATAAAACCAAATCTTCCAAGTGACATGGATGACCCTGTTATCCGAGGAGTAGCACACTCAAGAAGCATAATGCATGTATCAATTATCTCTTCTAAAATCTCTAGAGACAAACTAAAACTCTTATCTAAAAAACTAAAAAGTAATCTGCTCTCTGTTAAAGACATATCAGATGTGACTATATTTGGAGATTCTGATCTTTTTTATGAAGTTTTGATAGATGAAAAAAAAGTAAATGCGTATAATCTCTCTTTGGATGAGATACTCAGAGTATTTTCTGAGCTCTCCTATATATTTCCTCTTGGAAAGATAGATAACGTCAAAGAGCAGTACTATATCTCTACACAAAATGACAAAAAACTCTCTTGTGAGCTGGAAAATACCATCATAAATATAAATGATCAGCAAATAGTCTTAAAAGATATAGCAAAAATAGAGAAAAAATATGAAGACTCCTCAACGCTTGCGAGCATGAATGGAGAAGACTCAATCACTCTAGCTATCTCTCAAAACCCTAAAGGCGATGCAATAAGAATAGCCGATGATGTCAAAAAACTCATCTCAGAGATGAGTGTTGATGATGTTGATTTTAATATAAGAATGGATAATTCAATAGTTATAAGAGATAGACTAAATATTGTTATTTCTAATATACTTTTTGGTTTGATACTTATAACACTCTTAACTGCTGTTCTAATCAATATACGCATAGCGCTCATCATTGCACTTGGTATTCCTACATCTTTTGTAATGGGCGCAATTTACTTCTACTTTACAGCATACAGTATAAATGTAAATTCATTGATAGGAGTGCTTATTGCCATTGGTATTCTTGTTGATGACGCCATTGTTGTAAGTGAAAATATTCAACAATATATAGAAAAAGGTTACTCCGCAAAAGAGGCGGCATTGCTTGGAACACAAGAGGTTGCAAAGGCTGTAACTATAGCTTCTTTAACTACTCTTTTCTCTTTTATACCTCTTTTGATGCTAAGCGGAAAACTCGGTGAGATTATACAGCTTATACCTATTGCCTTTTCTGCACTTGTAATTGCTTCACTCATTGAATCTTTTATTTTTTTACCTATACATGCGGCTCATACTCTCTCTTCAAATTCAAAAACTATGTCTTGGGAAAAGATTAATTTGCTCTATTTAAGAGCCCTAAAAAAGCTAGTTGGATACCAAAAAAGTTTTTTACTTATATTTTTAATAATAGTACCCGCCCTCATTTATTATGGAGTAAAGCATTCAAAATTTCAAATGTTTCAGCCTTTTGATACTTCCTCTATAAATATTACCTTTAAAGCAAAACCCACTACAACCCTTGAGCAGTCACTAGAGATTGTGCAAACTTTAGAAAAGAATATTTTAAAAGAAAAAGATAGGTTTTTTGTAAAACATGTAAGCTCTACAGCAGGATACAGAAGGAGCGCAACAGGCACTACAGAGATTTACCCGTATGTAGGATACATCTCTATAGAACTCCATAATATGAAGCCTGAAAACTTTGTAGATAAGTATATAACGCCATATTTAAGCTTTTATTACGACTCCAAAGATAGAATACGAGACAAATCTTCACAAGATATTTCAAAAGATATCAGAGAGTGGTTAAAAGAACAAGATTATCAAGAGAGATTTAATCTAAACAATTTAATGGTTGTGGAAAACAGCATGGGGCAAACAAAAGCTGATATTCGCATAGGTGTTATTAGTGATGATTATAAAAAGGCTCTAAGTGCCATAAGAGAGATAGAAGATGGTTTTTCTAAAATTGATGGCATAAAATACTTTGGTGATGATGTTAAAGTTGGAACACAGGAGATAAAACTAAAACTAAACAGTTATGCAGAAGAACTTGGCATCACAGAAAAATATCTTGGCACCTATATCTCAGGACTTTTTCTCTCAAGAAAGGTTGGGACGATATTTGATGGAAAAGAGCTTTTGGATATAAAAGTAAAATCTTTCTATATTAAAGATGACTTAGAGAGTTTTGCAGAACTTGAAATACCGATAAAAAATAGAGGACATGTAAAACTAAAAGATATTTGTGAATTTGAAAAAGTTGAATCTCTAGAAAATTTAGTTAAAGATGACGGCGAAACCAACTTTTATGTTTTTGCAAATGTGGACCCCTCAATTATAACAGCAACTGAGGTATTGCAAATGATGAACCCACTCATAGATAAACTCAAAAATACGCAAGATATCAGATTAAAATTCAAGGGAGAAAAAGAGCAAAAAGAGACCATGCAAACTGAAATGATATTGGCTTCTATTCTTGCTATTATTCTTATATTCATCTCAATCTTGTACCTTTTCAACTCTCTTAGAGAGACGTTGATAGTTATGTCGGTTATCCCTTTTTCTATTCTTGGTGTATATATAGGTCACTTTATCATGGGTTTAAATATCTCACTACCCTCTCTTATTGGGGCATTGGGACTCGCTGGTGTTATTGTTAATGATGGAATTCTTATGATGGCAACAATAAAACGTGCAAAAACAAAAGAGGAGATATTTATTCTCGCTCCAAAGAGATTTAGACCTATTATACTTACATCTGTAACTACAATTGTAGGTCTTTGTTCATTAATCTTTTTCGCAACAGCAGAAGCTGTGACATTTCAACCCTTAGCAGTAGCCATGGGTTTTGGGCTATTATGGGGAACGATACTAAACCTATTTTATCTTCCTGTAACATATAATTTTTTACATGGATATAAAAACTATAATAAAAGAAGCAAAATATTTAAAACTTTTGAATAATAAAATCTCATAATAAATTATTAGACAAATGCTGAGCGAAAACGTTAAAAAAACGTTCTCGCACTCTTAGTTAGAACTTTTTAGTACTTATACTTTGAAGTGTTTTTTTAGACATCTCATCTAGTTTAATTGCAATATTTTCAATCTCTTTTGTATGTATAGCGTGCTCTTGAGTTGTTTTATCTATAACTTTAATAGAGTCTGTGGCCATATTTATATCTTTAACCTGCTCCTCTATTGTAGTTCCTATATCAACAACTGCCTGAGTAAGAGATTCTATGTTTATATTTATATCATCAAGGCTTCGTTGTGTATTTTCTGCAAGTTTTCTAACCTCATCAGCAACAACAGCAAATCCACGCCCATGTTCACCTGCACGTGCAGCTTCAATAGCAGCGTTTAGTGCTAGGAGATTTGTCTGGTCTGCAATTTCAGATATTACATTTACCACTGATTTTATATCGGTTGATTTTATTACAACAGCTTTTGTCATCTGTGAAACTTCAACAACAGAACTATTTGCTAACTCCATTGTTTTAGAGATATCTTTGAGCATTGATGCTTGTTTATATGAGCCTTCTGCTAATGTCTGCATTCTCTCAATAAGACTCACTGAAGTTCGTGTAAGCTCATCCGCATTTGTATTTGAATCTCTTAGCATATCTCTTATGGTTTGCCCAATACTGTTTATTGCTTGAGACACTTTTGCCTCATCATTCTCAAGAGTAGCTCTAAAATCAGAATTTTTAAAACTATCCAAAACAGCCACAAGTGAATTTATATCTTTTGCAACACTGTTTTTTAAAGAGTAGAGCATTTTATTTAAACTATCTTTTAATTCAAAAAGAGCTTGATTTTGAGTTGATTTAGTTACTTCTTGATTAAGATTTCCTCTCTCTACTTCCATAACTACTCTTTTTACATCATTGATAAGATCTTGGTCTAGCTCAATATTCTCTTTTGTTTTTAGAATATTTTCATTTACAATCTTAGCCATCTTACCGATTTCATCATTTGTATCTATCGCTATGAGTTCCGCTTTATTGCTCTGTTTGTTTAGGTATTTAAAAAATTCCAACAGCCCTTCTTGAAAAACATTTAAAGGATTAAGTACTATTTTTTTGATAGTAACTAATATAGCAATTGTTATGATAAAGATAAGAGAAGCAACTAGCAAAAGTGCGCTGTTTATAATACTGCTTGCGCCATCTATCGCTTTTTCTATACTAGGTCTATCTTTTGCAAGAAGATAAATTCCGATAGGTTTATTTTCAAAATCTTTTATATATGTGTAGGTATAAAAATAGTTCTTATCAACAAAATATCCATCTCTGAGAACAGCTTCCATATCAATAGTTTTAGCTTCTAATAGAAACTTATCATCAATTGTTTTTTGGCTAAGAGTGTAGTTAGAGATTCTGTTTTTTGTATTTGAGAGGTCTGCAACATTTAGCAGTTTGTTATCCATAAGCACTAAGAGGTACTCTTTCTCTTTTAAAAACTGCTTTACTACAGATTCAAAACCCTGCATAAACTCTAATGAGCCTAAATAGCTATTATCAGCTATAACAGGAACCAATCCTCTAATAGTAAGCCCGTTTCTACCAACTTCAATCGCTGCCATCGACTTTTTACTCTCTTTGACCTTATTGATTGTGTGTCTAAAGCTAGATAAATCATCGCCGAACTTATCAACTTGCCAATTTCTTAAAAAAGACTTTACATCTTTGTCATGAATATGGATTTTAATATTTTTAAAATCTGTCTGTTCTTTATATGTGTCTCCAATGGATTCGAGTGTTTTTGCAGCCAAAGCTCTGTCATTATTCTTAAGTGAAGCGATTATGTCAGAGTTATTCGCCATGGCAACTGCATTAGTCACGCCTATATCAAACTTAGCATTCATTCTATCTTCTATCTTAGCCGTAAGTGTACTTCTCATATCACTATAAACATTTTGTACAATCGCAGCCTTAAAATAATTAAGCACAAAGAAGCTACTAACCAAGAGTGCAAATGATATACCTATAACAAGTATAGTAACTCTTTTTCCTATTGTCATACACACCCTCTTATTATCAATAATTTAACGGAAATTATCACATATTTTCACTTATTAGTTGCTTATTCTACTATCTCTAAGAGGATAGCTTGAAACTGCTCTTGAGCTTTTAATAAGACATCTACTCCATCTTTATCTTTTATAAGAGCGCTGCTTATCCAGTTATAAACTGATGGGTACTCCAGAACAATCTTGTTCTCATCTTTTTTCTTATAGATAGCCAAAGTACATGGGGCAAAAGCCGCTGCTTCAGGTTTTGTCAACGCAACTGTATAGATTACAGGGAGTTTGCAGATTGAGTAGCCATCATAAAAATCATAAGGCGAATCTTTCATGTGCTTGTTTAAATCTAACTTGCCAGCAACTATAAAACCATAAAGGCTAAGCCCATTATCAAGACCTAAGAGAACATTCTCTTTAGCAGTTTTTACATCATCACCATCTACTTCTAACTCATATCTTGTAAGAAGCTCTCTGCTCTCAGAGAGCGGCTCTTGGCTAAGCTTATACTTTGCAGTTGGAAGAACTTTTTTAAGGGTTGCAAGAACTTGACTCTCAAGTTTTTTGATGAGTTCATCTTCAATACCCATTATTTTACTAAGAGAAGCTGATGTTAAAATACTTACATGTAGTGTATTTTCTGCTTTATCTTGATATATTCCAACACCAAGTGGAGTAAATACTCCAGCAACTGGATATTTTTTTACAAGATCAAAAGATGTCTGCTCATGATATATTGTCATAAGAGTAAAAATTTTGAACTTTGTCTCTTTAAACTGAATCATAAAGGGCTTTATCATATCGCTATTTACTGCTATGCCAAACCCATCTTTTACAAACGCTTCTTCGATTTTTTGCGGTGTTATTGCACCATTTTTATTTTCAACTTCAAAAAGGTGTAAATCACCACTTGCACTCACTATTGACGCCATTAAAATCGCCACTATAAAAACATATATTTTTTTCATTTCTAAGCCTTTATTTATCTATTATGGAACGATATATATCCATCCCTCTTTTACTCGCTCTGTAATCTCTACGATTCCAGCAGTAACTATTAGTGTATCTTCAAGAAGTTCTTCTTTTTTGATATTTTTGGTTCTCATTGTATTGCCACATGCATAAAACTCAACATCAAGAAGCATAAGAGCTTTTACTCTAAGAGCAATATCTTTATTGGTTTTTAAAAGAGCTTTTATCCCGTGGTAATAGGCAACTATTCTCATCTGAACATTTTCAGGTCCATAAAATTTTAGTACATTGTTTGCACTACTTAAAACATGATTTATCTCTTCATCGTTTGCGCTTTTTATAGAAAAGATAATTTGTCTAGGTTCAGTGATGCTAGGCTCTGGTTGTGCAAAAACAGTATCTGCATGCAAAAGGAGGCTAAACATCAAAAATACAAGAGCATAAAGTTTCATGTTACTCCCCTTTGATATTTTTAGTTAGATCTTTAAAATCTTCTTTACTCCAAGAGCCTGGTATCATCTTTAAAATTTTTTGGTTTTTGTCCAAAAAATAAAAAGTAGGAGTCATTTTTACATCTAATTTAAGATCTATTTTGTCATGTTCGATGTTAATTTTTACAGGAATAAAACGCTCAGCAATCCAACTGCTAAACTCTCTATCTTCTAAAAGTTTGTCCATTAAAATGCAGTATCTGCAATTATCTCTAACAACATCAATCATTATGATTTTGGAGCTTGTTTTTTGTATCTCTAACGCTTCTTCATAAGTATAAAACTCTGCAGAAAAAAGTAAACTAACACAAAAAACAAGAGATACAATAACTTTTTTCATTTAAATAACCATCCTTACATGTAAGCTATCTTTGCCACCTAAAAAACAGGAGAGAAAATTAGGTGGCAAGGAGTTTTAGCCTATCTTAAAAAAGGTAGTTTATCTCAAAACGATATTCGTTATATGAGTCTTTGTTTACACCTGAAGTACGTTCATCAGCATCTATAAATGCAAGACGTATTTTTGCATCTAAAGTAGGTGTAAGCTTTTGCACTAAATCTATATGAATAATGCTTAAGTCAGCTTGTCCGCCTGATGCTTGTTTTTTCTCATCAGAATTTTGAATAGCATAACGACCCATTGCGCTAAAACCATCTAAGATTTTTGCTTTGCCAAAGTCATATTTTCCTTCAACCATTATAGTCTCAGCATCTGCTTTCCAGTTCACCTGTGCCATTGCACGAGTGTATCCACCTGTTGGGAATCCACGCCAAGGTGCTACGATGTCCGCTTTATCTTCTACTTTTGAGTATCCAATATGCCCTTTAAAAGCTCCAGCAGATGCCACTAAACGAGCCATCCAAAGAGATGTATCAAGAGAATTTCCGCTCTTATATCCTCTTGAAGCAGCATTAGCATCGGTAACATTTCCAGCTAAACTTGCTCCACCAATTGCACCTGCTCCATTATCAAACTGTTCCATATAACGAACACCTGGAGTAATTGTAACACCACCAAGTGGGATATCATAGTTTAACTCTCCTATAACACTAGAGAGCATATCTGGAACTGCTGTATATGTTGCATCCACTTTTAAGTTTTCTATAGACTTATTACTAATAGCTGCTACTATTAGCTCATTGCTTGTATCTTTATTTGCTGCTTGTAGTCTTGCATAAGTTAAACCTTGGTGAATACCTGAGTCGTCATTATTGTTCCATGAATCACCAGAAGAGTCTTTAAATGTCAAAACATCATGAAAAGTAGTATGGTCACGAAGTTTTTGAGCTGTAAAGTATGCCGCTTTTAGAGTTGTTTTTGGCAAATCTTTAGACTCTACACTTATACCTTCAAAAGTATTTGGAATCATCTTTGTATCATTAGATGCAGTTAGTGCTGATTCAAAAATTTGACGACCTAGTTTAAAGTCTGTTTTTGAGATATTGTATTGCAAGTAAGCTTGAGCTAAAACTACCATCTCCCAATCGCCATCAGCTCTAACATCATATCTGCTAAATGTATCTTTACCAGATTTAACTTCACCTACATCACTATCATTTTGTCTCCAGTTAGAGATTGGGCTGTTTGAGTAGTAAAGTCCCGCCGTTGCACTTAAGCCTGCAAGCGGTGCTGTTTTATAGATTAAGCTGCCGCCTAAACCGAATGCTTTGTTATCTCCATTGTCATCATTTCTAAAATCCCATCTAAAAGCGTTTGTTCTTAAGCGACCATAAAACATACCCTCTGTAAAAGCCTCACTAAGGTTATTTGCGCTTTTTGGAAGTGTGTTATACACCTCGTTCATATTACCCTGTAGTGTTCTCTTTGGTTTTACTTCCTCTGCACTTAATGCTGTTGTCATTAAACATACCAGCGCAGTTACTGCACTTATCTTAAGTAATTTCATTTTTGCTCCTTATTTTTTAAATGTAGTTGCTTAATCGCAACTTCTTGACCCTTTAGTAGGGCACCCACAATCAAAATCAACCAATTTTACATTGCCTTTATTGCTAACATCCACGACTTTTTTGCGTTTTATGTAGTCTCTAACAACATCATAAACTGCTCTAGTCTTTGCTTTTTGAAGGTTGCTACCAGCATTTTGCAGGTTTCCACCCCATGAAGATACGATATATATTTTCTTAAGATCAATATTTTTGCCACCAATCTTAAGGTTTGTAATACGCTTACCATTTGGATTACCAACAGTAATGTCATAAGTAGCTCCACCCAAACGGCTCATATCTCCACCTTGTTGATAGAGTGGATTTTCATTAAAGACATTATCTGCGATATCCTCTAGCAACTTAGCAATTTTATTGCCTTCTAACTCAAAAGTATAGACATTTGGATATGTTATTCCACACATCTCATAAACGTTATCCATTAAAATATTTTCACCTGCTAAAACAGTTGTTCCCCATCTATAACCAGGTGTAAAAGAGATATCACACTTCATCTCATCTAAGATAGCATCATTTATGAGCTGATCAAAGGTTGAGAAAAAAGTATCTCTTTTATAGAGAATATTTTTAGTTTTACCTAAAACTTCACTCATCTCTGCTGCGTATGGAGCATAAAGTTCATCTACAAGTTTTACTCCCGCTGGATCAGCTGGAATAATATTTGAAGCTATAGGGATAAGTTTATACTCATAGTTATTAACCTTACCATTTTTTGCATCAATATCTAAACGACCTATATATTTTCCATGACTTCCCGCTATAACAATAACAGTCCCATCAATAACAATAGGCATTGGAGAAGGGTCATGAGTATGTCCGCTAAGAATAAAATCAATTCCTTGAACTTTTCTCGCTACCTCTTGATCAACACTAAAACCATCATGAGATAAAAGAACTACACAATCAACTTTGTGCTCATCTTTTAGCTCATTAACATACTCTTGAAGAGACTCTAAGCGCAGACCAAAACTCCATCCTTGTGTAAACTCTTTAGGGTTTGCAGTTGAAGTAAAAGGGAATGACTGTCCAATGATACCTATCTTAGCACCACCTCTCTCTTCTATGGTGTATGGTTCAAAAATTAGCTCTTCAAATTCATCAGAAAAAGAGTCATCTCCAATAATATTTTGAGAGATGAATTTTGCATCAAGCATCCCTATTAACTCTTTTACACGTTTCTTGCCATAAGTAAATTCCCAATGTCCAACCATTACATCAACACCAAGATAATTTTGTGCTTTAACTATCGCTTCGCCATTACTCTTTAGTGCAACTCCTGTTCCTTGCCATGTATCGCCAGAGTCAAGGAAGAGAACATTATCTGCTCCTCTTGTTTTTCTAACATGATCTAAAACTGTTTTAATATGAGCAACTCCGCCCATTTTTCCAAACTTCTTAGCCAAAGATTCAAAATCTATATGAGTGTCAAAGTAAGCATCTAAGCTACTTGGCTCAAGCCCATAATGTTTTGCAAAAGCATCACCACATAAAAAGCCAGGTGTTCCAACTAAATTTGGAGCAGAAATCAGAGTTGATGGCTCTCTCCAAAACAGTGGTTTTAAATGTGCATGTAAATCACACATGTGAAGTAGTGTAAAGTTACCAGTATCTTTAAAACTAAATATATCTTTTAATGAAATCTGAGCCGCACCTCTTGGTGCAGCACTAGATATTGTTGCCATACCTATGCCAAAAATAGCACAGATATGCATAAAATCTCTTCTTGAAACTTCCATCTAATCTCCCTTATCTCTTTAAACCTGGAATAGCTATTGGAGCACCTTTTGCTTCGTGAGTGAAGTAAACTTCAAGTGCCGTCATCTCTTTTGAACCAAGTGGAATCACAGCTAATAGTGCATTTTCCATACAACCTTGGAATCTCTTTTGAAGAGTTGCAAGCTTTGATTTTGTCATTCTATATGCTGGCCACGTTGCAGCTGAAGCATTTCCTTTTGCAGAGATATCAGGAAGTGGCTGTGTTCTTAAAACTGCACCAATAACATTACTGTTATGACAGTTATAACATGACAAACCTCTACCGCCTCTGCGAGTGTTAAAAACCTCTTTACCAAGTGCATAAGCCTCTTGCATATACTTGTTTGCATTTATATCAATGTTGATAGCTTGCTCATTGCCGAGTGATTTTACATAAGATGACATGTTAAACATCTCTTCACTCTTTAGCGTATATGCTTTAGCACCGCTATCGTGCATAAATGCTTGAAGCATCTGGTCTATGCTTACAACTGATTTGTACTTATCTATATATCTTGGAAACCCTGCCAAATAAGATGCAAGAGAATCTTCACTTTGCTCTAAATACTTAGCTAAACTCGCCGCTCCTCCAAGTGCATCTAAGTGTTCTGAACCAGAAGCCAACATCATATCTGCTGGGTTATTGTCTAATAACTCCTCATATAAAGCTCTATCAGCGTCACTCATAGAAAATTGTTCGCTACCATAAGCTAATGATGAAGCAACAAGAACACTCAACGCTATTTGTAGTACTTTTCTCATCACTTATCCTTTTGGTTTAATCTCTTCACTGCTCTCTTCAACAGTACCTTTGCTATCTGTAAATGTAACTTTTAAACTCCCTGCCCCATCTATTGTCATATATGTAGTTATTACAGGATTTACAGATAGAGTCTCCCAGATATTCATAGTTGTAAACACTTTGCCGTTATACTCAAACTTCGCACTTTTAATATAATCAGCAGGTATTACCTCACCAGTTTTTTTATCTTTTCTAAGTCCAGTCTCCATCGGGTGCATAACCATGAAACTAACTTTTACCACGTCGCCATTTTTATAAGTATTTGGCTTGATTTTAATTAATGTTTTACTTTTTGACATTTTATTTTCCTTTTTATTTTATATTTTTTTACTATTTCATTAAACGGTTATATCAACCGCATCCGCCGATTGTTACTTTAACACTTTGTGAAGCGATAAGGAAATTTCCATTACTTAACTCTGCTAATGCTATTACTTCTTGAGTTTCGCCTAGTTTTACACGAGTTGATAACATAGCTTTACCATTTGCAGGTGATAAATGTGCATCAATACAACGAGAGTTTCCATTTTTAGCAGCAAATATATGAATAGCTTTTACATAATCACTATCAGTCATAGGATAATCTATCTCAACTGTTACTGGAACAACAGCCCCATTTTCCGCAATTTCAGGCACTTTAAGTGAAACTTTCTCAGATGGTTCTGGAGTCTTTCCACCTGTAATAGCCGCTAATGCATCTTTGTAAGCAAGCGCATTTGAGGCTTTTGGCTTGTCATCTGCTGCAAAGCTCATTGTTGGAATAACTGCTACAGTTGCAGCACTTAAGCTTAAGTTCTTTAAAAAATCTCTTCTTTTCATCTTTTTATCCTTTTATTTATTTTTTTGATAAGACATATGAAGCTAATTCACATATCTCTTTTTCATTGAATAGTTTTGTAGTTAAATTTACCGTCATATCTGTATGAGGATTATCAACTCTTGGGTCTGCAATTTTTGCATATACATATTGTGCATCTCTAACACCTGTTTTTACAAACATCTCTGTGTAGTTGGTTAAATCTGGTCCAATATTTCCACCGCCTACAGCGCCTTCTATATTATGACATGCAACACAATTTCCATACTGTTTTGGCTTGCCATTTTCAACTGTTTTACTTAAACCCTCAGGAGCATTCCCTTTTGCATTTTCACCGTTTAAATTGTGAAATATATACGCTCCTCTAGCAATGGCTTTTGAGTCTGTAGTTATACATTCTGTTGGCATCTTATTTACACCAAGAGGTGGCAGTAAATCTTTTTGAATTATCTTTTGCGCATCAGGAACTTCAATTACACTACTATAATCAGCAGCAAAAACACTCATCCCTAAAAGCAGTGACAAAGTCAAACTTCTCTTCATTGTAAACTCCTTTTTTCTTAATTTCGAGGACAAGTTTAACAGTGAAGTATAAAATTTATGTAAAATCTATTTTAAATATTAAAGATGTGGCTAATTCTTTATGGAAATGAGGTTTTTTGGGAATTTATATGTAAATGTCGTCCCTTTTTTAAGTTCTGATTCTACACTAACATCGATATTCTCTTTTTTTATAATGGCTCCAACTATATTTAAGCCTATTCCAAAACCACCGACTTGTCTGCTCTCTCTGTAGTAGCGTTCAAATATTCTCTCTACATTGTCTATCCCAATGCCATAATCCCTAAATGAGAGGAGATACTCCCCCTCCTCATTTATATCTGTATTTACCTCTATGATATTTTGCTCATAAGAGTACTTTATAGCATTTGATATATTATTATCAACTATTCTTTGAAGCTGCTTTACATCCATATTTATAAATACCTCATTTTTCATATCACTTAAAATAGAGATATTTTTCATAAGCGCTATCTCGCTAAAGTACTCAATGCGCTCATCCAAAAACTTCTTTATATCAATTTTTTCTCTTTTTATCTCTAACTTATTGTTTTTTGTAAGATACTCCATGTCGTTATAAATATTTGAGAGAACTTTTGTAGAAGCTTTAATCCTCTGCATGTACTTATTTTTGCCATATTTTCTACCATATAAATCCACGTTTACATTTATGATAGCAAGAGGAGTGTTAATCTCATGAATGGAATCTTTTATAAACTCATCTAGTTTTTTATTTACCTCTTTAAAGGGTTTTGCAAACCTATCTAAAAATAGTATGCTTAGTAAAAATATACATGTAACGATGGATAGAAGTATAAGCAGAGCCTTTTCGTAAACCTCATAGTACGAGAGCTGATTCTCTACAACAATATATTTTGCTCCAAAATATCTCTCCTCAGGAAGCACCATAACATAGTACGCTCTACTGCCATCTATATGATAACCCTCTCTAAAGTGTTTTATCGGCTCTTGAATTAGTGAAAATATCTCTTGAAGTCTGCTATCATAAAGTCCAGATTTAAACGTTTTAAATCTAGGATATTCAAAATAATCTTTTTCTGAATTATGTTCTTGCATAAGCTTTACTATGAGATGAGCTCTATTTTTCAACTCATACTCATTTTTTATATCTTGTATTTTTTTTATATATGATGTGTAGATAAACAGAGGGGTAAGAAGTATTATTGCAACTAAAATAGTATAGATATATGCGTATGTTAGGGCATAACTTTTATCTCTCAATTATATATCCTAAGCCTCTTCTGTTATGTATGATTGTCTCTGAGAGCTTCTGTTTTAAGTTATTTATCTGAACACGGATAGCTGAGGGCTCTACATAATCTCCCCAAACTTCATCTTGAAACATCTGCATAGAGACAACACTGTTTTTATTTTTTATAAGCATCTCTAAGAGATCTTTTTCTATCTTTCTTAAAACTATCTCTTTATCATCTTTAGTTAGTTTTCCCTTTAACATGTCATACACAAAACCCTCGCCAAGCTCTACCATATCGCTATTATCAAGATAGTAACTTCTTATGGCTTGTTTTATTCTAAGCTCTAACTCTAAGAGGTCAAATGGTTTGCGTATGTAATCACAACACCCTTTTCTATAACCCTCTTTTAAACCTTGAAGCTCTGTCATAGAAGTTAAAAATATGGCTGGAATTTTAATTCCATCTTTTCGGATACTTTGTAAAAGTTCAAAACCACTCATGGATGGTACATTTATATCTAGAAGTAGCAAATCGTAAGATTTTGCATATATAGCATCATGAGCCTCAAGCCCATCAGCAAAATCATCAACGCTGTAATCTATATCTTCTAAAAACTCTTTTATACTTATTCTTAGCGAGAACTCATCTTCTAATAGTAAAACTCTCATTTTATCTTTCCATCCACTTTTTTTATGATTTTTTGTCCAAGTATAAGCTGTATAAGCTCATCTTTTGTATAGTGATTTAGTTTTTCATATCCAAGTTCTATATAGTCACTTTGCATATCCAAAGGCACTCCGTCTTTCATGTAAAGCAGTGATTTTATATCTGTAAACTCTTTGATTGTTGCATCTGCTTGCTCATGTTTTACAACATCATATAGAGCTTTTTTGGTAATATTTATAAAAAATGAGGTTTCATCATTTTGCTCTTTAAAATATTCAAGATATTTCTTATTTAATACAAACACAAACATTCCAATTGATTCAGAATCTCCATTTTTCATATTTTCATAAAAGAGATAGCTATCATCGAGAGTGATGCTTCTGTTAATTTTAAGCTCTTTAAAATCAACTCTTCTAAGAAGAGCTAAATTGTTGTGGTTATAGTTTCTGTTTGCTACTATGTATCTATCAACCGTCTCATTATTTTGCATAAAGACAGCTATATCATAGTACTTATCATCCATAAGCACATAAAAATCAACACCTATTTTTTTGAAAAAATCTGTTATAGAATCAAAAAAACTAATAATCTCTACAAAGCCTAAAAGAGTCTCGCCTCTATAAATGGGAACTGTTGTTTTTATGCTGAGCAAGCGCCCAGTCTCAATGGAAGAGCGAGGAGTTTTATGTGTGCTGAAATATTGAAGATCGCTTCTGTAATCCTCAAGTGGCATACCCGTATATATATCATCCCAACTTCTTGCAAAGATATGATAATCGGGAGTGAGTATCTGAACTTTTATATCTATCTGTGTAAAGTTTTTTATCTCTTTTGTGATTCCAGAGAGTATCTTATATCCAAGATGTTCATCTTCATTCTCTAGAGCATCTACTAGAGCGCTATTTCTAGAGAGCATTATTGCCATCTTTAGCTCATCCATCTTCTTATTTTTTATCTCAGACTCCAAGGCTAAGACAAACTTATCTAGAATGTAACTGACATTTTGTTTATCTATGGCATACCTAAGAGATAGCAGTATGTAGATTATTAGAGCTACTACAAACAAAAATATCGGGAGTGTTTTTTTTAACATGTAAAATTAAACAACTTCCTAATTGATGGGAATATATGCATAACCATCATTTTGTGCATCTATAAGCCCAACTATAGCACTTGGCGTTACTTCGACAAACTCTAAAACATTCTCCTTAGAGATATTTCTTGCTTTCATTCCAGCGCCACACATTAAAAATTTTACATTGTATGTTTTTACAAGAGAAGAGAGTCTTTGGTGTATATCTTTAGCTTTTGGCTCAAGCTCTTTATCTTTTTTACACTCTGTTTTTGAGAGATCTTTTACAAAAAACTTATAAGCATCTCCATGTATAATGACTACAATATCTAGCTCTTTAAAATTAGTTTGATAGTGTGCATTGTTAAATGCCACTCCTTTTATCAACCTTGTTTCAAACCTTGCAATATCTGGTGTTGTAAGATCAAAAACTGCTTTTTTCACATCGCTATCCGCTCTAGCTAGTCCTAACAAAACAACTAAAATCAGAAACAACTTTTTCATCTTAACCTCTTTATAAAAATTTTCTAAAACTAAAGCATAGCCCTTAAGTGTAAAATATGTGTAAAATCAGAAATTTTGGATAAGAATAACATTTACAAAAGTGCCCTCTTGCAAATCTCCATCATCTTCGCCACTAATCATAAGAGCGCACTCATTTAACATATTTGTCAAAATTGCTGAACTTCCTACTTTTTTATCTTTAAAGTTTATAAAATATTCACCATCTTCTACTACAACGTTACATGCAGTAAACTCAGTTAAACGACTTCTTTTTTTAAACTCTTCGCTGAGTTTTGCCGCTACCATTCGATATGCACTCTCTTTACCTAACATTTTTGCAATTAATGGAAGTACATAAAGAATTGCAGTAACAGTTGAAGAGTATGCAAACCCTGGAAGAGAGAGTATAAATTTATCCTCTTTTTGCGCAACTAATATATGCTTTCCAGGCTTAATAGCCACACCCTTAAAAAGAACTTCAGCTCCAATACGAGGCACTATATCTTTTACAAAATCATAATCTCCAACGCTAACGCCACCAGTGCTGACGACAATGTCAGCGCTTAATAGTGCATCTTGGAATGTCTGCATAATGAGACTTTTATCATCCCCGACTGTTCCTAGCTGAATCACCTCTGCTCCAGCTTGTTCAAAGAGAGCGGCTAATGTGTAGTTGTTTGAGCTTCTTATCTGTGAAGGGTTATCGCTATGTTCGCCCAAATCTAAAATTTCACTTCCAGTTGAAATAACTGCAACTCGTGGCTTAAGAGCTACTTTTACCATAACATGATTTAGTGCCGCCATAACGCCAATCTCTGCAAAACCTATCTTTGTACCTTTTTGAATCAGTACATCACCAGCTCTGTAACCTTCGCCAATTGGGCGAACAGATGAGCCTTTAGGAACACTTTCATTGATGATGATTGCTCCATCTTCAAGTGTAACATTCTCTATCTGAATAAGCGTATCTGCGCCATGAGGCATCATAGAGCCTGTAAAAGTTTTAATACACTCTGTGCTCTTAATAGTACGTTGTTCATCGCTTCCAGCGGGGTTATAACCAACAACGGCAATTTTGCCAAGCTCCAAATCGGAGTGCATAACTGCATAGCCATCCATAGAAGCTGTTGGGAACTCTGGGTCATTATGTTTTGCTATTATATCTTCGCTTAGAACTCTACCAAGAGATGCGCTAAGTGGAACATTCTGACTTCTTGATGAGTTTACATGTAAGAGAGAGAGCATTGTTTGACTTGTTTCGTATGATAATAGACTCATTTTAAAATTCCACTCCCTTTTATTGCCGTTGAGCGATTAAGCGCATATATTCTCTTAGCATCTTTTAAATCGTACTTCCAGATAGGAGCAGTTGCTTTAAAGTCCTCTACAAACTCATCTATAAACTCTAGTGCTACGCGTCTCTTTGGAGAAAAAACTGCTGCGATATACGATGACTCATGAAGCATCACATCTCCACGTGAGTGTGCCATTTTTATAATAGCGCCCCTCTCTTTTGCCTTTTTTTGCCAAGCATCAAACCAAGAGTTTAGTATCGGTTCATATATATCAAAACTAAGCCCATCAATCCCATCTTCGCTTCGTACAGTTCCAACAAATGGGATATAAGCGCCATAATTGCTAGAAGCTTCTTGTTCATACCACTCTTTTAAAATGCGAGGCACATCAAGCGCTCCATCATAAAGATAAAGCATACCTCAACCCCCGCAAACTGGTGGTAAAAGAGCAACTCTATCGCCATCTTTTAGTGCGAAATCTCTGCTTGACACTAGAGTATCATTTACAGCAACAGCAGAGTTTTCTAGCCACTCGTGCATTGTTTCATCTTTTTTAAGTATCTCTGATAACTCATTTAAGTTTGTAATGTTAAGCTCCAAAGACTCTTTTTGTATTGGACCTAAAAATTCTACTCTTACCAAAAGGTTGCTCCCAAACTATATTTTTATGGCTATGATTATAGCCAACTCATCTTTTTTATAAGTTAAGAGATGTATAATTTTGCCAATTAAGTGGCGGAGGAATTTGTGGTTTTTGGAAAAATTGAGTATCTAAATCTTCTCCCTTTTCATATTTTTATGAAAAGATTTACAAGAAGTTCTCAAGCGAGCATGAGTATGAATTACTACAAAGATGTTCCAGCAAAAACAAACAAAAAGTTTCTCTCACGCAAAGTTGATGCCGCATTTATCTCCAGCATCCGTGCAAAAAATCAAAAACATATAAACCTCGGAATCATCGCAAAAAAAGAGGTACTTAGCGTTTTAGTTGCTCCAAATAAGAAAAACACTCAAGATAGCGAGTCTGAGACTTCAAATCTTCTTGCAAAAATACTACATGTAGAGGGCAAAGTGCTCATAGGCGACAAGGCGCTAAGGTATTATCTTCAAAATAAGCCACATGTAGATTTGGCTAAGATGTGGCATGAAAAATATAAACTCCCATTTGTATTTGCACTTTTATGCTACCACAACGACAAAGCACTCTATAAAAAGATAGAGAAAAACTTCCTAAAAACAAAGATAAAAATTCCAAGATATATCCTCAGAGAAGCTTCAACTAGAACAAATATATCGGAAGAAAATATATTAAACTATCTAAAATATATCTCTTATAACTTTGATAAAAAAGCAAAAAAAGGGCTGGAGAAATTTTATAAAGAGGCAAAAAAATGGTAATTGATAAAATAGAAAATTGGCAAAAATATCCATTTGGAGAAGCGTGGCAGAGAGCTTTTACCTTTTTAAACTCTCTTACATCAGAGACAAAAGATGCAAAATATGAGATACAAGGCGATGAGATTTATGCAATCGTTATGAGCTATGAGACTCTCTTAAGAGAAGATGCTATGCTTGAATCCCATAAAAAATATATAGACATTCAAGCAACACTAAGAGGAGTCGAGGCTTATGAGTGCCACTCAAGAGACTCTCTTGTTGTAAAAAAACCTTATGAGGCTCAAAAAGATATAGAGTTTTATCAAACAGAAGCAAAACCCCACTCTATCTTAAATATCTCTGTTGGAGATTTTGTTATGTTTTACCCCTATGACGCCCATATGCCTTGCTTAAGCGTGGATGATAAAAAAGAGCTGAT
Source organism: Sulfurimonas denitrificans DSM 1251 (assembly GCF_000012965.1). Classification (NCBI taxonomy): domain Bacteria; kingdom Pseudomonadati; phylum Campylobacterota; class Epsilonproteobacteria; order Campylobacterales; family Sulfurimonadaceae; genus Sulfurimonas; species Sulfurimonas denitrificans. The sequence goes on along the minus strand of NC_007575.1, from coordinate 268,685 downwards.
AAAAAAAGTGGTAATAAAGATAAAAACAGAGTTATTATAGTTTTTTACTATTTTCTAAAATATTCTCAATCTTGTTTTTGAAAAATAAAAGGTGCTGCAATAACGTATTTTTTAAGTTCAAGTGATTCTGCCGTTTTGAGCATCATCCCTCTATAGCGCATTTTAGTTACTCATATATCTTCATCAAGAGTATATATTAAAATTGAAGATTTTTTACATGCGATATAATATAGCTATGAAATACAACATTAAACTTTTTGTAGCGGCCCTTTTAACTATCTTCTTAATTTTATTTATTTGGCGTGCTAGTTACCACTACGGATGTTATACTCTTTTGTTACCCATAATAGTGCTCTTTATAATAAGCCATAGTTTTGTTGAGCTTAAAATGCAAGAGAGGTTTTGTTTTAGAGATTGTTATTTTGTTGAAAAATCATTTTTCGCCAATCTACTCTCATCACGCTCTTTTGTAGTAATATTTTATATTATCTTATCTCTTTTAATGACTATCTCCCTAATCTATGCTGTTATAGATTTTAAGATGTTTTTTTGGATATATCTGATTTTTCAACTTCTCTTTGCCACATTCATATTTAAATGGTTTAAAAAAATCCTCTCCTTAAGTATCAAGCAGAGTTTTTTAAGCTTGTTTTCTAGAGAGCTCTCTATTAACATCTCCTCAATACTTTTGTTATTGGTTTACGTTTACATCTCACTAGAAGGCTATGCACCTGAGTATTTAAGAGAAACTTTAAAAGAGACACAGGTAGTAGCTTCAAATACAATATCATCTAGTTGCTATATAACAAACTATATATTAAAGGTCAAAATTGAGATAGATAGTATTTTTTGGTGGTCATTTAGCAGCTTTGCAGAGCATATTGATAATACACTTCTAAAATCTATTGCTTGGTTTGGCTTTATTTTTATGAATGGCTTGGCTATCTTGGGTCTTAATAGATTTATCCTTCAAATTGTATATTACCTAGATAAACTCTTTAGCAGAGATGCCACTTGAATAAAAACAAAAAGAGAGCAAACATACTCTCTAAAATGTCTAAATTTGAAAAAATATTTTGGCTAACTATAATCATACTAACTGTTATTTTTATAATATTACAAACACTAGCCACACTAAACAAATCTCAATCAGACGCACCAAAAGAAGCACTTGATTCTGTTATAATTGGTATCAATTTAGACAAAGCAGATAATAATATATCTCTCAATATCAAGCAAGAGATAGCCAGTATAAATAGTGCAATAGATATAAATATTGATAATATTTTTGCTTCTGTTCAAAAAAATATAGACCCATTTTTAGATTTTCATTACTCGGTTGTTGGAGAGTACATAGAACTTGGCGCAATGGCTACTGATAGGATAAATGAGACTATTCAAAAAAAATTATTTGGCGCTGATTTTCAAAACAGTGTAAAAGAAGCTTTTAAAAAAATTGATATAAAGTACGATGAGAGCATAAATAGCCATATTCAAATGATACATGAAAGCGCTACTCTTAACATAGATTATAAATTAAATAACGAGATTTTAAGTAGATTAGAAAATGATATAAGCAGTTTTACATCAATGCAAGAGGGTAAATTAAGCCTAATTCTAGGTGCTAAACTCATACCAAAAATTGCGCAAGCAATTAGTACAAAAATAGCACTAAAGGCTTCAAGTAAGTTTTTGCTTAAGAGCAGTACAAAAGCTGGCGCAAAATATGCAACTACAGGAACTGCTGCTTTAGCTGGAACTACATGTGGTCCATTTGTATGGATTTGCTCTCCATTATTAGCTATAACAGCTTGGTTTAGCACTGACGCTATTGTCATAAATATAGATGAATACTACAATAGAGATGAGTTCAAAAGAGAAATATTAGAAGTTATAAATGAGCAAAAATCAATTTTAAAAGATAACGCTAAACTCGAATACAAGCACTCATTTGAAGAACTATCAAAAAATATTCGCTTAAAGTATAAAAATACCGCAATAAAAAAATTAAAGATTAAAGAGCAGTTTTAACATAATCTGTTTTGATAATTTTTTGCGATATGTTTGCGATATTAAAAAAGTATAATTACTCAACTTCTACTCAAAGGCAAAGCATAATGAAAATTTTAGTAGTGTTGTTTTTTATAAGCCTGTTTGTAAGTTGAGTGAAATTCTCAAAAAAGCAGATATGTCAATGTATAATGCTAAAAAATCAGGAAAAAATCAGCATCAAATCTATAATAATATTTTTAAAAAAATCATCTCCTAAGTAAACAGGCAATATGCAATTTATTTTCAGATTACTCTTTATTACTCTAGCAACTCTCTCCTCTCTTTATTCTGAGCAACTTCAAAAAGTCTCACTTCAGCTTCAATGGTTTGATCAGTTTCAGTTTGCTGGGTATTATGTTGCAAAAGAAAAAGGCTTCTATGAAGATGCTGGACTAGATGTTAGTTTACTAAAATTTGAGAACTCGATACTCCCAATAAAGAGCATCCTCTCAGGCAGTGCTACTTACGGAGTTGGAAGATCAAATCTTATTATTGAGAAGAGCAACGGTAAAAGTGTTGTGCTCTTAGCATCCATCCTCCAATCCTCCGCATCCGTCTTTGTAACAACAAAAGATTCAAATATCAGCACTGTAAAAGACTTTGTTGGCAAACGAATTATGCTTAGCGATGATGTTGTCTCAGACCTTGGACTAAGAGCCATGATAAATAAAAAAAATGTTCCAACTGGCAATATAGTTGTGCAAAAAAACTCATTTGACATCAATGATTTGATAAACCATAAAACAGATTTGATGGCTGCTTATCTCTCAAATGAGCCTTTTTTACTGGAACAAAAAGGGGTTAAATATACTATTTTTGATCCCAAAGATTATGGTCTAGATGTTTATAGCGACATACTCTTTACAAGCCAAGAGGAGATGAACAACAACCCACAGCGTGTAGAAGCTTTTACACAGGCATCATTAAAAGGGTGGCGATATGCTTTTGAGAATATTGAAGAAACAGTTGCACTCATTTTAGAAAAATACAATTCTCAAAACAAATCCAAAGAAGCCCTTCTTTATGAAGCTGCTGTTCTAAAAAAACTCGCCTACGCCAACGGTGCAGAGTTGGGTCAGCTAGATATGACAAAAATAGAGAAGATTTATGACTACTACAGCAGCATGGGCTTAATCGAAAAAAAGATAGATTTTAAAAGTTTTGTGTATCAAGTAAAAAAACCACAGATTTCATTTTCAGAGCAAGAGCGAGAGTTTATTTTAAAACACCCAGAAATACTCTTGAGTGATGTGCAGTGGGAACCATTTTCTAGCATAAGTGGTGGAAACAATAGTGGTGTTTTTAAAGAGTATTATGATGAGATACAAAAAGTATCTGGATTGAAATTCTCTTTTGTGCAAATAGGCAACGCAGAGAACTTTCAACTCGTTCTCGATGCGCTAAAAGAGAAAAAGATTGATATGATTGATGGAACAGGAAAAACAGATGCAAGGGGCGAATATGCACTCTTTGCGGGACCTTTTATGCAAGTTTCACTAGGTATTGCTTCTTTGCGTGATAATCCATACACCACACTCAACTCTCTTGAATCAAAAAAAATCGCCATGGCATCAGGGGGAACGGCTATGGAGTTTATATACCAACACTTTAAAAACGCCAAAATTTATGAAACAGAGTCAGTCGATAAAGCACTCAGCCTTTTATCTCATCGTAAAATTGATGCTGTCATAGATAATTTGGCAGTGGTTGATTATGGTATCTTGAGATACAATAACTCAAATCTGCTCACAACACAAATTGATGACTATGATTTTAAAATTTATGCTCTTATTCGCTCAGACTACCCTCTTTTGCAAAGCATCATGCAAAAATCCATAGAATATATCCGCTCTCAAGAAGAGATAAAAATTAATAATACAATCATCAATGATGCACTCTATCGTGTGCCAAAACAGGTTTCACTCTCTATTGCTCAAAAGCAGTATCTAAGTGAGAAAAAAGAGATTACCATGTGTGTTGATCCTGAGTGGGAACCGTTTGAGAGCATAGATGAAAAAGGGGTTCATCAGGGAATTGCAGCTGATTTGATTCGTCTTGTTTCTGAGCGAACAGGAGTTGCTATAAAACTGATTAAGACTGCGACATGGGAAGAGTCTTTAGAATTATCTAAAACAAATAAGTGTGATATTTTGAGCTTTCTCAATCAAACACCACAAAGAGAACAGTGGCTTATTTTTAGTGACACGCTTTTATCCGACCCCAATGTTATTATTACGCGAGAGGATCACCCTTATGTTGTAAATTTAAGTGAAGTTCATAACGAAACAGTTGCTTTGCCTCAGGGAACTATGTTAGAGGAGCGTCTTAGAAAAGATTTTCCATCCCTAAAGATAATTTCAGCAAAAACTGAAGAAGAGTCTATGTCGATGGTTTCACAAAAAAAAGCAGATATGACTATCCGTTCTTTGATTGTCTCTGCAAATGCCATTAGAAAAGAGGGTCTTTTTAATCTCAAAATAGCAGGTCAACCAAACAACTACGAAAATATATTTTCTATAGGTGTGCTTAAGAGCGAACCTATATTAATCTCTATTCTCAACAAGGGAATACACAGTATAACAGACGAAGAAAAAGAACAAATCGTTAACAAACACACAGCTATAGTACTCCAAAAAGAATCTGATGAAAAAGTACTCAAGGCAGCATTTTATGGAACAATCTTTCTCCTTATGGTTTTAGCTCTTATCTCTCTATGGAACACTCTTTTGAGAAAAAAAGTAAAACAAGAGGTTACGAAAAATATTGAGATTAAGGAGCAGTTATTTCAAAAGAGTAAACAAGCTGAGATTGGCAACCTAATAGCTGGAATCTCGCATCAGTGGCGAGAACCGCTCTCAAAACTAAGTTCTATAAATCTCATAACTATTGCAAAGCTGAAAAATGGCATCCCGATAGATAATGAAACTATGCTAAAGCAGAGTGATGAGATAGAAAAAACGATTGATTTTATGTCTGTAACTATGCAAAACTTTTTGATGTTTTACAAAAAAAGCACAACAAAAATCAACTTCTCTGCTCTAAAATCTATAGAAGCTTCACTCTCCATAATCGAGACAAAACTTATAGACAACAGTGTAACTATGGAGATAAATGGAGATGAAGGCATCCTACTTTACGGCATAGAAAACGAGTGGATGCAGGTATGGCTAAATCTCATCAACAACTCAATCGCAATCTTTATAGAGAGAAAAATTGCTACTTCAAAAATAACCATCAACGTAACAAATGAAAAAATTACTTTTTGTGATAATGGAGGAGGTATGAACATGGAGCAAAAACATCATGGACTAGGAATCAACATGTGCCATGACATAGTTTCAAAGTATGAGAAAACTTTTCATCTGCAAAACTTTGAAAATGGAATCTGTGCAACGATTTTGCTAATGAATATTAAAACGAAATCCTAAGTCTGGAATTGTGTAGATAAAATTTTTGCCAAAGCGTCTTCTTATGCGAAGCATAAAGTTTGTCACTGCAGAATCGCTCATATCTTCAAACTCCCAAACGCTCTCATGTAGCATCTCTTTTGTGATGAGCCGCTCACTATTGTAAGCTATGAGTTTCATAAATTGAGCCTCTTTTTTATTTAGAGCATACTCCTCTTCATCTTTTTTCAAAATACAGAGCTTTGTGTCAAAACACCAGCCATCTTTGAGATTGATTTTTTCTTTGGAATTTATTATGATTTTTTCACTACATATCTGCAACGCTTCGATTAGTTCCTCGTATTTTATGGGTTTTAAAAGATAGGCTGAGAGATACAGCGGAATCGCACGAAACAAAAACGACTCATCTTTATGCCCGCTAATAATCATGATAGGAGTTAACAAATCGGATGAACGAATCTCTTTTATAAAATCAAGACCATTCTCATTTTTAAGCTTAATATCGCAGATGATAATATCTACATGTCGTGATTTTAAAATAGCTTTGGCTTGGCTTATTGTAACTACATGATAAATAGTTTTTATAAAAATATTGAGCAGAACAATTGTATTTTGTGCAAATTCAAGATTGTCTTCTAAAAACAAGATACTTTTATCTTTGAGGGTTTCTAACATCTATTCATCCATTACTCTTAATTTTAAATAGAAGTATAACTATCAAACATCGCAAACACATCGCAAAAAGAAATTTTTCGTTGCGATATCGATGCGATATTAGAATGTTAAAGTTTTGCAATAGTAATTTTATCCAGAAGGAAATCTCATGCAACACACACTTTTAAACGCTACATCTCTTATATTTATAGATGCTCACTTGGAAGAGATAGACACTCTTTGTGCAAATCTTCCACATGATGCAGAAATACAACTTCTCAATAGTGAAGAAAATCTTCTGATTCAAATCGCAGCACAACTCAAAAATCGTAATGATATCGCAGCTTTACATCTTATCACACATGGTCGCTCCGGCGAGCTACTACTGGGTGATAACGGTGTTTTTTTAGAGACTCTACCGCTTTATGGCAAAGAGCTTTTGGCTATCACTCAAGCTATGAGCAGTGAAGGTGAAATCCTCATCTATGGCTGTGAAGTCGCATTTGGCGAGAGAGGTTCTGCATTTGTAGAAATGTTACGAGACATAACAGGACTAAAAATCGCCGCTTCTACCCACAAAGTGGGTTCAAGCGAACTTGGCGGGAGTTGGGAGTTGGATAATGCACATGTTAATTCAATAGTATCGCCTTTGGTGGTTAGTGAGTTCAAAGGAGTGTTAGACCCGTCGCCCGATACTACAGCCCCAGTTATTACAAGTACACCCATAACTACGGTAGATGAAGGGTCACGCTACAACTATGCTTTAGCAGCTACTGATGATAATACCGTAACATGGAGCGTCAAAGGCGGCACTGCCCTACCAAGCTGGCTGAGTTTAGGAAAAGGAGAATCCTTAACAACTCTTGTTCCTGATTTTTCTGATCCGAGAGGTATGGCATATAATGAAGTGACAGGCGATATTTACGCAACTGCAAATTCATTTTTGTCGTTTATGATGGAAGTTGCAACAGAGTCCTTTATCTGGAAAATATCGCCTAATGGTGATAAGGCACTATTTACTACATCAGTTTCTGGACAAATTGGCAGTATGGTGATTGTAGGAGATTATTTGTATGCCGGGAATTTATCGCTTGGGAGTGGGATAGCCGGAGAAATTGTTCGCTATGACTTGAGTGACACCGATGGTGCGGTAACGCCAGAAGTGCTTCTTTCTCTGGATTCTCCAGGAATATACAGTGCTGGAGCACTTGGCTTAGCAGCACATGGTAGCTTTTTGTATGCCGTGGATTATGCCAACAGCAAAATCCTGAAAATTGATTTGGCAAATCTAACAGCCGAACCGATGGTTTATCTCGATTTGGGCCTCCAGAACAAATCTCAACCTTACGGAATTGCCTTCGACGCCGCAGGAAATCTTTATGGCACTTTGCTCGGAGCGCAAGAAGGCGGAGTTGGCGAGGTTTACAAATTCGACGGGACGAATTTTTAAATCGTCATGTCAGATACCGGTGAAGGTGCTGCGCTCCATGGTAAACCGACCGATATCAAGATCGATGCTGATGGCAACTTTTATGTTTCACATTTTTTAATGCTTGAAAGTTCTGGGATTTACAAATATGCTAGCGATTTTACTGAAGTAGCAGAGATTAGTGCAACAGCCAATACATGGTCGATGATTATCAATAATGATGGTCTTATTGTCGCAGGTGATTTACTCATTAGTGAAGATTTCTCTATTGGTGGTGAAATTTTTAAAATCGATACACTAAACTATGCCTTATCAGGAACACCGGATTCAAGTGCCTCAGGCGAATACCTTATAACTCTTATAGCAACAGATGCAGACAGTAATGCAACTGAGCATACTTTTACGATTACGGTAAATGATGTACCAGAATCACAAGCCGCACCAGTCATTGACCTTTTCACGGGTAATGGTGGAGAAGGCACAAATAATTTCACGGGCGAATCCTATGACTACAACCTTGTGCCATTCACCAATGGTGCTTCACCTATTTCTGATGCCGATTCAACCGAGTTGCAAAGTTTGAAAATAAGCATTCCGACAGCGCAACTGACTCGCGAAAGTTATACCGAATACCTGACAGATGGTGGTGGGGATTGGGATATTCAGATTGATCTGAATCTTAATTACGTCGGTAGTTATACTACTCCTGATGGTAACATCACATTTGATTTGCAAAGCAGTGTTATTGACAATAATTGCGTAATAACATTCACTGGACAAAACGGTAATGCCGAGTCGGTGGCGGCTTTCAATGAACTACTCTCCTTGTTACACTATAGATATAACAATGGGAAGGTAATACAAGGTGGCTTAGAGAGTCATCAGCGCACTTTCAGCATCACTGCAGTAGATGCTGAGGGCAACGAAACCACAACTCCGGCTACCTTTACCGTCGCTCCGGGGGGCGGATACTGTTGCACCAGAATTTGATGGTGAGGAAGGTAATCCTTCGGACGGTGCTACTGATGTTTCCGTAAATGGCGACAATGGCTATCTTTCCTTTGGGTTTACAGAAGATGTCACGTTGGTTAACGACAAAACAATCACACTCTATAAAACAGATGGAAATGTATTAGTTAAAACATTTGCGACAGGTGATGGCGAGTTATTTGAAGTAGATGGTTCGAATGTCTATATAGATTTGGGTAACTTTATGCTTGATTACGCTACAGATTATTATGTAAAGATTGATGCTGGTGCTTTTATTGATGAAGCTGGAAACGAATTTGCAGGCATCACTGATGCCACTACTTGGAACTTCAGCACCATGGCAAAACCTGATGGCATCTGGACACCGGTCGGTGAGACATTTGGTACAAGTTGGGGTAGCAGCGATTTAGAATTTTCGGGTACCACACCGTTTGTATTGTTTGATACACAGGATGCTGATTGGAATAATGTGTTAACAGTTAAGACTCTCGATAATACAGGAAATTGGGTTACCGTTGGCAATGAGGGATTCATTACGGCTAATCAAAGCACATCCGACCTTGAAATAGGACCAGATGGTAAACCGTATGTTGTTTCCTATGAAAGTGGCTTCTAAAAAAACTTTATAACCCTTATGCGACTAGATACAGATAATACAGGTTGGGAGATGATTGGTGAACAAATAGTTAATAATTCTTCAGTATCTCCACAAATAGAAATTTTCGGAAATCAAGTTTATGTGGCGTACCGAAATACAAATACAAGTCTTACAGTAAAAACACTCAATTTAGGGGATGTAACACCTACTTGGGCAGACTTGGGGGTAATCTCTTTAAGTAATGGCGGGTCTCCATATAGCAGTTTTAAAATGGCACTCTCAGCCAACGGAACACCTTCTATAGCATGGGCTGACTCCAATAATTACACATTAAATATTGTGAAATACGACAGTGATGCAAATGATGGAGTCGGTGCTTGGGATTTACCTACTGAGGTCTTTAATTTTGGGGGTTGGAATGGTCAGGCAAAACAAATTGATCTAAAGTTTAATGGTGAAACTCCTTATGTTGTTTTTCTAAAAAATAGCTGGGAGGGCGCTTTTGTATATACAACGACAGAAGAAGGTAGCTGGGAAATACTAGGCAGCACAATTGAATTAGGCAATGCTGCATCTTTGGACTTAGAATTTGACAACACCGGAACACCTTATATGATTTCATCCGACTGGCAAGGCGTTGTGGTTGTGAAATACAACAGCGACACATCCGCTTGGAATGAACTCGATCCGACAAACTCGTCGTCAGCCTTAGCGAACACTAAGGTTGACCTTCAGTTTGATTCAAACAATAAACCTTTCTTAGTAGGGCATGATTCGAATGGAGAGATGGTTTACATGGAATTTGGACCTGTACCCGAATCATCAGATAATGGCGGTGGCAGTAATGGTGATGAAGATAACGGTGATAACGATAACAATGAAGATAACGGCGGCGGTGCAACTCCTCCACCACCATCAAACGGCGGCGGAAGCTCAACACCAGTTGCTCCGACTTCACCAGTGACTCCAGCACCAACAGCTCCTATCGTTTCAACAGTAGATGGAACAACAGTACAAACAACAACTACGACGCAGACAAGAACAACAACTGATGCAAGTGGAAATAAGACTACAGCGACAGTCTCTGCTGAAAAATTCACAATTCTACCGGTAAGTACAACACGAACAGACTCAACAGGAGGGGCAACTACTGCAGATGTTCCACTTTTTTGGGGAGAGAGTAGTCGTACAGAGTGGGCAACTACGGCTAGTATTCCTGTTGGAATTGGTTTAAGCACGGAAGGTTCACGTGCACCTGCCGAAGTTCAAACTAAACAAACTGCATTGGCGGATTTAATATTTTATATTGATAATACGACACCTAATACAGATAACGGAAAAAGTAAGATGCTCTCAGGTGGAACAACATTCTTAGGTGCATTAAGCAATATTGAAACATTGGTAGTAAATAAAGTTACGTTAACATCAACAGATATAGCAGCATCTGTTACGCCTATTACTATTACAGGAACTGCAAATACAATTGTAACAACAGCAGGGGATATTGCACCAGTAGAAGCGTTGGTTATAGATGCACATACTTTACCATTTAACTCAACCCTTCAGCTTCAAAATGTAGAGTTTGCCGTTATTATTGGAGAAGATTTGACCATTAGAGGCGGTGAAGGTAAAAACATCCTCTTTACAGGAGCAGGTCACCAAAACATTATGCTTGGAGAAGATGATGATGAGCTTTATGCAGGCGATGGAGATGATACAGTTGGTTCTGCTGGAGGAGACGACCGCATATTTGGTGAAGCAGGAAATGACACTATTTTTGGTGGAGAAGGTAATGATATGCTTCATGGAGGAAGCGGCACGGATGTCGCGACATATAGCGGCAATATAGCTGAGTATATTATCACAAGAGATGAAGGTAAAACTTATGTAGCTCTTGCATCAAATCCAAATGAAATAGACACTATCATTAACACAGAAACAATTAAGTTTGCAGATGGTAATTATACTATCGAAAATAGCATAATGTTAAATAAAATTGCTACTCTATATACGCAAATATTAGGTCGCCAAGCAGAGATAGATGGTTTCCAATACTGGGCAAAAGATACAATTAGCTTAGGAAATATAGCATTAGGGTTTATTGAATCTGCGGAGTACAAATCAAGCAGTGGAGTTAACTGGGAAACATTGGATGCTTCGGCAAAAGTAGAACAGTTTTATGAGGCACTTTTAGGTCGTTCTTCAGATGAAGGCGGAAAAGCCTATTGGGTTAATGCAATAAATACAGGTATGACGTTTGAGCAAGCAGCAGAAGGTTTTATAGAATCTATTGAAATGCAGGGTATTTATCAGGCTAAAGAGGATTGGAACTTCTTTGTATAAGAGTTACTTTTTTTATATTTACATGTAGGGTCGAAACGCCTTACATGTGAATATAAAAAGTGCTTTGTTTTGATTATTAAATATTTCCCATAGAGTAAACAAAAATCAAAAGATTTTCCTTTGATTATACTTCACTCGCTTGACTCCACGATTTTTATTCTAAAATAGAAACTTAAATAGTATGTTTTTGTATAAAATTTCTACCACAAACAACTTCTCTCATAGGCTTGGAATATTCTATGATATAAAATATTCTTCAATACAAGATGATAGTAAAGAGGTTTAAAAACGAAATTATTTCATTTCTGAATGAATGAGAGAGAGGAGGGAATTACAATGTTTTGCTTTTTAGAGGTATATGTAGGGTATATTTTTTATAAATATAGTTTTCTTAAAGTCTTTGAAAGTTCGTTAACAAGGGAGTTTTGAGAGATTTATTTATTTGATGGTGCGGATGAGAGGACTTGAAAAATAGTGTTTTTTCAAGTTTCTTAAAGTAATCTCAACTGTACTCAAATATCGCCATATACACGGTCTTTTAAAGGTTTTTATTATATCAAGTTAAGTCATGTAAAATCAAGTTTTTTCAATAATGGTGACTAATTAGTCACCCTTTTAGTCACCTAAACTATGTTATAATTTTTCTATTAAAATTTATAAATATTATCTCCAATGAGTCTAATGCAAAAAACTAAAAATGTATCTAGAAGTTTTTCTGCAGATACATTTTATATGAGTTGATTTTTTTATAAATAAATACTTAAAATATAAAATTTTGTCGTAAAATGTCGTAAATTTGATATAATATTAAAAAAGTATTAATTGTGATGTTTTTGTCATAATATGTCGTAAAAGGAAAGTTTGTAAAAATGAAACTTAATCAAACTGAAGAGATTATTCTAAATATTGTTACGAAAGAGCAAGAAATAGTTGCTTCTGTGCTTATTGCAATAACTCAGATGAATCCTAGAACTGTTCAAAGAGCTCTAAAAAAATTAGCAGAGTATGGACTTATTGAAGCATTAGGCACGACAAAGGACAGACGCTATAAACGAATCTACAATAAGGATGAAGCACCACACCAATATATAGTCTTTAACAGTGGCGAAAAATCCGGAAAACTCTCTTTTGGAAATGGAGAATATACTTTTGTATATGAGAACAACTATAAAGGTGAAGAGTTTGAAGGTTTAAAAAAAAGTTCTACCAACAAAAGTTCAGAGTTGTTTGCATTTTTTGAAAACCTTATTCCAGAGTACGAACGAAGGGAAAAGCTTTTACAAGGCAAAGAGGATTTAGGACTAGTTTTAGAAGAGTTAAGCAACTCTCATGGTGCTTTGGATTTTATACCAATGAGTGAAGTACATAAGTATGTATCTAACTACGGAAAAAGAGCAAGTTGGGTAAGTGTAAAAAATGAAATACTACAAGATAATAATTTTCCAAATTTACTAGACTTTGAACTGCTAATTGATGATGATATCCTTGATGCCGAGTCAAATACGGAACATTCCGATTTAAGTGGCTTTCAAACAAAAATAGATGTAGAAATTGATTTTAAAAACAAACAGATAAAAGAGTCTGATAGTGCAGAATATCTGTTAAAGCCACGCAATAAAAAGAAACACAACTATTTTCATGTAGATGATGATGGGAAAAAGAGACATTTTCCATATATTGCGTTTAATGAGCATTTATTTATGAGCTTTGCAAAGAACGAGCTTGGTTTCAATGTACCATACACAGCTATTATAAAAGCAAAGGATATTGACTACCACTATATAACAAAAAGATATGACCGCTATAAGGGGTTGAAGTATCCCCAAAAAGATTTTGCGCAGGTGTTAAATATACTGAGTAAAAATAAATATAAAAGTGATAGTCAAACTCTATTTGAAGCAATTAATAAAACATTGATGAACAAAGAGCAAAAGCTAGAAGCACTCCGTTTTTATTATTACAGCTACCTAATTAAACATGCGGATTTACACCTCAAAAATATAGCTGCACTTAATATCGGAAATAACAAGTATATTCTTTCACCTCTATATGATCTCATCTCTATAGGAATTTATAACGGTGATGCTTACGATATAGGCTTAGGTATGAAAAGCCCCTATAAAAAACCAAAAAACTGGAATATAAATGATTTTTACACTCTTGGCTCTGCTATAGGTATTGCACCTATAGCTTTTAAAAAAGAGGCACGCAAAATAACTAAGATATTTCTTCAAAAAATGCCCCAATACATCAAAAAAGTGCAAGAATTTGAAAAAATACACCCTTTACCAATGCAACAGACTAGAGATTCTAAAAGTAGTGCTACATTCTCAAAACGTTTAACAAGCATGTTTGAAAATAAAATCATACAACTTAAGAAAAGTGGAATTATTCAAGAACTAGAGTTAGTTCAAGAAGCAGGTGGGTTACTCAATGCAGAAAAAAATTGATATAAAGGTTATATCATATAACACAAAAATTATATCAATTTTTAAAGAGTGCAATATATGAGGTTTGATAATGGCAAAATTTATAAATTCTAAAAAATATGAAGGCGTCCAATATTACATAAAAGCAGATGGCACCAAATCATATTATGTCAGATATAAAGATGAAGAAAACAGACTCAAACGAGTAAAGATTGGCGACGAAACAGATGGAACTACTGAAGTTTATTGTAAAAATAAGCGCATAGAAATACTCAATGCTCAAAACAAGGGTGAACAGCCGCCAAAAATAGTCAAAAATCATAGAAAAAAAGTCCTAACTCTTAATGAAGTAGCAGATAAATATTTTACGACCAAAGACAGCTCAAGAAGCACATTTGACAGAATAAGCAAATACAAGAAGCACATTGCTCCTGTTTTAGGGCACAGAGGTGTGACCGGTATTACAAAAAATGATTTAATAAGTATTCAAGACTCCATAATTAAAGAACAAAATCTAAGTCCTCAAACAGCCAATATGGTTATAGAACTCTTTGGGACCATATTCATATATGGCTTTAAAGAAGAAATGTACGAGGCAGTAAACCCAACCCTTAAAGTGCAAAAATTCAAAGTAAGAAATACAAGAGAAAGATTTTTAAATAAGCTAGAAATTGAAGAGCTGTTTGATGCAGCAAAACAATATGATGAGAAAAATGCCAACGGAGGTGTTTTAGAACTTTTCACAAAACTTGCATTGACAACGGGTGCAAGAATGGAAAGTGTTTTAAATATCAAAAAGTGTGACATAGATTTACAAAATGACATCATTAGATTAGTAGATTTAAAAAATGGTGGTGAAGTGTATAGCGGATATATAACTGATACAACTCGAGAACTACTTTATCAAAAATCAAAAGCAATCAAATTTACTGATTATCTGATTTCATTTAATAACAATGGCAAAAAAATTGGAGCGAGGCAGCTACAAACAAGATTAAAGCCGCTTTTGGATGATTTATTCAATCAAGGACTTGATGTAAAAGACAGAAAAAACAGAATTGTTATACATTCATTAAGACATACGTGTGCCTCTCAGCTAGCAATGGCAAATGTCCCCATACTACAAATTCAAGAGCTATTAAATCACGCAGACATATCTCAAACAGTAAGATATGCAAAACTACAAGGCGATGCAAATAAAAAAGCTATTCAAGGAGTTTTTTAATAAGCTACTCAAAAAATAGGCTTTTAAGTAATCAGAGTGATATATCAGTAAAGCAGCTATTAATAAAAATTTACACCGTTAGAATAGAGACTATGACAAACTCCAGACCAAAAGTCCATTTTTGAGCGTTTTTAGCAAAACTATCAATCTACTTTTTCAGGAATAAGCTCTGGAATTATCTGCGAAGCAAAGAACGAATTTACTTTGAGACGAAGAGGTGCTTTACTATGTTCACTTTCTATATAGCCCATTTTCGTTAGAGTGCTTACAAGTTTTGTTGCTGTCAAGCGAACTCAAAATATTGACAGTAACTTTAATAAAACTATCCTGTTTTATGTGCTTCAATTGAGGATAAATACAAACTTAAACTCTTCGTCTCTCAGGCCATTATATTATAACTTCTTCACGTTTCTGATTTAGTATTGATTCTAATTGCATATGGAGTTTTTCTAGCGATCCTGATCTATCTTGCCACCAATCCGTTGACCAAATACGGAATATATTCCAACCAAGCCCTTTGAGTATATTTTCACGCAATTTATCACGATCTCGTGCAGTCGTTGCACGATTATAAGTAGCTCCATCGCATTCAATTCCAGCTATATAGTGCCCTGGTGAATCAGGATCGACTATCCCAAGATCAATTCTGAAGGAAGATACTCCTATCTTAGGATGTACTTCCCAGCCTTTCTCTTTCAGAGCATTAGCGATAGCCTCTTCAAATTTACTATCATGGTTATTGATGGAATCTGAGTTATTTCCCATGATAGCTCTTGATCCGCGTTCAGCGAATTCTAGAAAATGTTTGAGATCACGTACTCCGCCAGATTGTGTTCTTGAGAGATCGATTTGTTCTGCTTTTAAACTAGAGAAAACCCTTAACTCATATCTGGCCCGTGTAATAGCTACATTGAGACGACGTTCACCGCCGCTTTTATTCATCGGTCCGAAATTCATTGAAATTTTTCCAGTTAAATCAGGACCATAGCCGATAGAAAAATACATAATATCGCGTTCGTCACCCTGTACACTTTCCAAATTCTTAACAAACACCGGTTCCAATGCATCTTCTGCAAAATAAGTTTCTATATCTGGGTTATTGCGGCGAGCTTCATCCAGCAAATCTTCAATCAAACGTTGTTGTTCCGAATTGAAAGTTACAACACCGATAGTCAGTTTTGAATCTTGAAATTTTCTCTCTTTTAGTTTTGAGACCAATTCATCAACCAGTGCAAGCGCTTCAGGTCTGTTCGTACGGGTTCCACCTTTTTCATAAACGCCATCTTTTATATGCTGAAAGCTTACGGCTCTGTCATCGGTAACTGGAGATGGGAAAGTGACAAGTCCACCCGCATAATAGCGATGATTTGAAAATGCGATTAAACTTTCGTGGCGACTTCGGTAATGCCAAGAGAGATTTAGTGTAGGAAGATTAGCGCCCAAACATTCATCTAAAATGCTTTCCAAGTCAACTTCGATATCTTCGTCTATATCATCTTCACCAGCAGTTGATGCACGGTTGAAAAACGAAGTTGGCGGCAGTTGCTTTGGATCACCGACCATGATTACTTGTTTTCCTCTAGCTATTGCTCCGATGGCATCCCATACAGGGATTTGTGAAGCTTCATCGAAAACTACTACATCAAACAGTGCAATATCAGTTGATAGGTATTGTGCAATGGAAAGCGGGCTCATGAGTAAACAAGGTGTCAATTTTGTAATTGTTGTCGGCATCAAACTAATGAGTTCTCTGAGAGGTTTATGTGCCCGTTTCTTTTGCATTTCGCGTTTGAGAATACCCCATTCAGAAGATTTTTTTACCCCTTCTTGCTCTGGTAAATCAGCACATAATATTGCATAAATATACTCACTTGTCAGCTTAGTAAATCGCTCATCTAAGATTTTGAAGTCAGCAATCCGTTTCTCATGCTCGGCCACTATAAATGTACGTAAAATATCATCATTGTCTACGATGGAATTCAGCCACCAGCGACAATAATCGGTTTCAAACGTATTGCGCACTTCTCCCAAATTAACTTTGCCTTGTTCGATCCCTAAAACGAGTGGGTTTAAACCTGCATTAACTGCTTCTTTATGCGCTTTACGCCATCCGCACCATGTATGTAATTTAGGCTTCATTGCTGGAATTTCAGAGCACATTTCAGAGAGCTTTGAAAGATTGTCTTCTACTTTTTCCAGTAATTCGGTTGAACTAATTCCTGCTGTGGATATGAAATATTCAAAAGTATCGTTAAATTCATTTAATGCCTTATGGTAGTTATTGCCCGCTGTTGCAACGGAACCGTTTGTTTCAAGAAGGGTATTGCCATCACCAAAAAGTTTTTCTAGGGCTCCTTTGATGATTACTAGGTTTTCGGCATCATTTGCTAATGATACAATAGCCTCTGAAAGCGTTTTATGGAATGCTTGTACACTTTCAGCTTCATTCAATCGAGTATTGAGCCCTGTCCACAATGCGGATGTTTTATGAGTCAAATCACTCAAGTTATTGATATTTGATTCTAGAACTTGCAGTTCTTTTATTTTTAGTAAATCAGTCGGTACGTTCGGCTTATTCTTACCTTGGATGTATACTCCAAGTTTGTTATGAACGCTTCGCTTTTTAAACCAGCTTATAGGCCAAAATGTCTGTTCAGCGTTATTCCACTGCTCGTTTAATTCTTCTACAACAATCTTGGTAATATCCCCGTGATAAGGAACGGACAATTGCTTAAAAATATTCTGATGTTGTTTGACGTATTGTATACCTCTATCCAAATCATCCATCAAACGACCGATATCCGGACGTAGAACAAATCGTCTATCGTATCCGGCAGCTTGAGGCAATGCTTGTGCAAATAACGATAAACCGTTGCGGACTCGTAGCTCGAAACTTGAACTAGAAAATCCAAGCGCTTTAAAATAGGTATCTGAAGCTAATTCCAATTGATTGATCTTTGTGATCATAAGAGCACTGGTTTCAATTATTTTCTCTTGCCAACTAGGAGACCATTCATCATGCGCAATGATATTTAAATTGTTATCTTTGATATTGCCTACTTCACGAGCGTTAACATCTAGTCTTTCTGCTAAGGCTCGTAACCGTTCTATTGTTTCTATGTCATGGGTATCAGGAGATGACCATTGTAATCCAAGTTTTGGAAAATGTTCTCCGATTAGAATTTGTCCGATGGCTTGATGAGGAGTCAAATTATTGGGGTATGTTTTATGGAGATGTTTCACAAATTGATTGAGTTCATCTCGCAAAATTTTTAACTTTTGAGCCTCTCTTTTCCATTCTTCAGTATCACTATTCCCTTTTGCGTCCCATGCACGATTAAGTTGTTGTAATACATCTAGTTTTCGGGCTTTGTTGGAATGAAGTTCCAGACAAAAATCACCAAGACCCACGTCACGCAAACGACGATAAACGACATCAAGCGCGGTAATTTTTTCCGATACAAATAAGACTGTTTTTTTCTCTGCTAAGCATTGAGCAATGATATTAGCAATAGTCTGACTTTTTCCGGTACCCGGAGGACCGATCAAAACAAAGTCTTTACCTTTGGCTGAAGCCATTACAGCAGAGAGTTGGGAAGAATCCACCGGTAATGGGCAAAACGTTTTGTCTGGAGCATAATCATCATCGAGTTTTTTTGGATCAGTAAAAGTAACGTTACTAGGGTACGGGTCTCTAGGTGTTTCAATCAAATGGCGAACAACCGGATTTTGTTTTAATTGTTCTGTATGATCAATCAAATCTTTCCACATAAGGTACTTGGCAAATGAGAAGGTAGAGAGAACAACTTCTTCTGAAACCTCCCATCCTTTTATATCCTTAATGGCATTAGATACCTGCCGCCAAATACCGGAGATATCTAATCCATGGTCATCTTTAGGTAATTCTCGCTGATCAATGGGAAGTTCAAGCTCAAAATCTTGTCGCAACATCTGCACTAGAGTAGGATTGAAACGAGCTTCGTCATCATGTAGAACTAGACTAAACCCTTCACGCATACTTTTACGATTTAGGATTACCGGAATCAGTATGAGCGGAGCCCGATAACGTTTGTCATCTTTGTCACTTCGTGTCCATGAGAGAAATCCGACTGCTAAAAATAACGTGTTTGAACCACCCTCAGAAAGTGTTGCCCGAGCAGTTCGGTAGAGTTCCGTGAGGCGTGATTCCAACTCTTCTGTATTAACTGAAACAAAGACTTCATTTCTTTGTAGTGCATCTAAAGCGTGCACTTTATGGATATCTTCCAATTCTCTTGATTCGTGAATTGTTTTATCACGAAGGTCGGAACCATTCATTAAATCCGGTCGCGGTTTTATCCGTATAGTGTTTCCATCCGCCAAACGGTCTTCCAGTTGTCCTGGATTTGGGGCATCGAGTTTAATCATTCGCTTATTCGTGCGAAAATTTAAAAGATTATTGCGCAGAGAAAGATCCAAAAGCTTACGTTGCCACATATCAAGTCGATCGGTAGGTTTAGATGAAATTTCTTCGTTATGCAGTATTTCATCATCAGGTAAGTCCGGGGCTTCATCAAAAATCGGGTCTAAACTTTCTGCTTCCTGGACTAAAGGTGTGGCATTGGCTTTGCTGTCTAAACTAGAGAGTGGTTTGATACGTTGCATTCTCGCCCGTTTGATGTCAATGATCATCTCAAACATATCATCTTCACCTTCTGCAAGTTGTTTTTCTCCTTGCTCGATAGCTTTAGTAAATGAGGGACAAGGTCGTTTAGTTAAAAAGGTTGTTTCAAATACTACAAGCTCTTTTAGTTTTATGCGCTTTCTAATGGCAGTTATGTCATCGATAATGACAGTAGAGGACTCTTCATCTTTTAACCAAACCCCCGCAAATGAATGCCCTTTCGTGAATATGATGATAGGATTTAGTCCGCATTGTTCTAATGCCGCACAAATGAACAATGTACTGTCCAAACATGTAACAAGACCTGTTTCCCAGATTTGACCGGGAGTACGAATCTTTTGACCTGTTTGCTCAAAGCTCGCTGGTGGCAAGGCGTAATCAAGTCCTAAAGAACCGATTGCAGTCCAAATTGCAGAAGATATTTCCCACGCTTTGGTAGAACCTCCGATATATCCATTTAAAGATGCTTCCTTGTTATGTTCACGTAAAATTGAAGCTGCTTTTTTCAGTAAATGTTCAACCTTTGTATCATTAGGCTGTACATAGGCAACGATCATTTCAGGCATATGACTGATACCACTCCATTGGTTGCGTGGTAATAACTCAAGCGTCTGTTCAAAAGTTGCGATAACATTTTCATTCGATGTGAGTGATAGAGAAATATGTACGCTTTCAGACTCATTTAAATCCAGCAACATAGCATTGTCTAGTTGTATGTTGCGATCGTGAATGTCAAATCTCTGTTGTGCTACGATGGTTTCAATATTCCATACTTTTGCTTTAATGAATGTAGGTGTTGATGTTAAGGTCAAGGTTAAATTACTCAAAGGTTGATCACTATTATTGACCACATTTAATTCAAGTAATACGAGTACTGAGTTTTGCAAAAAAGCGAGATTAAACTTTGGTGAAAACTTAGCTTCAATTATAATTGGTTCATTGCTCACTTTGTTATCCAGATTAGAAATTTTACTTATATCAATTTCCATGCTAACCTCAAAAATTTTATCCGTGATTTATTTCTCATACTTATTCCCTTGTCATACTGATATAACTTGTATGCTTTGTTTTCGCCAATTTTCTATTGCAGAATCCAATCTAGTTGGATCTGTAGCAATTTGCCATTCATCCCAAAATTCAATAGTTCCACTATCAGGCGTTATTGTCGGTTTATCAACTCTGATTCTACTTGGCAATAAACTTGCATCACCTACGACAAGAGCTTCACCTGTATCAAGAATAGGAAGTATGTCTCCAAATCCACCTAAATTGTCTGGTAGTAATTTTTTAATGACCATTTGATCATCAGTATTCGTTAATCGCATTGCAATAAAATTACTGCATTGACTCAATACCGTTCTATTAACTTCTGATGGTCGCTGACTAATTACAACTAAACTAACTCCATATTTTCGTCCCTCTTTTGCAATGCGTTCAAAAATTTTGAGTGATATTTCATCACTAGAATTACTATTATTTTTATCGGGTATATATAAGTGCGCTTCATCACAAAGTAACGCAATAGGGTGTCGTTTAGATGATTCGGTCCATTGTTGTACTGAAAAAGATAAACGAGCTATAAGACTTACGATTAATGGCAATATATCAGACGGAACTTCGGAAAAGTCAATAATTTTAATACCTGCTTTTTCATTTTCCAATTTTACGCCTATGGTTGTTTTTACCAATTTATTCAACCATTCAAATTCCATAACATCAGCACCACCTTGGAATAAGAAACCTAATCTTCTGTCTGAAATTTTATTTTCTAGTCTAGATATCATTCGGCTGAGCTTGCCGTTAAAGTCACCCATTTTCTCTTTCCTAGGAGCTGCACCAGGAACCATTTCTGAGTTAATTACATTTAACGTTGTCAGTAATCCACCCAAATCAAAAGGGATTGGACTATCAATGGTAAAATTTTTTAAAATTTCAGTTTCGCTTTTACTTGTTAAATATGCTTCCTTGGCATTTCTAATCTCACGGGCAATAATCATAGATTGGTTAGGGGCATTTTGGTCACTTCGATCAACAAACATTGATACTAGAGCTTCATATGATAATAGCCAGTAAGGAATATATAGTACATTGTCTTCAATCCCTTTTTCTTGTTCAATATCTGAAGGTCCGGCAATTTTAAAATATTCAATATTATCAATACTTTGTAGAGGCTTATACTCACCGTGCAAGTCAAAAATAATGGAATTAACATTCTCAAGTTGAGCCATTTGTTCGATTATTTTTGCAGTAGTCCACGATTTTCCTGACCCTGTACTGCCACCTATAAAGGCATGACGTTGAAATAGTTTATTGCCATTGATATATGCTCTAGCATTTTCATCTAAAGTATAGTTTCCTATAGATAATGCATTTCCTTCCCCACTGGATTGGGAAATTACACGCATAAAGCTTGTTAATTTATCGTCCTCCAGAGCAAAGCAGTTTGCATCAATTTCTGGTACCGTTTCCAACGTTCTTCTAAAAACATTTTCTTGAGTGCCTTCTCTGTTTTTAAATGTACCAATTAAAGTTATTTTACAGAGATTTTCTTCTTTGAATTCTTCCTCTTCTAGTTCTTCATCAAATATTTTTTTTCTCATCAGTTTTTGAATTAAACCAATCAAATACTGTTCTGCTTTGGAACTTTGCAGTACAACGAGTCTATTAACTTGTAAACGTTTTAATTTTTCTAAATCGGACACTTCAATAATGACAACTCCAGTGTCAACAGAAATTACTTTACCTAACGTTTCATGGTCTTGATAGTTGAAAATTGGCATGGATTTCCTTTATTAAATTAATTGTAAAAAGCCACTAAGTGACCAAAAGTTCATATTTGGGATAACAATGGGTTCTGCAAGAAGTGAAGAATATATTTTAGTGTCTACTTCATTATCAATTTCAAAAGCTAAATAATTTTTACAACCTTTTGTAGTGATGAACTCCTGTGTTGCTTCTGTAAGATTGCGAGTAAGAATTAATAATTTAGCATTGCCATGAACACATTTATTGACCAATTTTTCTTGGATATGCTTATCATTAAATCCATAGCCAATACATAGATAGCTATTGCTTGTTTCTAAAGCGTTATCAGCTTCATGAATAATCGTACGATAAGGCTCTAAATGTGTTTTACTGTACTTTTCAATTCCAGGAGTAACAATTTCTGGAAGCAATGATGCTGGATAACTTTCAAGATTTGATAATCCAATCAAATCATTATTTTCTTTTCTAAACCAATCAAGTGATCCATGAACTTTCCAAATATTTACTTTTCGTTTTGTTTTCAAATAATCTTTATTTGCTTTAGTTCTTAGTAATCCACTGGTAAAGCCACTATAATGGTAGTAACCTTCAATATCACATGCATATTCTGCCAACCTATCATAATTTGTTGTGATGATATTAAGATCGCTAGCAGTACTGTTAAATAATTTTTTTATGATGGTAGAAAGTGGTAACATAGCATTTGAAGCTACAATTGAATTAAATACTTCTATATCTTTGGGATTTATAAGCTCCCATGTTTTTATGATGATATCTTTAGTGATATCTGGATGTAGAGTCACTTGATGTAAAGCACTTTCTAAGTCCACACCATTATTTAGTAATTCAATAAATTCATTCCATGATTTTAGATGTTCTGGATTCGGGATAATATTGTTTTTTAAGTATTCAGAAAGTTGCCACATCCCAGGTAATCCATGGGCTGCTGAAGCTCCGCTACCTAAAACGATGACTGGTGAATTACTGAAATAATCTTGTGCCTGTCTATATATTTTTTCTAATATTTCTTCCAAATTGTTTTTCCTCTTCTATATGTTGAGTAGTTTCTAAAACATCAGATGATTTGCTGATAGTGTGCTCTGGATGCCACGTTCCTTATCATTGAGTCCAAATAGCAAAAGAAATTAATCATCATCTGATGAAAGCGTTTCGATCACAGGCTCTGGTAGCAATTCAATCTCCATCTCTGCTTCATCAAAATCTTGAAATTCCATTTTTGAATCTTTCAATGTTTTTGAAGTTCGTGCACCAAGCCGTTTCAGGTTTTCAACACGCCCCATTAAATTACCAGGCCCTTCTGTTAATTGCTTATGAGCATGCTCATATGTACTTGTTGCACTCTGCAACTGTTTTCCAATTTTTCCAAAACTATCAGAGAATCCAACCATCTTGTCATATAGTTTTCCCGCCTCGTCAAAGAGTTTTGATGCCAAAGTATTTGACTGCTCACTTTGCCAATAAAGGTATATAGTTCTTAGTGAAACGGTCAATGTAGAAGGGTTGACTATGGCAATATGTTTTTTGAGTGCATACTCATACAATTTTGGATCTTGTTGTATTGCCATAGCAAAGGCACCTTCAATCGGAACAAACATAAAGACGTATTGCAACGTCCCAACTTTGTAATGAGCATAATCTTTGCTATCAAGTGTGTCTATATGGTTTTTAAATGATGTCACGATACCATTGGTTGCCAATAGACGTTCTTCATCAGTTTCTGCATGTATATAGTTGCTATAATCATTTAGTGAGACTTTCGAGTCGATGATGATCGTCCGCTCTTGCGGTAGTTTTATGATCACGTCAGGGCGTTTAGTATTTCCTTCTTCATCTTTATAACTTTCTTGTGTCTCATAGTGCGCACCCTTACGTAAACCGGAATATTCAAGTACGCTTTCAAGTATCATCTCCCCCCAGCTACCTTGCATCTGTTTTTTGCCTTTGAGTGCTTTTGTGAGGCTTTCGGCTTCCTTACTAATATTCATCCCTGCTTTGGTAACTTGCTCTATCTCTTTGGAAAGCTCGGCAAACTTTTTGGTACTGTTTTCTTGAGAGTCTTCGACCTTTTTCTTGAATGTATCAAGATTCTCTTTAAAAGGTTTTAGCAAGCCATCAAGTGATTTCATCGAAGTCTCATCGAATTTTTTTAGTTTGCTATCAAGGTTTTGTTGCATGATTTCGTTGAGTTTTAGCTCAAGCTTTTTACTCTGTTCTTCAAAATCTTTTTTGAGTTTTTCGTTGTTTTCTTGTTGTGCAGAAAGTTCTGCCTGGAATTTAGATTTTTCTGCCTTAAGTTCGCCATTGCTTTCCTGTAAGGATTCTATTTTTACTTGTGCAGAAGTAAGATCATCTTTCAAGAGTTTGATTGCTTGAAGCAACTCATTTTTACTTTCATTTAGGGCGTTTGAATTAGCTTGTAATACTGATTTTTCACTTTGCAAAGCAGTATTTTCTTCAAGTAAATTATCTATTTTCTTTTGAGCTATTCTTAACTCATCTTTATGTACATTAATCTCATTTTGTAAATCGCTATTTTTGTTGTTCAAGCGTTCAATATCTTTTTGGAAACCAAGATTTAATTGTTGTAATTCATGTTCTTTTTTATCAAGGTCGTTTTTGGCTTGTTGCAGCTGACTTTTTAGCGTTTCGACAGATATATTTAATTCATTTTTTTCATTTTCGAGTTTAACAACTCGATTTTCTGTAGATGTAACTTTTTTTGAAAACTCAATGAGATCTTTTTCATTTTCGGCAATGGTGACATCTTTTTGGGATAAATAAGTTTTATGGGTATCTATTGATAGCAATAGATCTTTGTTTTCAACTCGTAGATTTTCTATGGTTTCAGTTAAAAGAGGGACTCGTGCGGCTAAATCACGCTTTTCATTCAATTCGTTTTGTAGAGTTGCATCAGGTGAGCTTTGAATGCTTTTTCGCATCCAGACAACAGAGCTTATGACGACAACTGATAAAACCAATACGGCAATTGTTATTTCAAACTCCACATGTATCCTTTTTAATTCTCAATATACTAGTCTTATATGTTAAAAGAGAGTTAATATTAAAACTGTAGAAAATATTCAAAATAGACCTTTGCCCAAAAATGGTAAGTGCTTATGTTAATATCTTTTCGCTTAAAATAACATCCTATATTAAGCAATTAATTTAATACTTCCGAGGTTCTATGTCTTAATTCAAATGAGTTAGATGTAAAATCAAGTGATACATAGGTATGATCTGTATATTCTCTTAGATTCACTATGTCAAAGGCGGAGCCAAAATCAGCATAATTTACAATGAAAAAAGCCTAAAACAAAGGCTTGCTTATACACAAAACGGCCAAAATAGATTCCGCCTACGACATTTTAAAAGTTGTTATTTCAATGTTTTATTGGTAGTTTAATATTAGTGATTTAATATTTTTCCATTAATCACTGTAAACACCTTGCCTATTTACTTTAAATATCCAACCACGTTCTCTGCTAGGAAAAAAACCAGATTCGTTCCGTTTGTGTTCAATAGGTGTAATAACGCCAGACATAATATATCCATCTGGAGCTTCTAAAATTGAGTTGGCAGTATCACTTCCATAACTAAGCCCGTAACTATGATTCCATAAGAGTTCGCCATTGTTAGTTAATTCAAATATCATTAAATACTCAGATTTGACACTCGACATATAAATTTTTCCAGCAACTACAAAATTACCGGACTTATTTTCTATAAAATCACGGCCAAAAGTGTTTTCACTAGCTGTATGTATATAATTCCATATAATATTCCCTTTTTGATCTATTTTAGTTATTGTTACTTGCAATGGCATATTTCCCATTAGAATAAGCTCATTTGGTTTTGCTATAATATTTTGAAATTCATTTATGTTTGTATAATCTTTATTCCATAAAATATTGCCTTTGCTGTCGGTTCTCATTATATGTGCACTTTTATCAATTTTTTTCTCATCTATATTTTTTTTGCCAACAAAAAGATATTCATCATTAACTAACTCTATAAAATCATTAAGATCTAAATTTTCATATGTTTGGTGCCAAACTTTAAAACCATTGGCATCCATTTTAATTATATTGGTGCCACTAACTAAGATAAATCCTTTGTCATTTGTTTGTTTAATTTTAGAATTTTCATCCAAAAGAAGAGGAAATAAAGATTCGCCCTTAAGATTGCCATATGTATCAATAAGTAGAACTTGAGTTAAAAAAGAATTTTTATTTTTTTTATCCTCTGTGTTTCTTATTAAAATATAGGTGTTTTCAGAGGCTTTTTCAATATATTGTACCCCACCATAATCATCTCCATATTGTTTTCTCCATAATTCATTACCATGCACATCAACTTTTCGTACAATGGGTTTACCCGATTTTGCACCGGCAATTATTATATTATTACTATCATCATATACCATTGAATTAAATTCAAGTGAACTTGGTTCAAGAATTCCATTTTTATATTTATCAAATATTTTTGAGAAACCTATCTGTTGTGCTTTTTGATCAATTTCATATTGCTGCTTGTTTCCAAAAGCAAAAACTAATGCTGGAATTATTAATACTAATTTACGAATCATTTTTTCAACCTTTTACTTTAAAATAAAGAGCTGTGTATCAAGTTCTCTGGTGCACCCGTTTTCACGAATCATTTCAAAAACCATAAGTGTTACCTCCACTATCAAGGCCGCCAATACCACTTATCATTGGAAATCCTGTTGCTGGATTTATGTATGTTGTACTTGTCAGATCCATTGCAAGATTTATGTCTATTCCATCTGTGAGGTCCACATAATGGGAACTTTCAAAGCCAATCTTAGAAACTCTGACCTTCTTTAGAGCTTCTGCCGCAAACCTAGCTTGTTCACGCATTTCTGCTTTTTTAGCATTAATCTCTTCAAGCTCATCTTCTGTATAAGGAATAATGCCTCTTCTTTTTAACTCTCGCTCTTCTCTTTCGGTATCTTTTCTTATTTTCTCAATCCACAATTTATCTTCTTCTGAAAGTGCCATTTTAGATTCCTATTTATTTTTTTACTACAAGTCTACTAAAAATATCCATTTAATGTTCTATAGAACATTTCAAAACAATTCTAACAACTATAAACTTATACATACTTTACCTATAGGACATTATGCATATTTTGAATGATTTGACTCCAGCAGAACTAGAAAATTTCTATCGAGATATTGGGAAAAATGTCAAAAATGCAAGAAAAGAAAAAAAGATTTCTCAAATGCAGTTGGCTCTAGCCATAGGTCATAATTCTGTTGGACACATTGCAAAAGCCGAGCTCTACAAATATGAGAAACATTTTAGTTTAGAGCAACTTTTTAAAATATCTCGTATTTTAGACATATCTTTGCATGATTTAATACCGGAATAGAAAATAATTTTACTAAATGCGTACATTTTAAACAAATATTTCCTATTTTGATCTTCTTTTTCTAATATTCAGACTGATTCACAAACTCTGTATTCTCATCAAAAACCTCCACTCCATAAGATATTAAATCAGTATCAAAATATTTATACATCGCATCAGCGATTTCGCAGTTTACAACTTTTAAAATCCCCTCCGTATGTTCTATAATCTCATTTCCACTGTTTATAGCATAAGATAGAAATACTCTATTTAGCTCATCTTTTTTAATAAGCATCCTATAGTTTTCTAAAATCAGATAATTTTTCATTTAAAGCTCTCTAAAAATAAAAATATTATAAAGTTTAGCCCAGATTGTCATCTTTGTTTAATTTTTCTTCAAACCTCTTAACGTGCTCTTCAAGCTCTTGTATCTTTTTTTCATCTTCACAATCTCGCATTTTATAACTTGCAAAAGCACTGCTCAAACTCTCTGCAATAAAAAAGAGCCCAATCATAATAACTACATAATCAGGCGTTCTCATTGTTTTTACTCCTCTACCATGCAGATGCGTATTTCTAAAAGCATATCCTCTCTTTTAAAGTACTTCTCTTTATAAATCTCCCAGTTGTTGTTTTTATTGACAAGCAATTTTTGGTTATTAGTAATGCCGGTTGAGCAAAGGAGCGTCTTTTGATTTTCAAACGCCTCTACTTTTTCATCCATATCAAATGAGTTCGTATGGTTAATGCCTAGTTTTAACAGATATAAAATCCCCATAAATATGGTTCCTACAACAATAATAGCTACCAAACTCTCTAAAATACTCTTCATCTCTTTATCTCCTTTGTTAAAAAAGCTTCATAAAAAGCTCTCTGATTTTTTTATATCTCTTGAATCTTACTATTACAACTACTACTCCTAAAAAAAGACCTACCATAAAATAGGTAAGAAACGGCGGCTCTTTTGTACTTGGTAAAAACTCTCTTATAAGTATCAGTGTCTCTTGATCTATTAGCATCTCTATTCTCGCTCCATGCACTCTGATATGGAGACTATCTTGTCTTCTTTGACAAACTTGTCTCCTATTTTTTTACTTTTTTAACTCACTTTTATCTTCTGCAAACTCTGAGGAGATGATTTTCTCTCTTTGTATGATGCAGTACTCTTTGTATCTGCAGATATATTTGCAGTACACTTCTCTTTTATGCACTCCTCTTACCTTATAAAGCCCAAAGAGCCAGAAGAGCGAGCTTTTCTTTATAAGCTCTTTTGGGTGCTTGCAAAGAAGCTTTTCATAGTCGCTTCCCATAGCGCTGTGTTCACTATAGATTGTCTGTCTCCCCTCTATGGTATAGATGCCATTCTCGTTCAAGGAGAGCCTTGCATCGAAAAAAACACTATGCATCTCTTTATGCCCTATATAGTAAAAACGCTCATCTGCCGGATTGACAAGTATCTCTCTGTTGTGCTCATCTATTAAGATATTTACATTGCTGTAGAGTATTTTTGACATTGGCTCTCCTTGTTTTTTTGATATAGTGTAATTGTAAGATATGGGAGTGCGGACGTTGTTTCGCTCTTTTTATTTTTAAAGCTCAAACTTGCTAAGGGTGATGAGTTTTAGATTTTTATCGCACAGGTTCATCTTCATGGCTATGCGTTTTTTATTGGCGTCTTGCATGATCCAAGTGAGTTTTTTACGCTCAGAGAGTATCTTTTTTCCGATATCCACAAAGTCGCTGTCAGAGGAGATAAATATAAACTCATCATACTCTTTGAGGATTCTGTAGACACTCTTTATCTTTTCATCACTATCGCTCTTATGTGCCCTTAAAACTTCGAACCCTTCTCTATGTATCGATTTTAGTTTAGAGGGATTGATAGTTTGAGTGGAGATGATAAAAGATCTCTCGGGAGCGAATTTAAGTGATTGCTTTACTTTTGGAAGATGGCTGTAAGGGATATTCTCCAGGTCCCAAAGTAGCAGTGCTTTTTCTCTGTAGTTGCCGCTTCCCCAAGTTACCTCTTTTATAACATCTTCATCAACGGCTTGAAAATAGTTCTCAAAACAAAAAAATGAAACCATCTACGCATTACCTCTTTTGCTCACAGTTACTGATCTCTAATAGCAGATCCTCTTTTTTAAAGTAATTATCCTCATAAACGCTCCATCCATCTTTTATAGAGACAAGATAATGCTCTTTCTTTTTAAACGCTCCGGTTTCACAGATAAAAGAGTTCTCATCATAAAACGCTCTTCTTTTCTCTTTAATGGAACTGTTGTCATAGAGCGCAAAGAGATATGAGAGTATGGTTACAAATACAAAGGAGCCCATAAAGATAAAGGGTACAGTCCGCAGTGAAGGTTTCTCACTCTTTTTTAAAGCCGAGAAGTGCAGCAGCACCAATGCAAAGCCAAG
The DNA here is from genome assembly GCF_000012965.1 of Sulfurimonas denitrificans DSM 1251. Classification (NCBI taxonomy): domain Bacteria; kingdom Pseudomonadati; phylum Campylobacterota; class Epsilonproteobacteria; order Campylobacterales; family Sulfurimonadaceae; genus Sulfurimonas; species Sulfurimonas denitrificans. The sequence goes on along the minus strand of NC_007575.1, from coordinate 238,316 downwards.
TATGATTGAGAGTTTAAAGATTTCAAGAGCCACGCCATCACCTTCTTCTGTTTTTATAAAAAGTATAAGAAATGTGAGTGAAAGCATGGTTTCGTTTTAGTGATACTGCATTATCATATATAAAATGTGGTACAAATAACCAACTTATTCACACCATTTATGGTATGATTATACAAAGCAATCGCACTATTTGAAGGAAAGAAGATTATGAAACGTTGGATTTGGCAACAAAGTGAGTATCCAAACTTTGCCTATGACTTAAAAAGATTAGAGAGTTTGATACAAAAAGTCTCTCTTGAACAAGGATACTTAATCGCTCTTGCACAAACCATAGATAAAGACAATATCCTTCAAAGACGCTTTGAATCCTTGATGAATGAGGCTATAAGCACTTCTGCCATCGAGGGAGAGATTCTAAACCGCGATAGCGTAAAAGCCTCAATTCAAAAAAAGCTTGGATTCAAAGAGATACACTATAAAAAAATAGATGAGACGACAGATTATCTTATAGAGATACTTATAGATGCAAATACTAACTATGACAAAGAGTTGACGATGGAGAGGCTATTTGGTTGGCACAATGCTCTCTTTCCAAAAGGATACAGTGGATTACGCAAGGTAAATACAGCATCATTTAGAGGCGAAGAGACCATGGAAGTAGTAGGAATAGAGCGCGGCAGAGAGGTGGTTTTTTACGAAGCGCCGCCTAGAGCTGACCTAGAGCATGAGATGCAGAGATTTTTAGATTGGTTCAATGCCGCTGAACCTAGTTTGATAAAAGCCTGCACTGCACATCTTTGGTTTGTTATAATCCACCCATTTGATGATGGAAACGGAAGAATCGCAAGAGCTATAACAGACCTGGTACTCTCAAAAATAGAAAACTCCAAGATCTCAAGACTATACTCTATGTCAAGTGTCATAAACACAGACAGAAAAGGCTATTACAGCGCACTTGAGCATACTACTGGATATATAAATAAAGAGAACAATCCTCTTGATATAACCAATTGGTGCGAGTGGTTTTTATCTACCCTGCATAATGCACTTATTGATACCAAAAAAAAGCTTGACTATATCGTACAAAAAACAAAGTTTTGGGATAGACACAAAAATGATGAGCTTAATGCAAGAGAGATAAAAGTACTTAATTTTATACTCGATATGGGAGCAGAAAATTTCCAAGGGAACTTGAGCAAAAAGAAATATATGAGCATCGCCGACACTGCATCGACAAATGCTTCAAGAGACATAGCACAGCTCTTAGAACTTGGCTGTATAAGACAAAAAGAGGGGTCTAGCGGAAGAAATACTGCTTATGAGATAATCTTGGACTAACCCTTAACACTCTCTATCTTTTGGCAGATCTCACGCATAACATACTCTAGTTTTTTTGCTTTTTCGTAGTATTCCAAAAATGGTTCTACCCAATTTGGGATTACTAAAGGTTTGCCTTCTCTCATCACTCCCCAATTGTTGATTGTTGAATAGGGAACTCTGCATAATTCTGAGAAATCTTGTTTTGAGATTTCAAGCTCTTTTAACCTTAGAATAAATTGCTCTTTTGTCATAAAACACCTTTTTATACTATATTTGGACAATTCTATCATAAATTATACTGATTTACAATATTTCATCTTGACACTATATGCGTATTAGTATATAATAATCTAATTAAATACTAATATACGATAAAAGGAGCAACAAATGAGAAAGGCAAGACACTTAACTAAAGAGTATAGATATACAATCTTTATACTCATAATAGAGCTTTTGGTGAGTATTACTCAAGCACTGCCGCTTTTAAGTAACGCTGCATAATGAAAGGAGTTTTACTATGGCACAAAAATCATATGACAAAGCACTCTTTAGACTTATCTCCATACTCTCTATGCTCACTAAAGATGAGAGACCGACTATCTCATCTTTGGCAGAGGAGTTTAATGTTTCTAAAAGAACTATTCAGACAGATATTTATCAAAGACTCCGTGGCTGGGATATTACCAAAGATAAATTTGGGAGGCTTGTTTTTAGGGATGGGGTTGATATATTTAATGCTATAGGAAAGTTTGGGAGGAAAGGTAAGCGAGTAGTGTTTTAATATCCTTTCTCCAAAATATCTTTCCGCTTTTCCCAATAAGCCATATAAAGAGCTAAATAATCATAAAATTGCTTAGAATGATTTGGATAAATAACATGAACCAGTTCATGAAAAACAACATATTCTATGCAGACTTTAGGCTTTTTTATAAGTTGAATTTGGTTCAGTTTAATAATAAATTAGATCTGATTTAAAATTCATTCTGAAACTCCTTTCGCAGCTGTTCAAACTTTTCTGGAGTAAGTTCCATATCTTCCATTAGCTCTAACAGTGCCTCTTTGGCTTTTGTATCTTCTTCGCTATCTTTGTTGATGGGGATGAACTCTTTTCCAATTATTCCCAATGATTTTTTGTAGTGTTCAGGAACAAGGCTTGGGTTGTGTTTTAGACATAAGATATAAATAACGCCTCTTAGCAAATGAAAAGTCTCTTTTGTCGGTTTTATATCAAAACATGAAACATATTTGTACAATCTTTCGTAGTCAATCTTATCTCTAAAAACATCAGTATTCATATTTTGTTTGAACTCTTGAGCAGGAATAGCGTTCTTAAAAGTGTGATATTTATAACGAAGTTTTGCCATTGCTTCTTTGACAATTGGTCTATATTTTTTTCTGAAATTGCGTGCGGCAGCATAGCTTGCTTTTTTATCTTTTGTATCAAAGTTAAGCCCCATATATGATCTATCAAGTATGTTTTTGTTGTTATATTTTTCCGATTCTATTATTCCCATATTAACGTTTTTATATTGATTCTTAGTAGCGGTCATAATGCCTTTTTCAAAAGGAGTTTTTCCTTCTTGTTCTGAATCTTGTTTATTTACATAGCATACTTTCCTTTGAACATTATGATATGCTTTTTTAATGAAGTTGTCTTTGTTTTCAGGTGTGTTACCGTGGATGAGATTGATTATTCTTTCAAAAGCATAGTATTCACTTGGATTAAATTCGAGATTTAAGGCCTGCTCACTATAATTGATTATATCATCCTTTATTTCATCAAGAAACATTGCAAGATGCTCCTTTTTTAGTATAAAACTTTCTCTTTTTTCTTTTATCATTTTTTTCTCCTGTTGAGTGTGTTAAGTTTTTACATAAAAAACTGTGTTTGGCTTTTGAATACTCATACGAAGTATTTGTAGAGTGTTTCTAAACGCACTATCGAATTTTTACTATATTTGTGCATTTTTGCGTTTTGGTTTTCGATTTGGTATATCAAAATAATGCCCGTTTTAGGTACATTTAAATTGCTAGAAAATACCAGCGCACTTTTTACTAAATTTCACTCTAACAATATCCATGTTTTAGGTGTGTTTAATAAAAACGCACCTATGTTTTCGAGTGTTAGGTTTTCAAAATATATAAACGCAATAATGATTGATATTTTTACAAGATGATTTTGCCAAGCATACCATTTATCAAGTTGAAAGATTGCTGCTAGAGAGAGCTTTGTTAAAGCAGCAAAATTCTCCTCAATCTTATTTAAATTATTCATGTTTACCTTCCGTATCTTCTAAAAAGTTCAAAATGTCTGCAATTTTGAACAAATAAGAAACCCCTACCTTCCTATATTTAGGAATAATCATAAGCTCTTCTGCACACTTATAGCCTATCTGTGGCAACTGCTTTGAGAGTTTCGAGTATCCGGGTTTTCGCCATATTTTACAAGCTTGTTTTAAAGTAAGATACTCCATACCAAACTCTTTAATATACATTTTTTCTTTCTCTGTCATGTTTTCCTTCTTTTTCAATAAGGCCTTTTGAGTTGCTTTGAATTTCAATTGATAGCCAAATGATATAAAGAATTTTTCCTTTAACTCTTTCTAAAAAATGCAAATTTTCATAAATTTAGACTTTGTTTTTTCAGATAAAAATAACATCTATTTTATAGAACTTAAAAAAGTGATAATATATGTTCCGATTATTTCAATGGATTAGGATTTTTATGAATATTTTTGAAAAAATATACAAAAAAGGATTGGACCGTGATGATGAAACAATAGATGTTCATCAAATCATAAAAATTTATGATACATATCTTACAAAAGATGTTAAAAATTTTCTGAAATTTTTAAGAAGAAAAGATAATTTTTTGTATTTTATGATGGAGATACCCAACAAGATCAACCAGATCCATAACAAGGAATATATAGAATCTAATATTATTGATCCATACTATGATGGAGAATTAAGTGATGAAGATTTATATAAAATTGATATCGAAGTTATGCGTGATATTCTACTTAATTATTATCTATCTGAGGCAAAAGATAGTTTATTGTATTATGAAACTTATGGTGAAATTTTTCCATTCAGTATATATTTTGATGTTTATAGAACTGAATTCCAGGAAGTGGTAAAAAAGAAATATGTAGAACCAATAGTTAGAAATTTATATCCTTTGTCTGAAAACTTAAAAGATGATACTGAATTTAATGAAGATGATATGTTAAAAAGTTTTTATATTAATGTAACAAACAATAGTTTTACTGCAGCTGTTATGAGGTTTGAAGAGATAATCATGCCTAAGTGTTTAGAAATACTAGGGCCACAATATAAACGAAATTTCATTAAATATTCAAATGATGCAATAATAAATGTTAAACATTGGAATATTTTATTTTTCGACTACAGTGAAAATAATAAATTTAATAATCAAAAATATTTATCAGAAACAAATATAAAATGGATTCCAGTCTTAGATAGATCTGATATTAATTTTGATCAGTTTTATGGAAAATTTCTGGCAAAATCGCTAGAGCAATATATATTTGGATATGCCATTAAACATACAATAGGAACTAGCAGTAATTTAAAATTAATATTGGAAAATAATTTCTATTTTATCTCAGAATTTGCGCCAATCATGAACTATATATCTTCAATAGTTAAATTAGGAAGTCAAATTAACTATTTATTTATCAAAATTCTGAGCATGAATTGCAATTTAACTGATATAGAAACAACTTTTATTGTCAATACATTAGAAATATCAACTAAAACAAAAGATAAACAGAAGCTAAAAATAAAAACTTATAAAAATATTGAAAAAGAATTACCATTCATCGATAGCAATTATGCTAAATTTAGATGGACATAAAATTTATATCAACCCATCCTTTTGCATTCGTTCTTGCAATGCTATAAGTATATACGCATTCACAGTGCCGCCGATGACTTTAAAATCTCCTCATATTTTTGCAAACCCATCAAATCAAAGGGTTTGTCCGATACAAAAGTGATTAGCATATCACTTCCGACAATTGCCACTCTGTTAAAAGCACTATAAAATCCACCTGAATCAATAATAGTTAGCTTATCTTTATAGTCTTTTTCAATGTATTGTGCAGTTCACCAGCGTTGCTTATTTGCATTATCTTTAAAGGCTCTAATCCAACAGACTCTCTAATCTGATTTGTCTGTGTCAAAGATTGTTATGTGTCCAAATCTAGAATCGTAATCGGAAGCAATTTTGAAAAATGCGCTCCTATATTCCAAGCAATCGTTGATTTTCCGACACCACCTTTTTGATGCGATATAGTTAGTATCATATATACTCTTTAAATATTTATTTTACATGTAAAGTATATTTCTTATATCTTTTTGTCAATTATCATATCAAATATTTTTTGTAAAACAGAGTAGATTCCAGAGTGAGGAGGGAGAAAGAACTGCATGAAGGGCTGAGAAGTAGCCTAAAATTTGGGCATACCTCTCCGCTTTCGATTTTATATATTTTGCAAACATAATACAAAATGTTATAATTCCATCGTTTCGATCGGTCGGTCGTTCCGCCTCTTCACCTTTTTCACGCTCGGCAAGAGCATACTATCAACTGTCGGTTGTGCTGTACAGTCTGTTCCATGCCAAATATGTCAGAGTTTTGGTTTAGGTCTAGTATGAGAAGGTGATGAGAGCATAGTATCATCCACAGCGCCACTATCTGCGTGTAGTCGATCACCCTTTCAGTTTCCCTATAAAAACCTATTGTTTAATGTGGTAATAACGTACTACTTGCAAAGCTTAATCTACTGCAATAGTACTTCCACTGGGTGTCAGCCGTAACTGTATCAATTTCTACTTTTTTTTCAATATTTGGGTACTGTTTTGCGTGCATTAACTATGATGGCTTACAAACAGAATATTTACTTCACCAGACGCTTGATAATACGCCTTTCAATTTTTTGAACAATAAAATTTATGTGAGTGAGGAACAGGTACCAAGTGCTCCAGTTGAATTACTCAACGGGAAGCCAAATATGACTTCCTTCACTTTGGGAGTGAAAAACACTTGGTACCCCGTTGAATAATTTGAACGGAGCAATCATAGTTGAAAATAGAGAGTTTGTTAATAAAGCAAAAGCGATTATCATAGTGCTTCATTTCTTTGCAAATAAATTCAAATATTTGCAATTTATTAAGCAATGTAAGACAAATGGCTTTTTTTGCTTAAAAATAAAATTAGTAATAAATATTTATAAAATATGAAGAGTATGGCTTGTAGTAAAAATGTAGTAAAAAATGAGTTTTGGAGATTTCTTAAAGTAAAAGTAAAATCGTTTGAAAGTACCTATTTTAGGTAATGGTGCGGATGAGAGGACTTGAACCTCCACACCTTACGGCACTAGATCCTAAGTCTAGCGTGTCTGCCATTTCACCACATCCGCACATGGTAGTTAAAAAATTAGTGGTACGCCCTACACGATTCGAACGTGTGACCGATGCCTTAGAAGGGCATTGCTCTATCCAGCTGAGCTAAGGACGCATACATTTATAAAAATGGTGCGCCCGATAGGATTCGAACCTATAACCGTCGGATCCGAAGTCCGAAACTCTATCCAGTTGAGCCACGAACGCCACAAAATTTATTATTATTAAGTTTTTTTTATTTTATTTCTATGGGGTGGGATGCGGGGCTCGAACCCGTGACCCCCGGCACCACAAACCAGTGCTCTAACCAACTGAGCTAATCCCACCATGTTGTTTTATAAAATAAAAGTGGTCGGGGTGAAAGGACTCGAACCTTCGGCCCCTTGGTCCCAAACCAAGTACTCTAACCATACTGAGCTACACCCCGACCTGCGCATTAAAACAGCCTCGCAGCTGATTAATGAGGCGAAATTATAGTCAATAACTATTAAAATGTCAATAGTATTTTTAGATATTTACAAACTTTTCTCTTACATGTACAAAAAGAGATTAAGATTAGTTTGTTACAATAATGATGATTTGGTTTAAAAGGTGAATTATGGGTGAATTTTTCAGTGGTGTCAACTCTTTTTTGGAGGCCGCTCTATTTTTTGACATTTTATTTGGAATGGTAGAGGGCGTTAAACTCCCATTTTTAGTTGTTTGGTTAATTTCAGGCGGAATTTATCTTACATTATTGACAAAATTTATAAATTTGAGAATGTTTAAACACTCTTTTGACATCCTAAGAGGCAAATACCGCACAGTTGATGATGTTGGAGAAATCTCCTCATTTGGAGCCTTAACAACAGCTCTTAGTGCTACTGTTGGGCTTGGCAATATCGCTGGTGTTGCCTTGGCAGTTGCTCTTGGAGGACCAGGGGCAACTTTTTGGATGATAGTTGCTGGTTTTTTAGGCATGAGCCTTAAGTTTACAGAAGTAACCCTCTCTTTGCAACATAGAGTTTTCTTAAAAGATGGAACTGTAATGGGTGGTGCGATGGAGTATCTCTCAAGAGGTTTGGCAGAAAAAGGGTATGCAAAATTTGGCAAAATTTTATCACTTATTTTTGCTGTTTTTATGATTGGTGGGGCTATTGGAGGCGGAAATGTATTTCAAGTCTCTCAAGCACTTGGGGTAGTATCTCAAGAGGTAGAGTTTTTTGATAAATTTCCAATTATTTTTGGCATCTTAATAGCTGTTTTTGTGGGTTTTGTAATTATTGGTGGAGTTACAAGGATAGCAAAAATTACGGAATTTCTTGTTCCAATTATGGCTATTATTTACGTTAGTGCTTCTTTGTGGATTTTAGCGTACCACTTTGAAAAAATAGATGACGCCATTAGTATCATATTTCATGAAGCTTTCTCAACTAGTGCTCTATATGGAGGGGTTGCTGGATCTATTGTACATGGTTTTCAAAGAGCAGTATTCTCAAGTGAAGCTGGAATTGGCTCCTCCCCCGTTGCACATGCTCCAGTTAAGACAAAATATCCAGTAAGACAGGGTCTTGTTGCACTTTATGAGCCTTTTATAGACACAATAGTAATCTGCACAATGACAGCACTTGTTATTGTTATAACTGGAGTTTATGAACATGATGGCGCATATATGGCTCTTATTGAGGCTAAAGAGGGTGCCGCCCTTACAAGTGCAGCTTATGGTACTGTCATAAGCTGGTTTCCTATTATTTTATCCATAAGCATAACGCTATTTGCTTTTTCAACTATTATTGCATGGGCTTATTACGGTGAGCGTGCATGGGTTTATCTTTTTGGTTCAACATACTCTATAATCTATAAATTAAGCTTCTTGCTTCTTATAATTATAGGAACAGTTGTAAATACGGCTGTTCTTGTTGACTTTAGCTTTATGCTATTTCTTACTATGTCTCTGCCAAATATACTGGGACTTTTTATTTTAAGTAAAGATGTAAAGAGAGCACTTGAAGAGTATTTAGTAAAATTAAAGAGTGGCGAGCTTGATAGGGAGGCTATTAGATGAGTGAAACAAAAGAGAGATGTATAGAGCTTTTAACAAACAACAGTATCAATCTTGACTCTGAAATCGACTTTAATGTAAACTCAGAGATTTATGTTCTCTCTTTCGCATTTATAGTAGAGAGCTTCATGCAGGCTTCAGAAGAGTCACAATTGGCTTTTTTAGCAGCTTTAGAAAAAGCCTTGTTAAGTAAAGAGGATGGGGCAGAAAAATTTTTTGAAAGTATGGGACAACTTTTGCTGATGACACATCTATCTAAAGAGATTATTGTTTAAGAAGAAATAATTAATATATTTGCTAGAATTGAGAGATGATAAAATTTAACAAATATGCGTTAATTGGTACTATTTTTATACTCTCTTTGTTTAGCTCTTTTTATTTTATAGATGTTTTTAGTGAAAAAAATATGGAGCTCCAAAAACAGATTCTTATAAAACAAGCTCAAACGCATTTTAAAGACCAAGTAAACACTAGGGTGTGGAATGCAAGCTATGGTGGAGTTTATGCAATACCTAAAGAGGGTCAAAAACCTAATCCTTACCTAAGAGACAATATTTTAAAAGTTGATGAAAATCTTACGCTTATAAAAATAAATCCTGCGTGGATGTCTAGACAGTTATCTGAAATCTCAAATATAGATGGTTTTCATTTTCGTATTACAAGTCTTAAGCTCATCAACCCAGACAACAAAGCAACTCCTTTTGAAGAGAGAGCACTCAAGTATTTTGATGAGACAAATGAAAAAGAGTATTATGAGATAGATAAAGAGTCTAATTTTAACTACATGGGAGCACTCATTACAACTGAGTATTGTCTTCCTTGCCATAAACATCAAGGTTATTCACTCGGTGATGTTAGAGGTGGAATAAGTGTTAGTTTAGACTCTAAGGAGTATTTTGAGGTAACTTCATCTATAAAAACTAGCATAATTCTCTTAAAAATATTTGTAGTTATTTTCTTATTTACTATATTTTCACTCATATTCAAGCAATTAAGATATAACCAACAACTCCAAACTGAAGTAAAACGTAGAACAAAAGAGATAGAATCTACCAAACATCTCTTGCAAGAAATCATTGACACAGACTCTAGTTTTATAGTGCTTACAGATGACAAAGAGATCATTTACGCTAATGAGACTATACTTAATTTTACTGGTTATCACTCTATAGAAGAGTTTAAAAAAAATAATGAATACATATTTGATGTGTTTGAAAAAATAGAAGATAATAGCAACTTCATGCAAACATGTAACGATGGTATCCACTGGATAGAGTACCTTATAAAAGAGCAAAATAGTAAAAACTTAAAAGTTTGCATAAAAAAAGATGGTAAATACAGATATTTTAAACCCTATGCAAAAGAGATAAAAACAGATGATAAAGTGCTCTATCTAATAACATTTGATGAAATTACAAATGAGTATGTCAAAATAAAAGAGTTAGAGCATATGGCTTCTACAGATGCTCTAACAAAACTCTTTAACAGAACTAAACTAAATGATGTTTTAGAAAAAGAGATGGCACTCTCACGTACTGTTCCATCGCCACTCTCTGTAATATTTTTAGATATAGATTATTTTAAAGCGGTAAATGACACATACGGTCATGATGCTGGTGACAGAGTACTCATAAACATAGCAAATATTATAACCTCGTCCATTCGTGCAGGGGATATAGCTGCTAGATGGGGTGGAGAAGAATTTATGATTATACTACAAGCAACACCTGTCTCTGAAGCTTCTGTGCTTGGTGAAAAACTAAGAGCTAGAGTAGAGGGGCATCTTTTTGAGACGGTTGGCAAGATTACTATATCTCTTGGTGTTACGGAGTATATAAACGCTGAGAGTGAAGAGTCGTTTATAAAAAGAGTCGATGAAGCACTCTATGAGGCTAAAGAGAGAGGCAGAAACAAAATCATTATTAAATAGAAATTAAAGAGCAAATACTAAGTAAAGAGTGTGCTGTAGGGAACTTTTTTTGAAGATATGAAGCGATTAGTACTTAAGAGATATCTCTGAAAAAAAGATTGAGTTGCCATGAATTTATAGCTAATTTAATTGTTTACATTGTATGATAAACATAACATGTAAATAAGGTGACGGCTTTGAAAAAAACATTTATTATCATCTCTTTTCTTTTTACCTCTCTTTATGCTCATGAGAGCGTAAAATTTGGTGTTTTTGCCTACAAGGGCGTGGAACAAACCCGCAAACAGTATGAGCCTCTTGTTAAAGCACTCAATGAAAAGCTCGATAAAAAAATTATCTTAGAGGTTTTAACACAACAAGAGATTAATGAAAAAATTAGCAAAAAAGAGCTTGATATTGTTACAACAAATCCTACGCACTTTTTAAGCATAAGAGACAAATATGCGCTTAGCGGCGCTATTGCTACACTAAATGGCTACGACAAAGGAGTCATAACAAATAAACTTGCAGGCGTTATCATTGTCAGACCAGAGAGTGAAATAAAAAATCTCAAAGATATAAAAAACAAAATAATAGCAGCACCAAGCAAGTCTCACATGGGCGGCTATAGAGCGCAAGCTTATGAGCTCTTTCTTGCAGGCGTTGATATCTCTAAAAAAAGCAAAAAAATCATTGAGATGAAAGGCTCGCATCAAGAGGTTGTTAAAGCTGTTTTGACAGGTGTAATTGATGTCGGTTTTATAAGAGATGGCATTTTAGAAGAGATGATATATAAAAAAGAGATAAGTGAGGGAGATATAAGAGTTGTAAATGAGCAAAAGGGTGTTGATTATCCTTATAAAATCTCAACAAAGCTCTACCCCGAGTGGCCTGTTTTTTCTTTGCCGCATTTAGAAGAGGAGATTGTAAAAGATTTTATAGCAGCTCTTTTTTCACTCAAGCCTAACGATGAGATGAAAAAAAATGGTATCTATAACTACACTCTTCCTGCTGATTATCTTCAAGTTGAGGAGCTATCTCGCACTCTTAGGCTTCCTCCGTTTGACAAAGCTATAGATGTGACTTTTATGGATATTTTAAATAGTCATAAAATAGAGCTAATCATAATTTTTATCTCTTTGCTTTTAGGGCTGTTTTATCATTTAAGAGAGAGAAGGAGAAAAAACTTTATCTCCTCTCTTCTCTCAAACATAGGAGAGGGGGTTTATGGGATAGACAACAATGGCAACTGTACTTGGATAAACAAAAAAGCTCTTAATATGCTAGGCTACAGTGAAAAAGAGATTTTACATAAAAACCAACATGATATTTTTCACTCTCATAAACCATCACGTGAGAAGTACAATGCAGATGAGTGCCCGATAAATCTAACTTCCAAAGATAAAGTAACAAGAACCTTAAATGAGCATTTTATAAAAAAGGATGGTTCTCTTCTTCCCATAATCTTAACAGTAACGTCCATAGACGAGGGTGGTGCCATAGTTGTCTTTAGAGATATAAGCAACTCTATAGCAAAAGAGCAAGCGCTAAAGAGAAGTGAGAGAGAGCTTAGGCTTGAAAAACAGAGGTTAGACGCCATCATTCAGGGGACAAATGTCGGTACTGGAGAGTGGAATATTCAAACAGGCGATACCATTTTTAATGAGAGATGGGCAGAAATTATTGGCTATACGCTAGATGAGATATCTCCTACCTCCATAGATACATGGGAGAAGTTTTCACATCCAGATGATTTTATTGCTACGAAAAAGCTTTTAGAAGAGCATCTTGATGGAAAAACTGAATATTTTGAATCTGAAATGCGAATGAAGCATAAAAATGGACACTGGGTTTGGGTAGTAGATAGAGCAAAAGTTTTTGAGTGGGATAAAGATGGCAAACCAGTTCTTATGTCAGGAACGCATCAAGATATAACAGAGAGAAAGCTAGCACAGGAAAAAATTGAGCATATAAACAATCAACTTGAATCCCTTTTAGAGTCTATTCCAGATCTTATTTGGATGAAAGATGTAAATGGCGTTTATATTACATGTAACAAACGATTTGAAGATTTTTTTGGGGCATCATTAGATGAGATAAAGGGCAAAACTGACTATGACTTTGTATCAAAAGAACTGGCAGATTTTTTTAGAGAACATGACAAAAAAGCGATGCATAGCAATGTTCCACTAACAAATTTTGAGGAGATTACCTTTGCGGTAGATTCGCATAAAGAGTTTCTTCAAACAACTAAAACAGCAGTAAGAGGCAGAAATGGGGAGATACTTGGTATCCTTGGAATTGGTAGAGATTTGAGTGAGCTTAAAAGAAGTGAGCAGAAGTTAAGAGATAGTAAAGAGCTCTTAGACCTCTTTTTTAAACAATCTATGCATGGATTTTTCTTTATGATGCTTGATGAGCCTATAGAGTGGAATGACTCCATAGACAAAGAAAAAACACTTGATTATGTATTTGAGCATCAAAGAGTAACAAAGATAAATGAAGCGATGCTTGAGCAGTACAAAGCAAAAGAGGAGGAGTTTTTAGGTTTTACACCAACAGATTTTTTCAAACACAACATAGAAGAGGGACGCGACATTTGGAGAGAGTTGTTTAGTAGAGGTATTTATCATGTAAATACAAATGAGCAGAAATTTGATGGTACTCCTATGGTTATTGATGGAGACTATATCTGCTTGTACAACAGCGAGGGCAAAATTACTGGTCATTTTGGAGTACAAAGAGAGATAACGCAAGATATTAGAGATAAAGAAGCTCTTCAAGAGGCGAAGGAAGAGGCGGAGAGAGCGAACAATTCAAAGAGTGAATTTTTAGCAAATATGAGCCATGAGATAAGAACACCTATGAATGCAATCATAGGATTTAGCGAGATTTTACTTGAGAGTGATTTGGATGAAAAACAACTACATCAGTTACATAAGATTAACAGCTCTTCAAAAATGCTTCTCTCTATCATTAATGACATTTTGGATTTTTCAAAGATAGAGGCGAACAGACTTGAAATTGAGCATAGAGAGTTTAACCTAGAGAGTATTCTCTCTAAAATAAAGATGTTATTTAAACAAACTGCTCTAGATAAAGGGTTGGAGTTCTACTGTAATGTAGAAGAAGGCGTACCTAGTATGGTGGTAGCTGATGAGCTTAGAATTACTCAAGTCCTAATCAATCTTTTGGGAAATGCTATCAAATTTACAAAAGAGGGTGCAGTAAAGGTAGATTTAAAAATAAGTAAAAAAGATGAAAAGAGTGCAACTCTGCTCTTTAGCGTAATTGACAGCGGTATTGGTATAAGTCAAAACCAGATAGAAAAACTCTTTAAGCCATTCTCTCAAGCGGATGACTCTATAACACGAAGATACGGCGGTAGCGGTCTTGGACTCTCTATCTCCTCAAGATTAGTATCTGCTATGGGAGGAGAGATAGATGTCAAGAGCAAAGAGGGTGTCGGTTCTACTTTTAGTTTTGAGATAATAGTTGGTGTAAACTCTTGGAGCCAAAATAGTCTTAAGCTGGAAAATATGGACATCTCCAAAGATGCATCAAAACTTTTAAAATATCCTGATTTTAGCAATGTTAAACTCCTTTTAGTTGAGGATAATGAGATAAATCAGGAGATAACCACTGAGATACTAAAAAAAGTAAAAATAACTCCAGATCTAGCAAATAATGGCAAAGAAGCGGTGGATATTTTTGTTGCAAAACCAAACTATTATGACATCATACTTATGGATATTCAAATGCCTATTATGAGTGGTTATGAAGCTACCAAAATCATACGTGAACATGATAAAGAGATTCCTATTATCGCACTGACCGCAGCGGCGATGATTGAAGATAGACATAAAACTTTAGATGCTGGAATGAATGACCACCTCTCAAAACCAATTGATAGCAATGAGATGTTCTCAAGCATTGCCAAATGGCTTGATATTGATTTCACAATAAAACAAAAATCTTCTAATACCAAAGTTAAAGATAGTGCTGTTTTAGATTTAGAGTATGCGATAAATGAACTAAATCTAAACAGTGATATTCTTCATAAGATATTATCGAAGTTTTATGAAGAGTTAGAGAGTGATTTTGCCTCTCTTGTAGAGCTATTACATGTAGAAGACAAATCAGCCAAATCCTTGATACATGCGCTAAAAGGGGTTAGTTCAAATATAGGTGCAAAAGAGTTGGCTTCTATTGCAACATATATAGACACCCAACTAAAAAAGGCTCAAGCGATTAAGCCAGAGGATATAGCACTCTTAAAAGAGGCGATTGAGAGAGTCAAAGAGAAGATAGTCTCATATTTAAGAGAAAATCCTCTTCAAGAAGATGAGATGAGGGAAGAGGATTTTAAAAATCTTTATCTTGAGGTTTCGCAAGATATTAAAAATGGAACAATGGTAGAATTTCAAAATCAACAACTTCTGTTTAATTTACTTAAAACAAAAGTAAATAGACATGAACTTGAACTATGGATGAGAGAGATGGATAACTTTGATTACGACAAAGCTTACAATATTATGAAAGAGTGGCAATTATGATGATTGACGGCTACATACCAACAATTTTAATTGTTGATGACAAAGCTACAAATATAGCAATACTCTCTGATTTACTAAAAGATGATTATAAAATAAAAGTAGCAAACAGCGGACAAAGAGCGCTTAGTTTGGTGCGAGAAAAAGAGAAACCAGATCTTATCTTACTAGATATAGAGATGCCTCAAATGAGTGGTTATGATGTTTGTAAAGCGTTAAAATCATCAGCAGAGACGATAGATATTCCTATAATATTTGTAACTGCTAAAAACAGCTCTGAAGATGAAGAGTATGGGTTAAACCTTGGAGCGATTGATTATATTAAAAAGCCTTTCCACTCTGGCATCATAAAAATTAGAATAAAAAATCATCTCACCCTGAAGCTAAAAAGTAAAAAACTCGAAGAGTTATCGATGTGCGATAGCTTAACTGGTATCTCAAATAGAAGATATTTTGATGAGATTTTAGAACAAAAATATAGAGAGATTATAAGAGAGCCAAAAAATCTCTCTATTATCATGATAGATATAGACTACTTCAAACTCTATAACGATAACTATGGTCATTGGATGGGTGATGAGTGCCTTACAAAAGTTGCTATTGCTCTTAAAAAAGCTATTAAACGCCCAACAGATGTTCTTGCACGATATGGCGGAGAGGAGTTTGTTGTTTTGTTAAAAGGTGTAGATAAAGATGGCGCTAAGCAAGTAGCACAGTCATTAATAGATAGTATCTCAAATTTAAACTTAGCACACAACTTCTCTCCTGTATCTAAAATTGTAACTATTAGTGCTGGAGTTGCTATAAAAGAGGTTGATGAAGATATATCCAAAGAAGATTTAATAAAGAAAGCAGATGCTGAACTCTACCGCGCAAAAAATAGCGGTAGAAATAAGTTTTGTGCAGGATTTTAAAACTGTATCATCCCATTTATCGGTGAAGATGCTGTAGCGTACGGACGTTTTTGGATTCTTCCAGAGAGATAACTCATACGTCCAGCAATTACCGCATGTTTCATAGCTTCTGCCATCATCATAGGATTTTGTGCCCCAGCAATAGCTGTATTTGTTAAAACTCCATCAGCTCCAAGCTCCATAGCATAAGCAGCGTCACTCGCACACCCTATTCCAGCATCTACTATAACGGGCAGGTTTACCGCTTCACGTATAAATACTATATTGTAAGGATTTTGGATTCCTAAACCGCTTCCAATTGGTGCTGCAAGAGGCATGATAGCATGAGCACCAGCATCTTCGAGACGTTTAGCCATGATTGGATCATCTGAAGTGTAAGCCATAATTATAAAGCCCTCTTTTGAGAGAATTTGACAAGCTTTGATGGTCTCTATTACATCTGGGTAGAGAGTTTTTTGAGTATCGCCAATAACTTCAAGTTTTATCAAATCGATTCCCGTTGCCTCACGAGTAAGACGAAAAGTTGTAATCGCTTCCTCAGCAGTAACGCATCCTGCTGAATTTGGTAAAAACTTTACATTTGTACCCTTAAACGTATCACGCAGATTTTCTTTGTTAGGATCTGTGATATTTAAGCGGCGAACTGCAACTGTAATAAGTTCACTCCCGCTTGCAAGTGTTGCTTCTTTTGTGGTTTGAAAATCTTTATATTTTCCACTTCCAACGATAAGGCGAGAGCCTAACTCATATTTTCCGATTTTTAATAAATTTTGCATTATCTATTTTCCTAATTTTTTTGAATTCTTATAACATAAGCCATCTTATAGTTTACCAATTGCATCTATCAAATCATCTGGAGTAAGTGAAAAATCAGCACCCTCATAAAGAATGGAGAGTTTTACATGTGCTAAAGAGCCATGAATGGCTGCTTGCAAAGGAGCATATCCTTGAGCTAAGAGAGCACCAATTAAACCACTTAGTACATCGCCGCTTCCGCCTTTTGCCAAAGATTGTTTTCCATGTGGATTTATATAAAAAGTCTCATCCTGAGCGATTATGACATTTGCACCTTTTAGAAGAAGTGTAACTTTTGGATAAGCTTTGCAAAACATCTCAACGTACATAAAGCGGTTTTTTTGCAACTCATCAACAGATATTTCTGCAATATCTGCTATCTTTAAAAGCGAGACAAACTCTTTTACATGTGGAGTTATAACAACACTCTCTCTTTTTAAAATATCTAAAACTATCTGCATACCAAAAATATCTGCATCCGCAACTAAGGGGAGACCGTTAGATAAAAACTTGGCAAGCTCAGCCTTGCTAAACTCAGCTCCAAGACCCATTCCTAAAGCCAAAGCAGTTGTATTTTTAGGTACTGCATGTGAGTACATTATGGAGTGGGGAATCTCTATTTTCTCAAATCCTACAAGTGTTACAAGCCCGCTTCCAAACCTAAGAGCAGACATGGCGCTCATAATACTAGCACCGCTCATCTGCCCAGAGATAACTGCTAAATGCCCATAACTTCCCTTGTGCGAATCTTTTTTAAATCTATGAGGAAGCTTCAAATCTTGTAAATCAAGAAGATTCCAATTGCTGCTTCTCTCATAAATATCTCTGCAAATTCCAAGATCTATTACATGTATCTCGCCGACATACTCTTTTGCCTCATCTAAAAACATTCTCTTCTTTAGAGCACCCATAGTACATGTAACATCAGCGTTAAAAAGGTAAAGAGAGGGAACATCACATGCAAGCTTAAAAGCGTTTATAGCGTTCATCTTCTCTATAAGCTGTGCCATCTCCTTATCTGCTTCTAAACTAAAACCAGTGCCTACTATCGCATCAACTAATACATCACAATCTAAGAGTTCCAAAGACTCTCTTACGCCAATGCTAGCGGCACGCTGTTTTTGCAAAAGAGCCATTTTTGATTTAGGAGGTTTTGCACAAATAAGAGAAACATCAAAATCGCCATGTAAAAGTCTCCCAAGAGCCAAACCATCAGCTCCATTATTTCCACTTCCACAAACAATGCTAATTTTTACATTTTTTTTAAAGTTGCTACGAATATACTCAGCCATGCCATGCGCTGCATGCTCCATTAAAATATCTTCACTTAAGTAAAACTCTCTGTAGCATCTCTCATCAAGAGAGGCTACTTCATCAAAAAGCTTCTGCACTTCTACTCTTTAAAAAGATACTCATCGATTTGAACTATATTGCTCTTGATGTCATTAAAGAGAAGTGTGTGATAGTTTGTTCTGTACTGATAAAAGAATCTGTTTTTTGGCAACTTTTTAAGATTTGCAGTGTTGAAATACTCTAAATTTGAGCATTTTCCAAGGTATAAAAATGTAAAAAGAAGCTTCAGTTGAGGATTTTCAAACGAGCTGTGAGGCTGCGCTAAAAATGTAAGTCCATATTTTTTAAGGTTTAAAAAATTTAACATGTAGAGTAAGAAATCCTCAAATTTTGTATAAAATCCATTTAGATTTTCGATATCGTGAAAAAAGTAGTAGTAGTTAGCTAAAAGCCCTTTGTGCTGTAGTGTAAATGTTAATTTACTAGTAATATCTCTCTTATTTGAGAAATAGTTAGGATCAACTGCCATATATATGTGTTTGTTTTGACTAACTAAAGCGTCAAATTCTGCTTGAAACTCATCACTCTCATCAAATCTTATATAATTAAAATTTTCATCTTTGTATCTTATCTCTATCTCATGCTCTTCTGAGTTAGAAAAATCAAGATACAAAGTAGCTACATTACTATCTATCACATAGTTTCTTATTCTGCATGCAAGGTTTGTCTTACCAGCACCCTCTTCTGCCAAAATCAACGTATTGCAATAAAGTGCTCTCTCTTCAACGTTTAGTGTATTGATACTACTGACATATTTTCCAAGTCTATTTCTCATATTTTTCCCTTTAAAAAAATTTAGCAACTATTATATCTTATTCTCAAATAACAGTTATCTCCAAGAAACTTTACTAAGCTAGCTATATATATTATTTTTATAAAAATAATATATTTTCATTATATGTTATTAAGCATATAAAATGTAAGATTTGTGACATTATTTAAAAAAAGGATTACTACCATGTACACTAAAATATTATTATCTGCTGTTATTGTAACTTCTTCACTTAGTGCTGATTTGTTGATTGATGCAAAAAAAGCTGGATTAAAACCAATCCCAACTGATAAAAAAGAGCTCTCAAAATTAATTGATAATCCAAAAAACCCAATTAGTGAAAAAAAAGTTGAGCTCGGAAAGAAACTATATTTCGACCCTAGACTCTCAAAGAGCGGTTTTATAAGCTGTAACAGCTGTCACAATCTTAGCGAGGGCGGAGATGATGGTATTCCTGCGGCTATTGGGCATATGTGGACTCCAAATCCTCACCACTTAAACTCACCGACTGTTTATAACTCTGTGTTTTTTAACTCACAATTTTGGGATGGACGTGATCCACACTTAGAGGCGCAAGCTCAAGGTCCTATGCAAGCTGCTCCTGAGATGTCTGCAACACCAGAACATGTAGCTGCGGTTGTGACTTCTATGCCTCAATATGTGGCGGATTTTAAAGCTGCTTATGGCAAAGATGTAAAAATAACTTTTGAAAAGATTGCTGATACTATTGCTACATTTGAGAGAACTTTAGTTACTCCATCAGTTTATGATGACTTTTTAAATGGCAAAAAAGATGCCTTAACAAAAGCGCAAAAAGATGGTCTTAAAACTTTCATAGACAAAGGTTGTGCAACTTGTCATAACGGCATTGCTCTTGGCGGAGAGATGAATGCGTTTAACATTACAGGCGTTTACAAGTTTCAAGATGTAGGTGACTTTAAAGGCGATAAAAATGGTATGGTAAAAGTTCCTACACTAAGAAACATTACTCAGACTGCACCATACTTCCATAATGGTCAAATCTGGGAGCTTAGAGATGCTATAAAAGAGATGGGACGTATCCAATTGGGCGCTGATATAAATGACGTTGAAGTTGCTTCAATCGAAGAGTTCTTAAAAGCCCTAGATGGTAGAAAAGAGCCTGTTGTTTTACCTCAGCTCCCAGCATCAACTCAAACAACTCCAAAACCAGATATAAAATAGTTACCCTCCCAGCAATTTATACCCAAAAAATGGGTATAATTGCACCATGAATTACAAAGAAATAGCACAAGAAACCCTTAAAATAGAAGCACAAACACTACTTGATAGTGCCGATAAAATTGATGATGTTTTTGACAAAGCAGTTGAGATAATCCTTACATGTAAAGGTAAGTTGATTGTCACAGGTGTTGGAAAATCAGGACTAATCGGCGCAAAAATGGCAGCGACATTTGCTTCTACTGGAACTCCGAGCTTTTTTCTACATCCAACAGAAGCGCTTCATGGCGACCTTGGAATGATAAGTCATAGCGACGTTGTTATCGCTATAAGCTACAGCGGAGAGAGCGAAGAGCTAAGCTCCATACTTCCTCATATAAAAAGATTTAATACTCCACTTATCGGCATGACAAGAGATAAAAACTCAACACTTGGAAAATATAGCGATCTTGTAATTGATGTAATAGTCAACAAAGAAGCTTGCCCCCTTGGTATCGCACCAACTAGCTCAACTACTCTGACTCTGGCGCTTGGAGACGCACTTGCTGTGTGTCTTATGAGAGCAAAAAACTTTAAAAAGAGTGATTTTGCCTCTTTTCATCCAGGTGGAGCTTTAGGCAAACAGCTATTTGTAAAAGTAAAAGATTTGATGAGAGTAAAAGAGTTACCTATAGTTAAAGCCGATACAAAAGTAAAAGATGCGATATTCAAAATCAGCGAGGGCAGACTTGGAACTGTTTTAGTTACAGATGAGCAAAATAGACTCCTAGCACTTATGAGTGATGGCGATATACGCAGAGCTTTGATGAGTGAGGATTTTTCACTTGAAGAGAGCGTTTTAAAATACGCTACAAAAAACCCAAAGACGATTGAAGATGAGAACATTTTGGCAAGTGAAGCACTTGTTATCATCGAAGAGATGAAGATACAACTCTTAGTTGTAACAGATAAACATAGGAGAGTCCTTGGCGTGCTTCACATCCACACTCTCATAGAAAAAGGCATATCATGAGACTAAATAAATATATCGCACACCACTCAAGCTACTCACGAAGAGAGGCTGACAAAGCCATACAAGATGGCTATGTAAGGGTAAATGGCGAAATTCAAGACAACCCAGCAACAGATATATATGAGGGAGTTGATGTTGTTTATGTAAGCGGAAAACCAGTAACTCCACGTGACAAATATACCGTTATTGTCTATAACAAACCAAAAGGTGAGTTAGTTACCAAGAGTGACCCTAAAGAGAGAAAAACTATTTACGATACTTTGCCAAAAGAGTATAAACACTATGTCCCAGTTGGAAGACTTGATTACGCTTCTGAGGGATTGCTACTCTTAACTGACGCTTCAAAAGTTGCTTCTGCGCTTATGGAGTCTAATTTGGAGAGAATTTACAAGATTAAAATTAAAGGTGAAGTTACATCAGAGATGGAAGCTGCCATGTTAAATGGGATGATGTTAGATGATGCAACTGCTGGCGGGCATAGCCATTCTAAAGTTACTTCTATGGAATTTAAACCTTTTATAGGGTATAAAATCCAAAAAAACGAACCGAACTACTCTATTTTAAAAGTAGCTCTTAGTGAAGGTAAAAATCGTGAACTTAGACGCTTTTTTGCGCACTTTGGAACAGATATAGTTGATCTAAAGAGAGTCAGTTTTGCAGAGATAGAGCTTAATAACCTTCCAACTGGGAAAGTTAGATTTTTATCACGCAGTGAGTACTCTGCACTCTCAAAATTCTTAAAAGAAGAGAAAAAAGCAGAAGAAAAAAGTGAGAAGAAACCTTCTGTAAAAAAATATGATAAAACTGATAATAAAAAAACAGATTACAAAAAAAGTGACAAAGATTCAAAAAAACCAAGATATAAAGACGATAAAAAGAAAGATGACAAAAAAAAGGTTTTTAAAGATAAGAAAGTAACAAAAAAAAGAGGTTAAAAGTTGGCGGATTTTACCCATCTTTTAAGACCCTCAAATTTTGATGAACTTATCGGTCAAGATCATCTTAGCAAAGATAAAGCCCCACTTAGAGTTTTATGCCAAAAAGGCGTTCTTGGGCATAGCTTCTTTTTTGGACCATCAGGAACTGGAAAGACTTCTATCGCTAGAATTATCGCAAAAACGATGGAGTTGCCATTTTATGAATTTAACGCAACAAGCATAAAGATTGAACAGCTCAGAGCGATATTTGAGCAGTACAAAAACACTCTGCAAAAACCACTTATTTTTATAGATGAAGTACATCGCTTGGCAAAAAACCAACAAGAAGTTCTTCTGCCTGTAATGGAGAACAACTCTGCTCTCATCATCGGTGCTTCTACTGAAAACCCATTTTTTTCTCTAACCTCTGCTATTCGTTCCCGCTCAATGCTTTTTGAACTTCATCACATCTCAAATGAAGCTCTAAGTAGGCTGCTAAGAAGAGCATTAGATAGCTCTGACATTACATGTAGTGATGAAGCGCTAGAGTATCTCATCAAGAGTAGCGGTGGCGATGCAAGGTCGATGCTAAAACTTTTAGAGTTTGCTTCAAATATTGGGACACACATTACCTTAGATATATTAAAATCCCTTCGTCCAAATGCACTAAGTGTTGGAAGCAGTGAAGCTGGTGTTCATTATGATTTGAGCAGTGCTATGATTAAGTCCATTAGAGGCTCTGATATGGACGCTGCCATCTACTATCTTGCCCGTCTAATTGATGGCGGAGAGAGTGCAGAGTTTATCGCTAGACGTCTTGTAATACTAGCTAGTGAAGATGTAGGAAATGCAAATCCACAAGCTCTGACTCTAGCTACAAGTGCTATGACAAGTGTCTCAAAAATTGGCTATCCTGAGGCTAGAATAATCCTCTCTCAAGCCGTAATTTATCTCTGTGCTTCGCCAAAATCTAACTCTGCATATCTGGCAATAAAGAGTGCACTGAGTGCGGTAAATGATGGCGTAATGCTTGATATTCCAAAAAATATAACTCAAAACAGTAAGGGCTACTTATATCCTCACGATTTTGGAGGATATGTTAAACAAAACTACTTATCAAAACCACTAAAATTTGTAACTCTAAAACCTATCGGATATGAGAAAAAAATGGTTGACTGGATAGAGTCAATAAAAAAAATTTAGTTTATTTTAATCCTTTAGAGTATAAACTACCGCTTATTATTAAATTTTATATTTAATATAAAAAAATAAGGATAAAAAAAGATGGAGCTACAAATATCTTCTAACATTGTCACAATCGCAGGTAATATAAAAAGCATTAGTGATTTTCAAGCAATAAAAAAAATTGTTGACGATGTAGCAGCTGCGCATAAAGCTATTCATCTAAATATAGTTGATTCTCTCTCAATAACATCCTCAGTTATTGGTTATCTTAACAAACTTGTCTTAAAAGACAACATAGATTTACATGTAAATGTTGGAAATGAGCAGCTTTTAGAACTTCTTGACGACTTAAATCTAACAGCCATGTTTAAAGCAAAAAGAGGTCTTTAATGAGTATAAAGTATAAACTAAATCTCATAACAGCAATAGTTGTCTCTTTTGCACTGATAATTATCGCAATCGCTACACTCAAAGCCATTGATGATAAAGAGAACATTTCAAAATCACAAAGTTTAAATACTCTCTCACAAAAACTAAGCCTCCTTATCCATGAAACACAAAAAGAGAGAGGTGCGAGTGCTGGTTTTATAGGTTCACATGGAAAACAGTTTGGCGATATACTGCCAAACCAAAGAGCCTCTACAACAAAAGAGTATGAGAGCCTAAAAGTTTATATACAGAGTCTTGATTTGGACTTTTTTCCCAAAGAGTTGAAAGATGAGATATCTGCTTTTAATGAAAAAATGTCACAAATAGAGCAGATTCGCTCAAAAGTAACAGAACTCTCTATAGGTTCAAAAGAGGTTGTCACTTACTATACAGAGATGAACTCAAAAATTTTAAATATTACTTCTTTAAGTGCAAAATTAGCTAACTCTGCTGAACTTGTAAAAGCTCTGAGTGCTTATAACAACTTTTTAAAATCAAAAGAGAGAGCAGGAGTTGAGAGAGCAGTGCTAAGTTCTACATTTGCTGCTGATAAGTTTTCTGATGGTGCTTTTGCTAAGTGGATAACACTAGTTGCAGAGCAGGACGCTTTTCTTGATTCATTTTTATCAATGGCAACTCAAAGCTCAAAAGATTTATATAAACAAAAAATCAATTCGCCTGTAATCGCTGAAGTTAACAAGATGAGAGAGATAGCAAAATTAAGAGCAAATGAAGGCTCCCTTGGAGTGGATAGTGTTATTTGGTTTTCCACAATTACAAAAAAAATTGATATATTAAAAGAGATAGATGATGAGTTGGCAAAGCAGAACACTCTTCTTTTAGAGGAGCTAAAAGCAGCTTCTATCCAAAAGGCAACTATCTCTATTGGAAGTTATTTAGCTTTTGCTATTGCTATTTTTATCATAATTTTCATAATTAGCAGAGGCGTTAACAGAAGCGTTAGAAGCTCTTTAGAGAAAATTGATTGCGTCTCTAGCAACTTAGATTTGACATGTGATATTATTGTCGAGGGAAATGATGAGATTTCTCGAATTTCAAAAGCTTTAAATGTGATGATAATTGCATTTAAAGAGAGTGTTTACCAAGCAAAAGATGTATCTGCTACAACTTCAAGTGAGAGTAAAGTGTTAAACAGTATTGTTGAGCAACTTACAAAAAATGGCATAGTAGCAGATAAAAAAATCACCGTTATCAATACTCTTGTAACTGAAGTTGGACAGAGACTAGATGCTATTGAAGAGTCTTCAATCACAGTTACTGAGGACCTTAATATTACCTACAGTGTTCTTGACACTTTTGTAAATCAGCTTCATTTAGTTGTTGAGGCTATTGAGCATGGAAGCAATCGTCAACAAGAGTTAGTTCAAAAAGTGTACTCTTTAACAGAACAAGCAAAAAATATAAAAGATGTTTTAGCAATTATCTCAGATATAGCGGATCAAACAAATCTTCTTGCTCTAAATGCTGCGATTGAAGCAGCACGCGCAGGGGAGCATGGAAGAGGTTTTGCTGTTGTTGCAGATGAAGTGCGCAAACTTGCAGAGAGAACACAAAAAAGTCTAAGCGAGATAAGTGCAAATGTAAATCTTATAACACAAAACGTTATCGAGATATCGGAAGAGACTCAAGTAACATCAGAAAATATGGGCAATATTGCAAACTCTGCACAAGAGTTAATCTCCTCTTCAGAGCAGACAAAAGAGAATCTATCTGTGACAAATGCGAAATCAAGCGATGTAATGTATCAAAGCACTTATATCGCTACAAAAACAAAAGAGCTTATCCACAATATGGATGAAATCATAGAGCTCTCTAAGAAAAACACTGAACATAGAAATCTTGTAGATGAAGCTGCTACCAAGCTGTTGAGCGATGCTAATAGGCTACAAAATGAGTTGAGTAAATTCAAAATATAATGTCTAGTGATGTTGATACTTCCTTATTAGACTGCCTTAGCTCTTTAACACTTCTTTGTGTTGAAGACAACAAAACTACTCAGCTAATATATCACTCCATTTTTAAAAATATTACAAAGCGTGTCATTTTTGCAGATAATGGCAAAGATGGATTTGAAATATTTAAAACGCAAAAGATTGACATAATCATTACAGATTATGAGATGCCAAATTTAAATGGCATAGAGATGACAAAACTCATAAGAGAGCTAGACAAAGATATCCCAATAATTCTTGTATCTGCGGTGCAAGAGATTGATATTATCGTAGAAGCTCTTAAATTAAATGTAAATAATTTTTTAAAAAAACCAATTATTCTTACAGAAGTTATTCAAGCTGTTGAAAAAGTCTCTAAAATACTTATAGCCGATAACTATCTACGTGAGAAAAGAGAAAAAAAATTAAAAGAGCTTGAGACAAAAGGTAAATATAACTCTCTGCAAGAAGAGTTGGCATTTGCCAAAGAACTAAATATTATCAGAAATGATTTTTACTACCAGATGCATGAAAACAGCTCCATTGCGCTTATTGATTTTTTCTATAAACCTCTTGATGTATTAAGCGGAGACTCATACAGCGCAAGAGAGATAGATAAAAATATGCAACTCTATTTTATAATTGATGGAATGGGCAAAGGTCTCTCTGCCTCTTTAAGCTCAATGCTTTTAACTTCTTACTTAAATCATCTCATAGATAAGAGAGTTAATAATTTTGACTTCAAGAGCCTCATAAATAGTGCTGTTGAATATATAAAGCCTGTTCTTCTTGAAGATGAAGCGATGTCAGCTGATTTTATGTTAATAGATTATAAAAACTCAAAGTTGCACTATGCAAAATTTGCAATGCCCTCTTCTCTTCTGCAAACAACTAATGGCAAGATAGTTAAAATCAAATCAAATAATGCCCCACTTAGTAAATATATAAAAAAAATAAAAATATCATCATTTAATATCTCAAATATACTTAAATTTCTTTTTTACAGCGATGGAGTTGTTGAAAATAGTATTAGAGAGAAAGATAAAACTTATGCAAATTATTTGCAAAGCGATTTTCTAGCCTCTTTCACAAAAGATGAGTTAAGAGAAAAAATCCTTTGGAGGATAGATAAGCAAGAAGATGATATGACTTTCATCTTTATAAATAGATTTAATCTGATGAAATATATCTCTAATGTTCAAAATGTTTTTGATACTTCTTTAGATGCAATAGAGAAGGCAAATGAGTGGTATGGAGATTTTTGGAGCTGTACTAGCAGTGATTATAAGCTTATCTATAATGCTGGTGTCGTCTTTAATGAGCTGTTTATGAATGCTTATGAACATGGCAATCTTGGGCTTGATGCTCAGATGAAACATAAGCTTATAAACGATGACAACTATTTTGCGACCTTAGAGAAGCTAGAGAAAACCTGCAATAAAAAAATATCAGTATGTATAAATATTATTGAGTACAACTCAAACAAATATGTTACTACAGCCATAAGAGATGAGGGTGCTGGATTTGATACTCAAATTCTTAGCGACATATTTAGAAATAGAAAAAATTTTAATGGAAGAGGTGTTTATATTTCCAGACAAGCATCGCTTGGAATTTACTACAATACAAAAGGTACTAGTGTGCTGTTTTTACATAAACTTGAGAGTGAAAAAGCATAGATAAATAGTTAGAAGAGGTTACTAAGTGCAGCAATTGTGCACTTAGTTTATTTACTTGAGAGCTGCTTTTGCAGAAGCTGCAACTGCGCTAAATGCTGCTGCATCATTCATTGCCATATCAGCAAGGATTTTACGGTCAAGCTCGATACCAGCTTTGCTTAAACCATTGATGAACGTTGAGTAGTTCATTCCATTTAAACGACAAGCTGCATTGATACGGATAATCCATAGTTTACGGAAATCACGTTTCTTTTGCTTTCTATCGCGGAATGAGTAGTACATTGAGCGCTCTAACTGCTCTTTAGCTTTACGGTAATGTTTACGGCGTCCGCTATAAAAACCTTTTGCTAATTTTAATATTTTTTTGTGTCTTCTTCTACGAACAACACCAGTTTTTACTCTTGGCATATTATTTCCTTTTTTCTTTACCTATGACACGCTCTGTGTTCAAGGTGCCACACTTTAAGTGGTCTTGCCCAACTAATGTAGTTGGAGATTTAACAATCAACTAAAAATTAGTTAATCATAGCCTTAACATTTTTTTCATCAACTTTAGCAATAATTTTTGATTTATGCTGTGTTGTACGAGTTTGTGGATCTTGTTTTGTCAAGATATGGCTTCTAAACGCTGTACCACGTTTAACTGTACCGTTTTTCTTAACTTTAAAACGCTTTACAGCGCCTTTAACAGATTTCATCTTTGGCATCGAAACTCCTTTGTAAATTGAAGCGCAATTATACCCAAAATTTTTAATTTTTGTTATACTCACGCTATGAATTCAATAAAACACATCAATAATGCACTTAGTGATTTAGACAAAGAGGTAGAGGCAATTCTAGCAGACATGAGTCTAGCTATGAATGAAAAAGACAACAGAATGTTACCTCTGTTGCAACAAAAAAGAGTACTTTCTCAAACATTGGAAGATTTAAATTATCTAAAAAACAATCCACCAAAACCAAACCAAGCATGTGGAATATCTAAACACAGAAAAGATAATTAAAAAAATTCAAATTTGAGGTGAAATTTAGTTTTATTGAAGAGTTTACTTGGATTAAATGAGAAAATAAAATTTAGTTTTAATGAAAAAGTTGGATAAAGAGACTCCTCCTCAGATACCTGCGGCACATAGTACATAAAAGCGTGCTGCTGTATTCCTACCCTGACACAGTACCTTAGGGCACCATTGCACAGGTCTAAAGAGAAGCAACGGAATTATAACCAAATATTTTTATACTTAGCTAAATTTTTACTAGAATTTCTTTACATGTAAAACTTAAAATCGTAAATCTAGTTTACTTCTTATTTGTGGTTGAGTGGATTCTAAAAAGTCTATATTTTTTTTCAGTTGCTTCATAGTAAGGGCAGTTTCATTTTTTAGAGTATGCATAACTTCATTAGCCTCTTTTAATAGATATATAGCACTCTCTATCTCTTTTACACTTTCAAACTTAGGTGTAGTTTCTATCAAAATACTTATAGTATCCGCATCTTTTTCTATGATTGCAATTTGTAATTTTTTAATCCACATTTATGTAGTCTCTCTCCACGCCTCAAGAAGAGCTTTAAAAACAGTACTAACTTCATCAAGCTTTGTTGTATCGCCCCTTAAACTTGCAGTTGTTAAAAGCTGAATTTGATAATTATAAAGACCGTTTAAATAATCACTAACCTCGCCTTGTGATTTATCAAGCACTGAGACCAACTCCACTACAATTGCTATAGAGCGATTTGTCCAATAAATCTTTTTTTCAATATTTTTATCATTTATAGCCTTTTTTGCTTGAGCATTAAAGCGAAGTACACCCTCATACAACATCTCTATAAGTTTTGCTGGAGATTCTATACCTACGTTGTTTTGTGCATAAATATTGTGAGCGCTTGAGCCATACATGTTGAGTCCTTTTTGATCGCCGTTTGTTTCTTTCATTGAGAGTATATCGACACAACTTCTATTTTGTTTATAGATAAATCGTAAAATTATCCTTTATAAAATTTATCTAAATATAATTGGAGTATAGTCGATTATAGTGTTATACTTTAAATATTATTTAAAAAGGATTTATTATGGGTTCAAATATTAGCTCACTAGGTATTGGTTCAGGAGTATTGACAGCTGATGTTATTGACCAGCTAAAAGAGGCTGATACATCAAGAATCGTTAAACCTTTAGAAAACAAAATTACTCTTAATAACCAAAAACAAGATGCTTATAAGTTGTTAGATTCTCTTATGAAGACTTTTAAAGCGAGTGCGTCAGCTCTTAGTTATGACACTATTTTTGATAGCAAGAGTGTTAAAAGTAGTGGTAAAGCAGAAGTTAAGGTAGATGCAGGTTCAACTGTAGAGTCTTTTTCACTAGAGACGGTAGCTCTTGCTAAAAAAGATATAACAAAATTTGGCTCAGTTGCTACTCCTGCTTCAACAATAGCATCGGGTGCAGGTGTTTTAAAAATAAATAATTTTGAAATACCTTATGATGGAACAACAACCCTCTCAGCTCTAGCTCAATCTATTACTGAAATTGCGGGTAGCTCTGTTTCAGCTTCTGTTTTACAAACAGGAAATGGCTCTTATAACTTAGTTCTCTCATCAAAATCAACAGGAGCTTCTCAAGCTATAAGCGTCTCAGATACTGATGATGGAACTGCTGGCGCAGGCTCTTTAAATGCTGCTTTATTTGATCCTTACAATGCGATTACAAATCCTAATGGATATGAAAAAGTACAAACAGCATCAGATGCAACTTTTAAATATAACGGTATTGCAATGACAAGAGCAACGAATGAGGTTAGTGATCTTATTCTTGGCGTAAATATCAAACTAAAACAAGAAGGAGACTTCTCTTTAGTTGATATATCACAAGATAGTACTGCTATTAGTGATGAGTTAAAACTCTTTACAGATAGCTATAATGCACTTATAGCTAATCTACATGATATGACATTAAAAGATGAAGCGACTGGGGCTGAGGGGATTTTCAATGGAAACTCATTTGTAAAGTCTATCTCTAGAGACTTAACAAGAACGATAACCTCACTAAATACAAATAATAACTCTCTAATAAACTATGGAATAGACATAGATAGAAGTGGAAAGATGAGCTTTAATAAAGCAACTTTAGAAACAAAACTAAAAGAGGACCCTGATGCAGTAAAACTGTTTTTTACTGGAGGAACTAATAGTGAAGGAAATAAAGTTACAGGTTTTTTTACCACTGTTGATGAGAAGCTAAAGAGTTATACTGGATATGGAAATTTACTCAGCAACTTTGAAACCGACCTTAAAAACGAGGGGAAGAGTCTATCTAAGAATCATGCAGCAGCAAAAGCATCACTTGATACAAGATATGAAATAATGGCAAAAAGATTTACTGCATATGATGGAATGATAAGCAGAATCAACTCACAATTTTCATCTCTTCAAATGATGATAGATGCTGAAGCAAATAATTAAAATACTATATGAAGCAAGTTAGCACCTACTATTTTAATCCTCAAGTTGCTCTTTATGATGCTTTACACAGTGAAAATAGTGTAGATACTCTCTTTTTTTATGATGGTGTTTTTCTACAAGAAGCACCATTAAACTGTATTAATGTTCCAATTGGGACTTTTTTTGATTACTTCTCAAAAACTATACACCCTCAAATTATAAAATTAAATTTTGATGGTGTTGGTTTTTCAGATGATACAAAAGAGCAGATTGCGCAAAGCATTACTCAGGCAATAGACTCCATAAAAAAACAGAAAGAAGATATAGTCAACACTTTTTTAGATACAGATGTGTGCGCCTCAAATCTCAATGTCATGTTGTTGGTTTTTTTACAATATGTTAGAGATAATGAAGAGCCAAACAAAGATATAATCTTAAAATTACTCACAATAACAATTTTTTTTAAAGAGCATATTCTAACCATAGAACCCATAATTATAGAACTCTCAACATCTATACTAAAGCATCTTCAAAGAGATAAAAATATCTTTAACATCCATCTAAACTATGCTTTGGAGCTTATACAAGGTCTTCCTTTGAAAGAGGTTGAAGCTGAGTATTTTAAGCTGCTCTCAGAACATCAAACAATTTTAGACATAATACAAAACTTCGTTCTCATAAAGACAATATTTAATCAAGATAGGTTTAAAGAGTATATTGAAAAGTTTTCTCTTGCTCTTTTTGATGATAACTTTTTTGAATCAAGTACCTTGGAACAAAAAAAGAAAATCTTTAAGCTCTACTATCTAAGTGTTTTAAAATACAATAGGAGCAGAGACTATATAGCTATTTATAAAGTTTTATATCCTATTTTTGAAAAAGCAATTCAAAGAGAACTAGATGAATTAATATTTTACATGTACACTCCTTTGCTTATGTCTTGGGACGAGACTGCACCATCTCAAGATGGGCTAAAAGAGTTTAACGATAAGATAGAAAAACCTATAGAGAATTTAATAAAGAGTAAATTAATCAAGAAATATGATTTAAAACCAAACAAAAAAAAGATAGATAATAGTAAAAAAATAAAAGTTGCTTTTTTGATAGATAGAGTCATACCCTACTCTATATACAACGTTTTTTACTCTCTTTTAGAATCTCTATCCAAAGCGCCTACTGCTGAGTATGAGTTTATCATCTATAATCTAAATTTTATAGAGTCTGGCTCACTAGATGAAACAGTCCAAGAGTTAAAAGAGTTGGGTTTTAAGTATGTAGATTTACATAAAGAGTATGTTGGTGATGAGTATCCATTTTATGAGATAATAGAAAAAACCCTCAAGGTTAGAGATAGACTTATAGAAGAGAAGATAGACATGATAATAGGCTTCAACTCTCGTCCTGAGTACAACTTCCTCTTTACAACTCGCACTGCTCCTAAACAGATTTACTGGAGCCATGGAAATAATGAGTATGATTTAGAAAATATTGATAAAAAAATAGCTCATGGTAGTATTGGGGATAGATTAGATTTTGATAGTTTTAGCATTAACATGGAAGAAGATTATTATAACCCTCATGTAGATATGAATGAAGTTAAAAAAATCAAGGATAGTTACCCAAAAGATAGTTTTATTTTAGGAACTATTGGAAGACTAATCAAAATAGAGGATGATGAGTATCTCCAAACTGTAGCATCTATCATGAAAAAAAACCCGCAAACTATCTATTTGGCTTGTGGAAGCGGAAAACAAGAATCTATCAAAAAGAGAATTGAACAATTAGGCATATCCGATAGATTCTTTTTCCCTGGATATATAGACACACATGTTTATGGTCATGTAATTGATTTGTGGCTAGAACCTTTTAAAATTTCAAACGGTGAAAGCTTAAATGAGTATATGTATAAAAACAGACCATATATAGCACTGTGGAATGAATGGAGTGAAAAAGACAAACTCAAAGAGTCCTATTTGTATGATAAATATGTATGGCCATATTCAATACAAAACTATATAGATGTTGCCGATGAACTTATAAACAACAAAGAGCTCGTTGAATTTGTACTTGAAAAAAGAAAACCTATAAATGAAGAAGCATTAAAACAGATAAACAAAACATTTTTAGATGCAATAAAAGATTAATATGTGTGGAATTATTGGCGTAGTATCATTAAAAAAGCCATCTCTCAATATAGAATACACTAATGCTATGATTAAAACCCTTCATCACAGAGGTCCCGATGGTAGTGGCTCATGTTTTTTTCATACTGGATGTCGCCACACAAAACGAATATCTTTTTTTAAAGCTTACTATAAAAATATAAATACTAATGAACTTCATCCTCATGATTGGGACTTGTTTTTTGGTCATACTAGGCTATCTATTCAAGATTTAAGCATAAATGCACACCAGCCTATGAGCGATTTGTCTCAAAATATTTGGATTACCTATAATGGTGAGATATATAACTTTAAAGAGTTAAAAGCAGAACTTCAAATATGCGGACACAGATTCAAATCAAATAGCGATACAGAAGTAATTATCTACTCATATATAGAGTGGGGAATAGAGTGTATAAAAAAATTCAATGGAATGTTTGCTTTTGCTCTGTATGACAACTTTAAAAAAGAACTGTTTTTAACACGGGACAGATATGGTATAAAACCTCTTTACTACACTCTTAACAACGATGGAACCTTACTTTTTGCAAGTGAGACCAAATCTATTTTGGAGTACAAAGATTACAGCTATGAAGTTGACAAAGCAGCTCTTGTTGAGTACTTTACTTTTCAAAACATTTTTACAGATAAAACACTCCATGAAAATATAAAACTTCTTCCTGCTGGAAACTACATAAAGATAAATCTTAGAGAAAAAGAACACTCTTTAAAAACACAGCAATATTGGGATTTTGATTTTACTAAACCACTAAACTTAAAAGATGAAAGAGAGTATACAGAAGAACTTGATAGGCTATTTACACAGGCCGTAAATAGACAACTAGTAAGTGATGTAGAGGTTGGAAGTTATTTGAGTGGCGGAATAGATAGCGGGGCTATTGCAGCTATAGCTTCTAAAAGCATTAAGAATCTAAAGACTTTCACAGTCGGTTTTGACTTAAACAGTGCAAGCGGTTTGGAACTCGCATATGATGAAAGACAAAAAGCTGAGTATATGTCATACCTTTTTAAAACAGAACACTATGAAATGGTCTTAAAATCAGGGGATATGGAAAGATGCTTAAGTGACTTTACCTACCATCTTGAAGAACCTCGTGTTGGACAGAGTTATCCAAACTACTATGCCAACAAACTTGCAAGCAAATTTGTAAAAGTAGTTCTAGCAGGAACAGGAAGTGATGAACTTTTTGCAGGCTATCCTTGGAGATATTATAGAGCTGTAAATAATGTTGATTTTGATGAATACATAAATAAATATTATGAATTTTGGCAAAGACTAATCCCAAACAGAGAGATTTGTAAAGTATTTAAGCCAATCTGGGGAGATGTCAAAGATGTTTGCACAAGAGATATTTTTGCTGATGTATTTAAAAAACATAGCAATAGACTAACTTCTCCTGAAGATTATGTAAATCATTCACTATATTTTGAAGCAAAAACATTTCTACATGGTTTGCTCGTAGTTGAGGACAAACTCTCTATGGCGCACTCGCTTGAAACTAGGGTTCCCTTTTTGGATAATGATTTAGTCGATTTTTCTCAGCAAATTCCAGTAAATCTAAAACTATCAAACCTTCAAAATATTATAAGCATGAATGAAAATGAAACTGGCAATAAACAGCACAAATATTTTCAAAAAAGTAATGACGGGAAAAATATTTTACGCGAAACGGCAAGCCGTTATATCCCAAATAATATTACAACATTGACAAAACAAGGATTTTCAAGTCCAGATGCCAGTTGGTTTAAGGGGGAAAGCATAGAGTTTGTTAAAGAGAAACTCTTAAACAAAGATGCAAATATATACAAATACATGGACAAAGATGCAGTACAAAGTTCTGTAAATGAACACCTAAATGGGAAACAAAACAGAAGACTCTTTATCTGGAGTTTGCTTAACTTTGAAGAGTGGAGTAATATCTATGGATAATTTTGCAAGTATTAAAAATCAAATTAAAAAATCTATTGCTAATTTTAACTTAGACTTATCAAATAAAATAATTTTAACAGAAGCTGCCACAGGAAACTATGTTGTCACACCAGCTATTGCTGCATTAGCTGGAGCAAAATATGTTTATGCATTTACTAAAGATTCTAAATATGGTTCGGTTGAGGATGTTAAAAAGCAAACAAATAATTTATTAAAATATTTAAATCTCGAAGATAGAGTTGAAATTATTACAGATATAAACAGTCTAAATTTAGATGAAGTTGATATTTTAACAAATACAGGTTTTTTAAGACCCATTGATGATAAAATTATAAATAAACTTAATTCAAAATGTGTTATCCCACTAATGTGGGAAACTTGGGAGTATAGGAAAAGTGACCTTGACATAGAAGAATGTGCCAAAAAAAACATAAAGGTATATGGTACAAATGAGGATGACTCTAGACTAAGAACTAAAGAGTATTTAGGATATATGGTTTTAAAATTTTTATTAACTTTGAATCATACACCCATTTCATCAAATATATTAATTTTAGGTTGTAACCATTTCACACTATATGTGCAAAAGGTTTTAAATCAAAATGACTATAATTATACTATTATAAATGAATACAAGAATATTATTAATATAGATTCCTATGATGCTATTGTTTTACTTGAACACCATAATAATAAGTTACTAATTGGCGATAGTGGCTACATTAAAACAAAAGATATAAGATCAGATGTAGATGTTATTCATATTTGTGGTTCAGTTGACTTCACTAATGCTAATTTTAATTATATTCCAAAAGTTCCAGCTTCATTTGGCAATATGAGTTATACAGTTGATAACATAGGTAGCAATGTAATTATCGAATTACATACGGCTGGACTTAAAGTTGCTACTGGAATGATTGAAGCAAATAGCTTAAACTTAAAAAAGAGTGAGTATAAAGATTTTATGCAAAACAACTACCCCGCAATGTCTTTTAAAGACGAAAAATATTGGTAAATCATGACTAATAATATAATTGAAAAATATAAAAAAATTTTACAAAAACAAGATTTTGAATTTTTAAAACGTATCTACTCTAATGATATAAAAGTTTACGAGAAGCGTATTTTACAATATGAATTTACTAACTTTGAAAATGTTTTAGATGCAGGATGTGGATTTGGTCAATGGAGTATTCCTTTAGCTAAACACAACACCAATGTTTATTCTATTGACATATCTAAAGAGCGTGTTTCTTTTACAGAAGAGTTAGCACAAGAATTAAATATAAAAAACTTAACAACTTCACTACAAAGTATCAATAGCACTAATTTTAAAGATAACTCTTTTGATGCCATTTTTTGCTATGGTGTGTTTTTTTTAACAGATTGGAAAAAGACCTTACAAGAATTTAAAAGATTACTAAAACCAAAAGCAAAATTATATTTAAACGCAAATGGAATGGGATGGTATCTAAATCTTCTCATAAATGAGCATAACAAAACGAGTTCTTATAATCCAAGAAAATATGCTCTTGATTGTATTATAAATACCGAAAGATATATAAACAATAAAAGTTTATATCAAGAAGGTTTAGATGTTATAATAGAAAAAAATGAACTTTTAGATGCTCTAAAGTTATATGATTTTTTTGATATTGTTGTTGCTGATGAAGGAAAGCTCAACTCTCAAGAAGCACATAGTTTTTTTAAAGGTACTTATCATGGACAAACAGGTGTTTATGAGCTTACTGCACTTAAGGACAAAAGCAACTAATGTCGTATGTAAATAATAAAAACTTAATATATAAATTTTATTCTACTCGTTCACTAAAAGGATTTGCAAAAAACTTCCTACTAAAGAGCATGGCTGGACAAAAGATGTTTTTATATAACAAAAATATTCCTAGAGTTATTAATATATCTTTTAACGAACACACATGTATGTTTAAGTGTAAGATTTGTCCATATTCACAAAATGAAGTTGCAGATATGTATAAACAAAAAAAAGAAATGTCTTTTGAAACTTTAAAAAATATAGTTTCAAGTGTACCAAATGATTCTTTTTATAGTTTTGATATATCTTCTATTGGAGAAACTTTAGAGTTTAAGAATTTAGCAAAGTTTATATCCTATATGAAAGAACAAAAACCCCTTGTAAACACTATTATATCTACAAACGGACTTTTATTAAATGAAAAAATAGCAAGAGATTTAATAAAAAGCGGT
This sequence comes from Sulfurimonas denitrificans DSM 1251, assembly GCF_000012965.1. Taxonomy (NCBI): domain Bacteria; kingdom Pseudomonadati; phylum Campylobacterota; class Epsilonproteobacteria; order Campylobacterales; family Sulfurimonadaceae; genus Sulfurimonas; species Sulfurimonas denitrificans. The sequence goes on along the minus strand of NC_007575.1, from coordinate 201,080 downwards.
CTTGATAATATTCAGTTTAGTTTATTCGCAGGGGATGAAGATGGACATAAATTTGTTACACAATCGGATAGCTTTACTAAAGTAAAAAAAAATATAATAAATTTTAAAAAAATCAAAGACTCTTTGGGTTCTAAAACTCCATTTACACAAACTTTTATGATAGAAACAAAAGAGAACAAACATCTCTCAAATTCTTTTGTAGAAAAATGGAGTAGCTTTGTAGATAAAGCTTTTATTCGTCATATGTACAAGATGGGACATCCTATTGATGGAATGACACCAAGTTATGAAGATGAAAATCATAAAAAAGAAAGATACCCTTGTGTCGCTCCTTGGTATTCAACTTCCATCATTTCTAATGGTGATGTTTTGGGATGCTATATGTTTAACTGGCACGCAAAAGAAAAGGAGTCTATGGTTATAGGAAACATTAATAAAAATACACTAAGTGAGATTTATACTTCAAAAAACAATCAAGATTTTAGAGATAATCAACTTGACTTAAATTTTAAATCATGTGAAGCTTGTAAAGATTGCAATCTATGGGATGCTTACACAAATATCTGGGAAAAGGACTCAAAGTCTTACAAATATAGCTCCCTTAAAGTATTTGATTTTTTTAACACTAAACTTGAATATAGAGGTGGTTAAATGACAGTTTGGCTTATATTGCTTATAGCCTTTATATTACGCATAATACCTCGCTTAATCTCTAAAAATAGTTGGAATTATGACACTTACTTTCACATGGCAATCTCTAGAATTATTAAAAAACATAACTATAAAATACCAAAAGACAAAGGTCGTTTTAGTTTAGATGATAACATGGACTATCCTTGGTTATTTCACTGGTTATTCTCTTTTGTTCCTGATAAAAACATTTATTTGGCAGAAAAAATCTCATCGGCAATAATAGATGTTATTCATATTGCTTTAGCGATGTGGATTTCTCATAAACTTTTTATTAACCTAGATATGCAAAATGCAAACGGACATCTTTGGGTTGGATTTTTAATGGCAATTTCACCATCGTTTTTAAGAATCGGTATGGGTCCTAGAGCCTACAATGCAACTCCTAGAGTATTGTCTCAACTTTTATTGTTTATATTTTTTGTTTCATTAGCATTCTTTTATCAAGAAGGCTCAACAACTTGGCTAATCATAGGACTTGTTTGCAGTGTGTTGATAAACATATCTAGTATATTCGGATTTCAATTCATTTGGTTTATAAGCATCATATTAGCCTTATTCGGATTTTATGAAGCACTTGTATTAACTATACTCGGACTTATAATATCTTTTTTAATTTTTGGCAATAAAGTTTATATTGTTATTCGTGGAAATGTATTGAGTATGAAGTATTATTATTCTACACTGGCTAAAAATTATGTCGGTTTAATAGAGCAAAAAGCTTGTATAAGTTGCTACTTTAAGAGATTTAAACAAAACTTTTTAACTACAAAGATGCTTAACTGGTTTATGATGGATCAATATCCTCTTCATATTTTAATCTTTTTTATGCCTCAAGCATTAATTGTTTTATTTTATCAAGACTATTTAAGTCAAGATAGTGATTTTCTATTTATAGTATTTCTATCTTCGTTTATACTGTTTTTGTTAGTTTTAATTCCAAAATTTGTGTTTATAGGTGAAGCTGAAAGGTATTTGGAGCATACTCTATTTATTCAAATTTTTTTATTCGTTGAGATATTTGCCAATCTAAACAACACTGTTTTGATTATTATTTCTATATGGTATATAATATGTTATACACAGTACATCAGGTTATATTTAAAATATTACAAAAATATTAAAGTGCCTTATAAGTTAATAGAACAAATAGATAAAGAAGAAAATATCATCTATCCTTTAGGTCAATATAGTTGGATATTATTATACAATTTAAAAAAAGCAAAAATTTGTTACTATTCAACTTCTTGGACAAATTCTAAAGTTTCACAAGAGGATTTACATCTTATCACAGGAAACTACCCATATCCTGGTACAAATTTAAGAGTACTAAAACAAAAATTTGGAATTACCCATATATTAACGAATGAGTTAGCAATACAAAATTATAAAAACTTTATCAAAAACACACAAAATGACAATTTAGAGTTTATAGATAAAGAAGATAACTGTATTATATATAAAATAGAGGATTTCAAAAATGAATCATAATATAATTAGTTACAACTACCCTAAAAGTGCTACTATTAATATAGAAGGTTTGTGTAATTTTAAATGTAATTACTGTCCATATCATAGTCAAACAAGAACTACATACACAGAAAAAAATAACTATAAAATAAGTTTTGACACTGCAAAAGAACAGATAGATATATTAAAAAGCTATGGAGTAAAGCATATAAATATATGTGCTACTGGTGAGCCTTTTTTAAATTTTGATATATTTAAAATATTTAAATATATCAAAAATGTTGGTTGTACATCATCTGTTTTAACAAATGCCTCTTCTGTGATTTCTAAGTCTTTACAAGAGATTATAGATAGTGATTTGCTATATTTTTCAACTGATTTAGATGCTGACAATAGAGAAACTTTTAAAGAGATACAAGGTAGAGACCAATTTGATGCTTGGTATAAAAATATTGAAAGTTTAAATAAACTAAGAAAGCTTAACGATAATAAAATGAAAATTGTTGTTAACACTATTATAAATAAAGATACTTTTAATGAACTTGATGGGATGCTCGATATCTGTATTGACTTAGGTATTGATGAGTGGAGTTTAAATGTTTTAGTAGCAGAAGACTCAAACGACTACATTAACAATATAAAATCTATGAGATATGAACGAGAACTAGTTTCTAGTAAAATTGAAAAGTTAAAAAAAAGAGCAAATGACAATAATATAAGACTACAAAGTCCTGAATATTTTGATATAAACATTGATATATACAATGATTTAGAATGTAATAAGCCTTGGAGAGAATCCATAATGATTAATGTACCACTCCCAAATGATGAACCTGGGGAGAATATAGGTAGAGTTGTAATAGGATGCACTACAAACAAATCAGTTGAATATAATTTAGGAAATATCCATAAAAATACTTTAGAAGAAATTTGGAATGGCTCAGAGTTTCAAAGATTTAGAAAAAATTTCATCGATGGATGCGATAAAGAGTGTTCGGACGATTGCCTTTATCATAAGTTTACAAAAAAAGACAATTAGAGATGCTACAAAAAAGAGACTCTTGCCCTGTTTGTGACTCAAAAGAGTCTTCTACTGTTTGTGAGTTTAAGTATGAAAAACTTTACGACTTTTTCTCTGTTTATGATGGTTTTAATGATGAGGACTTTAACACTATAAAAGATGATTTTTACACATTGTTAAAATGCAAAAACTGTGAGCATCATTACCAGCAAATGGTTGCAGATGAAGATTTCTCATATACTTTATATGAAAAATGGATAAATCCAGAAAAATCGTATAAATATCAAAAGAGCAAATATAATAGTAGATTTTTCAATATCTTAGGGTATGAGATAAATCTACTTTTTCATCACTTTAACAAAGACGCATCAACCATAAAAATTCTAGACTTTGGTGCAGGTTGGGGTGATTTTGCCATCTTAGCCAAAGCTCATGGTTTTGATGTTTATGCAGTAGAGCTATCAGATGTTCGTCTTAAAAACTTACAAAAAAATAATATAAAAATAGTCTCACTTCAAGAGTGCGATATCAAATTTGACTATATTAGAAGTGACCAAGTTTTTGAGCATCTAAGCAGTCCAAAAACACTGCTCAAACAACTAACAAACCTTTTAAACAAAGATGCAATACTTAGAGTTGCAGTACCAAACACAGATGCTCTTTATGAAAAACTACAAGTTACAGAGATAAACCATGCATCAGATTTTCAAAATGAGTTTAATGCCATCTTTCCACTAGAGCATCTAAACTGCTTTAATCCAAAAAACTTAGAGTTAATGGCAAATAGTGTTGGACTCAAAAAGTACAAATTTCCGCTAAAGGCAGAGTACGCATCTTCTACAAACTGGGCTTTAGAAAACATTTTTAGCAATCTCTACAAGCCCATCATCAACAGATATTTAAAAGATAAAAACAATATGTGTTTTACAAAATGAAGATATTATTTATCATCGACACTATGTCAACAGGCGGAGCTCAAAAAGTTTTACTATCACACTGCGAATACCTTGTAAAATGCTCTCATCAAGTTACATTAGTCAGTTTAAAAAAAATCAACAAACATAAAATTAGTGATAAAATAAACTATGTAGAGCTAATTGATTTAAATGAAAAAATAACCACAAATATTTTTAGTATTTTACAAGAACTAAGCATATATGTAAAACAAGTTGAGATAATAGTAGGTTTTAGTGATTTTATTGTTAATTACATAGCTTATCTATCTGCAAAAGTATATGATAAGCCTTTGCTAATTTGTGTAAGAAATCAGTTGAGTAAACAGATAGAAACTTATCCACAACACACAGAGATAAACAAAGACTTAATGTCATTTATTTTGTCAAACTCAAATGTTTTGGTGCAATCTGAAGTCATAAAAAAAGATATGCTTGATAACTTCAATATAAAAAATGCCAAAGTAACCGTTTTAGCAAATCCAATCTCAATGAAAATCATAAAACCTAAAAATATCTTTGATTCACACAAAAAGAACATAGTTGTTGTAGGTAGGTTGAGTATACAAAAAAACATACTTCTCATCATTAAAGCCTTACCTCTTTTGAAAAAAGAGTATTTGGAGAGACTATGCTTACACATTATTGGCGATGGAGATGAACATACTAAACTTGAAAAAGAAATAAACTCATTAAATCTCAATAAATATATTAAATTTCACGGTTATAAAAAAGAAATCCTACCCTATATAAATGAAGCAGATATAATGATTTTAGCATCTAGATTTGAAGGTCAGCCAAATGTTATTTTAGAAGCGTTTTCTCAAAACACGCTAGTATTGGCTTCGGATATTGAACCGATAAAAGAGCTAGTAAATGACAATGAAAACGGTGTTTTATTTAAAGATAATGATGTAAATAGTTTAGTTAGTAAGTTAGTATATTGTTTAGATAATGATTTAAACAAGCTTGTTAAAAATGCTTACACTTCATTAGAACGGTATGGTGATGTTCATCATAAATTTGAAAATATTTTAAAAAACATAGTGAGTGATTATGAAAAAAAGAATTGAAGTTTTACATAAAATAATTGCACAAAAGCAAAAAGGCACTAAAGACAAAAGAATGTATTCTTATTTAAATACAAAGAAATACGGTTATGAAAAGATTAACAACTATTTTTGCGGTGAAAATGTTTTAGAACTAGGAACTGATGGTAGTTCTACCTCATCTATTTTAGTTAGATGGTCTAAAAAACTTACAATTGTTGATATGCATGATAAGTTTACATCTCAAATACAAAAAGATGAAAAACTCAAAGATGTAAATTTTATACTTTCATCTTGGGAAGAGTATAAACCTGATGAAAAGTTTAGCGATATATTTTTAACTGATTCGCTAGAACATATACAAGAGCCTGTAAAGCTCTTAAAACTGATAAAAAACTGGCTGAGTGAAGATGGAAGATTGCATATCATAGTTCCAAATGCTTTGAGTATTCATAGGTTGGTCGGTGTTGAAATGGGCTTTTTAAGTTCTCCGTATGAGCTAAATGACAATGATATAAGTTCAAACCATATAAAAGTCTATGACCATAATATCTTAAAACAAGAGATAAAAGATGCTGGACTAAATATTGTAGTTTGTGAGGGTGTACAGTTTAAGCCAAATACGGATATTCAACTAGCCGATTTAGATGAAAATTTCTCTAGAGCATTAAACAATCTCTCATATATGTTCAATGAATACTGTGCTGAAATATATGTGTGCTGTAAGTTATAAATGAAAAAAATAGCCTTTTTCACACAAAATCTCTCAACTGGAGGAGTTCAAAAATCTGTTTCTTCTTTAGCAAACTACTTAGCATCTTACTATGATGTTTCAATTATTCTCGCAGAAGACAACAAAGCTCTAAACTACTTCATAGATAAAAAAATAAAAATCCATAAAATCAAAACAAAAAAAGTAGATATTAAAAAAGATGGAGTGGGAAGAGAGCTGTTTGATTACAGAGCATCTGAGCTTGATAAAATCTTACATGACCTAGATGCAGATTTGACTATCAGCTACGAAGACTACAACAACTTCATTTTGCTTCAAACAAAAAACGGATGCAAAAAAGTTCTCTCTTGTCGAGTCAGTCTAAGTGAGAGCTACAAAAAAGATAGTTTTATTCATCTGTTGGAGAGTTCATTTTACTTTGAGATGATTAAAGAAAGCTACCAAAAAGCTGACTTGATTATAGCAGTTGCCAAACATATTGAAAATGAACTTCTACAACTAAACTCGGCAATAAACAGCCGTACTATCTACAACGGTATTAAAGAAATGATATCTGTTGAAGATGAAACAGAGCATAATAATTTCATACTAAATGTAGGACGCTTACATCCGCAAAAAGGTCAAAAAGACCTCATCTACGCTTTTAATGATATAAAAGATGAAATAAATGAGAAGTTGATTATTCTTGGTGATGGCGGACTTAGGCAAGAGTTGGAGAGTTTGATTTTAGAGTTGAACTTGCAAAACAGAGTTCTTTTAAAAGGTTTTGCAAATCCATACCCATATATAAAAAAATGTTCTCTTTTTGTTTTTCCATCATACTATGAAGGTTTTTCAAACTCTATCTTAGAGCTTATGAGTGTGAAAAAAGCTATTGTGTCATACAACTACAAAGGTGCTGATGAGATACTTCCAAAAGGGTCTTTAGTAGAACTAAGCGATACTGAAAATCTCTCAAAAAAGATTCTTCATTACCTAAAGAACAAAAGCAATAAACAAAACTTAGGGAACAAACTTTATGAAATTTGCAAAAAGTTTACTTTGCAAAAAAGCTTTGATAGCTTTCACTCTGAGTTTGAACAACTCTTAAGCTGAGATACTACATAATCAAACTCTTCATCACTCATCTGTGGATACAATGGAAGAGCAATAGTGAGTCTATCTGCTGCATAACTCATTAAAAAATCTTCACTCTTTAAGTCATACTTCTCTTTATAAAAACCAAGAGTATGAACTGCGTGAGTACCTTGTCTTGTAGCAATTCCGCAAGACTCTAACTTTTTCATAAAAATATTTCGTTTTATATTTATAATATCTATCTTTTCTTTAGTAAGATTTCTCACATCTTGAGAGTCTGTAAATAAACAGACATAAGATTGATAGCCGTGAACATACTCAACACTAAATGTTGGGACTTGTAAAAAATTCAACTCTTTTAGAGCCTCATCATATCTCTTAGCTAAAATTCTTTTTTTACACATTATCTCAGATGCTTTTTTCATTTGACAAACACCAAGTGCTCCTTGCATATCAGTCATTCTATAATTAAAACCCGCAAAGTTAAACTCGGGAAGCAGACTTCCGCCTTCTTTATGTCTTAACATATCGCTTTTACTTGCGCCGTGGTCTTTTAGCTGTGCTATTTTTGAGTTAAGTTCATCATCATTCGTAATTAGCATTCCGCCCTCTCCAGTGCAAAGAGACTTTCTTGGATGGAAAGAAAAACAGCCGATATCCCCGAAAGTTCCAGAGTGCTTCTGACCAAGCCAAGCATCAAATCCACAAGCAGAATCTTCTATAACTTTTAAATTATATTTTTTTGCAAGTTTTATTATCTCTTCTAAATTAGCACATAGTCCAAAAAGATTCACAGCGATTATTACCTTTGTTTTTTTCGTTATCAGAGTTTCTATTTTACTGACATCCATGTTAAAACTATCAAGTTCTATATCGCAGAAGAGTGGTTTTGCACCTACATGTTCTACAACATTTGCTGTTGCTATATATGTAAAAGATGGAATTATTACTTCATCATCAGCTCCAATATCCAAAGCGACTAAAGCCAAATGAAGAGCTGTTGTACAACTCGTTGTGGCATGTGCATATTTTACCTCTACATGTGAGGCAAAAAGAGTTTGGAATTCTTGAACAAACTTCCCCTGAACAACCCAACCGCTATGCAACGGTTTTAGTATATTTTCATCTTCGCATTCATCAAAATAAGGTTTGGAGATAGGTATATTCATTTATCTTCCTTTGTAAAAACTATCATTCTGTTTGTTAGAATAGAGTAAAAAAATGCATGTATTTTTAAGTATATTTTCACTCCGTAACCAAAACTATTTAAATTACTCTTATTATCATATCTTCTTTGTTTATATAAAAGAAGTTCTCTTAATGTAAAAACTTTGTCTTTTTGCACTCTAAGAGAACGTCTTTCGTACGAGTAGTCTTTTTTGGCAAAACCGCCATCTTTAAACAGCTTGTCAAACTCATTATGAAACCTGTAAAAGCATGATGTTTTTAAATAATCATTTTGTATCTTGGCATACTTTCTTGGCTCATCTATTTTTTTTAGCTTTGCAAAAAAAAAGATGTAATTTTCTCTAAATTTACTATATTTTAAATAATGTACGAATGGTATTTCAAGATGCGGCTCAACTATCGTATAGCTAGATGGAAACTCTAAGTAAACTTTACCATCAACTTTTACAACTCGATAAAGCTCTTTAATAACTTCTTCTATATTGCTAATATGTTCAAAGACTTGAAAAGATACTACACAATCAAAAAACTCATCTTCAAAAGGTAATCTGAAGCCATGATTTTTAATGGTATAACCATCTCTTATTATTGGGATAGCTCTTAGTAAATCAGGGTTTAGAAATGATTCTTGAAATCTTCTTTTTGCTAAATTTATGATATCTAATTGAATATCTACTCCGTAGCATGTATATTCATTCTCATTGATAAATTTTACTAGGTTTGCATCACCACAACCAAAATCTAGAACTCTATCACCTCTTTTAACATCTAAGGAGTTCAAAATTTCCATGATAATATTTTGCATATTTACTAAATATTTCCTATGTTTATTTCACTAAGTAAATTATCTTCTTTTTTCCATATTTTTCCATTTGTATTTCCGCTCCATTGGTCACATGACAAACACATACTATCGGGATAATTGTTTTTTATATCACCCATAACTTCACTTGCCCAAGCTTCTTTTATACTTTTAGTGTTTAGATTGTAATTTTCTGTTTTCCAGATATGGTTGCATCTTGATATATAGCCATCAGATGATATAACTAAAGTGTTTGTCAATTTTGGGCAAAAGATTCTTGACTCAAATATCTCTTTTCCTGAATATCCAAACTTGCCCTCCTTTGTATGCTCCTCATAAAGCCTAATAGCATCAAAGCCGCAAAAGTTCTCTGATTGAATTAGCTCATCTAAAAAAGGCATCATTTCACTTTCACACTCTACAAATGAAGCTTGAATAGTATTTGTATTAGTTTTATATTTTTTTACAAAATCAAGAGCACTTTCAAAACCCTCTTTTGTATGAAGAGAAAACGTTATAAACTCATACTTTGATAAGATTTTAGCTTTTTCATCTTTAACATGGTGTCCATTTGTAGAGATGTGTAATCTGATGTTTTTTTCTAGGGCATACTTGGAGAATTTGACAAACTCTTTATGAAGAAGACTCTCTCCTCTCCAAAAAGGCAAAACAATAGTATCTGGGGAAAACTCTTTGATTTCATCTAATAACCTTTTCCATAATTCAAAATCAAGAAAACCGCTATTTTTATCAATGATATGTCTAGGGCACATATTGCAAGCTAGATTGCATATTGGTGTCAATTCTATAGCAATTCTGGTAGGAAATTTTTCAATTATAGATAACATTTACTATGCTCTTTATATAGTTTTTGTTATTATATATCCTTAATATTAAACTGGGATTTGCAGTGAAAAAATTTGTATTTATAGTCAGCGTCATTGGCTGGCTTAGAAGCTCAAGACTCTTAAGTTTGATGTTAATAAAGCAGAAGAGAGATGATATTTTATATATCACACATTACAAATGAAAAAGATTCTATTTCTTACTCAAAACCTTGATATTGGTGGGGTACAAAAGAGTGTTTCTATGTTGGCTAATTCGCTATCAGATATTTATGACTGCTCGCTCTTGCTTTTTGAAGAGAGTAAACCAATTTGCTACTTGCTTCGTGAGAATATAACAGTAGAAACAGTACAGATGCAAAAAATGGACCTCAGCGATGAAGATTCTGGAATAAACATCTTTAACTATAGAAAAAAAGAACTCTCTAAATTTGTACAAAAGTTGAGACCAGATTTGATTTTTAGCTATGAAGATTATCACAATATTTTATCCCTATCCATAGATTCAGATGCAAAGAGGATAATATCTTGCAGAATTAGTTTAAAAAATGTTTACACAAAATCATCAAGAGTGCATCTGCTAACTCCAGATTTTTATTTTGAAAATATCACAAAACTCTACAAAAATGCTCAAGCTGTTGTTTGTGTTAGTGACTTTATAAAAAAAGAGCTTTTAGATATTTCTGAGAAAATAAATGCTCTAAATATCTACAATGGCATAGACAAATCTATGATTTTAGAACAAAGCAGCAAAGAGGTAAATCTAGACTTTAGCTACATACTTCATGTTGGCAGACTGCATCCGCAAAAAGGGCAAAAGGACTTGATACGAGCTTACCATAAGATTCACGCCAACATATCTCAAAACTTACTTCTAATCGGTGAAGGTTTACTTAGAGACGAACTCCAAGAGATGATAAACTCCTATAACCTCTCTCACAGAGTTTTTCTTATGGGAAATATCTCTGAGCCTTACCACTACATGCACAAAGCAGATTTTTGTATTATGCCATCGTATCAAGAGGGATTTTCAAATACGGTCTTAGAGATGCTCTCTACCTCAGCGTTAATTGCATCTAAATACAGTGGTTATGATGAGATATTAAACGACTATGGAAATCTCTTTGATGTAGGAGACATAGATGCGTTATCTGCTCTGATATTGAAGTATTCAAATGATAAAAGTATTACAAAAGAGCTAAAAAAACTACAAAAAAATGATGTTGAGCCTTTTACAACTGAAAAAAGTATGCAAAATTACAAACAACTAATATCACATGTACTCTTAGGAGTAGTTAAATGTGCGGAATAATTGGCTCTACTGAGATAAACTTTAACCATAATGAAGTTCTTAATTCTCTAAAACATAGAGGGGAGGATTATCAAAATTATATTATTCAAAATGAGATGTTTTTCGCTCATACAAGGCTTAGTATAATTGACTTAGATGAAGAAGCAAATCAACCAATGATTTTTGATGAAATAACTTTGGTTTTTAATGGAGAGATTTATAACTACAAAGAGCTTATCAAAGAGTTCTCTTTAGAGTGTGTAACAAAGAGTGATAGTGAAGTTTTAATCCGTTTATATCAAAAATTTGGTTTTGATTTTTTAAACAGCTTAGAGGGGATGTTCGCTTTTTGTATTTATGACAAAGAGAAAAATCTTTTCTTTTGTGCAAGAGACCGCTTTGGTAAAAAACCTCTTTATTACTACTGTGAAAAAGGGAAGTTTTATTTTGCTTCTGAGATAAAAGCTATACTTAAGATGCTCAAAACAACGCCTAAACTAAATGAAGAAGCACTCTGGCAATACCTCGCACTTCAATCTCCTCAAGGAGAGAATACTTTCTACAGTGGAGTTAAAAAACTCCCAGCCTCTTCTTATCTACTCCATCAAAACAGCGATATAAAAGTTAGCACTTACTACTCTTTAGCAGATATAAAAATAACTCATTATGATGAAAAACAGATTTTAAAAGATGTTGAGAAGCTTTTAAATGATGCTGTACAAAAGCGCCTTGTTGGAGATGTAGAAGTAGCAACTCTGCTCTCTGGAGGTTTAGACTCCTCTTTCATAACAGCTCTTTATGCAAAAAAATCAAAACACAAAGTACACACTTTTTCTATCGGTTATGATGAGCATAAGCACTACTGTGAACTTGGCTTTGCAAAAGCTGCATCTGAGTATATTGGCACCATTCACCATGAGTATAAAATATCAAAAGATGAGTATTTGGAGGCGATTGAGAAAGTTTTAGAGCATCTTGATGAACCAATGGCTGATTCTGCGTGTATTCCAACATATATCTTATCAAAAGAGATTCATAATCAAGGGTTTAAGGTTTGTTTGAGTGGCGAGGGGAGCGATGAGAGTTTTTTAGGTTATGACAACTATTTTAAGATGTTAAATTATTATCACCTTAAAAACCCTCAAAAAACTCCTTTTGATTTAACAAAAGAGTGGGAATACAACAATCGCCGCTTAAACAATCAACAAGTTTACCAATCTAGCGGTGAAACATTTACTTATGCCCAACTTCAAAGGTTATTCTCTAAAAAAATAGCTCCTATTTTACACCCTTATGTCTCAACTTATCCTCCTGAGCAGTGGTTAACATACATAGATTTCAGCATTTGGATTGCAGAGGTTTTGATGACTAAAGTAGATCGCATGTCAATGGCGCACTCTTTAGAGCTAAGAGCACCTTTTTTAGACCATCATTTAGTTGAGTATCTGCTAGGAGTTGAATCAAGCATTAAAATTGGAGATACAAACAAAGCTATCTTAAAAAAAATCGCAAGAAATTATCTTCCTAATTCAATCATAGACAGAAGAAAAAAAGGGTTTAGTTCTCCTTTTATAGAGTGGCTATATGATGCCCACAGTGAAGAAATTTTAAATCTATTGCTTGATGTTAATAAACAATTAGGTATATTTAACGATGATTTTCTCACATTTTTATATGAAGAGGGTAAGCGTGGTCACTTCAAACAGCATGTTTACTCTTTATATATATTTTGTAGATGGTATAAAAAGGTGTACATGTAGATGATATGGTTTGATTTAGTTACCCCAAAATCAGTGCTTTTTTTTGAGCCAATCATAAAAGAGATACAAAAACAAAAAGAGGTCTTCATAACTACAAGAGGTGGGGAAGGATATAAAGAGACTATAGAGTTACTTGACTTATGTAATCTTCCTTATACAAACATAGGTAATTTTGGTGGGGGCAGCTTGGAGTCTAAATTTAGAGCATCTATAGATAGACAGATAAAGTTTATGGAGTTTTTAAATGAGCATCATATAGATAGACTTGTCTGCCTCTCTTCTGTTGATGCTTGCAGGGCTGCTTTTGGTTTGGGAATCAAAATCATAAATTTTTACGATATTCCTCTCTCAGACTACAAAACAAATTTTACAAGAGCCTTGCCTCAAGCTAGACTAACTATCCCTCTAGCACATAAGATGTTTAAACCTTTTGTAGTTCCAGATGAAGTTATAGAGAGATTTGGGCTAGATAGCTCTCAAATTTATGAATACAACTTCATAGACCCGCTAATCTGGCTAAAAAACTTTAAATATGATTTTGAATATGTAAAAAAGATTCTTAAAAACTACAATATAGACTATAAAAAACCTACTATTGTAATCAGAGAAGAGGAGTATAAAGCTAGTTATGTAGATAAAAAGTATCCCATGCTATATGAAGCAATTGATGAGATACAAAAACTAACTAACTCAAATATCATTATCATACCTAGATATGAGAGCAATTACCTAAAAAAAGCGTTTCCTTTGGCTTCTGTTTTAGAAGAAAAAGTAGAGATACAACATCTGCTTTTCTTTTGTGATTTGTTCATAGGCGGAGGTGGAACTATAAACTCTGAAGCTTGCTTTTTAGGAACTCCTACAATCTCTACAAGAAGCTTTATAAGCCACTATGACAAGTATCAAATAGACAACAATCTCATGGTCTGGGTAGAGACTAAAGAGGAGCTAATCAAAAAAGCCAAGCTTCTTATAGGAACAAAAGTTGATACTCGTGCAATAAAACAGATGAGCATCGATATAGACGATATGATAAAAAATATCTTAAGCTAAGCCTTAGATATATAATAGCTGTAAATTATATGGTTTAAGACCATGTGCATATCTTCCACAATACCATACTCTCCTGCATCTGTCTCAACATGAAAGTTTATATCTGAGCGTTTTTTTAATTTTCCACCATCAAAACCTGTAATTCCTATGATTTTTGAACCTATTTTTTTAGCGTATTTTACAGCTTTTGTAATGTTTTTAGAGTTTCCGCTACAAGAGATTGCTATAAGAATATCTTCTGGTTTTAATCTATCTTTTAGTTGCATGTAAAAAATATTTTTATAACCTATATCGTTTGCTAATGCACTGCAAACTGGTGTATTATCGCTAAGACTCTCAACATCAAAGCTTTTTATACCTCTGCGCCTAAGCCCTGCACCTAAGTCATTTACCATATGCGATGCAGTTGCTGCACTTCCACCATTACCGATAATATAGATTTTGCCTTTGGCATTATCCAAGGCATCAACTATTTTAGAAATAGATTTTAAATCGCTCTTCTTTAGAGTATCAACCAGTTTAGAGATGTACTGTTTTGTAAAAGTTTCCATTCAAACACACTTTAAGTAAATTTATAGTATTTTACTCTTTAAAACTAAACATAAAGATTAAATTATGATTGAGCCTGATACTTACTTTCTCTCTAGTAAAGAAGCGCTTAGAGTTGCAAAACAACAAAATAGAAGCGATGATCAAGACCATGAATTTTTACAGGTTTGCTACTATAACGGCGAAAAGATAGATTCAAATTTAGCTAATCTAGTACATCTTCCTATCAACTCTCTTGTAGATGATTTAGCGCAGGGAGAGTTTAGACTTCCTACAAAGATTGACTTTAACGGGCTAGATATTTTACAAGAAGAAGTAGATGTAATATCAGAAAATCTAACCAAAGCCATAAATGAAGCTCAATTATTCAGGCAAAAATTAAATAACATATATGTAGATAGATTAAAAAATGCAAAGCTAGACTTTAATGAACCACTAAGGTTTTATCTATTTGCGCACAGCTGCACAACCGTAATGCAACATATATCAAAAAATATTGCTGATACCTTAATAGAGATGGGATATGAAGTATTTTTTCATCTCTATGAAGGACATGAAGAGTATAACAATTATAAAAAAATCTTTGAATTTAACCCACATGTAACTATCAACATTAACTTCATTAGAAATAGTTTTTTAAGTGATGATGTTTTTAACTTTGTATGGGTTCAAGACCCTATGCCATATCTAAGTGATGACTCTAAAATAACACTTAGAAAGAGAGACTATATATTTTCCTTAGTAAATTTGATTGATGATTTATTAGAGAAAAAAGGTGTAGAGTTTCAAAGACAAAGCTTTTGTGTCAATGAAAAAATTTATAAGCTTAACCCATCAATAAAAAGAGAAAAAAAGATTGTTTTTATAGGAAGTTCTTACTTAGATTTTATTCCAGAGGACAATGATCAAGTCAATGAAGCAGTAAAATTCATGATATCTTTTTTTCATGCTGGAGGAGAGTTTACAGACGAAAAGATAGATAAGATTTCAAATACTTTTCGTCTAGATAAGCACTATCTGAGTGCAAGAATTATTCCATTTATTATCAGAGATATTTCTTTAATTGACCTTTGTCAAATTAAATCAAAGTACAAAATAGAGATTTATGGCTCAGGCTGGGATAAGTACGAAGTACTAAGACCATACTACAAAGGTGTACTCAATTATGGAGAAGAGATAGCAGAGGTCTATAATAGTGCTACCTTCGCTTTTGCACCACATCAAAACTACATACTACAACAAAGAACACTTGAAGCGGCCGCTTGTGGGGCAATACCTATAGTTTATGATTGCAGAAAATTATCAAAAGAAAAATCATATAGCGAAGCAGTAGTTTTTTTTAAAACATTTGAAGATATAGAAAAAGTTTTATTGAAAAAATCACCAAAAAAAGATTTTAAACGATTATTACAAGAGAACAGCTACAAAGGTTTTATTCAAAAACTATTAAACATTATCAATGATGGACAACCAAATGGCTGATACATACTCAATAGATTCTCATAAACTACTCTATCATCCTCTAGAAGTTTCAAAATGGTATGAGACTAAAGATGATTGGGAAAAACAAAAAGAGATTTATCCTATATACTTGGAGATTACACCTATAGGCTCATGTAACCACAGGTGCACATTTTGTTCAGTTGATTATATTGGTTACAAAAGCATCAAACAAGATGAGAAGATTTTAGGTGATAGAATCAGGGAAATGGCCTCCTTGGGAGTAAAGAGCATTATGTTTGCAGGTGAAGGCGAACCAACTCTTTACAAACCACTTCCAAATATCTTAGATATTTGTAGTGAAGTAGGAATTGATACCTCCTTAACTACAAATGCCGTAGCCATAAATGAGACAACTGTCAAAAATTATGTAAAAAATTGTAAATGGATTAAAGTTAGCATCAATGCAGGAGATAGAGATACTTATGCTTCTGTTCACCAAACAAAACCTGAAGATTTTGACAAGGTAGTGGATAACTTATCTACTGCTGTAAAGATTAAAAAAGAGAACAATTACAGTTGTACTATCGGTGCTCAAATGCTTTTGCTTCCAGAAAACATGCAAAGTGCCATTTTGCTAGCTAAAAAAATGTCTCAAATCGGTGTAGATTACTTGGTTATAAAACCTTATACACAGAGTCTATATGGGACTTCTAGAAAATATGAAGGTTTAACTTATAAAAGCATGATGGGTCTCGAGGAAGAGCTAAAAAAATATGAGACTGATGAGTTTAAAGTAATCTTTAGAGCAAATACTATGAAAAAATTAGAAGAGTTAAAACAGCCTTATGAAAAATGTTATGCTACTCCATTTTTTTGGGGATATATTATGGCAGATGGTTCTGTTTATAGTTGTAGTGCGTTTTTAGGAAATGAAAATTTCAACTTGGGAAATATCAATACTCAAACTTTTAAAGAGATTTGGCAAGGTGACAAAAGAAAACAAAATATTAACTATGTAAAAAATGAACTAGATATATCTTCTTGTAGAAAAAACTGTAGAATGGATGAAGTTAATCGATATTTATGGGCATTAAAACATCCAAATGCTCATGTAAATTTTATATAGGAAATCTTTAAATGATAAACTCTAAAGAGATTAGACACAAGACTATAAAACTCTCTTGTGATACAGGAGCTGGACACTTAGCCCCATCACTCTCAACAGTAGAAATTTTAAGTGTCCTTTTTAATAAATATTTAAAATATACAAAAAACAATCCACAAGATGACTCTAGAGATAGGTTTATACTGAGCAAAGGACATGGTGCGTATGCTTACTACATCATCTTAAATGAACTTGGTTTCTTGCCAGACTTTGAACTCGAAAAATTCAACACTGATGAAGCTTCAATAAAAGGTTGTCTTACGCAAAATAGCAACTACATGATAGAAGCTTCAACTGGTTCACTCGGTCACGGTCTTCCAATAGCTGTGGGAATGGCTCAATCTTTTAAAATCCAAAATAAACCAAACAGAGTTATCTGCATGGTTGGCGATGGCGAGATGCAAGAGGGAAGCAATATGGAAGCTTTGATGCTTGCCTATAGATTTAAACTAGACAACCTGATGGTCATCGTAGATGCAAATAATCTCCAAGCAATGGGAAGGGTTGATGATATAGCGCTTGATAATAATAGACTCTCAAAAGTCTTAAGCTCTTTTATAGATGATGGTTTTTATGATATTGATGGTCATAATGAGGAGCTTATATCTGAGTGTTTTGATAAATTTTATAATACTAAAAATAAAAATTTCTCTATCATGTTTGCCCGTACTATTAAAGGTAAAGGAGTAACAATATTAGAAGATTCTCAAAAACATCACTTCAGATGCCCTACACTAGATGGATATGTACTGGAGTTGGACAATGAGTAACTTAGTATCAAAACAAGATATTATGAAAGAACTTTACTCTTATTTTAAAGAAGATGAATCTATGGTGCTCTTAGCAGGAGATATGGGTTTTGCGGTCTTAGACGAGTTTTTTGATAACCATTCAAACAGAGCTTTTAATACAGGCATAAATGAACAAGCAACCGTAAGTATGGCTGCGGGTATGTCAATGACTGGTTTAAAGCCAATTATCTACTCTCAAATACCTTTTATTACTATGAGAGCTTACGAGCAGCTTAGATATGATGTAAATGAGCATAAACTAAATATAAAAATCATTGGAGTCGGTGCAGATAACTACTTTTCTATGCTTGGCAGAAGCCACTGTATGGATGATGATGACATCAAACTAATATCTATCTTAAAAAATATACTGATTTTATCACCCACTAAAGAGAGTGTAAGAGATGAAGTTAAAAAGATGATAGAACATAACGGTCCAGTATATATGAGATCTCTGTAGTGAAGTATTTAGTTCTAGGGAGCAACAGCTTCTCAGGCGGCTCATTTATTAACTATCTCCTTGATAATGAAGAAGATGCAAAGATTTTTGCCATTAGCAGAAGTGCTGAGTATCATGACTCTCTTTTAGCTTACAAAAACAACCCTAAACAAAACAGAGTAAAGTTTTTTCAACTAGACATCAACAATGATTCTCAAAATATTTCAGACCTTATTTTTGATAATAAGATTGACTACATCATAAACTTTGCAGCTCAAGGAATGGTTGCCCAAAGCTGGGATGCACCGCTTGAGTGGTTCAACACAAACACTCTCTCATTAGTTGCACTTTTAGACAAGATATATAAATTTAGCTTTATTAAAAAGTTTGTGCAGGTATCCACACCTGAAGTATATGGGAGTTGCAACAACATAAAAGAGTCCATGGCTCTGCTGCCATCTTCACCTTATGCAGCCTCAAAGGCAAGTGCAGACCTTATTTTGTATAGCTATTTTAAAACGCATGGGTTTCCTATTAACTACACTAGAGCTTCAAATGTCTATGGAGCATATCAACAGCTCTACAGAATAATCCCAAAAACAATTTTGATGATAAAGAAAAATCAAAAACTTCAACTCCATGGTGGAGGTAAAGCAGTAAGGAGCTTTATTCACATAGATGATGTTTGCAAGGCTACACTAAAAATTGCCAAAGAGGCAAAAAGCGGTGAAATTTACCATCTAAGCGACACAAAAACCATCTCCATATATGATTTGGTTAATTTAATTTGTAACAAGCTCGGCAAAAACATCTTAGAGCAGATAGAACTTGTCCAAGAGAGAACATCTGAGGATAATCTCTATCTAATGAACAATGAAAAGCTCTTAAGAGAGTTTAATCTAACTCCACATGTAAAGCTAAGTGATGGTATTGACGATGTAGTAAGATGGATGGAATTAAATTATGAAGATTTGAAAAATTTTCCAGATCACTATATACATAAAGCTTAAAAAGGATGCAAAAGGTGAGTGAAAGAGAATATTACAGATATGAATCGCCTGAACTAAAACTCTGGAAAAAATTGACTGCTGATAAACAGTTTGAAAGAGTCAGTGGATTAAGTCAAATTTTTAAAGAAAAACTTAAGGTAATAGATGTACATAATCAATCTATAAAAGTAGAGTTATATGTACAAAAAGATGACGTATATGATGTTTTAGTGACGTATGAGGCTTATTTACGAGAAAAATTAAACAATATTCCAATTATTGTGCTCTTAGAAGGAAAAACAGATGCAAATAAAAAAAGACAATAAAATCATACTCGATGCTACAAAAATATATTGGCATCAAGAACGGATAAAGCAGTGGGACAAAGGAGAGAGAATAGTCCCTATAACCATAGATATGGCTCTAACTAGAGCTTGTAATTATGGTTGTCATTTTTGTTATGCAAGATTACAAGAGAATGATAGATTTGATATTACAAAAGATGTTATTGATAATTTTTTAGAAGATTGTGCTGAGATAGGAGTTAAGGCAATTAGCCTTGTTAGTGATGGGGAGAGCACCCTCTCGCCTGTTTATGAGCATACAATTATAAGAGGTTCACAGCTTGGTTTATCAATGGCAGTAGCAACCCATGGCTATAACACAAGATATGAGGCACTAGAGAGAATCCTTCCTCATCTAACATACCTTAGAGTAAATATTTCAGCAGGTGAAGCAAAGAGATATGGTGAGATTATGGGAGTTAAAGAAGATTACTTTTATCAGGTTATTCAAAATATAAAAGATATGGTAGAGATAAAGAAAAAGAACAACTTAAGTGTAACAATCGGCATGCAGATGGTACTTATGCCAGAAGATGCAGATCAAGTAATACCACTTGCAAAACTTGGTAAAGAGATTAGACCAGACTACTTAGTGGTAAAGCACACAAGTGATAGCGAAGATGGAGCGCTTGGCGTTGATTATTCCAAATACGCAGAACTAACACATATTTTAGAAGAGGCGGAATCTTATAGCGATGATGAGTACCAAGTATCTGTTAAGTGGTCTAAGATAAATAGTGAAGGAAAACGAAGCTACCAAAAATGCTATGGGGCACCGTTTCAACTACAAATATCAGGCTCAGGGTTAGTGGCTCCATGTGGAATGTTCTTTAATGAAAAATATAGCCGTTTTCATATAGGCAATATTACCCAAACAAGATTTAGAGATATTGTAAAAAGCGAAAAATACTGGGAGATTATGAATCATATCTCATCTGAGAATTTTGATGCTCAAACAATGTGTGGCTCACTCTGCCTGCAACATAAAGTAAATGAGTTCTTGGATGACTATAAAAAAGGTTTACACCCACTAGAAGCTCCAACAGGAGAGAAGCCTCAACATATAAATTTTATATAAGGTAATTTATGAAAAAAGTATTTGTAAGCGGTGATTTTAATATTTTGCATCCTGGACACCTTAGACTTTTAAAGTTTGCAAAAGAGAGTGGTGAATACCTTACAGTAGGGGTAAATAGTGATGCTATGAGCTATAAAGGAATAAATCAAGAGATAAGACTTGAATCCATAAAAGCGACTAGCTATGTAGATGAAGCTTTTATCTTGGAAGTCTCAGCCCTAGAGTATATAAAAGAGCACATGCCAGATATAGTAGTTAAAGGTAAAGAGCATGAAAACAGAGAAAATAGTGAATTAGACACTATTAATGCCTATGGCGGAAAGCTTCTCTTTAGTTCTGGGGAGATTGGTTTTTCATCTATGGATCTCTTAAGAAAAGAGTTTTTATCTACAAACTATAAAGTAAACCATAGCAACAAATATACAAACAGACACTCTTTTAAGCCTCATGAGCTAAAGAGCATCGTTGAGAGCTTTGCTAATTTAAATGTTTTAGTTATAGGTGACACGATTGTTGATGAGTATATTACATGTGAGCCATTAGGAATGAGTCAAGAAGATCCAACAATAGTAGTTACTCCTCTACTTAGCAACAAATTTCTAGGCGGAGCAGCAATTGTAGCAAGCCATGCCAAAACATTAGGCGCAAATGTCAAGTTTATATCTGTTATAGGAAGTGATAATAATAACTTTGTAAAAGATACTTTAGAGAAGCTAGATATAGATGTTTCACTTCACACCGACACTTCAAGACCTACTACCTTAAAGCAGCGCTTTCGAGCAAAAGAGAAAACTCTTCTAAGAGTAAATCATCTTAAACAGCATGGAGTAAGTAGAGATATAGAAAAAAAGATACTAAAGAGTATTAATGAGTGTATTGATAAAGTTGATTTAATAATATTTTCAGACTTTAGTTATGGTGTTTTAACAAAAAATATTATCAACTCCATAACAGCTATGGGTATTGAAAAAAAGATTTTAATGGCAGCAGATTCTCAAAGTTCTTCTCAAATCGGAGATATCTCTAAGTTTAAACATATGACGCTTGTAACTCCTACGGAGA
Organism: Sulfurimonas denitrificans DSM 1251; assembly: GCF_000012965.1. Classification (NCBI taxonomy): domain Bacteria; kingdom Pseudomonadati; phylum Campylobacterota; class Epsilonproteobacteria; order Campylobacterales; family Sulfurimonadaceae; genus Sulfurimonas; species Sulfurimonas denitrificans. Next base: position 179,288 of record NC_007575.1, on the reverse strand, counting down.
GAGAGATTAGACTATCACTTAATGATTTTGAATCTGGTTTGGTTGTTTTATCTGAAAAATTAGCTTCTAAAACAGATGCTAAGTATATCTTTACAACTCTTGGTGCTGAGGGCGTTATGATTTATAATAATGTCTCTAGTGGCTTATTAACAGATAATATTGAAGCCTTGGGTGCCCTCGTAAAAGATGTGAGTGGTGCAGGTGATTCTCTTCTTACATGCAGTTCAATGGCTTTGGCTGTTGGCGCTGATATATGGAAAAGTGCATATCTTGGCTCTTTAGCATCGGCTATACAAGTGAGTCGTATAGGAAATGTACCTATAAAAAAAGATGAAATCCTAAAAGAGCTTGAGTGAGAGCTTTACTTTTAGCCGCTGGAATCGGTAGTAGGTTAAGACCAATAACCAACACCATCCCAAAATGCTTAGTCCCAATAAATGGCAAACCTCTTTTAGAGTATTGGCTAAAGAACCTATCTGAGGCTGGAATAGATGAATTTCTGATAAATACTCACCATCTACATGTACAAGTAGAAGAGTTCATTGAGAGTTCAAAATATAGAGACAAAATAACATTAGTATATGAAAAAAAGCTTTTAAATACAGGTTCAACGCTCTTAACAAACAGAGCATTTTTTGATAATGAGCCCTTTATGTTAGTTCATGCTGATAATTTAAGTTTTTGTGATTTTGGCAAATTCATAAATGCTCATAAAAATAGACCTAATAATTGTGATATAACTATGATGCTATTTAAAAGTGACAACCCCTCTAGCTGCGGTATAGTGGAACTAGATAACAGAGGCATTGTGCAAGAGTTTTATGAAAAGGTAAAAAATCCACCATCAAATCTCGCAAATGGTGCAGTATATATTTGTGAAGCTTCACTATTTGATTTTTTAGAGTGTTTGGATAAAAAAGAGATAGATTTTAGCAATGATGTATTACCAAAGTATCTCGGAAAAATAAACACATACTTTAACAATACATATCATAGAGATATTGGCACTATTGAGAGTTATGCACTCTCGCAAATAGAAGTTTTAAAACAAAATTGAGAGGTATATTATTTGCTATACTTTTACAAATACAAAGGATATTAAGTGCAAAAAATAGAAGATAAAGCAGTACTCAATTATAAACAAAATATGGAGTTCTTCGAAAAAGAGCATAAAAGACTCTATGAGATGTTAATAGCTTTAGAAACTCTATTAAGTGATGGTAAATACCCTCAAAAATATGAACTTGAATATAAAAACAGCTATTTTGATATCAAAGAGCTATCTTCAGGTAATTATCTTTACGGTCAAAATTCCATAAAATACTCAAAAGAGCTCCTCGATACAATATCATTTAAAAAAGATGACCAAGTTCTTGAGAGCTCTTATAACTTTATTTATGATAAAAACTCTATAGACTTACTCAAAGAAGCTGATGCCTTTTTCCCTCATGCAACAACCGCACCCATAATCTACTATCATAGTTCAAACACTAACGCTTCGATGAGTATGAATAAAATATATAAGTTTATTTTTTTAGGAGTAGGGCTTGGTCTGCACATAAAAGATATAATCCAAAAAACTAAAACAGAAATTATTTTAGTAACTGATAACGATATAGAACTATTTAGACTATCTATGTTTACATGTAATTATAAAGATGCACTTTGTGGCAAGAAAACTTTTTTTTCTATAGCACAAAGTAGTATTGAGCTTGCGCATACTTTCAATAGTTTTTATGAAAATGGTATCATAAGAAACCATTATCTAAAATTTTGTCTCTTCTCTTCAAAAGATGAATCAACTATAAAACAGGTACAACAAGCCATACTTATTCGCCCTGAAAAGTGTTATTCACACTCAAGACTTTTACAAAAAAGCCAAAAAATCTTAAATAGAATTGCGAAAGATTATAAGTTTGTAAACTTACAAAAAAAAGAGTCAGAAAACTTTTTTAATGATAAACCTTTTTTAGTCTTAGCTGCTGGTCCTTCTCTAAATGCTCACAAAGAGTGGCTAAAAAAACACCATAAAAAGTTCATTATTATAGCTCCTTTAGCTGCACTTAAAACACTTTATAAACTAGATATACCTGCCGATATTGTTGTACATATCGATGAAAATGAACCTCTTGCAAAAAGAGAGCTAGACTTTTTTGAAAACAGAGACTATTTTAAAGAGACTATTTTTATATTTACAGCTTCTGTAGCAGATATATTTTTTGAAACTTTCGAAAAAGAGAAGATTTATCTTCTTGAAGATAGAACAAGCTATAAATTAAACAACTGTTTTATTGATGTTGCTAGTGTTGGTGAAGCTTCGTATGCTATAGCGCTCTCTTTTAGTAAAGGCGATATATATCTACTAGGGCTTGATTTAGCCATAGGAGACGATGGTTCAACTCATGCAAAAGATCACTCAGATCACAGAAACCTTGATACATCCTCTGCAAACTCTATCACACAAAGTGCTTCACTTGATACAGCGGTGACACAAGTACGAGGAAATTTTAGAAAACAAGTAAACACAATACCTCTTCTTGCTATGTCCATACCTGTAGTTGACATACATACAAGCAAACTAAAATTACCAAATCAAAATATATATAATCTTAGTGATGGAGCTTACTTTCAAGAGACTATAGCACTTGAACCATCAGATGTTAAAGTAACAAAAATTATAAAAAAAATAGATTTAAAGAGTCATCTTTTAGCTCTTTTTGACAAATACTCTTCAAGTTCTTTATCGAATGAAGAGTTACAAATGTTAAAAGATAGACAAAAAAGAGTTCAAAAATATTATGACTTTGTAAACACTTTTAGAGAAGATAGTTCATCAAGTAGTGAAATATTTATGCAAAGTTATACAAAATTACTTAACTCTATGGTTGCATTCGAGCAAGATGAACTGCATCAAATCATGATGAATTATCTTCTTATCTCATCAACTTATATCTCAGATCTCTTCAATACAAAAGAGCTAGATAATCATAAAAAACATATTAAAAAAATTAAAAAGATAATTATTACACTTTTAGAAAAAATAATAAAAGCATATGAGCAAGAGATAGAAAAAGTTTTAGAAGATTTGTAGTAGTAAAAACATCTTACACTCACATGTGTAAGATGTTTTTATATTACTGAAGTAGTTTTAATACATTTTGTTGAACAGCGTTAGCTTGACTCATAGCGTATGAACCAGACTGAGCTAAGATATTAAATTTCGCAAAGTTCGCACTCTCTGCCGCAAAGTCAACGTCACGAATCTGTGATTCTGCCGCTTGAACATTTACCTGAGTTACAGAGATATTTCTAATAGTTGATTCAAGTTGATTTTGAACCGAACCTATATCTGATCTTCTAGAGTCTAAATCTTTAAGAGTATAATCCGAGATGATAATAGCTTTCTCTGCTTTTTCTCTAGTTGTAACATCAATAGTACTAAAGTTGTTTGTTAGAGCAGCCGTAGCATCTCCAATAGTAAATCCTGCTTCAGTTGTAGTAAAGTTATCACTAGAATCTACTCTAATACCAAATGCCGCAGTTCCTGCAGTCGAAGATGTAAGTTCATATACACTAGCTCTTGCATTTGTTCCATCTGTTTGAGCATCTGAGTTAAATGCATCAACTACCATCTGTGCAATCTCATAACTAGAGTGTGCACCTGAAGTAAGTACAGCTTCACCTGTTGATGTTGATGTTGTACCATCTGCACTTGTAACAGTAACGCTAAGAGATACTGTACTAACACCAGCCTGACCTGTAGTAGCTGTTAATCCTGTAGTTGATTCTGCTAGCGAGAATTTACCTACTTTTTCAGTTCTACTATCCTCTATAGAGATTTTTACAGTCTCTCCAGAGTATGCACCAATATGGAATGATTTATTTTGATAACCACCATTTAGAAGTGTTTGACCATTAAACGAAGTAGTTGAAGCAATATTTTGAGCCTCTTGCATAAGTCTGTCAATATCAGCCTGAATAGCTTTACGTGTATCAGAAGTTTGACCATCAGACGCAGCTTGAATAGCTTTAGTTCTAATAGTATTAGCAATATTTATATACTCATCCAAAGCACCATCCGCTGTTTGGGTAACACCTATACCATCATTTGAATTCATAACAGCTTGCCCCAAACCTTGAGCTTGTTGACGAAGAGAATCGGCAATAGCCATACCAGAAGCGTCATCTGCCGCTTTCGTAATTCTTAAACCAGAACTAAGTGAACCAAGACTTTTATCAAGTCCTAAGTTAGTCATGCTTGCATTTCTATGCGCGTTCATAGCACTAATATTTGTGTTTATTCTAAATCCCATTACAAATCCTTTTTAAGGTTATTTGTAGAGTTTAAGCAATGAGTGTTCCAAAAAAATTAAAATGAGAGCTTAAAAGAGGTTTAAACCCATCCTCAAGTTTTACTTGAAGATGGGTTTGTAAAATAACAGTTATAGATGAGTTACCACTGTAACAATCTCATAATGTTTTCTAAAGGGACGTGAGCGTAGCTAAAGCTACTTACTCAAGACGACTACTGAAGTAGTCTCATAACATTTTGTTGAACAGCGTTAGCTTGACTCATAGCGTATGAACCAGACTGAGCTAAGATATTAAATTTCGCAAAGTTCGCACTCTCTGCCGCAAAGTCAACGTCACGAATCTGTGATTCTGCCGCTTGAACATTTACCTGAGTTACAGAGATATTTCTAATAGTTGATTCAAGTTGATTTTGAACCGAACCTATATCTGATCTTCTAGAGTCTAAATCTTTAAGAGTATAATCCGAGATGATAATAGCTTTCTCTGCTTTTTCTCTAGTTGTAACATCAATAGTACTAAAGTTATTTGTTAGAGCAGCCGTAGCATCTCCAATAGTAAATCCTGCTTCAGTTGTAGTAAATTTATCACTAGAATCTACTCTAACACCAAATGCCGCAGTTCCTGCAGTCGAAGATGTAAGTTCATATACACTAGCTCTTGCATTTGTTCCATCTGTTTGAGCATCTGAGTTAAATGCATCAACTACCATCTGTGCAATCTCATAACTAGAGTGTGCACCTGAAGTAAGTACAGCTTCACCTGTTGATGTTGATGTTGTACCATCTGCACTTGTAACAGTAACGCTAAGAGATACTGTACTAACACCAGCCTGACCTGTAGTAGCTGTTAATCCTGTAGTTGATTCTGCTAGAGCAAATTTACCTATTTTTTCAGTTCTACTATCTTCTATAGAGATTTTTACAGCCTCTCCAGAGTATGCACCAATATGGAATGATTTATTTTGATAACCACCATTTAGAAGTGTTTGACCATTAAACGAAGTAGTTGAAGCAATATTTTGAGCCTCTGCCATAAGTTTGTCAATATCAGCCTGAATAGCTTTACGTGTATCTAAAGTTTGACCATCAGACGCAGCTTGAATAGCTTTAGTTCTAATAGTATTAGCAATATTTATATACTCATCCAAAGCACCATCCGCTGTTTGAGTAATACCAATACCATCGTTTGCATTTGATACAGCTTGACCCAAACCTTGAGCTTGTTGACGAAGAGAATCGGCAATAGCCATACCAGAAGCGTCATCTGCCGCTTTCGTAATTCTTAAACCAGAACTAAGTGAACCAAGACTTTTATCAAGTCCTATATTAGTTTGCTGAGCATTTCTATGTGCGTTCATCGCACTAATATTTGTGTTTATTCTAAATCCCATGATAAATCCTTTTAGGGTAGAGCCTTACGCTCTAGTTAATTTTTTATCTTGGCTTCCATGCCTTGATGTTAACTAAATCGACACTCTCAAAAATAACTTTAATCAATTTACAAATATTTTTCAAAAATATTTGATTTCATCTATTTATTTATTTTTTGCTACACTTCCAGACTTAAAAAGAACTATACTATATATATAGGAATGCTATTTGAACCTAATTATCGTTGAATCACCTGCAAAAGCAAAGACAATAAAAAACTTCCTTGGCAAGGAATATGAGGTTATTGCATCAAAGGGACACATAAGAGATTTGCCAAAATCTCGTTTTGGAATAACAGTAGATGAAAACTCTCATCTAATTCCAGCTTATAGTGTTGCAAAAGAGAATGCTGCAACTGTAAAAGAGATAACCACTTTAGCAAAAAAGAGCGATATCATCTATATCGCGACCGATGAGGATCGTGAGGGTGAAGCAATCGGATGGCATATAGCTCATGCTATCAAAAAAGACCCTGCAGAACTTCCTCGTATAGTTTTTCATGAGATAACTAAAACAGCCATAGAAAACGCACTCTTAAACGCTAGAAAGATAGATATGGATATGGTAAACGCTCAACAAGCACGTCGTATCCTTGACCGTGTAGTTGGCTATAAACTCTCTCCGCTTCTTAGCTCAAAAATCCAAAAGGGGCTCTCCGCTGGACGTGTGCAATCATCAACACTAAAACTTGTAGTTGACCGTGAGAGAGAGATAAGAGCGTTTGTAGCAGAAGAGTACTGGACTATAGATACACTCTTTGCAAAAGATATAGAAGCTTCTCTTATATCTCACATGGGAGAGAAGCTCTCAAAACTCTCAATCACAAACAAAGCTGATGCATCTTCAATAGTAAAAAGTGTAAAAGAAGATAGTTTTATTATCTCTAAGATAGAGACTAAAGAGAGAAGAAGTGCAACTCCACCGCCATTTATGACATCAACTCTTCAACAAGTCGCTTCAAGCAAACTAGGGTTTACTCCTAAGAAAACTATGATGGTCGCACAAACTCTTTATGAAGGTGTTAAAACTCCAAGCGGAACAAGCGGTGTTATCACCTACATGAGAACAGATTCACTAAACTTAGCACATGAAGCGCTAACTGCTGTTCGTGGTCTTATTGAGAGCAGATTTGGCAAAAAATATCTCCCAGCAGAGCCTAAAATTTACACTAAAAAGGCAAAAGGCGCACAAGAAGCTCACGAAGCTATTCGCCCTACTATGCTTGCGTTTACTCCAGAGGTGGCAGCTTCATTTTTAAAACCAGATGAGATAAAACTATATCGCCTTATATATGAGCGCTTTGTCTCTTGTCAAATGAATGATGCTGTATTTGAGCAACAAAGCATTATCTTTAGCGGAGCAAATAACGAATACAAAGCAATCGGTAGAAAATTAACATTTGATGGTTTTTACGCTCTCACTGGAGCAGAAGATAAAGACAAACTTCTTCCATCTCTAAGTGAAGGGCAAAGTGCTCAAATCCAAAAGATAGAGTCAACTCAGCACTTTACAGAGCCACCAGCTCGTTACTCTGAAGCTGCACTTATCAAAAAACTTGAGAGTGAGGGGATTGGACGACCTTCTACTTATGCTCCAACTATAGCAACTCTTAGTAACCGCACTTACGTGACTATTGAGAAAAAGCAGATTATTCCGACAGAGATGGCATTTACAGTTACCGAGATTTTAGAGAAAAACTTCTCAAACATCGTTGATCTCTCCTTTACGGCAAACATGGAAGAAAAGCTTGATGAGATAGCAGAGGGGCAAAATGATTGGCAAAAACTACTTAGTGACTTTTATGGCGATTTCTTAGCACAAGTTGAAGAGGGAAAAACAAATATAGTGTCTCTAAAGATGGCAACACCTCTAGGCAGAGCTTGCCCTAAATGTGGAGAAGAGCTACTTTTACGTTCAGGGAGATTTGGCGAGTTTATAGCATGTAGTGCCTTTCCAAAATGTAAATATACAGAACAGGTTGAGGGCGAGAAAAAAGAAGGTGAAGAAAATGCACAATCATCTTCAAGTGATGAAATATGCGATAAATGTGGAAAAGAGATGGTTACTAAAAACGGGAGAAATGGTCCATTTTTAGCATGTAGCGGTTACCCTGATTGTAAAAACACAAAAAGCATAAATGTTGAGGAGAAGACAAGTGAGACTCCATGTCCTGATTGTGGTGGTAAAATAAGCCTCAAAAATTCAAGACGAGGACCATTTTGGGGATGTGAAAACTACCCTACATGTAAGTTTATCTCAAAGTTTGAACCATCAAAATATAAGTGTAGAGAATCTGGATGTGATGGTGCACTAGCTTTTAGGGTATTTAGAGGCAAAGAGATTTATGAGTGCATAAAGTGTAAAGCAAAAACTCCAGCACAAGAGATAGTAGCAGAGTAAAAATGAAGATAGGCATCATCTCAGACACTCATAGAAAAGTTAAAAAAGCTAGGCGTGCTATAAACACTCTAATCGAAGATGGAGCGGAGTTTATTATCCATGCAGGTGATATTGTAGATGTTGAAATTCTTAATCTTTTGAGAGATAGTGGTGTTGAATATGTAGCGGTTTATGGAAATAATGATGCTCATTTAGCTGAATTTCACACTCAGTTTAACTTAGTTCAAGAGCCTTACTACTTTGAGGTGGCAGATATAAAGTTTAAACTTATGCACATTCCATTTTACATGTCACCTGACGCAGATGTTGTAGTTTTTGGACATACCCATGAGTTCTCTTTGGAATTTATAAACAACACTCTTTTTGTTAATTCAGGAGAAATTTGTGCTAGAAACAAACCTCTCTCAGAGTGGGCTATGCTTGATGTAGAAAATAAAAGCTACAAGCTCACAAGATATACAAGAGAGAACAAAAGTGATATCATAGAGAAGAAAAACTTTAAGTACCTACGAGAAAAAAAGTGAATCAGAAAATATTTTTATGCTCCATTTGCAACATAAATAGCGGTACATGTAATGAAGATTGCAAGTTTTGTTCTCAAAGTGTACGTTACAAAGCTGATATAGACAGATATAAGCAAAAAGAGATTTCACTAATCCTTAAAGAGGCTCAGGATGCTTACTCTAATGGTGCGCTTGGCTTTTGCCTTGTAACTTCAGACAAAGGGTTAAATGATAAAACACTAAATTTTGTCTGCTCTATTGCAGAGGTTCTAAGCAAAGAGCTACCAGAGTTAAGACTTATCGCATGCAATGGAACGGCTACAATAGAGCAACTTCTAACACTTAGGGCTTCTGGCATAAAAGCATACAACCATAACCTTGAGACTTCAAGAGAGTTTTACCCAAAAATCTGCACAACTCACTCTTGGGATGAGCGATATGAGACCTGTCAAAATATTAACAACGCTGGTTTAGTCCTTATAAGCGGTGGGATTTTTGGACTTGGAGAGAGAGAAGAAGACAGAGTTTCGATGTTAAAATCACTAGATAGTCTAAAACCAACCTCTGTTCCTATAAACTTCTATCATCATAACGAAGCTCTTGAGCTTAGCCCAAATCCTCTAAGTGTTGATGAAGCATTATCACTTATAAAGCTTACTCGCGCAATGATTCCAGATGCACAAAGAATCATGGTCGCAGGTGGAAGAGAGCTTATGTTTGGAGATAGAGAGAGTGAAATATTTGCAAATGGCGCTAACTCTATCGTTATTGGAAACTATCTCACAACAAGCGGAAAGGCCATGCAGAGGGATTTGGAGATGCTAAAATCTCTCAATCTTGATGTAGCCTCCTCGGTAAAATAGTAGATGTATGAAAATATAATATTAATAGTAACTATCTCTCTTATTATTATATTTTCTCCTTTTTTTGCGAAGCTCATAAAACTTCCAACTACCCCAATAGAGATTATATTTGGCGCTGTTTTTGCATATATTGGTCTTATACATGAGGAACATCTCTTTAAAATAGTTGCGGAACTTGGATTTTTGTATCTTATGTTTATCGCTGGGACGGAGATAAATCTCAAAAGTACTCTAAAAACCCCAAAAGAGTTAATGCAAAAAATCATCATATATCTGGCTATTTTATACTCTTTTTCTATCGCTATCTCTCTTTACTTTGAGCTTGGAAAAATCTTTATGGTGCTTATGCCGCTTATCTCCGTTGGGCTAATTGCAACGCTCTCAAAAGAGTATGGAAAAACTCCATGGCTTGCTCTCTCCATGACCGCAGGAGCAATTGGAGAGATAGTAAGTATCGGCTTTTTAACACTAACATCAGCGACACTTGAAACTGGTGTGGGCTTTGCTCTTGCTCAGACTATTTTTGCACTTGCGCTGTTTTTACTATTTATGTTTTTACTATTTCGTGCAATCGAGCTTCTTTTTTGGTGGTTTCCTACAGTTGCAACATCACTTATGCCTCATGATGACAACAAAGAGCAAGATATAAGACTATCTATGGGGATATTTTTCATTTTAGTCGGTGCGATGCTCTATCTAAAACTTGAACTCGCTTTTGGTGCGTTTTTGGCTGGGATTTTTATACCAACATTTTTTGAACATAAAAAAGAGCTTCCAGAAAAACTTGCCTCTTTTGGTTTTGGCTTTTTAATCCCTATATTTTTTATCCATATAGGAAGTTCATTTAATCTTGAAGCGCTATTTATGGATGGACTTATCACAAAAGCTCTTTTAATTACTCTAGCTATGACTATGATGCGTCTTATAGCTTCACTTGTTTTTATAAAAGAGTTAAAACTTGTGGACTCTCTTTTGATGGGCTTGTCACACTCTATGCCGCTTACACTTCTTATTGCAATGGCGACACTCGCTTACAATGGCAAGAGCATAACTGAACTCTATTACTATGCACTTATCTTAGCTTCACTCTTCCAAGCAATCGCAATTATGGTTATAATTAAGTTGATAAATAATTATAAAATAAAAAGCAGGATTGTAGATGAGTAAATTTAAAACCATATTTGTTACCCTTTTTTTTCTCTTCTTTGCTTCACATGTAGGAGCGCAAACTCCTTTTACCTTAAGTGGTGTTAAGAGTTATTACCCAGTAGTTGAGTTGAACACAGACAAAATAGATATAAAATATAAAGAGAAAATATTAGAGATGCTCATAAAAAAATCTCAAAAACTGGGGATTGAGACAAAAAACTTCTCATCTCGCTCACTTGCATTTCTTATAGGTTTCATCGGTATAGGCGATACATTAGCACTTAAAATGGAGTTAATGGTTGGAGAGAATGCTATGCGCCTTGATACAAAGGAGAGTGTCTTTGTAATCTCTTACATGAACTCTCGCATCTTTGTTCCTCAAGAACTAGAAGAGGAGCTCATCGACAATGCAGAGGAGCTTTTAGATATGTTTGAAGCACAATATAAAGAGGATAATTTATGAAAAATATAATTTTAATACTTTTATTTAGCGTTTTTGTTTTTGCAGATGGTTATAGAGATTTTGCAGAGAGTATGAGTTACGAGACTAGCTATGAAGTCGCACTAAAGAGAGCAAAAGAGCAGAAGAAAAACCTTATGGTTTTAATGGTTACTAACTACTGCCCATGGTGCTCAAAATTTGAGAAAAAAACTCTTATGGATGCTGATATAGACAGAGCTATAAAAGCAAAATATATCCCTCTTATCATAAACAAAGAGGAGAAAGAGTTTCCATCTTTTTTAAATGTTCCAGTCGTACCAACAACATTTTTTATAGAAGCATCTACTGAGAAACCTTTTCATCAGAGTGTTGGCTTCTCAAATAAAATAGATTTTAAGAACCTATTAGACGCTCTAAAATAGGGCTTTAGAGTTTTTTTTCTTGAATATGTTTAGCTATAGCATAACCATGATTTAACCCAAGAGCTATACTTCCGCCTGACTCTTGCGTTATATCTCCAGCTACAAATAGCCCCTCTATATTTGTCTCATAATTTTCATCATGGCTAGGTTTGCCATCCTCCTCTTTTATGCCCGAACTTGCCAAAAATGCACTAGGTGTCGTTCCACCAATTGCATAAATTACTCTATCATAAATATCAGCTTCTCTCTCGCTAAAGATAACTTTTACTCTGCCGTTTTCATCTTCAAGAGAATTTATATCTACTCCCAAAATCGGTTCTACCTCTTTGTGCATAATTGCGTTTGCTATATCTCTTTGGTTTGTTGGATTTGCTCGTCTAAACGTCTCTCTTCTGTAACAAATTGCAACCTCATTTTTAGCGCTTAAATCAATCGCATACTCTATGGCGCTATCGCCTCCGCCAACGACTAAAATTTTCTCACCAATCCCACAATTATCAAGTGTAAAGGCAACCTTATCCTTAACTCCCTGTGGTATCTTGTAGTCTGGTTTATTTGGCTTACCCATTCTTCCAATGGTTACCACCACATATTTTGCATTTATGCTCTCTCCTGCGATAAATATCTCAAAATATCCATCTCTTTTTTTGATGTTTTGAACCTCTGTATGTGTTCTCAACTCCACTGAGTGGTTATTTAAAATCTCATCAAAAAAATCTAAAGTACTCTCTTTTGTTCCATCGACGAAATAGATTTTGCCCTCAAGCTCTACCTTTTGACCCTTCCAATCTTTATCAACTCTTTTGTTATCTTTATAATATTTTCGTATAGTTGAGTTGTGGTTTTGATCTTTTTCTAAAATTATAATATCTCTAACCCCAAGCAGATAGCTCTCAACCGCAGTTGCAATTCCCGATGGTCCTGCACCAATAATTGCAAGATTATACATGTGACTCATTACAAATCCTTATCTTTGAATGTCTGCATAATATCACAATGAAAAAGTGTTCTATATATATTTTGTACTATAATTTGAAAATTAAATCTCTTTTTTTGGAAAAATCCTACACTATGAACTCTTCAAATGCCTAAAATTGACAATAAAACATTCTACTCAAGCGCGATTGAGATGTATGGCATAACTGCAAAAGGGGTAAACTGGCACTCAAAAGAGTCACAAAATCTACGATTTGAGATTATCTTAGAGATGCTTCCAGAAGTTATGAGTGACTTTAGCGTTGCTGATGCTGGATGTGGATTTGGCGATTTATATCTCTACATGCAAAAAAAAAGAAGAGTTCCAAAAGAGTATATTGGTATAGATACTTTAGTTGACATGTACTCAATTGCAAGTGAGAGGACGGGGTGCGAGATAGTAGTCGCTGACATCTGCAAAGATTCTCTTCCCTCAGCTGATTTTTATATCTGTAGTGGCGCTATGAATGTTTTAAATGATTTTGAAACACATCTATTTATGCAAAACTGCTTTCGTACATGTAGAGTTGGTTTTTTATTTAATGTACTTTATGGAGATAAGCGCAGTGAGACTTACAACTACCTCACAAAAACAAAGATAGATAAAATCGCTGCTGATTTGGGCGTAGCAGAGGTTATATTTAGAGATGATTATTTGCAAGATGACGTAACTGTTATGTTTAAAAAGAGTCTTTGATGTGTGCTATTTTTGGGATATTAGGAGAGCATGATGAGAAAAAAGCAAAAGATGCTCTTGCTTTACTCTCTCACAGAGGAGGAGATTTTTGCGGGATTACTCAAGGGCAAAATCTCTTTTTTGCGCACCATAAACTTAGCATAACAGGCACTAACTCAGACTCAAATCAGCCATTTTCTTATGAGAAGATACTTCTCTCATTTAATGGAGAGATATACAACTACAAAGAGTTAAGAGCCGATTTGTCTTGTGAGTTTAATTTTAAAACACAAAGCGAGGCGGAAGTTATCGCTGCTTCTTACTTAAAATGGGGCGTTAATTTTGTATTGCATTTAAGAGGAATGTTTGCAATAGCTCTTTTAGATGATGAAATACTCTACCTTTTTCGTGATAGACTTGGTAAAAAACCGCTCTTTTATCTACATGTAAATGCTTTTATCTTTGCTTCTGAGATAAAAGCACTTGTACCATTTTTGCATAGTATTGAGATGGATGAGGATGCACTTCTTAGTTACCTCTCATTTTTAGCACCAACCCCGCCATTTACCTTTTTTAAAAATATCAAAAAATTAGCCGCTGGTGAGTATCTTATTTTTAAAGATTCAAAAGTTGAAATTAAGCGATATTTTGATTTGCTTGACACAACGCCATCTCTTATAACCAACAGGGATGAAGCAGTTTTTTTAGTCCAAAATGCACTAGAAGAAGCGATAAATATAAGATTAGCTACTGATGTTCCAATGGCATCACTGCTCTCTGGTGGAATTGACAGTGCAGCAATCAATGCTTATGCAAAAAAAGCTTCAATGGATATTCAAACCTACACCTTAGGATACAAAGAGTTTGCAAAATATGACGAGAGACAAAATGCCTCTTTGAGTGCTTCTCTTCTTGGGGTTAAAAATAGAGCTGTTGAAATTTCTCAAAGAGAGTTTGATGAGTCATGCGACATAGTCTTAGATGCCCTTGATGAGCCACTCAATGACCCTGCTGCGGTGCCGTTGTATCTGCTTTTTGGACATATAAAAAAAGATGGCTACAAAGTTGTCTTAAGCGGCGAGGGAAGCGATGAACTGTTTTTGGGATATAGACAATATTTTGAGTTTTTAGATATTGAGAAACTTACAAATCTAAAAAACAAAAACTGGTTAAGCGGCTATTTTCACTCAAATTTCTCAATGAACAGAGAGTGGGAGAGATACAAAAGAGTTTTTGATGGCTCACTTTTGTTTCGCACAACTGGAGAGAATTTTACAGATTTGCAAAAAAACGTATCAATGAAGAGAAACGTAAGAGATAACGAATCACTTAAATACATACAAAATTATAGAGAGACATTTCTCGCCTCATCACACTCTGATGAGAGTATATGGTACAGTTATATAGATTTACATCTTTTCCAAGCAGAACACTATCTCACTAAACTAGACCGCTTAAGTATGGCTCACTCAATAGAGTCACGCACCCCATTTTTAGATCATAAGCTAGCCTCTCTCGTCTTTAGCATAGACCCAAAAATCCGCTATATGGATGGCGTAACCAAATCTCTTTTAAAATCCGCTCTAAAACCCATGCTAGATGAAAAAATACTCTCACGCAGAAAAAAAGGCTTCTCAAATCCATTTATGGAGTATCTAATAGAGAGTAAAAAAATATCTCTTATTAAAGAAGTAAATGAGAAAACTGGGATTTTTAAAAAAGAGATTTTAGATGAACATATCAAAAAAGCCGCTAATGGCGGCTTTAAACAGCATATATGGGGACTTTATGTGCTAAGTGTTTGGTTAAAGAAGTATCTGCTATAAACTACTCTCCTCCTCCTCTTCTTCAATTTTTAGAGAACTTAGGTGTACAAATTGTGAGATTTCTGGGTCGTAGTACTCTATCTCACCACTCTCTATATCATATATCCAGCCATGAATTGCAATCTCTGCATTATCTACTCTCTTTTTAACAGATGGGTATGTAAGAAGATTCTCTAACTGTGATACAACTGAGAGTTTCTCTGTCAAGCGGTAGAGCGTCTCTTTGTCTGCTCTTAATCCAAGTGCTAAAATAGCCTGAGCTTTTGCGCTCTCTCCAAGTGTGAGCCATGTTTTTGTATGAACTAACTCAGGATTATTTGCACAACTTTTTTTATGAATTGCCTCTATCGCTCCACATTTTGTATGTCCACAAACAATAATACTCTTTACCTCTAAAACAGTTACCGCATACTCTATAGCTGAAGCTGTGGAGTGAAAATCCTCATCTGGTTTATATGGCGCAACAAAATTACCTACATTTCTTACAACAAAAAGATCCCCTGGAGCGCTTTGTGTTATAAGATTTGGTAAAACTCTTGAATCGGAACAGCCTATATACAAGGCTTTTGGTGTTTGACCTTTTTGAGACAACTGTAAAAACTCTTTTTCATAAGCTTTGAAAAAACTCTTTTGAAAAAGTTCATTACCTAAAATCATATTGTTGTGAACCATATAAACCTCCATAAAATTCGTGAAAAAAATTATATCTAAATAACTTTCCTAGCTGTTAAACAGAGATAATCTTTGCCCCTAATAGTTACTCTATACTTTTTTTGTTGAAGATATTTTTTACAAAAATGTATATCTTTTAAAACCAAACTCATTTCACTAAAGGCATAGTTTGGAGTTTTTGCACCATAAATCATCTCACCATCAATCCATCTGCAATTTGGAAAGCCCAAAATTATAGCTCCGTCTTTGTGGAGATAATTTTGGTAGATACTCATAAATGTAGCGTTAAACTCTATGTTTGAACTCTGCAGAGTTCCAATAGATATGATAAGGTCAAACTCTCCCAAATCAAGTTCACAGAGCCTATTTATATCATGGCAGATAAATTTTACATTTTTATCATCTAAAAAATCATCCTTTGCATACTCTATTGCAGAAGTGGAGTAGTCAACCCCGACAAACTCCGTTAATTCAAACTCCTCACAGCTCAACATCTCTTTTATAACCCTAAACTCATCACCACGATTTACACCAAGATTTAGAACTCTCTTTTTACTCTTGATATCTATAAATTCCAGCGCTTTTTGATAATGATATAAAAAGCTAAACTGTGCAGTTTTATCTATCTTAAAAAACTCGCTATCTGCTCCATATTTTTCGCTACTTTTGTCTGCTTTATGAAAAGAGGATTCAAGATGAAGTTTTTGAAATCTCAACACAGTAGTTGTCTCATTTTTTATCGGTGTAAGCATCTTCATAAAAAAGAGCTGTGCTAAATCAACAAAAGCTTTATAGCCAAAAGTATCTATATCAGCGTCCAAAAACTCTGCCTCTACAACCGCTCCCTCTTTTACATGTAACCCCTCAAAATAGTCCAATATCTCTTTTGAGGTTCTGTTTTTTAAATCAATCCTCATTGTTTAACCGCATATTAAGGGAATTAAAAAATTTGTAAATCACTGTTTGCCTTTATTAAAGTAGCTAATTTTTGAGCAAATTGTACTCTTGTAACTATTCAATCGCTCTTAATTTTTTTTATCTCTATAATACTTTTTTTAAGTGCTCCCAAGAGATAATCAATATCATTAATCTCCTGTGCATAGTGGATGCTCAGGCGAAGCCATCCTGGTTTTTTTGCAAAATTTGAGTTATCCTTTAGTCCTAAGAGATCGTGTCCATACGGTCCTGCACATGAACAACCTGCACGACTTTGGATGCCATCAAGATTTGACATGTAAGAACAGAGCAGATAAGGGTCAACTCCATCGATATTAAACGAGATTATACCTATGTTCTCTTCTTCTAAATTACCGTAAATTGTACACCCTTTTATATCCATAAGAGCATCAATTAAATGTTTCATCAGTATATTTTTTTGTTTTTTTATTCTTATAAAACCTACTTCATTACGAAGTTGATATGCCAAAGTAGCTCTAATTAGTTGTAATATTCCAGGCGTTCCTGCATCCTCACGAGCCTCTTTTTCGTCAATAAACTGATGCGTGTTGCGATTAACGTATTTAAATGTACCTCCTCCTGCAAATGTTGGAGCGATGTCCTCATCAATCAGCCCTTTTCGTATGGCTAAAATTCCACAAGAACCTGGACCGCCTATGAGTTTGTGCGGGGAGAGAAACATAGCGTCATATAGAGAAGACGGTATATTCATATATGGAGATGAAGCAGCCGCATCAAAACAGACAATCGCATTATATTTGCGAAGAAGCAGAGAAATTTTTTCATACGGAGTTATGATTCCCGTGACATTAGAAGCTATACAAAATGCCCCAATTATCTGAGAGTGCGTACTTGTTTGTAAAATTTGCTCAAGCTGTTCTAAATCAATCACTCCTCTATTATTAAGTCCAATACGCACTGTATCGCAGAGTGCTTCACGATAGCTTACCTCATTTGAGTGGTGCTCGTAAGGTCCTGTAATTACTAAAGGAGTGGACTCTTTATCATTATTAATATTAAATCGTTTACGAGTAGCAGGAGGGATATATATGCCTACAATCTCCTGAAAACGCTTTATTGCAGATGTCGCACCACAGCCACACGGCAAAATTGCAAAATCAGATTCAAGCTTCAGTAACCTTTTTAAATGTCTGCGTGCCTGTGTATAGTAGAAGTCTGTCTTTGCCGCCATTGAAGCCTCTTTTGAGTGTGTATTGGCATATGTTTTTAATACCTCTTGAACACGCAATTCAATTGTTTTATATGCCAATCCAGAAGCTGTATAATCGAAATAATATTTTTTATGTACACCTATGATGCCTTTTTTTATCTCATCTCTAATGTTTTTTTTATCCCTCAAAATTGGAGAAAATATATCTTTATCCATATATTTTTCCTGTTGCATAGTCATGAAAATTTTTATAATGACTATTTAGGTAACTCTCTATTATATTTTCTACAATTTGGCAAGCATCTTCTGGTATAAACTTTATACCAGTACTCTTAGCGAAATTACTTTTGTCTCCCTCTAAATGACCGCCTAAGATAAGTTCAAAACCTGAAACATATTTACGGTTATTCTCTACCTTACATCCAAGCAGACCAATATCTACTACATGTGGATGTGCACATGAGTGAGAACATCCATTGACACTAAAAGAGAGAGGCTCTTTAAAATCAGGAAATCTGTTTTGCAAATGAGCAACCAGTCTCGATGCCAAATCTTTTGTCTCGGAGACAGCGTATTTACAAAAGTTTTTTCCCGTACATGAGAGTGTTCTTGCTTTAAACGGAGATGGATTTACATCTATATCTATCTCTTTGAGTGCTTTTGAGAGTGCATTAACACTACTACTAGGCACATCAGTAATCACAAGGTTTTGCGTTGTTGTCGCCTTGATAGTTGTAGCGCCGTTGTTTTGTAGTATCTCTAAAAGTTTATACAAACCATCCGCACCGATTCTTCCGCCATCAATTGCGCATCCTACATAACTTTTACCATCTTCTACGCTCTCATGAACTCCAAAATGCTCTCTTTTTTCATACGGCACATACTCTTGAAGCTCTCTGTTTTGTAAAATAAAATCTATATTTTCATGCAAAATTTCTATAAATTTTTCAACTCCCCATAAATCAAGAAGGTGTCCAAGCCTCGCTTTTCTTCTGTTTTCTCTGTTTCCATACTCTTTATATATCTGAGTTACTGCTTTTACAATTGGCAGAACCTGCGATGCTGTGACATATCCTATATGTGAAGCTATACGTTTGTTTGAAGCCAAACCACCTCCTACATTAACACAAAAGAGAATCTCACCAGTTTCTGTTTTTATAGCATTAAAGCTTAGGTCTTGTATCTCATGAGAGATACAGTGCTTAGAACAGCCGCTGACTCCAACCTTATATTTTCTAGGCAAATTTGAGAGCTCTGCATTTTTATCAAAATATCTATTAATATCCTGTGCAAGGGCATTAACATCACAAATTTGCTCCTTATCAATTCCATTTACAGGACAAGTAACAACATTTCTAGGAACATCCCCAGACGCAAAAACCGTACTTAAGTTTACCTCTTTTAAACGAGCAAAAATTGCAGGCAAATCTTTTATTGTTATAAAATGAAATTGAATATCCTGTCTTGTTGTAAAATCAGCCGTTGCTCTTGCATACTTTCTTGAAATATCTGCAACTGCTTCAAGCCCTTTAAGATTAAGTTTAGCCTCTGGGAGCTTGACTCTTAACATAAAATATAGAGTAGAGTCATCTTCATCTTGTAAGTTTCTGTTTTGCGTATATAAGCCATACCACTTAAACCTGTCTATATCTTCGGGATCAATTTCTTCTTCTGTTTTTGCATAGCGATATATGTCTTGAAGTACATCTAAGCCATCTTTATCTTTTTTTATACGCTCTACTCTCTGTGCTTTTGTCTCTTTTGACATTATATTTTCCTAAAAAATTTCTTTACATTCAAAATGAGGAAAATATTTCCTCACCAATGCGTTTAGCTCTAACTCGAATGCTCCATATTGTGATACCTTGGCTTTTGATTCTTGTAATGATTTTTCAACAATCATGCCAGCTCCAAGTGTATTGTTTGTTATCCTGTCAATTATTATAAAGCTTCCCATAGCTTTGTTATTCTCATAAGAATCATAAGCAAGAGAGTGCTCCAAATCTAATTTAACATGCCCAATCTCATTTAGGTTTAGCATATTGGCACTCTGTTTCTCTAAGGTATTTACATCTGTTTTATAATAAAATTCATCAACGCTAGCCACACTTACACAAGACGCTCTTTTGATAAGATAGCGTTTGCCTTTGACTAAAGCATCTTCACTCATCCATACAATATTCACATCAAAAGCATCTGCACTCTGTGGCTCTTCATCACTCTTTACAATTAAATCTCCACGACTTATATCTATCTCATCTTCCAATGTCAAAGTCACTGCCTCTTGGGCATACGCATATTCAAGATTTCCATCATAAGTCACTATCTCTTTAACTCTCGAACTTTTCTTAGATGGCAAAACAGTGATTAAATCGCCAACTCTTATAACTCCAGAAGATATAGTTCCGCAAAAGCCTCTGAAATCTAAATTTGGTCTATTCACATACTGAATAGGCAGTCTAAAATGCGACAAATCTCTCTTACTTGAGATTTCAATGTTCTCTAAGAGATGCATCAGTGTCTCGCCCTTATACCATGGAGATTTTTGGCTTCGCTCTACAATATTGTCGCCATTTAAAGCAGATAACGGAATCAAGCTAATATCATCACTCAAGCCTATATCTTTTGCAAAAAGCAAATACTCTTTTGCAATGTTCTCATACACTTCTTGAGAAAAATCTACTAAATCCATTTTATTTACAGCAACTACAATGTGCTTAATGCCGAGCAGTTTCGCTATAAAAGAGTGCCTTCTTGTTTGCGTTTGAATCCCGTATCTTGCATCAATTAAAATGATTGCCAAATCAGCCGTACTAGCACCTGTCGCCATGTTTCTTGTATATTGCTCATGCCCAGGGGTGTCGGCGATAATAAATTTTCGCTTATCTGTCGTAAAATATCTGTATGCGACATCAATAGTAATCCCCTGCTCCCTCTCACTCTGCAAACCATCAACAAGAAGTGCCAAATCAAACTCACCATCTGTCGTACCGCTCTTTTTGCTATCTTTTTTTATAGCCGCCAATTGGTCTTCAAAAATCATTTTTGAATCATGTAAAAGTCTGCCGATAAGTGTACTTTTACCATCATCTACACTTCCACATGTAATAAATCTAAGCAGCTCTTTATTCTCATGCTCTTTGAGATAACTCTCTATATCTGTTGCTATTTTTGTCTCTAATAGTGACATGTTAAAAATACCCCTCTATTTTTTTCTTCTCCATCGACCCACTGGAGTCATTGTCTATCATTCGCCCTTGTCTCTCACTTGTTTTTGTTAAAAGCATCTCTTGGATAATCTCAGGCAATGTTGTGGCGCTAGATTCGACTGCTCCTGTGAGAGGGTAACATCCCAAGGTTCTAAACCTTACCATCTCCTCTTTTACTACTTCATGCTCTTCAATTGGCATTCTCTCATCATCAACCATTATTTTTACTCCATCTTTTTCAATAACGGGTCGCCTTTTGGCAAAATATAGCGGCACAATAGGAATCCCTTCAAGGTAAATATATTGCCAAATATCAAGCTCCGTCCAGTTTGAGAGCGGAAAAACTCTAATTGACTCACCCTTGTGAACTTTTGAGTTATACAAGTTCCATAACTCAGGTCTCTGATTTTTCGGGTCCCATCTATGGTTTTTATCTCTAAAAGAGTAGATTCTCTCTTTTGCTCTGGATTTCTCTTCATCTCGTCTTGCCCCGCCAAAAACGGCATCAAACTTATATTTGTTGAGTGCTTGCTTCAAGCCCTCTGTCTTCATGATGTCGGTATGAACAGCCGAACCATGCACAAAAGGGTTTATATTTTTTTCTATTCCCTCAGGGTTTGTGTGAACCAGAAGCTCAAAACCCTCCTCTTTTGCTCTTTTATCACGAAATTCAATCATCTCTTTAAATTTCCATTTAGTATCTACATGTAGAAGCGGAAATGGCAATTTTGCAGGGAAAAAAGCCTTGAGCGCAAGATGAAGCATTACCGCAGAATCTTTTCCTACGGAGTACATCATAACGGGATTGTCAAACTCCGCTACTACCTCTCTTAATATATGAATAGATTCAGCTTCAAGCTGTTTTAGATGTGTCAATTTTTTTGTATCTAACACTGTTTTATCTCCTTTATATGCAATCCGCACTCTTTATGTTCTGGGCTCTCCCACCACCATCTGCCACTTCTTATATCTGTGCCTTCTTCAACTGCTCTTGTGCACGGTGCACATCCGATACTTGGATACCCGCTATCATGCAGAGCGTTATATGGAACACTGTTTTCATTGATATATCTCCACACATCTTCCTCGCTCCACAAAATCAAAGGGTTTAATTTTATAACTCTGTTTTCTTCGTCCCACTCAAAGAGCTGCGTGCTCTTTCTCGTAAGGCTCTGCTGTGCTCTAAGACCTGTAATCCAAATATCTATACCCATTAAAGCTCTCTTTAGAGGTGCAATTTTTCTCGCATAACAGCACTCTTTTCTATTCTCAACAGAGTCATAAAAACCGTTAATTCCTTGCTGTTGATACAATTTTTCAATATCTTCACTATTAGGAAAATAGACCTTTATTTTTGTGTTATATTTTAAATTTGTCCTCTGCATCACATCGTACGTCTCATAGGGAAGCCTCCCTGTATCGAGTGTAAATATATTTGTCTCGCTCTCAATTTTTAAAACCATATCACTCAAAACCTGATCCTCTGCTCCAAAACTAGAAGATAGAGCTATTGAATCTTTAGACTCTTTTAAAAAAAATTCAAGAAGCTCCTTTGTTGGTACATTTTTAAACTCTTTATTTAAAAAATTTATTTTCTCTTTCATAATATTTTCCTATTAAATATGATAATCATTAGCTGTAATCTTATGTCTGCCAAGGCTTATTTTATTCCACGCTCTTTCATGAAAATAGTACAAAAACATTTTTGTAAAAAGTTCAATTGATCCAATGGAAGCCGCCATGGTTAAGTTGCCTGTTATCAGATAAGATATAACCATTGTGTCTAATGTCCCGATTGTTCTCCATGAGAGAGTTTTAACAATCGATCTGTACGCTTTTTCCTGCATAAATTTTATTCATCCTCATCGTAAAGCCCGCAGCTTAAATATCGTTCTGCGGTATCACACAAAATAGTCACGATAGTTTTACCTCTATTCTCTTGCCTCTTGGCAGCTTGAGTTGAAGCAAACACATTGGCTCCTGAGGATATACCTACTAAGAGCCCCTCTTTTTTTGCCATCTCTCTTGAGCAGTTAATTGCATCTTCACCGCTTACTCTTATAATCTCATCGTAAATTTCAGTATTCAATATTTCGGGTATAAACCCTGCTCCTATTCCCTGTATCTCATGCGGACCTGCTTCTCCGCCAGATAGTACAGGTGAATTTTCAGGCTCAACGGCGATAATCTTTATGTTTGGATTATGCTTCTTTAGCACTTCTCCGACTCCTGTAATTGAGCCGCCTGTTCCAACACCCAAAACTAAAATATCAACCTTGCCCTGTGTATCTCTTATTATTTCTAAAGCTGTTGTTTTTCTGTGTATCTCAGGATTTGCTCTGTTTGAGAACTGCTGAAGCATCAGAGCCTCACTGTGCTGAGAGCAAAGCTCTTTAGCCTCTCGCACAGCGCCCATCATCCCCTGTTTTGCATCAGTTAAAACTACTCTTGCGCCTAATGCTCTTAAGAGCTGTATTCTCTCCTTGCTCATCGAACTTGGCATGGTTAAGATAAGTTTTATGCCCAAACTCGCACATACACTTGCAAGTGCAATTCCCGTATTTCCGCTTGTCGGCTCTATTACTGTTGTATTTTTAGTTATAAGACCCTGCGTTAATGCTTCTTGAATCATATATTTTCCTATCCTGTCTTTTATGGAGTGTGTCGGATTCATAAACTCGCATTTTCCTAAAACAAGAGCGTTCTGGCTGGCTATATTAATCCTAACCAAAGGCGTATTTCCAATAAGTTCTGTTACATTTTTTGCATATTTCATAATGACTCCACTCTAATATTTTTGCGCACTAAGAGTTCATAGAGCTTACATGCAAAACAGATATCTTTTGTTGCTTCAAATGTTTTCCATACACCAAAAAATGTAATCAACATGTAAGAAAAAGAGGTCCAATTTAAAAGTTCTGCATACAGAGCCACAAAAATTATCATCAATCCGATGTGTGAAGCAAACTCTTTTGCTGATTCTTCTGAAAACCTCTGCTTCAATCCAATCAAATTTACTAAGCCTTTAGATAAAAGATAAAGAGGGCTTATCAGTGATGTCACATAAATACGTGCAAAAAAATCATAAATCAACATGTATATAAATGATAAATTTCCACTCGCCATATATGCAATCAGAATTAAAACTACTAATCCTGCATGCATACGTGTTTGATTTTCATCTATGATATTTAACGTTTTTAATTTAATTTGTGTCATACAAACTCCCATCTCCTAAAATTTAATCGGCAGTATAATTAATTTCTATATTAATGTCAAGTGATTTTGTTGTATTTATATATAGTGATTTACTCAAGTTTAATTAGAAACCCTATATTATGGTGTTTAAATTGGATAAAAATTTATATTTTATTATGACTAAATTACTTTACATTATCTATGAAATAGTGTATACTTGCTTAACTAAATACTTATAAAGGGAGTTATAGATGCCACTCATATCTACAAAAGGGTCTTATGGCTTAGCAGCGATATGTGAGCTTAGCAAACGCAAAGAGAACTCTCCGATGCAAATTAAAGAGATAGCTTTAAATGCTAATGTTCCACAAAACTATCTTGAACAGTTACTTGGCAAACTAAGACGTGCAGGGTTAGTAGAGAGCATAAGAGGAGCCAAAGGCGGTTATATTTTAGCACGTCCACCACAAGATATAAAAATATTGGATATCTTAATGGCACTAGAGGATGATTTAAAAATAGTTGATACTTTGGTAGAGCATCCAATATTAAAGCTTTTTTTTGAAGATGCAAGCGAGAGTGTAAAGAGTATTTTTAATATAAATATGATGGAACTCTCTGCTTACCAAAATAAATTTTTGAATTATAATATATAGGTAAAACATGAAATCTTGCCCAATAAATTATAAAAAAGCTGATCAAAATATAATGCGTATTCTTGCAGGCTTAGTCACGCTAATTGGTCTTTTATTTATTTTATCTTCTCAGATTCTCTTGCTGATTATCTTGCTATATGATTTTTTGGTACGTATTTTTGATTATAAAAAAATTAGTCCACTTTTTCACATAAGTAGTTTTTTTGCAAAACTTGCAAAACTCAAAAAGAGTGAGGTTGATTCAGGACCTAAAGAGTTTGCATCAAAATTAGGCTTTTTGTTTGTTGCTAGTGCTGCAATCATATTTTTTCTCGGGTATCCACTTGTTGCAATTGTGATTATGTTTTTACTTGTTTGTTGTGCATTTTTAGAAGCTGCTTTTGGCTACTGTGTCGGATGCCAGATATATATACTCTTAAAGAAATTCGTCCCTTAAGAGAGGATATGTCTTAACTGCATGGCATACCATAGAACTATAAGATTTAAGAGGAAAATCATCATAGAGCTTGCACGTGAAACTATCTTCTGAACTATTGTTCGCTCATTTTTATGTGTTTTTAATGCAATTCGCATGTGAATAATAGTAAGCATTGTAATAGTTACTACAAAAAAGAGTTTATGACTCATCATGTAACCAAGTTTTGACTCATTTATGTCAAGTGTTAGAACTGAGAAAAGGTTAAAATTAAAAAATAAAAATGTGCCAGTGCTTATAAGAATAATCAGCCAAAACGTCTCAAAATAGCCATATAATGGTCCTAAATACTCATAAGTTTGTGCTTGAGCCTCCTTGCCCTTTAGCAATATCCCAAGTGCAAAGAGCAACAACGATCCGCCAATCCAAGCGGTTGCTCCCAATATATGTATATAAAGTACTACATCTACCATAAACTCTTCCTATCTGTTTTTTATTTTTGATTATAGTGTAAAATACAAAGAAAAAAGAGGTCAAAATGCAAGATATAACCATTTGGCATAATCCAAAATGTTCAAAATCTCGTGAAGCTATGGCTATTTTAGAACAAAACGGTTGTGAGGTAGAAGTTGTTAAATATCTAGATTCTGCTCCAAGCAAAGATGAAATCATAACTGCACTTACCATGCTTGGAATGAACCCAAAAGAGCTAATGAGAACAAAAGAGGATATTTATAAAGAATTAAATCTAAAAGATGAGTATGATTATGACAAGCTTGTAGATGCAATGGTACAAAACCCAAAGCTTATCGAGAGACCTATTATTTTTAAAGGTAATCGTGCAATCATAGGTCGCCCGAGTGAAATAATTGAAAAGTTTTTAAAGAGTTAAACCTCTTTGCTTTTTTCTTTTGTTACAAAGTGACACTCAGTAGTTGAGTATGGACAAGTTTTTACTATACTCATCTCATACTGCTCCTCTTCTATGCCGCCCTCTTTTCTCTCAAAATGACGCATTGCTGCATTAAATGCTGTAAGAACCATATTTGCGCTATCTTGATGCTCTGTAGAGACTCTCTCAACTTGCTCACCCTCAGGCTTGCTCAAATCAACCTTTGGAGCAGGAATAGATGCGTAACTCTCTTGTAGCTCTTTATTTAAGGTATCTGCTATCTCTTGCGCACTCTCAATACTCTCACCCTTAATCATATCAGTAAAAATTGAGCCAAGCGTAGTTGTATCTTGCGTACCATTGGTTCCAAACATAACGTCTAAGATAGTAGTCTCATCTCTTTTTATATACATAATTACATAGCTTTTTCTTGAGTGGTCTATCCCAACTCCTATGCACGATGCATCTTCTAATTTGCCATAATTCTCAGGCTGCATAAGGTGTTTTCCTATCTCTGCTTGTAACTCTTTATCTTCAACCATTTTCTACTCCTGAAGTTTTTGTATAACTACATTGTTATCTTTAATAAATTTTGAGATTACCTCTGAGTGTGTATGTTCATAAGGCTTTAGATATACAATCCTCTGTATCCCACTTGCTATAATATTTTTACTGCACTCACTACATGGCTCAAGAGTTACATAGATAGTAGCATTCTCTATGCTTATGCCTTTTCTTGCTGCCCAGATTATCGCATTCATCTCTGCATGTATTTCGTATGTTTTTGACCACTCGTGGTGTTCATGAGTATATTTATCTTCCCAATGCTCACGACAGTTTATATATCCAGCAGGTGTTCCGTTGTAACCAGTACTTAAAATTCTTCCATCTTTTACAATAACAGCACCTACTTGTTTAGAGACGCATTTTGAAGCTTTTGCTATCTCTATGGCTATATTTATAAAATTTTCATCACTTAGCATCTACTTTACTTCTCGTACAATTTGAATATCTGCGTTTCCTCTTAATCTGGCAAAATAATCACTTAAAACTTGCTCTCTTTTTTGCCCCATAATAGCGTTGCTTAGTTGGTTTTGAACATCTTCATAACTGCTGCTTTGCGGCATTTTGCTCTCCACAAGGTAGAAGCTCATATGTGAGCCTTTTTGATCCATAATAACAGGCGTAAAACTCTTCTGCTGTGTTGATTCAAGCATTTTTGCTAACTCAGGAGATATTTTGTCATATCCAAGCACTCTCTCCTCTGCCTTTATTTCATCCGAGACAAACATAGGAGTTGTTATCTTCTTTCTTAGAGCCTCTTCATTTTGTGAAGAGTAGATAATAACACTAAAAGCTTTTGGGCGAGAAAACTCATCTTTGTGAAGTTCATAATACTCTCTCATCTCATCTTCATCTGGCATATTAATTGAAGAGTATGCGATTGCAGAGTATAGCTTTTGAGATAGAATCTTCTCTCTTGTCTTCTCTTTAAACTCTGCGGAAGTTAGCCCATTTGAGTCACGAACTGCATCATAAAATTCATCAATACTCATCTTGTTTGAAGCTGCAACTTTTTTAATATCATCATAAACTTCACTGCTATCTACTGTGATTTTTCTCTCTTGTATTTCAGCCGCTTCTAGCTTTTTTCTTATCAAAATATCTGTTGCAGTTGTTGCATTTACCTTTGAGAGGCGCATCTCATCTTTGATATCATAAATCGTAATAGCCTCTCCTTTTACAACAACACTAATCCCATTTATCATCTCAGCACTTAGCATCGTGCCTAAAAAAAGCACTAATATTATTTTATACATTTAAAATCCTCTAAAATTTAAGATAAGTATTTTACCCGCTTTTAACAAATGATAGCCTAAAATTCGACAACTATTTTACAAAGGCTTTTTTATGATTGTCACTCGTTTTGCTCCAAGTCCCACAGGCTATTTACATATCGGTGGTTTAAGAACGGCACTTTTTTCATATCTTTGGGCTAGAAAAAACGGTGGTAAATTTCTTCTTCGCATTGAAGATACCGATAAAGCAAGAAACTCTCAAGAAGCAGCAGAGGCTATTGTAAAAGCTTTTAATTGGTTAGGTTTAGAGCATGATGGCGAAATCACGTATCAGTCACAAAGAGATGATATTTATGCTATTTATGTCAAACAACTCCTTGATGAGGGCAAAGCGTACAGATGCTACATGTCAAGAGAGGAGTTAGACGCTCTTAGAGAGACTCAGATGGCGAACAAAGAGCGAACAAAATATGATGGCAAATATCGTGATTTTGATGGCACGCCTCCAGATGGAGTTGATAGTGTTATCCGCATAAAAGCTCCTCTTAGCGGTGAAATTATCGTAAGAGATGGAGTAAAGGGTGATGTTGTCTTTAAGGCTGAAGATATTCTGGATGATTTTGTAATTGCTCGAGCTGATGGCTCACCTACATATAACTTTGTTGTTGCAATTGATGACCACCTTATGGGAGTAACTGAGGTTATCCGTGGTGATGACCACCTCTCAAATACACCAAAACAGATAGTAATCTATGAAGCACTCGGATTTGATGTACCAAAATTTTACCATGTACCTATGATTCATAACTCAGAGGGCAAAAAACTCTCAAAAAGAGATGGAGCAACTGATGTTATGGCATATAAGGAGATGGGCTACACTCCTGCGGCGCTCTTAAACTTTTTAGTTCGTTTGGGCTGGAGCAACGGAGATCAAGAGATATTTTCAATGGATGAGATGAGAGAGCTTTTTGATCCAAAAAACATAAATCGCTCTGCTTCCATATACAACACTGAAAAACTTGACTGGCTAAACTCGCACTACATCAAAAACACTCCAAATCAAGAGTTGGCAAAGATGTTAGAAGAGTACAATTTAACAATAGCTTCACATGATAAAAAAGAGATTTTACTTGATGCCCTAAAAGAGCGTGCAAAAACTCTTAAAGAGTTGGCGCTTCTTGTAACTGAGGTCATTAATCCTCCAGCTTCTTATGATGAAAAAGCACTTGAGAAGTCACTCAAAGGTGAGGCTGTTGAAGTTTTAAATAACTTTATTGCAAAACTCTCTGCATGTAAAGAGCTTCATCTTCCAAGTGAGTATCATCATGTGATGCAAGAAGTTGTAGATGAGATGGGCATAGGTTTTGGAAAAATCGGGCAGCCTCTAAGAGTTGCTCTACTTGGAAAAATGAGCGGTCCAGGGCTTGATAGCGTTATGGCGGTTATTGGGATTGATGAGACAATTCTAAGAGTAAAGAGCGCTTTAGCACTTGTAAAATGAGAAGAGTTTTAATTTTGCATGGCTGGGGCGGGAGTGATTTTCCCCACTGGCAGAGTTGGCTAAGTTCTGAGATAGCAAAAGATTATGGGTGCGTTAGTTTCTTAAAGTTTAGCGATATGGATTTTCCAAAAAAAGATGTTTGGCTAGAAGAGTTGGAACTTGAGATGCAAAGATTTCACCCAGATACAGTTCTTTGTCACTCTCTTGCAAATATACTTTGGTTTCATCTTTGCAACAAACAAAAGATGCAAGAGGTGGAGAAACTTTTTTTAGTAGCACCGCCGAGTCTCTCGTGTAAAATAGAGGAACTTGAGAGTTTTTTTCCATGCGAAGTACCCAAAAAACTTTATGCTAAAAAAACGCTACTCATTACCTCAACAGATGACCCTTACTTGAGGCAAGATGAGGCACAAGAGCTGCAAATAGCTCTACATGTAGATATGAAAGTGTTGCAAAACGCAGGACATATAAACACTAATAGTGGTTATGGCGAATGGCCATGGCTTCTTGAAGAGATAAAAAAATAAAACAAAAAAGAAGAAAATGATACAGTTAATAAATATAACAAAAAACTTTGGAAAGCAAGACCTATTTAACGGTCTTAGCTTTAAACTAAACGCTGGAAACAAAATGGGTTTAGTTGGAAGAAATGGAAGTGGAAAATCGACACTCTTTAAGATGATTTTGGGTGAAGAGACCCCAGATAGTGGCGAGGTAATAATCCCAAAAGGGTACAAAATAGGAACACTCAAACAGTATCTAGTCTTCACAGAGTCCACACTTAGAGAAGAGGCGGCACTTGCCCTTGAAGAGGATATGAAGTATGATGTTTATAGAGTTGAGAGGATTCTTTTTGGTTTAGGTTTTACGCAAGATGATTTAGAAAAAAATCCTCTCTCATTTTCAGGCGGTTATCAAATCCGTATAAACCTAGCAAAACTACTTGTCACAGAGCCAAACCTGCTACTGCTTGATGAGCCTACAAACTACCTTGATATTCTCTCACTTAGATGGTTAAAGAGTTTTTTAAAAGCATTTCAAGGCGAAGTTATCCTAATCACTCACGATAGAGATTTTATGGATGCCATCACAACTCACACAATGGGAATTGTGCGTAGAAACTTAAGGGTTATCGCTGGAGATACGCATAAGTATTATGAGCAGTTAAAATCAAGTGATGAGCTTCATGAGAAGCAAAAAATATCACAAGATAAAAAGGTAAAAGAGCTAGAGGATTTTATAGCAAAAAATAAAGCACGTGCATCAACTGCCGCTCTTGCACAATCAAAAGTAAAGCAGCTTGAGAAGATGGATTTGCTTGAAGATTTGGGTTATGATTCAACTCTTAGTTTTGCTTTTAACTACAAAGACACTCCAGCAAAAGTCCTCCTTGATGTTAAAAATCTAAGCTTTGGCTATACAGAGGATAATATTCTATTTAAAAATATCTCCTTTGTGCTTGAAAAAGGTCAAAGATTAGGCATCATCGGTAAAAATGGAAAAGGTAAATCAACTCTTTTAAATACGATTGCAGGTGAGTTAAAAGCCCTAAGCGGTGAAGTCCACATGCACCCAAGCACAGCTTACGCCCACTTTGGTCAAACAAATATAGCTAGGCTTCATCCAAATAGCAATGTTATGGATGAGATTCACTCAGCAAACACAAAACTCTCCGCACAAACTATCAGAGCTATTTGTGGCTCCATGATGTTTAGTGGAGATAGCGCTGAGAAAAAAGTATCTCTACTCTCAGGTGGAGAGAAAAGCCGTGTAATGCTTGGACAAATTTTGGCTCGTGATGTAAACCTGCTATTTTTGGATGAGCCTACAAACCACTTAGATATGGACTCTATTGAAGCTTTAACAGTTGCAATTGAAAACTTTGAAGGTTCACTCATCATAGTAACGCACTCTGAAGAGTTGCTTCGCCGTACATGTGATAGACTTATCGTCTTTACAAGAAACGGGGCAGAATTATTTGATGGCGGATATGACCTCTTTTTAGAGAAAATGGGCTGGGAAGAGGAAGAGGATGAAGGGGGCGCAAAACAAAAACCAAAAAACAGCTTTAAAGATAACAAAAAAACAAAAGCTGACTTGATAAAAACAAAAAGCAAATTGACAACGCCTATACATAAAAAGATTCAAAAGCTAGAAGAGAACATAATTAAAGCAGAAGATACTCTCGCTTCTCATCAGAAAAAGCTCCTAGAAGCTTCAAGCAGTGGCGATAGTTTTAAAATCATAGAGTACTCAAAACTCTCAAGCATGGAACAAAAAGAGGTTGAGAAGATGTTTGAACTTCTAGAAATTTTACAAAATGAGTTTGATGAAATAACAAAAGATTTTGATGAAAAAATAGCAGAGCTTGGGGATTAATCCTTAGCTCCACTCCTCTATTTTGCCAAAAATTTCCATCTGTGTCATATATAGCCTTACATCAAACTCAACTTGATGATAAGATGGTTGCATATAAAGACACAAACTATAAAATGCTTTGTTGTGCTCTTTTTGTTTAAAGTGCGCCAACTCATGGACAACTATCATCTCTAAAAACTCCTCAGGCACACTCTTAAACATTGACGCTATGCGAATCTCATTTTTACTCTTAAGTTTTGCGCCTTGTACTCTTGAGATGATATGATGTGTACCCAATGCGTTATGAATAACGCTTATTTTGCCATCATAGAGCGCTTTACTCAGCGTGGGAGCATTTTTCATATGAGTCTGTTTTAACTCATTTACATAAGAAAAAAGTGCTTTATCTGTTTTTATGGTGTGTGATAAGGAGTATTTTCTCTTAAGATGAAGTGCCAGTTTATCCTCTTTGATAAGTTCTAACACTTGATTTTTTATGTTTTGGGGATAGTTATGTATATATTTTAGAGAATCCAAACTGAGAACTTTTTACCTTTTATTTTTCCACTCTTTAGCTTATCATGTGCTTCATCTATTTTAGAGGCTTCTATGGCTACATAGCTCTGTCTGTCATAAATATCTATCTTACCAATTGAGCTACCACTAAGTCCCGCTTCTCCTGTTAATGCGCCTAAAATATCTCCAGCACGAACTTTATCTTTTTTGCCACCCTCAATTACAAGAGTGATGTTTTGAGGCTTCATAACAAAACCACTAACAGTTTTTAGTGTTTTGCTTGATTCAAAGATACGATTGTCATTTTTATACTCATCAACTTTTTCTTCCTCATAAGCACTATAAAGCGTAAATGCCAATCCTTCAGCTCCAGCTCTTGCCGTCCTGCCTATGCGGTGAGTATATGTTTCAAGAGAGTGAGGCAGGTCATAGTTTATAACCATAGAGAGTTCTTTTATATCAAGCCCACGTGCGGCAACATCAGTTGCTACTAACACAGGGCAACTTTTGTTAGCAAACTGAACTAACACATCGTTTCTGTCGTACTGCTCTAAATCACCATGAATTGCCAGTGCATCGACTTTACTCTCTTGAAGTCTTTTTGCTATCTCATCCACTTCTACTTTTGTGTTAGCAAAGATAATCACATTTTGAGGTCTGAAATTGCTCAAAATATCTATAACTGTTTTGATTTTATCTGCGTTATTTACCTCATAAAATCGTTCCTCTATCTTGTTGGCGATTTCAGTTGAAGTTGTCTTTACGTGTATGGCACCATTTTGTATAGACTTGCTTATGTCTAAAATCTCATCCGTATAGGTCGCTGAGAAAAGCAGTGTTTGTCTGTTTTTTGGAACAAACTCTAAAACCTCATTTATCTCTTCACTAAATCCCATATCAAGCATTCTGTCTGCTTCATCAAGCACAAGCGTATCAACATCTTCAAGAGATAGAGTATCTTTTTTTAAGTGTTTTAAAATACGTCCTGGAGTACCGACTATGATATGTGCGCCATGACGAAGTGAGCCAAGTTGTGGACCAAATGCCACGCCTCCACAGAGAGTTAAAATTTTTATATTGTGTGAAAATCTAGCGAGAACTCTTAGCTCACGGGCTACTTGATCTGAGAGTTCACGAGTTGGGCATAAGATAAGAGCTTGGACTCTGAACTTTTTTACTTGAAGTTTATGAAGTAGCCCTATACCAAACGCAGCTGTTTTGCCACTTCCTGTTTTGGCCTGAGCTATTACATCTTTACCATCCAATATAAAAGGCAAACTCTGCTCTTGAATATCGCTCATCTTTGTATAACCTATCTCATTTAAGTTATGAAGCATCTCTTTAGTTAGATTCAGATTTGAGAACTCTTTTGCGTTATTCAATATATCTCCAATATTTTATCATTTCATCGTTTTTAAAAAAGTAGATTATAGTATCTTTTTGCTACAATAAGCCAATAATTTGGAGAGTATTAGAGATGTTTGAAGCCCTTTATGTTGGAGTTGGTCTATTTTTTGGAGTAATTGGAATTTGGCTTGCTGTTATAAAAAATCTAAAAAATGAGTTAAGTTTTGAGAAAGAAAAATCAGCCTCTCTCTTAAACCAAAACGCTGTTTTAACAGAGCGTATTAATGGCATAAATGAGAAAAACCAAGAGAAATTTATACTGCTTGAGCAGAACAAAGAGCAGATGAGACTTGAGTTTAAAGAGCTAGCGCAAAGCATTTTAGAAAATAACTCACAAAAATTTTCACTCCAAAATCAAGAAAATCTCTCAAAGATGATAACACCCATGAGAGAGCAGTTTAATGAGTTTAAAAAGCAAATTGATGATGTTTACATAAAAGAGGCAAAAGACCGCTCAATGCTTCAAGCTGAAATAAAAAGCATAAAAGAGATAAACCATCAGATGAGCAAAGATGCACAAAACCTCACAAAAGCCCTAAAAGGCGAAAGCAAAAAGCAAGGTGTGTGGGGAGAGATGGTACTTGAGAGCGTTCTTGAACACTCTGGGCTTCGAGTTGGTGTTGAGTATGAGCGTGAAGTAACGCTTGAGCATGAGCATAACCAAAGTCGTTACCGCCCCGATGTTATCGTTCATCTTCCTGATGGCAGAGATATTATCGTTGATGCTAAAACATCACTTGTTGCGTATGAGCAGTACTCCTCGGTTGAGGATGATGAGCATAAAGAGAGATTTCTAAATGAGCATATAATCTCTATCAAAAAACATATAAAAGAGCTTAGTGAGAAGGATTATGCGAACTTAAAAGGTATAAAAACACTTGATTTTGTCTTTATGTTTGTACCAATTGAGAGCGCTTTGCTTATGGCTATGGAGCATGACAAAACGCTCTTTGACCACGCTTTTAAAAAGAGCGTTATCTTAGTTGGACCAACCACGCTTATGGTTTCACTACGAGCCGTCGAGAATAGCTGGAGATACGAAAAACAGCAAAAAAATGCCCAAGAGATAGCAAAAAGAGCAGGTATGCTCTTTGATAAGTTTTCAGGTTTTGTAGAGAGTATTGAGAAGCTTGGAAAACAGATAACAACTGTTCAAAAGACATATGATGAGACTTTCTCAAAGCTTCACACAGGTTCAGGAAGCATAACGAGCCAGTTTCAAAAACTAGAATCCCTTGGTGCTCAAAGCTCTAAAGTTTTACCAAAATCCCTCACCGATGCAAGTGAAGATTAATATTAAAAAAAGGATGCAACTATGCAAGAAGAAGAAATTTTAGGCGATACGGTTGAGTATTTGGATGAGGAGTTGCAAAAAGCAATCGCAGCAGTTGAAAATATAGCAGCAAGAGTTTATGAGGGTACTTTAGACGCTTATGAAGGGTTTGTGCAGACAGAGGAGTATAACAAAAAAATAGTTGATATAGGAAATAAGCTCAAAGAAAAAGGCATCGATATAACCAAAATCGCAGAGTATCAATAAAAAATTTACTCTTTTTTACTAATTTTATATATAAAGCTAAAAACCTCTGCAACTGCCTTGTATAGGGCTGAGGGAACCTCTTTGTCTAACTCTACTTTTGAGAGAAGTTCTATTAGGTCTTCATCTTTTCTTATTGGAAGATTATGAAGCTGGGCTATCTTGATGATATTCTCAGCACTTCTGCCCTGCCCTTTTGCAACTACGCGAGGTGCACCCTCTTTTTCTACATCATATCTAAGTGCTGCTGCTTTTTTCATGCTTTTATCTCAAATCCCATATTTATCTCTCTTTGTTCTTGTCCATAAGGAGATGGATTTTTTTTAGTTGCATCAAATATTCGTATCTCTTTAGGTATGATTTGTGCCTCTATAAGCGCACTTCTAAGAGAGGAGATATTTTCTTTTACAATCTCTTTAAAATCTTTGTTATCTGAGTAGATGTGAACATTTATCTGATTTTCCTCATAGAGTGCGAGTTTTAGTTTCAACTCTCCATACTCTTTTAGCTTCAAATCTATGTCACAGTAAAATACAGAATTTTTATCTTTTTTAATATCTATACTTCCTTCTTGCAAGGCATCCCAAGAAAAAGGAACGTAGAGAATTGATGATGAAGATAGATGGCTAAGCAGTTGGAAGTAGTCAATTTGAAGAAGAAGTTTATCTACATGTTTTGTTATTTCACTCTGATTTGGGTGTGATGATTTTGCCGCTTCATCTGAAGTTTTTAGCAAAATTGCTTTTAAATCTTTAGATAATATATCTCTTACATCTTCATGCGGAAGTAGCTTCTGAGCATCTGAGAAGAGTGTGAGTTTTGAGGTAAGAGAGAGAGTCTCTTTGGAGTAGATAGGCTCCGCTATATGAACTTTACTTTTTTCAACATTTGGAGATTTTTGCGCTTCATTTAGTTTTGAGATAACTTCACTTATCTCCTTTGCAATATCTGGAGCTTTTTGCGCCCCATTTAGTTTTGAGACTATTTCAGCAACCTCTTTTGCAATATTTTTTAAGGCACTCTTCTCATCTTTTGGAGACTCTAAGAGAGCCAAATTTGTGGCATCTCTTAGAGTTGGTGTCGCTAAGAGTTCTCTTATATTTTGTACTACAAGTTTAGCTACTGGTAGGTTACTCTTCTCTATACTTTTTTCAAGCGTGAGCAGAGTATTTTTTAACTCAACTTGCGGGTTTTGTACATTTTTTAGTTTAGACTCTAAAAAAACACCTGAATTTTGTAGTTTTTGCTTTAAAACAGGAGGACTTAACTCTTCTTTTGTATCGAGGATAAATTTTTTAAGAACAGTCTCAATTTTAAGAGGCTCTTTGTCATTTTTTATTAAACTGAGCAAATCTTTGATACTAGAGGAGACATTACCCAAATCTTTGAGTGTCGGATTGTTTTTTACAAGAGTTAAAAGAGTTTTGTTAGAATCTGCGTTTTGGCTACTCTCTTTAAGCAGTGAGGTTATAACTGACTTTAAATCTTTATCTTTACTAAGCATCTCCATCTCTTTTGGGGATGCTTCCCTTAAAACAGCAGCTAACGCTTTGTTAGTAACTGGTGTCATAATGCCAAGATGCTTATCAAGAGATAAATTAATCATGTTTAAAGTATATCATTTCTCAAGCTCTTTTGTATCTTAATGAAGTATAATTTTAAAAACATTCCAAAGGCTCCTTTATGGCAAAACGTCCCTCACTTCTAGAACAATTTCGCTCTTTTTACTTTCAAAACTCTCCAGCAGATTTAGAGAGTGCGATAGAGTATTTTGCAGTATTTGGCGGTATGAGCTGGAGTGTAGATATGTCAAAGAGCCTTGAAGAGCTTATACAGAGCAAGGTTTTAAAAAACTATACCTACATCCACTCAGATATAACTAAAATAACAAAAAGCGATAAAACAGCTCATGCAATACTCAGCGCTATCGCTGTTGGTGATGGAAGAGTTCACTCTGCACTTAAGAGAGCTAGAGTCTCAAGAATGGATGGCGAAGCATCTATAAAAGAGCTCTGTGCAAAAAATCTTCTTATAGCTGAATTTTCTCTGGAATCTCCAATAGATTCTGATGAAAAAATAGATGAGAGATTAAATTTCAACACCCCTTTTATGCGCTTTTGGTTTGCCTTTGTATCGCCATATTTTAAGAGCATAAAAGAGGGAGATTTTAAAGAGGCAAAAGAGAGTTTTGCCAATCGTAAAATTGAGCTATATGAACAAACTTTTAAAAAGCTCTCTATCGAGATTATAAAAAATAGTTTTAAAGATGACCCGATTCTTGAGATAGGCAGTTATTGGGATAGAGAGAGTGAGATAGAGATTTTGGCAAAAACAAAGTCTGGAAAAATCATAGCAGGAACTAGTCGCTACTCAAACCAAAAAACCAAAAAAACAGCTCTTACAAAGCTCCATGAACAGTGTGATATAGCAGAGTTATCCCCTGATACGTTAGTTATCGTCTCAAAGAGTGGCTTTTCAAACGAACTAAAAGCACTAAAGAGCGAAAATCTAAAACTTATAACTCTTAAAAATTTCAAGAGTTTAGTTGAAGATTTAGGCCCTAAAGATTTTATAGAGTGCGAGGGAAAGAGATATTAATAATCTAATCAACCTACTAACCAAAAAAACAGCGTTAAAAAAAGAGCATATAGAGAATATTTTAAAACTTCTTGATGAGGGTGCTACTATCCCTTTTATAGCAAGATACCGCAAAGAGATGACTGGCGGTGCTGATGATGAAGTGCTAAGAGAGTTTGAGACTATCTACATAGCGGCTAAAAAACTCTTGGAGAGAAAAGAGGAGATAAAAAGACTCATTTCAGAGAGAGCAACTCTTACGCAAGAGCTTAGCAAAAGCATAGAAGATGCCGATACTATGAGGGTTTTAGAGGATATTTATCGTCCATATAAAGAGAAAAAAAACTCTCGCGCTGCAACTGCTATAAAAAATGGACTAACACCTCTTGCAAATATTTTAGAGTCTGCAAAACTTAGTGCTGATGAGTTTAAAACAAAAGCAAAAGAGTTTGTAAAAGGTGAGCTCTCATCAGTAGAGGCTGCCATAGATGGCGCAAAAGATATACTAGCAGAGCGTTATGCAGATATGCCTCGTGAACGTGAAGCGATAAGAAATATGATGCTCCGCAGTGGTGTTTTAGAGATAAAAAGAACAAAAACATTTGACGAAAATGGACTCTTTAAAAACTTTGATGGCAAGAGTGAGAGAGTAGCTTACATGCCATCTCACCGCTATCTTGCAGTTATGCGAGGGGTAAATGAAAAAGAGTTAAGTGCAAAGATAACCATAGATGTCCAAAAGATAGAAGCAAATATCAAAGAGTACAAAATCCCTCGTAATGCTTCCTCCTCAAAAGAATTTCTTTTTGAAGCCTACAAAGATGGGCTAAAACGCCTTCTTCTGCCTTCACTTGAGAGAGAAGTGAACTCTGAGCTAAAAGAGAGAGCCGACATCTCTGCTATATCTGTTTTTGGCAAAAATCTAAATCAACTCCTCATGACTCCTCCAGTTACAAAAAGAGTCATTTTAGGCGTGGATCCAGCCTTTAGAACTGGGTGTAAACTAGCGGTAGTTGATGAGAATGGAAACTACTTAGAGTCATCTGTTATCTATCCAACAGAGCCTCAAAATGATTATGAAAACTCAAAAAAGAAGGTCTTAGCCTTTAAAGATAAGTACAACATCACAGGTGTAGCTATCGGAAACGGCACAGGCTCACGTGAGACACAAGAGTTTTTTGCACGTCTTAACAAAGACGAGGGTGCAAACTTAAACTACACAGTTGTATCTGAAGCAGGTGCTTCTGTTTACTCAGCCTCAAAAGTAGCCTCTCTTGAATATCCAAACCTTGATGTAACTATCAGAGGCGCCATCTCAATAGCTCACAGACTTCAAGACCCAATGGCCTCCCTTGTCAAAATTGACCCAAAATCTTTAGGCATCGGGCAGTACCAGCACGATGTGGATCAGAAGCTTTTAGAGAAAAAACTAACTGATGTAACGCAAGATTTGGTTAATCGCATAGGCGTTGATATAAACTCTGCATCTCTCTCACTTTTATCTTATGTCGCTGGAGTTGGCACAAAAGTGGCGCAAAATATCATCACTTATAGAGAAGAAAATGGCGCCTTTAAGACAAAAGAGCAACTACTAAGTGTAAAAGGTTTAGGAAAGAAAGCTTATGAACAAGCTGTTGGATTTATCCGTATAAAAAACTCTAAAAATATTTTTGATAATAGCGGTATTCATCCAGAGAGCTATGAGGTTGCAAAAAAACTTACTGGGCTTGATTTGACAAATATTGATGTCCAAGCAAAAGCTAAAGAGCTTTGTGTTGGAGAAGAGACTCTAAGAGACATCATAAAAGAGCTTTGCAAACCTGGATATGACCCAAGAGAAGAGCTTCCGCCCATACCTTTTAAAGATGGCATAACAGATATAAAGATGTTACATGTAGGAAGTTTTGTCTCTGGTGTTGTTAGAAATATTACAGATTTTGGAGCATTTGTGGACATCGGGCTTAAAAATGATGGGATGATTCATATCTCAAAAATGGCTCCAACAAAAGTATCGCATCCGCTGGAAGTTCTATCACTAAACCAGTATCTCCCGCAGATAGAAGTAATTTCAATAGATGAAGAAAAAGGAAAAGTCGGACTCTCTCTGGCGTAAATAAACATGAACACTACACTATATTTTTTAAGATCATCCGAACAAAAGATAGCAACTGATATGCTTAGATACGCTTATAGATTAGATGAGATAAACAAGGGTGTTGAAGATTTCTCGGAGCTTGAAGTCTTTAGCAAATTTTATGGATTGAGCTCAAAAGATTTAGGACTATACGCTCTAAGTGGGCACAATATAGCAGGTGCTGCTTGGATAAGATTACTCAAAGAGAGCGATAATGCTATAGGTTTTATAAACGATAAAACAGCAGTTCTCTCTATCGCAGTAAAGCCAGAGTTTAGAAACAAAGGTATAGGCAAGGCTATGCTTGAGCAACTTTTATTAGAAGCAGGAGCGCTGTTTGAGGAGATAAGTGTAAGTGTGCTAAACAATGAAAAAGCACTCTCTTATTTTAAAAATTTTGGATTTGTTGAAGTTGAAAACTCTCTAAAGAAAAGCGGAGTCGATAGAAGTGAAGTTATAACAATGCTTAAGAAGATACCAAATGAGAGAGTCGTAAGACCATGTGATGGTTACGACCCCAGAAAATGGATGGATTAAAAGGTTTTAAAAACGAAACATCAAGCCTGCATAGATACCTGAGAAATCAATATCAACTCTTGCATCAACGCTGCTCTCATCAATATCTAACTTTTGAACTCTATAACCTACCTCTAAAGCTGGCTGAATTACTGGGGAAAAATCCAGGGTGTAGTCAGCTTTTATTCTTGCATCATAAACAGTGGAATTTCCTGTCGTTATATACTTTATATCAGCTTCAATTCCAAGCTCAGATGATGGTATCTCAACTCTAACTCTTGCATATAAAAGTGGAACTGCAAATGTTACACTATCGCTATATCCAGTAAATGGAGCTGAAGGTGCAGCTACATATGAAGCATCAACAATCTTGATATCAAGACCTAAATCAAACGTTGTCCAAGCGGTATTATCTAAAATGTTGTAGTACCCAATTATATCGTACTGTTTCATATCGTATGAGAGTGTAGTCGTTGCTGCACCAATATCAAAATCTTTAAATTTTCCAGTAGCAAGACCATCATCTTTTATACTGGCATACTCTAATCTTAAATTTGGAAGCATAGGAACGGGGTGCTTAACCAGCGCCCATACGTAAAGCTCACTGTTATCTTTTTCTCTTGAGACATAAGTTCCATTAGCTCCACCATCAGAATAGTTAACGTTTCCTTTTGAACTCTGCATCCATACTCCTGCTCCCATCTCAGCTCTAGCAATATCAGCCATAGCACAAGAGGTTAAAAGAGAGATACATGTAAGTGAATATATGATTTTTTTCATAAATAAAAACCTTTTAAATAGATGCAGCAATTATATCAGAAGTGAGTTTTATTTATAAAGGGCGCAAAGCCCTTAAAAAGAGAGTAAGAGGAGAAATAAAAATAAGAGGTAACACTAAAGTACCTCTCAAAAAAAGTCACTTAGGAGAATAAATGACTTATCTAACGTATAAAAATTATTTAACAGCCGCTAGTGCAGCGTCGTAATTTGGCTCTTCCGTGATTTCAGGAACAATCTCTTTGTAAGTTACAATACCTTCTTCATTTACAGCAAAAATTGCTCTACATGTAACACCAGCAAGAACTGAACCGCCAAGTAAAACGCCATAAGCGTTAGCAAACTCTTTGTTTCTAAAGTCAGATGTGACAGTTAGGTTTGTGATACCTTCAGTTGAACAGAAACGTCCCGCAGCAAATGGTAAGTCTAATGAAACAATAACTGGTTTAACACCATTTAAAGAAGAAGCTTTTGCATTAAAGTTACGAGTTTCAGTAGCACACACACCAGTGTCTAGTGAAGGAACAACAATGATTAGTTGCTTATGCCCTTGAGCACCACCTACTACTACATCACCTAAACCATCTGAGTTTACAACTGTAATTTGAGGTGCTTTATCACCAACGTTTACTTGATTTCCTAATAATTGTACATCTGTACCTTTGAATTTTGTAGTTGCCATTTTGACTCCTGTTTTTTTATTTTTAATTATCTTTTTTATTGATGAGGAAGTATATTTTATATCGGATAATATCACTCTTAATTAGAATAAAAGAGTATTATTCCAAGGATTTATTAAGCTAAATGACACTTTTTGGACAAACTTCCAAACTGCTCAAATCACTAAACAAACTCTCTTTATACATCTCAACTGCCACTCGACCAATCATTGCTGCATTGTCTGAACAATATTTTAGCTCACTTAGTAGTAAATCTGCACCATGAGGCTTTAAAAGTTCCTCTATGGAGGAGCGAAGATATAGATTTGCACTCGCTCCACCGACAATAGCAAAGGTTTTAGGAGGAACTTCTTTAAAATATTTCTTTAGCTTTTGAATGATATGAGCAGTTGCTATATGCTCGAATGAAGCGGCTATATCTTTAAAATCCTCTTCATTTGCCGCTTCTACAGCAAGACGCACAGAGTTTTTCAGCCCTGAGTATGAAAAAGCTATAAGCGGAGATTGAAAAAGTGGAACTGTAAAATTATATCTTTTTCTATCTCCGCCTTTTGCCAACGCTTCTATAACAGGGCCTCCAGGATAACCAAGATTCATCATCTTTGCAACCTTATCAAAACTCTCTCCAAAACTATCATCCATACTCTTTGCAACCGTTTTTATCTCTGTAAAGCTTTTTACTTCCATAACCTGAGTATGCCCACCAGAAACTAGCAAAACTGTTAAAGGAAAGTATGACTCCTTTTCTATAAACAGAGAGTATATATGCCCAACCAAATGGTTAACACCGATTATAGGAATATTTAGCGCAATAGAGATGGCTTTAGCCATAGTTACACCCTCAACAAGAGTTACACTAAGCCCTGGAGTGGTTGTTACAGCGACCGCTTTTAAATCTTTAAAGTATGGATTGCACTCCTCTAGTATCCGAGGAAGTGCTTCTGCATGTAGTCTTGCAGCGAGTTCAGGAACAACTCCTCCATAAACGCTATGCTCTAACTCTTGTGAAATCTTTTTATGAAAAAGAAGTCTGTTTGTTGCAATCTCGGTAATAGCTATCGCGCTATCATCGCAAGAACTCTCAATGCTTAGTATCAAAATCCATCCTTTTGTAAAATATGCAGATATTCATCAGTAGAATCAGTTTTATGTTTTTTACTTAACGCATTACTTGCCTTAAATCTTTTATGTTCTTTTATTTTCAAATCGTATTTTCCATATTTTGACATGATAGATTTTACCTCATCTCTGCTCATAATCCCCTCATTGTTGTAACTCAAAAAAATATATTTAAAATTTGCATCTCTTATCAGCTCTTCAAAGCTTTTTATTGCTCTATTTTTTTTGCAATACATAGAACGATTATAGACTCTAATACCAGTTTTTCCCTTTGGTACGAACTCATCATAAAGAGCAATTGTATTTAAGATATGATAGTTGGCTCCATACTGTCTGTGGTTGTAAGGCGGATCAAGGTAAAGAATATCTCCTTTTATCTTCTTTATAAGAGAGTTGCTATCTTCTTGATAGACTACATGTCCGTTATGGCTCTGCTCAAAATATGCAGGCTCTAAGACAAGCTTTCTTTGTGCAGGTTTTTTTAGAGTTTTTAAAAATGCGGCGTACATTGAGGCTGTATTTGCCACCTTGTCCGCACTCTCGATAAGAGAAGCAAGTAAAAAGTAGTACATGTTATCGTCTATCTTCTTGCTACGTTTTAACTCCTCTATCTTTAGCCTGATAGTATCTATCTTTTTCCCGTTTTCATCGCTGAAATACTGCCTGCCGCTTCCGCTTCCTAAGCAGTAGTGGTTATAAATAAACCCGTCTTCTCGCAAAAGAAGCTCATTTAGCTCTTTTATGTAACTCTCATTATCTTGCAGTTGTGCGTAGTTTTGTATATAGTTTTTGTTTAAAACATAACTGTAATCTTCTATATCGTTGCTGATAACGCTTTTTACATGTTGCTTAAAGATTCGCCCTACAACTCCCGTTCCCGCAAACATATCGCAAAAGACTTTATCGCTCAAAGAACCGCCAACCGCAGCCCTTATTTCATCTTCTAAAAAGGCGGAGAGTTTGTACTTTGAGCCGATGTAGTTCATATCAAAGTATCTCTTCTAAGCTAAAATTTTCTATTAAAATTTTATCAATTTCACTAATACAATCTAGCCCTTGTCTGTACAAATCATAAAAATATAAAATTTTATTTACAGTATCATTATCCAATAGACTCAAATTTAGCATCATTGCTTTATTTAAGTCATTAGGTTCAAATTTTTGCAATCCATTTCCATACTCTCTGCTGTTATCTGTAAAAATTTGTTTTGCAGTATTTGTTAGTAAATAAGCAAATAGCAGATTAATATCTAATTCTGAAAACAAATTATTTTGTTTTGGATAAACACAATGAAAAGAAGTTAGATTTGAGACATTTGCCTCATTTCTTATAAATCGTAAGCCATT
This sequence comes from Sulfurimonas denitrificans DSM 1251, assembly GCF_000012965.1. Classification (NCBI taxonomy): domain Bacteria; kingdom Pseudomonadati; phylum Campylobacterota; class Epsilonproteobacteria; order Campylobacterales; family Sulfurimonadaceae; genus Sulfurimonas; species Sulfurimonas denitrificans. The sequence continues at coordinate 134,850 of NC_007575.1, read as the reverse complement.
TCTATTAAAAACTGAAACCCAAATTGGTGCCGGTTGTCTATTTTCAATCGAATACCATGGTGTTCTACTCGATGTTAAAAATTTCTTATCAACTCCCTCTGTCTCTCCTTTTTTGATATATTCTTGAACTTTTTTATTATTTAAATCTTTTGCGTTAAAGAGAAAAATTGATTTATCATTATTTTTTAGTATTTCAAAATCTTTTGTGGTAAAAAATGATGTTTTTGCATCTTTTGCACTGCAAATACATGGTAATAGATACTGTTCTGAAATACCAAATTCTTTGGCTTTTGACAAATTAAATACAAAATAATTATTTGAACCTGTCGCAATTCCACGAACAACTTTTGCATAAGTTGAAAATGGTATAAGATTTTTAAATTTAGCACCGTTTTGCTTTTGATAATATGCTTTCCATTTTATTTCCGGATTCAAATCCAAATAATGATAAGTTTGCTCTGTTTTAGAGAAGTTTGGATATTTAGAAATTATTTCTTCGATTTTACTTAAATCTTCTAAGGATTTAATATTTGTAAACTGAACTTTTTCTGTCAAGTTGTCATTTGAGCAAAATATTATTGAAGCTGTTGTCAAGGCATCGTCAAAAAGATTTTCTTCAAAATTAATTACAATTACATGTCTTAATGTTTTACTTTTTATCAAATAAGTTTTAACCAATTTTCCATAATCAGAATTCAAAAATTCTGAAGGAATAACATAAGCACAACGACCATTTACACTTAATTGGTGAATTGATTTTAATAAAAACAATGTATATAAATTAGTAAATCCGTTTAGTTTGCATTTTAAATTAGTTTCAATTTCTTTTAATATGTTCTTATTATCATAATCATGAAATTTAAAATAAGGCGGATTGCAGATAATTCCATCGTACTTATTTTTCCAATCATTATACATGTAGTCCTGCAGTATAATATTGCAATTTTTGGTTTCACTAAAATATTGTTTTGCCTTTTGAAAAATAATTTTATCGACTTCAAAACCTTTAATCTCAATATCTTCTTTGCAAGATAATAATACTCTTGAAAATATACCGAGTCCAAATGCCGGTTCTAACACAGTCTTTAAATTTTGATTTCCTAAAATCCACTTTGACATTAAATTTGCGATAGAAAAAGGTGTAAAAAATTGGGCAAACTGTTTACGGTGCTTACTTGAAATAGCTTTTACATATTCATTTTCAAGTAAATTATCAACAAGAAGTTTATTTATTTTCATCATTAAAAAATAGACTCTTCTAAGTTTAAAATAGCTCTTAAGTTTTCAATATCAAGGTAAGCTGTTCCACCTTTAAATGTTACATAAAACAGCAATCGTCCTCTATCCATCTCTTTTCTAACACTTTCATGAAGTGGTTCATCAACTTTTAAAGCAATTGGAACACCAAATTTTGAATTTATTTTTATTGTTGTCTTGTTTTGATTTTTTGTGTCTGTCTCAACTGAAAATATTACACCGTCATTGTCAGAATCTGAAATAATTTTTAGGATTTGCTCAAATGAAATCCCATAAACTTTATCGAAAAATACTTGAAAATAAAAATGAGGAACATTGAAAGTTTCAATCCATTTGTAAACAACTTTAAGATCTTCAACTTTCGGCGTAATTGAAAGGTAATCTCTTTTTTGAATCTCTTTTATTGCATTTTTTAGTTGTTTAAAAAGATTTTTTACTTGGATTAATCTATCTGAAGAACTCCAGCTAGGAACTCTAAAGTCTGCTACATTGAGAGTGCTTGCAGTAATACTATTTAATAACTCAATATAGCTTTGCCTTGCAGGATGTTCTAAAACATCTGAAAAATCAGTAAGTATCTTATCTTTTGTTTCTAATGCAATCTGCACAAATTTTTCGGTTCTGGCTTGCATTGCTTCTTCGTATCTGTCAATCAAAAAGGCACTTGAACGCACTTCAATACCAGCTATCGCTTTTTTTACATAGTCTGTAATTTCCTCATGAGGTTCTTGGCTAATATCAAAACCTAAACTGTTGTCAAAATCGACTTTGTTAAATATTAATAAATCAGGTCTTTTTCCAATAGTGTCAAGTTCATTCTGAAAATCTTGGTAAAAAGCATCAAATCCATCTTCTCCTGCCACTAAATTGTCAGATTTGCCATATTTCACGGCAACAAAATTATTTGATGTTTCATTTATTGCTCTTGCAATGAGATTTTCAGCCCAATCTCCCTGTTCTTTGTTTGTAATAAAATTTGAGGATGCCTGTGTTGGCGTCCTAGCTTTATCTCTTGGTTCTTCAAAATTTACCAATTGAACAGGAACTATTTTTGTCATTTCTCTAATATTTTCATAATATGTCATAACCTTTTCCTTTTTAATTCTTATTTTAGCTATTCTTAAAGCTTTTGTAAATTTATTTTTATCTATTTTCTATAATCCCTCGTCTTTCTAAACTTGATTTTGAATCTAATTTTTAGGTTATACAGAAGTCTATTGTCAAATCGCTCTATATCTAAACATCTATTTCCAAAAAAACCTTATATCCGTCCACAGCTATTTTTACATATTGTTTAAATTCGCACCCCACTACCGCAATTCCAGCGAACATATCGCAAAAGAGTTTATTACTCAAAGAGCCCTCAACCGCGGCTCTTATCTCATCTTCTAAAAAGACAGAGAGTTTGTACTTTGAGCCGATGTAGTTCATTTTATAAAGTTTCTTACCTCTTCATCAAGAGCAAAAACATCATCTACATTTTTTGGCGAAATATCAAACTTCTCATAAGCTTTTATGATAGTTTTTGCTATGTCCATGAAGCCTATTTTGCGAGCTATGAACTTCTTTATTGCAGCTTCATTCGCCGCATTTACAACTACACCTCTTGCAGGATTTTTTAAAAGCTCGTCTTTTATCTCCCAGACTGGATATCTCTCACATGTAATCTCTCGAAACTCCAAAGAGCCTACTTTTAGCAAATCTACATGTGGGAGGATATTTTCATCCATCTTAGTGTTTAGTGCAAAAGCTATGGGGAGTTGCATACTGGCATTTGCGAAGTGAGCGGTAGTCGAGCCGTCTTTAAAGTCTATAAGTGCATGTATGAGTGATTTCGTCTCGATGAGGGCGTCATATTTGCCCTCACCAAAGAGCCATCTAGCCTCTAAGAGTTCAAACATCTTATTTACCATTGTCGCACTGTCAATAGTTATCTTTTGCCCCATCGACCAGTTTGGATGTTTTTGTGTGTCTGCTAAAGTAGCATTTTGGAGTTTTGCTATGTTCCAGTCACGAAATGCACCACCGCTGGCAGTGATAATCATCTTTTCTACAGGTCTGTTTTGCATCAGATACCAAAGTCCGAAATGTTCGCTATCTATTGGCTGAATCTTTGAAGTCTCTATAAATGCCCCACATGCGACAAGTGACTCTTTATTTGCAAGAGCTACTCTTTTATTACATGTAAGAGCTTTGAGTGTTGGACGAAGCCCTAAAAAACCAACAAGAGCATTTACAACCAACTCACTTGAAGAGTCTTCTATGACTTTTAAAACAGCCTCTTGTCCGTAAAGAACGTTACTATGATTTACTTTTGAAATATCTGCTTTATCGGCGATAACAACTACTTTTGGATTGTGCTCTTTTATCTGCTTATTTAAGAGAGCTATGTTGTTTCCAGCTACTAATGCCTCTACATGTATAGAGAATTTTTTAGCAATCTCAAGTGTATTTACCCCTATAGAGCCTGTCGAACCTAAAAGTATCAAAAGTTAAACCAAGCCTCTGAGTAAGATCAGCATAACGACTGCGCCAAAGAGATAACCATCTATTCTGTCTAAAATTCCGCCATGCCCTGGTAAAATATCTCCACTATCTTTTACTCCAGCAGCTCTCTTTAGCGAGCTCTCATATAAATCACCAAAGATTGAACTAACAGAGACCATAAACGAGATGATAAATGAGATACCCAAATCAACGATACCAAGACCTACAAACATACCGCCGATTGTTGCAACTATTATGCCTCCAACAACACCCTCCATCGTCTTTTTTGGAGAAGTAGCGCTAAATGGAGTCTTTCCTATGCTTTTACCAACAGCGTATGCTCCCACATCAGTAAGTGCAACAACAACCAAGAGCCAAAGAAGCGCTAAAACACCATACTCTTGATACATTGAGAGAACAAAGAGCATTCCAGCAGTAGGGTACATAAATGGAAAGAAGTTCTTCCAAGAAAGGTTTTTGTTAAAAGCAACTGCACTCGCATAAGCAACACCAGCTAAAACAAAAAGGTCATCACTGTATGGGTAGATTGCTGCAACTAACCAGAGTCCAGCGGCATAATAGAGCAAATCACTCTTTTTTATATCAAAAAGAGCGAGAGCCTCTTTAAATGCCAACATATATACAACACCCAAAAAAGCCCACATAAGGAAAAAATTATCTATTACACCTATGAGAAGCACGCCAGCAACAAGAACCAATCCCGTCTTGACTCTCTCATTGGAAGCTGAAAATATACTCATATAAAACCCCTTTTTAAAATGAGATAATTATAACCTATCACACTTTAATATCGAGTATATGAAGAGGTTCTGTGGGTTCTTCTTCCTCTTGAGGCTTTTTTTTGCCTTTTTTATTTCTAGCACTCTCTTGGTCTGCTTCATTTTTTTGATGCTCACGTTCTGCATCAATTGAATGCGTCTCCTCTGTTGGACGAATCTGAGCCACCTCTTCTTCTTTCTCTTGAAGTGCGGCTAGTGCTGCCATATTTTGAAATTCAACACGATTGTTATGTGCATTTTGCAACGATGTTGCACTAGCTGTCTGCTGATTTACATAAATTGTGTTTGCGACCAAACCTACTGCCATAACATACTCCTTAATTTTACTTTATAAAATGAAAGAAACCCTTCATCCATTTTGCACCTTTTATCTAGTGTCTATCTCTATAGTTTTGTACTTATTATAAAGTACATTGGCACCACTTTGGATTGTTACTTCTCTTCTTGGGGTATAATCGACCAAATAACGGTCTTTTTCAAACATAGTAAAATCGACACACAATCTTGCAGCCCCTTCTATAACAGACATAGGAACATTTTGTTTATCTGTTGTGATGATTACATGTGCTGATGGACGCTCTTTTAAGTGAATCCAGATATCTTTTGCACGTGCGTTTTGAAGAAGCGTTATGTTTCCTTTTTCATTTTTTCCAAGAGTTACTTTATATCCCTCTATCCAAAAAGTCTCTATCGAATCATCTGTTTTTATCTTTTTACTCTGTAATATTTTTGGAAAAAGCAGCTGAATCTTTGCCATATCTTTAGCTTCTGTTACAGTGTGAATAAATAACTTTATATGCTCAATCTTTGAGATAAGTGAAGCTCTCTCTATGTGTAGATGTGAAGCTCTCTGCTTTGCTTTTTTACTTCTTGCAAAAAGTGAATTTGCCATCATAGCAGGAGTTGAAAACTCTTTGTGAAGCTCAACCCTCTGTTTTACTCCATTATAATCATCAAGCTCAACTACTCTTTGGTATGGGCGAATAGTATGCATATTGGACAAAAGAAGATTGCCAAAGTGGTTATATTTTTGCGCCTCTGCTTCTAACTCATCTTCATCATCTAGCGTAGTGTATAGTTTTTCTAACTTTTTTAGTTTTTTACTTAAAAGAGAGATTTTCTGTTTTTTTAAAGAGGCAAGTTTTTCTCTCTGCTCTTGCTCATACTCATCATATAAGAACGACTCAACATCATCAAGAATATACTCTTTTGCCTCAAATGGGGCAGCTGGAATATCAAGTAGCTTTTGCCCGACTCGCACCTCTCTAAATGATGAAAAAAGGTCAACATGCCGCAGGGCTTCTAAAACTATTTCACTCTCATCTAAGATAATAACATTTGTATATTTTCCAGTAAATTCAAACTGTAAATAGGTAATCTCCTCTTTGTATGCGGAGGCAACTGAGGTTTTAAGGCGAACAATTTTATCGCCACCAAAAAGCTCTACATGTAGTATATTTGCACGATTAAATCGCTTTGCTAAGAGCACGTCAAATGGTGCATTATAGACTTTTGAGCGAGCATAAGAGAGACACTTAAATATCTTGGAGTTTGAGCGCGCCATCTCAAAGTAGAGCTCATCATCTCTATCAAAAGAAACCTTTATGATAGTGTCACTAACTCTGTAAATTGAGGAAATTTTTGTAAATTTTTGCAGATACTCAAGAATCTGCTTTAAATGTGATAGTTTCATAGATGAATTTTATCACATATATAGATATTAGCGGTCTTATATAGGGCAATCCATATCATCAAAGAGCTTCTCTACAGCGACTTCTAAGATTTCCTGAGTGCAATATCTTTTTCCAGCGGAAAAAGCCCTCATCATAAGCTTCGAGCGTGATAATATCTGTTTCGTGGTCGTATGAGATTTTTAGTTCTGAGGGTTCTTTGTTCGAATTTATAAATTCTCGCTCCAAGGAAGCTCCATGTATGACCACTGTTTATATACTTTAGCTTCAGGATTTCCACAAAACTTACCATGTGACCATCGTATTTCTATTTTTAATGGAATTTCAAATTGTTCATTTGTTTTTTTGTCTTTGAATATAAAACGCAACAGAACCTCAGGCTGACCTGCTTCCTTTGGACTTGCGATAATGTCTAAAAATGAGTATTGTTTCGTCCAGCTTGTGCTGTTTTCTAAGAGACTGGCAAATGGTTTGTTCTTTTCAGTTCCAGCAATAATATATTTGATTCCATTTATTTTGAAAAAATAATGAAAGATTGGTTGCAATGAAACAGAAGAGGTGTACGCAGTTTTAAATTTCAAAAGATTTTGGTTAAATATTTCAGAAGATATTTGACTTACTTTATTACACATAATTTGATAAGATTCTAATATCTCGTTATTTTTTTCACTATGCAATAACGCTACTTTTTTGCTAAATTCTTTTTTATATGCTTTGTCTCTATTCCCATAAAACTTATCAATCGCTGAAAAATCATCATGAACTGATAAATGCTTTCTGCATAAAGCATAATATCTTTCAATCTCATCTTTTGCTGTTTTAATAAACCAATCTTCTCCTCGTTTCTTTTGTCCAAATAATCCTTTTGGTAAATCCTCAAAAACTGTTAAAGGTGAACCATTTATAAAAACATCCGCATTTTCTTTTACTGAAATTCTAAAATTTAAAATCTCAAGGTCTTTAGCAACTGATACAACACCAGCGATATTATCTTTTCCTGTCCAAATAATTTTTTTTGGAGTAAAACCACAACCAACAAGATAGTTCCTTATGATTAATCCCGATTGTTTTAATGCCTCAATAGATAGTGCACCGTTCTTTAATAGGCTTCTTTTTTCTAACTCTTTTAAATAAATTTCTTCGTCCTTTTTAGTCACATTTTCAATAAATGAGAAATCTGTATCTCTTGCATCAATGATTGATAGTGCAATACAAATCTCTGAAAATATTGTTTGGTCTCTAGCCATTATGCTACCTTTTTTTCTGTTTTACTCTTATTTAAAAATAATATATCCCAAATGGATTGTATGTGTTGTGCGATATGATAACCGAGTAGCGGCGGGACTGCGTTTCCTATTAATTTATACGCTTCTGAGGCACTTATTTTGTCTGAAACGAAATTATAATTATCTGGGAATGTTTGTAATCTCGCACACTCTCTTACGCTTAATCTTCTCTCTAGTAAATCAAATTCATTGATAATTTTTCCGCCATGTTCTTTGGATAGTCTTCTGTATTCAATATTTCCGTGGTGTTCAGCTCTTATTGTTGGCGATAATCCTGCAGGATTTATTTCTGTTTGCCCTTGACAGTGTTTGCCGTACCATTTAGCCTTTGAATATTTTTGGTGTGAAATATCTGAGCTATCTTCTGGTTCTGGCAAATCGGACAAAATGTCTGATGTGCTAACAAAATCATTTTTGTAATCATGCGTTTGTGGCGGATATAGACTTAACTCATTATTGATTAACATGTTTATTGTTAAATCATTAATTAAATCTCTCCTTATTCCAATAAAAAAAACTCTTTCTCTACTTTGTGGAACTCCATAATCAGCAGCATTTAATACTCTAGGTTCCAAAACTATGTACCCGCCGTTAATATTTCTAAAATCATCAGCGATAATATTTTTTATATCACCCATTGTAACTAAGCCTTTTACATTCTCAGCTATAAATATCTTTGGCTTTATAATTGAGATCGCTTCTCTCAACCAATAGTAAAGCATACCTCTTGATTCAATGGAAGGTTCATCCGTAACATAAGTGTTAGAGTGTGTTTTATGGGAGTTAAATCCATTTCTTTTTCCAGCGATGCTAAAGTCTTGACATGGAAATCCGCCTGTAACGATGTCAGCATGCGGAAAAATAAACTCATTGTTATGTGCTTTTTTTATTAAATCAACGATACTTTCAAGATGAAAAACATTCTCTTTTTTAAAATAAGATTCCCATGCAATTTTTGCTGACTTCTTTATATCACATGCAAAGACTGTTTCAAATGTTGTTTTTTTAACTTTACATTTTTTCTCATTAGTGTTTTGTATCCAAGATTTATTTCTTATTGATGTAGAATTGGTTTCAAAATCACCCTCAAAACCTATATCTAGTCCCCCACAACCAGAAAAAAAAGAAGCAACTTTTATATTTCTCATAACTAATTCCTTAATGCTTTGATAATAATATCTTTCTCTCTATTATTTATATATAAATCTAGCCAACTCTTTACCCAAGGTTGCGTTTTTTTACCTTGTCTCTCTGTGGCCCATCCAATTAAAGTGTTGCCAGATAAGCCTGTAAGCTCTGTAAAATCATCTTTAGACAATCCAGCTTCTTTTAAGCGCTCTAAAAACTTTTCAAATTCCATATTTTTTTCCTTCTAAAATATCTATTTTATATTATAAAAAATATAAAGCCAAGTAAAAATATATAATTTGATGTAAAACTTATGTATTTTAAGCAATAACTATGTACGATGCATATAGAAAAAGATAATTACACAAGGAACTCAAAATAGCTAAACACTTTCTTCTATCAGCAATATCTAGTACAATTACATCCGAAAGGCTCTTATTATAAGATTTTGGTGGGTTGCCACACTACATAAGGGCGGACATTAAGCCCTTTAAATAAATTTTTGCTACTTTTTGCATCTTTACATGTAGCATAAATTTATAGTGCTATAATTTCAAAAAAAAACAGATGAGGCGTTTGTGAGACTTCCTAAGGGCTTTGGCAAAAACTATTTTACTCTAAGAGCAATTACTGCAACGACAAATCAAGTGACTCTTCATGCTAGAGCATCTTGTGTAGAGAGTTTTCACATGTCAAACTTTAATGGTGATGAGCAAGAAGTAGAGATAGAAGATGATGATCTCGCCGCCGCACTGCCCTTAGAACTATCTTCAAAACCTTGCCATTGTAACTGTTACTACTTTTGTCGCACAAGAAAAACTCTTCTTCTGTGCAAATTTCAAAAACTAATCTCAAACTACTTTGAAAATTTAAATAACAATCTCTCTCCTCCGCCCCTAACTACTAACAAAACAGACTAACAAACTAATTTAGGGAAAATCATTATGAAAAAAAAGATACTTTTATCGATATTTATCTCAAGCATCTTAGTTGCTCAAAGTATTGAGCTAAAACCTTTAAGCATCACCTCAACTGCCATAACAACAGATGAGTTGAAATCAACTGATGCAGTAGAGATATATACAGCAGAGGATATACAAAAGGCTCATGTTCAAAATATTTATGAGTTTTTAAACCAACAGTCTTCAGCTACAGCCACCCCTTCCTTTGGAAACTCCTTTATGCAAAAGCTAGATTTTAGAGGTTATGGGATAGGAGATGGATACCAAAATATCCTTATTACAATTAACGGCAAAAAAATCAACAATATTGACATGACTCCTCAGCTTCTATCGGCTATTTCTCCCGCTTCAATCCAAAGATTAGAAATTATCAAATCAAGCGGAATTGTAAAAGGTGGCGATGGTGCGAATGCTGGAGCTATAAATATCATCACAAAAAAAGATAGCGCAAAAGAGATAACAGTATATAGCGGAACTCAAGGCACGGCAGATGGCTCATTTTATCTAGGACATAGTGAAGAGAGATTCTCAATATCCTCAAGTGGCGAAGCACAAAGAGGTGATGGAAGCCGTTATATAAATAGCGCTCAAGACAAGGACGAGAGCTCTTTAAAAACAGCCTCACTAAACATATCTTATAACCCAATAGATACGTTAGAACTGCGTGCTGGTGCATCTTTTGCGAGAACAGATATAACTTATGGAAGTTTTTTAACGCTTGATGAGTACAATGATGATACTAAGCAAGCTGGAGGTACAAACTGGGGTGCAGCAAATCAAAAGTACGACACAGACGCCCTAAACTTAGGCTTTAGCTACAACTTAAGTGATAAAATCTCTTTAAATATTGATGGGGCAAAAGAGAAGAAGAAATCAGTTTATAACTCAATTTCTCAAACAGATTATGAGTATGATTCACTTAACTCATCACTAAATTATATTGATACTCTCTTTAGTTTTACTCTTGGTTATGATATCTTTGATGGCAATCTTGTAAATACCAAGAGTGACCTAAGAAAAATTTCTAACGCTCTTTACTTTATAAATGAGATTTATCTAGGAAGCAGTACTATAAAGATGGGAGCTAGATATGAGGATATCTCTTTTAAGAGCAAAAGTGGCGAAGATCAAGACGACACACTATATGGCGTAGAACTCGGTTACAACTACACCTTTGATAGAGAAAAATCTCTCTTTGCAAACTATTCGCATGCATATCAATCCTCTAGCTTAGATAGACTATTTGACTGGAGTAGCGGTGCATTTACAGGCTATGTAAAGCCATCTGAGTCTGATAACTTTACAGTTGGGTTTAACTATCTCACACCGATGAACAGACTCAAAATCTCTCTTTATTACATCTCTTTAGAAGATGAGATTTACTACTATGCAGACCCAACATATCAAAGCTCAAGAAACACAAATATTGATAAATCGTATAAATATGGTTTAGATATTTATGATAAATGGCTTATAGATGAGGCGCTAAGCGTTGTTCTAAACTACAACTATGTTCAAGCAGTTATCGATAAAGAGAGTGAGAATGGGGATGATTATTCAGGCAACAAATTACCAGGAGTGTCAAATCACAACATAAAAGCAACTCTTGCTTACTCTTTGAACAAAAACACTTCTCTTGCTCTAACGCAAACTTACCGCTCAAAGACGTATGCGATAAATGATTTTAATAATAATTTTGCGCAAAAACAAGATGCTTACAAAAGTAGTGATATCTCGATCAGTTACACAAAAGAGCGTTTGGAACTTTTCGCTAAAATAAGCAATCTGTTTAATCAAAAAAATGGTTTATGGGTTGAGGATAATGCCATCTATCCAATGAACTTTACCACAACTGCAATCGCAGGGTTTAAACTAAAAATTTAAGGATAGCAAGTGAACATAAAACTCCTTTTTTTAGCACTCTTTTTTGTGTTCACGCTAGAAGCAAATGAGAGGATTATCTCTCTTTCGCCATCAGTCACAGAGATAATCTATGCGCTGAAAAAAGGAGACTCACTTGTTGCAACAAGTGAGTTCTCACTCTATCCACCAGAAGCAAAAGAGCTAAAGCTTATCGGCGGATACTCAAACCCAAACTTAGAAAAAATCATATCTCTATGCCCTACTTTGGTAATCGGGCAAGATTTTAACCAAGCAACATTAGAAAAATTAGAGAGATTTGGTATCAAAACCCTTATGGTAAAGCTACAACAAATTAATGATATAAAAAACTCCATTCTAAAGATAGCTTACGAGTTACATGTAGATTCTAAACCCATAGTTGATGAGATACAAAGTGCAATAAATAGCGTTGCAAAAGGCAAAGAGAGTCATAAGGTGATGATTGTTTTTGGACTTTATGAAGATTTAAGCAGAGGTATTTATATAGCTGGAGGAGGTATCTTTTATGATGACATAATTAAGTTGTGTGGCAAAACTAACGCTTACGCATCAAGTGATACTAACCAACCCTCTTTAAGTTATGAAAACGTTATAGCATTAAACCCAGATCAGATAATCATACTCCACTCAAATGCTTCAAACAGCGGAGTTAACAGACAAAGAGCATTGAGTGCCTGGCACTCACTTCCTACTAACGCAAGTAAAAACAGACGTATAACAGTGATAGATGAGAGTTATATACACATCCCATCAAACAGAGTTGCTCTTATCATCAAGAGAATTTGCGAAGAGATAAACAGATGATAGAGCTAAAAAACCTTACATGTAGTTATGGCAAAACTACAATTTTAAAAGATGTAAATCTAAAAATAACCTCTCATCTAAGCATACTTGGAGCAAACGGTTCTGGCAAAAGTACACTAGCTCGCGCGTTGTGCGCTTTGATTGATTATGATGGAGAAATAATTATAGATAGTGTTGATTTAAAGAGCTTATCTAACAAAACAAGAGCAAAAACCATCTCTTATGTTCCGCCAAAATTGGAGCTTTATGACTCTTTTATAACGCTTAGAGAGTTTGTTTTACTTGGCAGATTTCCTTACAAAAAGAGCTTTTTTGACTACTCAGCCAAGGATAAAAAGATAGCAGAGAAATATATCTCGCTTCTTGGCTTAGAGCATCTAAGTGAGTGCTCTATTTTGTCCCTAAGCTCTGGTCAACAGCAACTCTCACTTATGGCATCGGCTCTTTGCATGGAGAGTAAGATTATGATTTATGATGAGCCAACCGCAAATCTTGATCCATATAACTCTAAAATAGTAGCAAATTATATAAAAAATTTAAAAAATACACATCAAATTATTCTTATTACTCACGACTTGCATCTTGCCTCTTTTATAGGCTCTGATATAGCTTTCATAAAAGAGCAACATGTAGCATTTTATGGAGATACTTTTTTTAACGATAAGATTTTAGAAGAGCTTTATGGAGTATCTTTTAACTCTTTGGTGCTTGAGTATGAGTAGATTTTTTGTATGGTTTACTTTAACTGTTTTTCTTTTTCTCTCCCCATTTATCGGCGCAGTTACACTACATGTAGCAGATATATTTAACTTTTCTAGCTTACATTCACAGATATTTTTCGAGTTGCGTCTGCCTAGAGTTATGTTTGCACTCTTTGCTGGAGCGATTCTCTCCATAAGTGGGCTTCTGTTTCAAACACTCTTTAGAAATGCACTTATGACTCCTTACACATTAGGTATTTCAAGCGGCGCAGTTTTAGGAGCTGGAATAGCTATAAAATTGGGGCTTGGAACTCTTATCTTTGGAATAAGCGCCATAAATATCTTTGGTTTTTTAGGTGCTATCCTAACGCTGTTTTTGCTTCTTTATCTAAATCTATTTATCAAAAATGCAAAAAGTGAATCTTTTTTACTCTTAGGAATTGCCCTCTCACTCTTTTACACCTCTGCTTTGATGATAATTTTTTATTTAGGAAGTGCCATCCAAAATGATATGCTTATACGCTTTACGATGGGTTCTCTCTCTATCATAGGGTGGCAAAACCCTTTGTTTATCGGTTTAATCACGTCTGTGCTGGTGATAGTTGTCTATCTTTATAGATTTGAGTTACAGCTTTTGGCTACCTCCGATGAGAGTGCAAAATTAAAAGGTCTTCATAGCAAAAAAGTTACATATCTACTTTTGCTTATCTCTTCATTCGCTGTAGGAGGAGTTGTTAGCATTAGCGGACCAATAGGCTTTGTAGGGCTTATAACTCCTCACATAATCTCAATGCTCTATCCATCCTCCATAAGTTCAAGAGTTCTCAAAACTGCTCTCTTTGGGGCTCTATTTTTAGTTTTTTGTGACACAATAGCGAGACTGTTATCATCTCAAAACGATTTGCCCATAGGAATTGTTACCGCTCTAATAGGTGGACCATTTTTTATATATCTCATTATTAGGAAAAAAGAGTGAATATCTTATCAAAAGAGGCTCCACTTGAAGTCTCTATCAAAAAAATGAAAAATGTCTTAAAGAGTGTTGGATGCGAAACTATTGTCTCAAAAGAGCACCATCCGCTACAAAACTGTTATTCGCTAAACCTTAGCTCTACTGAAGCTCCATCTCACATCTACTCAAATGGCAAAGGCTCACTTGAGGATTCTGCATTGGCAAGTGCGCTTGGAGAGTACATTGAGAGGCTTCAGACTAACATGTTCTTTAGTGATTTTTATCTTCCTCGTAGAAAACACTATCCAGATGAAGTAGAGTTTGAACTCGATGGAGATTTTTTAAGTGAAGAGTTGTTTGACATATATGACCCAGATGGCGAACTTCTTGGAGATGCTTTTGTTGATTTCAATAGTGATAGCAAAAAAATTATCTCACTTCCATTTAAAAAACTCTCTACAAATGAGACAATCCACTTTCCAGTAAACATTCTACACAATCTCTATGTTAGTAACGGTCTATCCGCTGGAAACACCCCTAAAGAGGCTCAAGTTCAGGCTCTAAGTGAAATTTATGAGAGATACGCAAAGTTTGAAATCATAAAAAATGGTTACGCTCTGCCAAAATTTCCGCAAAGTGTTATAGAGTCATTTTCAAAACTAAACGAAGATATTTCAGCTCTGCGTAACCTCGGATATATTGTAGAAGTTCTCGATGCCTCTCTTGGAGGAGCATTTCCAGTAACTGCCATCTCACTGATAAACCCAAAAAACTCAACTCTATTTGTCTCTTTTGGTGCGCATCCGATTCTTGAAGTAAGTTTGGAGAGAACTATGACAGAGCTTATGCAAGGGCGCTCACTCGATACTCTTAATGATTTTGAGACACCAACATTTGACATGAGTATAGTCTCAGATAGCTTCAATCTTGAGTCTCATTTTGTGGACTCAAACGCAAAGCTTGGATTTGCATTTTTAAGCTCCAAAAAGAGTTTTGAGTTCTCTGCTTGGAAGTATGATACGAAAATGGATGAACTGGAGTTTTTAACAAACATTGCCTCGGACATGGGCAAAGAGATATACACAAGAGAGTATGACTATCTAGGTTTTTACTCATGTCAGATGCTAATCCCAAGCATCTCAGAGGTCTATCCGATAGATGATTTGGCATATAACAACAAAAACAGCGCAAAAGCCATCCGTGATATGGTTTTAAACTTTAGTGACTATGATGCAGAGGATATTTTAGACACGATTGTCTCGCTTGATGACTCGCTTGGCATGGAGAAATACATAGGCGTTATCTTCAAAAACAACTTCACAATGGCAGAGTTCAAAGTACATCTACATCTTCAAGTAGGCGCTAAAGAGGACGCTTTAGAGTTTTTAGAGTACAGCTCAAAGAGTGAAGCAAAAGTTATCTCAGAGCTTATCCACATGGAACTCCAAGAGCAAGATTACCAAGAGTATGAAGAGGCTCTTTTTAATATATTTTCAAAGCCAAACGTAGAAAAAGCGCTAAAAATCCTCAATAAAGAAGAGTATTTTATTGATATAACGCTGCATAACGACTACCATAACATGTTAGCAATGTATGAGAGACTAACACAAAGTAAAGCGGCGATGATATGATGAGTTATGAGGAGTGGTTTTGGCAACACAAAGAGAAGCATAAAAAAATCGTAGATAAACTTGTAACAAAAGGCTATAACGAGGATAAAATAATAGAGTATTTTGACTTTGAAAATATGCTTCAAGAGGAAAAAGAGTTTTGCCCGCTCTATAAAGATAATAAAAAATGTCATGACATAAAAAAGCTAAACTGCTTCCTTTGCGCATGCCCTCACTTTAGATTTAGCGATAAAGGCATAGAGAAAAAAGAGTCAAAAACACTCTACAGTTTCTGCGCAATAGACGCAAAAAATTCAAAAGAGATTACCTATGAAAATAGCATTCACCAAGACTGTTCAGATTGCAAAATACCTCATAGCAAAACTTTTGTAAAAAAGTGTTTTGATTTAGAGTGGAAAAATATAATGAGAGAGTGCAGAGTATGAAAGAGTTTATTTTTTTTTAAAAAATTTCCAACTATGTTAAAATAAGATATTACTAAAAGGAGCAAAAAAATTTGAAAAAGACACTCTTTATCGGCGGTATTAAGAGTGGAAAATCTCTTAATGCCCAAAACTATATCCTAGCCTCCTCTTTGCAAAAACCCATCTATCTGGCAACTACTGAATTTATAGACAAAGAGTTGCAAGAGCGCATAAACGCTCACAAACAGAGCAGGATGGATAGTTTTGAAACTATCGAAGAGCCGCTAAAACTTTATAACAAAATTTTAGAGTGCAAGAGTGCCATTTTAGTTGAGTGTGTTAGCATGTGGATAAATAACATGTTATATCATGGCTTTACATTTGCTGATATGAAAGAGGAGTTGGAGAAGATTTTAGAGCTTGATAAAACAGTAGTTTTTGTTTTAAATGATATTGGAAGTGGAGTTATCCCAGACAATGCTCTGGCAAGGGAATTTGTAGATATAAGCGGTAAACTATCCCAACTCATAGCTTCAAAATGCGATGAGGTTTATCATACCATTGCTGGTATTTCAACGAGGATAAAATGAGAGATATTTTTAAAGGGTTTGCACTAGCCGTATCTATGTTAACAACTGTTCCTTTTTTCAAAGTTCATGATTTTTTTAAGGGCATAAACGGCTATGCGGTGATGTTTTACCCACTTGTTGGGTTTTTGCTCGGTTCTGCTCTTTGGGGTGTTCAATCACTTTTATCTCCTTTTGCGCCATCTTTTCATCTTGGTATTATCATATTTGTTTTGTGGGTTTTGCTAACTGGCGCACTTCATCTTGATGGGTTAAGTGACACTGTTGATGGACTTTATGTCGCAAAAGAAAAAGCTCTAAAAGTGATGAAAGATTCACATGTCGGTGGGATGGGGATGATTATAAGTGCTACTTTTTTGATAGCAAAAGCGTCATCTTTAGCCCACTTTGAAGCCTTTTATCTACTACCAATTATCCTTATGCTCTCAAGACTAAATATAGTTTTAGCAATCTACCTCTACCCTTATGTAACTCCAAATGGAATGAACACTTTGGCAAAAGAGGAACTTACAAAAAAACAGATGTTTATCGCTCTTTTTTACTCTCTTATTCTTGTCGCTTTTTTTAACATGTGGCTAGCTTTAGCTACTGCCTTGTTAGTTTTGTTTGTTATAAAGAGCTTTTTTATAAAGTGTTATGGCGGTTTCACTGGCGATATTTACGGCTTTAGCATAGAAGTAACAGAACTGATTTTACTAAACGTACTTCTCTTTAGCTTATGAAACTAACACTTGTCCGCCACTGTGAAGTTGATAAGAGATACAAAAACTGCTATAACGGGCACAATGATATAGGACTCTCAAAAAATGGAGAATTTCAAGCAAAAGAGTTAGCCCAAAAGATTGATTCACTAGAGTTTGACGCTGTTTTTTGCTCTGATTTGAGACGTGCAAAAGAGAGCCTTAAACACTCACTACATGTAAAGAGTGCCATATATAGTGATAAACTAAGAGAGAAGTCATGGGGAGAGCATGAGGGTATGAGCTATGATGAGATAGTTTTAAGGGAGAAAATTGCGTATATAAGCTTTTTACAGTGGATAAAGATACTCGATGGAGAGCCTTATTTGGACTATATCAAAAGAGTAAAAGAGTTTTTTTTAGACTATCTGCCATCGCTTAAAAAAGAGAACATCTTAGTTATAACGCATGCTGGAGTTATTCGAGTTTTGTTATCAATCATTCACAACATAAGCTTAGAAGAGGCATTTAGCATTAAAGTTGAGTATAACTCAATCACACTCTTAGAAATATGATAAAATGCACCAATAGTTGAAAATAAGGTTACATGTATGAGTAGCGATAAATCTCAAATAACACAAAGTGTAAATTTTTTATCTTACATAAAAAGTAGAATTGACGAGTTAAAAAAACTAGTTGGAATTGTGGATCAAAAAGAGCCTATCTCTTTTAAAATCTCAGAATTTATGCAAGAGGTCAACTCCTCACTTATGAAACTACCAAAAGAGTATAAAAATCTTTATGAACTAAAGGTAGCAGAGGGTGATTTTTTTATAAACAGAGAAGCAGAGATACAAAAACTTCACCTCTCTTATGAGAACTGGTTTAAAGACCGCTTTGTGACATGCGCCATTATTGGTGAAAAAGGGTGCGGAGTAACCTCAGCACTAAACTCTTTTTTAAAAAAAATACCTCAAATAGAGACAATAAAAGCAGATTTAAGTCAAAAGATATATACAGACGAGGAGTACTTTGCCTTTTTTAACTCACTGCTAAAAACAGAGGATATTAAAAATAACAAAGGTCTGATTGACTTTTTAAACAATACACAAGAGCACAAAATCATCATAATTGAAAATCTTCATCATATGTTTTTAAAAAAAGTAGGTGGATTTGAGAGTATGGAGATGCTCTTTGAACTTCTCTCATACACAACTAAAAAAGTGCTTTGGATAGGAGTTTTTACACCTCAAACATGGAACTATCTGGATAAAACTATCGCCATATCAAACTACTTCACAAGCGAGATAGTTATGGAGCAGTTGGGTTATGAGACCATAAAAGAGATTATACTCAAGCGGATTGATTGCGAATCTACAAGATTAGAATTTATTCCAAATGAGCAAACCATAGAGAGTAAAACTTTTCAGAATTTAAGCCAGAGTGAGAAACAGTCATATTTGCAAGAGAAGTTTTTTAAACTTCTGCATAAACTCTCAAATGGAAATATCTCTCTTGCCCAACTCTACTGGATTCGCTCTATTAGCGCAACTAACGATAACGGCTTGGGTGTTGAAGAGATTGATGATTTTGACTACTCTTTTATCAAAAACTTATCCTCAGAGGCTCTCTTCACTCTTCAAGCATTGATTTTACATGATGGGCTGAGCATAAAAGATTTTAGCACTGTTATGCACGAATCGCTATCCCAAAGCAGAAAGATACTTATGCCTATGCTTGAGAGAGGCTTGCTTATACAGCCAAACAAAAAATACAATATAAATCCAGCCATATACAAACCTGTATATGATTACCTCTCATCTAAAAATTTTATTCATTAAATAGGAATGCTAATATGAAACCGATGATATTTTTACTTCTACTTTTTTTTACCAGCTTCTCTTATGGTACAGAGGAAGAGAGTGTCAATTTTATCGAGATTATCTCTATTTCTAAAATTCTTTGGACAATATTTTTCTTTATAATCAGCTATGTTTTTATAACACTATTTGCAAAAACAGTAGAGTTCTTTGCCGAAAAAAGTTCTAAACTCAGGATAACAATAAAAGGATTTATACCAATAGTTAGGATAATTTTTTGGAGTGTTTTTGTAGCAATAACCATAAAAGTAATCTATAACCCGCCTGTAGAGATGCTTATGACTGCTCTTGCCTCTGTGGCTATTGCTATTGGTTTTGCTACACAAGACCTGCTCAAAAATATATTTGGCGGAATTATGCTTCTCTTTGATAGACCTTTTAAAGTAGGAGATAAGATACAAGTAGGAGAGAATTACGGTGAAGTTTTAACAATCGGACTTAGAGCAACACGCATCGTAACCCCTGATGACTCAACTGTAATCATCCCAAATATGACGCTTATGAATGCATATATCTCAAATAGCAACTCAGGAGAGTTGTATTGTCAAGTAATAGCAAAGATTATGCTGCCTCTTGATATCAATACGCAAATAGTTCGTAAAATTGCCATCGAAGCAGCTCAAGTATCAAAATATATCTACCTAAACAAACCAATAGTTGTACTTTTTTCAAACAAGATGAATGAACAAAAAGCGTATATTGAGATGAGTTTAAAAGCTTATGTGATGGATATTCGCTATGAGTTTGCCTTTAAGAGTGATATGAGTGAGATAGTTTTAAAAGAGCTTTTGGCTAAAGAGATTTTTAAAAAAGATGAAACAACAAGAAGGATAGAAGATAAAAACTTATAACATATTTACAAATGAGCCAGATTCGCTTCCCTTGGGAAGAGCTGATTTTTTACTAGCCGCTTGTGTTACTCTGACATGTGAAATAGAGGGAATTACTCAAGCTGGGATTGCTGGGCTAATTCCACTAACTCCTACACTTGATGCGGAGTTTATAACAAACTCAAAAGTTTTTTCACTAGACGAGATTGCAGAGACACCCTCGGGTGTGCCAACTCCAGCCATCATTACAAGAGCTGTTCATAACCTAACTCCCTTTAGCTCTATTGAGATACTTGATTTGGGACTTACAAAGTTACCTCAAAATAGCACTTATCACACTTTTGGCATAGCTCCATCTGACTCAATTGCAACAGGAGCAAATATAGACGCAAAGACTATTTTTGAAAAAGGTATGAGAGCTGGGAGAAGTTATGAGCTAAAAGGGAGTTATCTTATCTTAGCAGAGAGCACGCCAAGTGGCACAACAACTGCCGCTGCTACTGCTTTGGCACTCGGTTATGATTGCAAGGATGATTTCTCTTCAAGCTTCTTACATGTACCAAAAAACATAAAACAAGAGACTATTAAGAGCGCACTCTCTTTGATAAACGACGATATGACAAATTTTGAAAAACTCTCATATGTTAGTGATAACATGCTTCTGTTTTGCGCTGGTTTTTTACTTGAAGCCTCAAGAAGATTTCATGTAGTTTTAGCTGGCGGCACACAGATGGCATCTGTTTTACTCATAGCTGATAAATTAAGAGAAGATGTGCTTATGCGTATCAAGAGTGATAATGTCACTCTTGCAACCACCTCATGGATAGCAAATGATAAAAATTCAGATATCGCTCATATTCTCTCACTTCTTAGCTATAAACCTCATGCTCTCTACACAACATTCTCATTCAAAGAGACATCAATACCACTTCTTAAAAAATATGATGATGGTGAAGCAAAAGAGGGCGTTGGTGCTGGGGCAGCTCTTGGATACGCTCATGCCAATGGTATTGAAAATGAAAAACTTTTAAGAGAGATAGAGAGTATCTTATATAACTCTTAACAAAAAACTAACTATTTTTTGTTACAATCATTTACTAGAAGTTTTAGTAAAAATTACAATAATGGGTTTTTATATAAAGTTAGATTTAAAATTAAAACTCTTAATTATTCTAGTTATTCCTCTTTTGTTTGTTATAGGGTTATCAATTACCATACTCTATGGGATGCTTGTTGATAAAAATAATTTAGAATTTACAAAACATCATATCTTGGAAGCAGAAGCCATCTCAAAAGCTGTTCACTCTTTGCAAATAGAGAGAGGTGTAACAACTGAGCTCTTGGCAAATGATGGTATAGATGAAAACACTCAACAGCTTCTTATTGCAAAAGAGAATTCAAATATTGCAATAAATGAAGCAAAAAGAGTAATGCTCTCATGCCAAACGTGCATAGATAGCACCTCCTTAAAGCTCTTGGATATTCTTGCATTAAGAGAAAATGCAAATTTACTAAATATACCTCTCTCAGAAGCCAGATGCTTCTACACAAAAAATATAGCCTCTTTGTTAAATCTAATAAAAACAATCCCATCTTTGATTGAAGATAAAGATAACAGAAACTGCATACAATCTTACAGCTATCTATCTTCGGCTAAAGAGGAGTTGGGACAGATTCGCTCAATCTTAGTTCAAGCTCTCCTTAGCAGAGATGTTTCAGATGACATTTTTATACTTTTTAAAGAGCATCTAAAAGTATATAATCTTGAGACACAAAACTTTAAAACAGCCTCAAACAAAGATATTATCAACTTCTATAATGATGTATTTACAGGAGAAGATGTTGATGAGATGTTTAAAATTATTAATGATATTGTCAAAAATAAAAACAAATTCAGCCTTACAACAGACTATTCACAATGGTTTCAAAGAGCAACAAAAAGCATGAATCTGCTAAGAAACGTAGAAGAGCGTCTCTTCAATACCATAAATACTCTTGTAAATCAAAAGTTAGACTCTATCCACTATAAACTTGCAATGCTTCTCTCATTTTTAGGTCTCTCTGCAATAATTGTTACTATTCTTTTACTGCTCATAGCGAGAAAAATTCTATTTTCTGCTAGCTCTCTAGAGAGCAAATATGACAACTCACTTCTTCTTTTAGAGCAGTACAAATCAACAATTGATAGAGGTTTTATAGTTTCAAAAAATGATAAAAACGGAATTATCAGTTATGTTAATGATGAGTTTTGCAAAATTAGCGGTTACACAAAAGAGGAGCTAATTGGAAAAACTTATGATCTTGTAATACATCCACATAGTGATAAAAAATTCTTTGATCAGATGTGGTATGAGGTCAGAGAACTTAAAAAGCCATGGATTAATGAAATTAAAAACATTACGAAGAGTGGAGCAACATATTGGATAAAGGCTATTTTAAGCCCCATAATTGATAAAAATGGCAATATTTTAGAGTATATAGCAATGTGTAGTGACATCACTCAAGAAAAAGAGATAGCTCGTTATTTCGAAGATCAATTAAAAATTTCAGCAACCAACTTTGACTACTCTATGCATATCTCAAAAGAGTATGAAAAGGCGATTGACTCAAGCGCTATTTTACTAAGAACAGATGTTAATGGTATTATCACATATGCAAATGACAAATTTTTAGAGATTAGCAAATACTCACTCCAAGAGCTTGTTGGGAAAAACCATAACTTTTTTAACTCTCAAGATGAAGCTCTAGAAAATCATCAAACGTTATGGCAAGGTGTTATAAAAAGCAAAACGAAATATGGAGTAGATTTTTGGACCAAAACAACTATTGTTCCGATAAAAAATCTACATGGAGAGATTATTGAGTATCTTGAGATTCGTTTTGACATTACCGAAATTATACGTCATAAAGAGGAGTTTGAAATAGCCGCTAAAACCGACTCATTAACGGGATGTGGAAATAGGCTCAGACTACATTATGATATGCAAGAGAATGAAAAGTTATCTGTTGCTATCTTCAACCTAGATAATTTTAGACAAATAAATGATTTTTATGGACACAATTTTGGAGATTTAGTTATCCAAACAATTGCTAGTAAAATTAACATGTATATCCAACATGATAAAAATTTCAAATTTTACAGACTTCAAGGTGATGAGTTTGTAACTTTAGCGATTAACGCTCCAAAAGATGAGCTTCTTGAGAAAACAAAAGGTATCTTGAAACTTATTAAAAAGAAGTTTTATATAGGTAATGAAGAGCTTCTAATCTCTTGTAGTGCTGGTATCTCTTTTGAGGAAAAGGAACATCTTCTCTCAACTGCAAACATGGCATTAAAAATTACAAAAAAGAGTAGTACAGACTTTTTGATTTATAGCTCTGAAATCTCATTAGAAGATCAATATAAAAATAATCTCAACTGGGCAAAAAAACTCTCTAGTGCAATAAAAGAGAACAATTTAGTAACTTTTTATCAACCTATTATAAATAACAGCATAGACAACAGAGAGAACCCAACTAAATATGAGTGTTTAATTAGGATAGTTGATAATGGTAAAATAATCTCTCCATTTTTCTTCTTAGAAGTTGCAAAGCAGACAAGACAGTACTCTGAAATCACTAAAACAGTGGTAAAGCAATCCTTTGAACTATTTAAGGATAAACATGCTCATTTCTCTATAAATCTATCTGTATTAGATATTTTAGAGCCCCGAACAACGACTTATATCTTTGAGATGTTGAAGCAGTATGGCATAGGAGAGAGGGTTATTTTTGAGATAGTAGAATCTGAATCTATTGATAATTTTGAGAGCATTGTAGCTTTTATAGATAAGGTTAAAAGTTATGGATGCAAGATTGCGATAGATGATTTTGGAACTGGGTATAGCAACTTTGAGTATCTAATCAAGCTTAGAGCAGACTACCTAAAGATAGACGGTTCTCTTATCAAAAATTTAGATAAGGATAAAAATGCTCTCTTAGTAGTCTCAACTATTGTTGAATTCTCAAAGAAACTTGGAATGAAAACAGTCGCCGAATTTGTTGAAAATAGAGAGATTTTTGATATTGTAAGAGAGCTAGGAGTTGATTACTCTCAAGGGTACTATTTCTCTGAGCCTGTTGCACAGATTTAGCTTATTTTAATACAAAAAATATTTTTTCTTGTGTTGTAATTTATCACAACATTTATAATAGTTTAAAACTTTAAATATTGTGATAATTATATATATTTGTCTCTAATATGTCATAAAATGAAAATGCAGTAAAAATAAAATATTTAGAGAAATTTTTATTTTTCATACACTTCATCATGCGTAAAATTTGAAGCTTTAAGACCGTCTTTTATCATCCTTTGAGTTGTTACGTATATTTTTTTGAAGAGTTGATGCTGGCTGTCATGGTTTTTTTTAATCTTTATATAGCCAAAATACGTAAAAAACAGAATTAGTGCAAATGATCCATAAACAAGCAAGCTATGTGTAGAATAGAGCTCACTAAAGAGTGCTATAACATTGTGAGCCATAAAAATTACCATAACCCCGACACTCCCTATCCAAATAGGATAAGCACTGTTTTTGGAGTCTGTTTCAAAATTTTCAAGATTTTTTAAAATCTGAATATTTTGATTTATCTCTTTTTTTATTTTTATAATTTTATATGTATCGTTTTTATTAATAACAAGCTCTTTTACCTGAATACTTGAGAGTTCGCTTTGTCTGTTTATCTCTTTGTACTCTGTTAGAAGCGAGGGCTCTTCTCGTAAAAGATTCTCAACCATTACAGGAGTAATATCTTGAAGAGACAGCTTCTCTTTTATCTCAAAGAGAAGCGTGTTATATAGAGCGTCATTTAAAATTTGATTTGATACCTTTTGTATATTCACCATAACAAATTCCTTTTTTTACACCTCTGGAACTAAATCTTTAGTTTGAAGTTTTGACTTTGTAAAGATACCGATAAGCCCTTTTATGCCGATGCTCAGCACAACATTTAGTAAAAACACTATCCATGCAGAGAGAAGTAAAAGCCCACAAATACCTGCGAGTATCATATATGTCTGGTATTCGCCCTCAAGATAGAGTGTTCGTCTTAACATTCCATCCATTGCTGCCATTCCCATAAACGCACCCATCCCTATGCCGCCGATTAGATGCGCCCAAAAGTGATACATTGCCATTTTTTGGCTGTAAAGTTTTACACCGTTTGTAAGTGTCGGCCAAAGTATGTAAATGGCACTATAAAGCGTCATCGTGAGTCCGACAAGTATTGCTACATGGAAGTGCGGTCCCGCAACCCATTGAGAGTTGTGTAAAATTCTATTTAGCCCCATATCTGCTTGAATGATTCCAGCAGGAACAGCAAGCATAAAGCCCAAAATACCGCCTAATAAAAACTTCAGCTCATTCGTCATTTTAAGAGGTCTTGCACTCCACAAAGTTACAAGCGTAATGAAAATCGCTATTCCCTGTGTAACAAGCTCAAATGCCGTCACCATCTCGCCGCTTACAAGTTTCATCATGTTGTACTGACCCTGATCTGCCAAAAGGTGATGCGACCAAACTGCCCACGAAACGATAAGCTCAAGCAACAGAGCCGCTCTTGCGATATTTTGCATAAAGAGTTTTTTTCCTGTGATAAGCATCGCTAAAAGATACCAAGAACCAGCTATATAAATAAGCACCAAACCATCTGCGATAAGGTCAAGGCCCCACCAGAAAAAGTTTTTATAAAGAAGCGCATTTACTGCCGTGTAGTCCATAGGAGCACCTGATAGGTCGCCGATAATATAGACTAAGATTAAAACTCCGCATGTCAAAATCACAAGTGCGTCAAGAAATGTGTCAATTGTTCCGCGAAAGATTGCCACAACTGGAAGAGAAACTGCTGGCTCTTTTGAGTATGGCTCACGACCAGTCATCTTGTACCAAATATTTAATATACCATCAATCCCCAAAGCAGAGAGAAGAAGCGGCTTAAACGCTCTCTTTTCATGTCCCTCTTCAGTATAAAATACTGTTGCAAAAATGTTGTAGATAAAACCCAAAGTTCCAATCATAATAAGCGCAATTCCCGAGATAAACACAAGCCCACCAACCGCATCAAACTGTTTAAAATCAACAGGAAGCGGCCAGTAGAGCGTATAAAGCGGAGCATAGTGAAACAAGAAACCGCCAAGCCAAGCGAGCAGAGCACCAAGAGCAATCAGCATCCATGTAGCGTTTGCAAGTTTTATGCTATAGAGCGGTTTTTTCATCAAGTATGGAACAAGAAATGTAAACGCCCCAAAAACTATGAGATAAGTTGAGCCGAAAATACCAACTATCGGGTGAACCGTCATAACGGAAAAGTAGTGTGTGTCATTTAGCATAGGAAGCGGAGTGATAGCATGCACTCTCATCATCATTCCCTCTAAAGCTGATAAACCATAGTAAAGAACGCCTATAATTACAGCTCTAAGGGTAACTTTTTGGGTTGGAGTCAGACCGTCTGTTTTAAGTCCGCCCTCATTACCATATATCAAAGTGTGTAAAAAACTCATAAACTCCCCCTTTTTTGTGAATATTTGTCATCCTCAATGCAACCTGTTACTTCAAAAACATCTTTTATATACATGTGTGCACCTTTTGGACCCGAATATTCCGTTGACCTTAGATGATAGACTCCGTTTTTGCCAAACTTCCACATAAGGTCGTTTTTATTGCCGGGGACTACCTGCATCTGCGTAACCATGGAGTTATTTTGTCTAAAAATCCCAAAACCGTATGTCAGATCTTTGCTTATGACGTCAAACATAACATACTCATTGCATTTAAGTTCTATTATTGGGCTAGGAAGTATAAACTTGTGATCTTCTATAGTTATATTTACGACTTGCGAAGCTTTTAGAGAGTCTCTTTTAAAGTCTATCTCCACCCATGGGATTTTATTAAATGTTACGATATGAATCGCTACACCAACCGTTATAAGGACACCTACATAAACATAAAATGTAGAAGCCTTTACTATTCTAGGTTTGCCTTTTGGATTTACAACCCCAAGCCCAAACCAACATATAAGTGAAATAACCGCTAAAGTGTATAATGTATATACAATCTTTAACATGTTTAACACATCAACCGAATCCGTCATCTTTTCTCCTTAAAATTTTTTTGATAAAAAAACTACAAATAAAACTTTAGCAAAATATGCAACTTTAAAAACCAGCAAATTGATTAATTTTTAAACAATGCTAAAAAGCAAAAATTGTCTAATTTGTATATAATTTTTTGCTTTTTAAAATAGGCTTAGAGATGATAAAATCAGTTTGTGGATATTGCGGTGTTGGTTGTGGTGTTGTTTATGATGACTCAAAACTGCTTGGGGATGTTTCATATCCAATAAATAACGGAAATCTTTGTCTAAAAGGCGCTTCAAGACTGCTTAGCATTAACCCGCAAACAAGCTGGGCAAAGTATAGACGGCTATAAACTGGAAAAATCTTTCAATAATAACTCTAAAAAAAGACAAAGTACGCCAAAATAACCTGCTACAACTTTGACATTTGGCTCATTTAAAATATCAACTCCAAAAGCACTCATGTCAGCTTGATAACTATTTATAAAATAAACTTTCATATACCCTGCAAACCCAACAAATCCTCTAAAGCTTACCGCATAAAAAAGGTTAAACCACCAAGTGTCTTTATATTGAAGCAGCTTGGCATAATCACGCAGTTTTTTTGGTTGTGGAGTATAAACCTCGAGCAGTGCATCCTTTGCAATAAAAATATAAGTTACAAAAATGATACTTGACAAAACCGCACCGACTAAAAATACGCTCTCCCAACCCCAAAGTTCAGCGATTTTTGGAGCAAAAAGAAAATCTATTACAACACCAATATTTCCAGCTCAAGCAATTCCCAAAACCGTACCTTGAAGTTTCAGCGGATACGACTGCCCTGCCTGAGGAAGTGCGACTGCAAATGAAGTACCTGCAAAACCAAGTCCTATAGCTACAAACAATAGCTCATCGTAAGATAAGCTTGCACCTCTAAAATATGCATAAAACAGAACTATAATAACTACAAGTTGAGAAGCAAGTGCAGTTATTTTAACACCAAATTTATCAATACCAAATCCTAAAACCATACGTAAAATTGCTCCTGCTAAAACGGGAATAGAGAGAAGCATCGCTTTTTGCGATTCACTTATAATAAATCCGCAAATAGCCAAATAATCGGCAATCTCACTAGAGGGTGGTCAAAGCATGGTCCAAACCATGAAACTAAAATCAAAGTACAAAAATGTAGCCAATAGTGTCGGCCAATGTCCTTGACCTCTTAATGCGCTAAATCCAGCCATAATAACCTCCTAAAATTGATAGGAAAATTATAGTGCCAAAGCAGAGCTATTTCTACAGTTAGCTAATTAAAAAATAGACAAAAATAACAATTACTCTTGATTAAAAAATAATCTTTTCATATAAACTCTATTTTTGATATACAGCGTTCAAATTCTAGGATATCAAAGTGTACTTCTTATACCCATTTAAAAGTTCATGATACAGCATTTGATGTACTATTGTCCAAATATTTAGCCGTGCACATATTCTACATGTAGAGCTTGTTAAAGGTTATAAACTAATAAGATTTAAAACCTCTGTAACATCCGCTTACAAAGAGGAAGTACCATATCTATAGTTTGAATTCACAGGAAAAAATACAAATACAAATATCCTTAATGAAAATAAGACAGCTCTTGAAGTACTGAGGATTTTTGTATGGTTATTTCTATCAGCTTTCCATCTGCATCTGTAACTAACAACACTTCAAGCAATCAGCGACTATTATACATTTGCTAAGATATTGTCTTTTACACTATGACAATTTATCTATACAAACGCACTTATTGTTAACTAAATTAAAATCAAACAGTTTTATTACTTAAAATTTTAATAATAACTTTCATTGTTATTTTAGAAGTTTAAAAGTCTTGCATTAAGTATATATCATATACAATGCAGAGGAAGAGTTATATTTTTAGTTTAAGCAAAGGAGATGTTATGGCAAAAGGCAAAGATGTTCAAAAAGCAGTCAAGAAAAAACCAGAAAAATCGTTAAAAGAAAAACGTAACGATAAAAAAACGAAAAAATCTTCATAAAAGTAATCTAGGCATAGGGTTTTGACGCTAAAAGCGTCAAAAATTTATACGCGTGACTCTTCACGGCGTTGTAAATATGCCCATTTAGCATCTACGCGCTCTTGCCACTCTTTTATTAAGTATTTGTACTCATCTTTGAAAAGGTGTTTAAAACGCCCTTGAGCAGCTAAATACTCCTCTACAGGAACAACATTTTTAGGTCTATATGTAATATTTAACTCTGTTCCGTCAATAATCTCATAAAGAGGAAACACTAAAGAATCTGTTGCTAAATCTGTAATGTGCATTGTATCTTTTGGATCAAATTTCCACTCTGTTGTACATGGAGAAACTGCATTAATAAATACAGGACCCTCTACTGAGAGACCATGTTGAATCTTCTTAACCATATCTTTCCACTTGTTTGGAGCTACTTGCGCAGCATATGGTATGCCATGAGCTGCCATAATTGACATCATATCTTTTTTGTTTCTTTTCTCCCCATAACTAACACGACCAGCTGGAGATGTAGTAGCACTTGAGCCAATTGGAGTTGAAGATGATCTTTGTCCTCCAGTATTTGCGTAAACTTCATTATCAAGAACGACATGCATCATATTGTGTCCACGCTCCATACATCCAGAAATCCACTGAAAACCGATATCATAAGATGCGCCATCACCTGCAAAAGATACAAACTTAGGATTACGTTCTGGTTGCTTTAGGCGCCCTTTTTTCTTTAGTGCTTTATACATTGTCTCAGCACCAGCAACTGCAGTTGAACTATTCTCAAATCCAATATGAATCCAAGAAGCATCCCAAGAAGTATATGGATAAACTGCTGTACAAACCTCTAGACATCCTGTTGATGCAGATAGAACTAAGTCATCATTTGTAGCATTTAAAACTTCACGAACAATAATAGAGTGTGCACAACCTGGACATAAAAGGTTGGCTCCCTCAAAACGGTCAGCTGATGTTGAAAACTCTTTTAAGTTTTTTATATTTTTCATTTCACTCATAGTTTTCTCCTTATAAATATGCCAGTTTCGGTCCACGAACACCGATAAACTGCTGTAGTTGAGTAGTTACTTTACCAGCATCAACATTTGCTTGTAACTCTTTAAACAGAGACACTAGATGAGCTTTTGTCAAGTCACGTCCACCAAGTCCATAAATATAGCCAGAA
This sequence comes from Sulfurimonas denitrificans DSM 1251, assembly GCF_000012965.1. NCBI lineage: Bacteria > Pseudomonadati > Campylobacterota > Epsilonproteobacteria > Campylobacterales > Sulfurimonadaceae > Sulfurimonas > Sulfurimonas denitrificans. The sequence goes on along the minus strand of NC_007575.1, from coordinate 104,562 downwards.
AGAAGCGCTCTATTTTGTGTATTGTACAGTGAGCCTGCTATTTCATTAAACAACATTCCAGCAGCACCATTTGGAGATGAGCGGTCAAGTGCAGCTATTGCCTTAACATTTTTTAGTGCTTCTGCTATCTCAAAGAATGGGAACGGACGAATTACGCGTAATCCTATAACTCCAGCTTTAATACCCTGAGTTCTCATCTCTTTCGCAACTTCACGAGCAGTCTCAACTGATGTTCCTAAACATACTACACACACGTCTGCATCATCCATATCGTACTTTTCAACTGGAGAATATTTACGCCCTGTAAGCTTTTCAAAATCTGCAAAAACTTCTTTGATTTTAGGCATAACTTTTGTCATCAAATCATTATGTTGACGAGCTTTATGCTCAAAATGCCAATCTTCTTCGGTCTGAACACCATGAGTTACAGGATGTTCAAAATCTAACATGTCATTCATAGGTTTAAATTCACCTACAAATCCATAAGCAACGTCATCAGTTAAAGTATGTACACCTTGGGCTGTATGAGAAGTCATAAAACCATCTTGATTTACAATAGCTGGTAATCTTACATCATGATCTTCTGCAACTCTAAAAGCAATAAGGTTTAAATCATAAGCTTCTTGTGGACAAAACGCATCAAACTGTATCCATCCGCTATCTCTAACCATATACATGTCAGAGTGATCACCATTAACATTTAACGGAGATGCAAGTGCACGATTCACAAGATTTAAAACGATAGGAAGTCTCATACCAGATGCTTGATAAAGCGTCTCTGACATAAGTGCCAAGCCTTGAGAAGATGTAGCAGTTGCAACACGCCCACCAGCAGCAGCTGCACCGATACAGCCGCTCATTGCGGCATGTTCAGACTCAACCATAACAAATTCACCCTCGATATAGCCATCTGCTAAAAACTGTGCATAACCTTCAACTATAGGAGTTGATGGTGTAATAGGATAAGCTGCAACAACATCAATTTGACTCTGTCTCATTGCTTGAGCAGCAGCAAAATTTCCATCCCATACTTCAATATCTCTTAATTCCATTTTATCAAATGCCATTACGCTTCCTCCTCATCTTTTTTAGGCCACGAAGCTATTTCTGTCTCTTCATCGGCTTGTTCTGGGAACATTAGAAGTGATTTTGGGTTTGTAGGACAAACCTCAACACATATTCCACACCCTTTACAGTGATCCATATCTACACCGATTAGTTTTTTATCTCTTGAGATAATTGAAACATCTGGACAATAAACCCAGCAAAACTGGCAATCAATACAGTAATCTTTATTAAAAATTGGTTTAATTAATCTCCAATCAGCAACACTTGCAGTGTAAGAACTACTTTGTGAGTATGCACGATCTTCTTGTTGTGTTCCAGCGATATCGTCTATTTTTCCATCAAAAGTGCGAAGCATAGCTCCGATTTCAAATTCATCCCATCCTTTTTTTGCCATAACCAGCCCCTTACTTTACTTCATCATATGCGCGCTGAATAGCAAACATATTTGCGTCAATAATTTTTTGTGGTAACTTCCCTAGAATTCTTTGCATACTCTCTTTGAAAAATTCTATATCATACATTTTAGAAACTTTCATAAATGCACCAAGCATCGGTGTATTTGGAATTGGACGACCAATTGTTTCATTGGCAATTGTTATACAATCAACTGTATAAACTTCTTTGCCTTCTAGTTTAGGCTGAGCTTTAATTAGTTCTTCTGTGGTTAAATGAGTTGTAATAATGTACTTTGTACTGTCTTTATGATTTATTGTCACATCACTTGTAAATACAAGTGCTGGGTCAATAACAAAAACATAATCAGGTTTCATATACTTCTCATGATTCATAATCACTTTATCATCTACACGGTTGTAAGCGGTCATTGCTGCCCCTCGCTTTGCAGATCCATAAAATGCAAACGCTTGCACATGCTTACCAGTTGTAGAAATAACATCTGCTAAACCTTTAGCACCAGTAACAGCGCCTTGTCCAGCACGACTATGCCATCTAATCTCCAGCATTAACTCTCCTTCTTTTTAATATAAAACCGAAATTCTAATTTGATTCTACTTTGCCCCTTATTTTAGACAAGTTGCTCTTAAAAAAAGCTTGAGGTTTTACTCTTTTTATATATCTAGAATAAATGTGTTATTTCTTCCTGCTTTGTAGATAAATTGTTGCTTCAAGCACGTCATTAAATATAACGTTTGTAAACTCTTTTAAAGATTTTAAATCTTCATAGCCACTTAATACTCCTATAGAATTAACGTTAGCATTTTTTGCTGCAATTATGTCTAGTTTTGTATCTCCTATCATCCAAATTTCTCTATTTTTTACATCCATTTTTTCTAACGCTTTTAGTATTGGCTCTGCATGAGGTTTTGGATTTTGAACATCTTCTCTGCCTATTAAAACTTCAAAGTGTTTCATCAGGTCAAAATATTCCATAAGTTCTTTTGAATAACGTGCCGTTTTTGTAGTCACAATTCCAAGTGTAGCAAACTCTTTTGCAAGTAACACAGCCTCTCTTGCATTTTTTAAAAGCTCTGTTTTTTGTGTTGAAATCTCTCTGTAATGCTCTTTATAGGTAGCTACCATATCCCAAACTTCTTCTTCATCTATCCCTAGATTTTCAAACATAATATCAAGAGGATAACCTATTAACGCCTTTATCTCTTCATCTTTTCTTTTATCATGCTTATGTTTAGAAAATGAGTGATGAAATGACTCTAAAATCGCATCAGTTGAGTCTATTAAAGTACCATCTAAATCAAATAAAATTATCACTCTACTTCTCCCATTTTATATAATTGTGCCAAATTCCACTCGGGCTTGGCTCTATGTTTTTTATCTTTTTATTTACAGTTGTTATTGAGTTTGGGATGAATAAAAAAAGATATGGATTCTCATCTGTTATCATTTTAAACATCTTTTGCCAGATAAAAGAGAGCTCTTTGGCATCTATCATACTTTGGGACTTCTCTATCATCTCATTCATCTCTTCGTTATGGTACCCGACAAGGTTAAAACCCCCACTCTTATCACTCTCACTATGCCAAAACATGTAAGGGTCTGGTGTAGGAGAGAGTCCCCAGCCAAGGAGTACACTCTCAAACTTATTTGGAAAAACTACCATATTTAGAAATGCTTGCCACTCCATTACTCTAAGAGTTACAACCACTCCAGACTCCTTTAGCTGATGTTGCAAAATTTGCGCTGCATAAGGTCTAATATCGCTTGAATTTGATGTAGTAATCTCAAATGTAAATGGATTACTCTCGTCATATCCAGCCTCACGCAAAAGCTCCTTTGCCCTTTTTATATCTTGTTTTGGTGCCTTTACATCTTCGTTAAAAGCATTTGTTGCTGGAAGGAAAGGACCTCTGCAAACTTTGGCATGGTCAAAAAAAAGTATCTTTACCAACTCTTCTCTGTTAATTGCCAAAGAGAGCGCCTCTCTTACTTTTGGATTTTGAAATTTTTCAACTCTTAAATTAAACCCCAAGTAAGTATATGATTGAGATATATTTTCATAAATATCAAATTTGTCAAAAAAGCTCTTATCTAGCTGTCTCTCATACTGCATAGGCTCTATACTTCCAATATCAAGTGCGCCAGATTTTAGCATTAAAAAGCGAGTCGTTGGGTCGGCAATTACGTGAAATGAGATTGTATCTATCTTTGAGCGCCCCTCAAAGTACTCATCAAATGCACGCAATACTATATTTTTAGAGTATTCCAACTGATGCAGCTTGTATGCACCCGTTCCTATTGGATTTGTGTTAAAGCTAGAACTCATTAGATTTTGCTCATCACGCAATACATGTAGTGGCAAAATACCCATCATCCATGTCTCTAATGCTTTAAAATATGGCTCTTTGTATCTTACCCTTAGAGTTAATTCATCAACAACTTCCACACTCTCAACAAATCTAAAGTTGGAACTATATGGGGAACTTATTTTTGGTGAAATAAGCGTGTTGTATGTAAAGAGCACATCATTTGCACTAAATTTTTCTCCATCATGCCACTTTACATTAGAGCGAAGTTTAAACAGGAGTGTCTTTTCATCTTCAAAGTAAAAGCTCTCTGCCAAATCCCCAACTATAGTTGATAAATCTTTATCATACTTTACAAGTCCGTTAAATATGAAACCACTTATCTCTGATGAGCTAGAATCTGTTGCTAAAATAGGATTTAGTCTTGCTGGATTGGTAGATGTAGCCAAGTGAAGTGTTGATGCAAAAAGATGAAATGATAAAATCAGAGGTAGTAAGTAGCGCAAAATTACTCTTTTTTTGAGTGATTATACCAAAGTAAAATGGAGGAAAATGTTAATAAAAAATAGCGAAGTATATTTCCAGTGCAAATAGCACTGAAAAAGAGGTCTCTATAACGATTAACGCTTAGAGAACTGACGAGAACGACGTGCTTTACGCTTGCCTGGCTTTTTACGTTCAACAACACGTGAATCACGAGTCATCATACCCTCAGGTTTTAGTATAGCTTTTAACTCTGGATTGAAACGTACTAATGCACGAGAGATTCCGTGACGAAGAGCATCAGCTTGACCGCCAAAACCTCCGCCTAAAACTGTAGCTACAATGTTTACCGATGTATCTTGTTTTGTTAGTGCAAGAGGTTGTTTAACACGAAGTTTTTTAGCCTCTAATCCGCCTAACCATGCATCTAATGATAAACCATTGATTGTCATAGTCCCAGCGCCTGGAGTTAACCATACTTTTGCGATTGACGCTTTACGGCGTCCTGTTGCATATACTTTTTTCATATAGTTGTCCTTACTTAGCTAATTGTGCAGAGTGAGGGTGTTCAGCACTTGCATAAATTTTTAATTTTTTAATCATCTTAGCACCAAGCTTAGTTTTAGGAAGCATACCACGAGTAGCTAATTTGTAAAGCTTCTCAGGATTTTTCTCTAAAAGTTCAGTCATTTTAGTACTCTTAACACTGCCGAAGTAGCCAGAGTAAGAGAAATACTCTTTATTAGCGATTTTGCCAAGACCATTAAATTTTGCTTTAGAAGCGTTAACTACTACAACATAGTCACCACAATCAATATTTGGAGTAAAACATGGCTTGTTTTTACCACGAAGTAGAGTTGCTACTTCAGTAATAATACGACCAAAAGTTTTACCTTCAGCATCAATCAAAACCCATTTTTGATCAATTTGTTCAGGAGTTGCAATTTTCGTAAATTTCATTCTTGAACCTTTCAAGTAATTTTCTTAACATCAACATATTTAATGCCTGTTTAATTGGCGAAAGTATATCTTTTTTTACTTACATAAACCTTAATTTATGGTTTTTTTAAGGTTTTAAATTAATCATCTTTTGAGACTATACGTTTAGCATATAAGAAACGTTTTTTATAATATCCCTTGTCTATAGCGTCGTATTGAACTTTTTTATTTCTATAAGAGGCATGAATGATTTTTCCATCTCCTGCATATATGCCTACATGTGATGGGGCTTTTTTATAAGTTCGATAAAAGAGTAAATCTCCTACTTTTAAATCTTTAAGCTCTATTTTTTTGCCATATTTTGACTGTTCTGTAGCCGAACGTGGAAGCAAGATTCCAAACTCTCCAAAAACTTGCTGTGTAAATCCTGAGCAGTCAGTCTTCTTTTCGCCCTTATTTCCAAATCTATATGGAGTACCTAAAAACTCTTCTGCTTTCGATAGGAGCCTAGTTGTAAGTGGCTCAATTACTCTCTCTTGCTCGCTTATATCTTCACTTATATGTGGAAATCCATAATCTTCATCACTTTGAGTATTGGCTAAGAGCGCTGTACAAAGAAAAAAAAACGTTATGATAAAAAAGTTCTTAAACATTAATCCTCTTTGTATATATTTGCAAAATTTTACTATAAGTTTTATTTAACTTTAGACTTTTACTATCTTTATCTCATCTTCTAGCAGATAAATTATATACCCCAGCGCACTCTTTTTGGTAATCTCTTCTACCGCTTTTACGTAAGAGCGCACCTGCTTTACATGCTCATACATGTACAAATTTGAGCTCTTGTAATCGAGTATATTATACCCCTCTTTACTACGTACTAAAAGATCTATATATCTAAGAGAGTTTTTATAACGGAGTGCTTTTTCTCTATAACATACACCATCAACGATAGAGATAAACTCACTATTCTCAAGTAGCATCTCTACTCTTTTTTGGATATCTTTTATCTCGCTCTCTTGAAGAAGTGCGCCATATTTATTAATCATGCTATCTTTAGCATTAGCTATATTTTTTGTTTTAAACTCGCCTAGCATCTCTAACATGTAGTGCATCGCTATTCCAAAATTTATAGATACAAAATCGCCCTCTTGCTCTTTTTCGAGTTCTAAGATATCACTTTGTGTCCCATAAAAGAGTTCTTGATACTCCAAGGGTATAAACTCTTTTTTGATATTTTTCTCTTTAGATGTACACTTTAGAACTCCATTTTTTTGCACTCTTAAATCTAAAATATCAAAAATAGACTCTTTTGATTTTAAAACTACTATAAGATTTTCTCTTGCTCTTGTAAAGGCTACATAATGGGCATTTAAACTATCCTCTACCTGCAAAGCTTTCTCTTTTAAAAGAGCTAAGGCATACTTCTCATCAACACTCTCTCTGCCTTTGATACGCAAATAGATATTTTCTAACGTAAGTCCATCATATTCATAAATCACAGCTTCACGTGATGGTGGAGTTTTTGTAAGCCTATCCATCACTATTACATGTTCATATTCTAACCCTTTTGATTTATGCACAGTTAGCACTCTTACACCTCTAAGCTCCGAAGCAGCAGCGCTTACATCCATCCTCTCATACTCAAAAAGTAGTGCCTCTATATCGTTGTATCTTGAGATTGCGTCTAAAAATCTAAGTAGATTAAAGCTATCGCTAAATAAGCTAAACTCTCTTATCGCCCCTTTTACTACCTGCAAAAGTTCAACTCTATTAAAGTCAATTCTACACATAGGACGAAACTCTTGTGATATAAGAGCAAAGAAATTATGTGCATAGATAGCTTCACCAAAGTAGTGAAATTTTAGATATTCCAAAAGAGCTTTGACGCTGTTTTGATTTATCAGTTTTGTTGTTGTCTCTGTTACAACTTCAATATTTTCTGCTTCCAATGCCTCTTTTACTGAGCTGCCATCTCTATTTGTAGCACAAAGAAGGGCTATCTCATCTATATCTGCTCCAAGCGCTAAAAGGCTCTTTACCTGTGCAACAACCTCTTCTAAAACCTCATCATTTTGCACAACTTCAACATACCCATAGTTAGCGGCTTCTCTGTAGAGCTGTGGCGTATAATTTTTTATCTTATCTATAAAAACACTATTTACAAACGAAACTATCTCTCTTTGTGAGCGATAGTTTGTGAGCAATTTTTCTACATGTGTAGAGTTCTCTCTCGCTACACTCTCAAAGAGTGCGCTCACACCGCCACGGAATCTATATATGGATTGCTTAACATCGCCCACAAAAAAGAAACTTCCATTTTTAAAGATTCCTTCTCCAGAGGTTATCTCATCAATAAGCGGTTTTAGTATCTCATACTGCAAAATACTAGTATCTTGAAACTCATCCAAGAGAATATGCTCTATCTGCGCATCAAGCCTAAAGTACAAAAACTCACTATCATCACCAAGAAGTTTTAAAATCTGATATACAAGATATGTCACATCACTAAAACTAAGCTCATTATCATCCATATATAGCGCTTTTTTACTCTTAATATAGGTGTCAACCAGCCCTTTTAACGAAAAAAAGAAGTTCTGCTCACGTCCTCTATTTTGGTTTTTTATGGCATCTTTTATCTTGTGCAACAGTTCATCCATAGCAGGAGTGTAGCACTTTGCAAAGGTTCTGTAATCTAGGCTTTCCCTCTCTAGCCAACTCTTTGAGCAAAGCTCTTCAAAATCTTTTGCTTCAACAGATTTTATTGCTGTACTTGAAGCGCTAGGGCAAGAAGTCACAATCGTTTTAAGCTCTGACATATAAGAGAGTGCTTCCTCTTCAAATACCTCTATATTTTGTTTTTTAAACTCAATATGTTTTAGCTCTGCAAACTTGACATAAAACTCATCTAATAGTTCAAAGATATCACTAAGACGCTTATTTGAAGAGAGCCAGAGCGATATTAGCCTCTCCTTTTGATTTGTTATACTTACCTCTTTTAAAAAACGCGAAAGAAGCTTTAGCTCATGCTGAGAAGAAAATGTAGAAAAATCTGGCATAAGTGAAGCATAAAGGGAGAATTTTCTAAGTATTTTTGTGAAAAAACTATCTATCGTCATTATCTTTGTATGTGAGTTTAAAAACTCATCCAAAACTCTTTGACGATTCTCTAAAAGATACTCAATAGAGAGCCCTGTAACTCTTAGAATCTCATCTAACTCGCCTCTATGTTCTAGCTCTTCGAGTGTTGCGATAATCCTCTCTTGCATCTCACTTGCGGCTTTGTTTGTAAACGTAAGCGCCAATATCCTTGAAGCCTTTGCTCCCATAAAGAGCAGACTAAGATAGCGAACAACAAGCATAAAAGTTTTTCCGCTTCCAGCACTCGCCTCGTAAGCTAGGTTATTTATAACCATTTTAGCTCTGCTTGCCCATACTTTTTATGTAAAGTTCTTCAACTTTTGCCCTAGCCCACGGTGTTTTTCTCAAAAACTTCAAACATGAGCTAATTGTTGGATTTATCAAAAAACATCTAATATCCACTTTTGCACCCAACTCTTTAAAGCCGTAACGCTCAATCAAGACCTCTAAAATATGTTGTAGTGTAACACCATGAAGTGGGTTGTTTTTGTTTTTTTCTTCTTCTTTCATCTATTCCCTTTGACAAATAATTTTAAATTCACAAAATTGACAATTTTTTATATCTTCACACTTGCTAAAATTTAGATGTTCTATATTTAGCAAATCTTTTACATGTGAGCCTAAGATGGAGAGTTTTTCGCTCAAGAGTGGCTCTGTTACTATCTTTGATTCTTTTAAATCATAGTATCCGCACTCTTTTACCTGACCCAATGTTGAGGCTAGAAGATAGTAAAATTCAAGCTGGAAGTCTGTTGCTTCTGTGAAGTTTTTTTGAGTATATATTGGATAGGAGCCAGTTTTATAATCAAGCACATAGAGTTCATTCTCTTTTATATCTATCCTATCTATCTGCCCATTTAACACCATCCCGCCAAACTCCACACTAAGACTCTTTTCACACTCTAAAACTACATATCCCTCAGCAAACCTTTTAATCTCATTTTGAACAAAAACGCTCATTCTTCTCTCTTGAACAGCCATGAGATAGCCCTCTAGCTCACTCTCTCCAGATGCACAACTCATCTCTTTATGCAAATCTTTTCTTAACTCCTCAAGGCTCTCATAGGAGCTTTTTTTTGTGTATAGCTCCTTTAGTGCTTTATGAACGTCACTGCCTATCTCATGTTCTTTTGGCATATCTTTTGGAATCTCATGATTTTTTAGTTGCATAATATAACGATAGTAATATTTTCTCTTACATGTAAGAAATGTTTTTAACTTTGTAGCAGAGAGCGTCTTGCCCCTAAAGCTATAATCAAAAGAAATCTCTCTCTCTTGTTGTTTGTTCACACCTGCTCTACTAAAGAGCAAAGAGGCGTACTCTTGCTCGTTATGTTGATTGTTTTCTTTTATATTTAACTGTTTTAAAAATCTTGAACCAGCACTCTCTTTTGACTTTACAAAACTTATCGCTACCTCTTTTGAGCCATTTATAAGCATCTCATAATAGTGCTTTTGTAAATTTTCTCTATCACTCATAGTTGGAAGGTTTGCCATCTCTCTTACTTGAGTGTTTAAAAACATATCTTTATCACTTTTTTTTGGAACGTTTGAGTCATCGAAATCAACTATTATTATTGCCTCAAAAGTTACAGAACGAGTCTCTAAAACTCCCATAACGGTTATTTTTCCACCTCTAACATCATCTAATGTTCTTTTTGATAATCTCTGCATAAATAGATTTATGACTGATTTTACACTCATCTCTCTCATAAAAGGCAAAATATTTTTAAATTTATAAAGCTCTTCATCAAATATTTTTATCTCTTTTTTACTGCTTGAGCTCTCTTTATACTCTTTTAGAAACTCTAAAACATCAACATCTTTGCTTTTGCCCATGTATATTGCGCTAAGTTTTATAAGAAACTCATCACCCTCTCTTCTTAGCCTAGCATAATTCTCTTTTGAATCTTGCTCTATATACTTACATGTAGCGTTTAGTTTTTTATATATCTGTGTGTTAGTAAATGGCTCACCCATGGCAAAGTTGAAGTTTGATTTTTCATCAAATACCCCCAAAACAGTAGCAAACTTCTCATCTGGCAAGATAAGTGCTATATTCTCTGCTTTGTAACCTTTTTTTATAAAGTCATAAATTTTCTTTTTTACAAATGCGGCTTGTAGAATTGGCTCACTAAAAGAGTCAGCAACTATATTTTTATTATGTATAATCTTCTTTGTTTCTACTATTTTCTTCTCATTTAGAGAGATTTTATATCTATAGCCAACCTCTAGTTCTATACCCAACTCTGCAAACTTTACTCTCATTTTTGAGTTAAATCTGCTTGTGCTAAATATAAGTTCAACGCTGCAAAACTCACAACACTTATGCAGCAGTTCAAACTCAAAGTTTGTCAGATGACCATCAACATGTAGCTCTAGAGCCTCATGACTTTTTGCATACTCTTCGTTAAAAGTGTAGAGCTTTGGGAGAAATATTTTATCAAGGAATTTACGTTCAGAGCATAACTTCTCATACCTTTTATGCAGCTCTTGTAGAATTGCTATATGCTCTGCAAATTCAGCATAAATATCAGAGTTCTCTAACTCTTTTATATCGTATAACTCAGCACTAAGTTCTTGAAAAAATTTAAATATATATGATGAATTTTTTGTAAATGTAAAGAAATTTCGCTCAATCTGTAGGTTTTTAAAATCACTAAAATCACTTGCTTCTAAGAGCAGAAGCACTCTGCTATCTTCATCAAGTATCTTAAAATCTTTAACTATACAAAGTCTTGATATAAAATCACTCATAGTGATAAAATGTGCCAAGAAGAGGTTTTCGCCCTCTAGCTTCAACTGTTCATTGCGAATAGAGCGAGCTGATGGGAGTACTATAGTTTGGTTATTCATGGCTTAATTATAGCCTAATACTCTACTATATTCATCCCTCTTGTGTCTGTTTTTATGTTGTAAAATCTGCTTGTTTCGCCAACACTCACTTGAGCCATAATATCCCATCTTCCATCTGCGCTAAGTGTTGTCGGCTCAAAAGTATATACGCCGTTTTCCACGCTTGGATTATTTAACTCTTGGTCATTTTTAAGAGTTGATGGTCTTGTAAGTACCACTTTTATAGTTGCATTATTTACAGGATTTGACTCTTTATCGCTAATTTTATAAGCTATGACACTTTTATCTTTTGTAAATGTCTGAGTTACGTACTCTATATTGTACTTCTTATCAAAATCTATTTTAGCCTTTATAAGCTCGTTTGCTTTAGCATCAGCGTCATGATAACTCATCATGTATGTGTCACTCTCTTGGACTGGAAGCGAACTTGTTACTACTATGGTTGCTATACATGCTCCAAATATAAAAATAATTGATGCACTAATCGCATATGGCCAAATTCTGCCGTTATTTAGTTTCATTTTTCTGCTTTCTTAAATATAGTTTTCTTTTAATATACATATATATACCATAAAGAACAAAACCGTAAAATAATACTTTTACAACAAATATACTCTGCTGATTTGCACTCCCCACGCTATTTTCAAGCACCACACCTTTACTTGATGCAATCTGGTCTGCTATATCTGCATAACCGTTAAACATTGAGCCTGAATATTTGCCAAGTAGCTCATTATCTTTTGATTTTTGAGCTAAAAGAGGGATAATTGTTCCGCCATAATCGCTTATAATCTCTTTAAACATCGCAAAACTATCACTATAAAATAGTGCTATTGTAAAAGCTTGTACTACTGAAGCAACTGGACTTAGTATCTGTTTTTTATCAAAATAGTTATATAAAGATGTCTCATTCGCCAAAATATCCACTTTTGTATCCATCTGCGAAAAAGTGAGCAAAATAGTAGGTTTATCAAACTCTGCTAGGAGTTGCTCTTCATACTCTACTATATTTTTAGAATCTGGCAATTTTTTTAACATAACAAGTCTAAGAGAGATGCCTGTTTTTTCGTAAAGCTCAGATCCTAGTTTTTCTATCTCAACATTAAATGCTGGATTAAATATAAGTTCATCTTTATATAAGTATTGTGCAACCAATGAAGAGTTAAAAAAAAGGGTGAGAAGGAGGGCATAAAGCCCCCTTGAAAACTTCAACTTTTTCCTAACCAATATAGAGATGATTAGGTGTTAAAACTGCATAGAGTGTATATAGAGCCATTAAAACTAAGCCCCATGAAATAATTTTTTCCATCTTCCACTCCTTACTTTACATCAACAACATGATCAGCCACATTAGAGCCAAACATTTTTATAGATGCTTCATCTTTTATGTCGTAATAATTTGCTGCACTAGCATGTTGAACATTAATAGCCCAAAGTGTTAATCCAACTAAAATACTAAGCAGTAGCACTGTTGCTACCAACATGCCTGTTATCCCATCAATAGAGAATACGCTTCTATTTTCATTCATAAACGACCCCTTATTTGCTTATGTTAGTGATATATGCACCAACAGCTTCTTTTTGTTTATCGTTAAGTCTATCAAACTTAGGCATAACACCTATCATACCTTTTTTACCATGAGTTAAAACATTTGTTACTAAAACAGGTGAGAAAGCTACAAGATTTGGAGCAACTGCCTCCATGCCTTTTCCATCTTCGCCATGACATGCAGAACAAGCACCAACAAAAATATCAGCACCATCTCCACTCATACCATTTGCTACATACTTAGAAACTACTTCTATTTCAGCATCTGTAATAAGTGCACCTGTGTTATTGTTAAATAGTCCATTACGATCAGGCATTGGCATCTCAGAGCCAAGAAGCTGGTAGTTTGAACCATTCTCAATAACATGTTTAACAGAAGCAGCATCTATTCTTTTATTTAAGTTTGCTGCTTTGCCATCAATACCATCAGCATTAATTCCGTGACAAACTTTACACTCAGCTAAAAATACAGACTCACCCATCTCTACTAATCTATCACCAGTAATATCTTTATACTTAGCTTCAAATTTAGCATTATGAACTGCTGTATCTTCATTATACTCACCAATTTGAGAGTACGAATTTACAGGATAACCTATTGTAAAATACCACATACCCCAAATCATTGTAAGTAAAAACATAACAGCCCAGCCAGTTGGCAAACTGTTCTTATACTCGCCTATTCCATCCCAATTTTCATCGGCAAGTTCACCAGTTGCACTGTCTACTTGCATCTGACGAACATATTTAATTACAACAAAAACTGTAATTATAACTAGAGCAATTGCTCCTGCAATTGCAAGCATATTAACGATGTCGCCATTAAAACCGCCCTTTGATGTCCCAACAGACAGATATGTCAGTATTAACATCAAAACGGTAAAAATAGCTCCTCCAAGATAAAGCTTATTCATATATCCCTCCTATTTCTCTTTCTCTTCAGATACAGCTGACACTGGAGCATCGTCTATATCATCTTTTAGTGCCATATTGCTATAACTCTCATAGTCGACCCCATCAGCATCTCTCTTTTTTGTGTAGAGGTGGTATATATAACCATACAACACTAAAACAAGAGCAAATGTTAATATAAAGTATCCGTAAGCCTGAATCTCTGCAATATTCACTTCAAACCCCTATTTAAGACTATTCAAATATGCTATTAATGCAACGATTTCAGGGATTTCACCACGCGCAACTGCATCTTTTACATCTTGATCTTTCATATCCACTGCAACTATTTTCGCCTCTTCTAAAGCTATATCATGAGCACCTTTAAGACTTTGAGCCATCTTTACATTTTTCACAGAACCATCTCTCATAGGTACATCTTGATTGTAAGGAACCGAAAAATGCTCTGCAACTGTTAACTGTTCCGCATATGCTGTATCTATATCAGCTTTATTTGTAAACATCCAATTGTATGCTGGCATAATTGAACCTGGAACAACACTTTGAGGATCTTTCATATGATTTTCATGCCAGTCAGTAGTTCTATAGTTACCAACACGCATTAAATCTGGACCTGTTCTTTTTGAGCCCCAAAGAAACGGTCTATCGTAAGCATATTCTCCACTTAGTGAATAGTGACCATAACGGTCAGTCTCTGACTTAAATGGACGAACAAGCTGAGAGTGACAAGCATTACAACTGTTTTTAATATAAACGTGACGACCAGCCAACTCTAAAGTAGAGTAAGGAGCCGTACCGATTACAGGACGAGAAGCTTGAGCAAAATTTGGAAGAATCTCTATCAAACCTGCAAAAGCAATTGCTATAAATACACCTACCGCAAAAAAGAACGGATGTTTTTCTAACCAATGAAACATATTTTATCCTTTCAATTAAGCGCCCATAGGCGATGCATTTTGTAATTCACGCTCTTCAACAGGGCGAGAAGACATAGTCTTATAGATGTTATAAGCAAACATCAAGAAACCAACTAGGTATAAAAGACCGCCTATTCCACGAATAGTATAGTAAGGGTGAAGAACTGTTACAGTATCTATGAATGAGTAAGCTAAGTTACCAAACTCATCATGAGCACGCCACATCATCCCTTGTGTAATCCCTGCAATCCACATAGAAGTAAAGTACAGAACAACACCTAACGTTTGAATCCAAAATTGTGCCGTCATAATCGCTTTAGAGTAAATTTCACGTTTAAATACACGAGGAGCCATATGGTATAGAGCTGCCATTATCATAAAGCCAACCCAACCAAGAACACCATCATGTACGTGACCAACAATCCAGTCAGTAAAGTGAGCAATAGCGTTAACTGATTTAATCGCTTGAATTGGTCCCTCTAATGTTGAGAACATGTAGAAAGTTGAAGCTAAAATCATAAACTTAATAAGTGGAGACGCTGCAACTTGTTGCCACTCACCCTTCATTGTAAGGAGCATATTTATAGCTGAACCCCATGATGGAAGAATCAAAATTACAGAGAAAATCGAACCCATTGTCTGCATCCAGTCTGGAACAGTTGAGTATAGCAAGTGGTGTCCACCAGCCCATAAATAAACAAACATTAGTCCCCAAAAAGACAATAATGAGAGTTTATACGAGTAGATTGCCTGACCTGACTCTTTTGGTAAAAAGTAGTAAATCATAGCAACGATAGGAACTGTAAAACCAAATGCAACTGCATTATGACCATACCACCACTGAACTAGAGCGTCATTTGTTCCTGCATACATTGATACAGAGTGATACCATGCACCTATCCCGCTCTCACCTGCTGGTGAAGTAGCGAACATTGTAGGAATTTCCATATTGTTAAATAGATAAAGCATAGCTATTCCTAAGAACGTTGCTATATAGTACCATACAGATATGTAGAGTGATTTTTCACGGCGGATACCGATAAGACCAAAAATACTCATACCAAATAAAACCCAAACAACAACTACGCCAATATCTATAGGCCACTCAAATTCAGCATACTCTTTTGAAGTAGTAACTCCCGCAAAAAGAGAAACAACAACAGCAGCTACAACTGCTAAATAGAGCCAAAAATGAAGTTTTCCCAAAGCCATAAGTAGCTTTGATTCTGCCATCGATACTTTTAAAACACGCTGACCTACATAATACCAAGTAGCAAAAACACCACTTAGTGTAAAGCCAAATATTACTGCATCTGTATGCAGCGGACGAAGACGACTGAAGTTAGTATATTCAGCTAGATTATCCCCAAGTATTAAATTTAACCCTGGATATGCAAGTTGAAATGCTAATATTACACCGATGAGCATTCCGACAATTCCTAAGACGATGGTTGTAAGCATAAACATCTTAGCAATTGTGTAGTCGTACTCTAATGGACGATTTTCCATATATAGCCTCCTTAAAGATTCAAAGTAATTAAGTTTAATTAACTTAAGCTAAATTTATTAAACTAATCAACTTCAGTATAGTAACAGTATAAATGTTTAAGAATTCTTAATTATTGCCAAAATTTTGACATTTTTTGTATTTTTGCCTGCACTTAACATTATATTAATAAAAAAATGTTATGGTTCAGGCTATTTTTAAGAGGAAAATGTGAGGATAGAGGCTCTTATCTTTTAATTAAAGATAAGAACTCGTTGAAGATATATCTGCTCTCTTTTGGTCCAGGACTAGATTCTGGGTGATGCTGAACAGAGAATATTGGGGAGTCGTTGTACTTTAGACCCTCAATTGTGTTATCAAATAAATTCGTATGTGTCACTTCTGCAACTTCTACAATATTATCTGGAACATTATAGTTATGATTTTGAGCAGTAATCTCTACCAATCCTGTTCTCATATTTTTTACAGGCTGATTTCCACCATGGTGACCAAATTTTAGTTTAAAAGTATCATATCCATGAGCAATAGAGAGAAGTTGATGACCAAGACAAATCCCAAACATAGGAACTTTTGCGTCTATTAATTTTTTAATCTCTCTTTGTTCATGCTTTAGCACAAGTGGGTCTCCAGGGCCGTTTGACAAGAAGACTCCATCAATCTCTTTGTTGTTGTATCTTTTTATAAGCTCATCGCCACTAAAGTTATTTGGGATTACCTCTACGCCAATTTTTGCACTTACCAGCTCATTTAAGATATTTGTTTTTACGCCAAAATCCAAAACTACTATATTTGCCTCAGATGCTGGAGCTTCATCAAATTTAAACTCTCTATCATTATATGTTGATTGAGTATGTTTATATGCTACTTTTGTGCTAACTTGTTCTATATAATTTACATGTTCTATTCTAGAGCTATTTTGTAAAATTTTCTTCAACTCATCTTTGTTGCTAATTTCAGTTGAAGCTATCATCATCATAGACCCCTCTTCTCTTAGCATTTTAGTTAAGTATCTTGTATCAATATCGCAAATACCCATAACATTTTGTTTTTTTAAGAAATTAGAGAGAGAGTCTTCTGCTCTAAAGCTAGAGTATCTATCTTGATACTTTCTAACTATCATCCCTTTAGCATGTGCTGATTTACTCTCCATATCTTGAGCATTAACACCAACATTTCCAATCTCTGGCATAGTAAATGTTACAAATTGACCTGCATAAGATGGATCAGACATAATCTCTTGATAACCACTCATTGATACGTTAAAAACTATTTCACCAACGACGGTACTCTCTGCCCCAAAGCTATTTGCCTCTAAAAAAATTCCATTTTCAAGATAAATCCAAGCTCTTTTTTTTAATAATTCCATACTCATTTTACTCCATGCCCCTTCTAGTTAGCTCTTCTCTATAAATTTTCTCATATAAAATATCAAACTCATCAGTTCCTGGTATATATCTTTTTTTGTATGTTTTTATCTTATCCATAATAATATTGTCAAGTTCAGAAGCTTCAGTAATAAATGAAGTTATAGAATTGTAGATAATGTTTTTTATACGATTTTCTGTTACATCAAAGTGGATTAAATCTTCTTCGTATAGTTCATCAAGTATTTTATGAGATATATCAGAGTAGCGCTCTTCATAATTTAGAATTACACCAAATTCTGGGGCTAGTTTTTTCTTTATCATAAAGAAGAGCTGTCTCTCATCTACTAAGTTGAACTCTATCTCTTCTTCATTTGCTTCACATATCTGGTGTGTCTTCTCTTCAAGTGCCATCTCTTGCTTGGCATCGTGAGACAATATTTTTTCTGCCTCTTTTGCTATAGGCTCAAGTCCTTTTGTCATCTTGACGACATCACTTTTATTTAGGTCAATTGCAATCTTGTTGGCTATATGAGGGATAGTTTTAAGTGATATTTTCATCCAG
The DNA here is from genome assembly GCF_000012965.1 of Sulfurimonas denitrificans DSM 1251. Classification (NCBI taxonomy): domain Bacteria; kingdom Pseudomonadati; phylum Campylobacterota; class Epsilonproteobacteria; order Campylobacterales; family Sulfurimonadaceae; genus Sulfurimonas; species Sulfurimonas denitrificans. Next base: position 86,541 of record NC_007575.1, on the reverse strand, counting down.
AAACCTTATATGTATTAAAATAAATTTTGTAATTTTACAATAACTTAGGTTAGTTTAGCATTAGAGAGAGCTTATTTTACCTTTTAAATAAAACTCTTCAAACTTATCTTTACTGAGGGGTTTTGAAAAGTAGTATCCTTGTAAAATATCACACTTTTCATCTATTAAAAATTTCTCTTGCATTTGCGTCTCTACGCCTTCAGCAACAACACTTAATCCTAAATTTTTAGCAATATTTAGGATTGTTTTTACCATATTTGCATCTTTTTTTGGATTACCTAACTCATTTATAAAAGCTTTATCTATTTTCAACTCATATATTGGAATTTGGCGAAGATAACTAAGCGATGAATAACCAGTACCAAAATCATCCATAGAGAAACGGATACCACATGCCTTTGCTCTGTTCATTGTGTTTATCAACTTTGGTATATCTTCAGCAGCACTTGACTCTGTAATCTCAAAAATCAGTTTTGAACTAAGAGAATCATTAAGATATTTTGCACACAATAACAACATGTCATCTATAAATGTGTTACAAAACATCTGTCTCATGCTAATATTTATAGAAAACTGCTCTAGCTTTAGACCTTTTTTATCCCATTCGCTAAGTGTTTTAAAACTCTCTTCTAAAATATAGTGTCCAAGCTCAATTATAAACCCTGTCTGCTCAGAAATCGGTATAAACTCGTCTGGGCCAACACTCCCTAACTGTTCATTATGCCATCTCACTAGCACTTCACAGCCAACGACTTTGCCTTTTTTATCTACTTGTGGCTGATAGTTTAGTGTTATTTCTTCTTTTTTTATAGCAAAACGTAAAAATCTCTCTACTTCTAATTTTCTCTCTACTCTAACTGAGAGTTCATTGTTAAAGAGTATTACTCCATCTCTGCCTTTTAGTTTTGCTTCATACATAGCGATATCTGCCTCTTTTATAAGAGTATTTGCAGTTATGTTTGGATTGTCTATAATACTTACACCTATACTTGAGCTAATGTATAAATTGTGCTCATCTACTATATATGTATGTTTAATTGTTTCTAAAAGCTCTTGCGCAAAACTTTGCGCACGTTTTAGGCAAGTGACTTTATCTTCGTATGTATCACTAAGTAAACAAAATTCATCCCCACCGATTCTTGATATAGTGCTACGATTTAATTTTGCAAGCAAGCCCATTCTTTTAGCAACTTCACTTAGTAATTTATCTCCTATATCATGTCCTAATGTGTCATTTATTGTTTTGAAATGGTCTAAATCTATTAAAAAAAGAAACATGTACTTATTATTGCTCTTTTGCTTCTTTATTGCATCTTTAAGAAGCTCAACAAAATAGCGTCTATTTCCAAGATTTGTCAGATAATCATGATTAGCTTGATACTGATTTTTTTGAAGGTACCCATAAGTATTTCTTAAACCGTAGTAAAGAACCCATGCAAGCACAATAGTTAATATTGCTATTATATATGAGTAAAATTCTCCAATTAACAAAAGATATATTGTTATTGGAAGCATTGAAGAAGCTAGTATAAAAGTTGCTAACTTTTTTTCTGAAACGAGAAGGGTAGTAGCAACAACAGAGACACCAAGTTGAGTAAAAATAGCCAAATAGTGAAGTTCTATATTATCACGCATAGCATAAACAACAAACATAATTGTCCATGATGAGAAGTAAGAAAATATAAAATAACGCAGTTTTTTAAGCCATATCTCTTTCTCTTGAATCGTTAAATTAGAGTCTGAGTACTCTACATAGAGCTTATATCCAAAATATGACAGAGTAAGAACAAACATATACCATAATGGCTCTATAATATAAGAGGAGTAAGCAATTCCAATAAAAACATATGAGGTTGCAGTAGAGACAAACAGGGCGATTAATACTAAAATTTGTTTATGCATAAAATTATAAAAACTAATATTATTTAGCATGTAAATTCTCTACCTTAAATCATTTAAGTATAATTTTATCTTATTTTTCTTAAATGAAACTCACTTTGCTAGAAGTAGTGTAAGCTCTGAAGCTTTTTGCGCATCCATTTTGCTTAAAATTGTTCCTATAGTTTTTGGTTTAAGTGATGATAAAATAGCAGCGGCTTCTAAAGCGTCCATTTCAGATAAAACATTTGCTGCATTTGCTGCTTTCATCTTTGCAAAAGTCTCTGACATCTTAAGCATTTTAACCTCTTTTATCTCTTTTAATACCTCTTCATTTTCTTGAAGCATTTTTTTAATTGACTCTTCTTTGGAGGTTATCTCACTGAGAGATTTTGAAACACTCTCTTCTTCTTGCGATACTTTTGCTTCTCTCTTTTTTAAAAGCTCTTCTGTTGCTACTTTAAGAGCACTTAGTGCTTGTTTTTGCTCATCAATTCTCTCAAGTTCTATAAGAAGTTCACTTTTCCTTGCTTTAAAAATTTCGGTACACTCAAAAAGCTTATCGCTTGTCTCAAGTGCAATAAGCGGAAGCATAAACAGAAGTATTATAAAAAATATTTTCATCATCTTGCTTTTCCTATATATGTCATTAATGCAATCTCGTCCAAATCTTTTGCCTCTTTGGCATTCATCTTTTTCAGCTCTGCTTTTATCTCTTGAAGTTCTAAGTATTTAAATTTTTCATACTCAATCATATCAATTTTAAGCTGCTCTTTGGCTTGAGTAACTTGGTTTTTGGCAAAGGCAATCCACTCTTTGTTATGATTTATGATTTCTCTCTGTGAGTCAAGAAGCGCCCTTGTTGCGAGCATTTCTCTCATAGCTCCCTTTTGTGGAGAGCCAAGATCTTTGAGAGAGTTGTAGGAGAGTTCAAGCGCACTAATCGCACTATTTAGATTGTTATTTGCTCTTTGGAGAAATCGCTCGCTGCTCTGCATGCTATTTTTTTTAATTTTGACAAGTGGAGTAAATCTGCTTTTCACGATTAAATGCTCCTTTTTTAGCCTCAACAAAGAGGCTTATAAAATTATCGTATCTTCTCTCTCAGGCGATGTAGAGATTATACCTACTTTTGTTTTTGTTATCTCTTCTATAATTTTTATATAATCTTGCGCCTCTTTTGGCAAATCTTCAAATCTTCTTGCGCCCTCTGTTTTATCCCAACCCTTAAACGATTTGTATATAGGCTTAACATCATCCAAATTTGCTGGAAGATAATCTATCTGGGCACCATTTAACTCATAAGCAACACATACCTTAACTTCATCAAAACCATCAAGGACATCCAGTTTCATAAGAGCCAATTCGTCACACCCATTTAAGCGACTTGCATATCTACATGCAACAGCATCAAACCAACCGCATCTTCTAGCACGCCCTGTTGTTGTGCCAAATTCATGACCTCTCTCACCTAAAAGTTTTCCGTCTTTACCTAAATCTTCACTCGGGAATGGTCCATTTCCAACACGTGTACAGTAAGCTTTTACAATTCCAATAACTTTTCCTATATCTTTAGCATTTATACCAAGACCTGTACATGCGCCAGCACTAATAGTAGAGCTTGAAGTTACATAAGGATAAGTTCCATGGTCAATATCCAACATAGTTCCCTGCGCACCCTCAAGAAGAACTCTTTTGTTCTCTTTATCAAGCGCTCTCCAAATAAGTTGAGTCGTATCTGTTATAAAAGGAGAGAGTTTTTCACTGTACCCCTTTAACTCCTCTAGCAACTCGTTTTTATTAGGCATATTAATATTTAAAATAGCAAAAATATCTCTATTTTGCTCAAAATGCTCAACTATCCTCTCGCAAAGTTTCTCTGGATTTAAAAGTTCTCCAACTCGCATACCTACTCGGTTTATTTTATCTGAATATGCAGGTCCAATTCCTTTGCCCGTTGTTCCAATTGCTTTATCGCCTTTTAGTTTTTCACGAGCTTGGTCAATTAAAGAGTGATAAGAGAGATTTAAGTGCGCCTTATCAGAGATAAATAATCTTCCCTCAAGGTTCTCAAACTGCAGCATCTCTTTTATTATAGATTCGGGAGAGAGCACAACACCATTTCCTATAACATTTACAGCTTTTGGGTTTAATATGCCTGATGGAATAAGATGAAGTGCATATCTAACACCATCTACCCAAATCGTATGTCCAGCATTGTGTCCGCCTTGGCTTCTACAAACCATATCGTACTCTTTTGCTAATCTATCAACAATTTTTCCTTTTCCCTCATCGCCCCACTGTATGCCAACTATTAAATCTGCTTTACGACTCGGCATTTAGCTCCTCCATGTATTGAACTATAATTTTTATCATATCATCCCTCTATTTTGCTTTTGTCTCTATAAGTACGTCTGTGTAAATTGCAAAACCTACAGAACTAAGCTCTAGATTTTTATATCTTCCGCCTCTAGCGTAAACCTCATTTTTATCAATAATTCTAAAAAACAGCTCATCATAATAGAGCATTTTTGCATAGTACATTGGTGCTAAAACGCTGTTAGGACAACCTATAGCTTCGCATAAACTCTTCATTTTTTCTAACTCAATTTTTATCTTTTGAGGAACAATTTCTAAAAGTTTATCAACCTGCTCTGGATGTTGAAGATATACAAGTTTCTCTAACCAATCAACTCTCTGAGCCAAAAACTTTTCTATATTTACATGTCTAAAATCATCTAACGTTAAATCATCAAACATCTCTACTAAAAGCTTAGGTATCATCATATTTGAGATTTGGATAAGAGGATAAACCTCTAAAGTATTGAAAATCTCTATTGCTATATTTAGTACGGATGAGAGTTTGCTCTCGCCCATAAACTCCACACCAATTTGAAACTGTTCATCCGTTGGATAGCGAAAAACAGGTTGAATATAAAACCATTTTTTATGTTCTGTATTTCTTCCAAGTCTTTTTTCTATAATTCTTACAACATCTATTGTAGAGTCAGCTCTAAGCGAAATAGAGTTGTTTTTTTCATCATTTACTTTTATAAGCTCTTTTTCATTGGCGATGCTTTTATGTTGATGATATGAGAATATAGGTGTAACTATCTCTTCAAATCCTCTAGAGTATAAAATATCACTAGCAACCTTTTCAATCTCTCTTTTTATCTTAGCACTATTGCCAAAATAGAGTTTTGAACCGCTAGGAATTTCATGTTCAAGTATCATCTACTTGCCAACTTTGAAATAGTTTTCATTAAAGACTCTATTTGCTTCTCCGTTGTAAGCTCTACGCCCAAGCTTGTCAAGAGCTAGTTCTATCGAGTTTACAACCCAAGAAATTTCATACGGAGCGATTATTCCCATCTGATTTATACGGAAAATTTTTCCATCTAAATGATCTTGTCCCCCAGCAACATTTACGTCAAAATCAGTTTTTAAAATTTTTCTGATTTTTGACGCATCTTCATCATCTATCGTTGTCATTGAGAGAGCTGGAGTTTTTGGATATACATGTAGCCCGATTGCCACAAGAGAAGCCATTACCGCCTTAGCTCTAGAAGCAGTATCTGCATAAAGCTTATCAAGTCCGCCATTTCTCTCTATGGTTTCTAGTATCTCTAAAAGCCCTATAGTTAGAGTTGTAGCAGCCGTCCAAGCAGTAGTGTTTTTTCTTTGAGATTTTATCTCTGTTGCGAGGTTAAAGTAGTATCCTCTACCTTTGCCTATCTTCTCTATCGCAGCGTTACTAAGCCCCAATATAGCAAGTCCTGGAGGAAGCATTAGTGCTTTTTGACTTCCTGCAATTAGACAATCTATGTATGCTATATCAATCTTCTCAACGCCAAGAGCAGTTATACCATCAGCTATAATCATGATATTTGGGTTTAACTCTTTTACAGCCTTTGCTATTGCTTCAACTGGATGGCGAAGACCGCCAGCAGATTCACTTATTTGAACTGCAATTGCGTCAATATTAGAGTTTTCTTTTATTGCTTTTATAACCTCTTCTACAGATACGGGCGTATCCCACTCATTTTTTATCTCAACATTTCCAAGTCCGTGAGCGAGTGCGATTTTTCCAAATCTCTCACCGAATTTACCTGAGTTTACATTCAAAAGAGTGTTGTGACAAAGGTTCACAACAGCTGCTTCCATAGCACCCGTTCCGCTTGATGAGAGCATTACAACCTCATCACTGCCAAAAAGTTTAAATAGATACTCTCTTGTTTTAAAGAAGATAGCTTCAAATTCGGGTGTACGGTGGTGCATCGTTTCATCACTCATTGCATTGCGAACATTTTGAGGTACAGGGGTCGGTCCAGGCGTGAAAAGTAACATGTAAAAGTTCCTAATATATTATTAATTTAAAACCTCGCATTATATCCAAATAACTTAAAGTGACTCTTTACTTTTATGTTAGAATTACGATAAAAAACAGAAACCATAAGTTTATCAAAGGCATTCATGACTATATTAGATTCGATAATTTTAGGTGCTATTGAAGGATTTACAGAGTTTTTGCCAATCTCCTCAACTGGACACCTCATAGTCGCAAGTGAGTTTTTAGGTTTAGAGCAAAATGCTATCAATAAAGCCTATGAAGTAATCATCCAATTCTCAGCGATATTAGCTGTAATTTTTAACTATAAAGATAAATTTAGCATCAAAAAAATTGATTTATGGATGAAGGTTTTTATTGCGTTCTTACCATTGGCCATTATTGGTTTTATATTTTCTACTCAAATAAAAGAGCTATTTAGTTTACATGTAGTTGCTGTTATGTTTATAGTAGGCGGGGTTGTATTTTTAATAGTAGAGAAATTTTTTATAAATGAAGATGAAAAAACCATTTATGAAGTAGAGGCAATTTCTCTTAAACAATCATTAATAATCGGTTTTGCTCAAATCTTTGCACTTATCCCAGGAACAAGCAGGGCTGGTTCAACGATTATAGGAGCGCTCCTTGTTGGTCTTAGCAGAAAGGCGAGTGCTGAGTTTAGTTTTTTACTTGCTTTTCCTGTTATGGGCGCCGTAACTGCATATGATTTACTTAAACATTATAAAGATTTTAGCGAAGCAAATTTAATCATCTTAGGCGTTGGTTTTGTTACATCATTTGTCGTTGCATATCTTAGTATAAAGCTCTTTTTGAAATTTTTAGAGAAGTTTACTTTTTTCTTCTTTGGAGTTTATCGCATTGTTTTTGGGGTAATATTACTTCTGTTTTTCAACTAAAAATTTTGGAATAGTGTTTGCTTATGTTTCCAAAAAGAGACAATATGAAGACATTAACTATTTATAAATCAAAAATTACTATTATTTTAGAAAAATTTGAGGCTTCAATTTATACTTTAAGCGAAAAATTTCTATAAAGTTTGAAGAATTATTTTTGCTAGACTGAGCGCTTTAGCACGGTGAGATATATTTTTTTTAGTATCATCATCTAACTCACCTAATGTTTTGTCGTATCCTAAAGGAATAAACATTGGGTCATAGCCAAAACCGCCATCGCCTCTAACTTCTGCAATTACATCTCCATACATCCAGCCATGAACACTATACTCATAATTTTTAGTAACGATTGCGATTGCAGCGGTGTAGTGAGCAGGTGAGCCCTTAGCGCCACTCTTCTTAACATCCTCTATTAGCTTATAAAGATTTTCTTTATCTGATGCGCCCTTTGAGGCATATCTAGCACTGTAAATTCCAGGTGCACCACCCAATACATCAACACTTATACCACTGTCATCTGCTAAAACAACCATATCTTTATACTCATCTTTTTGGCTGAGCACTTTAAATACTGCTCTTGCTTTTATGAGGGCATTCCCTTTAAAAGTAGAGGCATCCTCTATAATTTCAAACTCTTCTATTAACTCGCTGTAAGGAATAACTTTAAAATCTTTGCAAAGTGCTTTTATCTCTTTTACTTTGCCTCTGTTTGATGTTGCCAATATAAGTCTCATAGTTCATTCCTTAGTATTTACTTTAAAGTTGCGCTTTTTTGCTCGGCAAAGTTTGCATAAACAATATCTTTATTATAATTGCGAATTATATACTATATTAAGGTACACAATGTTTAAAAAAGTCTTCCCACTCTCTGCAATTCTTTCGCTGAGATTTTTAGGTCTATTTTTAGTTCTGCCTGTTATATCTATCTACGCACTAGAGCTTAAAGGTTCTACTCCTTTTCTTGTTGGTATCGTTGTTGGCGGTTATGCACTTACTCAAGCAATATTTCAAGTTCCTTTTGGAAGTATGAGTGATAAAATAGGAAGAAAACCAACGCTTTTAGTTGGTCTTTTAATCTTTTTAGTAGGTTCAGTACTGTGTGCTTACTCTACCGACATCTATACACTTATGATTGGACGTTTTCTACAGGGTGCTGGGGCAATTGGCTCAGTTATCACTGCTATGATTTCTGATCTTGTACAAGAGGAGATTCGTGGTAAAGCTATGGCAATCATGGGCGCTTCAATCGCTCTTAGTTTTGCACTTGCTATGGGGCTTGGTCCTGTTTTGGGCGCTAAATATGGTGTTGAGTTTCTATTTATACTAACAGCGCTCTTTGCTGTTCTTGCGATTATTTTACTCTTTACAAAAGTACCAACTCCGCCAAAGATTAAGCATACTTACCATGCAACTGCAAAAACATCAGATATTTTAAAAGATTCAAATCTTTTAAATATGATTGTTATAAATGCGATGCAAAAGGGACTTATGACTATAGCGTTTGTTCTCATTCCTATTATTTTAACAAGTGCTGATTTTGCTTGGCAAAAATCTGATTTATACATGGCATATCTTCCTGCTATGCTCTTTGGTCTGGCTGCTATGGGTCCTGCTGCTGTTTTTGGAGAAAAACATAACAAACCAAAAGAGATATTTCTTCTCTCTATCGCTCTTTTTATTGTCTCATTTTTGATAATGGGGCTTACAACTTCAAGCTCTGTTTTTGTTGTTGGAGTAGTTCTGTTTTTTATTGCCTTTAATATGATGGAGCCACTTGTTCAATCGATGATAACAAAGTTTGCAAAAGTGCACCAAAAAGGTGCAGCACTTGGGATTTCAAACTCTATTGCGTACTTTGCTACATTTATAGGCGGAACATCCGCTGGTCTTCTTCTTGGCATAAGCGATCGTGAGACTATTGGTATCTCTGTTGGCGTTGTTGCACTCTTATGGTTTTTATGGACATTAAAACTCCAAAATCCTACAAAATACTCTCATCTCTATCTCCCTCAAGATGATGTAGATACTACAAAACTACAAAATTTAGAGAGTGCTCATATCGCTGAGTGGTACATAAATGACAGTGAAAAACTTATTATCGTCAAGTATGCAACTGGTGCTATACAAAAAGATGATTTAATCTCTAAAATCTCTAAATAACCGATATGAAAACAGAGCAAATCACCTTAAAGAGGCTTTTTGCTCTGATACTAAAGAAGAGACCTGCCCTTGTTTATGGTCAGCTTCTTACTCTGCTTGGCATACTCGTAAGCATTCCTATCCCTCTTATGCTTCCTGTAATGGTCGATGAGATTCTTTTAAATAAACCAGCTTTTTTTGTAAATAACATAGACTCTATCTTTGGTGGAACAACACCATTTTACTATATTGCTATAGTAACTTTTGGAGTTGTTTTCTTACGATTTATCTACTACATTCTTGGTGTAATTACCACAAAAATATTTACAAAAATTTCAAAACATGTAACTTTTATGATAAGAGCAGAGTTGTTAAATCATCTAAAAACAACATCTATGAATGAGTACGAAACAATAGGAAGTGGTGCGATTACTGCAAACTTGGTTACAGATGTAAATACGCTTGATACCTTTATTATGAGCAGTGTTAGCCGTTTTGTAGCTTCTGTTTTAACACTCGTTGCAGTTGGTGTGGTAATGATTGCAATTGACCCTATTTTAGGATTTTTGATTTTAATTATTCAGCCTCTTATTATGCTCCTTAGCAAAAACATGTCAAAAAAAGTTGGAGCACTAAAAAAAGAGGAAAATCAAAAGATTGAGACATTTCAAAACAATACAGCAGAGACATTAGAACTCTTTGGGCAGATAAAAGCAAGCAATAAAGAGTCTTACTTCTTCTCAAATGCAATCAAAGATGCAAAAGAGATTCAAAATGCTTCAAATGAATATGGTTACAAAAGTGTTGCCTATGAGAGACTCTCCTACACTCTATTTTTGGTTATATTTGAGCTTTTACGTGCATCTGGGCTTCTCTTAGTTGCCTACAGTGATTTGAGTATTGGTATGATGTTTGCCATGTTTGGGTATATCTGGTTTATCATGACTCCTGTTCAAGATATCATCTCCATGCAGTATAGCTACGCCTCTGCATCTGGAGCAATTAAGCGTTTGAACAAGATTCTCTCTTTGGAGCAAGAGTTGAGTGGAGAAAAAAAAATAGACTCAAGCGAGGTAGATATCTCACTCAAAAACCTCTCTTTTTCATATATTAAAGGTAAAGATATACTCAAAGATATATCACTTGACATTAAAGCTGGTTCAAAAATCGCACTAATAGGGGCAAGCGGAAGCGGAAAGACAACTCTTGCTCAAATTATTTCTGGTTTCTATGAAAAAAGCGGTGGCTCTCTTAAATATAATGGCGAGGATAGTGAAACATTAGAGAAAAGCTCTGTTCGAGAGAAAATATTTTTAGTACTTCAAATGCCTATACTCTTCAACTCTACCTTAAGATTTAATATCTCAATGGGTGATGAGAGCATAACGGACGAACAGCTACTCAAAGCCTTAGAGATTGCAGAACTAAAAGAGATGATGGATGGTATGCCAAATGCCCTTGATACCATAGTAGGGCATCACGGCATCAGACTCTCAGGCGGGCAGCGCCAACGCTTAAGCATAGCTAGAATGATTATAGCAAACCCTAGCGTTGTGGTTTTTGATGAATCAACTTCAGCCCTTGACGTTCACACAGAAGCAAAGCTACATGTATCTCTGCAGCCACTTTTAAAAAGCAAAACCGTCATCACAATTGCACATAGACTAAGCACTGTAAAAAATGCAGATACTATCTATGTTTTGGATGCTGGTACAATTGTTCAAAGAGGAACGCACGCAGAGCTAGAAGATGAAGAGGGGCACTACTTAGAGTTTATCAAGAATCAACTTCTATAAGCATATAAAGAGCTGCTAAAGATGCGATTGCTCCAAGTGGTGTATTTCCTAAAACAATAGCTCCGATTGAAACCATCAAAGCTATAAATAGTACCATTTTGTCATTTGTAAAATACCCGACTAGCGTAAAAATTAAGGCAGTAAATCCAAAATAACCTAGATAAATATATAGCCCTAAAGCGTCTCTTATATGACAAAGACTGGATGATGAACTGTTTGCACACTCTAAAATAAGAGTACTATTTCTTAAAAATTCATATTTTAATGCCCAAAATAGTCCAAGAAATAGTACGGTATAAAATGCAACTTTTTTTAGTTCACTATATGAGATTTTTTTGCTTCCTATATATAACATGTAAGCATATCCAAGTGAAATCAAAACCCATACATTTGAAAATATATTTAAGTATGTCTCGTTTATAAAAATTGTAATAGAGCTTAGTAAAATTATTGCAAAAACTGCTTTTTCAAATTTGCCAAAGAGAAGTTTTGTGTATGCTTTTCTATATAAAAATAGAAATGAGATAATAGAGATTGCAAAAATATAAACTTCAAAATTTCTATATCTTCCATCAAATGCGAGAGAGAGATTTACAATAGCAACTAAAATGAATGAGGTATAAAAAAGAAGCATCAAAGAGGCATCAACTCCTCTTGTCTTTTGAGATAAAATATCTCTTACCCCAACAACATATGCTGCTCTGTCCTCAGAGATATACGCAAGTGTTAAGTAATAGATAAAAATGTGAACACAAAGCACCAAAGCCGCCCAAGAAAACTCCCAAATATCCCTTACGCTAACGCTGTACTGCTCAAGTGAGAGAGTAAATAAAATAGCAAAGAGAGTATTAAAGATGTAAAAAAGCATTAGATTTTTTCTGCTTATCTCTCTATTTTTTAAAAGTAATGAGAAGAGTAAAACAAGAGCGATTGAGCCAAACATCAACACTTTATAATTTGAAAAATTTGACACCTCTGCGCTTAATACTCCTTTGTCGCCTCTATCTTTATCAAAAAGCCCCCAAAAGCCTCCAACAGCACCCTCACTCACTCTTTTCCATGGTTGGTCAAATGCTTCGATAATGTTGTAGCTCCAACCATTGGCATCAGCTAACTTGACAAACTCTCTTATAAAAATAGCCTGATTTATCTTGCTTGGAAGGGCATCCTCTCTCATTCTGCCCTCTGATGGCCAACCTGTTTCTCCAATGAGAATATTTTTATCTCCCAAAATAGCCTCTACTTCGCCTCTAACATCAGCTAGATGTCCTATAGATTTTTCAATATTCATCGGGTCATCTTCCCAATAAGGCAAGATATGAATTGTCACAAAATCTGTAACTTCTTTAATTTTTGGATGTTTTACCCAAAATTCCCACACATCAGCGTATGTAACTTTAGTATTTGGCAGAGCTTCTTTTACTTGTTTTATGTAACTAACTAACTGATTTTCGCTTGTATCGCCACGCAGAAGAACTTCATTCCCTACAATTACAGCTTTTACTACATCTTCATTCTCTTTTGCAAGTGATATAAGTTTGTTTATCTCTTTTTTAGTGATTATCTTATCGCTACTTACCCACGCACCCATATACATTTTTAACCCATTTTCTCTAGCTATCTTTGGAACTATCTCAAGCCCTAAAGTTGAGTATGTTCTAATACATGTAGTATATTTTGCGAGTAGAGCCAAATCACTTCTTACCAACTCTTCTGAGATAACTACCCCATCTGAGAACGTAAGAGGAGATTCATCTTTTGAAAAAGGGGCATAAGAGACACATTGAAGTTTTGAAGATGAATCATTGCTCTCTTTTAGAGTAAAAAAGCTTCCGATTAAAAGCCAAAAAAATAGTATTGTTAAAATGCTTAAGATTAATGTTGATATTTTTTTCATAAGTAGTATTCTCTTGTGCTTTAAATTATTAGCGCAATAGTACTCAATTTTTTGATGATTTGTTTTTGAAGATTAGAGCCTATTTAAAAAAGACTCTAATTTTGTGCGAAATATGTCACCTCTATAAAAAAAGCGTTTGACTTTTTTAAAGAAAATATACTGTTTTTCTAAAGAAAGTATTCTACTTTTGAGGAAGTACATACATGTTGTAGTAACGACCTTCAAATTTAGGCTCTTTGTCCATTACTCCAACATCTTCTATCATTGCCCAAACACGCAAAAGAACATCTTTTGCTGATTCTGGGTTAGCCATCTCACGACCTTTTAAAAAGACACGAAACTTTACATGTTTACCCTCTGCTAAAAACTCTCTAGCATGTTTAACTTTATAGTTAATATCATTTTCAGCAATTTTTACAGAGAGCTTAATCTCTTTAACATCAATTTTTACTTGATTTTTCTTTTGCTCTTTGAGTTTTCTCTCTTCTTGGTATCTATACTTACCGTAATCCATAATCTTAGCAACAGGGGGCTTTGCGTCTGGAGCAATTAGAACTAAATCTAAACCTAACTCATTTGCTCTCTCCATAGCCTCATCGGTAGATACAATCCCTAACGACTCTGCTCCATCTACATTACAACGTACCTCTGGCACACGGATATCGTCATTCATTATGACACGGTCTGTTTTTTTACTCAAAAATTTACCTCATTTATTTTAGTTTGTATAAGAGAGAGAAATTCACTCTCACTTAGATTGTATTGTTCTCTCGTTCTTCTGTCACGAATCGCAACAGTTCGAGAAGCAACCTCTTCATCACCTATGACTACAAGCATAGGCACCCTTGTTTTTTCCGCTGTTCTGACCCTTTTATTTAAAGAATCGTTCTTTGAGTAGATCTCACTGTCAGCCCCTAAATCCATCAGTTTATCTGATAACTCTTTTGCATAATCGTTGTGCGTAGGGGCAATTGGAACGATTGCAACTTGAGTCGGAGCGATAAACATCGGAAACTCTCCAGCGTAATGCTCTGTTAATATACCAATAAAACGCTCAAAAGAACCTAAAATTGCTCTATGAATCATAACTGGCTGAATTTTATCATTGTTTTCACCATTATACTCTAGCTCAAATCTTGAAGGTAGGTTAAAGTCCAGCTGAATAGTACCACACTGCCACTCACGCCCGATTGCGTCAGTAATCTTGATATCAATTTTAGGACCATAAAAAGCTCCGCCACCCTCATCTATCTCATAAACAAGCCCATTTTTATCCATTGCATTTTTTAGTGCTTGTGTAGAAACTTCCCACACTGAATCATCTCCAACTGCTTTTGCTGGTTTTGTCGAGAGCATCATTTTATAATTAAATTCAAAAGTTGACATGATTTTATCAACAAAATCAACAACCTCTATAATTTGCTCTTCAATCTGATCTGCTCTGCAAAAAATATGTGCATCATCTTGGGTAAACTCTCTAACACGAAAGAGTCCATGAAGCGCACCTGTCATCTCATGACGATGAACAACACCATATTCAAAGTATTTTAAAGGTAAATCTCTATACGAGTGCAAATCCTCTTCATATATCTTAATATGCCCAACACAGTTCATAGGTTTTACGCCGAACTCTATCTCGTCAATATTTGTAAAGTACATATTCTCGCCATAGTTTTGGTAATGCCCCGATGTTTTCCAAAGATCACTTCTAAGCATCTCTGGTCCTCTTACAGGCTCATATCCACGTTTACGATGCGCTTTAAAAAGAAGTGATTCAAGTCTTGCACGAAGCCTTCCACCCGCAGGAAGCCAGATAGGGAATCCCGCACCCACCTCTTCACGGAAAGTAAACATCTTCATCTCAGCACCAAGTTTACGGTGATCTCTCTTCTCAGCCTCGGCCATCATGTCAAGGTATGACTTTAAAGCCTCTTTATCTGCGAATGCTATACCATATATGCGAGTTAACATCTCATTTTTAGAGTCTCCTCCAAGATATGCCCCTGCAATTTTAGTAAGTTTAAAATATCTTATAAGCCCTATATTTGGTAAATGTGGACCACGACACAAATCTTCAAATTCACCTTGCTTATATATAGAAACTCTATCGCCAGGGATTCTTTGCATAACAAAAAGTTTTAGATGATCATCTTTAAACTTCTCTTTTGCCTCATCCATAGAAATCTCATATTTTTCTATCTCGTACTTCTTCTTCGCAAGAGATAACATCTCTTTTTCGATATTTTTTAAATCTCCCTCGCCTATCTCACTAGATGTCTTAAAATCATAGTAAAATCCCTCTTTTACGTTTGGTCCAACAAAAAACTTTGCATCTGGATATAGAGATTTTATAGCTTGAGCCATAAGGTGAGCTGTTGAGTGTCTTAAAACATTTAAAGACTCTTCAGAGTTATCAAGAAGAATCTGTTCACCCTCAAACCCGCACTCTTTGGCAGTTTGCATGTCGATAATTTCACCATTATGTTTTATTGCTATTGCATTCAAAATATATATTCCTATCTTTTTTAAAGTTCAGTTTTTAAAACTGCGCCGTTTGAAGCGTTTGAGACTAAAAGCTGATAACGCTTTAGCCATTTTGATTTAACCTCGTTTTTATAAGGTTTATAATTTGCTTTTCTTGCTGCTATTACATCATCGCTAACATTCAAACGCAACAGATGCTTATCAGTATCTAACTCTATCTCATCACCATCTTCAATAAATGCTATCAAACCACCCTCAGCAGCTTCTGGAGAAACATGTCCTATACTAGCACCTTTTGTAGCGCCAGAAAAACGTCCATCAGTTATAAGAGCTACGCTATCGCCTAGACCCATTCCTTGAATAAGTGCAGTAGGTGCAAGCATCTCTTGCATACCTGGTCCACCTTTTGGTCCCTCATAGCGTATGACTACAACATTTCCAGGCTTTACTTTATGCTTCATTATCCCAGTAATCGCTTCTGGTTGAGAGTTAAAACAGATAGCTGTACCTTTAAATTGTCTCATATTTAGCTCAATTCCAGCGGTTTTTACAACAGCTCCCTCAGTAGCCAAGTTTCCAAAAAGGATAGAGAGCCCACCAACTTGAGAGTAAGCATTTTCATTTCTATGGATAATCTCTTCATTCAGAATCTTAGCATCCGCTATTCTTTCGCCTAATGTTTCGCCAGTTACAGTAGGGTTTTCAAGGTAAAGAAGACCGCCTCTTCTGCTTATCTCTTTCATAACTGCATTAACACCGCCAGCTTTATCGATGTCATCCATATGAACAGTTGTTAATGATGGAGATATTTTAGCAATATGTGCAACATTATCAGCTATTTCATTGATCTTCTCAATAGGAAAATCAACTCCAGCTTCTCTTGCTATTGCCAACATGTGAAGAACAGTATTTGAACTTCCACCCATTGCCATATCCACAACAAATGCGTTATGTACAGCTTTTTCATTTAGTACATTTTTTAAATTATATTTGCTATCATCAGCTTTTGCCATCTCAACAATTCTCTTAGCTGCCGCCTTAACCATCTCGATGCGCCTTGGGGTCATAGCCAATACAGTACCGTTTCCAGGAAGTGCAATTCCCATTGCTTCACAAAGAGTATTCATGGAGTTTGCAGTAAACATACCCGAACAGCTTCCACCACTTGGGCATGCATTACACTCTATATCATAAAGCTCTTCATCTGTTATTTTCCCCTCTGCATGTTCGCCTACAGCCTCAAATGCTGTTGCCAAATCTATTGGCGTACCATCTTTTTTATGACCAGCTGCCATTGGGCCGCCTGAGACAAAAACCGTAGGAACGTTCACACGAAGTGCGCCCATAATCATGCCTGGGACAATCTTGTCACAATTTGGAATACAAATCAGAGCATCAAGCTTGTGTGCATTCATAACAGTTTCGATAGAATCAGCAATAATTTCACGTGAAGGAAGAGAATAGAGCATACCATCATGCCCCATAGCGATACCATCATCAACACCAATAGTGTTAAATACAAATGGAACTCCGCCAGCCTCACGAATTGCCGCTTTAACTATTTCACCATATTCGTGTAAAAAGAAATGTCCTGGGATAATGTCTATATAACTGTTCGCTATTCCGATAAACGGTTTATCAAAATCTTCATCTCTTAGCCCTGTTGCACGGAGTAGTGAGCGGTGAGGTGCTTTGTCAAACCCTTTTTTTATAGTATCACTTCTCATTAAAATCCTTTGTTTTATAGTTGTTGTTTTTTATTATTGATGAGATTATAGCATTATTTCTATTTTTTTTTATAAAAACTCTTTACAAACGAAAATAAAATGGCTATAATTCCGCTCACTTAAAAAAAATAAGTGATAAAAATGCGGGAATAGCTCAGTGGTAGAGCACAACCTTGCCAAGGTTGGGGTCGCGAGTTCGAACCTCGTTTCCCGCTCCATAAAATATAAAAAACAAGAAGATATCCGATATCTTAAAAATAACCCATGCCCGGGTGGTGAAATCGGTAGACACAAGGGATTTAAAATCCCTCGCTCGTAAGGGTGTGCCGGTTCAAGTCCGGCTTCGGGCACCATTAGTTATAAATATTTGTTGAAACTGGTGCCATCGCCAAGTGGTAAGGCCGCAGCCTGCAAAGCTGCTATCCCCAGTTCAAATCTGGGTGGCACCTCCAACTATTTATAATAACTTCTTTACAAACGTGGATCTTTGGCTGAGTTGGTCGATAGCACCGGTCTTGAAAACCGGCGAGGGTAATACCTCCCAGAGTTCGAATCTCTGAGGGTCCACCACTATAAAATCCTTTAAAACCTCCTAAAACAGACTCCAAAATAACACTTTAAGCTTACGAAAAAAACCTCATTGCTATCATATTACTATCCATATTTTACAAATTTACTGATTTTCAAACTAAACCCTTACGTCCAACTATGAAGATGGTAGTGTTTATGTTCTACTCCTTCGTGTGCATGTTTGTGTTTATGAACTAATTGGGCTTTGATGAGTGTTGGCATATCCTCAAGGAGTGCTTGAACTTCTCCATCATAAACTATCTCATGGTTTATCCCTATGACTATGGCTCTGCCTGCTAACTCTTTTCCTAAGCTTATATTGTGAGTTGATATAAGGGCTGTTACATCTAATGAATCCAAAAACTCAACTAACCAGCCTGTAGTTGGCGGGTCAAGATGCGCTGTTGGCTCATCGAGTAGCAATACTTCAGGCTCAACGCAAAGCAGAGATGCCAAAAGCACTTTTTGTTTCTGTCCGCCGCTTAGTGATAGGGGACTCGATTTTAAGATATTCTCTATCTCAAACACTTTTGCATAGTGATACACTCTCTCATCTACACTCTCAAAGCCAAAATGTTTAAGCCCAAAAGCTATCTCATCATAAACAGTTGGGTTAAAAAGCATAGAAGATGGGTCTTGCATCTGCAGTGAGACGCTTTTTCTAAAATCTTTTGAGTTTGCTTTTAGGTATTTTTTATTTACCAACTCATTTTTAAAATAGTACTCTCCGCTTTTTGCATAAAGAAGTCCGTTTAAAAGTTTAAGAAGTGTTGACTTTCCTGAGCCGTTTATGCCAAGCAGAAGTACTTTTTCACCCTTGTCTATCTTAAAGCTAATATCTTTTAAAACTTCTATCGTATTTAGTTGAAAGTCTTGATAGTTGTAAGAGAGATTTTTACACTCAATCATCTATTAATCCTCTTGAGCACAATCCCATGCTTTGCTCGCTTGATTTGTGAAGCATTGTACCAAAAAGAGTTGTTAAAAGTGGTTGCAACTGTTTTTTTGTTATACTTGTTTTTAGTGTAGTTCCACGGCTTTTAAGTCCATCGTAGTAATTATAAAGCATGTTTTTTAGAAGCATAATTTGAGCATAGGTAAAACCATAAAGAATGGCTAAGATTTTGTTAAACTCTAGCGCTTTATGCAAGTTAATTCGTCTAACCAAAGTAAATGTAAGCAGAGTAATAGCAAAAGCTCTAAGATTTATAAGAACAAGAGCAAAAATATCTACATCTACGAAAAAACTATAGATTATGTAAGATAGTGAGATACTAATGTTAAAAAGAGCGATAACAAATAGTGCTTTTGTAAAGATTTTAAACCTAGCTCCGCCTCCAAGTGCCACTGTTATGATGATACATGTAAACATTATCCACTCATTGTGAACAAAGCCTAAAATCACTACAGCACCCAAATAAACGAATAACCAAGCTCTATCACTCACCAAAAACACTCCGAAACTGAGTTCTCAAAAATTTAACACTGCTTAGTGTAACTAAACCCTCAATTATGGCTATAAAAATATGAGGAATAACTACTGAGGGAATCGTAACACTAAGCCCAAAAGGAAAGTAGAGCGGAGTTTCATCAACTGAAGCTACGAGGGGTTGGATGCCAAGAACAACCGCAATGATGATTGCTGGAAAAAAAATACTACTCCATCCAGCCATAAATATCGCTATGTTTTTTGAGCGAGATGAGAAAAATCTATAGAACCAGAAAGAGCTAAAACTTCCAACAAATGCCATGGCTATAATATTTATGGGATACGATGTGATTCCGCCCTCTCCAAATAAAAGCGCTTGAATGAGCAAAACCAAAGAGATAGAACCAAAAGCTATCCATGGTCCAAAAAGCAAGGATATTATGGCTACTCCGCTTAGATGCATGGTAGTTCCACCCGGAAAAGGGATGGCTATGAGCATCATCACAAAAGAGATGGCACTAACTCCTGCGACAAGAGGGATTTTTTCAGCGTCGAGCTCTATTTTTTTATATGCAAGAGCTAAAAGAGATGCACTGATGGCTATAGCTGGTATATATGTTTGAGGTGATATAAAGCCATCAGGTATATGCATTTTGAGCTCTTAAAAGAGTGTGCTAAATGTAAAGAGAAGTCTATAATCCTCTTTACCCTCAGCACCTTGTTGCAAATCTTCTTCATTTAGATTTGTCCATGTTGGCAGTTTAACGCCAACTGCTACAGAGGTGGTTTTGTAAGAGAGTCTTGCCCCTGGAGTTAAGTATATCATCTCGCCGCCTGTTGCTTCAACTTTGATGCCATTCTCCTCATCTCGTCCAAGATGCAGATAATTTGCTTCCATGTTAAAATCCAAACGCAACTTGCTCGCTGGTTTTGAGTAGAGCATATAAGCCAAAGCAGCATTAACTCGTACCTCATCTCCAAAACGCATCTTACTTCCATCACTGTAGCTATTTTCTAAAAATGTATTATACGACACGTCTCCTACTAGAGTCCAATCATTTCCAAACCATTTTGTAGCACTGACTCCTAACATAAAAGATGGTTCTCCAAAACCAGTTTGCATACCTGCATCTATGAGCGAGCCATCAGGCATGGTAGCGTTTGATTTTCCTGTTGGTAGAGTAAAGCTAAATGAAGTCGTAAAGTGCCAATCTTGCATATCATCTAAACTCTCACTGTTTGGCGTAAGCATCAAACCATCATCGTACTTCATGCCTAAAATAAACTGAAATGAGACATCGTGAAAGCCAGATGTACGAAAAGCATTATCTTGAGATTTTACATAGTAGGGAACAAACACATAAGCACTAAAATAGGAGTTAAATCCATAACCCAAACCGTACATAAAGTACTCACTTGACTCCGCTTCAGCGTCTTTGGCTGAAGTATATGTTTTGTACTTTGCATGATCTACTTTCATATACCCAAGCAAAGACCCCTCTGGTAAAGTTGCAGAAGAGGTTGTCTCTATAGGCGCTCCTGGTCCCTCAACTCCTGCTAAACTAATAGATGGAACTCCATGGTGTGCAAATAGACATGTACAGAGTGCTAAAAGCATGCTATATTTTTTCATTTTTCTTATCCTTTTTTTTAATGTATATTAATCCAAAAAACCCAAGAAGTATCATGATACCTATGAGTGTTTTCTCAAATGTATTACTACTCTTTGCACTCATATCTGGAAGCATTTCTTCATCAACTTCTATCTCAATAATCTTTCCATGACCATCTTCAGAAAACGCTTTTACCTTCCACTTACCACTAGTGTTTGGCAAAAAAGATACTCTTGAGTGAGCATCTGTTCTACCAACTGCAAATGGAATCTCACTATGAGGTGCATAAACTTCATAGCTTTGAAATGAGAAGTCATCCTTTTGTGAAAAAGAGAAGGAGACAACAACGCTTAGCTCCTTTGAGACCACATGACTTAGGTTGTGAGAAAAAAGAAGAGTTGCAAACATAACCAACAAAAAGAGCTTCTTCATTTTAAGACTTTTATATTTAGTGTGCTTGAGTGTATAATCTCATCACTCTTAATGCCATCACCTTTAAATGTCAGAGATGCTTTTATGTTTTGAAGTCCAGCTTCTTGAATGCGAATATTTATCGCTCCATCTTTATCACTAACACCTTTAAAACTGTTTGCATAAGCCACACTTACTCCGTCTTTAGGCACGCCATCATAAGTAACTAACAACCTCGCTTTATCGCCTACTTTTATGTTAGAGAGTTTGTTCGTTAAGCTTAGCTCTAATCCTTTGTTAAAAATTTGTGCTGAACTATCATTGTTGATTCTTTTAACAGACTCTATACTTTTAAAACTGCTTATTGCCATCTTAGTTTTATCTTTTGACTGCTCTTTGGTTCCGTATGGTGTTTTTGTGTAATAGACCTCATTTAGAACCATAAAGAGTGTGTCGCAGTTAGCCCTTAACTCTTTATTCTCTACCTCAAAAACATCAGAATTAGTAGAACAATAAACTTTGTCGATACTCTCTTTTTTTATCTCTTTCTCTTCGCCATGTGAATCTATCATCTGCATGTGTCCATAGTGCAGTATTAAAGTGTCATCAATCCACATATCGTGTGCAAAGAGAGAGCATATAAGCGCTTGTGTTATTATAATTTCTTTTATCATGGCGAGATTATGAGATATATATGTTAAAATCGTTCTAAAAAAAAGGCTCTCTTATCTAAAAATGGAACAAAAGATATGTTTTTACTGTAATGGCAGGCTATATCAACTTAAAAACAGAATGGTTAAATGCTCCTTATGTGCAAAAAAATACAGTCTTTTGAAACTACAGCGTGATTTTGATGTGATAGATGCTTTTGTCGAGTCAACAACAGCAAGAGCATGTGCCATAAAACTAAACCTAAGCTACCAAGTAGTTTTTAATAGATATGAGCAGATACGAAAACTACTTATTCGCCATTCGCATGATTATTATGAGTACAAAAGAGATAAACTCGATGAGTTTGAAGAGTACATGTATATATGTCAGAGCAAAAAGAAAGATTACACTAACATTATCGAGTCACAAAATTTTATAACATTTGCGTACGAGGAGAAAGTATATAATTTTTTACTTCCATCCCTAAAGCGGTTTCAAACTAAGCCTAGTGGTAATAACTCGGAAGTAGCACATCAAAATGAGTTCAAAAAATTTATGCTAACTAACCGTATATCTAAACTTAAAACTCTTGAGAATACAATTATAAAATTTTGGAGATTTTTTGAAGTTTTTATAACACCTTACAAAGGTGTTAAAAGTGAATACTTTTTGAGTTATTTAAAAGAAGCGGAGTTTAAATTTAACTACAATAAAAAAGAGCAAAAAGAGATTTTAACCTATTTATGGTCTCTAGAGCATAGTTCTTGAGAAGCTGATGCTCATCAAAAAATCAAGAGAACTTTGAGATTCTTAAACTCAATTTTCTAATTGGCATACCATACATCTTTGAGAAAGATTAAAATTTACCACAATCCATAAATCCCAGAAATATTTGGTAAAATGTGCACGATATAAAATTTATTATAAAGTCAAAAAAATGAAACCATCACAAAAAAAGCAAATCAAGACAAATCAAAGTAACACAACTAAAAAATTTCCTAAAGATAAGCCTTTAGAGAGCGCTCCAAAAAATGAGGTCAAAGAGATGTTTTTGCAGTGGTTTAAAAAACGCAATAGCGTCGGTCAGATTATGAGCAAACAAGATGTTGTTAGTAATGTCATAGCAAAATTAGATGCTAAACAAAATGATGCTCTTAAAAAAGCGATGGATGAGCTTATCAACAACGGTTTTATGGAAGTTCAAAGCGATGGACTAACACTTGTGCTAACACAAAGAGGTTCTGATTTTATCAGAGATTAAGCTCTTAGCAGAGCCTCTGCTTCTAGGGCTATCTCTAACTCTTCATCTGTATTTATAACAAAAACCTCTATTTTACTTGTTTGTTTTGAGATTTTTGTTAGATTTTTCTCATTTGCTTTAGTGTCTAACTCTATTCCAAATAGTTCAAGATTTTTAAGTATCTTCTCTCTTACCTCTGAAGAGTTCTCGCCTATGCCTGCACAAAAAGCGATAGCATCAACTCTTCCCAAGAGTGCCATGTAGGCTCCTATATACTTTTTGACTCTTCTTGTCATCATATCAAGAGCTACATGTGAGAGTTCATCATCCCTTTTGATAATCTCTCTTAAATCAATCTCTCCACAAACGCCTATGAGTCCTGAGTGTCTGTTTAGGAGTTCTTCTACCTCATCCAAACCATAACCTAACTCTTTTTGAAGGTAGATAACTATTTGAGGGTCTATATCTCCGCTTCTGCTTCCCATAACAAGCCCTTCAAGCGGAGTAAATCCCATAGAAGTATCAACGCTTTTTCCATTTCTTATAGCACATGCACTTGAGCCATTTCCCAAATGAAGCGTTATCATATTTAGCCCATGCAAGTTTTTTTGCATCTCTTGCGCTACCTTTTTCAAAACATACGCATGTGATATTCCATGAAAACCAAATCTTCTGATTTTATGCTCTTTATAAAGCTCATAAGGCAGAGCATATAAGTATGCTTCTTTTGGCAAACTTGCGTGAAATGATGTGTCAAAAACAGCAATTTGAGGAACGCTTGGAGCTTTTTTAAGACTTACTAAAATACCCTCTAAATTTGCTCTGTTATGAAGTGGGGAGAGTGGAATTAACTCTCTTATTTTATAAATCACATCCTCATTAATGAGTGTTGCACTTTTAAAGAAGTCGCCACCATGAACTACTCTATGAGCTATTGCATCAAGTGAAGAGAAGTGCTCTATTATCTGATATTCTTTTAAAATATCATTTATAACCCTTAGCCCTTCATGATGAGTGTCTATTTTATTGCTAAACACCTCTTTTTTATCTGTATGCCTAAAAGTTATTTTTGATGATGTCTCGCCAATTTTTTCTACATGTACATGTGCTAAAACTATGCTCTGTGGCATCAAATAGAGTTTAAATTTTATAGAAGAACTTCCTGAGTTTATTACTGCTATTTTCACATATTTGCCTGAATTGCGGTTATTAAAATGGTATTTAGCACATCAGCTTCACTGCATCCACGACTCAAATCATTTACAGGTTTTTTAAGTCCTTGCAAAATCGGTCCAATTGCTAATGCACCGCTTGAGCGTTCTACAGCTTTGTAGGTGTTATTGCCTGTATTTAAATCTGGAAATATAAAGACATTTGCCTCTCCAGCTACCTTTGAGTTTGGAAGTTTCATGGAGGCTACACTTTTATCAACAGCTGCGTCATACTGCAATGGACCATCAATTTCAAGGTCGCTCCTTAATGCTTTTACAATCATAGTAGCCTCTCTTACCTTATCCACATCTGCGCCACTTCCACTCTCTCCAGTTGAGTATGAGAGCATCGCCACCTTTGGCGTGATATCAAAAAGCTCCGCTGTTTTTGCGCTTGATATTGCTATTTGAGCCAGTTCTTTTGCATTTGGATTTTGATTTAGAGCACAATCACCATATATCAAAATTTTGGTTTTTAGACACATAAAAAAGATACTTGATACTATCTCAACATCTGATGTTGTTTTTATTATCTGGAGTGCTGGTCTTAGAGTGTCAGCTGTTGAGTGAATTGCTCCGCTTACCATACCATCCGCCAATCCTACATGTACCATCATTGTTGCAAAATAGTTTCTGTGCATCATGGCATCTCTTGCAGCTTTAAGTGTTATCCCTTTGGCTTTTCTCATCTCATAAAAAAGATTGCTGAACTCTTCTAGGCGCTTGGATTTTTTATGGTCTATTATTGTTGCTTTACTTATGTCTAGCCCAAGTTTCTGACAATGTTCGCGTATCTCTTCTTCTTTACCCAAAAGAGTGATATCAGCTACATCACGACGAAGAACTATCTCAGCTGCTCTTAAAATTCTCTCATCACTACTCTCTGGCAGAACTATATTTTTCTTCTTTTTGCGTGCCATTTCAAATAGTTTATATTGAAACATTATTGGCGTCATAACATCGCTATTTTGTACTTTTATCTTCTGCTCAAACGCAGTTATATCAACACTTGCACTAAAGAGTCCAAGTGCTAGAGCTATCTTTCGCTCACTCTTTACTCTAAGGCGCGGATATACATGTAGCAGTTTTTTTACACTCTCAAATGTATTGCTCTTTATACTTAAAAATGGAATTTTATACTCATGGAGTCCTAAAATAAGCTTTTTGAGACTTTGAGTAAGTTCTGAATCGCCCACAAAAAGAGCTGCACTGATTTTTGGATACTCTTTTGAGTAAAATGAGGCTATAAGAGCTAAAATGATATCTGACCTCTTTGCATCTACTATAACCAAATCATCATCTTTTATCTCATCTAAAAACTCGTCAACTCCCAAAGAAGCGACGAAAAAACCACGAACTGCCCTTGCATTATCATTTTGAGAAAAAACTATTTTTTTAACATCAAGAGTCTCAACGACATCCTCTAAAGTAAGTACATCAAGCTCTGGCAACTCTTTTAAAAAAGAGATATTTGAAGAGTAATCTTTTAGCACACGCTTTAAGTCCAGATAACTTTGCTCATCAACTCTACTAACAAACATATTAAAACAAGGAATATCTAAAGAGAGAAGGTTCTGTTTCTCTATGGCGATGCTCTCATATACTTCTAGAGGTGAGTGCTCTTTTGCACTAAAAATGGTTATGATAGATGAGCCAAAATTTTGGGCAAGTAGTGCGTTTAAGTTATGATTTGAATTTGATGTAAACAAAGAACGAGCAATACCCTCACAAAGTATAAACTCATAACGTTCTTGAAGTTTTTTAAATTTCTCAACAACTCTCATAATAAGCTCATCAACTCCACTTGAAGCGATAATTGCATCAACCTCACTCAAATCAAATCCGTAACACTCCTCATAACTCATCTCTAAATTGTATCTTTGTGAGATAAACTCTATATCTTTATCTACTACATTTTTATCGGTGATAATTGGACGAAAAAAAGCAACTTTATTTATATTTCTCTTTAATATCTCCATAATTCCCATGGTTATAAAAAGAGAGCCTACATTTTTTTCTAGTGCCAAGATATAAAGCGATTGTACATTCATCATCTACCCTAACGAAGCTCTATCTCTTTTACTCTGTCTGCTTCAAAAACGAAGTTATACTTAAGTATCATCTGATTTTTTCTAAATATCTCAATCACATGCGCTCCCTCATCAATGGAGTAGAGGCTCTTTTTTGAAGCAACTATATCAAATTTAGTACCTTCATCTATGCGAATTTCTACATTATCAGCCTTGCCGCTAAAGTAAAAATATGACTTTTTTTTAGGTTTTAACTCATCTTTGCTAGAACATCCAGATAAAAACAGTGATAACACTAACACAGATAAAAGTACTACTCGTCTCATTCAATAACTCCAAATTAGGTATGTGACTCTGAAAAAATTGGTGTAGTCTAACACATTAGCAATTAAAGTTCATAGTTCAATTTATACTAACATGTTGAAATATTTTAGAGTACTTAAGAAGATAAAATCTTGAAAAAACAGAGTAGTAATTGAGAATTTTTTTAGACGCTTTTTATTTTTTAGTTAAGAATTTATGATAATATTAGGGCGATGAAATTAAATATACTACTCTCCATACTCTTTGCAATTGTTACTAGCTTTGCTGCTATTCACGAAGTGGAGCATATTGTACACAACGATAGCGCATCATGTCTTGTTTGTACAATAAATCACAATTTAGTCTCAGATGATGCGGTTATATCTCTTAGCGATGTTGAGCTTTTTCATTTTGAAGCTATTGCCCACAATGCTCCAATCTCTTACTTTTATATTCAAACCAATTCAAACCAAAACCGCGCTCCGCCAAAACTATCCTAAACTCCAACAAAAAAACAATTATTACAAATACGAAAATATAATCTATTAGGATAGAAAATTATGAAAAAAATATTATTATCAAGTGCTCTATGCACGGCTTTGGTTTATGGTGCAGAAATACTGCCAGTTGAGAAAAGAACTTTTGATCAGTCAAAATTTATTCCAGACATCTCTTTAATTATGGATGCTTCTTATGTTGATAGAAATGTAAAAGACACTCATGTAGGGCACTTAGAAGTTCCTGGTATTGCACATGGTCTTATAGGTTCTCACTCTCACGGAGATGATAATCATGCAACTTACAATGCAAACAACGGCTTTAATCTAAACTATGCAGAGCTTGTACTCTCAAGCTCGGTTGATCCATTTTTTACGATGGATGGCGTATTTCACTTCTCTGAAAATGGTGTTGAGATTGAAGAGCTTTTCTTTACCTCAAATGCTCTGGGTTATGGCACAAAAGTAAAGGGCGGAAAGTTTAACTCAAACTTTGGCTACCTCAACGAGCAACATCACCACGCTTGGGATTTTGCAGATATGCCGCTTGTTTATGAGGCATTTTTGGGAATGCATGGTATCAATGAAGTTGGTGCGCAAATCCAGTGGACAGCTCCAACACCTTTTTATCTAATGGCAGGTTTTGAGATTCTTCAAGGCGAAAATGAGCAGATGTTTGGAAAAGAGACTGTTGATTTAACAGTGATAAATCCAGCGGCAAACCCTGATACAGTAGAAGGAAATGATGGGGCATCTCTTTATGTAGGATACATCAAAGCGTCACATGACATAGGGAGCACAACGCTTCTTGGCGGCATCTCTTATGCGCAAGGCGAATCAAGAATAGACCATAGCCAAGATGAAGAGGGTCCACATGTATTTAGTGGTGATGCAAAACTCTATGGCGCTGATTTTGTACTTCTGCACGCACTAGACTCATACAGCTCTATAAAATGGCAGAGTGAATATCTACAAAGAGAGCTTGATGGTACACAATATGCTAACAATACTCTTGGTAATTTTGTCTCTCCTTTAATAGTTAAAAAACAGGGCGGTCTCTACTCTCAACTTATCTACACACATGACAAAAACTGGAAAATTGGCGTAAGATACGATACCATCCTTAAAAATGATGTAACAAAAGCAGGTTTAGATGTAGAGCAGCCTGATAACCTTGACAAATACACAGCGATGATAGAGTACCACACAAGCGAATTTGCAAGATTTAGACTCCAGTACAGCCAAGATTATGCAATGTTCAACGAAGATGGAGAGAGAGAAAAAATCAACACAATTATTCTTCAAGCAAATATCTCAATCGGTGCACACGCAGCACACTCGTTTTAATTATTTCCATTAAAATGAATACGTCCGTTTTAATGGGAGGGACTAAAGTCCCTTCCAACCCATAAAGTTACGAAAAACTATGTTTTTCGAGAATTACAAAGATTATAGATTGGAGTACATTTGAACAAACTACTAACATTACTAACACTTCTACCGCTAACACTCTTAGCTCATCTAAATATTGCAGTTAGTTACCCATACATTGGGGCACTTACCAAAACAATAGGCAAAGAGCATATAACAACAACTGTTTTAGCACAAGGAAATTGGGACCCGCACTTTATCATCCCACGCCCTTCACTTATAGCAAAGATGAGAAATGCTGATGCGCTTATCATGAATGGTGCTCAGCTTGAGATAGGTTGGCTACCTCCTCTAATAAATCGTGCAGGAAATCCAAAAACTTCGCCAAATACTCCAACTTTTTTAAATCTATCTCATCACGTAGAGCTTATAGATAAGCCTAGCAATGTGGATAGAAAAGATGGCGACATCCATCCAGATGGCAACCCACACTTTCATCTTGATCCAAAAAACATTCTTTCTCTAGCAAACACAATTAAAGAGTTTTTAATTTCAATCGATACAGAGCATAAAAATGTTTATGAGAAAAATTATGCTGATTTTTCAAAAACGTGGAACGAAAAGCTAAGCGAGTGGAGCCAAAAGATGAGCGATAAAAAAGGGCTAAAAGTTATACAGTTTCATGATAATCTAGCCTATTTCAACAAAGCTTATGGGATTATAAACATAGGAACTATTGAACCTTTAGCAGGGATTCCTCCCTCTTCAAAACATACCATAGATACGATAGAGCTTATAAAAAATGCCTCGCCTTGCTGCATACTACATGATGTTTATCACTCTACAAAAACAGCAGATTTTATAAGTGAGAAAACTGGTATAAAAGTTATTTTAATGCCTCATGATATAGAAGCATTAGAGAGTATTGATAACTTAAGCGCTCTTTTTGATTATCTTACAAGTGCAATAAGATGATAGATATTTTACTAGTTCCAATAGTTTTAGTAATCATTCTCGTTATGCTTCACTCCTATTTTGGTATGGAAATTTTAAAACGTGGCATTATCTTTACAGATTTGGCAATAGCTCAGTTTGCAGCTCTTGGTTCATCAATTAGCCTTGGGTATTTTCATGAAGAGCATTTTTACCTTTTAACACTTAGTTTCGCTCTCTTTAGCGCCTTTCTTATAGCCTTTGCCTCTACAAGAAAACTTCATCTTGAAGCATTTATTGGGATTTTATATGTTTTAGGAGCTAGTGGGATTATGATGGTTTTATCTCACTCTGCTGAGGGAATGGAGCATTTTAAATCACTTCTTGCAAGTGACATACTCTTTACTCCACCAATGGAAGTTGCAAAAAGTGCAGTTATCTACGCTTTTATTGCTATTGCTCTTTACTTTATATATCCTAAACTTAGTGGGTTTTTAAAAGAGCTTCTATTTTTCTCACTCTTAGCAATAACAGTCACCTCATCTGTCTCACTTGCAGGAGTTTTTGTAGTCTTTGTTCTTCTTATCGCTCCTCCTTTTGTAGCACTCTCTTTAAACTTTAAAAAGCCTTTGCTTGGGAGTTTTATTTTTGGATGGTTTTTTAGTATAAGCGCAATTACAATATCATACTTCTATGACTTACCAACTGGTTACAGTGTTGTCTTTTTGGGAGCATTTTTAACCGCACTGGTAGTTTTGGCAGCATCAAAAAAGGCTTTAGAGAATTGACATGAATTTCCCAGATGAGTGGACACAAAAAGAGTTTTTACAAAACAAAAAAGAGCTTGAATCCCAAGGAATAAGAGTTCTTTTGATAGATACTATTCTCTCTGGGATAGAAAAAGCCGATACAACACTTTACAACCCTCATGAATTAAAAAATGAACCGCAGGGGAGTGTTTTTGTCTTTTACTGCGATAGCGGAAAAGCTACACTAAATAGACTCAAAGAGTACAAAGAGAAGTTCCCAAAGCACCACTGCATCTCACTAAAAGGCGGCAGAGGCTACTGGCGAGTAAATATGATGATTTTTGATGAGTGAACATAAAAAACAGCTCGATTCCTTTATTGAGAATCTCAAAAATAAAAATTTTTATGATGCGCATGAAGATATAGAACTGCTTTGGTTTAAGAGAAGATTTGAAGACTCAGACGAGATAAAACTTCTAAAAGGTTTTATTAATGCCTCTGTTAGTTTCGAGCTTTATAAAAAAGGCAAAGTAGAAGCTTCCAAAAAAGTGTGGCAAACATATCTAAAATATAGAGAACTAATCCATAAGATAGACTCCCCACATCTCTACATGTATAACCTAATCATAGAGGAGATACAAAGCATCAAAGAGGCTCAAGATAAAATAGGCTAACCCTATTTTTGATATAATTCCAAAAATTTTTTAAAGGGTAGATATGGATATATCAAAATATAGTGATTTAACTATTTTATACATAAGTGAATATGGCTTAAAAGCTCTAGCGGCTATCGTTATTTTTTTCATAGGAAAGTTTATTATAAAAAAAATAACATCGGTTATTAAAAAAATTATGATTAGTGCAAAAGTAGATTTAACCCTGGTTGAGTTTTTGTCAAAAGTTATCTATTTTGCCCTTTTTATAGTTGTTATTCTAACATCACTTAATACTCTTGGCATAAATACAACATCATTTTTGGCAATTTTTGGAGCTGCGTCTTTAGCGATTGGTTTAGCTCTTAAAGATTCTCTCTCAAACATTGGCGCTGCTGTTCTTATTATTATATTTAGACCATTTAGAGTTGGAGATGTCATAGATGCAGCTGATACTTCTGGTAAAGTTGAGGAGATAAATCTTTTCTCAACTATTTTAGCAACACCAGATAACAAAACTGTTATGGTTCCAAACTCATCTATTATAAACTCTACTATAACAAACTACTCTAACAAACCTACACGTCGTGTCACTCTCTCTATTGGTGTAGGGTATAACGATGATTTAAAATTTGTAAAAGAGACTCTACAACAAATCATCAAAGAGGATGAGAGAGTTTTAAAAGAGCCAGAGCCACTTGTAGCAGTTAGTGAACTTGCACAAAGCAGCGTAAATTTTACATTTAGAGTATGGGTAAGCAATGAAGATTTCTGGAGTGTAAACTTTGACATGTTAGAAAAAATAAAAACTACATTTGATGAAAAAGGGATATCTATCCCATTTCCACAGATGGATATTCATACAAAAAAGGATTGAAAAAATGTACAAAAAAATAGTTGCCCTTTCTCTGATAACTTCTTGCCTAATAGCAGCAAATACAGAAGATGTAAAAGATGAGATAAAAGAGACAAAAGCAAAAATTGCTAAACTAAAAGCAAATCTAAAAGAACTTCAATCAACACTTCCAAAAGAGGATTATATCTTTAAGGCTCGTGCTGAAATCGGTTATGTCTCAAACTCTGGAAATACAAATACAGAAGCTTTTAATGCAGATACAAAATTAACAAACAGATGGGACTTACACTCTCTTGAGGCTTCAATGCTTATGCAATATGGAACAGAAAACAATAAAGAGAGTAAAAATAGGTTCTTAGGCGAACTTCTTTATGATTATAAACTATCAAAAGTACTCTCTCTTAACTACTTAGTTGGGTACAAAGATGATAAATTTTCTGGTTATGATTATCAGTTTTACACTGGACCTGGTGCTAAATATGTACTGATAGAAACAGATTATCATGATTTGAATTTGGATGGAAACTTTCTATATGTAAAAGATAAGATTTATGGCGAGCCGATTAACTCTTACCTCGGTTACAGAATAAAAGGTGTTTATAATATGCAGATGTTAGAAAATTTAAAGTTTCATCAAACATTAAGTTTTAGATCAGAATTCTCAGATGTCCAAAACTATTTTCTTTACTCAAAAACAGCCTTTACAACAAAACTATCTGACATATTCTCAGCTGGCATCGCTTATCACATCGACTATACAAACCATCCACCGTTTTCTGGAAAAACTTCGACAGATAAAATGTTTACTTTTAATCTAATTGCTGATTATTAACACCTTTTTGACTGCTTCCCCAAAGATATAAAAACCACGCTGCCATAAGTGCGATAAGTGTCGCACTTAAGAAGAGGTAGCTCGGATAAAATTCATACACATACCCTGCAATAAGCGCACCTAAAAATGCTCCAAACCCGTAAGTAATTCCTGAAAAAAACTGTTGTGCTAAAGATTTATGCTTATATAAGTAAAAAAGATAGCTAATTGCTGCTGAGTGAAAGAGCGCAAAACTAAGCGCATGTAGAGATTGTGAAAAGAACAAAAATCCTATACTGCTAGGAAATAAAAATAGTAAAAACCAACGTAGAGCTGTTGCTAAAGTGCTTAACTGAAGAATAAGGAGTAAATTTTTACGCAGAAGTGAACCTTGAGAATAGAGCATAAAAATCTCTACTATAACCCCAAAAGTCCAAAGATAGATTGTTACATCAAGAGTTACACCATGATCAGTTGTATAGATTGTAAAAAAGTTGTAAAAAGAGCCAAAACTTACCTGCATAAGAGTTAGTCCAAGCCATAATTTCCAATCTTTTAATATATTTATATCATTTAGATGCTCTACCTGTTTTTCTAAAATAGTAGCTGCTTTTTTTGCAATTATATGCCCAATAAATGCTGTTATAAAAGTTAAAATTAAAAGGTATAGAAGTGCAACTCTAGGGTCATCTAAAAACTTTACCAAAACAAGAGCTACTAAGATAAATCCAACTGAACCAAAGAGTCTTACTTTGCCATATCTCTCTTTTTTTAAGTATTGCAGCGATATTACCTCTATATATGGAAGCACTATGCTAAGACCAATACCTAAGGTTATATTTGAGAAAAGAAGTTTATAAAAGCTATCGAGTGAAAAATAAAAGGAGATGGAACTAAGAGACATAATCAAAAGTGCAATATTAAAACTCGCTATGTTTATCTTCAAGCCTTTTATGAAAGCAAAAGGAACTACAAAGCGCACCAGAGGAGCCGCTGCAAAGATGATGCCTATATCACTTGCTCCATATCCAGCCATAGAGAGGACTTTTGGCAAAAAAATAACATAAACACCAATAATTGAAAAATAAAAAAAATAAAAAATTGCTAATATAATTGACATTTGCAATTGTACTATTAATATACTAATTTTTTTGATATAATCATTCCAACTTAAAACCATATTAAAGTTTTATATTAGAACTGTATTATGGTATATGCTAAAAAAGGAGGGTATTTATGATAAGAGAGATGAAAGAAGATGATTTTATTGTTTCAAAAACTGATCTAAAGGGTCGTATTACTTACTGCAATCAAATTTTTATGGAGATGGCAGAGTACAGTGAAGAGGAGCTGCTTGGAAAACCCCACAGCATCATAAGACATCCAGATATGCCAAAAGCTGTTTTTAGATACTTATGGGAAACTATTCCTAAAAAAGAGGAGGTTTTTGCTTATGTTATCAACAAAACAAAGAACAATAACGCATACTGGGTATATGCAAATATTACTGCTACTCTAGATGAGAGTGGTAATATCGTTGACTACTACTCAGTTAGACGCAAACCTAATCCAAAAGCTCTTGAAATCATCATTCCTCTTTATAAAAAGATGGTTGAAGTAGAAAAGAGCGGTGGTGTTGACGCTTCATTTAAGATTTTAACAGACATTTTAGCAGATAAAGGAATGGTGTACGATGAGCTTATTATCTCTCTTCAAAATCAATAAAAACGGAAATAAAAAAAGACATGCGCAGATGCATGATGAGATTATCAAAGCACTCAAAGATGCTGCTGCTGGGAAACTAAGTGCAAGAATTACACGCATCCCAAATGACAACTCAAAAGAGTCTGCATTTGCTTGGAGCATCAATGATGCACTTGATCAGTTTGAAGCCTTTATGCGAGATGTTCAAACATCTATAGAGAGTGCTGCAAATGGGAAAACTCACAGAAGCACAGACCCACACGGTCTTCATGGCATCTTTCGCACAACTTCGCAAAAACTCCAACTTGCAATCTCTTCTATCTCTTTAGGGCATGAAACAAAAATAAAGAGTAAACTATCCAATGACTTTAGTGTTCTTGGTGGAGGAGTAAGCGGTGGACTTGAAATTATTCAGCACGATATTGCCATTGCTCAAAATGGTTCAGATGAGATTTCAAAAGTTTCTGAAAAAACAGCCTTATTATCAGAGAGAAGTTTAGAAAATGTTAAAGATATTAGCCAAAAACTAGCCACTTTGGTCGATTCAATTTCATCTTCACATGATGTCATCATAAATCTTGGGCAAAGGACTAGAGATATCTCAAACGTTGTTGGCCTTATCAAAGATATTGCAGATCAAACAAATTTACTAGCTCTAAATGCCGCTATTGAAGCAGCGCGTGCGGGTGAGCATGGACGTGGTTTCGCTGTTGTTGCAGATGAAGTTCGCAAACTTGCAGAACGTACACAAAAAGCGACACAAGAGATAGAGATCAATATCTCCACTCTTCAACAAGAGTCAAATGAGATGATAAGCAGCTCTGAGAATATTTCAGAGATTGCAACAGAGTCAAACAACGTTATTTCAGAATTTGAAAAAACTTTTGAAGAGTTAAATTCCTACGCTAACAAATCCTCAGAAATTTCAACTGCTATCAATAACCAACTATTTACATCTCTTGTAAAAGTAGATCATATAATCTTTAAATCAAATGCCTACTCAACTCTATTGAGTTCAAATACAGTAAACACTTTCATAGGGCACAAAGATTGCCGCATGGGTAAATGGTACACTGGTTTAGGAGCTGATAAGTTTGGTCATACAAAAACTTTCAAAGAGATAGATTCTGTTCATGCAAATGTTCATGATTACGCTATCAAAAACTATGAATTTGTAAAAGCCAAAACTGTTTTAAAGGGCGAAAATCCAAATATAATTATTAAAAACTTTACTGAAATGGAGAAATCATCTGACCTTTTATTCAAAAAACTGGATGAAATGGTTCAAGAATATACAAAAAGTGGCGCAAAATAGTCAAAATTGCCAACTATTTACTTGACGTTAACTAATAATTAATATCATTATGCATCTCGATTATGTTCAACCCCTTTCATAAAAGAGAAATATAACCTATAAATTATTTTAATTATCCAGCCATTCCCCCTTTTTGGCTCGGATAAATTGTGCTAAACTTATCCCATGAAAAAAATTATTTTAACAACTCTAAATTCTAGATTTACTCACACTTCAATTGCTCTTAGATACCTTTTTGCAAATTTGGCCCAACTGCAGAGTGATGCTCTAATTCAAGAGTTTACAATCAACGACGCAGTTCAAAGTATCGCTCAAAAACTCCTCTTTCATAATCCTCAAATCATAGGAATTGGCGTATATATATGGAATGTTAAAGAGGTTTATGAACTAATTCATATTATCAAGAAGGTCTCTCCTGCTACAAAAATCATCTTAGGTGGTCCAGAGGTATCACATGAGCCATTTCGTGTAAATCTTGACCTTGCTGATTTTATTATTCAAGGAGAGGGCGATATAGCTTTTTATGAACTATGTAAAAATATCCTCTCATCAAATGAGCCAAGAGAAAAAGTCATAAAAATGAGTATGCCATCACTGAAAAATATAACTCTTCCATATAGATATTACAGTGATGATGATATAAAAAACCGTTATATTTATGTAGAAGCCTCTCGTGGTTGCCCATTTGAGTGTGAGTTTTGCCTCTCTTCAATGGATGAGAAGGTAAGGGCATTTGATATAGACAAACTGCTTGAAGAGTTTGAGCTTTTATGGCAAAGAGGAGCTAGAAATTTCAAGTTTATAGATAGAACTTTTAACTTAAATATAAAAACAGCAACTATCCTGCTTGATTTCTTTTTAAATAAAGACCTCAATGAGCCATATTTTGCCCATTTTGAAGTGGTGCCTGACCATTTTCCACAATCACTAAAGAGCAAAATTGCATCTTTCAAAGATGGTGCACTACAACTTGAGATAGGGATACAAACTCTAAATCCTCAGATTGCAAAAAATATCTCAAGAGTTTTAAATTTAGAAAAGATTAAAGAGAATATACTATTTTTAGAAAATGAGACTCACGCACACATTCATCTTGATTTGATTGTTGGTTTGCCAGGAGAATCACTAGAGAGCTTTGGAAAAAACTTAGATGAGTTGGTATCGCTTAGTGGCTGTGAGATACAGATAGGAATCCTAAAGAAGCTCTCAGGAACCTATATAAATCGCCATGATATAGAGCATAAAATGATATATAGCGATATCCCTCCTTATGATGTTTTGCAGACATCAGAACTCTCATTTACCCAAATTGGTATAATGAAGCGATTTTCAAGATTTTGGGATTTAACTTATAACAGCGGAAACTTCAAGCAGAGCGTAAAGCTAATCTGGCAAGATGGAAAAATATTTGAGAGTTTTTATGATTTTAGTCTTTGGATATATGAGCAGACTGATTCAACTTGGCAAATCTCACTTCAACGATTAGGCGAGTTACTTTTTAAATATCTGTGTGAGGTAAAAAAGTTGTCTCCAGAATTTGTAGCAAATATTATGATAGATGACATGATGAGGCTTCAAGGAAGAGTTGTTCCGCCATATTTGAAGCAGTACACCTCAAATATATCACCAAGTGCCAAAAAGGGGACATCTGGCTTTAATAAAAGGCAACACTAAAGTTAGATACCCCTTGAATTTAGACCTTTTGAGATAGCATTATTTATCTCTTGCTTGTAATCTGGATTTAAACGAGCTAACTCTTTGTCAAAATTTATTATCAAATCTTTATTCGTATTTGGATGTCTGCAAAGAGTAAAAAGCACATCCATATAAATATCAAAATCTTTATGCGCTCTTACACCCATCTTCTTATGGAATGTTCCATGATGTTTTAAAATCATATCAAGAGCAAAGGAGAGTTTTTTACTGTCTGATTTTTTATTTTTTATTATAGCAACTAGAGCATCTAAATTTGTCTCTTCACTCTCTACTTCATCTCTATCTACAACAACCTTGCTGTTACTGTTTGGCTTCTTTTTATCTTTGTTTGGTTCTAAAAAAAGAAAGAACACTAAAAGCGATAAAAGTGCGATAAGTCCCATGATAGATTTTACAATTAACTCAGTTTCCATTAAATACCGCTTTTCTTATATTATATCTTATGTACTCCATATAGAGGCTTTTATTGGTTGAAATTATCGATTGTTGCTCTACTGCAGTGATTTTTTTTATTAATTTGTGGTGGACAGTGAGGGATTCGAACCCTCGGTAAGTTTCCCTACGGCCGCGTTCCAGGCGACTGGATTAAACCAACTCTCCCAACTGTCCTTCTTTGGAATGCGAATTTTATCTCTAAGTGGCTTAAATAAAGCAACTTTTATCTAAATAGAGAAATCGCTATAATCATATTTTTTAAAATCTATATAGTATTTTTTACCAATTATTACTACCCTTGAGTCATCTTTTGCTCTCTCTTTAAATTTTTCTTTTATTTTGGAGATTTTTTTCTTTGAAAAATCTTGACTTTTTAAATATTTGTTTAAAGAAGTTAGCCTGCTTTTTCCTATCTCTACATCCTCATCATGTTCATCTTCTATATCTTGAGCTTCATCTATCTCACCCTCTATCGTATCTTGAATCTTCTGCGGAGTAGAGAGAAGAAGTTTTGAAGATATTGCATTTATGATGTTTTTTAACTGCTCATCTTTTTCTTTGTAAATGTTTTCAATCTTAATTCTCTCATCTATAAGCATCTGCTCTTTTTGGTCTCTTAAGCTTCTTGTCTCACCCTCAAGCGTGTCAACTCTATGTTGGAGCTTTGTATTTTGCTCCTCTAAAAACCTATAATATTTCTCATCGCTCTTAGCTACTGATTTTTGATTTAGTGGTTTTTTTGGCATATTGTTAGTGTTATCCTCTTGGTTGATAAGCACAAGTTTGACATCATTTTCAACAATACACTCTAGAGTTCCTCTTCTTATGCGATTATGAATCGCCTCTTTAGACACACCCAAAAACTCTGCTGCATCAGAAATAGTTAGCTTTGACATTCTCCTCTCTCCTATCGCATATTTTCAAAAACTAAAGGCGCTTCCCACTCCATAGAGCGGATAGTTGCTATAACTTTTTGTAAATCATCAAGTTTGGCACCTTTTACTCTGATAGAATCTCCCTCTATTTGAGCTGTGACTTTTAATTTTAGATTTTTTATCTCTGCTGCTATCTTTTTAGCCTCTTTTGACTCAATATAATCAACAATTTTAAAAGTTACCTTTCTATTGTTTCCGCTTGAGTTTTCAGTTTTTTGCTCCTCTAATACTTTTGATGAGAGGTTTTGTTTTAGAAGCTTTGTTATAACTATATCTTTTAGAGCGTCAAGTTTGTTATCGCTTGATGCCACCATAACCAATAATTTATCTTTTTCTTTATAGTCAACCTCATAGGTTGTACCTTTAAAATCGTAGCGGTTTGCTACCTCTTTATCAACAAGATTTATAGCATTTTTAAAGCTTTGCATATCTATCTTTGCACTTATATCAAATGAGTACTCTTTTGCCATTACTGCGCTCCATATTTATTTAAAACTAAATAGTTTTGATTATATAACAAACAAAATCTAAGCTAACTTAAAAAATGAGTTATCTCCGATACATCTTCTATATACATGTAGTACAAAGAGAGTTGTAGTTAGCTCTCTTTGTGCAATTTGTATAGAAAAGATATGGAATCAATTAGAAACTAGGAGTCCCATCAAAGCTAAATCCGCCACCAAAATTAGCAAATGATGAATCGCTATAACCAAACATAACACTTCTTGCTCTTAGTTTTTCTATATCGGCCTTACTTGAAATCCCTTGAGGA
The DNA here is from genome assembly GCF_000012965.1 of Sulfurimonas denitrificans DSM 1251. Lineage (NCBI taxonomy): Bacteria > Pseudomonadati > Campylobacterota > Epsilonproteobacteria > Campylobacterales > Sulfurimonadaceae > Sulfurimonas > Sulfurimonas denitrificans. Next base: position 47,174 of record NC_007575.1, on the reverse strand, counting down.
CAAACAAGGGTACACGCATTGCACAAAGTGCAATCCCAAACTCCATTAATTTGGATGTTATCAATTTTACCTTTTGGATTTTCTTCTCTTTTATCACTTACATAACGCCACACTCTTGTTAGTGAAAAAGGTCCTAAAAACTCCTTATTTACTTCATAAACTGGGCATGCACTATAACATGAACCACACAAAATACAGTCACTTTGAAGCGCATTTCTCATCTCATCTTCATCTGTTAGTTTTACATGTTGTGCAAAACTACTCTGCCACGCTTTTGCTTTTGCATTAAAACTATAAGCTTTGTCCATATTTACTACCAAATCACGCTCTATTGGGCTATTTAAAAGAGGCTCTACTACATCGCCATCCTCTGCTTTATATGAACATGCCAAAACTTCTCTGCCATTTACTCTAAGAGCGCAACTTCCGCAGACACTGCTTCTGCATCCGCTGTTAAAGGTTAAAGTTGCATCGAGTTTGTATTTTATCTCATTTAAAACTTCTAAGAGAGTTACCCCTTGTAAAGAGACATCATACTCTACATGTAAGCTCTCTCTTTTTATATTAATTTTCATAACTGATTACTCCATCTTTGTCTATTATGGTGTGTACGTCAAATGCTTTTTTACTCATCTGCGAATCTACTCTAAAGTGTGCGCCTCTGCTCTCATCTCTTTGTATTGCACTAAGTAAAATAAGTTCACTAAGAAAGAGCATATTTTTAAATTCTAAAAACTCTATAAGATTTGTATTATATTTTTTTGATTTATCACTTACACCCATCTTGTGAATACTCTGCTTAATCTCTTTTACGCTCTTGAGTACTTTATGTAAAGATTCTTTATCTCTTTTTATTCCTACATGCAGATAAAACAGTTTCGCTAACTCTGAATATTTTTCATAAAAATTTATCTCATTTGTATAAGATTTTACCAGTTCCAAACTCTCTACATGTGGCTCTTTATACTCTTTTATATCTGTATCAAAATCACTCTCTTTTGCAAACTTTGCTGCACTCTCTCCAGCAACTTTACCAAAAACAACAATCTCTAAGAGTGAATTTCCGCCAAGTCTGTTTGCTCCATGAACTCTATGATTTGCGCACTCTCCAGCAGCAAAAAGCCCCTCAATATTGGTTAATGAACGATTGTTAACATCTATGCCGCCCATCGTATAATGCGCTGCTGGCTTTATAGGAATAAGCTCTAATGCAGGGTCAATATTCTCATAAAGTTTTGAGAGTTTTGCCTCTTGTGGCAGCTCTTTTTCAATAAACTCAGAGCCTAAATGACGGATATCTAAAAAGATACTCTCACCCTTTGACATCTCATCATATATAGCACGTGAGACCTCATCACGAGGCGCTAACTCATTTATAAACCTCTCGCCCTTTGAGTTAAGAAGATAACCACCAGCACCTCTTGCACTCTCTGACATTAAGATAGAAGAGCCTTTGAGTGCTGTTGGATGAAACTGTATAAACTCCAAATCACTTGCCCTAGCTCCAGCCCTAAGTGCTGCTGCAATTCCATCTCCACATGAAGCCACTGAGTTTGTTGAGTAGTTATGAAAAACTCTGCTATATCCACCAGTTGCAACTATAACGCTACAGCTTTGGATGAGCTCAACCTCTCCGCTTCTTTTATTTAAAACACTAACACCACAAACGCTTTTTTTGTTATGGTTATCGTATGTTATAAAATCCAGCAGATATCTCTCATTTAAAAACTCGATTCCACCTGCTACACATCTATCATAAAGTGTATGGAGTATTTTCAGCCCAGTATAGTCCTGCGCATAACAAGCTCTAGAAGCTGATGCCCCGCCTAACTTTCTTTGGGCAATTTTTCCATCTTTTGTTCTACTAAAAGGTACGCCTATACTGTCTAACCACGCAATAGCCTCTGGCGCACTCTTACACAAAAAATTAACCGCTTCATAATCTGCCAAAAAATGCGCCGACTTTAGTGTGTTTTGTACATGTAACTCTGCACTATCTTCATCTACGTTAGAGAGAGCCGCATTTATACCACCTTGAGCCATACATGTTTGACTTCTTGTTGGATACTCTTTTGTTATTATAGTAACTTTTGCGCCACTCTCATGCGCACTAAGCGCTGCAACAAGTCCAGCTCCACCAGCTCCTATTATTACTCTATTTTTCATCTTTATCCTCACTTGCTTGTAACTCTATAATAAATTTTGCACCATTTTCTATATTTTGCAGATATATTTTTCCTCCATGATGTTGTTCTATGATACTCTTTGACATGTGAAGACCAAGCCCTGTACCGTTTTTATCAAATTTTGTTGAGAAATATGGGTCAAAAATTTTATCTTTTATACTCTCATCAACACCGCCTCCGTTATCGCTTATCTCTAAGATGCAGATATCATCTCTATCATAACTCTTTATAAGTATTTGCGCATCTGCTCTGTTTCTTTGGCTTAACTGCTCTCTTGCATTATTTATAACATTTAAAAGAACTTGAATAAACTCATTTTTATATGCTAAAACGCTATTTTTTGAGCCAAGTTCTAAGCATAAATCTATCTCTTCTGCTTGCAAATTATCTTCTAAGAGCTTATATGCCTTTAGCACTAAATTATTTAGTGCAATTAGTTCTTGCTGCTTGTTTGGTTTATAAAAATCACTAAAATCAGAAATAATCATACTGAGTGCTTGCGTCTGCTTCCCTATTTTTTTTAATCTCTCCTGAAAATAGAGTAAAAAATCCTCTCGTTGCTTTTCATCTGAGAGATCATACTCTTCTAACTCTATTGTCATTAAAAGAGATATTTGAAGCGCTGAAATAGAGCTAAGAGGCTGCTTCCACTGATGTGCTACCATACTTATCATCTCTCCCATCTGTGCTAATCTTGATTTATGCAGCATATAGATATCTTTTTTTTGTATATCTGCTATCGCCTCTTTAACCTTGAGCTGCAGTTCATTTTTCAGAGCTTCTAACTCCTTATTTTTCTTATTTGAGAGATGCTGTCTATAAAAAAAGAGCAGAGTTATTAAAAAAAGAGCAGAGAGTATCTCTTGTAGATACTCAAATTTTATACTTTTGATATAGTTAACTGAAATCCATTTATTTATAATATTATCTACATCTGAAGATTTTATCTCTTTTGATACTTTTTGAAAAATAGTATGTAGCTCTTTATCATCTTCTCTAAATCCAAATCCAACACCTATTTTTTCATCAAACGACCCAGAGATTTTCAAATTGCCATTAGAGATATTTTTAAAAGCATAAGCAGCCGAAATCAATGTATCTATATATCCATAATAATCACCCTGCTCAACACTCTCAAACCCTTCTTGGAGAGATTTTACATAAGATATATTTAACATTGGATATTTTATTTTTAGCTCTTCGATAAAAGGGTTTCCCTTTATTGCTACAAACTTTTTATCAAATATATGTTTAATATCCACTATATAGTTTTGAGATTTTTTAGTAACTACTGCTAGTTGCTCGTTATAGTATGGCGAAACAACCAACAGAGACTCTTTTTTAAGCCTTTGTGTTCCCATTGGTAAAATATCACATCTATTGTTTTTTAGATTTTTTAGATTTTCTTCCCAACTAGAGGCATATATTATCTTATATGGGATTTTTACATGCTCTTTTGTTAGATTTAAAACATCTGAGCAAATTCCTATAAATTTATCCTCTTTAATGTCACTAAATGGAAGAAGTCTTGAGATAGCACAAACTCTAAGCTCTTTTTTCTCTTTTAAAAACTCCCTCTCTTTTTGCGTATAAAATATCTCATCTTGATTAAATATAAACTCATCAATATCTATATTTGAGCCAACAAGACCCATGATTCTATAAACATCTAAAATTCTTCTTATCTTATCTTTTTCAATTGTGCCCAGAGGAATTTCATTTATGTAGGCTAGTTTTTTAAGTTCAAGTGCTTCAAATTTTAGAGCATCTTTTGATTTTTTTAAAGGGTTGTATTTTTCATAAATGATAGAGACTGTCTCATCTATATTTTTAAATGCGTATTCCCATCCACGAATGGAGGCATCTTTAAAATTTTTTGTTCGCTCTGGATTTTTCTCTGCTTCTTCTTGCGAAGTAAAGAGAATATCACTATAAAAATCAAAACCACTCTCTAATGGAGAGAAAACTTCAAAATCTATTTCTCTCTCTTTTAACATAAAAGGCTCATTCGAGCTATATCCAGCATATAAATCCACTTTTTTTTGAATTAAATCCTCAAAATTTAAAGAGTGATTTACAAAATTAACCCTCTTATCATCGACTTGCGCAGATCTTATCATGGCGTATATTGGAGCACTCTCAAGAGCATCTATCGTCATCATTATTTTCTTATCTGTAAAATCTTTTATACTTTTTATATTTGAAGATTTAAGAGCTAACAAAACCATTGGAGATGACTGAAACGTTGCACTTAAAAGAGTTATTTTTTTACCTTTTGAGTTATACCAAACAAGGCTTGAGCGACCTATACCGTAAGTTGTTTTTCTACTGAGTACCTCTTCAACAATATCAATATCAACACCATATTTTTTTATCTCTACATCAAGACCAGCTTCCTTGTAAAAACCCTTCTCTTGTGCCATATAGTAACCTGCAAACTGAAACTGATCTAGCCATTGAAGTTGAATAGAGACTTTATCTAGCGGTTTTTGTGAAGCATAAAGTGAAATACAAAAAAGCAGAGCAGCCACATATCTCATCACAAAACCCCTATATTTAATCTACTAGATTATAGCATAAGAGTTAAAAAGTAGTATCTAAGCACCCTAAGTGAGGCACTTATGAGGATAAAATATATAAAATTCAATCTTAAAACACCAGCAACTAACGTGAGCGGGTCACCTATGATTGGAAGCCATGAAAAAAGCAGTGCCACATAACCATAGCTATGCCCATACTTGTATGAAACTCTGCCGATTTTTGAGCTAAGAAGTTTTGTTTTTGTTTTTTCATAAAGTAGATAGCCTAAAGAGTAGTTTAGGATAATGGCTAAAATATTTCCGCTTGAAGCAAAAAACATAGCATTTTTTACGCTCATACCACTCTCTAGCGCTGCAACAAAGCTTATCTCAGAGCTAAATGGAAGGATTGTAGCTGCCAAGAAGGCAGATAAAAAGAGTGCTATTTCTGTTATTTGTTTTTCTCATAAAAAGATTTTATATTGCTTGTAACGCCATCAATAAGGGTTTTCCTTGCCTCTATGCTAGTCCAAGCGATATGTGGTGTTATGTAGAGGTTGTCTCTATTTTTAACATGTAGGAGTGGGTTGTTTGACTCTATTGGCTCACGGCTTAAAACATCCAAACCAAAGAGAATGTCTCTCTCATCAACTATGCGTGAAACCGCCTCTTCGTTGATAATGCCACCACGACCAAGATTTAAGATAACCGCACCATCTTTGCACATCTGCAACTCTTTATAATCTAAAAGATTGAGTGTGTTTTCATTAAGCGGTGCATGTATGGAGATGATATCACAGCTTTTTAGTAACTCATCAAGCGAGACAGATGTGTATTGGTTATTTTGGTTTTTCTTGCTTGTTGAGTAGTAGAGAATCTCTGCACCAAAAGTTTTTGCTATATTTGCAACACCTCTACCTATCTCACCCAAGCCTATAATACCCCATTTCTTGCCTTTTATCTCAAAAAATGGACGTGATACATCTGTAAAAATCTCACTCTTTGCATAAGAGCCATTTTTTACATAGTTGTCATAATATTTTGAGTGCCCTATAAGATAAAAAAGCATAGAAAATGTATGCTGAATCACAGAATCACTTGAGTAGCCAGAGACATTTTTTACCTCTATGGCTCTTTTTTTTGCACCCTCTAAATCTACATTATTCATGCCAGTAGCAGCAACACAGATTAGTTTTAGAGATGGTGTATTTTGCATATGCTCATCTGTTATAACTACCTTGTTAGTAACTATAACATCAGCATCTTTTATGCGCTCTTGCAGTTGGGAAGATAAAGTTGTTTGAAATATTTGAGTATCCCCAAGCGAGTAGAATGTGCTTAAGTCACTATCTCCAAAGGTAAGAGCATCTAAAATTACAATCTTCAACTAACTATCCTTAACCTTTGTTATAAGCTCTCTTGCTCTTTGGAGCGCTTGTTCTGCTTTGTCAAAAACTAATGCAACTGCGAGTCTTCGCCCTTTGTGAGCTTCTGGTTTGCCAAAAATTCTAACAAAACTATTTTTGCTAAAGAGGCTCTCATCTACATGTATAACTGGCGAGAAGTTATGAACCTCTGATTTGAATGCCGCACTTGCACCCTCTCCATAAAATGTAAATTCAAGAGGAAGCCCAAGAACAGCTCTTAAATGGAGTGCAAACTCACTTTGCGATTGCGTTATAAGCGTTACCATTCCTGTATCGTGCGGACGAGGAGATACTTCTGAAAAATAGACCTCATCCCCTTTTATAAACAGTTCAACACCAAAAAGACCACGACCGCCAAGTCCGTCAGTTATCTTCTTAGCCATATCCTCGGCTCTTTGCTTTGCGATTTCACTCATCTGCATCGGTTGCCATGAGAAAACATAGTCTCCATCACGTTGTTCATGCCCGATAGGCTCACAAAAAACTGTCTCTTTGCCATTTCTTGCGGTTAGCATAGTTATCTCATAATCAAAATCTACAAAAGCTTCAACAATTAGCTCACTTGCATCGCCTCTAGCCTCTTTTGCTATCTCCCAAGAAGCATCTATATCAGAAGCACTTCTTGCAACACTCTGCCCATGGCCAGAACTGCTCATAACAGGCTTTATAACACACGGAAAGCCCAAGCGTCCTGCAGCAGATACTAACATCTCTTTTGTTGTTACAAACTCATAAGCACCCGTTTTAAGCTCTAAAACTTCAGCAGCAAAGGTGCGGATATTTTTTCTGTTCATAGTTTTGCTAACAGCATTTGCATTTGGGATAACGTTATAGCCCTTATCTTCAGCCTCAAATAGTGCATCAATACTTATAGCTTCAATCTCTGGCAAAATATAGTCTGGTTTTTCACGATATATTATCTCTAAAAGCGCATCTTTATCTTGCATATTTACAACATAACTTCTATGTGCAACGCTATGCGCTGGAGCATTTTGGTATCTATCAACTGCTATAACTTCAAGACCGAGTCTTTGGGCTTCAATAGCAACTTCACGACCTAGTTCACCAGAGCCTAAGAGCATAATTTTTTTTGAGTTTGATTTTAGAGGAGCAGAAAAGAGCATAATAATTCCTTCATTTTTATTAAATTAAAAACGCTAAACGAACAAGTTCGTTTAGCTACGCTCACGCCGCTATAGCAGCTAAAGCTTGCTTTTAAAAAGAAAAAGAATTATATCAAAAAGGAGTTAAACTTACTGTTTTAGTCCGATTAGAGTTTGAAGAAGCTGATCTGAAGTTGTAATCGTTTTACCATTTGCCTGATAACCTCTTTGTATAATAATGAGCTGTGTAAGTGCCAAAGACAAATCCACATTTGAAGCTTCAAGTGCGGCTGCTTGCATAAATCCACGTCCAGCTGTTGCAGCTGTTCCGATGATTGGATCTCCTGAGTTTGCAGTCTGTACATAAACATTGCCGCCCTCAGTAGATAGTCCTTCGTTGTTGGTAAACTTTGCCATACCAATTTGTGCAAGACCAAAACTTCTACCATTGCTAAATGACCCAATTAGCGTTCCACTTTGATCAATTCTGATACCAACTAAATCTCCACCAGTAAATCCATCTTGAGAAATTCCTGATGTTGCTGATTTGGAGTCAAAGCTCGTCATCCCATCAAAACTGTTAGAAGTACCAAGTTTAATTGCTACTTGCTGATTTGCAGCTGAACCGTTATTTGCTGTAAAAGAGACGTTTGGCGGATTAAAAGTTGCAAGTGAACCATCACTGTTAAAGCGAACAAAGCCTGTTTTTTCATTATAAGGCGCAACTGAATCAATAGTTGCAGGCTCGGGAACACTTATCTTCATATTCCATGAACTCCCTGTTGAAGCATCAACTGCAACTTTTCTAAACTCTGTTCTTAGTGTATGTTTTGAACCAAGAGAGTCAAAAATATCAATGCTTGCAGAGTGAGTTGCAGCATTAAAACTTTGTGAAAATGCCTTTCCAGTACTCCCTGCAGGAAGTGTTGCGTTTAATGCTTCCATATTTCTAGTAAATTTAGTATTTTCAGTTATTCCACCGCCTGTAATACTGTTGGCATTCATCCCTGTAATTGATAGATTAATATCATAATCACCATCTTGTGAACCACCTGGATTTGATAGTTCAAATTTACCTTGAGCATTTATTTTTATCTCAATATTATTTTCATCAGGTGTAGCATCAGCATCGAGATTACCTACAGCACGAGCTTGATTCTCCAAAGCTTCACGCAAATCTGCGATAGTTGTAAATTTCTTATCACCGCCTGCTACTGTCACTGCACCTGTTGGATCATACTGATATCTATAAGCAGTGGTTGCAGAGTCTCCAACAACTAAACCACTGTTTGCGTTTCCTACAGCATTTATTCTGATGTTATGAGAAGCATTTATATCTGAGTTAGAGTTTGCAAGGTTGATAAAACCACCACTATATGTAGCAATTATCCCAGTTACTGATGTTTGAGCATTGATTGCCGAGACATAACGTGCCGCATTATCAGCAGCTGTGTTTCCTGCGAGTCCACCATTTGTAGTTATCTGCTTTAGAGTTCCATCATCAAGTTCTAATGTTATATCTAACTCTACTGCTCCTGCTGCTACACCAGCTGTGGCAGCTGTTTTTGTAGGAGTAAACGATGCCCAGATACCTTGACCTGTTTGCAAATTAAATGCTTCTCCAGAGTCATTAAAAAGCACTCCCATATTACCAGAATCAATTGGGTTACCATTTTCATCTATTGCTTCTGGGTTAGGAAGAGGTGTCCCAGTTGGATAACTCTTTACCTCATAAGCAGGTGAGTAAGTTTTTACAAGTGGACCTGAATTTAAGTTTGCTTTAATAACTACATGTTGTGTAGGAGACGCTGGAGTTGTAAGCCCTGGAGGGATATTTATATTTGTAATAGGCGCTGTTGCATCAACAAAACCTGTTGCTCTATCTCTTAACCATCCTTGAACAATAAACCCATTATTGTCAACAAAGTTTCCGCCAGCATCAAACTTAAAATCCCCTGCACGTGTATATTTGTATGTATTTCCACCATCTGGAGAGATAATAAAAAAGCCATCGCCTTGAATAGCAACGTCAGTATTTTTATCGGAATTTTGTACTGAACCTTGAGAAAAGATACGAGTCATTGAACTAACAGTAGCACCAAGACCAACTTGAACTGGATTTTTACCGCCAAGTTCCCCCTGAGGTGCTGTTGCGATTGCTCTTGTTTGTGCTAAAAGATCTGAGAAGTTTGCACGAGAATATTTGTATCCAACCGTATTAACGTTTGCGATATTATTTGATTCTACGTCCATCGCAACTTGGTGCGATTGTAGTCCTGAGACTCCAGCAAAAAGTGATTTTAACATGGTGAACTCCCTATATATTAAGTTTTTTAAACACTAAGAGCATCTTAGCTCCTATATAACAGCCTTTTTTGGCACTAAAACTTCTCTGCAGAGAGAGAAGCAAAGATGTTTTTTACTTGTATAATTATTTAGCATTTAGTGTTCCAACTCTATTATAGTTGGACTACCTATGCATACTAAGAGCTTTTTGTAACATCTGATCTGCTGTTGTTATACATTTTGAATTTGCATCGTAAGATCTTTGCATAACAATTATCTCGGTCAGCGCTACTTCCATGCGTACGTTTGAGCCCTCTAATTTAAAATTGCTTAAATCTGTACCTACTATATTTTTTCCATTCGCATCTTTAAAAAATATAGGCTTACCGCTATTTGTTGATTCGCTAAATCTTGAGCCACCAGCTCTCTCTAGAGCTTTGTCATTTTGAAAATGGTACACCGCAACAGATCCTATCGCACTCTGCATACCATTAGAGAAAGTAGCTACAATCTGAGCGTTTTTATTTATATCGTAGCCTTGAAGTTCGCCTGATTGTGTTCCATTAGAAGTGCTTGAGCCGCTAAAAGGGTTATCCATGGATATAAGACCATTAAAACCACTTCCTAAATCTATTTTCACTGGAGTACCATTGTTATTTACAGTTGATAATGTATTTGATATGATAATTCCACTATTATCAAATGAAACCACTCCTTTTTGTGTATCATAAATTTCATCTGGAAGATAAGTTGTCTCACTTGTTTGTTCATTATATTCTGTTTTAACACCAGAACTTTGTGCTGTCGCTGTAACATCCCACTGAACTCCAGGGGAGGTCTGTGGATTGCTCTTCTTAAACTCTAGTCTTATACTATTTGTGTTGCTTTGTGAATCTATAGCTTTAGCGCTTATAACTCTTATATTATCAGTAACACCTAAATTTCCAAAAAACTTAGCTTCGCTTGTCGGCTCAACTGGATAAGTGAGTTTATCTGGAAAGCGCAGTTTTTGTTGCTCAGATACATTTGCTAGAGGTATTTCGGCTAACTGTTCACTTAAGACACCGTTATTGATATTTTTACCCATTGTTCCTAGAACATAATACCCATCAGCAGTTACCAAATCTCTCTCTCTATCAAATGTAAAACTTCCATCACGTGTGTATAAAGGAGAGCCTTCCCCCTGAATACCAAACCAGCCGTCTCCCATAATAGCCATATCCGTGCTTCTTTCACTAAGCTGAAGAGTACCAACACTATCATTCATAGTTATAGCATTTACTCTGCTACCTAAGCCAATTCCAGCATTAATGTCAGCTGTGGTTGAGAGTGACTTCTCAAAAAGAGATGAAAATTCTGCTGTGTATCCACGAAAACCCAAAGTACTTGTGTTGGCTAAATTATCGGCAATCACATCAATGGATGTCTGATGTGATTTAATACCATTAATCCCGGTATAAAAAGCTTGAATCATCATAAGAAAATCCTTTAGTACACTTCTTTAACATTTGCTAGTGGAACATAATTAGAACCAAGTTTTAGAAATGTTTCGCCTTTATCAAATCTAACAGACTCTATGGGATAAGCGCCCACTCTAGTCTTAAGTGCCGCTCCATCTGGATTTGTATAAGAAGCTGTTGCATAATATATTCCACTATCAACTGCTCCACCGTTTGCATTTGTTCCATCCCATGTAAACCCATAGACACCTTTTGGATTTGTTCCAACATCTAATGTTTTTATAGTATTTCCATTAACATCAAGGATTTGAACTGTTCCATTACTTATAGCATCTGGAAAATACATCTCAAATTTCGTATTTGTTCCCTTATCTAGTGTTATAGCATTACTCCCCAAATCTGCTGTTTTTCCAATTGCAGAGACAGTACTAAATTGTTGTGAAGCGCTCATAGAAGCTGCTAACTCAGAGAGAGCTTTATTGGTATTTTCAGATGCCTCAAGCGTAGCTAGCTGTGAAGTTTGACTTAAGATTTTTTCACTATCCATTGGCTCTGTTGGATCTTGATGTTGAAGCTCTACCAATAGTAATTTCATAAAGTCATCTTTGCCTAAAGCTGTTTTATCCTTTGCTGCATTTGCTGCTGCTGATTCTGCATGTGTTGCAGCATTTAAGCCTGTTGATGTGATTGCCATAATTTATCCTTTTTTATTCATTTGTTTACAAAAGGAACAACTCCCTTTTGCTATGCTTGGCGTCAATGCACTTGAGTTTGACGCATTCATATCAGATATTTAATTTATATGTATCGTGGAACGATAATCTCTAAAGAGCTTAATATCTCTTCATGTGCCTCTTCACTCTCAAAATGGCTATACTCTGCGTGGGCTTTTTGTTCGTTTTGTCTCTGTTGTTGAAATGCCCCAGATGAGTTATCACCATTTTGTGAACTACTATTAAAGTTAAAGGTAGCACTATTTATTCCACTATTAACTAACTGTGTCTTTAGCTCATTTACATTCATAGAGAGCGCATTTATAGCTGTGTTGTTTGAGCTTATGCTTACATGTAAGTTTTTTCCTCTTTGAACAACTGTTAAATCAACTTCTCCTAAATGTTGTGGATTTAATTGCACTTTAACTCTTGTAAATGGAGATTTGTAATCATTAATAGCATTTCTTATATCATCTGATAGATATCTAATCATCTGTTTTGCTTCATTAATTTTTACTTCAAAACTATCTGCTTTACTTGCACCAAGAGAGTCTGTCTTTTGTGCTTGAGAAGGCTGCTCTGATACAAAAGATTCTCCTTGAAGAAGTTTCTCTAGAGATTTTGTACTCTCTACACTTAAGCTTGGAGCAATTACAGTAGCACTCTTTACAGAGAAATCAGCTGTTAGTGATGGTGCATCTTTTGATGATTTTTCCCCATTAAGCAAGAGTTTTAATGTCTCATCAGCTCTATCTTTTGGGCTTTTTTGCTCTGATTTTAGTGAAGTTGAATTTACTTTTGCTTGAACAATCTGCTCTGTTGTTGCATGCTCTAAAGTATTTTGAGCTTTAAAAAGAGGCGTTGATTTTATCTCTTTTAAAATTTCACTCTGCTTTTCATCTGCTCTTAATTCATTAGAAATAATTTTTGAAACTGCCTCACTATTTTGTAGTGTTTGAGGGTGCTTTTGCGTCTCTTGTAGTTGAGCTTTTTTATCTGCAAAACTCTCTTTTGGCGTTTGAACTATCTCTTTTGGAACCTCTGTCTTTGGCTCTTTTTTATCCTGAAGTAACTCTTTTGAGCTCTCTGGTGTCTTTGAATCTTTTTTCTCACTGAGTGCACCTTCTGGTGCCTCTGCCTTTACCTCTCTTTTATCTTTTAAAATATCTACATGTAGCTCTTTGGTATCTTGTTTTATAGTTTTTGAGCTATCTAAACCATGCTCTTTGACCTCTTCAAGCGTTATTTTACTTATATCTACACCAAATTTTTTAGCAACCTCAACTAACCCTTTTAAAGTTGTTGGAAGCTCCTTAATTTCAGATTTTTTAAAGCCTTCACTCTCTAGAATTTTTGATTTTAGATAGTTTTTTGCATCACTCATAAGAGTTTTCATCTCAGCACTGCTTAGTGTAGCTACGAGTTTTGGATTTAACTCCAATGGCTCTTTCTCTTTTTTTTCAACTACTTTATCTTGAGTCTGCAAAAGAGATGTAAGCGTTGATGTCTTTGATGATGTCTTTGGCATCTTAATGCTTTTTTCTTCATTAACAAGCGCTAAAACAAGTGAGCCATTTTGAACTATTTTTTTATCTTTTGTTTCACTTGCTCCTCGTAGAAGCTCTGAAAACGAGATTGTAGGCTTCTCTTTTAAAGTAGCTAAACTAAGAGGCGAGGATGAAGATGAACCATTAGCGTTTTTCATATCTAATAAAACCACTGACTCTCCTTTGTCTTTAATTTAAAGATTTTAGAATCAATAGCACATAGTATTCCACTATTAAGTTATAATTTTAACCATGAAATATTTATTACTGTTTTTACCACTGTTATTGATTGCTGGGAGCCCTTTTGAGACTCTCAATGTGAAGGATATGGATTTGTCCGTATATGAGACAAAAAAGAGTGAGCAGAACCTACAAGCCTCTAAAAATATAAAGGTTACATGTAGATTAGTGTGCGATAAAAAAGTTTATCAAGAACAAAAGATATCAGATGCGATAGAATTTTACAAAAAAATCAACTCTAATAGCGATTAAAACTATCCAAACAATTTAAATCATTTTTATGATAAAGAGTTGCATAATCCCTTATTCTAAAAACTAAATCTTCTGAATTTTCGCCATCTATAGGGTAACTTACCATATACGTTTTTAAATCTGCCGCAAAAAACTCTATAAACATTTTTTTTACAATCTCAGCACCATATTTATCTGTATATGGGAGTACAAAAAAATAGTCTGCTTTATCATTTACAATTGCATCAGAATTTCTTAAAATATGCTCCAACGAGCTCTTTACAATAGAGTGATCAAGAGCAGAAAAATCACAATAAAGAATAGTAAAACTCTCGGCACGATTCTCATCTATCCTCTGCACTAAACCAATAGTTAAATCCAAAAGTTGTTTGAAATTGTTAAACCCAAAATGTACTCCCGCCATGCGTTCTCCTATATATTAAAATTTATAATAAAGTATAGCCTAAAACACTACATAATGGTATATGGTTTCAACTCATCTCTTGAATCAAATGGAGTCGCATACATCTCCTCTGTCTCATCATATAAAAGAGTGTACATGTTATCCTCTTTTGTTTTGCAATATGTAAGAATTATCCTTGATGCCAACTCTTTGTCTTCTTTAGTTGCGCTTTTACTAAGCAGTGAATGGGGTCCAGGAAGTGCTACCGTTTTAACATGATGATATTTTTCACTCTCTATGTTTTGCAAATGAAGATTTTCATCTTTGTTTCTTCCAACAACTAGCTTTGCACCATCTGGGAGTCTTAAATGGCGTCCAAATTTCATAACTGGAATATCTTTTACTTCAAACTTATCATATTTTATGAAATCAAACATCTTTTTTGCAAAGTTTTCATCAGTTAAAAGACATCCGCCACCTGGGCTTTCAAAATCCTCTAAACCTATCTCTGCTACAAGCTCTAACTGTCTATCACGGCTTCTGCCTACGATACCCTCTAGCTTTTCTCTATCTACCCAACCATTTATCTCTGCAATAGTTGGAGAGAGGGCCTTTGCTGAGAGTGGGCGCAAAAGCAGTCCATCACAATTGCTCTCATTTAAAACTGTCTGCATCGCCTCTCTGTTTTGGCTCATTGGCCGTTGTCCTAAAACCTCACCGCTTATAAGAAAAGATGCTCCCTCGCTCTCCATAACCCTTTTTGCAACCGCAAACATCTTTGCATGACAATCGATACATGGGTTGAAATTTTTGCCATAACCATGTTTTGGATCAAAGAGCACATCTTGTAAAAATTCGCTCTCTATATCTATTATTTTTAGCTCTGCTCCGACTTGAGCGCACATATTTTGCATATGCTCTAGCCTATCTTTAGTACTTCCAAAACCTGTGTTAATATTTACAGCTAAAACCTCAATACCTTGATCTATTATTAGTTTTAGTGCCAAAGTTGAGTCTAATCCGCCGCTAAATAGTGCAATTGCCTTCATCCCTCTCCTTGTAAAATTGATAATTTAAATTATAAAATTATACACAACTTATCTTCTTTTCTTATGCGAACCTCTTTGACCGCCCTGATTTATAGGCTCAGCTTTAATGCTTGGATCTGGTTTAAAATCTTTTAACCAAACTTTTTGAATATCAGTTTTTATAAGTTTTTCTATGCTTGATAGATATTCATGCTCATCTATACAAACAAGAGATATCGCATCTCCACTGCTTCCAGCACGCCCTGTTCTGCCTATTCTGTGAACATAATCCTCTGGCACATTCGGAAGTTCATAGTTTATTACATGTGGAAGTTGATCTATATCTATCCCTCTTGCTGCTATATCTGTTGCAACAAGAACTCTTATATCGCCATCTTTAAACTCTTGCAGAGCCTTCATTCTCGCATTTTGGCTCTTGTTTCCATGTATAGCGCTTGAGCTTATACCATCTTTTTCAAGTTGCGCACTTAATTTATTTGCTCCATGTTTCGTTCTTGTAAAGACAAGGACTTGTTGCCATTTTCCCTCTTTTATAAGATGAACCAAAAGTTCACGCTTACGCTCTTTATCAACTGGATAAACTATCTGCTTTATGCTTTGTGCTGTTTTGTTTGGACGTTCAACTTCTATAAGAACTGGTGAATTTAAGAGACGATCTGAGAGCTTTTTAATCTCATCTGAATATGTAGCTGAAAAAAGAAGTGTCTGTTTATTTTTTGGAAGAACAGCCAAAACTTTTTTTATATCATTTATAAAGCCCATATCAAGCATTCTATCTGCTTCATCAAGCACCAAAAACTCAACATCCTTTAAATCTATGCTTTTTTGAGAGAGATGGTCAAGTAATCTTCCAGGAGTTGCGATAACTATATCAACACCTTTTCGTAGAGCGCTTAACTGAGGGTTTATACTTACTCCACCGTAAATAATAGTTGAAGTAAAAGAGAGATATTTTCCATAAATAGAAACACTCTCTCCAACTTGCGCCGCCAACTCTCGTGTTGGGGTTAAAATAAGAGCTCGGATTCTCTTTTTAGTAGATGATTTATCTCTGCTTAAAAGCTCAAGAAGTGGAAGCGTAAAGCCAGCTGTTTTACCTGTTCCCGTCTGTGCTCCTGCTAAAATATCTTTTTTACTAAGGATAATTGGAATAGCTTGTTTTTGGATTGGAGTTGGCTTAGTGTAGCCCTGATCTTTGATAGCTTTTAGTATAGGAGCTGATAAACCTAGTGTTGTAAATGACATTATTTTCCTGATTTTTAATTGTTTTTGTAGAAGATTTGTTAAACACCAAAGCTTAATATAACCATAGAATAGCATAATTTCCTCCAATGTTCAGATATAATGCCAAATTAATATTCAAAAACCCTCTTAGGACAAACAATGTCAAACTATGAAATCACCATAAAACACAATAAACATCGTATCCATCCTTGTCCTAATGATAAAAAACTATCTCTTCTTGCACTTCTTCTAGAACAAAACAGCACTTTAAATATTTTAGTTGCTTCTTCGCAAGATAGGGAGCTTATAAAAGAGGTAGCGGGGGCAAAAAACGTTACCGTTGCCCTTGATGATGAGTTAACAAAAGCAGCAGATTTGATGTGTGATCTTCTTATAAGTTATGATTTACCCTCAGCTGAGATTTACATGTCAAGACTCCGAAGAGCAAAAGAGGGTGCAATAATACTTCTTGATATAAGTGAACAGAAAAATCTCTACCCAATTGAGACAATTCTTAAGAGAGTCATTAGACAAGACACCGTTTTAGGCTATGAGTATGCGCCTCAAGAAAAGATGAAAATAGCTCAAAAATCCCTGCAAAAAGAAAAAGGTGTTTACGCATTTGACCCAGATGCTCCACAGAAGCCTCTTTATAGTAAAAAACAAACAGAATATAAAAAAACATTTGACAAGCCAAAGTATGATAAGTCCAACTGGGATAAGCCAAAAAGAGATAATGAGGGTTCAGAGCGAAAACCATTTGAAAAACCAAAGTATGATAAACCTAAAACAGATGGCCAAAGAGCTGAGCGTAAACCATTTGATAAACCTAAATGGGATAAACCTAAGTTTGATAAAACAAAAAATGATACTCAAGGCCCTGAGCACAAACCTTTTGATAAACCCAAATGGGATAAGCCAACAAGAGATGGCGAAAAGTCTGAGCGTAAGCCATTTGACAAGCCTAAATATGATGGTGAAAAGAAATATGATAAATCAGGCAAAAAGTCAAATAAATTTTTAGGTAAAGACGATAGTGGCAAATCAAAATTCTCTGGCAAAAGTGGTGAGAGAAATCATAAATATGATGGAAAGCCCAAGGAAAGCATTGAAGCACCAAAAAATGTAGGAAGAAAGATATCTATAAAAGAGCGAAAGCCAAAAGATGCACCTAGCTCTTAAAAGCTACAAGTTCGCCTCTTTTTAAGAGTTCGATTTTCCCTTTAAACTTACGAATATAAAAAGCTTTTTCTTCAAACGTAATGTCTGAGAGAACATTTACTTTCTTATACTCTCTCTCATAATGCTTCATCAAAAATGAGACTAACTCCGCTCTAAGAGCATCCTCACTATTTAACGCTTTTATCTGCTCATCTACAGCTATCGCCATAAGTTGGGGATGAGAAAACTCCCCCCTTAGCGCCAAAGAGAGCTCTGATGAGTGAAACTTTAAAAGCGATGGATCTAATACATCTAAAATCTGATCAATAAATTCAGGATGCTCCAATACTGTTTTTATAAGAGTTAACTCCCACATATCTCTATGACGGTTTTTATCGATAAAAGGGAGGTTTTGATTTATGTTACTCTTGTTCGTTATCTTAATATAAGATGGGCTTAACCCCAGTCTTGAGGCTAAATAGGATTTATACTCCTCTTGAAGCATTGCGGAGAGAGTTTTAAGATATCCAATTGCATCTTGCATGCAGAGCTCTCTGGCTTTTGGGTCTCTAAGATTATAGAGTGATAGAATTTCATCAAGCACAAACTCTATAAAAGGTTGTGGCGCTCTAAACATATTTGAGAGCTCTTCAACTGCTCCGTTTTTGACCATATCTGCTGGATCTAATCCATCAGAAAATATAACAACTCCACCATTAAATCCGCCTGCACTAAGAATTTTCGAGGCTTTAAGAGCCGCTGCTCGCCCTGCTTTATCTCCATCATAAGCCATAATTACTTTAGGCTCACCTTTTCGCAAAATGGGTAGATGTTCTGATGTAAGTGCCGTTCCAAGCGTTGCTACAGCATTTGTAAACCCCGCTTGATGGAGCATTATAACATCGAGATACCCTTCTGTAATAACTATCTCTTTTGTTTTATGAATAGTCTGTTTTGCATGATGATAAGCATATAAAAGACGAGATTTATTAAAATATGGTGTCTCTGGAGAGTTGACATACTTTGCTTGATGTCCAGTTATCGTTCTACCTCCAAACCCAACAATAGTTCCATTTGCAGAGTGGATTGGAAATGTGATACGCTCTATAAATCTAGCATACGCTCTTGAGCCATCATTTCCTACAATACCCATCTCTATGGCTTCATTCATGCTGAGGAGTTGCGATTTTATGAATGAGATAGTAGCATTTGAATCTGGTGCATAACCTATGCCAAATTTTTCTATGCTACTCTCATAGATACCGCGCTCTTTTATATAAGAGATGGCTTGAGGGTTTTTTGTAAAAAGATAGTGATACCATGAATCTATCTTTTGCATGATTCCTGAGCTAGATTTAGTGCTTTTATTATCGCTGTAAGATAGAGAAAAATTATATGTTGAAGCCAGTTTTTCAAGTGCTTCTGGGTAGTTTAGTTTTTCAAACTCCATAACAAATTTTATGCTATCGCCACCAGCTCCGCAACCAAAACAGTGATATATCTGCTTTGAGGGACTTACAACAAAAGAGGCACTTTTTTCATCATGAAAAGGGCATGGAGCTTTATAATTTGCGCCAGTTTTTTTTAACTCTACATGTGAGCCGACAACATCAACAATATCAAGGCGTGCCTTTAGGGCTTCTATGGAGTCTTGGGTAATCATGTCTGAATTATACAAAAATGTTAGTTAAAGGGAGGTTGTCAAACTATAGGGAGTGTCACTAAAATAGGTCACGGTAAGACCTATTTTAGAAGGAGAAATAAAATTTTAGATATTAATAAATATCTGTATTTGGGTGATTAGGTTTGCTAATCGGTGTGTTTGTTTCTTGAACATCGTATTTAACTACGCTATCAGCTTGGAGGGCACCTAACATTATCGTGATTGCTAAAATGACTTTTTTCATTTTTGTTTCCTTTGGTAAGAGCGCATTACGCTCTAAATTTTTAAATCAGAGAAATTTTATCCGATTTAAAAAAAATAGTTATTGATATATATCAATTTAGGTAATATTCTTATAAATCCTTCTAAATAAAACCATCTGGAGTTATTTATGATATAATTCCAGTTCAAATTTTAAAGAAAGTGGGTGATGTGATATGCCAGGTATTGTACTACGTAGTGATGACAATTTTGATGCATCTTATCGTCGTTTCAAAAAGCAGACTGATCGTAACTTAATCGTTACTGAAGCTCGTGCTCGCCGTTTCCATGAAACGAAAACTGAAAAACGTAAGAAGTTCTTAATAGCATCTCGTAAGAAAATGCTTAAGCGTCTTTATATGATGAGACGTTACGAATCACGCCTATAAGACATAAGCCTTCGGGCTGTGTTTTACTCTAGCACAACAACAAAACTACAATCTCCCATACATCTCATTATAAAATGACAAAGCGTGTCTATCACTCATAGAAGCTATATAATCAGCTATTACTCTATGTTTACTTCTGCTTTGTAACTGTTCTAAATAAAACTTTGGCATCATTTTAGGCTCTTCATGTAATCCAATATAAAGGCCTTTTATAGCCTGTTTACCTGCATACATTTTTATCATAATATCTTTATGTTGATATAGCTTTTTAAAGAGAAGTTTTTTTAGTTTTTTTATCTCTGATTCTAATGTTGGCTCGAAACCTATTGGTAATTCACTTTTACTTGAAAGCGAAGCACTATAAATTTTACTATTATCAATCTTATCTTTTGAGAAATATATAAGAGAGTAAACCAAATGATTGATTAGATGTGAAACAAAACGGTATCTAAACATCTCATCTTCATCTTCTCCAATCCCCTCATCTTTAACTTTTTGTAGAATATCCTCTATTAAAGGGCTCTCTTTTAAATCCTCAAAACGTATCAAACCAGAGTTTAATCCATCATCAATATCATGAGTTATATATGCTATCTCATCAGCTCTATCAACTACCATGGCTTCAATACTCGGATGTGTCTCAAGATTGAAATTCTCATCAATAAAGGGTGGCAAAAAGCTCTTTTTGTATGGATAAGAGTGTTTAAGTATCCCCTCCAATGTAGCAAAGGTAAGGTTTAATCCATCAAAATTTTTATAACGTCTCTCTAAAGAAGAGACAACTCTAAAACTTTGAAAATTATGATCAAAACCATTTTTAAAACCATCGTCCTTTAAACACTCATCAAGCGTATCTCCGCCAATATGCCCAAAAGGTGTATGTCCTAAATCATGTGCAAGCGCAATTGCTTCAGCTAAAGATTCATTAAGCCCTAAATGAGAAGTAATTGAGCGTGCTATTTGAGAAACTTCTATAGAGTGTGTGAGACGTGTACGGAAAAAATCACCCTCTTGATTTAAAAATACCTGAGTTTTATACTCAAGTTTTCTAAAACTACTAGAGTGAATAATTCTATCTCTATCTCTTGCATAGGGATTTCTAAAATCTTTGTCTATTTTGTAAAATCTATCATGTGCTTGCATTAAAATTCCTTTATGCTTTTACTACTTGGTTTCTTCCAGCTTTTTTAGCCTTATATAGAGCATTGTCAGCTCTTTTCATAACCGCAAAAGGGTCTTTGTCTTGAGAAGTTTTTTGCACCACACCAGATGAGATATTTATATATATAGTTTTTGAGCTTTGCTTATTTCTAACAACAAAAGGGCTCTTTGAAATTATCTCTCTTAATATATCTGTACTTTTGTATGACTCATCTAACTCTCGTGAAGGGAAGAGCACAACAAACTCCTCTCCTCCATATCTGTAAGCTTTTCCGCCACCGCCAACTTCTGCTAATTTAGAGGCAACCATTTTCAAAACCTCATCACCAGTATCATGCCCATAAGTATCATTAAACTTTTTAAAATGGTCTATATCTATCATGGCAAAGGAGTATTTCATCCCAAGTTTTGCCATATCCTCTATAAGTGCTCTTCTTCCTGGAAGTGCTGTAAGTTCATCATAAAAGGCTAAACGGTAAGACTCTCTAATTAGTAATATAAATATGATTATGCCTATTGATAAAAGCAACAACTCTTTTACATGTGGAGTTCTTATAAAATAAAAGCCTATGTAAAATGTTAAGAGTATAATTAAAAAAGAGCTATTGTAAAGAACTGATCTGTTAAATATCAATAACATAGCCATCACCGTTATAACAAAAGCAGCTATAACAACCGTTATATCTTCGATTGGATAAAAAGAAGTTGTAAATATTTTTGTCTTTAAAAGAGCGATTATATCGTTGTTTGGATAAAAGACAAAATACAAAACAACTGCTATTTCAACCACAAAAAAAGCTATTTTTAACACTCCCCAAATTGAAAAAAGTCCTCTCTCTTTTAGTGATAAAAAGAGTAAAAGATGTAGTGGATAAAGCATTGAAACGTAAAGAAAAAGATCCGTTGCTCTTTTGCCCCCCAAATAGATAAAACCTACATATATCAAAAGGAGCGGAAGGATTATAAATATAAATCTATTTCGGTTAAAGTGCCATGAAACCCACAAAATAGCTACGGTTATAGCATAAAACAGATATGGAACTATGCTAAATAGAACTTTTGGTATCTTCTGTTCATAAAAAACAAGAGAGCCAAGAGCAAGGGAGATAAAAAGAGGTATAGATATATTTATTGATATTGATTTTAAAGAGTTCATATACCTTCTTTTTGTGAGCTACGCTTTTTTTAGGAACTCTGTTTTTAGATAAATCTTAGTTCCATTTACTCTACCCTCAATATGCCCTTCAACATCTTGAGGAATTGAGATATTTTTAACCATTGTGCCTCTTTTTGCAGTAAACCCCGCACCCTTTACCTCTAAATCTTTAATGATAACAACGCTGTCACCAGCATTTAAAGTTACGCCGTTAGAGTCCTTTACAACTACGTTGCTTGAACTATTTACCCCTGCATCTGCCCAAGCTTTTACATCATCTTCCATATATATCATATCAACTAAATCTTCTCTACCAAGAAGCTTTAATAGTCTGTATGAGATAACCACAACAGCTGGTACTTCACTCCACATGCTCTCATTTAAGCAGTTAAAGTGCGTCTCATCCATCATGCTAGGATTCTCTATCTGCTCTTTACATGTAGCGCAAATATAGATTGACTGCTCTGAGCTTTCATCTGATGGTGCAACTTCAAAAACGCTAAGATTTTGGCTGCTTTGACAAAGCTCACATTTAGATCCACTTCTAGTTTTTAACTCTTCTTCAATACTCATAACTTCTCCTACTATTTTTTAAATTCTATCGCATCTTCTGGGAGGGTTGTAGATTTATGTTTTGTCCCATCAAAGGCTTTTTGAGCCTCTTCTTCGTTATAGTTTCTACACTTCTCAATCATACTTGGATCACTGTTTGGACCTACATTCTCACACATAGAGAAGTTAACCTCAAAATATGAACATCCGCTAAATAACAGAGAGCTTATTGCAATATATTTCCACATGTAATTACCTTTTTTTAATGATTAAATCTAAATATTTTGATGGTGTTTTTCTCATCATCTCTTGTGCGAGCCATCTTATTTGAAAATAAGCAGCGCCACTATCTCTAAGTGTGAAATAGTTTTTTAAACTTCTAAGGTTAAATGTTACAACCATATCAACTTTTACATTGTCGCTTATTATATGCTTAAAAGCATCACCTACATTACGCTTCTTTTTTCCACTCTCTAGTGCATCAAAAAGTGCTTCTGGAGTACCTTTAAACTTTTCTAATAAATCTAATGAGCTTGTAGCTACCGCAATTTCATTGAAATCTTCTACTTTTTTTGACTGATAAAAAAGCTTATCATACATCGCACCAATTTCGATTTTGTTATACTCTTTATCACATGTAACAAACATATCAAAGCTCAAAACTTTATCTATAAAAAAATCTCTATCATTACTGCTCATTGAAGCAACAAAAGCGTTTATTACAGAGCTCATAGTATAACGTGTACTTCTTACACTAATAGCCTGCATACGGTGACGGGCATGCTCTTGAAGTACGCCTCTGCTTGTTCCTCTTACCAAAAAACTCAAATTTGCATGTTCTAAAATAGAGTGATGAAAATAGGTCCAAGCCAAATCATTTAAGAGATTTGACTCTTCAATACCATTTATCTCTCTACATGTAGAACTATCTGGCATATTTTTTTCAATATATTGAATAGCCCTATTTTCACTATTTTCAAATGAGTCATAACAAGTCCTAGCTGCCGCTTCAGCGACACCTATGCCTGTCTCTTGTATTAAAACTACTTCTGGTTTTGTATATTTTATGCCATAAATACTTTGCACAGATTTATCCTCACTTATGCTAACTACTATTTTACTATAAAAAGCTTACTAATAAGCCCCTATCTTGAGATACTAAAGCCAATTCCTACTTTTTTAATATGATTATCGTAGTCAATTAAACTCTCACCATAACCATTAAAAAATTTCATATAAAAAAAGAGATCGTCCCTGCTTGATACAGGGTGTGTATAGTTAAATTCTATAGAACCCTTGGAGTTAAAATTATTCATTATTTTCATATCAAATAGATGTTTCTTATATGGAACCGCTATCCTGAAATATCCATGCCCTATGGTATCAATCAACTCTGGATTATAATCTGTTGCATCAGGTAACCTCGCCCAAAGTTTTAACTCGCAGAGTAGTATGTCATATTGAAAAAAGAGACTCGCATTTACATAGTTCCAAGAACGCTCATACTCAGCGCCTCTTCCGTTAGATTGGTGTGCCACTCCAACTCTTATCCCTTTTAAGAATCCTCCATCATCTTGGCTTGATGTAGGAAAAGTTACAAAAAATTCAGGACTATAATTTGACTCTCTAATAAAAGCGGACTCTTTATAAGATTGCCAAAAAGATTTTTGTGTATAAGCCACAGAATATATCTCACGAAGTTTGAAAAAATTTGCAGCAAAGTCATATTTTAAACTTACTTGAAATTCCGTCTCAACTTTACCTGCTTCATGTCCGTTTACCTCATCATAATTATCATCATAACGATAACTAAAAGGTAAAAAATAGTTTGCATTGTGAGCTTTAAAATTATAAAGAGATTGTACAAACTGTCTAAGCGTCTCTTGCGTTTGGTTATTATCAACCCTGTCTAATGTTTTAAATATCTCTTTTTGATGCTTTTGTACATTTCTTAAGGGGCTATGTTTTGCTTGTTCGTAGTAGATATGAGCTGATGCCTTATACCACTCTTGAGCTTTCTCTTCACTCTTTTCGCACCCCTCTCCTTGCTCATACATCTTTGCCAACATGTAAGCTGCATCTGCATCATCTTTAGCCAAGAGGCTAAAAGCTTCAAATGCTTTTTTATATTCATCTCTTGCATAGAGTAAATTTGCTTCATCAAATGTAACTGAAGCTTTCAAAGAGAGTGCTAAGAGAGTTATTACAAGGAGGCGTAAAATCATTTTTGAATTCCATTTAAAATAGGCACAAAATCACAAGCTTCAAGCTCCTCTTTTTGCAAAGAGTTTCCCACTTTTTTAAAACGTGTTATAACTTGTTTTAAACCTACCTGCATAGGAGCTACCAAAATACCTCCATCACATAACTGTTCAAATATTTTTGAGGGAATCTCTTTTGCTGTTGCTGAGAATAGGATTCTGTCATATGGTGCATATTGCGCCCAGCCATTTTGTCCATCATCTAGTTTTGTGTGAATATTGCTAATTCCTAACTTTCTAAACCTCTGTTTTGCCTCAAGTATAAGCGGCTCTATTCTCTCTATAGTAAAAACACCACGAAAGATATGTGATAAAACTGCCGCTTGATAACCGCTTCCACACCCTATTTCTAAAACTCTATCATCTTTTTTCGCTTCAAGATAGTGTGTCATTTTTGCAACTGTCAATGGAGAGCTTATCCACTGCGAGGAGCCCATAGGAAGGGCATCTAATTTGTAAGCATTGTGTTTAAAGCCTGCTGGAACGAACTCTTCTCTGGAAGTATTTGCTATTGCATCTCTAACATTTTGACTTAGAGAGAAAATTTTATGACAATCCTGCGCTAGTTTAGCAGTTTTTGTTGCAGTTATTCTATCCAATGCCAACATCCATGTACCTTCTCATCATCTGAATCTCTTTTTTGTCATACGGCAGTTCAAAATAGGCTCTATGTTCATTTCTCTCATCTCCGCCATGCGGCGTTATAATTCCACTCATTTTTGTACACTCTACATTTAATGAATCACTAGCAACCACATAACACTGATTTATGATGGCAAGTGCTCTAGTTAAAACTTTAAAATGCTCTGTTCTTAAAACACCCCACCATGAAGGAACAACTATAACATCACACCCCTCAAGTTTTTTCCAAAGCTCTTTAAATCTAAGTTCAAAACAGATTAAAATCCCGATTTTTATGCCATCAACTTCAACCATCTCAACCTCATCCACACAACCCTCTGACATGTACTTATGCTCATCACCAAAACGAAAGAGTTTTGCCTTTGCTCTCTTATAAACTATTTTGCCATTAAAAAATATCTTAGCAAAATTAAATACTTCACCATCTTCTCTTTGAAGCATTGTAAGGATAATGATTTTATCATGTGAGGCTTGTTTTAGTGCCTCATCTGCAATATCGCTAAACGCTATCGCCTCTTCATAGTTTTTATAATCAAAACCGCTCAAGCAGACTTCTGGTGCAACTATAAGAGATTTTGGTTTTGCTTGATTTATAAGAGTTAAAAGCGTTTGTAAATTAGAATGATAATCACCCTCTATTGTATCAAAGAGCAGTGAAGAGAGTTTATACTCGCTATTATTAGAAGTCATCATCAAAAGTTAAACTTCCCTTTGAGTAGTTTGCTACAGTTCCCTCAAAGAAATTTGTTTTTTGGTCATTAAATTTTGAAAAATCATCTACCCATTTTATAGGGTTTGTTACGTTATAAAGTTTTGCAAATCCTACTGAAGTGAGTCTATCATCTGCAAGATATTGGATATATTGTTCTATGATGGCGTCTGTTAGACCTAAAATCTGTCCGCCTGTTATATATTTTCCCCATGCAACTTCAAGTGCAACTGCCTCTTTAAACATCTCAATAACTTCTTCTTTTAACTTTTCATTAAATAAATCTGGTCTCTCTTTTCTAAGAGAGTTTATAAGATTTTGAAAAAGAACCAAGTGAGTTACTTCATCTCTTTGAATAAATCTTATCATCTGAGCAGAACCTAACATTTTTCCACTTCTAGCGAGTGTGTAGATGTAAGCAAATCCACTATAAAAATATATACCCTCAAGGATTTGATTTGCAAAACAAGCTTTTACAAAGTTATGCTCAGTAGGGTTTTTTGACAGCTCCTCATAAACTCTAGCTATCGCATCATTTTTGCCCTTTAGCATCATATCACGGCGCCATAATTCATAAATCTCTTTAGAGTTTGTAGAGATAGTATCAACCATTACCGCATAACTTTGAGAATGTAGTGCCTCTTCGTAAGCTTGACGCACTAAAATAAGGTTAATTTCTGGGGATGTAACGTATGGATTTATATTATCCATAATATTATTAGTTTGGAGAGAATCCATAAATATCAGCTGTGCAAGAGCTTTATCGTAAGAGGCTTTTTCTACATCTGTAATCTGTTTGTAATCACTCACATCACGAGTCATATCAACCTCTTTTGGAAACCATGTATTGTTTAACATCATCTCCCAAAGATTATATGCCCACTGATATTTTATATCATTAAGTTCAAATATTCCCGTTGGATTACCGCCAAAAATTCTTCTATCATTTACATTTTCATTTGATTCTGGATTATATATTTTTTTTCTGTTCATATTATCTTCCTAAAAATTTTAGTATAGGATTATATCTTTATGAAGATTTTTATTTGATAAAGAGTTCATCTTTAATTTTACTTTATAATTTATCTTAATAAAAATATCCTATATCTTGCACAAGAGCGCTCTCTTATAATTATCAAAAATATAAAAAGGAGATAGTGTGAAATATATTTTTATTTTCATACTTATATTAACAACCATGAATGCATTAGAACCATTAACAAAAAAAATTGAACAACTTAGTGAAGAAGAGAAGAGAGTTATACTTCACAAGGGAACAGAGAGACCTTTTGTTGGAAAATATACAGATGAAAAATCTCATGGCATCTATACATGTAAACTATGTGAGGCACCATTATTTGATTCAAGCGCAAAATTTGATTCACGCTCAGGATGGCCGAGTTTTGATGATGAGATAAAAGGAGCCATAAAAAGAGTACCAGATGCTGATGGCAGACGTGTAGAGATAGTTTGTGCGAACTGTGGAGCGCATTTGGGACATGTTTTTGAAAGTGAGGGATATACACCAAAAAACACTAGGCACTGCGTAAACTCTATCTCTTTAAATCTTGTAAAAAAGCCCCAAATCAAAGATGAAAATCTCTCTTATGCTTACTTTGCTGGCGGATGTTTTTGGGGTGTTGAGTACTATTTGCAAAAACTTGGCGGAGTAAAAGAGGTAACCTCAGGTTTTATGGGCGGATTTGTAAAAAATCCAAGTTATTATGAAGTTGTGCGCTCAAACACGGGACATCTTGAAGCAGTTGAAGTTATTTATGATGAAAATAAAATATCTTACGAAGAGATAGCTCGGACATTTTTTGAGATTCATGATCCAACCCAAGCAAACGGTCAAGGTCCAGATATAGGAGAGCAGTATCTCTCTGTGGTTTTTGTACAAAACGATAAAGAGAGGGAGATTATAGAAAATCTAATTAGCAAACTTGAATCAAATGGCTACAAAGTTACAACAAAGATAATGAAAAAATCAGATTTTTATCCAGCTGATGAGAGTCATCAAAACTACTATGACAAAAAAGGGAGCAAGCCTTATTGCCATGGATATATTAAGAGATTTTAATCTATTTTTTTACCTCCCCACATGCCAATTACTCAACATGTGGAGTTAGGTATGAGTTACTAAAAACTAACCCCACCCTGAACTAAAACCCTAGTGCTGTACTTAGGTTCACTTGTTACTTCTTCACTACCTATTGCAGTTGCAACTTGAGCTTTAGCAAATAGTGATTTGTATGAAGCGTAGTAACTTACTCCTACATCTTGAAGAGTTCTGTTTTGAAAAGTAGGGTCTTTACTGTCATCTTGCATTGAAGCATATCCAACGTCATAGAATAGTCCAAATTTATGAGAGTAGTTATTTATTGTAGGGAGTGCTCTTGTTAACTCAATACTCCAGAGTAAGGCATTTTCTGCGCTGTGTTCTGAATCTGGAAATAGTTTAACACCGTTACTTCCACCTATGGACATATCTTCACTTCCATCAAGGTTTTTACCGCCTAGAGCTTTTTGAGCTTGTAGGTTAGTTTGAAGTGTTAGCTCTTGTGGCAGTAGCGTTGAAATACCAACATAACCATTTACTTTAGAGTAGTTTCCCTGTGTGTTTGCTCCTGCTGCATCTGCTATTTTTGAGGCAGCGTCAATAAACTTTAAATCTCCATAAGTGTATGAGACTCCTGAGTTTATCTGTGAGTCAAGTCCAAAGAGTTTTTGCTCTTTAGTGTAAGAGAGGGCAAGGTTGATTGACTTAGCATCTTTATCGCTTGTGGTTACTCCTGCTTGTTTATCATTTAAACTCTTTATTGCTAGAGTAGATGAGACTCTTAGAGTCTCTAATCTTGTTCTGATGATTGGATAAGATAGAGTTGCATCAAGTGTGTTTGATGTTCCATAAGCATCAAGAGATTTGTACTCTTGAGCTAAAGAGTAATCTGTTTTAGAGTAACCTACCTCTGCTCTAAGACCATTTGCCATAAGAGGAACACTGTAAGCAATTCTTCCGTTTTTTAAATCTCTCTCACTACTCATAAGCCCACTTAGACTGAGCTTATCTCCTAAACCTGCAAGAGAGTTAAGGTTTACTCCTACCATTAGTCTATTTTCGCCTGTATATCTGCTTCCGTAGTTATCGCCTAAAATATAGCCGTCGTACCAAGGTTTAGTTTCTGTTGTTATAGCAAAGTCACTTGTTCCTACTTCTTGCCTAGGTTTAACATCTGCTGCTGTTACTTTTGCACCGGGGGTGTCATTTATGATAAGCATAGCACGCTCTAGTGTATTTGTGCTTACTATGTTTGCACTCTTTACATCATCAAGCATCGCTTGGACTATCGGTGTTCTTACATGTGAGTTATTCTCTAGTATAAACTTACCGTAGTTTCCCTCTATGATTGCAATCTCTACAACACCATCTTGCATACTCTGAATAGGGATATAAGCACGAGCCACAAAGTAGCCATTGGCACGATACTCTTTAGTGATGATAGAAGCTACCTCTTGAAGCTGTGCAAATGTTAACTCTTTGTCCATGTAAGAGCCAATGAGAGATTGAAGCTTTGATTCTGACATGTGAATAGCACCTGTGATTTTAAAGCTTTTTACAAAGATTGTTTTTCCGCTTTTATCATCTTGCATAACAGGTGCATACTTTTGCACACCACCTACTTCAACCAAAGGAGTTACTTTTTTTGGTAGGTCTTTTGGAGGTTGAACCTCTCTTTGGATATCGCTGCTTGAGGGGATAGAAGCCCCAACGAGAAGTGAGCTTGTTACAAATGATAAAGTCAGTGCTTTAGCTGTTAAATTTGTTATTTTCATTATTTTCATCTCTTTATTCCTTAGTTACTTTTTTTCTTAGGAGTTTTAGTTACATAGAACTGTTGATCTACGCCCTCTGGTAGATGCACTCCACCGTTTATAAGGTCTATGATAGAGTTTTCGCTAAGGGCTACTCTAGTTTCTGTAACTGTAGTGCTAGCTGCGTTATCTGAGCTATTTGCTTGTGGTTGGCTATCTGACATAGTTTGGAGTTGGCTTAGAGTAACAATTTCTGTTGGCGTTCCCTCTATAGTTATAGAAGATAGAGATACTCCCTCTCCTGCGGTAATACCAAGTTTAGTCTCAAGAGTTGCCAACATAGGGCTGCTTGTTATAGTTGTCTTAGGTGCTACAACTGTAGCAGCTACTGATGATGTAAAGTTTGTATTTACCTGCGTGGTTACCTCTTTAGGAAGTTCTACTTTTACTGAGTTTGTGTTTACTATAGTTGTTACCACATCTGCTATCTTTTGAGCTTGAACTGGCGGAGTTACAACTGGAGGAACTACCACAACTGGTGGTGGTGGTGTTGGAGCTGGTGGCGTATAACTTCCACCGCCTCCAGAACCTCCAGAACCTCCAGAACCTCCAGAACCTCCTGAACCTCCTGAACCTCCTGAACCGCCTGACTCTTCTTCACCTGAACCTCCTGAGCCTCCATTCAATAGTTCTCCGCAAGTTCCATCTGAACAAAGTACATAGCTACCGACAGGTGGGTTACTTCCACTCTCATTATTTGTAAACTCATTGGTATCATAATCGTAATGATAATTTCCGTCTATTAATGACAATGCCGTTTGTGTTACAGCATTGCTATTCTTAACATACACATAATAATTACCCTCACCAGTAAATGTAGCCCCTTCATCATTAAAAGTATTAGCTTCGTCGGATGCCCAAGTCACAAAAGCCATGTTCTCTGGACTTCTGGTAATAGTGGCAGTATCTTTAAGAGTAATGGTTTCACCATGAAAAAATGTGCTTGCAACTGGACTTGCAAGATTATAGTTTTGCACAATCACACTACTTTGCGAATTTCCATCATTAATAATCACTTTGTCGAATGCGGACGCTTTTACCCATTTATTTAAATCTGTATCACTAAACCAAATTCCTTGAGCACTTCCCATAGTAGTTTCACCAACAATTGTCGGATACGGAGAATCTCCATTACTTGGATCATAAGAATTATTGGTTAATGTAATAGTTCCACTGCCATTAGATTGAAGTGTTAAAGGGGCATCTCCTACATACTGAAACGGTGTGGCAACTCCTAAAGCAGATTTGTTATACCACATGTTGAGTGGTCCAGTGGTTGAGCCGATTGTTGCACCTCCGTTGGAGCTATCTCCTAAACTTACCCCATAAAAGCTGTAATCATAAATTGAAAAAGAGATGCCCTCTCCTGATGAGAGTTCATCAAATACAGCTCCCCCCTCCAAGCTTATACCTACCGCCTTATTGTTTTGAGTATAATCACTATCAACACCAGTTAGGGTAGGAAATCTTTCATCATTGCTGTTATAGCCATCTTCTGCTTGTAGTTCCACTGCAGTGGATGTTATAGTTGTGTTTTTAATGCGGATGCCCACACTGCCTGAGGATGTCGTACCATTGGCAAATACAGCACCTTCCATCTCAATACGATTCGCTTTTAAAACAGAGCCTCCAGAAATACTTATCGCATCACCATTGGTTGCTACTCCACTAATATCAATATATCCTGCAGATGTATCAATCGTAGAATTATCTATTTTAACCCCAATTCCTCCTAGTGCGCTATTGCCTCCAGTTAGAGAGACAGAGCCTGAATCCTCAACACCTTCTCCTCCAGTATTGATAGTGCTATCTTGTAATAACACCCCTGGATTGGTCGCATCGCCTCTTGTGTAGTATAAATAGTTGGCTCCTTTAAATCCCACTCCGCCACCAAAGGTATTGAAAGTAGAGTTGGTTACTTTGATGTACCCTGTAAATTGGTCACTTGTTATCGAATCTTGCGCAGTCTTACTTTCTTCGATGTGTTGAGGAGAAGTATAATAATAAGCTTCTTCTTCCCCTCCATCCACCTTAAAATTTATTTTTGAAATTTCTGCTTGGTTGGCACGAAAATAAACATTAAGCGGATGATCCGCACTATCTCCGCCAATCGTTACATTATCGGCAATAATATTGCGATTAGCATAAAGATAGAGTCCAACAGAGTAATCTTGCCAATCTCTTCCTGTACTTGAGTTGATGATGGAAACGCCCGATTGGAGTGTGATGTCACCGTTTCCAGATTTCCCATCATTAAAGGTTGTGATATAGACACTTGTTCCTGCGTTGATTGCAAGTTCAATCGTGCTATCGGCAATATATGAAGTAGCATCCGAAAAAGTTAACAAGTTACTTGGGTCAGTTGGGTTCGACACTTCATCTAATGGTGTTGTTGGGTTTTCGTAGGAATCATTCCAAAAATTAATATCATCTTCTCCAACATAGCCCTCATCATCATCCCCTTTGATATCAATAAAAGTAGAATCGTGTTTTTCACCGCCATCATCATGATAAATCACGATATCCACTGGGTCTAACAGCCATTTGTCTGCTTTGACGATAACACTTGGTTTGATATCTAAAACTTTTCCAGATGTTTCGACAAACCCACCCTCAGCTTTGATGGTTCCATCAACCTGTGCCGTTCCACCATGTGCAAAAAGTTCCACATACCCCGTTACACCCTCTAGTGAATTTGCTTCAATTATTCCTGTATTGTTAACAACACCTTTGAGTAGTTCATCTACTGCATTTGTTGTTAAGTAGATTGCTCCGCCATCGGCGATGATTGCACCTTTGTTGATAACCATTGCATCAAGCACACCTTTATCTACTGTGAGGCTTACAAGTGAGTTTCCATTTAGGTTGATGGTTGCTTCATTTGCACCAGTTAGGGTAATTTTCCCTTTATACGCTGTGATAGTTCCAGCATTTCCAACTTTCTCAGCAAGTAATGATGCGTAACCACTATCCGAGATGTTGATAGTTCCCATGTTGATAGCGCTTGCTGTACTCTCGCCTGTAAAGTTATAGTTACCTGCGTTAAAGTCTGCATCTGAGATATTTTTTGTTGTAGCTACAAGTCCTGCTGTGTTTATACTTGCACTTTTGTTAAAAAGCACACCGTTTGAGTTTAGTATCCAAACTTGTCCGTTTGCGTTTAGTGCTCCCTCTATTACACTTCTCTCATTTCCAACTATACGGTTAAGAGCGATAGCATTTACATTTGGCTGAGCAAAATTAACTGTCTCATTTGCACCGATAGAGAAGTTTTGCCAGTTGATGGTGGCTTTTTGGGAGCTTTGGGTTATGTTGGTGGCTGAGCCGCTTTGAGAGATGTTTGCAACACCGCTTGTTACTACTCCGCCTGTCGGCGAAGCTGAAAGTATTGTGATACTTCCTATTAAAGCAGAGACGACTAAGCTAATCTTTCCGCCTTTTAATATCCTAAATCTTGAACTATATTCAAGATTATTCATAAAGCTTTTCATATATTTTCCCCTGTATTAATTTTTCTCAAATAATTCTATCAAATCGAAATCTCACAGCTGTCTCATGCTCAAAAGTTATATAAAAAAATTTAAAATTCTTTTTACAAATAGCTAAGCAAGGAGATATGAGACTGCTATGAGACAATGAAAATGGTATTATGTTAAAAAGAGAAAGATTACAATAGGTTATAAATGGAAATATTAAAAAGTTATAATGCAATCATTGTTGATGACGACAAAAATATTTCTAGTAATATGTTTAAACTTCTAAAACTCTACTTCAAAGAAGTCCACTCTTTTGAAGATGCGGAGTCTGCTTTTGAGTTTATACAAGAAAACAGTGTATCTATCATTATCAGCGATATTGAACTGCCTGGCATGAACGAATTAAAATTTGCAAAAAAGGTAAAAGAGTTTGATGAAAGTATTGAAATACTTATTTTGACCTCGTTTGCAACACTAGAGTATCTCAAAGAAGCAGCCAGTTTGCATCTTATTGACTATCTTGAAAAGCCTATTTCTCTTGATAAATTAGAATCAATTTTACAAATATGCGCTCAAAAATTAAAGAAAAATTTACACTACAATATTTTAATATCTAAGAACATCATAATTAACTTTTATAAAAAAGAGCTCTCCGTCAAAGAGGAAGTTCATAAATTATCACATAGAGAGAGTTCATTACTAGAGATTTTACTACACGACAAAGGTAAAGTAGTGTCAAAAGAATTTTTAATGCAAGAGTTATGGCAAGACACGGAAGGAACAAATGCAGCTCTTAGAAATCTACTCTTGAGACTTAGAAAAAAACTTGGCGATAAAAAGATTATACAAAATCATCAAAACTACGGATACTATATAGAATGAAATTATTATTTATTTTACTGTTTTTACTTACAAATATCTTTGCTGCTACAACGATTAATATAAGTCAAATAAACGATGGTATCAAAACTGCTCCTTTTCAAGAGCTTAGCTTGATTGATACTAAACTACCAAGCATTGATTTAGCATTTAGTAATGAACTGCATTGGATTCAAAGTAAAAAGAGTTTCTTTGGTTGGATAAATAAAATAGCAGTTGTGAAATTTACTCTCTTTAATGACTCCAATGAGACAAGAACTCTCTTCTTGCGACATGCAAGACTGGGCACTGATAATATAGATTTTTGGGTGCTAAAAGAGAAAAAGGTAATAAATCATTGGTTTATGGGAGATAGGCTTCCACTTGCACAAAGACCCATACAAAGTATCAATAGTGCAGTAAAAATCACTATACAGCCAAAAGAAGAACTTCAAATAGTAAGCCAAATCACTACCTCTGGTGTACTAGATACAAATTATGAAATATTTTTTGAAAAAACTTTTTTAACTCAATCTAAATGGCAAGTAGTTTGGTGGAGTATTTTTAGTGGCGTAATGCTGATGCTTGTCCTATACAATATTGTTAACTTTTTTGGATTAAAAGAAAAATCTTTTTTAATACATAGTTTATATGTAATATTTGTTACGATAAATAATCTTGGAATATATGGTTTTTTATACTATCTAAATCTAACAGACGACTATAAATTAGTAGATACTATGCTTTATACGACTATGCCATTGGCACTAATATTTCATATTTTATATCCAATTTTTCTATTTTCATTAAAAGAAAAAACACCAAAACTAACGTATATACTCATCACTATTTCAATCATCTATGGGCTTATAGGATCTTATTTTATATTTGGTTATTGGAACCAAGATATTCTTAAAAATGCAAAATATATATTAGTTTCTGCTACTGCAATATGGATTGTAATCTTTCTTGTTTCAATATACATAATATCTAAAAATTATACAGGTTCATTGTTTTACTTTTTATCTCAGATATTTGTGATTTTTAGGGTTATATACTTAGTCTTAATACTTAACTCAGATTCGATTAGTATGGGACTTCAAGCTGCAATGCTTTCCTCCTTTTTTGTAATTATGGAGGCTTTGTTTATTACAATTGGTATGAGTTATCGAATCAATAAAGAGCTAAAAGAAAAAGAGTTTCACCAAAATATTGCCAAACTCTACGAACGATATATCTACATGGGAAGTTACACTTCAAATATTATCCATCAATGGAAAAGTCCACTTAACCATTTAGGCACTCTAGTAACTCTTCTAAAAGCATATAATGATAAAAATATAGAGATAAATAAAGAGGAGTATCAAAGCCAATTAAAAGAGCTCGAAACTATAACTGAGAATCTAACAAAAATATCCGCTGAAGTTTATGGATATTTAAGCAACACAAGTAGTACAGAACCTCTCAATATCAAAGAATTAATCACAAATGTGTTTCGTTATTTTGAAAAAGATATTCAGCATGTTGAGATACAAAACATTGATCGTGATGTTTATATCACAGCAAACAGAGCAACACTTAGTCAAATTTTACTTGTCTTAATCTCAAATAGCCTAAATATTTTTAAACAAAGAGATATTAAAAATCCAAAAATAGAATTTTTCATTACAAAAGAAGTTGATGGCAGTTACAAATTTTATGTAAAAGATAATGGCGGTGGCGTAGATAAAAAGATTTCTCATAAAATATTTTGTCCATATATTACTACCACTAACGGACTAGGAAGTGGTTTGTTTGTAGCTAAAAAGCTCGTAACAGATAAATTAAGCGGTAATCTTATACTTCAAAATGATAAAAATGAACTTGGAGGGGCCACTTTTGTAATATGTGCTAAAGACTCTTACTCACTTTAAAACCTAAAACTCTTGGATTGCCAAAGTGATAATAATTATTAGATGGTGTGAAAAATCATAAAATCTACATACCTTTTGTCAAATATATTATCTACATAAACTAGCGCGCTCCAGCCATCTTTTTTGTAACCAATTCCAATATTAGCCGTAGCGTATCCGCTCTCTTTTGCAGAATTTGAGGCATTGTAATAACGCTCCCCCATATATTTTACATCGGATTGTATATGGTAGTTTTGAGTAAACATATATTTTGCACCGATGCTTGTTGTTATATTTGGGACATCAATTATATTGTTTCTCTCGTATTGAGGCGAATCTTTGGATTCTGATATTTCTGTTTTTATAACTCCACATGTCATAAATATATTTAAGTTATCTGCTTTGTAGTTTACTTCTATTTCTGCACCATAGCTGTACGCTTTTTCTGCGCTTAATGTTATGGTTGCTAAATTATTATCGAATGTATTGATTCTAAGATTATCAATGAGATTATAAAAAAGTGCACTGCTAAATGTTGTGGAACTGTTTAGCACTCTTTTATGTCCAAGTTCTAAAGAGTTTGTAGTCTCAGGTTTAAACGGAGTGAGGGCATCTGAAGTTCTGTAGTTGTACCCTCCGGGACGATACCCTTTTGCGTAAGTAAGATAGGTATGCGAATCATCCTCTGCGTAATAGGAGAATGATAGTGTTGGCAAAACATGAGTCCATGTTGTTTCTCCTTCTACGCTTGTAGAAGCCGCTGCAAAGTTGTTCATAGTGCGAGAAAAAGAGCGTTTTGTTGTTTGATAACGAAGACCAGCCATTACAGAATATTTTTCATCTATATAATATCTATACTGAGAAAAAAGAGCTATATTTTCATCTGGATTTTCTAAAGAATTTTTACTTAAAACAGGTACTGGATAAAGAGTTAAAAATGTTTGGTTCTCTTTATAATCAAACTTTAGCTTGTCGCTATAAAACAAGCCAATGAGAAAGTCACTGTTTTCAAAATTTTGTTTCAATCTAAACTCTTGCGTAATCTCTTCTATCTCTATGTCAAAATCCATATCTAATCCACCACGAATGGCAACATAATTATATTTAGTACTTGAGTTTTTTGCATAAGTTGTAGCTGATGTAAAAGTATAATCACTCTCTTTATATTTGAGTATAAGTGAGAGCATGTCTGTGTCCATCTTTACGTAATCATTTGTAGGTTCATTATCTATGGAAAACGGGTTACTTTTTGTATTTATTTTAAATGCTGAACCGCCATCATCGCTTTGACTTTTTGTGTAATTTAAAGAGACATCAAGAGGAGTGCTTGGGTTGTAGCGAAGTTTGGCGGAGAGTGATTTAAAATCTTTATCATCAAAGTTGCTATGAGTTAGTTCGTTTGTAGAAAAACCATCACTGCTCTCTTTTGTAAGTGAGAGTGAATATGTTATATCTTCATTTGACATAGGGGCTGACACAAACCCGTAAAACTTTTGCGTATCATAAGATCCATAATCGATTGAGGCTCTGCTTTGAAATGTTTTGGTGGGAGCTTTTGTGTAGATATTTATAACACCAGACTCAGCTCCTTTACCAAAGAGTGTTCCTTGAGCACCTTTTAAAACTTCAATATTTTCGACATTATTCATATCAACCATACCAAAACCATAACTAAATGGCACAGGGGTACCATCAATGTACATAGCAACATTACTCTCGTAAGTTACATAGTTGCTAATACCACGCATGGTAATTGTTTTATCAGTTCTGTTACCAACGCCAGATATATTTGTATTTGATATGAGTGATGAGAGCTCTTTAATCTCTTTTATATTTGACATCTCAAGTTTGTTTTTATCCAAGGTGTTGATACTATTTGAGCTATCCTTGAGAGTATCACCTAATTTTGAAGACTCTATTGCTATCGAAGGTAATTCTATTGCGTTGAGTATAGATAATGAGAGCAGTAAGATATAAATTTTCATATTTGCAACTTTTATAACATAATATTATAATTATTTATAAAGTAATCTTATTTTAGGAGATGATTCTGAATTTGAATTGGAGTATAACTTTAACGACATTAAAATTAAAGGAGCTTTTACATGTAACTACATGTAAAAGTCTAAAATCTATTTGCGGCTATATCTTTTTCTCTCGTTTTCACTTAAGTATTTTTTACGAATACGGATGCTCTTTGGAGTAATCTCTAAAAGTTCATCATCTTCAATCCACTCTAGTGCACGTTCTAGTGACATGTCACGGAATGGAATTAGTTTAATCGCTTCATCAGCCCCGCTTGAACGTACGTTTGATTGCGCCTTACCTTTAATCGGATTAACAACTAAATCGTTTGAACGTGAATGTTCACCAACAATCATACCTTCGTAAACTTTAGTTTGTGGTCCAATGAAAAGAACACCACGGTCTTGGATATTAAATAGTGAATATGCTAAAGTCTCACCATTCTCCATAGAGATAAGTGCTCCATAAGTTCTTGACTCAACACTGCCACTGTATGGACGGAACTCTAAGAAAGAGTGGTTCATAATACCTTCGCCTTTAGTATCTGTTAGGAATTGTCCGCGAAAACCAATGAGTGCACGAGCAGGAATCTCAAACTCAATTCTTTGGAAACCTTGTCCCATAGGAATCATAGATTTCATCTCAGCTTTTCTCTTTCCAAGTTTCTCAATTACTGCACCACTGAATTCTTCAGGAACATCTATTACAAGGTGCTCAAATGGTTCGCATTTAATGCCTTCAATCTCTTTTACGATAACCTCTGGACGACTTACACCAAACTCGAAGTTTTCACGGCGCATATTCTCTGCAAGAATTGTGATTTGAAGTTCACCACGTCCTGAAACTTTAAATTTACCCTCACCAACAACTTCAAGTTTCATAGCAACGTTTGTTGTCATCTCAGCTTCAAGTCTATCTTTGAGTTTATTTGAAGTAACGTGTTTTCCTTCTTGACCTGCAAGAGGAGAGTCATTTACAGAAAATACAACGGTAAGTGTAGGCTCTTCGATATGCATAGGATCAAGAGGCATAGGATTTTTAGAATCACAAATAGTATCTCCAACATCTACAGTCTCTAAACCTGCAAATGCAACGATATCACCAGCTTCAGCCTCTTGAATTTCCATACGGTTGAGTCCATGAAAACCAATAAGTTTAGAAATTTTTCCTTTTACCATCTCACCATCCGCTTTTGCAAGCATGATGTTGTCACCTTTTCTAATAACACCATTGAATATACGAGAAATTCCGATTTTACCAACATAGTTATCATAATCAAGCGTAAATACCTGTGCTTGAGTAGAATTTTCTTTGTCACCCACTGGCTCAGGAATCTGGCTAAGAATTGTCTCAAAAATACACTCAAAGTTTCCATCAGGATGAGACATATCAAGCTTTGCAATACCATCACGTGCAGCAGCATAAATAATCGGGAAATCTAATTGGTCTTCAGTTGCATCCATAGCAGCAAAAAGGTCAAACATCTCATCTACAACTCTCTCTGGATCTGCTGATGGTTTATCTATTTTATTGATTACAACAATTGGTTTTTTTCCAAGTGCAAGCATTTTTTTAACAACAAACTTAGTTTGAGGCATAACACCCTCATAAGCGTCAACAAGTACTAAAACACCATCAACCATTTTTAAAACACGTTCAACTTCTCCACCAAAGTCTGCGTGGCCTGGAGTATCGATTATATTTATTTTGTAATCTTTATAACGAATTGCTGTATTTTTTGAGAGAATTGTGATACCACGCTCTTTTTCTAGTGCATTAGAATCCATTGCTCTTTCATCATGTTGTTCATGTGCACCGTATGTTCCTGATTGCTCTAGTAATCCATCTACAAGTGTAGTTTTACCATGGTCAACGTGAGCGATAACTGCTATATTTCTGATTTTTTGCACGAGGCGTCCTTCTTTGGCATAGTTAAAATAACATAAAACCAAGATTAAAAATTTTTGCGATTGTATCCAAAAAAAAATTATATCTTCGTAAAATTAGTGATATACTTGTTAATAAATTTATAAATTTTATTAAAATACTCATATTTGGAAACTTTATGCTTATCTATCCAATTGCTTTAGATGCGATATTTAATAAGCTAATAATGCATAATATTACGCCTATAATTGTTGGTGGATTTATTAGAGATTCATTGCTTTTTCTTGAATCAAAAGATATAGATATAGAAGTTTATGGGGTAAGTTCATTTGAAATTTTAGAAGAGATTTTAGAAGAATTTGGCAAAATCAACATTGTTGGAAAAAGTTTTGGTGTTTGCAAGCTTATGTTTGTTGGTTATGATTTAGATTTTTCACTTCCAAGAATGGATAATAAAATATCCTCAGGGCATCGTGGATTTAATGTAAAAACTTACTATAAATTAGATTTTAAAACAGCTACCTCTAGAAGAGATTTTACAATTAACTCTATAGGATATGATGTAGTTTCAAAAAAACTTTTAGATCCTTTTTATGGTATTGATGACTTAAAAAACAAAATACTCAGAGCGGTTAATTTAGAGAGTTTTGCGCAAGACCCATTAAGAGTCTTAAGAGCTGCTCAGTTTTGCGCAAGATTTAATTTAAGTATAGAGTATAACTTAGCTATAACATGTAAAGAGATGGTCTCACACGCTTTGTTAGCTCAGTTGCCAAAGGAGAGAGTTTTTGAAGAGTTTAAAAAACTTCTTTTAAAGTCACAAAAACCATCTATTGGTTTTACACTTCTACGTGAATTTGGACTTGAAATATATAGCAATAACCTATATGTAATAGATGAAATAGCAAAACAGCTAACAACTTCTTCTAAAAGAAATTTAGTTTTGATGTTAGCAGGACTATATTATAAAGCCGCTAAAGATGGGCTTGAACTCATTTTAAATCGTTTAACAGATGAAAAAGAGTTATGCAGAGATGTTATAAAATTAGTAGAAGTATATAATTATATCTCTTTAGTTAGTTTAGATATGATTGATGAATATTTTATATACAAACTTGCAACTATGATAAATATAGAAGAACTCTTAATCTTAAGTAGCTCTATTTATTATGCAAATAATCCTCAAACTATCTATAAAAGTGGTGAATTAATTTTAAAAAAAGCTAAAAAATTGGGTGTATTTACTAACAAACTCACTCCTATTTTACAAGGGCGAGATTTAATAAAAAATGGAGTAAAACCATCTATAGAGTTTAGTAAAATTTTAAATGATGCTTACGAAGAACAGCTTCATGGCAAATTTAAAACTTATGATGAAGCTATAGTTTGGTTAAAGAGATATTTAAAGCTTTGAGCTATCTATCTCAATAACAGTATGAACATTTCCTCTTGGGTTATAATCAGCTACTATTTTCATATATTTTGGTTTTAATTTTCTCTCCAAAACAGTATAAATCTCATTTGCACTATTTTCATGTGAAATATGTCTATCTCTAAATGAATTTATATAAAGTTTTATTGCTTTAAGTTCAACAACCCGCTCATTTGGCGTATATTCCAAATATATTGTTGCATAATCAGGATACCCGCTTCTAGGGCAAAGGCACGAAAACTCAGGAAGAGTCATCTTTATAAGATAATCTCTTTTATGCTCATTAGGCCAAATTTCTAAATCTTTTTCTACGTCAAATTCACTAACTATTTTCTCACCGTATTTCATAATTAACTCCTAAATCTTTTGACGTTATACATCTAAATGCTTAACATCTTTAGCATGTGTCTCTATATAGTTACGACGAGGTTCAACTTCATCACCCATAAATAGTGTAAACGTATCACTTGCAAGTTCCGCATCATCAATCGTAACTTGCAGCAAAACACGATTCTCAGGAGTCATTGTTGTCTCCCAAAGCTGATCTGGATTCATCTCTCCTAAACCTTTATAACGTTGAATATATGAGCCTTTTTTTGCATATTCAATAATATTGTCTAAAACTACTAAAATATCTTCATTAAAGTCTAAATTCCACTCTTTAATTTTTCTATATACAAAGCTAGCCTCTGCAAAATGAGGCGCTCCAAATAGGTCATCATTTATTAGTAACTCCTCCATTCCGCCTTTTGTTTGAACAAAAATATGAATAGAATCTTGTGAAACAGTTTTAGTTAAAATATTGTTTCCACCAAGTGCTAAAAATTCCTCTATTTTTTTGTACATGTTATCAATATCAAGACCAATTAAATCAGGGTTTTCTATAAAATGACGAATAAGTTCTACTAAAGCATATCTCTTTTTTAATGCTTCAAGAGAACCTCTGTAGTGATCAACCATCTTAAAGTATGAGAGTAAATCATTATGTCCAACGCTTTGACCCTCTAATGACTCTATTCCATTTTCTATCAAAAAGTCATTCATTGCACGATCATCTTTAAAATAAATCTCTTTTTTACCTTTTTTATAACGGTAAAGTGGTGGTTGAGCAAGATATAGATACCCATTTTCTATAACACTTCTAAAATGACGAAAGAAAAATGTAAGTAGTAGAGTCTGAATATGACTACCATCAACATCAGCATCGGTCATAATTATAAGTTTATGATAACGAAGTTTATCTTCGTTATACTCCTCACCGATTCCACAGCCCATTGCTGTGATCATATTAGTAATCTCTTCAGATTTTAAAATTTTGTCAAGTCTAGCTTTTTCAACATTTAAAATCTTACCTTTAAGTGGTAAAATCGCTTGAAAAACTCTATCTCTTCCCATTTTTGCAGAACCGCCTGCTGAATCCCCTTCCACCAGATATAACTCACATATAGAAGCATCTTTGCTTTGACAATCTGCTAGTTTTCCAGGAAGCGTTCCAACACTCATAGAGTCTTTTCTACGAGTTAGCTCTCTTGCTTTTTTCGCAGCTTCACGACCGCGCGCTGCCATTAAAGATTTTGCAACTATTGCTTTTGCTTCAATAGGATTTTCTTCAAAATATTTACTCAAAAGTTCATAAGTAGCTTTTTGTACTAGCGGTCTAACATAAGTATTTCCAAGTTTTCCTTTTGTCTGTCCTTCAAACTGAGGTTCAGGAACACGAACTGATACAACAGCAATCAAACCTTCACTTGTGTCTTCTCCGCTAATTTTTACATCTTTCTCTTTTGCTGCACCATTTTGAGTATTATAATTTGAAATAACACGAGTAAGACCTGCTCTAAAACCTGCCTCATGTGTTCCTCCATTTGGTGTGCGAATGTTATTTACAAAAGAGTAAACTTTTTCATCATAAGTATCGTTATACATAAGTGAAATATCAAACTCTATATCTTCTATTTTCGAACTAAAAACAAAAACTTTTGCAACCTCTTGCTTTTTATTTAAATCAGTTACATATTGAGCAATACCACCTTCAAAGTGGTACTCTTCTTTTACATTTGTTCTCTCATCTTTAAAAATAATTGTTATAAATGGATTTAGATAAGCTAACTCTTTAAATCTTCTTGCTAAGTACTCATATTCAAAAATTACAGTCTCTGTAAATATGCTAGGATCTGGTGAAAACTCTATAGTTGTTCCAGTTTTTTTAGTTGTTCCAATTACATTTAAAGCTTCTTGAGGAATACCTTTTTTGAAATTTTGTTCATG
Organism: Sulfurimonas denitrificans DSM 1251; assembly: GCF_000012965.1. Classification (NCBI taxonomy): domain Bacteria; kingdom Pseudomonadati; phylum Campylobacterota; class Epsilonproteobacteria; order Campylobacterales; family Sulfurimonadaceae; genus Sulfurimonas; species Sulfurimonas denitrificans. The sequence continues at coordinate 3,120 of NC_007575.1, read as the reverse complement.
TATTTCACCATTTCTTTGAATAGTCATTTTCAAATCAGAGGATAAGGCATTTACAACAGATACACCAACACCATGAAGACCACCAGAGACTTTATAGGTATCTTTATCAAATTTTCCACCAGCATGTAGTACTGTTAAAACAACAGTAGCAGCGCTCATACCTTCGCCCTCATGCATATCTGTAGGAATACCACGACCATTATCTGAGACTCTACATGTACCCTCTTTTGTCAAAGTAACGTTTATGGTATTACAATATCCTGCCATTGCTTCATCAATTGAGTTGTCGATAACTTCATAAACTAGATGATGTAAACCTCTATGACCTGTATCACCGATATACATGCCAGGTCTTTTACGAACTGCTTCTAATCCCTTTAGGACTTTAATATTACTAGCGCCGTAATTTTCCATTCAATACTCCATTATAACTTTATTACATAATTGGAGATATTTTATCTAATATATTCTAAAAAGAAGTTTTATATCTGAGAGATGTTCTATTTTAAGGGGTTTTTATCACTTCCTAATAAATTTATTTAAGAAGGACAAAATATAAAAAATTAGATAACTATTGGCATAACAACCGTTTTAAAATTACCATCATTCAATACAAAAGGAAGATTACTATCATTTAATCCAATATTAAACTCAGAACTGTTGATTGTATTTAAAAAGTCTAAGAGATATCTGCTATTTACAGCAATAGTAAATGGTGTCGTAAATCCTGTAATAGAATTTATCTCTGTTTTTGCTTCTATATTGTCATCACTAAGAGATTCAAATATTACTGTATCATTTAAAAAAGTTATTTTTACATCTGTAGATATTGTAGTAATTTGCTTTATTGCTTCTATCATTTTAGCTTTTTGTAAAATTAGAGTATTTTTTATCTCTTTTGGAATTATTCTTGAGTATTCAGGAAATTTGCCATTTATTAGTTTTGTAAAAAATGTGTACTCTTTAGAGTGAATTATTAAATAATTTTCATCATAATATAATTCTATATTATCAAAAAATAGTTTTTGAATTTCAACAATTGCTTTTTTTGGTACTATGATTGATAACTCTGAGCTACTTTGATTCTCTATATTTACAACTGCTAATCTTCTTGTGTCAGTTGAAGCAAAATTAATATTATTTTGTTTTATATCAATAAGAGCACCGTTTAATTCAAATTTTGGATTATTAATATCTATAGAGGGTGTTATTTTTTTAAGTGAATCTATTAATGAATGAGAGTCAATTAAAATTCGTGATTTACCTTCGCTCATTGGAAATACAGGAAATTCATTATATGAAAAAGTTGGAAGTTTAAATTTTGAGTGTGATTGAGAAATATATAAAATATCACTTTTAACTTCTAAATTTATCTCACCATCTTTTAAAATTCTAACAATGTCAAGCAATTTTTTACCATTAGCAGTAACATTTCCATCTTGAGAGATATTTAATTTGTCTGTAGAAACAATCAGTCCAATTTCATAATCAGTAGCTTTTAGTGTTAGCTTATTGTTTGAAGCATCTATAAATACATGTGATGTAATTTGAGATGTATCTTTTTTTTCTAAGAATGGTTGTGAATGAATTAAAATATTTTCAATGATAGATTTTTGTATCGTTATCTTCATCTAATTTCCTATTTATTATATAAATTTTATAGTATTAGTAGTAGGAGGGAGTGATTATGTGAATATCATCACTCTACCCCCATTTTCAGAGTCTTTTAGATGTGATGAGACAACACAATTTCATTCACACCTACTCACTTAAGTAATTATATCTTTTTTTTTATTTTTTAAGAAGATGATGTAATTTTATTGGTGAGTTCTTCTATTTTTACCTTAAAATCTTCATCATTTTGCATTAATTCACCTATTTTTTTGAGTGTATGACTTATTGCTGTGTGATCTTGCATACCAAAGTATTGTGCAAGTTGTGGCATAGTGTTTTGAGTTAATTCACGACATAGATATATAGCAATTCTTCTTGCGTAAACTAAATTTTTGCTTCTACCTTTTGAGCGTATTTCACTTGGTTTGATGTTTAAATCTTTTGCAACATTTTGAGTAATAATGTCAAGAGTCAGATTTGCACGATTCTCTTGAAGTTGATCTTTTAGTACATTTTTCGTAAATTGTAAATCTATATCTACATGCATAAGTTGTGAATATGCATGTAATTTTGATAAAATACCCTCTATTTCACGTACATTACTCTCTATAACTGTTGCTATGTAGTGGATTATATCTTTAGTTAAAATAACTTTATTTATCTTACACTTATTTTCTATAATAGCTATTTTTGTCTCTAATTCTGGTGGTTGTATATCTGCAACAAGTCCATGTTCAAACCTGCTTTGGAGCCTTTTTTCAAGTCCTGCTATCTTTTTTGGATGCTTGTCTGCTGTTAAAATAATCTGTTTTCCAACACCCTTTAATGCTTCGAACGTATGAAAAAATTCCTCTTGAATCCCCTCTTTGTTGCTTAAAAATTGAATATCATCTATAAGAAGAACGTCACATTTGCGATATTTTTCTTGGAATCTCTCCATTGTTTTATTTCTTACATGGCGTATAAAATCATTTAAAAATTGCTCTACTGTTGTATATATAACAACTTTACCCTGATTTTGAAAAACATTTCCAGCTGCTTGCATAAGGTGAGTTTTTCCAAGTCCGACTCCACCATGTATAAAAAGAGGATTGTAAAGAACACCTGCTTTTTCACTAACACTCTTTACTGCAGCATAAGCAAATTGATTAGAGCCTCCAACCATAAAATTTTCAAAAGTGTGTGATGGATTTAGTAGTGAATGTTGCTGTTTTTGTACACTTTTTTGTTCAGCTTTTTTAGATTCTACTTGATTTTTTAGTAAAATACTTACATCTACTTTTATAGAATTTTGTATCTCAAAGAGATGTTTTATCTTTGAACTGTATCTGTTTTTAATCCAGCTTAAAACTAGAGAGTTTGGAACATAAAAAATAGCGTTATCAGCCGTTGATTTTTTTGTATCATAAGTTAGATGTTTTATATATCTATTATATTCTATCTCAGGAATTTCCTCTTTTAATAGAAGTAAAATTTTCTCTCCGATATTCACATAGTGCCTTTTAT